>LT907983.1:1200000-2400000 GCA_900230115.1 Spirosomataceae bacterium TFI 002 | reverse complement strand
CTTGAAAATGGTTTTGAGCTAAAACTTGCTAACTCGGCAGCAAGCCTGGATGGTACCTACGATGCCTCATTAAAGTCTGCTGGTGATAAGAAAAAATTAGCGGCCGACTTGGAAGTTCCTATTCCAGATGGTTCGCAGCTAACTTTACCGTCAGGAGTAAAGTTGGTACTTGTAAAAAATACGGTGGTAGAAAGCCCTGGAAGGGGAAAAGCAACGATCACACTCCCAAACAAAATAGAAGGCGAGCAGTATCGATTGAGGTTTTTGGAAGACTCTTTGGATGATTCGTTTAAACAGTTTGCGAGAACTCCGTATTTGATCTCTTTTCAATCTGGTTGGTTAAAAATAAACCTATGTACTGTACATATTTATTATGGGAATGCCAGTGATGATGACAAGTTAGAGCAGCGAAGGAGCGAAATTGAGCAATTGACCAAGGCTCTTGCAAAAAAAGCTGCATCTGAATATTCACTAGACGGGGAGTCGTTTTTAGGTGTTTTGGGTGACTTTAATATCATTGGAAAGGGTCATCCCACTATGGAGGCTCTGGAATCAAATGATTTTATAATCCCAGACCAGCTAAAGAGCATTCCAGGAAGTAACGTTGCTAGAGATAAAGCATACGATCAAATAGCTTTTTGGAAGCCGAAAAGGGTAAAGGAATACGCTAAATTAGATATTCTCGCGGGGAACACTTTCGACTATTTTGAACATGTTTTTAGGCTAGATCAAGAAGGGGAATATCGTAATGAAGCACCACAAAACGGGCTGAAAGATACGGGGACTTTTAATACATGGAGAACATACAAAATGTCGGATCATCTTCCTATGTGGGTAGAGCTTAGGAGCGACTTTTCGGACGAATACCTAGCAAAAATTATTAAGAGTGAAGTCAGCTAAAGCCTATTGAGCTGCTAACTCAGCCCTTTTTCCGATTATAGTTCGTGCCGCTTTAACAATTCCTTCGACATCAAAACCACATTCTTTGTGTAGTTGCTCCTGTTCGCCATGGTCTACATAACGGTCAGGAATTCCCAGTCGTTTAACACTTGCTTTGTAACCATGATCGGCCATAAATTCAAGCACTGCTGAGCCCATTCCACCTTGTACACAACCATCTTCTACGGTTATTACATCACTGTGTTTTTGGAACACTTCATGAAGTAAGGCTTCGTCAATTGGCTTGGCAAATCGCATATCATAGTGTGCAGCAGAAATGCTGTCTTCACTCAATTGCTCAACCGCTTTGGTTGCATAATTACCGATATGGCCTATTGTCAAAATTGCAACATCAGTACCATTTATAAGTTTACGTCCCTTGCCTATTTCCATTGACTGCATTGGTTTTTGCCAGTCAATCATTACACCCTTACCTCTTGGATAGCGAATTGTAAATGAATATTTGTCTTTTTGAACAGTATCGCTTTGAGCTGTAAACATCATGTTACGAAGCTCTTCTTCGTTCATAGGTGCAGCGACAATCATATTAGGAATACATCTCATATATGCAATGTCATAAGCACCGTGGTGCGTAGGACCATCTGCTCCTGCAAAACCCGCTCTATCCAAGCAGAATATTACTGGTAATCCTTGTGTACATACATCGTGAATGACTTGGTCGTATGCCCTTTGCATAAATGTACTATAGATATTACAATAGACTGTAAGGCCTCTAGTTGCCATTCCTGCCGAGAAAGTAACAGCATGTTGTTCCGCAATTCCAACATCGAATGCTCTATCTGGCATTGCCTCCATCATTATATTTAATGAAGAACCGGATGGCATTGCTGGTGTTACACCTACTATTTTTTCATTAACCTTGGCAAGTTCTACAATTGTTTTACCAAAAACATCCTGATATTTTGGAGGCTCAGGAGCTGGATTAGCTTTTTTTCTTATTTCTCCTGTATGTTTGTCAAATAGTCCCGGTGCATGCCATTTTGTTTGGTCTTTTTCTGCTGGGGCATATCCTTTACCTTTCTTGGTAATGCAGTGAAGAATTTTTGGACCTGGAATAGTTTTAAGGTCATTCAAAATATGAACTAAGTGATCTACATCATGACCATCAACTGGTCCAAAATACCTTAAATTAAGTGCTTCAAAGAAGTTACTTTGGCTTAGCAAAGCACCTTTCATAGCATTCTCAACTTTCGCTACAATTTCTCTAGCACTTTTACCAAAAGTACTCATCTTACCCAACAGCTTCCATACATCGTCTTTGACCTTGTTGTAAGTCTGCGATGTCGTAATATCGGTCAAGTATTCCCTCAATGCCCCTACATTAGGGTCTATAGACATACAATTGTCATTGAGGATAATTAGGATATTGGCGTCTTTCAGTGAACCAGCATGATTCATGCCTTCAAATGCCAGACCAGCAGTCATGGCACCATCACCTATAACCGCAATATGTTGACGGTGTTTTTCATTATTGTGCTGAGAACCCATTGCCATACCCAGTGCGGCAGAAATGGAAGTAGAAGAGTGACCTACACCAAAAGTATCATACTCACTTTCTGTTCTTTTGGGAAAACCCGAAATACCACCGTAAACTCTATTGGTATAGAAAGTATCTCTTCTTCCTGTTAATATTTTGTGACCGTATGCCTGATGACCAACATCCCATACCAATTGATCGTCGGGAGTATTAAATACATAGTGTAAAGCAGTTGTAAGTTCCACAACTCCCAAACTAGCGGCAAAGTGACCACCGTAGGTTGATACTATATCTATGATGAATTGTCTAAGTTCATCGCAGACCTGCGGAATTTGCTCTGGAGTGAGCTTTCTAAGGTCAGCAGGGTTATTTATGTCTTTGAGGAGGTCTCCAGGAGTGATGAGCATACTGGTAAAGTTATTCTATTGTGATATAAAGAACCCAATTGAAATCGAATTGTTTAATAAATTCAGCTAAACGTATACAATATAACGTTTTGCATCACAAAATTACAAAATCTTAGGAGAATGCACTTCTTATTCTGACAGAAGCTTATTTTATGGTTACTTACTTAGTTCGTAAGTCGTTACTTTTAGAAGCAATGTAGAGTCTTTGCTTTTCTTCTTTGGTAAGGCTATCATAGCCAGAAGTACTTATTTTGTCCAAAAGTGCATCAACTTCTTCTTGGTCAGGTTGTGCATCTGGCACAAATTCAAAAGTTGATTTTCTTGTGTTGCCAATTGTTGAATGGCTGTATTTTTTTGCTTGAAATGGCTTTGGACTTGGAGTACTTTCTTTTCTAGAAAACCATGCTGCAAGAGATTCGATAGGGCTACCTAAGTCAATACCCGTTCTTAAAAATTTAATATACAAGTAGCCAAAAACAGCTCCTCCCAAATTCAATAACCCATACCCAGGAGACATGAAAAAGGATAAAACTAAGAAGGCCAGAGCGATATACTTTATTTTGATATAAAATAGTCTGAAAAAATAGAACTCATAGTCGGGAATGAGGGTGACGGTGGCAAACATAACAGCATATACTGCTGCTGCAGAACCGGTTGCAGGAGAAATGAGCGAAATATTTATCTTCCAAATGCCTGCCATATTATAGGTAAGCACATAAAAAATTCCCGCAAAAATATAACCTAATATATAGACATTGAATAGTTTTCTGGTTCCTAAAAAGTCTTGAATTAAAAGACCAAAATAGAACAACGCAAGGCTATTAAATATAAGGTTTATGAGGTTGTCATTGATAAAACCAAAAGTAAAGACAGCCCAAGGGTGCAGTAAAAAGCCAGTAAGATCGGCACTTAACCAAAGGTTGTCCTTTATGGCTGGTACAATGAAAGAGGTTTCAGGAGATAGACTAAAGAAAAACTTGAAAATACCCAATGCAAGAAACACAAACAGATTAATAAGAATGATTTTCACACTCGAATTATGCTGATTGTTAAAAGCCTGCTTGATATCGTCAAAAACACTTGTCATTCTAGTACATATCTTTTTGTTAATACGTAATGTTTACCAACTTCGTTGATCAAACCTAAAAAACTTTAATAAAACTAAGCCTGTAAGTAAACCACCTAAGTGAGCAAAGTGTGCTATACCTGACTGCATTCCAGTTGCACCGGCGTACAATTCATAAGCACCATATAAAACTACAAAATATTTAGCTTTTATAGGCACAGGGAAAAATAATAGCATTAATTCAACATTTGGGAAAAGCACACCAAATGCTACTAGTATACCAAAAATCGCACCAGAAGCACCTACCATCGGTGTTCGTGCAAGGTCTATATATGGCTCGGACATTACAATAAGCTGGCTCATTTCATAGGTATTGAGCACACTATTGAGAACTGCAGCACCTATTCCGGTGATCATATAATAATAAAAGAATCGCTTAGAACCCATGTAGGTTTCCAGTGTTGATCCAAAAATAAAGAGACCGAACATGTTTCCAAAAATATGACCCATACTGCTAGTGCTGTGCATAAACATATAAGAAATGATTTGCCAAGGCCTAAAATTAGGATTAAACATTTCTTCTGATCCCGGTAGTATAGGGTTGAAAAATGAAAAATATGTGAACATAAAATTTTTTGCTATTAAAGAAAGTAGAAAAATAGCCACATTAGCAATCAACAAGTTCTTTACAACGGGGGTAATACGATCAAACATAGTTATGAAATAGTGTTTATGATAAACCTTAAGAACCGCCAATCAGTTCGTTTAACTTTGATAGATCAAGAATATGGGTTATTGCTTTTCCACTTGGAGTGTAGGTAGGTACGCTACATTCGAATAATTGATTGATAAGGCTCATGATCTCAACATTATCTAGTTTTTTTAGAGATCGAGAGGCTACTCGCTTGGCAATCGAGCGAGCTAAATTCTCGGTTTTGTTAGTTTTTAAGTCATTCTCATTGATCCTATATTGGTTCAATAGATCTTTCAACACATCCCCAGCGTCTTCTTCTGTGAGGTCAGCTGGCACGCCCGATATTAACACTGTGTTTTGGCCAAACTCCTCAAACCCAAAACCCAAAGCGTGAATTGCTTCTTTCAAGTCCATTGCAAGAGAAAAGTCTATTGCACTTAAGTTGAGGGTCTTTTGAAATAACAATTGTTGGCTATTTCCAGCCTTGTTACTTAGGTTTTTAAGGTATTTCTCGTAAAATATTCTTTCATAAGCGGCTTTTTGATCAATCAACATTAAACCACTTTTTACCTGAGTAACAATGTACTTTTGGTGGATCTGTAAAGCCGAAAGACCAATTTCGTTATTGTCTTTTTCTTTAAAGTCGTTTGCTTTGGACTCTAGTGTTTTGGGTAAAGAAGGGGGAGTGTCTTCAAGGCCTTCGTAAAGGCTTTTCCAATTGCTAACTGGTTGTTTCTCAAAATTAGAAATAGAAACTCGTGAATCTCCTGATGAACGACGAGGTTCCGCTTGTGTTCTGGCACTACTAAGGTTGGCAAAGTTGATATCTGACTCAAAATCAATACTAGGTGTAAGGTTATAAACACCTATGGCTTTTCTAACCGCTGATCTCAAAATAGCATAAATAGCTTTTTCGTCGTCAAATTTAATCTCTGTTTTAGTGGGATGAATATTTATATCTATATGAGAAGGGTCAATTTCTATATTGAGAACATAAAAAGGATGAGCACCAGCTGGAATGGTTGCTTCAAAAGCTCCCGTAACTGCATGGTGCAAATATGGACTTTTGATAAACCTATCGTTAACAAAAAAGTATTGCTCTCCTCGAGATTTTTTTGCGGCCTCAGGCTTACCGATATATCCCGATATATTTACAAAAGGTGTATTTTCCTCACAACTTGCCAATTGCTCGCGATAGCCTTTACCAAAAATATCAACAATTCGTTTGCTAAGCTTATCTGCAGGAAGCCTGTATAGTTCAATGTCATTATGGTAGGCCTCAAAGGTGATTTGTGGGTGTGCCAAAGCAACTCTGGTGAATTCTTCCAGAATATGCTTCATTTCCACAGCATTGGTTTTTAAAAAGTTACGACGAGCAGGAACATTAAAGAACAGATTTTTAACCTGAATGCTAGTGCCTTTAGTAGTAGATACCGGTTCTTGACTTTTGAATTCAGAACCCTCAATTTTTAGCAAAGTACCTACTTCGTCTTCACTTCTCTGGGTTTTCATTTCTACTTGAGCCACAGCAGCAATGGAGGCAAGAGCCTCTCCCCTAAACCCCATGGTCATAATCTTAAATAGATCCTCGGACTTTCTGATTTTGGAAGTTGCATGACGCTCAAAACTCATCCTTGCATCAGTAAGAGACATACCTGCACCATCGTCAATGACCTGAATAAGGACTTTTCCCGCATCTTTGATTATAAGTTTTACTTCGCTGGCTTTGGCATCTATTGCATTTTCCATTAACTCTTTCACAACAGAAGCTGGCCGTTGCACCACTTCTCCTGCTGCGATTTGGTTAGCAATATTGTCCGAAAGAAGCTGAATGATATCCATAAAAGTGTTCTACCAAGTATATATCCTGCAATTTGACGATATTGCATAGGAATTCCGAAAAACCACGAATTGAATTTTATACACAACAAAGATGTTGATAAACTCGAACCATTAAATACAATAAAATGAACAAAGCAATTAAAATCATATTGGGTGTAGCTGTATTTCTTGTCCTTGCTTATTTTGGACTAAAAACATGGACTAAAAGTAATAGCCCAGCTGAAACTGCTGCAATCGAACAAAATGGAATTGAGGTAGAGGTAGAATATTGTAGACCCTACATGAAAGGTCGCAAAATATTCGGTGAGTTAGTGCCTTACGACAAAGTATGGAGAACTGGTGCAAATGAAGCTACTACAATAGAATTTAATAAAGATGTATTTATTGATGGGAAAAGGCTTGCTGGAGGGAAATATTCACTTTGGACTGTTCCTAACCCTGAGAGCTGGGATATAATCTTCAATAGTGAAACAGGTCAATGGGGTACAAACTATAGCGAAGATACGGATGTTCTAAGGGTTAGTGCTAAGCCAAGTAACTTAGGAACTGCAATGGAGCAACTTACCATTTCTTTCGCAGGTACAGATTCTCTCATCAATATGAATATTGCTTGGGAAAACGCTATGGTAACTGTACCAATCAAATAATATAAGTCACTTTGCTTAAGAGGCAACTCATATAGTTAGGTCAATTTCCAGAAAAGACCGAGGTCTTTTCTGGAAATGATATTTACATATCCAAAATTTCGGATATACGTTCACTTGTTGAGAAAGCAACAATCAATTCTTTTTTGGGAATAGGCTCTTCGCCCTCTTCTACTTCGACCTCATCTTCACGATAATATTTCCAGTCCTCACAAGTAGCATCTAGCTGGTCTAGCAAGGTGGTTAACTTCTTTTCGTTTCTTTCATTTCTTAAGAAAAGCTCCGAATTGTAAAAGTAAAGCAGGATTCGCTCATCCTCAATCCAAGATAAATCATTCATCAATTCGTCGAAAGAATCTAAATTGTAACCAAAATAGTCTGGAAATTTTAGTTCTTGGGCTAGCGTTTCATAAAACTCACGAAGCGATTTGCATTTTTTACTATCGATCTTGATGAGAGCCTGATCTTCTAAAAGTTCAGGGCTGTCTGTAATGATAAGGTTATTCATTCCAGGGTATTTGCTTAATTATTAGCTGTTTATGTTTAACAATGTAATTATTTATTCTCTTTCGGGAAAATCTCGATGAAGGATTGATAGTGATCTGGTGTATAAAAAGCAGTACGGTTGTTTCCGGTTACTAATCTATGCGGGCCTCTATTTATTCCTTTTTTCTTGGGGTAAATATCCCACTCTTTGTAGAATATTTTCTTTCCTTGCTCTGTTTTTTTTGGTAAAAGCTCCTCAAAGTTGCCAAACTTACGACCACCCACATACCCATCAGGTGCTTTATTGTATTTTATGATGTAATCTAATGTTTCGTAGGCTTCAATTGGGGCTTCAACTTTGTTGTTCGCCATTCGGCATGAAGAAGCACCTAAAAACAAGAAAACAAGTGACCAGAGTAAGGGTTTTAAAAAGTATTTCATTCTAGTTCAACGAAAAAGCAGGTACTTGAATGGCACTTTGATTGTGAAACATAAGCTCTTCAATTTCGTAGTTCATGTAGTCTATAAGGGGGAATTGATGAATGAGCGAAACAACTTCCATCTCTGAGTCGGCATTGGCGATACACCACAACCTCGACCTATCCAAAGTTAAAGTGTAAGAAAACAGTTTTCCTTCTTTCAGCATCTTGTCAATAACAAAACGTTGCTCTGGAATTTGTTCAATGAACTCCTGAGGAAATGTATCTGGTAGACTAAATGTGATCATGTATTGTATCATCGAAAACAACTCGTGGTGGAAATTTACCAATAAATATAGAATCTCAATAAGGAATACGGATTTTTTGGAAAAATGTTGCACCATTTGGCAGATACTCACTTACCTTTGCACTGTTATCTCACGAAAGGGGTGCCTGAATACATAGGGCTGAGATCATACCCATTGAACCTGATACGGTTAGTACCGGCGAAGGGATTATGAGAAAGAAATGCTAGCAACGCTTTCTCAGTGGAATTCAATTTTTATCAAACGTTAAATCACAAGCTGATTTGACTCCTTTATCTGCTTTTTAATAGTATTTAAAACATTATTATGAGCAATTTTTGTTTCGATTGTCGCCTTATGCGACGTTTTACTTTTATCGCTTCGGCGTTCTTACTTCTAAGCATTTCTGCTATTGCACAAGAAGACACTACCAAAATTCAAGCATTAAATGAAGTTGTTGTAAATGCAACACGGGCTTCGGTTAAATCGGGAATGGCATTTACAACCATTGGAAAACAAACCATTGAAAAACAGAATTTAGGGCAAGATATTCCATTTTTACTCAATCAAACTCCTTCAGTGGTAGTGACAAGCGATGCTGGGGCTGGTGTTGGTTACACTGGGATCCGAATTCGAGGAACAGACCCTACACGAATTAACGTGACTTTGAATGGGGTTCCATTTAATGACAGCGAGTCGCAAGGAGTTTTTTGGGTTAATATGCCTGACATTGCATCTTCGGTAGCTAGTATTCAAATTCAAAGGGGAGTAGGGACTAGCACAAATGGTGCAGGAGCTTTTGGAGCGAGTATAAATGTGAACACACTACAGTACGAACCTGAGGCATACGGAGAAATCAACACTTCATACGGTAGTTTTAATACTTTCAAAACCAACGTTATGGCTAGTACTGGTCTCATGGAAAACCACTTTGTAATAGATGC
This sequence comes from Spirosomataceae bacterium TFI 002, assembly GCA_900230115.1. Lineage (NCBI taxonomy): Bacteria > Pseudomonadati > Bacteroidota > Cytophagia > Cytophagales > Spirosomataceae > Spirosomataceae bacterium TFI 002. Next base: position 2,390,756 of record LT907983.1, on the reverse strand, counting down.
ACGCCTGTCCAAAATTACTTCTGACGGCTGGGTTGAAAGAGCCTCTTCAGATTTGAAATCATTCTACCTTTCGGGTGGGTATTATAAAAACGATAACTTCGTAAGGCTGAATGTTTTCTCTGGACAAGAGCGTACTTACCAATCGTGGTATGGAGTCCCTGAAAGCCTCGCGAATGGTGACCAGGCTGGAATTCAGTCTTTTGTAGATCGTAATTATATAGATGATAAGTTCAAAAGCAGAATGTTGGCTGCTGGTAGAAAATTCAACTGGTACGACTACGAAAATGAGGTTGACAATTACCAGCAAGACCATTATCAACTTATCACTTCTTTCAAGCTAGGAGACCATTGGAGACTTAATCCAACACTACATTATACATACGGAAGAGGTTATTATGAGCAATTTAAAGATGGTGAATCATATTCAGATTACGGTTTAGAAGACATTATCATTGGCTCTGAAACGATAAGCGAAACTGATCTTGTAAGGAGAAAGTGGCTGGATAATCATTTTTATGGAGGTGTTTGGTCTTTGGAGTATGACCCCAAAACTAAAGTTAATGTTACCATTGGAGGAGCTATGAGTAGGTATGAGGGCGAACATTTTGGAGAGGTAGTGTGGTCACAGTTCACTCCAGAAGGTGCCAAGGATCATCGGTGGTATGAAAATGTGGGAGTGAAAAATGACTTTAACGTTTATGCCAAGTCTATTTACCAATTTAATTCAAAGTTTAATTCATTTATAGACCTGCAGGTTAGAGCGGTTTCATTGGACATAAACGGAACTATTGATACTCGAGCAAATACTGATGTGAGTACCAACTTCACATTTTTTAACCCTAAAGTTGGCCTAAATTATGATTTCAGTGCTAAATCGTCACTTTATGGTTCATTCGCTGTAGGTAATAAAGAACCTAGTAGACAAGACTTTGTGGATAATGTGGCAAACCCACCGCAGCACGAGAACTTACAAGATCTTGAGTTGGGCTTTAGGTTTATGGAAAAAGACCAGTTATTTGAGGCTAACTTCTTTCACATGAACTACAAAAACCAACTAGTATTAACTGGTAATGTAAATGATGTAGGAGAGGCAATAAGAGTAAATGTTCCAAAAAGTTTTCGTACTGGACTTGAGTTGCAATACGGCAAAAACTTAGGTAAAATGTGGAAAATTGCCGCAAATGGGACAATCAGTGCAAACAAGATCGTGAATTTTGAGGAAACAATAGTTAGCTATGACAGTAGTCCTAATATTGTAAACCAATTTGAGAATACTGCAATTTCTTTTTCACCAGACTTAATTGCTGGAGGAGTGATTAGCTTCTTGCCAGTTTCTGGACTTGAGTTTTCAATATTGCCTAAGTATGTTGGCAAGCAGTATCTCGACAATACCTCAAATGACGCCCGCTCGCTTGATGCATTTTTTGTTAATAATCTCAATGTAATTTATGAATTCAAAAGTCGTGGTTTCAAAAAAACATCATTGAGCTTATTGGTGAATAACCTTTTCAATGTTCAGTATGAGCCTAATGGGTATACTTACAGCTACAATTATGAAGGAACAATAACTGAGAATTTTGTTTATCCTCAAGCAGGAATTAACTTTTTGGCAGCGTTAAAAATAAGGTTTTAATAAAAGGAAGAGCATGGTCAGTAAAGTCCATGCTCATTCCTATTCGTCTGGGGTTTATAAAAGGGTTTATATAATACTTAGGGTAAGTGATTCAAAATCACTTAATAGTTTATGCTTTGCACTCAGGTTTGTAACTAAAACGTCAATCTCATCCACATTACAAATCTTAAAGTTTTCCGAATGATTGATCTTTTCTTCAATGGTACATGCTACTACATTTTTAGAAATAGACATCATTTTTTTCTTTTGCATGGTCTCTTCATAGTTTCTTACAGTGAGGCCATTATCTATGTGAATTCCATTAACGCCCATAAAGTATAAATCGGGCTTGAAATTATTAAGCTGATCCATTACTGCAGTCCCAAGAGAAATCTGATACTTTTTAAAGTATTGTCCTCCTAGTAGAATCACCTCAAGGTTGGAGTGCTGATTTAGTGCAACTGCAAGCGGAGGGCTATTAGTTATAATCGTAGTAGAGATGTTTTTAGGAAGCTGACTAGCTATATGGAAGTTGGTGCTGCCACCATCCATTAAAACTAATTGATTGTTTTCGAAGAGTTTAATTGCCTTTTTGACAATAATGCCTAGCTCATCGCTGCCTTGAAACTTCCCTGCAGATTCACTGATTCCTTTATAGTATGAGTTTGCTACTATGCCTCCATGTACTTTTTTAAGAAGTCCTTTGTCCTCCAATTCTATTACATCTCTTCGTATACTATCATAAGAGACATTTAATATCTTCTCAAGCTCTCCAAAGTTTACTTTCTTGGATGAGTTGAGTCTGTCTAATATGAGTTTTTGGCGTTCTTCTTTGAGCATATCTAAAACTTGTATGCAAATTTATGCAATATATCTTGCAAACTTGAATTAAAATTGCATAAATTTGCACAACAGGAAGTTAACCTACTGAATCCCCAACTGAAATTAAGAAAATACAAGACAATAATAACCTATGATGAATCAAGTGACCCTGAGAGCGTAAAAGCTTTTAGGGTTTTTTATTTGGCCAAATATAAACCTAGGCCGATTCCTGCCAAACATAGACCAAAGTTGAGGATAGTGTGTAAGGCTGCTTGCGAATAAAAACCGTTTTGTATTAGCTCGAAACTTTCTTTGCTAAAAGTTGAAAAAGTGCTAAAGCCCCCACAAAAGCCAATTGCTAAAAGAGCTTTAACTGGGTGACTAGCCTCTAGCATCTTGCCAGAAATGTACCCCAAAAGCAAGCTAGCTAACAAGTTTGCTAAAAGTGTTCCGACTGGAAAAACCCCGCCATTTAACCACTTGGATATGGCATATCGGAGCATACTTCCCGCACCACCACCTACAAATACCAATAGTAGAGTTTTCATTTGTTTTTTCTTCGCTAGTTTTATGCCGCAAATTTTGTGTTATTGTCCCAAATATACTTGAAACCATTTTGGCTACTGAAAAACAACCCAACGAATTATTAAAACTCCTAGGCATAGGCTTTGGAATTGCGGTAACAATAGGAGGTACTATAGGCACAGGAATTCTTCGAAAGCCCGGTCCTGTGGCAGAATATTTAGGAAATCCGTGGTTGATAATGGGTGTATGGCTAGCTGTAGGAATATACGCTTTATTAGGAGTTTTATGTGCAGTGGAACTTGCTGTTTCTATGCCAAAAGCAGGAGCATGGTATGTATATGCCAAAAGGGCTTTTGGGCCTTTTGTTGGTTTTTTTACTGGAGTTGCTAGCTGGCTGGGTACTGTAAGTGCAATAAGTTTTGGTGCTTATACATGGAGCGAATATGTCGATGTGCTATTTCCTTCGGCCAATATTAGTTTGCAAATTATTGCAACAATTATACTCGTACTTTTACTCGGTCTTCATTTATTAGGGACGAAAGTTGGTGGAAAATCACAAGAATTAATTTCGATCATAAAGGCAGTTGGGCTCTTACTTTTTGTAGTTTTTTGTTTTGTCTATGGAGCAGAAACACGAGAGGCTGCTCAAATGGAGCATGTTGCTAAAGATGGTCTCTTTGCAGGGCTTCTTGGTGCTTTTTTAGCTGTTTTTTACACTTTTGATGGCTGGCATACTGCCACCTATTTTTCCGAAGAAAATACGAATCCCACGAAGAATCTTCCCAAGTCAATGATCTTGGGCGTCCTTGCCATTTTGGTGATTTACCTACTAGTCAATGCTGCGATTTTATATGTTATCCCAATGGATCAACTTGTGGGATCTAAGCTTGCAGCTGCGGATGCTGTTGAGCTGATGTTTGGAGCACAGGCGGGAAAAATCCTTACCATATTCTTAATGATTTCGATTTTCGGAATATTAAATGCTCAGGTCATGTTTGCCCCTAGGGTAATCTTTTCTATGAGTAGGGATGGCTTGTTTTGGAAAAAACTAACCCAAGTGAACAGTAAAGGGTCTCCTGCATTTGCTTTGAGCTTTACTGTTATGCTTTCAATTATTTTATTAATTGCAGGAAAAGAGTTGAGTGGAAAACTAAGTGACATTGCAACTTTCTTTTTTATACTCAGCTATACATTAGGTTTTGCATCCCTTATTAGGCTGCGAAAAACTGAACCTGAACTAGATAGACCTTTCAAGGTGCCATTATATCCATTTTTGCCTTGGTTTTTATTAATTATTTCCGCCTTATTTTTAGTAGGAACAGTTATTGGTGACCTTGAAAGTAGTAGCTTTGCCCTTATATTTATAGCCATCAGTTATCCACTTTTTCTTCTTGTGAAAAAGCAAAATCAAGAACAAACGAAGTGAAATTTCGTTCCTAATTTCAATGAAGTTACATCAATACCAAAAAGCCATTGCCGAAGCTGTAGAAAAGCTACATTATGGAGAAAATCCAGTGGAGCTCTACCAGCCTATTTCATACATTATGTCATTGGGAGGCAAAAGAATGAGGCCAGCACTTACGCTCATGGCATATAACCTGTATAAGGAAGACTGGGAAAATGTTTTGAAAGCCGCATTGGCAGTAGAGGTGTTTCACAACTTTACTTTGTTGCATGATGACATCATGGATGATGCTCCCTTGCGTAGAGGAGAACCTACTGTACACGAAAAATGGAATGCAAATACAGCAATCCTTTCTGGAGATGTAATGCTTGTAGCGGCATATGAGCTGCTGGGCTCAGTAGAAGGTCAATACTTTAAACAAGCATTCAAACGGTTCAATAGGACTGCAGCTGAGGTATGTGAAGGACAACAGTTTGACATGAATTTTGAATCAATTGATATTGTAGAAACGGAGCAGTATCTCGAAATGATCAAACTCAAGACATCAGTTTTGCTTGGTTTTGCTCTTGAGCTTGGTGGCTTAATGGCAGGTCAAGATGAAAAAGAGCAGGCTTTGCTTTATGATATTGGGATCAACTTTGGACTTGGGTTTCAGGTGAAAGATGATATTTTGGATGTTTTTGGGGATCAAGTCAAAGTTGGAAAACAAGTTGGCGGAGACATCATTGAAAACAAAAAGACATGGTTGCTCATAAAAGCTTTGGAACTTTCCGAAGGTTCGAGCGAAGGTGATATATTGAGAGAATGGATTGCCAAAAAAGATTTTGACAAGGACGAAAAGGTAAAAGCTGTTAGGACAATCTATAATGGACTTGGAATTAGAGAACTTGCTGAAGAGCTTATGCAGTCTTACTTTAAAAAAGGATTTGAAGACATTTGGAATCTTAACTGCGGACCATATGGCAAGCAAGAACTAAAGTCATTTGGAGAATTTTTAATGGCTAGAGAAGCGTAAAAGAAAAGTAAATTTTCTTACTCTATACTCTTCACTTGCTTGGCTACAAAAACAGCCAAGAAAATCATAAACATCGCATAATAACCGACATACTCGTAGTTGTCGAGATATCCATCTGCACGTTCTATGATGATGGCTCCACCTATGTTAGTAGCAATCGCTTGTGCCATTAACTGTACAGAAGAATTTATTGCCATAAAGCTTCCCCTTTGTTGAGGTTGTACAACACTGGAAACCATCGCCTGAGTAGGAATGATTCTTCCATTAGTTGCAATAAAAAAGAAGCCAGAGATTACCAAAATCACATAAAGCGGCATTGGGCTTAGATTGGTAATAAAGAAAATGGGCAACATTGAAAGAAAAGCGAAAACAACAAAAATTGGATACTTACCTTTTTTGTCTGCAAGTTTGCCCACTATTGGAGCTGAGAAAATTGTTAAAACGCCTCCCACCAAATAGATGAGATAAATGTCACTTTCGGCAAATCCAGCATTTGCAACCAATGAAGGAGCAATGAAGGGAATAATACTAAAGTGGCCTAACATGATAACTGTTGAAAGCCCTAGTGCCCATAATTGATTTGGGGTTTTTAATATCTGAGAAACAACCTTGAATGGATTTCCTTTTACGTGTTTTTGCAAATGTGAATTTACATTTGGCACGAAAAAGTAGATGAGTGGAATTACAACAATTCCCAAAGCTCCTACTAAAAAGAAAGGAGCATGCCAGTTGTAAAGGTTGGCCAAATACAAGCCGCCAGGAACTCCTACGACAGAAGCAACTGAAAAAGCTGTCATAATAATCCCCATTGCAGTTGCACGCCTTTCATACCCAAATGTATCCGCCACGATAGAAAGCACTTGTGAGCCTATCATTCCGCCAAATACACCAGTAAGCGTTCTTGCAACCATTAATACTTCATAAGTAGGCGACATTGCACAAGCAAATGTTCCTATCACGAAGCCAATGTATGCCGTAAATAAAACAGATTTTCTGTCAAATCTATCCGCAAAAAACGCCAATGTAAAACCTGAAATACCAGCAGCAATACCATAAGAAGATACCACATAGCCAAACTGGGCAGGACTTATGTCAAAAACCTTCATGAGGTTTGGCCCCAGAGGCATCAGGATCATAAAGTCCACAATATGGGTGAAGTTTACGCAGGCAAGTATAAAGAGAAGTAGCTTTTCTTTGGTGGTCATTCAGCAAGTAGCTTATCCATAAAGCGATCAAAATCGGCTATGAATTCTGTGTAGTATATACCTGTACCTGGCCCACTAAATCCTGTATGTATTTTCCTTACTTTCCCTTTTTTATCTATAAAAATAGTAGTTGGGAAACTAATGATGGCATTAAGCATTGGTAGGGATTTTAATGCTTCGTCTTTATCGTTTAATCCGGCCAATAGAACGGGATAGTTGACATTAAAACGGGAAACCATTTTGTCGATTTTAGGATAGGCGTAAGTAGGATCTAGGCTCTTCTCAAAGGCGAGGCCAATTACTTTCACTTTTTCTTTATCCTGTTTTTCGTACCATTTTGTCAAAAACTTGGTTTCGTCCATACAATTGGGACACCATGAGCCTAAAACCTGTAGAATTACAACTTTACCATCGGTTTCTGCAGAAGGGAAAGAGACTGTTTCGCCTTTCGTATTTGAGAAATCAAACGCTATTTTATCAAACCCATCTTTAAGGAATGTGAGCTCCTCAGGATTTCCCAAAGTTGCATTTTCATTTTTAGTGGCTGACCAGGTTTCAAAGTAGTCGAGACTATAAGAAAACCTTCCTCCTGTCATTTTGTCTCCGATAACTAAGGCCTTGAACAAAAAAACGTGGGTACCATCAAAACAAGATAACATTAAACTATCTCCCACCATATTTCCTTCTAGGTAGCGATAGTCGCCCATTTCGGTTAAGAAAGTACCGCTTACTTTATCATCTTTTTGTTCAAAAACACCAATTGCAGGATATGAGCTAGTGCTATCTTCTACAAATGTTACTTCCCATTTGCCGGTTACATTGTGTGTAGCAGGAGCACTTTCAAACCTAGAGTGTGTTCCTTTTTTTGCATTAAAAACAGCTCCTACCTCTGATAGGTCTCCTAGTTTTTTGGTATAGGATCCTGTCATGTTATCTCCATCAAAAGCAGTGACAATTTCGGCTTCAAATATTTCCATTAGGATGACCAATGAGTCATTTCTAATAAAAGTTGTATCGAGTTTGAGACGCTCAGAGCCATTTATAACAAATGTTTCCAAGTTTTTATTTATCTCCAACTCGAAAGGAAGTGGACCAATAATGGTTTGTACCTCTGCATGCCATGTTCCTACGGGCAAATCTTTTTTGGTAGAGCATGCTTGAAAAAGGAAAACTAACGTGAAGCCAACTAGAATTGACTTAAACTTAAGAATCATCAAAACGACGGATTTAAATTAATTAACTTTGTAAGCTTTTAAAGCCCTATTTGGTTCAAAATAGGTCATAAAATAATTGAATGGAAAACTACGAATACCACCGCCCTGTCATGCTTCAAGAGTGTTTAGACGGGCTAAATATCAAACCAGATGGAATCTATGTCGATGTCACTTTCGGTGGAGGGGGTCACAGTAGGGCTATTTTAGAAAAATTAACAACAGGTAGGCTGTTTGGTTTTGATCAAGATGAAGACGCCAAGAAAAATGCAGAGCAAATAACTCACCCAGGTTTTACTCTTGTACAGGCCAACTTTAGGTATCTCAAAAAGTTTTTAAGAGTTTATGGGGTTAAAAAGGTAGACGGAATTCTTGCAGACTTAGGCGTTTCTTCTCACCAAATTGACACACCAGAGCGGGGATTTTCTACTCGTTTTGATGCAGATTTGGACATGAGAATGAACCAAAAAGGAGACATCACTGCTCGCAAAATTATCAATAATTATAGCGAAAAAGAGCTTCATAAAATACTAGGGATGTACGGTGAAATAAAAAACGCTCGTACTGCGGCAAGTGAGATTGTAAGAGCTCGAAGCGGATCAGAAATCAAAACAATTGAAGAACTTAAAAAGGCTCTAGAGCCATGTACTCCAAGACACAAAGAATTCAAATATTGGGCTCAGGTTTTTCAAGCTTTAAGAATAGAAGTCAATGAGGAAATGGCGGTTTTAGAAGAGTTTTTGCTTCAAACACCAGAGATATTGAATGAAAACGGCAGATTGGTAGTGATGTCATACCATTCTTTAGAGGATAGAATGGTCAAGAATTTTATTAGAAGTGGTAAGGTTGAGGGTGAAATAGAGAAAGATTTTTATGGCAATATTATCAAGCCACTTGTTGGTGTAACTAGAAAACCTATAGAAGCTAGTGATATGGAAAAGGCCGAAAATCCTCGTGCACGAAGCTCAAAACTTCGTATTGCGGAGAAACAAAGTGAATGATCTAATTTCCGCTAGAAATTATACTTTGGGAAAAATGCATGGAAATTGATTTAGTTTTTTCTTGAGCTTTAGCTATCTTTGAAATCACGTGCTAGTTGTTTAACCAAAACGACATCTAATAATTATGTTTGCCCAAAAAAACAAATCCCCAAGAAGGGACAATTCGTCTCGTTTTAAGTTTTCGTTTCCCGAATTCGACTTTGTTAAAAATCTAAAAGCAAGTTTTGAAGAGCATGGTCTTCTTCCTGCAAAATCTGTCAAGAAAGTTGGCTGGGTTTTCGGTTTGATCATGATATACATTTTTTTCCAGCACAATATTGAAACACTTATCGTGCGAATGGAAAAATCTGAAGTCAAAATGAAGGAAATGCGTGCGGCCTATATCACCAATAAGGCTGGATATATGTTTGAGAGTAAGCACTCTGAAATTTCTAAAAAAATGTCGTCCATAGGAATGGACACCAACATTGAGCCCCCAATTAAAATTGTTGTTCAAGATTAATCTACACTCATGCGACAGAAAAAAGTTGGAATAAAAGGCCAGATCAAAGGTAGGTCAAAATGGGTAATGGGTTTTCTCATTTGTCTTGGACTAGTAATTTTGGGGCGTATTTTTAAACTCCAAACAGGAGAGCAAAGCTTTGTAGAAAGTGGAGAAAAAACACTTATAAAAGAACGCTCTGTACCCGCTATGCGAGGTAATATTTATGCCAATGATGGCAAAAGTTTACTCGCAACATCAGTACCTATATATAAGGCGGGACTTGATCCATTACAAGCCAATGATGAATTGTTCAAGGAGAGTGTAGACTCGTTGAGTTATTTACTTTCCAAGTTTTTCAAAGATAGGAGTAAGGCGTCTTATAAAGACCTAATGGTTCAGGCTCGCAACACCAAGAAAAGAAGGTATGTTGGCATAGGCGACAGGAAAATATCTCACGAAGAGAAAGAGATTATAGAGACTTTCCCTCTTTTTCGAGAAGGAAAGCATAAAGGTGGAGGTAAATTTGATCGGGAAGAAAATAGATTCATGCCATTTAACTCAATGGCCATGCGATCAGTGGGTAAGCTGGATGCTAAAACTAAAAGAAAAGGCCTATTTGGCATAGAATATAGTTTCAATAATTACTTAGCAGGTAAAGATGGGAAAGGCGAGTTTGAAAGGTTACCTGGTGGCTATTGGTTGCCAGTGGAGTCTGGGAATGAGCAACAAGCGGTACCTGGAAATGACGTAGTGACAACCATTGATGTTAATTTTCAGGATATTGTGGAAAGTACATTAAGAAACCAAGTGATAGCCACCAATGCTAACTACGGAACAGCCATCGTAATGGAGATTGCTACTGGAGAAGTGAGAGCCATTGCAAACTTGACTAGGAGACAGCGAGGAGATAATATTCATTATTTGGAAGACGAGAACCACGCGGTTTTGGGTAGAACAGATCCAGGTAGTACTTTCAAGCTTGCAACGATGTTAGCACTTTTGGAAGAGGGTAGCCTAAAACCAACAGATTTTGCGGTAGACTGTAGAGGAATATTAAGACACAATAGCAATGCAAATTTCACTTGCTCTCACGAGCATGGTAATTTGACGGTACAGCAGGTTTTTGAGCAATCATGTAATATTGGCGTATATGAATTGGTAAGAAGGGTATTTGGTTTCAAGTCGTATGATAAGTATTTGGAATACTTAGAAGACTTTAAGCTTAATCAACCTGTTGGTTTTCAGTTGAAGGGAGAGAAAAAACCTTACATTAAAACGAGCAAGGATAAAACATACAGTAACACTACCTTTCCTTGGATGAGTATTGGTTATGAAATGAGTATTTCGCCCTTACAAATGCTTACTTTTTACAATGCTGTTGCCAATGATGGATATTGGATACAGCCCATTATTGTGAAAGAAATAAGAGATACGGACGAAACGATTACGACGTTTTCGGCAAATAAAATGAGCAGTAGATTTTGCTCTAAACAAAGCATAAACTTTGCTCAAGCTATGTTATCAGGAGTAACTGAGCGAGGAACTGCCAAAGGAATAAGTAAAGGATACTGTACAGTAGCGGGAAAAACGGGAACGGCTCAGAAAAGGAAAAATGGTGTCTACCAAAAAGGCAAATACTATACTTCGTTTATAGGCTATTTCCCGGCAGATAACCCTAAGTACTCATGCTTGGTTGTGATTGATCAACCGCGAGGTGACCTGCAATATGCCGGCGATGTGTGTGCACCAGTTTTTCGCAAAATTGCTGATAGGATTTTTGCATACGATGTAGAAATTCACCCATCAAAGAAGCTTTCTTCAAAAACAAAAATGCTCGCAAACCAACAAAAGGCAGGACATACAAATGACTTAATGGAGATTGCCGAAAAGTTTCAAATTGAAACAGAAGAACAACCAAAGGGTGAGTTTAGTCGATTAGCCTCAAAGAACAACAAACCCTTTTGGCAAGAGCTAAATGAAAAGACAAAGTTGCCAAATGTAAATGGCCTCGTATTGAGAGACGCTTTGCCATTGCTAGAAAATAAAGGATACAGAGTCAAGCACAGCGGTTATGGAAAAGTAGTTTCCATGGAAGAAGAGAACGGTTTCGTTGTTTTGGTTTTAAACTAAAGCACCTTTTGATCCATTATAGATGAAAGCAATCCTGAATTCGTACGAAGAATATAAAGAATCGAAACTTACACATCGTAGGTTCAAGCATAAGGATATTGAGAGGTTGATTCTTAATAAAAAGCTTGATAAAAGCCAAATTGGGGAGTCATTCGAAGGAAGACCTATTTATCAGGTGAGGTATGGAAACGGGCCAATAAAAGTATTGCTTTGGTCTCAAATGCATGGGAATGAGGCAACGGCAACGATGGCCTTGTTTGATATTTTTAACTTTTTGGAAAGCGAAAGCGAGCATGATTTTAAAAATTCATTAGCTCAAAAGCTCACTCTCTATTTTGTCCCAATGATAAACCCAGATGGAGCAGAGAGATTCCAAAGAAGAACAGCTCAGCAAGTTGATATGAATAGGGATGCACTTGATCGAGTATGTCCAGAATCAAAGTTGTTGGTGAAACTTCAAAACGATATCAAACCAGACTTCTCATTCAACCTTCATGACCAAGACGTAAAATATGCTGCAGGATTTACACCCAATCAGGCAGCAATAACTTTCTTAGCTACGGCGTATAATCAAGATCGTTCTTGGAACGAAAATCGTACAAAAGCGGCTCAGTTGATAGTCGCAATGAATGAGTATTTGCAAAACAACATACCCAACAGAGTAGGGAGGTTTTCAGACGAATTTGAGCCGAGAGCATTTGGTGATAACATTCAGAAATGGGGAAGTAGCCTTATCTTGATTGAGTCGGGTGGTAACGGAAATGATCGTGAGAAAATGGGACTACGGAAGTTCAATTTTCAAATTATCTTATTTGCTTTTCAAGCTATCGTAACTGAAAGTTATTTGGATAAAACCATTGAAGCTTATCAGTCTATTCCCGAAAATACTCGCTGCCTTTTTGATCTTTTGATCCGAAATGTAGAACTTGAAAATGGAGAAAAGGTAGCAATTGGGATTAATTTAACAGAAAATAACAATCAAAAAGCAACGAAATACAGTTTAAGTAGCGTTATTGAAGACTTGGGGGACCTTTCTACTTACTGGGGAATCCAAGAATACGATGCTAAGGGAATGAAAGCAGAAAAGTTTGAGCAATTTCCTGAGCTTGTAAAAGTGCCAAAAAAATATGCAAAAGGAGTTCAGTTTGGTGATAAAGCCTATTTCGTTCTTACTCAAAACGGTAAGCCGCACAAGCTCGTACTCGATGGTATCCTTCAGGATATTTAAATCCCTAATATTTTTCTTTTTACTTTTCGGAATCTCACAGGAGTCTTTAGCTCAAAAAGAATGGTCTGTATTTGGGAAAGTAATCAATCATAAGAGCAAGAACCCCGCAAGTTCTATCACCATAACAAATACTCGAACCAAAAGTGTAGTAGTCACTAACTCTGACGGTGATTTCTATACTCGAGCTGCAGATGGAGATTCACTCATTGCAACCGGCGTGGGTTTTGGCAGATTAGGCATTCTATGGAAACAGGGAATGAAAAACATTAGAATTGAGCTAGACCAGCAAGCCATAGCACTTGATGAAGTTGTTGTTACTGATAAAAGAAACGAGACTTTAGAAAAAGAAATCAGGCGTTTTTTGAGCGAAACACCTAATGCGGCTAGCATGAAAAGAGATATCATTGGCAATGTTGTAAGTACGGCTCCACTATCTACAGGTGCTGGTGGAATAGGGATTTCGATAGATGCTCTTTATGACTTATGGAGCAAAGAAGGTAAAGCAAACAGAAAAGCTGCCGAATTAGAGTATCAAGACCTTAAACGATTCTATGTATCACTTAGATACAACAAACGCAAAGTAGCAGTACTTACTAGCCTTGAAGGCCAAGAACTTGACGACTTTATGGAATTTTGCAAACTCGGCAATGACTTTGTGCTTCATGCTAGCGATTACGACCTCAACTACGAGATTCTAAATTGCCGAAAGAACTTCAAGCGTAGCTTTTTCCCAAGAGTAGAGAATTAACTCTTCTTTCCTACTATTAAAGCATTCATCAAAACTTGTATTGGTCATTTTTTGCCTTTCCTAAAGTGCAGGAGATTACTTGAAAATATTTTTATTAGTATGCTTGCATAACATTATTTCTATTGTTTTCTTTGTAAACAGTATGCAAGCATACTATTAATTGTGTTTAAAGGATATTAATTATATGGAAACCCTAACAGAAAAAGCATCGATAAAAGGTGGAGAGTTCTTGATCAAAGAAACTTCTGCTAAAGATATTTTTATACCAGAAGAATTTACGGAGGAGCAAAAGATGATTGCAGACACATGTCGCGATTTTCTAAGAACTGAAATTCACCCAATTTTAGACGAGATTGATAATGCTAAATCTCCAGAGCTCATTTCTTCATTGATGGATAAAGCTGGTGAGTTAGGATTATTAGGAGCGGCAGTACCAGAGGAGTATGGTGGATTTGGAATGGATTTCAATACATCAATGCTTGTTGCTGAAGTTTTGGGTGGAGGTCACTCATTTTCTGTTGCTCAAAGTGCACACACAGGAATAGGAACATTACCCATACTCTATTACGGAAACGAAGCACAAAAATCGAAATACCTGCCATTATTGGCCTCAGGAGAATTCAAGGCTGCATATTGTTTAACAGAGCCAGATTCAGGATCTGATGCAAACTCGGGAAAAACTAAAGCAGAATTGACTACTGATGGCAAGCACTATAAAATCAATGGTCAAAAAATGTGGATCACAAATGGTGGTTTTGCGGACCTTTTCATTGTTTTTGCCAAAATAGAAGATGATAAGAACCTCTCAGCGTTTTTGATAGAAAAAACATATGGTGGAATCACCATGAATGAGCCTGAGCACAAAATGGGTATCAAAGGATCTGACACTCGTCAGGTATTTTTCAATGACTGCCTTGTGCCAGTAGAAAACATGCTCTCTGACCGTCAAAATGGATTTAAGATTGCAGTTAATATTTTGAACGTAGGTAGAATCAAACTTGGTGCTGCGGCAGTAGGAGGTTCTAAAGGAATTGTAAACCATGCTGCGAACTATGCAAATGAGCGTAAGCAATTTGGTATTTCAATTGGAAGGTTTGGTGCGATCAAGCACAAACTTGCCGAAATGGCTTCAAAAATTTGGGTTTCGGAAAGTGCGAACTACCGAGCGGGACAAAATATTGATGACCTAATTATGACACTTAAAGCTGAAGGTAAAACTGATGCTGAAGCAAAGTTGCAAGCACTTGAGCAATTTGCAATTGAGTGTGCAATCATGAAAGTTCATGGTTCTGAAGTATTGGATTACACTGCCGACGAAGGAGTTCAGATTTACGGAGGAATGGGTTATTCAGCTGATGCCCCTATGGACAGAGCGTATAGAGATAGCCGTATCAACCGTATTTTTGAAGGAACAAACGAAATTAATAGGTTGCTTATTCTTGACATGCTTTTGAAAAGAGCAATGAAAGGAGAGCTAGATTTAATGGGGCCAGCACAAGAAGTTGCAAAAGAAATCATGTCTGTTCCAAGTTTTGGAGGGCCAGATGACGAAATGTTTGCTGCAGAAAAAGCTGTGATTAGAAACCTCAAAAAGGCAGCATTAATGATCTCTGGAGCTGCAGTTCAAAAATTCATGATGAAGCTATCTCACGAGCAAGAAATATTAATGGCTTGTGCGGATATGGTAATTGAGATCTATGTGGCGGAGTCAGCTTTATTGAGACTTGAAAAACTAGTAAGTGCTCAAGGAGAAGAAGCTTTATCGCTTCAAAAAGACATGGTGATGGTAAATCTTCATAATGCGGTTGCTAAATGCAATGTCGCTGGTAGAGAAGCTATTCAGTCATTTGCAGAAGGAGACGAGCTCAGAGTAATGCTTATGGGGCTTAAGCGATTTACAAAAATAGAACCAATGAATACAAAAGACGCTAGACGCAGAATTGCTGATGCACTACTTGCTGACGGTAAATATATATTTTAAAAACATTCGAATTTTAATTTAGAATCAACAACTAAAAGCCAACAAACCACCTTTTCTTTGAAGAGGTGGTTTTTTTATGAGGTACAGGCAACCATTGGCTTTATAGGATCATCTAAAATGTATTACTCAACATGAAAAACTATGAAAAAGCTATTTTTACTTTTAATTCTTCCATTCTTAAGCTTTGCTCAAAACGAAATTGGTGCCGACGAAATTATTGAGATGATCAATGACGGAAAGGACGTTGTTTTAGCTGATAAGGTCATTTTAGGCACGCTCGATTTCACGGAGATTAATAACCAAGAGAAACTAACGGGCAAAGAAAGTCCTCAGTTTAAATCCGTGGTGACGGTACGTCTAGAGTTTGTCAATTGTGTTTTTGAGGATGACTTAATAGCCTTCAAAAACATAAAGGATAAAAACAATCAGTGGGGAGAAACCTATACGGCTGATTTTGACCAAGAAGTAAGCTTTACATCTTGTTTGTTTAAAGGTGACTTTACCGCAAAGTATAGCAGTTTCCAGGAAAAAGCGGTTTTTGAAGCATCTCGATTTGAAAAGGAAGCCAACTTTAAATATGCAAAGTTTAAAGAGATTGCAGGCTTTGGAAATGTGATGTTTAATGAAGCGGCAAGCTTTAAGTATACAAAATTTTACAGCGACGCAGATTTCTTCAGTAATCAATACAGTGGAATTGCAGACTTCAAATATGCCAAATTTGAACAGAGAGCAACATTTAAAAAGTCAGCTTTCGATAACCATGCCGACTTTAAGTATGCCAACTTTGCTGAAAATGGAGTCTTCGTTAATGTTAACTTTGGGGCTGGTGTTGACTTTAAGTATACAAAGGGGAATATTTACAGGGACTAGGCTAAAACATTCAAAAACGTGATTTGAGTAGGCTTTTCAAACAAGTGAGCTTTTTCTCCCATTGCTTTGATGTATGGTTGGTTTCCATGATACTCAAATGCTTCTTGATCCTTGAACTGTTCGTAAAATCGAAAAATTGTAGGATTCTCAACTTCTTGATGAAGAATATATTTGATACAGCCCGGCTCATTGTTTGTGTTTTCGTGAAGGTGAAGTAGTGCCTTTTTCACTTCAGCTATCGTATCTTCCTTTGCAGTAATTGTGGCTATTAGAGTTACCATTAATATTCGTAATTAAATTAAGAGTTTGACGTGTTCTTAAAACAAAGAAACAATGATTAATTCTTCTTTACAAAAAGTAGGAACTCATTCTCGTTGAACTGTAGTTGCAATTGATCGTAACCCATTTCTTGTTCACCAATGGTAAGCCAATACGAATTTAGAAATGCAGACCTAAACACACCATCAGCATTGGTTTCAACAGGTTTGTTAAGTTCCTTGTAGTCTTTGATTGATAGGTTATAAGTTGGCATATTATCCGCTTTGTCCCTCAAGTTTAGCTCATACTTTCCTTCTCCTCGCATGTAGTTGATTTGAGTTGTGAGACTATTATCTACTTTAAAATTGATTCTGTAAATAGATTTTTCAAAATCGAACTCAGGGCATATATAGCATGAATAGTTTGCCCTATGATCAAATGTGCCCACATATCGCCACTCACCTGTAATGTCAGCACTAGCTTTTACATCTAATTTTTCACAAGAAATAATCAGCAGTGAGGCAAAAGAAAATATGTAAACGAGGAGTTTTGTCATTAAAGTATTGATTCTTTTCTTTGATCAAAGGTTGGAATTGAGAATTCGTCGTTAATTTTACAACGTAACCTGTAGAATATTATGTCGGTAATTGTTAATAACCTCACTAAAACATATGGAAGTCAAAAAGCCATTGATAGCTTAAGCTTTGAAGTAAAGCAAGGCGAGATACTTGGCTTTTTAGGACCCAATGGAGCTGGAAAGTCAACAACAATGAAGATTTTGACAGGATACCTAAGTGCTACAGAAGGAGACGCTAGTGTTTGTGGATTTGATGTAGCAACTCAGTCGATGGAGGTGAAAAAGAAAATTGGTTATCTCCCAGAGCACAACCCATTATATTTGGAGATGTATATCAAAGAGTTTTTGGCTTTTATGGCTCGTATCTATGGAGTGGAAAACAAAGAGCGGACACAAGAGGTAATAGAGCTTGTTGGTCTTGACAGAGAACATCACAAAAAAATAGGACAATTGTCGAAAGGCTATCGTCAGCGTGTTGGCCTCGCTCATGCCATTTACCATGACCCAGAGGTACTTATTCTTGATGAACCCACTACTGGGCTTGACCCTAACCAGCTTGTTGAAATAAGAAAGCTAATAAAAACCGTTGGCGAAAATAAGACAGTAATGCTGAGTACTCATATCATGCAAGAGGTTGAAAACATTTGTGATAGAGTTGTCATTCTTTCAAGAGGCTTAATAAAGTTAGACGCCAAAGTTTCGGAACTTACACAGTCTGGTCAAACCATGGAAGATGTGTTTTTGAAATATACGGCATAAAAAAGGTCTCAAGTATTCATAATTGAGACCTAATTAAGAGTTTATATCTTTTCAATTAGATATCCATGTCATTTAACCTGCGGGGTTTTTCACCGGCTGCAAATAATGGGTACTGGTCAAAAATTGTTCGGACCACACTTCTATAATAATTTACTGGTTTTTTCACTTTCTTGGGTGCATTGAAAACGCCAGAGGCATATCCTCTCCATATCAACCTACTTGACTCCGCATCTAGTAGCGAAACCAATATCATTCCACCTCCAAAGTTGAAGTTTTGCGTTTTATACACATCTTCGTATTCGTATTTATTTACCCATCTATCAAGTGAGGGTTGAAAATATCCTTTGTATTCTACCCTATCTCTTATGATACTGTAACTTACTAAAAGCCCTGGAGCTTCATCTGTTAGGATATAACCACGAGCCTTCATTTGTCGGCGAATAGCATCCTGAATCTCTGTACAAATGTCTGAAGTGTCGACTTCACAAGCTAAGAAATTGTAGCTTTTGTAGGTGGTAAAATCTGTGTCGTAGCTGTAATCATTGTCGACCATCAATTTTAAAGAATTACAGCTGGCAAGCCCTGCAATGAGCAAGACGAATAAGGGTATAATTTTTCTCATGTATATGGGTTGTTTAGAGTTGTTTTCGATTTACGTACGTAAAACACTGCCAATAAGTTGACTACCAATTCTAAAAATAAATAGAATTAATGGAATCACCCCCTATAAGTCGAATTATTTAACCCTGATAATAATGAATTGCTTTTTTCATTTCTGCGATTGAGCAGGTAATGTCAAACGCACAGGAGCCTCTACCATTGATCAAAGAGAACCTAACTTCCTTACCCTTGTTCTTTTTGTCTTGCTTGGTGTGTTCCAAAATAGCAACAATCTCACTATCAGGGATTACTATTCTTCCGTAGACAGTAAACATAAACTCCTCCACTTGCGATAATGTTTCAGAATCGATCATTTCTCTCTTGAAAGCCATGAATGCTTCCATCACCATTCCTGCTGCAATGGCTTCTCCATGTAGCAATCGCCCTCCAGGCTTGTCTAAAAAGTGAGTTTCAATTGCATGACCAAGCGTGTGTCCAAAGTTTAAGATTTTTCGAAGCCCTTTCTCTTGCGGGTCTTCGGCAACGATTTCCTTTTTTATCGCTACAGAATGAGCTACCAGTTCGTCTATATTTTGCTCTGTAAGGTCATTCCTTCGGATGATATCCCACATTTCGGAATCACGAATAAGGCAATGTTTAATGACCTCAGCAAAGCCAGATCGAAGTTCATTTGAAGGTAAAGTCTTAAGAAAAGCCGTGTCAATGAGAACGGTTTTGGGTTGAGTGAAAACCCCGATATGGTTTTTGAACCCATTAAAATCTATTCCAAGTTTGCCACCTACGCTAGCATCCACTTGGGACAATAGAGTTGTTGGTATTTGAATAAAATCTATTCCTCGCTTGTAAGTAGCAGCACAAAATCCGCCCATGTCACCTATAACTCCACCACCTAGGTCTATGATAAGGGAGTGTCGGTCAAATTCTGCATCAGTCATTTTACCCCATATCAACTGGCAAGTGTCAAGATTTTTATTGTTCTCCCCACTCTTTACACTTATCAAAGTATGTTTTGGAAGCAATGACTTCACGATAGGGTAACAGTGTTTTTTAGTATTTTCATCCACTACTACACCTATTTTGGAATAAGTGTTTTGGGCTAGATACGCAGAGAGACTTTGAGAGATAGGCTGAATTACAACTGACATTGGAATGCTAAATAGAATAAATAATAAGTCCTAAAATTAACCAATAAAAAGGAAGCAAAAAGTAAAGAGCAAAATATGCGATGGAGTCATAAAAAATTGTTCTTCCAAACTTTTTACCAACAATCCACTGAATGAAGAAATAGAGAGGGAAATTGATCACCCAACCTAAATAATATAGTGGATTTTTAAGAAAACCAGTAGGCTTAAAATCGTATAATAGATTTTTTTCAATTGCAGGTGCGAGTTTATCATTGAACTCTTTTACCTGAATGGCGTGTGATTGTGTGGTATCAATATCTGATTGTAGAATAGGACTCCCAATGTGGAGGTTGATAACCTTCCCCCACTTTTTGAATGTATCATAAGTGATACCCATCGGTACGACAGGGACATTAATGCCTTCTTCCCAAGCTTCAAGAGCAAGCCTAGCCGTCCCTTTTTTTAATGGAAGTAGCTCTTTTGGGTTTTTACATATCCCCTCAGAGAAGATGATTACATATTGATTTTTTCTGAAAAGCTCTTTGCATTTGTCGAATGTAAAGTTGTTTTTACTTAGGTTTTCTTTTCCTTCAGATAAGCGAAAAATTGGTATCATTTTCACCGTGTCCAAAAACTCAGCAACCATTTTTTTCTTAAAGGCATCACCACGGGCCAATGACCATACTGGGATCGGTTGCTTTATTTGAAGTACAACTGAATCTAAAAAAGAATTTGGGTGAGTGCTAGCGATTAGAGCAGGAGCGTTTTTGGGCAAATGTTCTTTTCCCTTCAAACTAAATGATTTGATATAAAAAAAGCCAATGAGAGATGCATGGGCTCTCATAATTAAGTAAATAATATGTTTCAAAAAAGATGTAATGTTATTTATCTCCAAATATGACAATTATCATTGAGACAAAGCAAAAAAATGAGTAAATTCAATCATCACAAAAAGCATGATTAATGAACGCAATAGCCATACACCTTCAAGAGACTATGTCCACCGCAATGCCACTTCTCCGCAAAATAGGTGAAAAGGAAGCATCGTTCAAAGCGGACCCAAAACGCTGGTCGTACAAAGAGATTTTGGGACACTTGATTGATTCTGCTAGTAATAATCATCAAAAATTTGTGCGTACAATGGAGAAAGACAATCTCGAGTTTGTACCGTATAAGCAGGACAATTGGGTAAGGTTGCAACAATACAAAGAGTATGAATGGAAAAGCCTGTTGCAGCTTTTTGAATGTTTAAATGGGCACATTGTTCACGTGATCAAGTATACGCGTCCTTCTGTACTGGAGCATAAAATAACCATAGATAATATGGGGCCATTTACCTTAGAGTTTATCATGACTGACTATGTGGAGCATTTACGACATCATTTAAAAGCTATTTTGCCAAAAGCTGGAATTGATAGTAAATTCGAAAATATTTACAATTCTTAAACCTTGGCCTACGAATCGTTTCGCAAGATTATTCATATAGACATGGATGCTTTTTTTGCATCTGTGGAACAGCGAGACAATCCAGCTTTTCGTGGTAAACCTCTTGCCGTCGGTGGCAGTGCTCAGCGAGGTGTTGTGGCCGCAGCTAGTTACGAAGCACGTAAGTTTGGGGTGAGGTCGGCTATGCCTTCAAAAACCGCTATTAGGCTTTGTCCACAACTGATTTTTGCCAAACCACGTTTTGATATTTACAAGCGAGTTTCAAATCAAATAAGAGAAATTTTCCTTTCTTACACCCCATTGGTAGAACCACTTTCTTTGGATGAAGCCTATCTGGATGTAACTGAAAACCTAAAGGGCATTCAGAGTGCAACGGATATTGCCTTGGAAATAAAAGCAAAGATAAAAGAAGCCACAAACCTCACTGCATCAGCGGGAGTTAGCTTCAATAAGTTTTTGGCCAAAACGGCTTCGGATATTAATAAACCCAATGGAATCTTTGTCATAAAGCCAAAGCAGGCACAAGCATTTATAGATCAACTGGAAATAAAGAAGTTTCATGGAATAGGGAAGGTAACTTCGGCAAAAATGCAACAGATGGGAATTTTCAAAGGATTGGATTTACGAGAAAAGGATTTGCCTTTTTTAGTCCAAAACTTTGGAAAAGCTGGTAGTTACTATCATCAAATAGCTAATGGAGAGGATACTAGAGAGGTTAACCCAGAGCGAATTAGGAAATCAATTGGTGTTGAAAATACGTTTACTGAAGACTATTCTTTTCAAGATGACCTTTACAGGGAATTAGAATTCATTTTGGAAGAACTATGGAAGCGAATGGAGCGATCTAAGGCTTATGGTAAAACCGTCACTTTAAAAATTAAGAACAGTGACTTTGAACAAATCACTCGAAGCAAATCCGCTCAAAGTATCATAACAGAAGAAGCAACCATCGCACGAGTTGCTTTTGAACTATTGAATAATCTTTTACCCTTTGAGAAGGGAATTAGGTTAATGGGAGTTTCTATTTCGAATCTAGATTTCGCCGAGGATCTCGCTGGAAGGCAATTGACGCTATCTTTTTAACCCAAGTATAATTAGTAATTCTTGTAAATGGTTTCGTAGAGGGTGGATGTCCATTTACGAAACTCACTAGCACCACGGTTGAAGTTATTGTGCATGCAAGAAACAATAAGTGTTTTTCCGCTTGCTGTTTTTACATAGCCGCTTAGGTTGTAAACACCCGACAATGTCCCGGATTTGGCATGCAGAAATGAGGTCTCATTCATCGCAATTGAACCAAGAGTACTTCCTTGCTCTCCATTATGAGGCATGATCTCAAAAACTCTTTCTTCTCCAAATTCTTTTCGCATTTTATGGAGTAGGTGTGCTATAGTTGCTGGCGTGAATAGGTTGTACCTAGATAAGCCTGACCCATCTACCCACTTCAGCGAGCTTGGTGCATCTAAGAGCTCTTTCGTCTTAATTTGAGTTATTGCTTTAATGCTAGATAAGGTATCACTCATGGCATTGCTACAAAGTATGAGTAATTGCTCAGCCAAGAAGTTGTCGCTTTCCTTCATCATTTTGAATAAAACTGGCTTGGTGTCAAACCCATAAAAAGTTTGTGTATTCTTTGGTTTCGGGATCGCATAGGTTTCAACATTCTTTTTGAGTGTATCTATAAGAAGCTGCTTTGTCATTAAGTAACTCGTAATAAATGCTATTTCCTTTTGATACTTTCCGCCATCGCTGGGTACAAAAAACTCATTTGTACTAAGCACTCTTTCTATGCCTTTTAGACCTAATTTAGGAACAAAAGTAGTATTTTGGAAAATAGGAGGATCAACTTTTATCTTGTTGTTATCTAGCTGAATATCAACGGTATTGCCATATATAGGGAATGAGTTATTTTCTACTTGGTAATAGTCATTGTAATCATCCCAACTCCAACCTGGGCCGTAAAACTTTTGGTCAAAGTTGATTGGTGAAAAAATGAGAGGTTTGGTTTGTTGCTGTAAAAAACTGTAGGCTTTATTTCCTTCAAATGACCTGTGTAAAAACGTAGGATCTCCTGTTCCCCAAAAAATAAAAGCTGTATCGGTTTCTATATAATCCAATGTTGGGATTTGATCTCCAAGATAGTTGAGCGAGGCATAGAGTGTAAAGAGTTTGGTATTGCTAGCAGGAGTAAAATACTTATTGGCGTTCTGCTCAAAAAGCAATTCGCCGGTCTCGGCATCACTTATTACTAAACCAGTAAAACTATTTTCGAGAAGCGGGCTTTTTGTTAGTAAGTCGTTGATCGCTACATTTTGCGAAACCTGTGGAATGCTATTTCGACAAGATTGGAAAACGATTGAAATTGCAAAAATACAATAGATTGTTTTTCTCATTTCAATAGAGGTTTGTTTTGATAATTAAGGTCAGAATTCTCGTAAGTATCCCAAAACTAACAATTTTCGCCATTTATGTCGCATGATTCACCTGCAGCTTGGTTCTCCAGCTCCATTTTCTCTATCATCTCTATGAAGGCTTCTGGTGGTTGAGCACCACTTACTCCGTATTTATTATTGAAGATAAAAAAGGGAACACCCGTAACCCCTAAACCTTGATAATGACGAATCTCTTGAGTAACCCAATAAGCTATTTCTTGATCCTCCATGATGCTTTCAATTTTGACTTGTTCCCATCCGAAAGGCTTCAAAATTTCAACAAGGTTTTCGATTTTGCGAAGGTCAATTCCTTTTTCAAAGTATGCAGCAAGAAATGCTTCTTTTAGGTCTGCTCCAAAACCTTCTTTGTTAGCCTCAAAAATGAGTTGATGTAGCGGAAGTGTACGTATTGCAGCTGGCATCTGATCAAACCTGAAGTTTATTCCAGCATTTTCTCCCACCTGCTCTAGCCTATGAGTCATGCTTTCGAAACGGTCCATACTTCCAAACTTGTTGGTAAAATAGGTTTCTCGATCTATTCCCTCCGTAGGAATGGTAGGATCAAGCTCAAATGGATGCCAATTGATTTCTACTTGCTTATTGGGTAATTGAGCTAGGGCTTTTTCCAAATGCTTTTTGCCCACATAACACCATGGACATGCAACGTCCGATACTATATCAATTGTAATTTTTTGCTCATTCATAAACTGTAAAACAGAATGTATTCCAATTGGTTCTCTACTTCTTGTTTATTGATAAAAATTTGGATGTAAAAGGTTAATTTGCATTCATGAAAAAGTACGATGTAATCATAGTAGGGAGCGGTCACAATGGGCTTGTAAGTGCTTGTTATTTAGCAAAAGCAGGCAAAAAAGTGCTTGTCCTCGAAAAGAATGATTACATCGGAGGTGCAACTACTTCTCAAAAAGTATTTCAAGATTACGAGGCTTACTTGTCTCGGTATTCATATTTGGTTAGCCTGTTTCCGCATAAAATCAAGGACGATTTAGGCTTAGACTTTGAGCTTATTCCTAGAAAGATTGCTTCTTATACACCGTACGAAAAAGACAAAGGTTTGTTGATTTCAAATGTGAATGAGGCAATTTCTCGTCAATCTGTTTTAGATCTTGGCTATGGCGAAAAAGAATGGGAGGGATATTTAAAGCTCTCATCGCTTTGTAGGCAATTTGCAGAGCTTGTGTGGCCCTCAATGCTTTTGCCATTAATATCTAGAGAAGATTGGGAAATAGAGTTTGAGAGGAAAGGTTTGGGGCAATTATGGAAATACATGGTGGATCAACCAATCTCCCAAATAATAGAAGATCACTTAAGCTCCGATATTTTGAAAGGAGTAGTACTCACCGATGCAAAGATAGGGGCATTAACATATGCCGATGATGTATCTCTTTTGCAAAATAGAGTATTTATTTACCACATCATTGGTAATGCAACAGGTGAATGGAGGGTACCAAAAGGAGGCATGCAATCAGTTGTAAATGCTTTGGTTAAAAAAGCAGACGAACTAGGGGTAGAATTTCGTAACAATGCAGAAGTGAAAAGCTGCAAACTAAAGGAAGAAGATGTAAGTGTTTTTTTACAAAATGGAGAAGAACTAAAGTCGGATTATTTACTTTCAAACGCAGCACCAAAGTTTCTCAATTTTAATAAACTAGAAATACTAGGAGAGGGTACAGCATTTAAAGTCAACTTGCTGCTGACCAGGCTTCCAAAACTCAAGAATAAAAAAATAAAGCCAGAGGACGCTTTCTGTGGGACTTTTCATGTAGACCAAAGCTATACTCAACTTAATAAATCTTACCACGAAGTTATAAATGGTGATGTGCCAAGCAGAATTGGTTTTGAAATGTATTGTCACACTTTGAGCGATTCGACTATTTTGTCTAAGAAACTTGCTGTAAAAGGCTATCATACCATCACTGTTTTTGGGATTGATTTGGCTTATAGACTTTTTGAAAAAAACAATGAAACTACGAAAGAGCAAGTAATTACAGCAATTTTGAAAGGCATTAACCAGTTTACAGAAGAATGTGTAGAAGACTGCCTGGCCTTAGGAAAAGGTGGACAACCATGCTTGGAATATAAATCAGCCCTAGACTTAGAAAACGAACTAGGCTTGCCACAAGGCAATATTTTTCATAATGACCTTTCCTGGTTCTTTGCCGAAAGCGAAGATGAAATCAATAAATGGGGCACAGAAACGGAGCATCCAAGAGTATTTATATGCGGTAGCTCAGCCAAACGCGGAGGTGCAGTTAGCGGTGTACCAGGTTATTGTGCTGCGATGGGGGTATTGGGAGTTTAATCGGTCCTTTCCTTTCTTATTTTCTCAAGCTCAATAATATCAATCAAATCTTTGGGTCTCGATGTTGCTTTTTTAGCCTCGAGCAAATGATTTATATGTAAAAATGGGATTTCTAACTCTCTGATTTTTGCAATACTAGCATATGCCAAACAATTATCGAAGTCTTCTTGGTCAAAACCCTTGAGCCATGTCATTATATCCAACTCTATTCCAGAGTTGAGTAAAAATGTAGTGAAGCCAGGAACAAAATCGATTGTTTCAATTTGAGGTAAATCGGCATAATTTAGAGCTTGTAGGCACTGCGTAAAAGCATGCCTATTTTCTTTAGAGTCTTTGATCCAAATGTCAACATCACCGGTTGTGCGTTGAAATCCATGAAGGTTTACGGCAAAACCTCCCACCATAATATATGCTAGATTATGTGTTTTAAAGGCTTTCCAAATAGAAAGCATCTGCTCATCAAATACGTCCATGGGGTGGCATCGTTTTATGAACTTTCGGGGCTTGTTCCAGCATTTTATTGATACGCATAAGCTGCATAAGCTTCCTAAAGCGTTGCTCGTGAATATTGAGCTCGCTTATTTTTTTGCCTAAATACAGTTCTTCCTTGGTATCAACCATATTCAAAAATACAGAATTTTGTTGAATATGGAGCTCACTAGTCAATCACATCAAACCCACAATAAGACCTCAAAACTTCAGGAATCTTGATACCTTCAGCTGTTTGATTGTTTTCTAATAAAGCAGCTAGGATACGAGGTAATGCCAATGCAGAACCATTCAGTGTATGCAGTAATTGAGTTTTGCCATCAACTTTGTAGCGTAATTTCAATCGGTTGGCTTGGTAAGCTTCAAAGTTTGAAACAGAGCTAACCTCTAGCCACATTTTCTGAGCTGCAGAATAAACTTCAAAGTCATACGTAAGAGCAGAAGTAAAACTCATATCTCCACCACAAAGTCTCAAAATACGGTAAGGCAACTCTAGTTTTTCTAGCAAACTTTTTACGTGGTCCGCCATCCCTTCTAGTGCTTGGTATGAGTCTTCGGGTTTTGTGATTTGTACTAATTCCACCTTGTCAAATTGATGTAGGCGGTTAAGTCCTCGCACATGTGCTCCCCAGCTACCCGCTTCTCTACGGAAACATGGGGTATAACCCGTATGACGGATAGGTAATTGATTTTCTTGCACAATTACATCACGATACATATTTGTAATAGGCACTTCTGCTGTTGGAATCAAAAATAGTTTATCAGCGGTTGCCTCATACATTTGACCTTCTTTGTCGGGAAGCTGTCCAGTTCCAAATCCAGAGTCTTCATTAATCAAAATAGGAGTTTGTACTTCTTCAAAACCAGCTTTTACAGCTTCGTCTAAGAAGAAATTAATCAAGGCTCTTTGGATACGGGCACCTTTGTTTTTGTAAAAAGGGAAACCAGCACCTGTCACCTTATTTCCTAGGTCAAAGTCAATGATATCGTAATCCTTGATCAATTCCCAATGTGGTTTTGCACCCTCGTGCAAGGTAGGAACCGTTCCGTATTCCCCAATATTTTCGTTGTCTTCGGCAGCTCGTCCTTCAGGAACACTGTCATGCGGTAGGTTTGGAATTGTAACCAGGATATCAAGCAGTTGTGCTTCAAGAGATTTTAGCTCTTCGTCAAGTTCTTTTGACTTTGCCTTTAGTTTACCTGTTTGTTTTTTAGCTTCTTCTGCTTCATCCTTTTTGCCAGCTTTCATAAGAGCACCTATCTCTTTTGCAATGGCATTGGATTGTGCAAGGGTATTATCAAGAGCAACCTGAGTTTCTCTTCTTTTCTCATCAACTGCGATCGCCTGATCTACAGTTTCTTCAGCTTGATGAAAGCGTTTTTTTGCCAATCGTTTAATAACGTCAGCTTTATTTTCCTTAAGAGTACTAATTTGTAACATGATGTTCTATTTCTTTCTTGCTGATCTGTTTAGGATCAGTCAAATGTAAAAAGCTTTTCGTTGAGAGCCTCTAGGGCGTCATTTTTATGTTTTGAGTCTATCAGGAGTGACATATTATGCTCCGAAGCTCCGTAGGAGATCATGCGGATTGGTATATGCCTTACAGCTTCTAAAATCTTGATGGCAATGCCTTCTTTGTCGGCAAGGAAATCACCAACAATACAAATGATGGATTGATTTCTGTCGTGCTCTTCCAGCTCAGCAATTTGGCTGAGCATTTTAGTAATATGCTCTAGATTTTCAGAGTTATCAATGGTCACAGCAACTGATACCTCAGAGGTGGTAATCATATCTACTGGTGTTTTGAATCTCTCAAAAATATCGAAGACCTTCCGGAGGAAACCGTATGCATTCAGCATTCTGGTTGAGTGAATATATATAGCAGTAACTCCATCTTTGGCGGCAATAGCCTTTACATCCGCTTTATTTTTACTGTCAGAAGTTATCAAAGTACCTGGAGCATCTGGAGCCATGGTATTCTTTAACCTAACAGGTACTCCTCGCTTTTTGGCGGGGTTAATCGTACTAGGGTGCAAAATTTTGGCACCGAAATAAGCTAACTCAGCTGCTTCTTCAAACGAAAGCTCTCTTACAGGCTTGGTTCTCTTTACAATGCGAGGGTCATTGTTGTGCATTCCATCGATATCAGTCCATATCTGGATTTCTTCTGCATTGATGCAAGCTCCTATCAATGATGCGGTATAATCTGATCCTCCTCTCTTTAGGTTATCTACTTCTCCACGTGGGTTACGACAGATGAATCCTTGTGTAACAACAATTTGCTTGTTTTCTTGATCAGCAAGCAAGTCATTTAACTTGGTTTCAATAGTATTGAACTCGGGTTCGTTGTCGGCATCAATTCTCATGAATGACAACGCTGGAATCAAAACCACAGATTCGCCTTGCTCTTTCATGTAAGCTGTAAAAAGCTGAGTAGACATTATTTCGCCTTGGGCGATCATTTCTTTGTCGTGCTTTTGGGTATAATGTTTTAGACCAGCAAGTGAACGAATGAAATTGAATTCATTTTCCACCACTTTTTTACCTTTCTCTAAAGAGTCTTCTCTTTCAAAAAGCTCACCTATAAATTCAAGGTAGTGGAGGTATAGTTTTTCAATTTCTACCAAAGCCAACTCTTTATCTTTGGCAAACAAAGCTTGACCGATTGCAACCAATGCATTGGTTGTACCAGAAAGAGCGGAAAGGACAACAATTTTACGACCACTATCGGCAGTTGTCAATGTTCTAATTGACTTCATTCTTTCCGGCTTTCCTACCGATGTGCCACCAAATTTCCAGACTTGTATATTGTTTTGCATTATTTTTTAGGAGTATCTAATTGAAAGTTAATAATCGAAAAAATCTAAAATCGAACCATTAGAATAAATTACTTTAAACCCAGCATCTTAATAGCAGTTATCGCTGCTTCATCACCTTTATTACCATGTATTCCACCTGCACGATCTAGTGCTTGTTGGTGAGTATTGGGAGTGAGCACACCAAATATAACGGGTTTGTTGAATTTCAAACTCACTTGTGTAAGACCATTTGCAACGGCATTATTGATATAATCGTTGTGCTTAGTTTCACCCTGAATTACACAGCCCAACGCAATCACTGCATCTACATTCTCTTTAGCCGCAAATACCTGAGAGCCGTAACTAAGCTCGTAGCTACCTGGTACATAGGCCTTAATTATATTGCTTTTGGCAACTCCATGTTTTAACAAAGTAGCTTCCACTCCGTTGTACAATGCTTCCGTAATTTCCTCATTCCACTCTGCCACAACTACGGCGAATGTTTTTTGGCTTACATCAGTAATGTCTTTGGTATTATATACCGAAAGGTTTTTATGTGCTGAACTCATAGTGTTTTTCAAAAAAAAGGGATAAACCGTTGCTGGCTTACCCCTTTGATAGTTTTTAATATCTCGGTTACTCGCCAGCTTGTGCTTCGAGCATGGATTTATATTTCTTTGCTGTTAATGACTCATTAGCATTTGGGTATTGCTCTACTAATTTACTGTAAGCCTCAAGAGCTCCATCAGTTTCATTAGCAGTTTCATATGCCGTTGCAAGTTTCATTAAATAACCTGGAGTGATAAATTTATTCGGCTTGTAATCTGCGGCTTTTTTGTATGCAGAGATAGCTTCAGAAGTATTACCTTTTTCCATATTAGCATCTCCGATCAAGCAATATGCTTTTCCTTGTAGTACAAGGTCAGATGAGCTATAGTTAGATAGGTGTTCAATCGCTTCATCAAATTTGCCTTGTTGCAAATAGATTGTGCCTACATAAAAATTAGCCAAATTTCCAGCTGGAGTAGATCCATAGCTGTCGGCAATTTCAAGAAGTCCTGCGTTTCCACCAGTTCCATTAAGAGCAAGGTCCAATGAGTCTTGTTCAAAATAGTAAACAGAGTCAAACATTGCTGCTTGAGCTTCTGTGTCTTGAGTTTGGTTGTAGTATTTGTAACCAAAGAATATAGCTACCGCGGCAACTAAAACTCCAACTATTCCAAGAAGAATGGTTTTATTTTTTTCTACAAAACTTTCGGCTTTTACGAATTCTTTTTGGAGTGCTTCTGCACTTTCAAATATTTCGTTGCCACTTTTATCTTTTTTTGCCATTATTTATTAGCTAAAATTTTTCGAGGTGCAAAGTTATAAAATTGATTTAGAAGTATATACATACTATTGAATAAAAAAAAGAGGCACTTGGCCTCTTCGTAATACTTTGGTAGTCAGTTACTCCATTACAAAAGGGTAATCTTCCTGAACATAAATATCTTTATAAGCTTCAGATGGGTCTGGGAAAGGAGACTCTTCTGCGAACTTAACTGATTCCGCAACAGTGACTTTAATAGCGTCATCTATCTTCTTCAAATCGGCTTCTGTAGCAAATTTGTTTTCAAGAATAGTGAACTTCACCATTTCGATAGGGTCTCTATCTTTCCATTCTGCTACTTCTTCTTTAGTTCTATATTTTTGAGGGTCAGACATTGAGTGACCTCTAAAACGGTAAGTCTTAAACTCTAAGAAAGTTGGGCCATCGCCTTTTCTTGCTCTTTCTGCGGCTCTACTCACTGCTTCGTGAACTGCTTCCACATCCATTGCATCTACAGGCTCAGCTGGCATGTCGTAAGCTTCGGCAAGTGTATAAAGTTCTTTTACATTAGATGCACGCTCCACAGATGTTCCCATTGCGTATCCATTGTTCTCCACTACAAAAATGGTGGGGATTTTCCAGGTCATAGCCATGTTGAATGCTTCGTGAAAAGCTCCTTGGCGTACGGCTCCATCTCCCATGTAGCAAATACACAAGTTCTTGGTTCCTTTATATTTTTCTGCAAAACCGATTCCAGCTCCCAAAGGTATTTGAGCACCTACGATACCGTGTCCTCCAATGAAGTTAACCTCTTTGTCGAATATGTGCATAGAACCACCTTTTCCTTTTGTGGTACCAGTAGCTTTTCCAAAAAGCTCAGCCATTATCGCATTAGGACTTGTTCCCAACGCCAATGGGTGACCGTGGTCACGATATGCAGTGATGTAACTATCTCCTTTTTCAAGGGCCGAAACAGCTCCAGATGAACAAGCTTCTTGGCCAATATATAAATGACAGAAACCTCTAATTTTTTGCTGACCGTATAATTGACCTGCTTTTTCTTCGAACTTACGTTGAAGTTGCATGGACTCATACCAGTACATGTATTGCTCTTTGCTATATTTGGTTTTTGCTGCCGCTTTTTTCTTTGTTGCTGCCATATTAAAAATTGAGTTTTAATAAAAGGACTGCAAAAATAGTGATAAAGGAATAGATTGAGAAAAATAATGGCATAAAGCATTGAGAAATCTAAGGTCTTTCCAAAATTCTTAATGAAATTGCCGTCCGAAAGGCGACTTATGCACCTAAAAACCCTTCAATTACACTTTTTTAGAAATTACGAATCGGCCTCATTTGAGT
Organism: Spirosomataceae bacterium TFI 002; assembly: GCA_900230115.1. Classification (NCBI taxonomy): domain Bacteria; kingdom Pseudomonadati; phylum Bacteroidota; class Cytophagia; order Cytophagales; family Spirosomataceae; species Spirosomataceae bacterium TFI 002. Next base: position 2,359,023 of record LT907983.1, on the reverse strand, counting down.
TTTCGGAGCAGGTGAATTGTGTACTTGGCGACAATGGTAGTGGCAAAACCAACCTTTTGGATGCAGTGTATTACTTGGCACTAACCAAAAGTGCGACTCAGTCGAAGGATGAATTGAACATCAAACATGAAGAGCGATTGATGGCTTTACATGGGTCTTTTTCGAAGAAAGAAAAAGAAGAACTAATAAGCTTATCCATGATTAGGGGGCAGGCAAAAGCACTTTTGCATGACAAAAAACCTTATACTAAGAAAAGTGAGCATATAGGTAAATATCCAGTTGTATTAATTGCTCCTGATGATACCGACATGATCCGTGATGCGAGTGATACTCGACGAAAGCTTTTCGATGGAATAATAGCTCAAGCTGATTCATCCTACTTAGACGATTTTCAGAAATATAATCGTTTGGTGGATCAGAGAAATAAGCTTTTGAAGCAATTTGCTGAGCAGAACTATTTTGACCAGTCTATGCTGGATACCTATGACGAGCAGTTGGTACCTCTGGCCATTTCGTTAGCAGAAAAGCGAAGAAGCTTTATTAAAGACTTTTCTCCACTGGTTCAAAAGCACTATGAAGAAATAAGTAGTGGCAAAGAAGCCATAACCTTGGATTATCAAACTGTAGTGGAGGCTGATTTTGGCAAAAAACTAAAGCAAAATCAGTGGAAGGATAGACAAGCCAACAGAACAACTATTGGAATTCATAAAGATGATTATGCATTTGACTTTGATGGGGTCTCTTTCAAAAAGTATGCTTCTCAGGGACAAAAAAAATCTTTGGTGATGGCCGTAAAAATGGCTCAGTTTGACCTTCTACACGAAATTAAAGAAGTAAAACCGATTCTACTGCTTGATGATATTTTTGATAAACTAGACGATCATAGAATCGCAATGTTGGTTCAAAAAATAGGTAATGGAGATTTTGGACAAGTTTTCATCTCTGATGCCCGACCAGAAAGAACCCGTGGGTTTATAGAAGGTTTAAACTTGGATGTGAGGTATTTCTTTACTTCTTGAGCATAAAAAAACCTCACAAGTTTACAAAACCTGTGAGGTTAAAAGTGGCTGTACTTACTTCAACCCAGCACAAGCCTTTCTGATTCTTTCGATAGCTTCTTCAAGTGCTTCGTCAGATGCCGCCGTACTGATACGGATACAATCTGGAGCTCCAAAACCTGAACCTGCAACAGTAGCTACGAATGCTTTTGCCAATAAATATAAACTGAAATCATCAGAATTATTGATTGTCGTAGTTCCGTCTGACTTGCCAAAATAGGCACTGATATTTGGGAAAGCATAAAACGCACCATCAGGTACATTTACCTTGAAACCAGGAATAGATTTTAGACCCTCTACAACCAATTCTCTTCTTACCAAGTAAGCTCTTTTCATTGTTTCTGCGGCTGTCATGTCATCCCAAGCAACTACAGATGCACGCTGTGCAATGTGATTGGTTCCTGAAGTTACTTGACCTTGCAGTTTGTTTATGCCTTGTACAATCCATTCAGCTGCACCAATGTATCCAATTCTCCAACCTGTCATAGCAAAGCCTTTCGCCATTCCGTTCACAGTGATTACTTGGTCTTTGATCGCCTCAATTGAACCAATACTAAAGTGACCTTCTTCCATGAAGTTGATGTACTCATAGATTTCATCGGCAAGTACCAACACTCTTGGATGCTTCTCTATTACTTTGGCTATTGCTTCTAGTTCTGCTCTGCTAAATACCGAACCAGTTGGGTTTGCAGGAGAGCTGAACATAACAACTCTAGTTTTGTCAGTAATTGCGGCTTCCAATTGATCAGCAGTTACTTTGAAATTATTGTCGAAACTACCATCAAGTACTACTGAGGTACCTTCGGCTAGTTTTACCATTTCGCTATAGCTAACCCAGTAAGGAGCAAATATGATTACTTCGTCACCCGGATTTACTACTGCTGCAAGAGCATTAGCTAGGGAGTGTTTCGCACCTGTACTTACGATTACGTTTTTGGGTTCCCAATTGATATTATTATCACGTTTAAACTTGTCTGAAATTGCTTGACGTAACTCTGGAATACCAGGAACTGGCGTGTAAGAGTGAAAACCAGCATCAATAGCATCTTTAGCAGCCTCACAAATGTGTTTAGGCGTTTTAAAATCAGGCTCACCAATGGAGAGGTTGATTACTTTGTGGCCAAGAGCAGCTAATTCTCTTGATTTTTGAGCCATAGCAAGCGTCGAAGACTCTTCTAAGGCCAAAATGCGGTCGGCAACTTGTGCTTCTGCAGACATGTTTTTTGTTTTTTTAAGTTGAAAGATAAGTGATTGACAGTGAAGACTTTTGTTTCACTCTGTCAAAACGGATGCAAAATTAAGTGCTATTTTGACTTAGTGAAAGAATAAGTGAAATAATAGTTTGTGAGCGAGCTACTCAAGGGCTTTAATAATGGCGAAGTGCTCAATAGAACACCCCACCTAAAGTTAAAACTATTGCTCCAGTGACTCTTTCAAAAGCTGCATTCCTTGCTCATTTGTAGCTTCCATTGCCTTTCGAGCACCAAAAAGCCACATGAAAAATGCATCTACCATTCCCGATTTTAGTTGAAAGTCTTGTGTCACTTTTATACCACTACCCGTTTCGCTAAAAGTATAATCAAAAGTGGGCTTTGCTACAAAAGGTTTTTGAATAACACAGCTCATTCCAATGTACTTACCCTCTTCAATCGTAATAATTTCTTGATAACCTAAATCTTTGCCTCCATTTCCGTCCCAATGGTATTGGACACCCACTTCACCATCAGTTCCTTTAATCTCGTATTTTTGAGAAGGGTCTTGAGCCAAAAATGGAGACCATTTTGGAAAGTTCATTAAGTATTTTACCATGTCAAAGACCTCCTGTTTATCGGCATTTATAGTCACTTCTTTCATGATTTGGATAGAGGTAAGTTTACTTGCTTGGTAAAAACCATAGGCTAAAAACGCAAGGAGAGCTACAGCAATATATATGATTATCATTTTCATTGTTCTTAAAGTTTTTTGTTGAAAAAATTAACTGTTCATTGGAGTAATACTACGCACCTCCACATTGCCTCCAATAGCTAGGATAGGGCACTCTTTTGCCATTTCGGTTGCTTCTTCCAGCGAGCTAGCGGTTACAATCATATTGCCTCCCAGTGTTTCTTCATTGGCAAGGTGAATACCAGTAGTTGTGGACTTTTGATTGTCAATGAGCGTTCCTTCAAAACCAAGCTGATGAGTACTCACTAGTTTCTCTTGAATTGCAATATTGCCAATAAACTTGCCCCATGCTTGCTGTTGAGCAGCAAGGTCTGCTACTGTAGGTTGATAATTGAAATCGGGTTTCATTCTGAAAATCATCATGTACTGTTTCATGTGTATCTAAATTTTTAAGTGATAGAAAAATTTCTGATACAAAGGTGTGGAAGCAGGGAATGAGGATTCTTGCCATATGACAAGAAATGAAAATTCTGTGGGCGATACCCAGCTTGTGGCTGGGTCGGGCTTTATACTCTGCAACCCCTATCGCTTTGACTATTTGCTCAAGAGTTTCTTGTAAATACTCAAATGAAGAAAAATAATAGTAGGTGGAGCAAAGGCAGGGATAAAGCAAAACGGGAAAATAGCCAAGGCGTCTACTCCTAAGGTCCCTGTTTCTATGGAGAGTTTTGTCAAGATAAAAGCGGTCGCCATTGTTGCCAAAATATCTAATAAGCCAAATGTATTCCACGCAAGAGCGAGCTTTTTGGCATAAGCTTTCTTATTGACAAGTGCTTTGGCAACAAAAATAGAACTGATGGCGGTGATAAGGTCACCTAAACCTGCGATAAGTGAAAAAGTGGGCGGAAGAGCTTTGTAGAAAAGGAGAATAAGAAAAAAAGAACCTATCAGTCTAAAAATGTGAATGCGAACAATGTCAGCTACTTGAGTTCTTTGTAGTATTTCTTTGTAAGTTTTGGAAAAGAAAAAGATACTGAACATCAACACCAATAGTGGAATCGTAGATAGTATAAGTATCCTAGGAGGCAGGGATATTACAGCAAACCAACCTTGAAAGCAAGCAAAGGCAACATATGCGAAGTAAACAGCATAAATCCCTAGAACGATGGCATAGTTTCTTTGTGAATTCTCAGTGCTTGAGTATTTTTTGACCAGGCCTGCAATCATAAATACAGGGAAGGGAATTGCTAAAAAAAAAGCAATAGAAACCCAAAATGGAATATTTTCAATCATGATTTTCGGCGAGTTCTTTTCTTATTCTACTAAAGGATGTGTCTGTAATGCCAAGATAGCTTGCGATTTGTTTCAGGGCCACGTTTTGTACAATCTCAGGTTTGGTTTTGAGCAATTGCAAATAGCGATCTTTGGCCTGAGTCGTAATGAGAGAAAGCGTATGATCTTTCAGCTCAAAATAGTTTTTAACCAATCTGGTACGACCTACTTCGCGGAAAGCCTCTATGCTAAAAAGCTTCATGAAGTTTTCGAAATAGATTTTATGAACCACACATGCTGACAATGCTTGAATGTTTTCTTTGGCAGGCGACTTTATAAAATAAGATTGCCAATCAATAACGATATCTCCTGAGGTGTAGAAATTGGTAGTGACGTCGTTTCCTTCCACATCCACGGCGTATGATCTTGCATAACCAGATTCCAAAAAATAATAATAGTTGGCAATAGCTCCTTCCTTTATCAAGTACTCGTCCTTGGCTATGTTAATGCTTTTGAATTGTGAGAGAATGAGTTCGTGCTCATCTTTTGTGAAGCTTTCGGGTTTGAAAATAGAGTGAAGGAAGGGTGCTGACATTGGGTGTGAAATTAATAAAGAAACCTAAGACATTTACTCAAGCTTGAGGTATTGTTGTTTGACGGAGTCAATTAATGTCTACTTGAACCCTTTTTAGATGGATTAAGCTGTTCAAGCCATTTTCTAAATTTTTGTCCCCACTTTTTAACTCCAAAAATATCTTCCAAGTAATCACCTAGACTTGTTCCTCGGAATATTTTTAGGGGATAATTCCCTTGCAAAGGGTCTTGGTTATAAATATGAGTTAAAAGGTCGTACAACTCTGGTTTATGTGCTTTCAAAATTGCTCCTTTTTCAAAAAACACTTCTGATGCAACGGCAAAAAATTCAATAACATTATTGAAGGCATAGTCGCGTAGGAGTGTTTGGTCTAGTTGGCTTTCATTGTTGAATGCGGCATGAAGATCATAAATGTACTTCTTGGGAATGAAGTTATATTCTTTATTTTTAATCATGTTTTCGAGATAAAGAGCATGTGACATCTCGTGAATTCCCAAGTTGCGACCATCGCTAGCATTATCAAGTTCTTGTGCGAGTTCTTTCCATGCAAAGACAATAGCACCTTTGGTATTAACTTCTCCTTTGTGGTAGTTTACCCCTTTTTTTGAGAAGTAAACATCAGGGTAAACATAAATAGTACGAAAATGGGCTAAATAAATATGTGGCCAGCCAAATGTTACTTGAGCCGCGTATGCTGCTATAAGCGTTTTCATTTCGGAATTGACCTCTTCTTTGGTGTCTTGGGCAACAAAAGTTTTAATTGAAGAAAAGAGGGCAACTTTTTTGGCAAATGAATCTTTCAGAGCTTGAGTGGGAAGTTGCTTGTAAAAAGGAAAGTTGATTTGAAGAAAAGTGAGCTTTGTTGCACTTAGGTGAAACTTATTTAGTCTTCTTTTTTCTCTTGCAGTATTAGCCCGGAAACTCAACGAATAATAAAAATACCCTATCAACGAAAAGACAAACCCAATTCCAAAAGTAACTATTGAGAAGGCAATAAACCCCAAAAATAGGAATGTAAATCCCTCTAGCCAATCATATTCCTGAGGGGGGATAAGGAGGTAGTTACTCATAAATTCTTTCTAGGAATTCTGTTTTTGTTGTGATTGCTCATAAAGATAGTAAAAGTACATTTTTACATCAACACGAAAGCAAATGAGGCAGGGATAGGAGGGGCTTGGTCCCGCGAAGCTGGGACGGCTACCCCCGCATAGCCCGGTTCAGCCTTCCAAATAAAATTTCATTGCGTGAGAATAAGTATAGTTTTTAGAGAATTCGTTTAATTTTGCACCAGCATTTAAAAATCTACTATGGGAAGAGCATTTGAATTTAGGAAAGCACGAAAAATGAAGCGTTGGAGCTCAATGGCAAAAACCTTCACGAGAATAGGCAAGGACATCGTTATGGCAGTGAAGGAAGGTGGGCCAGACCCGGCAGCTAACTCACGATTGCGTGCGATTATTCAAAACGCAAAGGCGGCGAATATGCCGAAGACGAACGTAGAAAGTGCAATTAAAAGAGCATCTTCAAAAGATCAGGAAGACTACAAAGAGGTAATTCTTGAAGGTTACGGCCAACATGGTGTTGCCGTGCTCGTGGAGTGCACGACAGATAATAACAATCGTACGGTTGCCAATGTGCGTAGCTATTTTTCCAAAACGGATGGTAGCTTGGGAACAAATGGCATGCTGGACTTTATTTTTGATAGAAAGTGTGTTTTCAAGGTTATAAACAAAGAAGGACTAGATCTTGAGGAACTCGAGCTAGAGTTGATTGACTTTGGAGTGGATGATATATTTGTGGACGAGGAAACGAGTCATATCAATATCTACGGTGAGTTTGCGTCTTACGGAGATATTCAAAAGTACTTAGAGGAAAACAATTTTGAGATTGACAGTTCTGGGTTTGAGAGAATTCCAACTGATACCAAAACGTTAACAGAAGAGCAAGCCGCTGACGTGGACAAATTGCTTGAAAAGCTTGACGAAGACGATGATGTACAGAATGTATATCATAATATGGTGTTGGCGTAAAACTGTTCTGAAACGAAAAAGCCTTCTATTCGTGAGAGTAGAAGGCTTTTCGAATTTAGGGGGTTGAATTAATTTCTTTTCTTCCTGTCACCGTTTCGTTTTGAGCGGTCACCTCTTTTATCTTTCATTTTAGCTTTTTTTGCTTCCATGGCAGCTTCGTGTTGCTTGTACTGCTCAGGAGTTAGGATAGCTTTTAGGGAGCTTGTATATGCTTCTCTTTCGGCTTTCATTTCTTCTCTGCTTTCTTTGCGTTTTTCCATTTGCTCCAGAGCCTTTTGCTCATTGAGTGCTAGAAGTTTTTGGTATTGGGCGTCGTCAAGTTGAAGATCGGCTTTCATTTTGTCAGTTCTTTTGACTGCTATTTCTTTTGGATCCATTTTTTTTCCATTGGCTCTATCTCCGCCACCTCTTTGTGCAAAACTGGCTACTGAAAATCCGGCAAGCATCATTAATACTAAAGTTATTTTTTTCATCTTTTGGTTTTTTATTGTGTAATGCTTCTTTGACTCGGTTTAGCAATAAAGGTTTGTAAATGAAAAGTTAAAATTCTATAAAAAGCGGAGACCTCCGGTCTTGATTCTAATGGAGGAATATGTGTTTTCTAAGTGGAACGAGCATGTGGATTTGTTCTTAAACAATCTTCCATCGTCATACTTCCATCTTCCCGCCGTATTGATTATCAAACTTTAAACTTTCTTTCCATATTCTATTATCTTTGCGGCGAAATTAAAATCTAATAGAATGAGAAAATACTACGCAGCAGGTAACTGGAAAATGAATATGAACTTCGAAGACGGGCAAATCTTGTTTTCGGAAGTGACCAATATGGTTAAAGACGAACTTACACACCCTAATGTGAAGGTGGTTATGGGAGTACCTGCTCCATTTTTGAGTTCTTTTAGCAAATTAATCAATACTGACAAAGTGAGTATTGCTGCTCAAAACTGTCACCCTGAGAAGTCGGGTGCATTTACTGGCGAAGTGAGTGTAGATATGCTTAAATCGGCTGGTGTGGATCATATTATCATTGGTCATAGCGAGCGAAGAGAATATTTTAACGAAAGCGATGAATTTATTGCTGCTAAGGTTGACGCTATTTTGGCTGGTGGAATTACGCCAATATTTTGCTGTGGAGAAACACTTGCACAAAGAGAGGCTGGTATTCACTTTGACTTTGTAAAGGGACAATTTACAAAAGGACTTTTCCACCTAGATGCTGATGCACTTAAGAAAGTTGTGATTGCATATGAGCCTATATGGGCGATAGGTACTGGTGTAACAGCAAGTAGCGAGCAGGCACAAGAAATGCACAAAGAACTAAGAGATCACCTAGCTAGCAAATACGGCCAAGATGTCGCTGACGAAATTTCTATCCTTTATGGTGGTAGCGTGAAGCCAGGAAATGCTAAAGAGCTTTTCGGTATGCCAGATGTAGACGGTGGTTTAGTAGGTGGAGCATCTTTGGATTCTCGTGGATTTACTGATATTGCAAAGAGTTTTCCTGCATAAGGAAAGTTTACCAATATGAATATGGCCTCGTTTTACAATTGTGAAACGAGGTCTTTTTTGTAGAAGAGCGTTTGTTATTTCTTTTTAAAGTGCCTTATCATGCTGCCGTAATCCATTTTATTGGCTAGGCCAAATAGAGCTTGAGTGATTCTTTTGGTTTTGGTTTCAATGGTTTTAGCTGACTCCACCCATTTCGAAAAGTATTTTTGGTGGCTAGGTGCCAGTGATTGATAATGAGTCATTGCTCTCTCGTCATCTTCGAGACAAGCCAAGAAATCTGCCGAAAACTCGAATTCATCATTGTCGACTTCAACTTTAAACTGAACCGTTGCTCCTTCTTCTTTAGCTAGGCTTTTCCTCATTTCCGAATTGAATGGCAATATATAATTACCTTCTCCTATAGGGATAAGTGCCTTTTGTTTTATTGGCATTTTATCTAATGTCCCCTTGATGCGATACGAGGTCTTTACTTTGGGGTTTATTTGATCTGCCAAAGCACTGTTTATTACCGCACAAGTCCAGCCTTCTTTCTCTCCTGTGAGTTCGAGTTTTTCTAAAACAAGGGTAAATTCTATCATAGACCAAAAATAATCCAAATTCTTCATACTTTTTAACTTGTTGAAAAATAGGCTGTTATGGAAAAAAATTAAAAATATTTTAATTAATGTTTGCAACATCAATGTTTAGGACACTATCTTTGTGTTGTCATTAAGAAACAGAACAACAACAATTAAACAATAACAACATGTCACAATTTACAGTACCAACAAGAGAAAAAGTATCAGCAACCAATCAAGCCATCTTTGATAACCTTGAAAAAGGCCTTGGTTTTGTTCCAAACATTTATGCAACGCTTGCATTATCTGAAAATGCACTAGGTAGTTACCTAGCTTTACAAGGAGCAAAAACCTCATTAAAAGCAAAAGAAAAAGAAGTTGTGAATTTAGTGGTTTCGCAAGTGAATGGATGTGAGTATTGTCTTGCTGCCCATACTGCACTAGGGAAAATGAATGGTTTTACCGACGAGCAAATTCTTGATATCAGGGGAGTAGAGGTAACATTTGACGCCAAAGTAAAAGCCTTAGCGGAAATAACACAGGACATCGCAGCCAACAAAGGTCACATCAGCCAAGCTAATTTGGATAATTTTTATGCCGCTGGATATACGCAAGAAAACTTGGTTGACATTGTCGTGCTAGTGGGTGATAAAATCGTAACAAACTACTTACACGCTCTTACAAAAGTACCTGTCGATTTCCCAGCAGCTCCAAAATTGGTTAAAGCCACAGCTTAAAGAAAAAATTTAACCAAATTAATGTTATAAACACCGAATAGGATTTAAGAATCATTCAAAAACACGAAATAGAAAGATGAAAAAAGGAATTGTATTATTATTCGCATTGCTAGTTGGGTTTAGCACAATGGCACAAAAATCAACGAAACAAGAAGCTACAATAGTGAGCTTGAAGCAAACAACGGGTCAGTTTGAGCAAAAGAAGCTTACGCTTAAGCCAGGGAAATATGTATTCGAAATTGAAAATGCAGGAGTGGGTAAGGATGTGGGTTTTTGGCTAAGAACAACAACATCGGATCAGCCATTGACAAATTCTGACAAAGCAGGTTTGATCAAAACTGACACAAAATCAAAAACTGGTGTAGTAGAGCTTGTTGCAGGAGAATACTATTACAGTTGTCCGCTCAATCCAACCCCCAATTATAAAATAACAGTGAAATAAATTATTGAATTGAAATGGCGGCTTCGGCTGCCATTTTTAAACACCAAAGAATTATGCCAACTAAAATAACAGCAAAACACGGAACAGTAGGGTTTCAAACAATATTATCTAACGGAAGACATGCGATTGTAGGTGACGAGCCTATCAACTCAAAGGGAACTGACCTAGGAATGTCTCCACCAGAACTTGTACTTGCAGGACTAGCGATGTGTAAAACAGCTACAGTGAGATTCATCGCTCGTAAAAATAACTGGGAGGTTGAAAACGTAGACGCTCAATTGGAACAAGTAGTGGAGCGAAGAGATGGTAAACTAGTAACCAAAGTAAAAGTTGCCATACAAATAGAAGGGAATATCAACGAAGAGCAACGTGCCGAGCTAATGAAACAAGCAGACGCATGTTATATTCACAGAATGCTAGATGGCGAATTTGAAATAGAATCAGCAGTTGATTCTCTTGAAGAGCTCGAGCTAGCCTAATGACTTAGGTTTGCCGTATCACTTATTATATTGTGATACGGCTTTTTGAGTGTACATTCTTAAAGGTTTAATATAAGACAATAAAAAATGAGTAATTTTAAATCCATAATTAAAGAGTTGCACAGAAAAATGCCTTTTCAGAATGAATTTCATCGTTTTAGGGTCAATCTCATGAATGTGAGTAACTGGCTCCGCATGGAAATGAATACTGTTCTGGAAGAGCACGACATTACTCAGCAACAGTTCAATGCACTTCGAATATTAAGAGGCCAAATCACTAATCCAGTAGATGGGAGTTTTAGTACTCAGGATTTGCGAGAGCGACTTTTGGACAAAATGAGTGACACCTCTCGCTTAGTAGATAGGCTCATCAAGAAAGGCTTGATAGACAAAAAACCTTGTGATCATGATGCCAGAAGAGTTCACCTATGGATCACAGAAAATGGACTAAAGCTACTTGAAAAACTCGATGCTCAAATGGCATCTTTCGATGGCATTACCGACAAAATAAGTGAAGAAGAAGCGATTACGCTAAGTACAATATTGGAGAAGCTGAAGTCCTAATTTCAGCAAAAAAAATTCTCTTAACATCACCGCGAAAAGCACCCCAAAATTAACGCTGTTTTAAAAAGTCAAGAAACTCTAGCGATTGCTTTGTTGATGACCACAAATAAGCCAATGGCTGATAAAAGAATAAGTCCAATCAGGAGTATTTGCTGAAAAGCCCCTTCATTTGGGTTTTCGAGGAGTTGTTTTATTTCCTTTGCTTTTGTCCCAGACCAAACGGCGACAACAGTTCTTGGAATCATACCTAAAAAACCACCGAGAAGTATGTTTTTTAGCTTGGCTCCAGATAGTGCAAAAATGAAATTGGTTAGTGTAAAAGGAAGTACTGGTGAAAGTTTAGTAAGCGTAATTATCTTTAATTCATCAGTTCTAATACTTTTCAAAAGTTTGCTCGCTTTTGGGTTGCTATTTATGAAATTTGAAAATCTATTGGAGTCAATTCTTTTAACTAGAAAATAGATCAGGAGGATGGATAGTAAATTTATTACAAACAGTAGAGGAAGCGTTTTCCATCCCCAAAAAAAACCTAAAACAAGCCCACAAAAGGTAGGCGGAGTAATTGCTAAGGCTTGAGTAAAAATACCAAGCAGTGTAAAAGAAACCCAACCTATGGTACTAAATGCAAGGAAATAGTCTTCGTGCTGTACAAAATATACAGTTAGGAACGAAGTTGCAACAAGAGGAACTACCATCAGTAAAACCGAAACAATCAATGGACCGCTGAGCAGTTTCTTTATCTTGTTTTGCATTACATTTTTCGCACGAAATTATTTTTGAAATCTTCGTAAACCAATGCTATCCCTTCTTTTAGATCGATATTGTGTTTCCAGCCTAAGCCATTCAGCTTACTCACGTCCATTAATTTTCTTGGCGTGCCATCTGGTTTGTCGGTATTCCAATTGATTTTGCCTTCATAGCCCACAGTTTTTTGAATGGTTTCGGCGAGTTCTTTTATGGTTACATCTACGCCTGTTCCTATGTTCACTAGGGTTTCTCCGTCGTAGTTTTCCATCAAGAACACGCAAGCTTCTGCTAGGTCATTGGCATGCAGAAACTCACGCATTGGTTTTCCAGTGCCCCATAGCTCAACCGCTGGTTTATTCTCAAGCTTGGCTTCATGAAACTTACGAATCATAGCAGGTAGCACATGAGAGTTTTGCAGGTCATAGTTGTCATTTGGTCCATATAGATTGGTTGGCATAACCGAAATAAAATTGCAGCCATATTGCTCTCGATACGCCTCACACATTTTGATACCCGCTATTTTTGCAATCGCGTAAGGCTCATTTGTTGGTTCCAAAAGTCCAGTCAATAAGTACTCCTCTTTCAGTGGCTGTGGAGCAAGTTTTGGGTAAATGCAAGATGAACCCAAAAACATCAATTTTTTAACTCCAGCAAGATAGGAGCCGTGTATTACATTGTTTTGTATGGCAAGGTTTTCGTATAGGAAATCGGCACGGTATGTGTTATTTGCTATGATACCACCTACTTTTGCAGCAGCGAGGAAAACGTAATCTGGCTTTTCGGTTTGGAGAAATTCAAGCGTTTCAGCTTGGTTTCTTAGATCCAATTCGGCAGATCGTCTGGTGATGATGTTGGTAAAACCATCAGCTTCTAATTTTCTGGCGATGGCTGAGCCCACCATTCCGCGGTGTCCTGCAATGTAGATTTTGGATGTTTTTTCCAATTTTTGACCTATTTTTACGTTTTGACCTTATATAAACAATGGCAAAAATACGAGCGATTTACCACAAATGAAATTTATAAGAAGTACATCTTTCTTTTTTATACTTGCTATCGGCTTTTCTTTTGCCCAAGAGTCTGTTATACCCAAAGCTAAAACCAAGGCTGAGCGTAAAGCCGCACGTAAAAAGATGACGCTCGAAGAGCGAATAGAAGATACTATTCCTGTTGATATCAACCTGCCTACTGCGTCTGCTAAGTTACCAGGAAGCGAGAAAATATCTAATGTAGAAGATGCCAAAAAGTACATCAACGAAACATTACCAGGCTATGGAGCTAAAGCCAAAAAGAAAATAAAGAAAACCAAGAAGCAAATTGCTGAGGCCAAAGCAATGGTTTTTGATGGGAAAAAGTTTGAAGGGCTCCCAGTAGAAAAACAAATCTATCGCCGTGGTTCGGGGTCAAGAATGACTTACATTGAGTTTTATACGCTGGACGGAAACCAAGAACCTTCGCCCTATCACCGAATACTGACTTGGTACGACCTCAAGCGAAAGCGTATTGCTGAAGCTGTGGCAAGAGATCGTAAAACAAACCTATTGATGCACGGGCCTTACAAGGAATACCGAGGAGATTTTTTGGTACAAGAAGGGGAGTATTATATGGGCGAAAAGCACGGTAGGTGGGTTTCGTACGACAAAGACTTCATTTTGCTAGAAAAAGAGGTTTACAACAAAGGGCACTACGCAGATTCTGATATTACTTATTTTGATGCTGATAGTGTAAAAATTAAAGAGGTTTTACCCAAGATATTTGGCGAAGAAACAGGTCAATATTTGCTCTATCACGAAAACGGAACCCTTGCCATGGAAGGCATGATGGATGGAGGCTTCAAAGTAGGTAAGTGGGTAGAATATTACGATGGAGGTAACCGCCGTAAGAAAGAAATCCAATACCGAAAAGACCGCTACGACGAAGCAGAACCACTCGTGGTAAGAGAATACTCCGAAGATGGCAAAATGATTTTTGAGCACGAAAGTGTGAAGCGGAATTGAGGTTTAATTCGCAAAAGCAATGCTTTAGCAAATCTTATTCTTTTTAGAAATATCTAACTTATATCTATTCTAATCCAATTAGTTTAATTGCTATTCCAAGCCCGAAGCTTAGAGTGGATGTTAACCAAACTATGGCTGAAACTCGAAATGTGATCTTTCAATTAAAGGGAAAGATGTATTTTAGAAGTGATGGTGAGGTTGAGCTTTTTGATAGGCCAGAGGCCTAGTGACACCACACCGAAGCTATAAGCTTCGGAGAGCGAAAAGATAGCAATGATGCCTGTGAGAACACATACAAGGGCAAGAAATTTAAGTGACTTTATTAAAACTCTTAAATAGAATGGAATATTATATTTTCACTACTGATGGTGGAGAGCCAAAAGTTACTGGTATTAAGACAGGGACAGGACAATCTTGGTTTGATGATGATTTTTGGTCTGAGAATAATCAAATCAAAAAATTTATGTGGCCTGAAGATAGACAAGATTTAAGATTCTTATCGGGCATAAAACCAGAATTATGCTTGGACCTAATTGGATTACCATTGCATAAGGATGCCAAACACACTGATTTGATATATGTAAGTTCATTACTTCACGGCTATGTATTTTCTTCAAAGTTTCGAGAATTATTAGAGCAATTTAATTTACCTCCTCATTATTTTTACAAAGTAACTTTTTACCAGCCAAACAAGAAAACCAGTGAAATTAATGAGGTAACAGGGTATTGGTATTTTTATTTTCAAAAGGAAACTGGAGAAAACACTATAGATTTTGTTAATTCTGATTTTGATCGAACTTTTCATCTGAAGTATCTCAATTTAAAAGATAGCGATTTACTTGTAAGTAATTATGAGGATTATCTAAACATTTATAAAAATGGGTATAAAACTTTAAGGGCTAAAAAACTGGTTATTAATAAAAATTTTGACCTTAATTTAGATTTTTGGGGCTTTAGATTTTTATCAGTAAAAGATTATATTTCTTCAAAGTTATTGAAGGCAATTGAAGAAAAGAAAATTACTGGGGTGAGGACAACTAGCCAACAAAGAGCTATGCAGATAGCGAAAAGAATAGGGGAAACAGGTTGCGAATTAATATTTGAATAGCTACTACTTAGCCTTTATTAAATGTTCTGATTATTGATTTTTTCCTTCTTAAAATGTGTGCTAGGAAGTATCTAAGAAGAAGGAATCAATTGATAATTAATTATATAATATGACTAAAGCCTTGATCAACTCCATTAAACTTATTGTTCAAAGGTTGAACCTTTGGACGAGCGTCAATAGGCCTCTGGCCTGAATAAGTCGCAAATATTTAATCAGTTTATTGGATGGGAGATATCATATAAATGATCAAGGTGCAATGAACTTTGTAAATAAAAGTTTTAAAACCCACCCTCCAAAATCCTCTTCACCCTCAACTCATGACAAAAAGTATTCTTGATACTCTCGTCATTCCAGTCAAGATTCTCAAGCATGATGATGCTAGTTTTGGTTTCGGGGTAATAGTAATTCATTGAAATAAAACCTGGTACGTAGCCGGTGTGTCCTATTTCTTTCGGTCCGTTTTTGTCGGTGATTCTTATGGCGTAGCCGTAGCCCACTTCTCCAAATAGGGAGTGGTTTTGAGTCGCTGTTGGGTTGATCATTTTGGCATAAAGCTCTTTTCTGAGCAATGTACCTTCGTGTAGGGCAATGTTCCATTTCAGGAGGTCTTCTGCGGTACTAATGAGCAATGCAGCAGGAACTTCGTAGGATTCAAAAGTGAAGTTTTCTTTCACTATCGTTTTGGTGCTGTCACGAGTAAACCCTTGTACAGCTTTTCTTCCATTTGGCTCAGCGGGTGAATAGGAATTCTTCATTGCCAAACTTTCAAATAGCTCATTTGCTTGGCTGGCATAGGTTTTTTGGTTTACTTTTTCCAAAACCTGCCCTAGCAATTCATATCCTAAATTGGAATAGGCAAAACTTGTCCCCGACTCAAAAACGAGTGGCTCGCCTAACTTTTTGATTCCATGCGTATGGCTCAGCAGTTGGTGAATTGTAACCTCAAAAGGAAAATCATTGATGTATTGACCAACTTTGTCTTCTAGTTTTAAAGCATTGTTATCAACTGCTTTCAGTACCAAAACAGCAGTCACTTGCTTGCTCAGTGAGCCAATTACAAATTGGTCGTCGGTCTTTAAAGATGTTTTATTTTCAAAGTCCGAATAGCCCATTGCTTTGAGGTATTCCACTTTTCCGTCTTTCGCAATTAGACATACCCCATTGAATGGGCGAATAGTTTCATTTATCAATTCGGCTGTTATGGCCACCTCTTGCTTGCTCGATTGTTGGCAAGAGAGAAGGCTAAGAAAAGATAAAGCAAGGATTAAAGCTTGTTTCAAGGGTTCTATTATTTCGAGTTCTTACTTTTTCTTTCTTCTACCACCTTTTTTGGGTGGAATCACGTTTCTGCCTCTCGACTTTGACTTTCCGTCGGATCGACCACTTGACCTTCCGCCACTATTGCCATATTTTCTTCCACCATTTGCAGCTTTTACGGCTTTGCCTTTTATTTCGACCATTTCTAGGTCCATGCTGCGTTTTTCAAGGTCTGTGGTTTTGATCTTGACTTTTACATTGTCGCCAAAGTTGATGATTGTGCCATTACGCTGACCAAAAACTCTGTAGTTCTCTTTGTCATATTCATAATAGTCGTCGTTGAGATCGGCGAGTCTTACCATGCCTTCGCAGCCAGTGCCTTCTATCTCTACAAAGACGCCAAAGTCAGTCACACCAGTGATGACACCATCAAACACTTTGTCGTGATCTTGATAGCTCATAAACTCAACCTGCTTGTATTTGATGGAAGCTCTCTCGGCCTCAGCTGCTAACTTCTCTTGGGCCGATGAATGCTCACATTTGGTACCATAAGCTTCCGCTGAGGCATATGCTTTCTTGTCGAGATAATGTTGCAAAAGGCGATGAGCCATCATATCTGGATAGCGACGAATAGGCGAAGTGAAATGACTGTAGTGTGCAAATGCAAGTCCAAAATGCCCTTGTGGAGAAGTGGAGTACCTTGCCTTGGACATGGTTCGTATTGCCAAAGACTCAATCACACCTTGGATTGGCTTTCCTTCAACATCACTTACCAGTTTATTCAATGAACTTGACAACGTATCTTGGCTTGCGGTATTAACCGAGTAACCCATTTTGGCTGCGAACTTGGCAAAAGTCTCTACTTTTTCAGGATTTGGTGGTTCGTGAATTCGATAAACCATTGTAGGTGGATTATCTGGATTTTTGGCAACTCTTTGCTTTACTTTCTCGTCGTATTTGCCAAAGAAAATAAACTCAGCTACTTTTTTATTTGCCAAAAGCATGAACTCTTCGATCAGTTTGTGAGCATCTTTCCTCACTTTTTGATACACGCCAAGTGGCTTTCCGTTTTCGTCCAATTGGAATTTTACTTCGTTAGATTCAAAGTTAAAGGCTCCATTTTTGAAACGATCTTTTCTTAAAGTTTTCGCAATGGTATTGAGTGTAGTCAGTACTTCGAAATACACTTTCTCTTCGCTGTCATTTTCTTGCTCTAGCACATCCTGAGCTTGCTCGTAAGCAAATCTCCTATCGGAGTGGATGATACATCTACCAAACCATTCGTTTTTGACATTGCCATGAATATCTAGTTCGAAAATGGCAGAGAAAACCAATTTGTCTTCATTTGGTCTAAGCGAACAAAGGTTATTCGACAGTTTCTCTGGTAACATAGGAATCGTACGGTCTACTAAGTAAACCGAAGTTGCCCTACGCAAAGCCTCTTGCTCTAGCACCGTACCTTCTCGTACATAATGCGTTACATCCGCAATGTGGATACCAACTTCAAAATTACCATTATCGAGTTTTTTGTAGCTGATTGCATCGTCAAAGTCTTTGGCATCTGCTGGATCTATGGTGAAAGTGAGCGTACTTCTCATATCTCGCCTTTTGGCGATTTCTGCAGCTTCTATTTCTACAGGAATACTCTCGGCAAGTGTATTAACATCGTCGGGAAACTTCACCGGCAATCCAAATTCTGCCATGATCGCATTCATCTCAGCATCATTGTCTCCTGCTTGACCAAGGACCTCTATTACCTTACCAGTTCCTTGTTGATAAGGAGTAGGGTATTCCACAATCTTTACAATTGCAAGGTCATTTGTTGTTGCATCGCCAATGTTACTTTTGGCAATAAATATTTCGTCGTGAATATTTCTGGAGTCGGGTTTTAGCAAAGCATAATTTGCAAATACTTTGATCTTACCTACTATTTCTCGTTTACCTCTTTTTAGAATTTCTTCTACTTTTCCTTCTGGGTTTTTACCGTTTCGTACTTTTCCAGGGAATATTTTGACAGATACTGTATCTCCGTCCCAAGCTCCATTGAGCTTGTCTGCGTCTACAAAAACATCACTTTCGTTTTCGTTATATCGTATAAAAGCAAATTTTGGATTCACATGATCCACGATGCCTTCTATTAATTCTGATTTTTGACCGTTTCCGATCTCGTATTTTCCTCTTCCCACTTGATTTATCTTGTTTTCGTCGACCAAATCCTCCAATATTAATTTAAAGAATAATTTATCTTCTTCTGTATAAATATTGAATTGATTTCCTAAATCGGAAAATGTGTAAGGTCTATCTGTATTTGACTTCAAAAAGGCTACAATTTGCTCTTTTTGGGTTTTAACTTCGTTCTTTTTTTTTCTAGCCATTGTTGTTGTTGTGGAGGTGCAAAATGAGCTTTAAGGAAAGGTAAAACTTTTTACCGAAATTTGCTGTACAATGAAAAAAATGTACCCTCTTATAATATTAAAACGCTTTTGTGTTTTATTCGTTCTGTTTAATATCGTTTCCACAAGTTTTGCTCAAGATAAAAAGGAGTATGAACTGCACATTGACAAGGCTAAAGGGAAAATAATATTAGATGGAATATTGGATGAAAATGATTGGAGCTTAGCTGCACAAGCGGAAGATTTCTTTTTGACCAAGCCTTATGACACTAGTTATGCGACAAGTCAAACCCACATCAAAATGCTGTTTGATGATGAGTTTCTCTATGTTTCGGCAGTGGTTTATCAACCCAAAAATGGATACACTACAGCTTCGCTCAAAAGAGACTTTGAAAACGGATCGAGCGATATAATTTTCATCAATATTGATACTTTCAAAGATAAGCTCAATGGTTTTCATTTTGCGTTATCTCCTTACAATGTCCAGCGTGAGGCACTTATTTCTATAGGAAATGAAGTTGACAATAGTTGGGACAATAGGTGGTACTCTGAAGTAAAAAACTACGACGATCGCTGGGTAGCAGAGATTGCAATTCCATTCAAAACATTGCGATATAAAATTGTGGCAGGACAAAATACCTGGGGAATTAACTTTGGAAGGAATGACATTAAGGCTTTAGAGGTTTCTGGGTGGTCACCAATTCCAAGAAATTTTAAATCCTCCAATCTTGGATTTGAAGGATCCTTGATATGGGATACACCGCCACCTCAACCAGGAGCAAATGTTGCCATTATTCCATTTGTATCGGCGGGTGTTTCGCAAGAATACCCTAGGAATGTGGAAAACCTTTCGTTAGAAAAGATAGTAAAGGATAACAACTTAGGTACTGGTCTTGACGCCAAAATTGGTGTAACTCCTTCACTGAACTTAGACCTTACGATCAATCCAGATTTCTCACAAGTGGAGGTAGATCAGCAACAAACCAACTTGAGTCGTTTTGAGTTATTTTTTCCCGAAAAGAGGCAATTTTTTATAGAAAACTCTGACCTTTTTGGCACTTTTGGATTTCCCAACACTCGCCCTTTTTTCTCAAGAAGGATAGGTATAACGAGAAACCCAATCACAGGCTTGGCAGCACCAGTGCCCATTATCGCAGGGGCTAGATTGAGTGGAAAAATCAATCAAGATTGGCGAATAGGAGCAATGAACATGCAAACCAAGAGAGTGGAGTTTGGCGACGACAACTTTTTGCCTGCTACCAATTATTCTGTTCTTACCCTACAGCGTAAAGTACTTCAGAGGTCTACAATAGGGGCAATTTTGGTAAATAAGAGTAATTTTGGGCTGAGTGAAAATGCCGATCCAAATGATAAATCAAACAAAGTTGCAGGGCTAGAATTCAATTATTATTCGTTAGATAACAGGTGGCAAGTGGAGTCTTATTATCACCAGTCATTTACGGCCGTGAACCAAAAAGGGCAAAACAGCTGGGCGAATTATGTAGGTTACAATCACCCAAATATTGAGTTGAATTTAGGAGTCTCTAGAATTGGCGAAAACTTTAATCCAGAAGTTGGTTTTGTGCCACGAAAAGGATACTTGAGCATTTTTAGGCCTCAAACTTTCACGCTTTACCCTAAAAACCCATCTGTGTCAAAAAAGATATTATCGTATGGCCTTGCAACAGAAGGGGAAGACATTTATAACCTTAGTGGTAAAAAATTAGATAGTGAGACAGCACTATACTTCTTTCTCAATACACAAAACAAAGCTGTATTAAACGCTGGATGGTATTGGCAGTATACTTATCTTTTCAGAGCTTTTGACCCATCAAATGCATCAGACAATCCTAACCCTGACTTGTCGCGGAATGTAGTCCCACTGCCCATTGGAGATTATAAGGCAAATGGCTTTTATATCAGTTACGAGACACCTAAGAGAAACCAAGTTTTTGGAAGTGCCGACATTTATCGTGGAGGATATTTCAATGGCAATGCAGTATTTGCCAATGCATCAATCAAGGTGAGGTTTCAGCCTTATGTGCTCTTCAGTAGTGATGTTGCCTATACCAACTTACAATTGCCAGACCCTTACAATTCTATTTCATATCTTCTTTTTGGGCCAAAAGCAGAATTGACATTTTCTAAAAAGCTGTTTTTGAGTACTTATTTTCAGTACAATACACAGACAAACAATACCAACATTAACGCTAGGCTGCAATACCGTTACCGAGCAGTGTCGGATATTTTTTTGGTATATACAGATAATTATTTCGCACAAGAAATTGGCCGCTACGAGATCAGGCCTTGGATGCCAAAAAGCAGAGCAATCGTTTTTAAAATGACATATTGGTTGAATGTGTAGCTAAAAACAAATTGGAAAGAAACTGAAACCATGAAATGATTGAATATTCACCTTATTTCTCAGTATAAATCAGATCTAATTCCTGTTGCAGATATTCGTTTCTTGCTTCGATAGTTGATTTTAGCATTAACACAGCTTTAGAACTTGTTCCATGCTCAGGCCAAGAGGCTAAGTTTTTTGAATTCGGATTTCCTGTTTTTATGAAGTTTATCCAATAGCTCGACATTGCATTTTCCATATCAAGGTCACTTTTTTGCCATGGTCTGTCCCATTTATTTAAAGTATGTAAAGCAAAAGGAACATCTGCTGTGTGAAAAGCACCGTAATTTGGAAAGTCAGGCTTGTCGGTTGGTACATGATCAAATTCGTAAATGTAGCTTGGAGACTTATTGTATTTAGACCATAACATGGCGGTGTTAACTGCGAAGTTTATCATACCAGCTTTTTCACTTGATTTCTTAACTTCTTTTAAAGTTTTACCTGGAAATTGCTTTAAATATTCGCTAGAGTTTACGCCGTACTTTTTCTCAATATTTTCTTTGTATTGCTCGGGAGTAATTTTGAAACTATCGCCAAGTGAACCATCACCAGTTACCCAGCCAGTTATAAATGGGACATCATTGTGATGGCCAGCTTTAAAGTGCTCTTCAAGGTTGCTTGGTAAAACATAACCATCCAATACCGGTGCCATTCTCGCAGAGCCTGCCTTTTTGTATTTGTTAAAAAGTTCTTCAGCACTTAGTTCTCTTAATTGTGAAATATTACCAGCGTCTATTTTTTCAACAATCTCATTTCCAGTTGCTTCTGCATCTGCTAATGAAACACCTCTTGCTGTTCCTAACAAGCCACCACTGTGCCCAATTGCCTTATTAAATAATCCTTTTGCCAATGGAGAAGCAACCAATGCCTGAACTGAAAAAGAGCCTGCAGATTGGCCAATTATTGTGACATTATTTGGGTCTCCTCCAAAAGCGTCAATATTTTTTTGAATCCACTTTAGTCCTTGAATTTGATCTAGTAAAGCATAATTACCAGAGGCTTCTCCATTTGACTCGGCCGATAATTCAGGATGGGCCAAAAATCCGAATATGCCAACTCTATAATTGATACTAACAAATACAACATCTTGCTCAGCATATGCTGTGCCATCATAAACACTACAAGCACTTGAACCACTAACAAAACCGCCGCCATATATCCACATTACTACAGGTTTTTTGCGGCCACCTTTGTTACCTTTTGTCCAAATGTTTAGATAAAGACAATCCTCACTTAGAGGCTCAGGTGGTGCTATGAACTCTTCGGACCAACAATAAAAGGGAGTTGGTTTGTTTTGAATTGGGCTAGCAGAAAACTCTTTGCATTCTAGCTTTCCTGACCAAGGCTCATGCTCAATTGGTTTTTTCCATCTCAATTCTCCTACGGGAGGTGCGGCAAAAGGAATCCCTTTAAATGTCAAAATGTCCTTTTCTACCATTCCTTCCACCCAACCTTTGTCGGTTTTTACGACATTTTCTTGTGAAAAAGTGGATATGGCAGCAAGAAAGATAATGAGAAGAGTGTAAGTAAGAGACTTGTTCATACTGCTGTGCTGTTTATCAATGTAAACTTAGTGAATTTATAAAATTGCCAACTACCCCCCGCTTTGTTACAAAAAATAGCGAATTTTACCCCCTCTTTGTGACAAAGGTCGCATTGGATCTAAAGTTTTGGGACTTTTATATTTTATCAGATTAATGAAAAATCAAACTCTTCTTCTTTTTTCTCCAGAACTAAAAACCCCAAACCTTGTTAATATTCTCAGACTCCATTTAGAATACAAATTGCTATAAATGAAAACCTATTTTCTTCAAGTAAAAAACGTTAAAAAAGAAACAGAAGATGCCGTAACAATTGAGTTTTGGCATCCCCTGAGTGAGCAGATAAAGTACAAAGCAGGGCAGTTTATCACCTTGATGGTACCTGCTGATGGTGGTAAGAAAGTTCGCCGTAGCTATTCTATGTCTACATCGCCTCACACAGATACTTCTGTAGGAGTGACGGTGAAAAGAGTTAAAGGCGGATTGGTTTCTAATTATTTGCTCGATGAAGTGAAGAAAGGCGACTTTATAGAGGTGATTGAGCCTATGGGTAGGTTTGTATTTGAGCCTGATGCCGAAAAAGAAAGACATATTGTGCTTATTGGAGCTGGAAGTGGAGTTACGCCACTTATGTCCATTGCAAAATCAGCATTAAAAATGGAGCCTAAGTCAAAGGTTACCATGCTGTATGGAAATAGAAATCCTGAGAGCATCATTTTTTGGGAGGAATTACTCGAAATGGAGCGTGTGTACATGGGTCGATTCAATGTCACTCATATCCTAAGCCAAGCACCCAAAGACTGGGCAAGAGAACGTGGACGTATTCACCAAGCCAATGCGGTTTTATTCTTAAAGGAAGAGCACGATGTTCACTTCAAAGACGAAATCTTCTATCTCTGTGGTCCTGAGGGAATGATGGACGAGATGGAGAAAGTATTCAAAATATATAACCTAGGGCCAGATCAGGTTCACAGAGAGCATTTCAATGCACCAATGTTGGATGAGGATCTTGCTGCAGACGACACAGATGAGAGCCTGAAAGAACAAACAGTGAAGGTGTTTTACGAAGGTGAGGAGCACAACTTCTTAGTGAAGCCGCATCAAACTATCTTAGAAGCGGCACTTGAGCTCGATATAGACTTACCATACTCTTGCCAAGCAGGAATGTGCACGGCATGTCTTGGAAAATGTACTAGCGGAAAAGTTAAACTTGACGAAGAAGACGGCCTCACCGAGAATGAATTGAAAGATGGCCTAGTACTTACCTGTGTCGCTCATCCTGCAAGTGCTGGTGTGGTGATTGAGATTGAGTAGGGCACTTTTTAAACCGCTCCCCAAAGCTTGAAGCTTTGGGGAGGCGTTTTATGGCCTCCGGCCCGATTAACACTACCGTTCAAATTTTTAAGCATTCTTCAATCTCTAAATGATATTTTTCAGTTGAGAGATATTTATGCTTTATCACGAGCACAAGGCATTACACAAAATTCTTCCTCTAAGTGCAAATACTGCGTTATAATAAACCTTTTGGCTTCAATATTATGTGGAAGTGACCTGCTAAGAGCTTACAGTCGCCCCAACGATGGTACTATCATCGTAGAGCTGGGGATTGAAAGCCAAATATAAGCTCGTATATTGAAATTTTCTAAACAATTTGGTACGATTTTTTTATAGAAGTGTTTGTATGGAAAGACCGGTCAAAACTTGTTCCGCCTATGCGGAAGACTTAGTAACACCACAACATAAACAAAAAGACTTAGCAGAGCGAGGGTGAGCATTGTTGCCTTAGTAAATTTACGGTTTATCAGATATTAGTTGAATAACACTTTTAGGAGGCTTAGTTGATTTGAGAAGACTAATATTCTCCAATTTAGAATTGTAAATTACTTTATTAAAAACTTCTTTGTCGCATGTATTCTCTTTATCAACTAAAAAGGTAAAATCATACACATACTTATCTTTCATTGTCAAAAAAGAGTAAATTTCAACTGACTTACCTTTGCTTTCTACACTAAAAAAACCAGAAACAGTAGCTTGTTCTTCCCAATTAAACTTATAAACACGGTAATTATTTATTTTGTCATAGTTGTCTTTTACAGAATTATAATAAATACTTGAATAGTTTTCCAAAACATCTCCACTATCAATTAAGGTTTCTGAATATCTATTAACATTGAAGCGGGAATTTATACTGCAACCCGTATTAATTTTTGCAACAAGGGTAGAATCTAAATTATCTACATTAATTTGAGGGCTCCAATTAAAGGGAACCATCATTGTTAAATTCTCAAATTTAAGCTTTTTCCATTTTTTTTCATCTACCTTATACTCCTTAATAGTTAATTCAAGCTTCTCCTCCCTTTTCCTCTCAAAACTACAGGAAGTGAAAAAAAAACTACAACTGGACATTAGCACTAAGGCTAGTTTTATTTTCAACATTTGAAAATAATTTAATTTTTACGTTCGCCCGAATCAAGGAATAAGTGAGAAGCGAAATTTTACCAATAAAACTCTGTACACTCCACATATTTTTTGTGTTGACAACTCTTCCTTCCGAGTCTCTAATCTAATTATTAATAAAAGGATTATTGATACGGCTAACAAACTTAACGTTAGAACCAAATCGAATGTTTTTTAAGACATAATTTAATTATCTACCTTATCGTCTAAATAATTAACCAATTCATCCCAAGCTTTAACTATTCCGTTCCATGTGGATTCTGCTATATTACCATCTTTCTTGCTTCCACCAGCAATAGGTTTATATATTCGCAACACCTCGTACAAATGCTCGACCAGATGTGTAACGCAGAAATCTTCCCGTTTAATCCTAATTGTTACTTGGATATATCAACAGTTTTATCTAACCCATAAGGTATTTTATCCCAACCGTTCTTTGGAACAAAAGTAAGTGAATCTGGAACTTTTATATCCCAAACCACGCTAAACATTTTAGGGTTAAAACAGGATATGCGAACAAAAAATCTTGAGTGTAGTATTTCAGTTTTAGTATATAAATAACCGACATCTTCCGCACCTACAATTGTATAACCTTTGTTTTTTTTTCCTTGATATTCATAATTAAAAAAGACAGAATGTGTATCAGGCATTCTAATTGGCGTAAGAACCGAAACATAACTACAATCTTGTAATCTTTTACTTATTCTCTCTCCTTGCCCAAATTCTACAATTTGAAATATTAAGAAAAGAGCAAAGATTATCAAAATAAATTTGTAGTTGTTCGAGATATATGAGTAGATTTTTTGTCTACTTGATCTAAAAAATTGTGACAACATTTCTTATCATTTTATTTCAAGTGAAAATCAATTATTGATTCACCAACAGTTTGTAGAAGCTTCGCCATTTTAACTACAAACATACTTTTATCTCAACCAAAAGAGTTAGAGTTCATTTGTTTTTCCCAAGGAACTTCCTGAATACTGCTCACATTTGCAATGCACAGCCCAAAGTTTTTTGATACATCTTTTGGCGACTGTCCAAATGCAACAAAGCGTATCGTCGGACCAGAGTCAGACGTGGTCTCTACTAGCAATTAACCTTTATCCTTTTCTTATTCTTCCTTTAACACAAGTCCGACTGATCGTCTGACAATCTAAGTATTTATGGAACTTGACAATAGATTCTTCAGAGTTCTAAAGAATCCTTAAGGGGACGATAAATGCGATTTCGCTCTTTGAATAAGCAATGAGAATTATTAGAATGGCATTTTAGGCCTATTAAATTCTCATCAATTACAATCCTCTATTTTGCTCGTAAAAGTACTTCCTTGGTCGGCTTTAAAGCCTGGGTTTAATACAATTGATTTTTTGGCAGAATAGTCAATTTTCCCGCCAGTTGATATTTGTTGTATGCTGTTTACAAGGTCTTTTGACTTGTAAGGTGGCTCTGTTGAATTGACTCCACCGGTCAAACTTAATGCACCAGCGAAACATGAGGATGCGACGATATTAACTGTGTTGGTATTTATGCAATGCAAGTTTTTGCACTGGGCTGTGAAACTAGTATTTGTTGCAATAACTGGCTGAATAGGGTTTTCTGTAGCATTATTGCTCCAAGAAAATATGCCGTTGCACGAACTAGCTGTAAGAGTTACGCTCTCATTTGGTCTTACTTGTGTGGCACTACTTGTGACACTTATAAGGGGAACACTAAGGGCTGAGAGGTCTACATATGGGCTGAAAAGTCTTTTTCCACTTGCTTTTTCTACATTGAGGGCATATTTGCCAGGTGCTACAGTGATAGAACTTGTACTATCGTAGGTCCAATTTAGACGTAGGTATGAGCTATTAGGAATGATAGAATAATTTTGGCCATAGTCGCTTACATAGCCAATAGACTCAGAGGGCGTGTTAATTCTGTTTGACCAGCCATATTCACCACTGACATTGGTACTTAGCATAATTGGCTGACTAGGATTGGAATTATTGCACGTAAAAGTTAAATCTATAAAGGGCTCTGCCATTACTGGATTGGAAGCAGTCAAGAAGTTGCTTGTTGTTATTTTTGAATGCCACAACCCCCCGTGTTCTACAAATGCTTGTTGAGTATCTAAATGTAAATTATCAGTTCTGTATGTGCTTCCTGTTAAGGCATCTGTCTCAGGACCGTCAAATACATTCGCATCGGCAGCAATCACTTGGTTTTGGCCTGAAATAATATTGGAGTGTGTTTGACCTGAATAAGAAGCCCTTGCAACCATCCAAGCAAGGGTAGGTGATTCTATTTGCTGCCTTGTCTTTGCAATTACTTGTTCGAGGTTATATTTGTAGTCACCGGCGGACATGTTAGGGTCTCCTTCACCTTGGTGCCATAACACTGCTCTTAAGCCTGTGAGTGATGCATAATACTTAACAACTCCTCCCAATGCCCCATAAGGATGATTGTATTCTTGCTTTACAAAAAAAGCAGGATTAGTAAGGTTTTCTCCATTGGCTGACTCTTTCCACCATAATACACTCGTTCCTCCAAAGCCTGCACCATATATCATCACCGGTACGTTTAAGGTATTTACTAGAGACTCGGCAAACACTCCCCAGCACCAAGATGCCATTTGAAAAGGGCCAATAAATATGGAGTCGTTCCCAACACTAGCACCAGACATTTGGCTGTAGCCAATTGGGAATCTATTGAATTCATTCGTCTTGTTGGAGTAGTGCATTACATTACAACGATCTTCATCGGTGTCAATTCCGTAACCAGCCCCAGCTACATACATTTTATTACTTGTTCCACTTGTGGTTCCAGAAGAATTTGATTGACCTGCAATAGCGAATACTTCGCCAACTCCAACTCGCCTTACCGTTACAAAATCCACGGATGAGCCATTTTTAAATGCTACCACTTGTAAGTTATACCAACCACCTGTTGCGGTAATTTCTCCCGAAAAGTACGGCTTGCCGTCTCTCACAGCTATTTTTTTCCAATCGGTATCTATGCCTTGTCCCGAGACTCTTGATACTACCCGTGCTCGAATACTATCGTACTCTGCAGAGAAGTTTCCCGAAATATAGATTTTTGCTTCGTTGTTGTTGTCTCGCTGATAGGTCATTCTTTCGCGAGGAAAGTCGATGGTTATTTGACTTGAAGCAAAACTTGGAATCAAGAGAATTAAGTAAACGATTAACTTTTTCAAATTAGCCTTTTTATGTGTGTTCAAAGATACGTTTTGGTCAAATCATTAACTAATTGGTAGGTCTAAAACCATTTATCGGTAATTTCGTGTCGAAATATGAGCCCTCAAGACCTTAAAAAAGGAATAATATCCATGCTTATTGCCTCTTTCTGCTTTTCCTTAGTGGGAGCTTGCACGAGAATATTAGGCAAAGACATCAATACCATCGAACTTGTTTTTTTTAGAAACCTCATTGGCGTAGTATTTATTGCAGGCTCAGTTTTAAAAAAACCTTTGGTGCAAATAGGAGGGAGACCCTTCCTTTTGATTTTTAGAGGAGTGATAGGTACAGTTGCCTTGTATACTTTCTTTTATAGTATTTCTAAAATTGGGCTTGCTGAGGCTATTGCGTACCAACAAACCTATCCTATTTTTATAGCAGTTCTTTCATTTTTGATATTGGGCGAAAAACTTATTGCGAAAGAATGGGCTGCAATTCTCCTTGGTTTTGGAGGAATTTGTCTCATCTTTTTGCCTCAAATAAGTGCCGGAACTATTGGTGTCAAAAGCCATACCATAGGAATTTTCAATGCCTTACTTACTGCTTTGGCCTATCTCAGTATCAGGGAATTGAGTAAAATATATGACAGACGGAGCATTGTGCTTTCTTTTATGTTGAGTGGAATTGTGCTACCAATCATTTCATTGTGGATAGGGAATTACCATGTTATTCCTGAGTTAGACTTTATGATAGGTATTTTCAAAATGCCACAGGGCTTTCAGTGGTTTTGGATTGTATTGCTGGGTATTGCGGCACTTATTGGGCAAATATTTCTTACTCGTGCATTTACTTACGGTAAAGCAGGTCCCATATCCGCAGTAGGTTTTAGTAACATTGTCTTTAGCGTTTTCTTTGGAATTCTCTTAGGAGATCCTTCACTCGGGATTCTTAGTTTCTTTGGAATAATTTTGGTTATTGTCAGCGGCGTGCTTATTTCATATAAAAGCAGCTGAATAGAACATTTTTTTGTATTATTCGTTGATATAAAAAATCATCAACTTAAAACAACTAAACAATGACCACTAAACCTTTTATGTTTTTATTCGCCTTTTTGTTTGCTTTTTCTGCCCTAGCAATTGACACTAATCCTGATGCTGTAGTGGGAACTTGGCTAAATGGCGAAGGAACTGGACACATCCAAATTTATAAGCAAGGCGATAAATATTTCGGTAAATTGATTTGGCTCAAAGAAGCTACAAATCCAGATGGGTCGGAAAAAAAGGATATCAATAACCCTAAAAAGGACCTTCAAAATAGGACTTTGAAAGGTCTAGTTATTCTCAGGAAATTCGAATACGAAGGTGGTAACGTATGGGAAGATGGACAAATCTATGACCCTAAAACAGGAAATGATTACAGTTGCAAAATGACCTTGAAAAATTCCAATACCCTCGAAGTAAGAGGATATATTGGACTTTCCGTTTTTGGCCGTACAGATACTTGGAAACGAGTGAAGTAATTAACTCAAAACAAAGTATTGAAACTTCCCTTCACTAGCGTTTTAGCTAACAGGGCAAATTTAGTACTATCAGATACTCTTATTCTCTCCTGCTGTATTCTTGTGGCAGGAGTTGATTTAATTTTCTTGAAAAGCTTTAGGTAATATACGTAGGCAAGGTAAACACCTCTACTTGCACCACTAGGCAGACGTACAATTCCTCTGTATGCATTGTCAAAGTCTTTCTGAATATCCGCTTCAATTATCTTTTTAGCATCCACAGTAAAGTCATTGAAGTCTACCCCTGGGAAGTATACACGCCCTCTTTCGTAGAAATCACTTTTAAGGTCGCGTAAGAAATTTACTTTCTGAAATGCCGCTCCCAAACTCCTTGCATCATCTTTGAGGCTTTGGTATTGCTCCTCATTTCCTTCGCAAAAAACTCGTAAGCACATTAGCCCAACCACTTCTGCCGATCCATATATGTACTCTTGATATTTATCTGGATTGTAGGCAGTATTGTGTAAATCCATTGCCATACTATTTAAAAAAGCAACGATCAGCTCTTTCTCAATCGAGTATTCGTTGGCAACCTTTTGGAATGAATGCAATACTGGGTTAAGGCTTATTTTGTCCTCTATCGCCTCAAAAGTATCTCTTGAGAACTTATTGAGAAGTTTTTCTTTGTCAAATTCATGGAAAGTATCCACTATCTCATCAGCATACCTCACAAACCCATAGATACCAAATATGGCATTATGATATTTTTTGTTGAGTGTTTTTATACCTAGCGTAAAGCTTGTGCTGTAGGCTTCGGTAATCATTTTACTGCAAGCAAAAGTTGTTTTTTCGAATAGTGCGTCCATAATTTTGTTGTTTTTATACAGCTACAATTTCACCTGCATTCTGTGACGATATATTCTCGCCATACCTTTTCATAATTTCTTTTGCAACCACAATTCCTGAAATGAGTGAGGGAGGAACACCTGGCCCTGGAACAGTTAACTGTCCAGTATAAAACAGATTTTCTACCTTTTTGTTTTTTAAACTCGGTTTCAAAATTGCCGTTTGCTTCAATGTGTTAGCAAGACCGTACGCATTTCCCTTAAAAGAGTTGTATTCACTTATAAAGTCACTTACGGCAAAACTACGCTTATAGCTTACTTGTGATCTAATATCGTGACCTACGTAGGTTTCTAACCTATCCATCAAAATATGGTAATACTTCTCTCTTGTACTATCGTCGTCGGCTAGGCCTGGAGCAATTGGTACTAAAATAAAAATATTTTCTTTACCCACTGGGGCTACTGTGTCATCTGTTTTGGATGGAGCACATACATAGAAAAGAGGTTTTGATGGCCATTTTGGCTCTTCATAAATCTCTTTGGCGTGTAGCGAAAAGTCTTCATCAAAAAATAAGTTGTGATGAATGAGTTTCTCCACCTTGCGATCCACTCCTAAGTAAAAAAGGAGTGACGAGGGAGCCATTGTCCTGTTTTCCCAATAAGTCTTACTGTAATTTCTGTACTGAGGTTCGAGCAGGCTTGATTCAATATGGTGATAATCTGCTCCACCTACAACAAGATCGGCTTCTATAATTTCGCCATTTGCCAGCATAACACTGTTGGCAAGCTTGTTTTCTACAATTATTTTTTTGACACTTACCCCAGTTCTAAACTGGACACCTTTTTCTTCTGCGAGTGATACCATTCCTTTAATGATCTCATTCATGCCACCCATAGGATACCAAGTTCCTAGGGCGATTTCGGCATAATTCATTAAACTGTATAGGGCTGGGGTATTTTCTGGAGTTGCACCCAAAAACAAAATAGGGAACTCCATGAGTTTAAGTAATTTTTCGTGTTTGAAAAACTTACGTATGTGGCTTGCAAAAGATGCGAAAAGATCAAGACTAAAGGCTTTGGTTACCAATCTAGGGTCCATAAACTCCATTAGACTTACGCTTGGCTTCCATACAAATTCTCCTACTCCAACATCGTATTTATATTTTGCTTGATTTAGGAATTTCTTTAACCCTTTAGCGGAGCCTTTTTCAATACTTTCAAATAATGCATCTAAGCTTTTTCTATCTGCAGGGAGGTCAATTTCATCATTTTGATCAAAAATAACCTTGTAGGAAGGGTCTAGCCTTACGAGGTTGTAGTAGTCGCTAACTTTTTTTCCAAATTCTGCGAAATAGTTTTCAAAAACATCTGGCATCCAGTACCAACTTGGACCCATATCGAATTTAAACCCGTCTACTTCAAATACACGTGCCCTGCCTCCTAGGTCGTCATTTTTTTCGATGACTTCTACATCATAACCTTCTGATGCTAGTTTAGTAGCAACTGATAGTCCAGCAAAACCAGATCCAATGACAATAACTTTCATAGTTGTAGGAAACTTACAGAATAAATATAATAGTAAATATTAAGAGTTGAAAAAAAGGTTGTTCGCATGGCAAACAACCTTTCAAACCTTCCTCTTTTAATCAAAAACTACTCATTAATTTATTTGAATTACTTTAAGACTTAGTTGAGTAAATCTTCAAAGTATCCTTTAGATCTTTTCTTGCAATGTGGATTCTGTTTTTTACCGTACCAATTGGTATTTGCAACCTATCTGCAATCTCGTGGTACTTGAAACCCTTAAAGTGCATTTCAAATGGGACTTTATATACATCGTCCAACTTGTCTATCGCCTTATGAATATCTGCTAGTGCGAATCCTTGAATAGCATCATTCTTAATGGTAACATTGGAACTGTTGATGAAGTGTAAATTGTCAGTTGTATCAATAAAGGTTTTCCTTCTTACCATTCTTTGGTAATTGGTAATAAAGGTGTTCTTCATGATCGTATATAACCATGCTTTTAGATTCGTACCTTCAGTAAACTTATCCTTATTGATAAAAGCTTTCATCAAAGTATCCTGCAACAAGTCGTTTGCTTCTTCACCATCTTTTGTCAATCTCAAAGCAAATGGCTTCAAAGTTTTTGTTGAACTGTGTAATGCGTAATTAAACTCTAGTGCTGTCATAACCTTTTCCTTTTTGTTTAATCAAATGTAGTAACTGTTAAACAAAACTTCCAAATCTTTTCTGATAAATCTTTTTCAATGATTGTTTTGTTGAACTACTTCATCTTTTTTGCTCGATTTCGTTAAACAAGACGCTCAGTTTTGATTCAAATCTTTGGAATAGAGCCAAAATCATTGATTTTGTTCATTCTAAACTCTGTTTAACAAAAAAGCAATTATGGGTAAACAACGCTTTGTGCTCTTTCAAACGAATTGAAGTTTATAATTAATATCCCAATTCGTACCCTTAACTTTGTTTCATGCATGATGACAATGTATATACGGAGGAAACCCTGTTTTTGGATGTAATCTTACCAGTTCCTATTCCACAAGCTTTCACTTATAGAGTACCGCGAGACTTAAATGAATTAGTTGTGGTGGGAGCTCGTGTGATTGTTTCTTTTGGCAAAAACCGTGTAATGACTGGGCTTATTTCTAGTATACATAACAAAGCACCTCAGAACTATAAGGCAAAATATATAGATGAAATACTGGATGAGTCACCTATTATAAGTTCACATCAGTTATGGTTATTTCAATGGATGGCCGATTACTATTTGTGCAATGTAGGAGAGGTAATGAATATCGCTCTTCCATCTGGCTTGAAAGTAAGCAGTCAATCGAGAATTCAAATTAACCCAACATTTGACAGTCCGGAGCTACTTAGTGCAGAAGAAGTAGAGTTTTTGAACACTCTCGAAAAAAACGATTCTCTTTCATATGATGAGCTTAAGAAGTTTCTAGGTGATATTGATATTGCCAAGTTTGTGAAATCATTGATCTCGAAGCATGCCGTCATACTATATGATGCGGTAAAAGAAAAATACAGTCCTAAAAAGCTGAAAAAAGTACGATTAAAGAGAGTTTATGAAGGTCAAGAAGAAATCCTTAACCTCATAGAAAGCTTAGAGAAGAGTTCGAAGCAACAAGAGGTCATCATGACTTATGTTCAACTTATTCCATTTCATGAGCTTCATGAAAAAAACCAAGTAGGTATTACCAAGAAAGACTTATTGGATCTTGGAGTGTCTCCTTCTTCTTATAAAACACTTATAGAAAAAGGGATTCTAGAAGAATATGAGCTTACGGTTTCTCGATTTGGGGAAATAAGAAAAGATGAATTACAAGGAATTCACCTTTCTGATGTGCAGGAAAGGGTATCCAATGAGTTGCTTGAAAAACTTGGAGAAACCAATACCGTGTTGCTACATGGTGTCACGGGTAGTGGTAAAACAGAGATATACATTGATTTAATAAAAAAGGCACTTGATAACGGTGTGCAAGTTTTAATGCTCTTGCCAGAGATTGCCTTAACCACACAAATAGTAAACCGACTAAGAAAGGTATTTGGTGATGCAATGGGTGTCTACCATTCCAAATTCTCAGATAATGAAAGAGTGGAGGTATGGAAAGGCGTATTGGA
The DNA here is from genome assembly GCA_900230115.1 of Spirosomataceae bacterium TFI 002. Classification (NCBI taxonomy): domain Bacteria; kingdom Pseudomonadati; phylum Bacteroidota; class Cytophagia; order Cytophagales; family Spirosomataceae; species Spirosomataceae bacterium TFI 002. The sequence continues at coordinate 2,324,825 of LT907983.1, read as the reverse complement.
AGATAGGTATTCATTCGTGGTGGGAGTAAGGTCTGCTGTATTTTTACCTTTCGAAAACTTAGGACTCATTATTATAGATGAAGAGCACGAAAGTTCTTATAAGCAATACGATCCGGCCCCTCGTTACCATGCGAGAGACACGGCGATCATGCTGGCCCATAAGGTAGGTGCCAAAGTAATTCTTGGTAGTGCAACTCCTTCTATAGAGTCGTACTATCAAGCCAAAGAGGGCAAATATGGATTGGTCAACTTAAGCGAAAGGTTTGGTGATGCACAGCTTCCAAAGGTGGAGTTGGCAAATATTAGAGAAGAAAAAGCACGCCAAAAGATAAAGTCTGATTTTGGCTCTACGCTTCAAGCGGCGATAAGTCAAAACATTGAGAAGCACGAGCAAACCATTATTTTTCAAAACAGGAGGGGATATGCTCCTTATCTTAATTGTGAAGAATGTAATTGGATTGGTAGCTGCCACCAATGCTCGGTGAGTCTTACCTATCATTATAAGGAACACTTGCTCATTTGCCATTACTGTGGGCACAAAGAAAAAACTCCTCACCTATGTCCTACTTGTGGGTCGGGCAAAATAAAATCAGTAGGAATAGGAACCGAGAAGATCGAAGACGACCTCAATGTGCTTTATCCTGAGGCCAAAATAATAAGAATGGACTTGGATACCACTCGCTCCAAGAATGCGTACCAGCAAATTATTGGAGAAGTAGAGTCAGGCGGTGTAGATATATTGGTAGGAACACAAATGGTGTCGAAAGGTCTGGACTTTGATAAAGTAAGTCTAGTTGGCGTATTTGATGCCGACAGAATGATCTATTTTCCAGATTTTAGGTCGGGGGAAAGGGCTTTCCAAATGCTCACACAAGTAAGTGGTAGAGCAGGCCGAAAGGAAAAGCCAGGCAGAGTTATCATTCAAACCAACTCTCCTACACACCCGTTATTGAAAATGGTAATCGATAATGACTACCACGGTTTTTACGACAAAGAAATAATTGAACGCGAAAGGTACAATTATCCACCTTTTTCGCGACTTATAAGGGTTACAACCAAGCACGTTGATAAAACGCTCTCGCATGCTGCGGCTGGAACTCTTGCTCAACGACTAGCAAGTAAATTAAGTAAAGAGCGTATATTAGGTCCAGAAAAAGCCTTGGTGGAAAGGGTGAGGAATCAATATATATTTGAGGTTTGGATAAAACTGGAAAAGAATAAATTGAATATTGCGGCTACCAAAGCATTCATTAGAGAACAAATAACCGAAATGTCAGCAGATAAGAAATACAAGTCTGTGCGATTTGTGCCTGACGTGGATGTAGTATAAATAGAACTATGGGACTAAAACAAAACTTGAGCGACCTTCTCCGTATCGGAGATATCAAAGATGCAGTAATTGAGATCATTGAGGCGAAAGTTCAGCTCAAAAAAATTGAGATTCAAGAAAAGGCCGAAGAAGGTATCTCAGGTCTGATATATGGTATACTATTGGCATCGGGAGCATTACTATGTGTAATATTTGCACTTATTTTGCTTGCTTACTTTCTTAATCAGTGGCTTGGTGAGCCATGGGGTTATGTAATTAACTTTGCCATGGCAATCATTGCTTTGGTCATTCTAAAAAGCCAGAAAATTGCCATAAAGGCCAAAATCCAAGAAGAGATTATAAAGGAAATGGATTCTATGTAGTAATGATACGAGGAGTCGCGAAGCCTTAATCTGGCTTTTTAGCACTCCATATACTTGCCAAAATAGAACCCGTTACATTCATTAATGGTCCAAATATAGCCGCAGCTAAACCAACCGTTGCAGCTTTGCCCATTTGCACTGCAAGTGCTGAGGCAAGTCCTCCATTTTGCATTCCTATTTCTAGAGAAATTGTACGGCAGTCCTGCTCGTTCATTTTCAATGCTTTTGCGGCATAATAACCCATGAAGTAACCAAGGCAATTATGAATTAAAACAGCAACAAAAAGCATAGCACCTATAGTGGCTAAGTTCGCTTGCCCTGCAGCTGTAATGACCGTGATCACATATAATATACCAGCCATAGAAAAGTAAGGTAGAATCGCTTTAAAGCGTAACATTATTGCGGGCAAAAACCTGTTAAGTATAACCCCTAGCCCAATTGGAAAAATTACAATCTTACACATATCCCACATCATTGCCCAAAAATTGACCTCCATAAGTTCACCACCAAGCCATTTCATAAGCAATGGAGTGAGTAAAGGAGCGAGTAAGGTTGCAACAGTTGTGATCGTGACCGATAGTGCAATATTAGCCTTCGCAATAAGTGCCATTACATTGGATGCTAAACCGCTTGGGCTCGAGCCTATGAGGATCATTCCGGCAGCTACCTCTGCAGGAAAATCAAAAACCTTAGTCAGCGTAAATCCCAACATTGGCATAATCATGAACTGAAATGCAATACCAATACCGACCTTTTCAGGAGTTTTAAAAATAGAAATAAAGTCATCGGGTGTAATGGTCGTTCCCATCCCAAACATGATGACCTGAAGAACTGGAACTATAAACGCCGTCAGCTTGTAATCTCCTACTGATATAAAGTAAGACGGGAAGAAATAAGCAAAAGCAACAAATACGATGACAACAATAGTATAAGCGTAGTTTTTCATTTCAAGCTTTAGTGTATTTCAGAGAAAAGTCAAGAGCTGTATTGTGTCCTATTTTATCTCTATAAAGTTACAAGGCTTCTAAGTTACAATAACTTTAATATACGTTCGTCGATTTAAAAGGATTAGTTCTCGATTTTAAAGATCGTGTTTCGGTCAACCTTTTTAATTCCAAAGCCGCTTAGAACTTAGATTATTCCCTTTTTCTGACTAAATTTACTATTACTCTCTTACACCTAACAGATTTAATAAATAATGAATAAGCGACTGCTTTCGGTCGATGTGTTTCGTGGTCTCACGATAATGCTAATGACCGTTGTGAATAATGCTGGCGATTGGGCTAATATTTATCCTCCATTTCGACATGCTGAATGGCACGGATGTACCCCCACCGATCTAGTATTCCCCTTTTTCTTATTCATTATGGGTGTGGCAGTGCCACTTTCTGGACCAATACCCATTTTTACAAATGATACAATGGGTAAGATTCTTACTCGTACATTCAGAATTTTTGGCTTGGGTTTCTTCCTTTCCTACTTTACTAAAATACAATTTTTCGGTCTTGAAGGGACAGGTCTTTTGATTGTTCGTTTGCTACTTACTGTGGTGATTTTTGCTCTACTTTTGGGAAAATATGACAAAAAACTACAATTCTATGTTTCCGTTTTTGTCCTATCACTGATGTTTATTTTTGCATTAGGAGGTTTTGAGAGTTTTAGTAATGTCAGGATTTTGGGTGTGCTTCAGCGTATAGCAATCGTATACTTTTTTGTGAGCCTTCTCTATTACCGAACCTCGTTCTTTGTCCAAGCTATTGTTTGTATTTCACTGCTATTAATCTATTGGTTTTTCATGGCACTCGTTCCAGCTGGAGAGTGGGGGGCGGGACTACTTGAACCTGGGAAAAATTTCGCAGCTTGGCTAGATGCAAAAATCCTAGGAGAGCACATGTACGCAGGAACCAAAACGTGGGATCCAGAAGGAGTTTTCAGTACCATTCCAGCCATTTCTACTGGTTTACTTGGAGTGCTAACAGGACAGATTTTAATTAAAAATAGCAGTACCATTCAAAAAGCTGGGTTCATCTGCATTGCTGGTATTGTACTTATTGTTGTTGGCTGGGTTTGGGGTCTTGCTTTCCCTATCAATAAGGCTTTATGGACATCTTCATTCGTTTTATTCACCGCTGGTTTAGCCCTTTTTATACTTGGACTTCTATACTTTTTAATTGACCATCTTAATTGGAAATCGTGGACCAAGCCTTTTGCGATCTTTGGGGTTAACCCAATGCTTGTATTTTTTGCATCAGGAATAATTCCAAGAGCTTTGGGGATGATAAATGTTGGGGAGCAAAACCTTCAATCATTTATTTATACGCAATTGATTGCCCCTAACTTCAGTGATCCTAGTATGGCTTCGCTTGTTGGTGCTTTAATTTATTTATTCATTTGGTTTTTAATCCTACTCTTTTTTCATCGCAGAAAACTTATTTTTAAGGTCTAATTTAATTTATACAAATGAAAAATATATTGCTTTTAACGCTTGTCGTTATTTCAACTACAGTGTATGCTCAAAAAGAAGTGCTTTTCGACGGTACGAATCTTGACAGTTGGCATAGCTGGAAATCTGACAGAGTAAATGGTTGGACAATTGAAGACGGAGCACTTACCACATCTGGTAAAACCGGAGATTTAGTTACAAATGATGTGTTTGGAGATTTTCAGCTAACCTTCCAATTCAAAGTGGCTCCTAAGGGAAACAGCGGAGTTATTTACAAGATCATTGAAAAAATGGACGACACCTACTTCAATACTTATGCTTCAGGTTCCGAATATCAAATCATTGATGACGTAAACTATCCAGCACCAATTAAAAATGTCCAAAAAACAGGAGCAAATTATGATGTTAATCCACCAAGCGATCTAACGATTGTAAAGCCTGCCGGAAATTGGAATACAGGAAAGATTAAAGTCAAGAAGAATAAGGTTGAGCATTGGCTAAATGGCAAATTGGTCGTTTCGTACACTTATGGAGACGATGAGTGGAAGTCCAATATTGCAAAAAGCAAATTTGCGAAATGGCCACTTGCAACCCCACACCACGAAGGAAAAATTTCACTACAGGGTCACGGAGATCAGGTATGGTTTAAGAATATTTTAATAAAGAGATTGTGAAAATAAGGTCTTAAGATTATTTCTACGGCTTCGCAATCAATGCGAGGCCGTTTATTTTTCAACTACCTCAAGTAATTCATTGAAAACCTCATGGCGTCTCTCCAGTATTTTGGCCTTAGCTATTAGCTCTGCTTTTTTGAAGCCCCCCATGTAGTAGCGTTGAAACCACGGCAAAACACTTATTGCTGCATCCAGAAATGAATTTTTAATTCCACTATTAAGACCCAAGTAAAACAGACCGCCTGTAAGCACAAGGCTGTTAATCCCTGCTTTCCAATCTCCAGCGTATATCTGCCCTAGGCCTGGTACAATGATGCTGAGAATTTTTGCAGTTTTTGGCTTGAGTTTATCAATTTTTGTGTTTTTATCAAATAGCACATCAACCCGTGTAGTATCTGACGCTATTTGTTTGAATGCATCCTCTGACTCTGGAAAATTGCCCTCCGCAAACTCAAGCATTGCGGTATAAAACACTTTCATTTTGTCTTGATCTTCATTCAAGCTTTCGGGAAGGTTAAAAAGCTCTATTCGTGCATAGCTATAGTTTTGCAACAATAGATAGCATGAGGTTTTTTGTAAAAGAATATCAACTTTTGAAGCGTCGGAAGCAGAGAAATAAGCTAGGTCATAATAGTAATTCGCCTCCGAGAATTTGCCTGAGTGATATAGACTATTTGCATAAATAAGGTTGACTTTGGCTCCATACTCTTCATTTTTATCAAAATAAAGCACACGGCGAAGCACGTCTTCGGCAGCAGAAAAATTCCCTTCTGAATAAAGTAGATTGCCAAGTTCGTAGGTTGCCTCAATAGATTGAGCCCTGCCAATAAAACTATTAATAATAAGAATTAAAATAATCGCTAGCCTCATGTTGTAGTAGGTTAATTTTTTTTCTATTCTTATCCTTTGCTGATTTTACTGAGCCTAATATATTACCTAAGTAAAATCCAGTACCTATCGTAGTGTAGACCCATGGTCGATAGTCGTTTATGCCGTGCTTATTGAAGTTTCGTACTGCCTGAAAAGCCATTCCTCCAGTAAAAATCAATGATACAATGGCGTCTTTCCAGTCACCAGTGTATACCTTTCCTAAACCCGGAACGGCTGTAGAAAGAAAGCCAGCTACAAATGGGCTTTTGCGTTTTCCATTCAATCCTTGGTCTATGATTGATCTATAATTTGCTCCTAATATATTTAAGCTGTCTTGAATACTAGACAGCTGTTTTTGAGCCTTTTGAAAGTCACCTTCAAATATTTCAACAGTGGTCTTTAGCAATACTTTGTCGTCTTGAGCTAGTGTTTTGCTTCCATCCCAAAAGTTGTTAGCTCGGTCCCAACTTCTCAAGCTCATCAATGACTTTGAAAACTCAATAGAGTGTTCTTTTGGCATTTCTATAAGGTTTGGGAAAAGTGCTGAAGCTTTAATTATCCCTTGTTCATAATCTTCGGCTAGGCGGTATGACTTGAGCAACAAAACACTTTGTTCAAGATCATTCGGAGCCATAAAAACCACTCTTTCGTATTCATTAATCGCCGATTTGTACTGACCAGATTCTAGTAAATAGGCTGCAAACTCCTTAGAGTTTTCAAGATTGTAAATGTCGTCTTGAGCTTGTGCGAAAGTGGAAAAGAATAAAAACAGCAGCAAAGCAATGAGTCGCTTCATTCAGGTATAGAGAAGTTTTAAATTATTTTATTTTACTAACAACAGGGACTAAGTAAGCGTCATTAGGGTCATCTTTGAGTAGCATTTTTGACTTGTCTACCTCGTACTTTTCTGGAGAAAGTCCATTGCATCTTGTAAGTCTGTCCATTGTCATGAGGCCACCTTTGATAACTCCATGTCCTTTCACAGCTAGTATTCCGTACTCCGAACAAGACGGAGAAAAGGTACATACGGTAAGGTCTTGTGATGAGATAAAACTCTTATAGAAAAGAAACAATCCAGAGAAAGCCGCCTGCACTTCGTTTTTATTATTCTTTGTCTGCCAGTATTCAATTTTATTGTTACCGTCAGGAATAATATTCTTGTATTTGCTGGCATTCAATTGCCCCAAACAATTACTTGACAGACTTAATAGACTTAGTAATAGGAATACGGTAACGATACTTTTCATCTTCATCTGTTTGATCAATTACTACATTTTTGTAAGTAGTAAGTTGAATGTTTTTTGTCCCATCTTCGCCATAACTGATCATGGTTACTTCTTGTGGAAACTGAATACCTTTAACACTCGTATATTTTTTAAAAAACTGCCTACTCACAATTTGACCTTCCACATTGTAGAAAACCATTGCATCTAAGCGTTTGTCTTTGTTAAGCATTACAATATTACCAAAGTATTTGGCAAAATAATCATCTGCAGGCTCCCATGTTGTCTTTACGCCTTGAGTAGTTTTCTCTACCTTACCAACCTTGTAAATACTTTTTTCACTTTGCATTGCATTGATACCGTAGTCAAAAAGCTTTCCAGTAAGTGCCAAGTGGAATACAGTAAATTCTGGCATGAGCACTGTCTTATTTGATGATACCAAAATTCCTTTTTCATTGATTTTGAACATGGTGGTATCTTGAACAACCAATGTTTCTTTTTTTGGGAAAGTGAGATCGTATACTATTTTTCGATAGATCTTGTCGTAATAGACTTTACCCATAGTTAGTCTATAGGTATTATTTGCAAGCTTGTCTTTAACAGATACATCTGCTTTGAATCGATAAAATTTCTGAGCGTTAAGTGTGCTAAATCCGCTAAGAAGAAAGACTATAAGTAATAATTTATACAATTTCATTATTTTAATTGGGTAGTACTAAAACGAAGAAGCCCAAACTAATTGCTAGTCTGGGCTTCAAAATTTTATTGAATTCTAATTTAGAACCAGAAACTTCTACCTATTACTGCAACGATAACTACATAATAAATAACCCAAGCTCCAGCAAAAACTAAACATCCGAAAAGTGCTTTCTTAGTTTGCTCTTTGTCTTGATCAGTAAGTACATATACTAGAATTACTCCTAGAACTGCAAGTACACATCCCCACCAGAATGCTGGAATTCCAAGTGGCATTTCGTCAGCTGCAACAGCAGCAGAAGCATCTGCACTTAAAGAAATACCATCAACAAGATCAGATTTCTCAGCTTTAAGGCCTTCCAATGTAAGCCCTTCGTTTTGTTGAACGTAGTTTTCAATTTTATTAAGCTGCTCAAACTCAGCAGAGATGTTTTCACCTTCGTAGTTGAATTCATCAACTGGCTCGCTAGCAATAGCAGTGGTAAAGGTCAAAGATAAAATCGTTAAAAAGGATAGTATTTTTTTCATGATAACGTTTTTGAAGATTAATTATTAAACAATATTAAAGGATTAAAATTGGATTTCAAACAGCCTTTATGAACTTTGGTAAATTATTTTACTTCGCCTCATAGACGCAGCAAATGAATAACATTAGATTCATTGTTTAGGCTCATAGGGCTGAAAATCTAGGCAGAATTTTATTTAACGGCAATTATAAATCATGCATACCCAATATTTGGCTCATACAGTAGCTGACCCGCTTAGTACTTCTTTAAAATATAGGGAGCTTTTGGAAAAAAGGAGGTCGATTAGGTTTTTTAGCGAAAAGCCTGTTTCCAAGCAAATTATAGAAAATATCCTCATGACGGCCTCATCGGCACCTTCTGGAGCAAATAAGCAACCTTGGACTTTTTGTGCAATTAGCTCGGCAAGCCTAAAGGCAAAAATTAGAGAAGCGGCGGAGAAGGAAGAATATGTGAATTATAACGGGAGAATGAGCGATGCTTGGCTAGAGGACCTAAAAAAGTTTGATACCAATTGGGAGAAACCTTTCATTGATATTGCTCCTTGGATTGTGATTATTTTCAAACATTCCTATGAATTGAAAGAAAATGAGGAGAAAGCAACCAATTACTATGTAAACGAAAGTGTAGGAATTGCAGCTGGCATGCTAATATCGGCAATTCATAACTGTGGACTAGTTACGCTTACACATACACCAAGTCCAATGGACTTTTTAAGCAAGTTGCTAGAAAGGCCAAAAAATGAAAAGCCGTTTTTATTACTTCCTATTGGTTATCCCGCAGAAGACGCGACAGTACCAGAGCTTAAGAAAAAGGATGCAGAAGAAGTGATTGTATGGTTTGAGTGATTTAAGTTTACGGATCTGACGCCATTTAGCAGTGTTCTGTTTTACCAGACTCACTGTAAGTAGGCCAGGGTGCAGTTCTCTAGGCTTACGCAGAAATCAGCTTTTAAAAAGGGCAGTCGTGAAAGCTGAAAACTGGCCACTGGAAACTGAAAACCACTTTCAACCAAAAGGCAAACACTCCTTTCTACTATTTTTGGACAGAGTAAATTAAAATCCTAGTAAATTTGTTCTTTCATATATCAAGGTCAATAGTATGATACATCAATTAGAAGGAATAAAGGAGAGGTTTGGAGAAGTTACTCAGCAGTTATCTATGCCTGAAGTGGTTTCGGATATGACTAAGTACGCCAAAATAAGCAAAGAATATAAAGACCTTGAGAAGATCGTTGACCAATTCGAAAAATACAAAATATTGGTTTCTAACCTAGATGGAGCAAAAAGCCTACTTTCGACTGAAAAGGATGAAGAGCTTCGCGAAATGGCAAAAATGGAAATAGATGAGCTTTCTCCTCAAAAAGAAGAAATGGAGGAAATCCTAAGGGAAATGCTTATTCCAAAAGATCCTAATGATAGCAAAGACGTAATATTGGAAATTAGAGCTGGAACAGGTGGTGATGAGGCATCAATCTTTGCCGGTGATCTTTTCCGTATGTATCAACGATATATTGAAAAACAAGAAGGTTGGAAATTGTCAGTTATCGATACCAATGAGGGTACCTCGGGAGGTTTTAAGGAAATAATATCTGAGGTATCTGGAGTTGATGTTTACGCTAAACTCAAGTTTGAGTCTGGAGTACATCGTGTTCAACGAGTTCCAGCAACTGAAACCCAAGGGAGAATTCATACTTCAGCTGCATCTGTTGCTGTACTTCCGCAAGCAGACGAAGTGGACGTTGATATCAACATGAGTGATGTTAAAATAGACACTTATTGTTCTTCTGGAGCAGGTGGTCAGTCGGTAAATACAACTTATTCTGCAGTAAGAATGACTCATATTCCTACAGGAACTGTGGTAACTTGTCAAGATGAACGCTCTCAGATCAAAAACAGAGCAAAAGCACTTGGAGTACTTCGCTCTAGAATTTATGAAATGGAAATGCAAAAGCATAATGATGCCATAGCTGCAGACCGTAAAAGCCTTGTTGGTAGTGGTGACAGATCGGATAAAATCCGCACCTATAATTATCCCCAATCTCGTGTTACAGACCATAGAATTGGTCTTACTGTTTATAACCTTCCAAGTATAATGGAAGGCGAAATAGATGAGTTTGTAGAAAAACTTCGTATTGCCGAAAATGCAGATAAAATGCTAGAAGGAGCGGTTTGATATTGGCAATCTATTTTTGTCAATTTGTGAGTTAGGTACTTTGTAAGTTAAGGGTGCTTAATGAATTTGAAGAAGGAAGTCTGGGATTTGGAAGAATAGTAATTCTATTAAACTCAGCAATATCTGGATTAGAAACCTTGTGCCTTTGTGTCCTAGTGACAAAATTTTAATAAACATGAAAAAAATATGTCTTGCGACAAATAACCAGGGTAAAGCCAAAGAGCTGAGAGAATTGCTGGGAGGCGAGTTTGAGATTGTGACATTGGCAGACATTGGATGTACAGAGGATATTGAAGAAACTGCCGACACTTTTGAAGGGAATTCATTGATCAAGGCAAAGCATATTTACGATAATTACAACATTGACAGCATAGCAGACGATTCTGGGTTAGAAGTGGAAGCACTAAACGGTGCACCAGGAATTTATTCTGCTAGGTACGCTGGAGAGCACGGCAACCATGACAAAAACATGGATAAGTTGCTCAGTGAGTTGAATGGTATTGAAAATAGGTCAGCACAATTTCGTACTGTGGTTACATATATTTGTCAAGGAGAAGTATTTTCTTTTAATGGAATAGTAAAAGGGAACATAACTCACTCCAAACAAGGCGATGGAGGCTTTGGCTACGACCCTATTTTTAAGCCAGTAGGTTTTGATATAACATTTGCTCAAATGAGCTCTTCTGAAAAAAATCCTATCTCCCACAGAGGCAAAGCAATAGCTCAGTTATTGGCTCATTTACAAAAGAAAAAGTGAAAGCTTTTGGGCCCCCACTTTTTACTGATTCATAGGTATTAATTCATCTTAGAAAGTATATGCTTTCTTGTTCTAGTTCAATAATGTAAAAGTCTTGTTCTTTTGGATTCTTTACCACCACTTCATTAACCAATATTGGTGCTGTATGTTCAATAATTGTATATATTGTAGGAAATAGAAGACAATATACCATGAAGGCGACCATTGAGAAGATTATTCCAGACACAGGAAGCTCGTTTAAATTGATAGAATGGAAGTCGGAAAATGATAAATTTTATTGGCACCAACATCCTGAGTATGAGATAATTCTGGTGACGAAGGGAAGTGGAAAAAGGCAGATAGGAAATCATAAAGGAAACTACCAACAGGGCGAAGTTTTCTTTTTGGGGCCATATTTGCCGCATACCGGTCTTGGATACGGCGTGGAGGGTAAGCACGAAGAGATTATTATTCAACTAGACCCCAATTTTCTTGGTACTCAGTTTTGGGAGATTCCTGAGACAGAAGTAATAAGACCCATTTTTAACCTAGCTAAAAGAGGCCTAAGTTTTTCGGGGAAATCTAGAAAAGAACTGGGGAAACTTATCAAGCAAATCCCATTTTTAAGTCCTTTTGAACGACTAGTTCAGCTACTAAAGATTTTTCAAACGATGGCTACTAGTTCTGAGATGACGGTTATCAATAAGCAAGAAATTAACATAGAAGTTACGGGCAAACATCAACAGCGAATAAACCAGATATATAAGTATGTCGCGGATAATTACCACTTGCCTATAGACTTGGAAGAAGTGGCAGTTATGGTCAATCTTACTAAGCCATCTTTTTGCAGGTATTTTAAGAAAATGACAAACCATACCTTTACCAAATTTTTAGGTGAATTCAGAATTCAACAGGCTTGTAGGTTATTACAAGAGGATAAAAGTATAGCTCAGGTATGTTATGAGAGTGGTTTCAATAACCTTTCTCATTTCAATAAAACATTTAAACAACTCAAAGAGATGAGTCCCAAAGCATACCGAGATCAAATGGAACCAAACTATTGACTACCTCATGCGATCAGCACTCTGAACAAGTTTTTCGTCTTTACGAATAAACCTGTTCGCCAACCAATTGCTCGCCAAAGCGATGAATCCTGCATAAATCCCAATTCCGAAAGTACCTTCTATTGCTTCGTTACCTAATGGCATAGCAACAAACTTGACATTGTAAACAGTAGCTGCGACTGCTGATCCAATGATCAGAGAATTGAATGCAACAAAAAGCATTTGGCGAACTCTATTTTTGTATTGAAATATTGCAAATATCGATGTACCAATACTTATAACTGCCATCACAGCAATGTAATAAATAGGCTTTTGGGTTGCAGCAAGAGTGCCTTTAGTTTCTAAAACTTGAAACGCATTTACTATAATTGTTTGATCCAGATTTATCACTTTCCAGGCATTAGTGCCTAAGAAAACCACCATTCCAATAGTTGAAATAGTCAAAAAGAGGGTTTGAATTCTTTGTAGCATTCGGTATTGATTTTTTGCAAAATTAGTAAATCATCTACAAAGCTCTGCTATTAATGAAAAATGTGAAGGAAATTCTCTACTAAGGAGTGCTTTATCTGCCATTTCAAAATCACGAAAGTCGAAACCTGGAGAAACTGTACAGCCTACCAACGAAAACTTTGACCCATTTGCTGGTCTAGAACCAAACCAGCAGGTGGCAGGTATTACAGTTGTGAGGACTTCACCATTCTCTATATTTTTGCCCAAAACGGTTCTTTGCATTTTTCCTTCAAAATCTATGTGGAAGATTTCCAATGGGTCACCATCATAAAAGTGCCAAATTTCGTCAGATTTTATGCGATGGAAAGTAGAGAAATCTCCAGCTTCTAAAAGAAAGTAGATGCTTGTTGCCAAGGCTCGTCCTTCAGGAAAATCAGCGTCATTGCCATTTTTAAAAACTTCAGTTGACTTATATATTTCTTTGTAAAAACCTCCTTCAGGGTGTCTTTCAAGCTTAAGGTGAGTTACCCAATATTCTGCTTTGGACATTCGTTATCTTTTTTTGGTAAAATTAATGTTATTTTTGCCATTACTTAAAAGCTTAAAACCCCATCGCTTGAAATCTAAAAGTTTCTTTACTGTCCTAGGCATTCTCATTGTTAACATTGTTGGTTCTTGGCTTTACTTTCGCTTGGATCTCACCGAGGAGAAGAGGTATTCATTGTCAGAGGCTTCAATCATACTTGCAGAACAGTTAGAATCCCCCTTAATAATTGATGTCTATTTGGATGGAGAAGGCTTGCCAGGGGGATGGGAGCGACTTAAAAAGGCAACTGCGGAGACCTTAGAGGAACTCAAATACCACGGAGGCGAAAAACTGCAATATCAATTTATCAATATTGAAGAAATAGGAGACGAGGACGCTAAAGCGGCTTTGCTCGATACTCTTTTTAACCAAGGAGTACAGCCAACTAATATTTTAGATCGCCAGGGAGGTAAAAAAACCGAAAACCTAGTGTTTCCATATGCAAGGTTGCGATATGAAAATAAAGAACAAATTGTTTTATTACTGAAAGCAAACGCTTCTCTTTCGCCCGAAGAAAAACTCAATCAATCGGCTGAAAACCTAGAATACTCTTTTGCAACAGCGATAAAAAATTTGACCATTAGGGAAAAGAAAAAAATTGGACTGCTGACCGAGTTCACGGCATTAAAGCCAATCAACTTTTCTGGAATGATTAATTCCCTACAATCTTATTATAACCTCTACATTTTAGATACCAAAGCTTCTGAAAGTTTCGCAGGCTTGGACGGGATTATTTTACCAAAGCCAGATTATCCATTGGATGATTCTACTAAGTTTAAGATTGATCAGTTTATCATTCACGGTGGAAAAGCATTGTTTTTTGTAGATGGTTTAAAAATAGACTCCATTGGCCTGAACGGTTCATTTGCTCAAGTGCTTGATCTTGGCTTGGACGATATGTTTTTCAAATACGGAGTAAAAGTTAACAAAGACCTCGTTAAAGATGGACTCAGCAGTGCAAAGGTGCCGTTGGTTGTGGGGCAAATGGGCGATAAGCCGCAGATTGAGCCAGTACCATACCCGTATTTTCCGCTGCTGAATAACTTCGGCAAAAGTACCATTACCAAAAACTTGGATATGGTTTACACTCGTTTTAGTTCTACGATTGATACGGTTGCGGTTCCTAGAATCAAGAAAACTCCGCTTCTAAAAACAAGTAATTATACCAAAGTATCTCAAGCTCCAGCACTTGTTACATATGATGTAGCACGTATAGAAACCAATAAAGAAAGTTATAATGACGGCGAAAAGGTGGTCGCTTACCTTTTAGAAGGTTCGTTTACATCCTTATTCAAAAACCAGATTTTGCCTCAAGACAGTAGAATTGAATATTTTAAAGCTGAGGGCGATCCAAGTAAAATAATTGTATGCTCAGATGGTGACTTAATAGTAAATGACGTGGACCGGAGAACCAATGAACCCCTTGATTTAGGATTTGACCGCATTGATCAACATAAATATGGAAACGAGGATTTCTTAATGAATGCCGTTGCTTACCTTATTGACGAGGAGGGTGTTATCTCTGCCAAAAACAAAGAAGTTAAACTAAGGCCACTCGATGAAGTTAAGGTGAGAGAAAAGCGTAGTTCCATGGTTATATTGGCCTTGCTGGTGCCTTCAGTGCTTATTATACTCTTTGGATTGATACAAAATTACTTTTGGAAGAAAAAGTATAATTAACCAGCAGGAAGGGTTCTTTATAGTCCACTTACACGAAAATTAAAGTTGGGGTCTTCATAATCTACCAATTTTGCTAACTTTGCCCATTATTTAAAACGAACCTTTAGAGATATTTATAAAATATGAAGTTTGTAGTTTCTTCATCTGAGCTATTGAAACAATTAACCACAGTAAGTGGAGTAATTGCCAATAACCCAATCGTACCTATTCTTGAGAACTTCCTTTTTCAATTAGACGAAGGTAATCTAACCATCACTGCATCTGACATGCAAACTGTGATGATCACCGAGGCACAGGTAGAAAGTAGTGATAAAGGAGCAATTGCTGTTCCCGCAAAACTATTGACTGAAACCCTGAGAAGTCTTCCAGAGCAGCCAATAACAGTTAATATTGACGAGGAGAGCTTTGGTGTGGAGATTATAACCGCCAATGGTAGGTTTAAACTTGCGGGTGAAAACTCTCTAGATTTTCCAATGGCTCCTGAGGTTAACAAAAATTTCTCTATCGAAATGGATTCCGATGTGCTAAGCACTTCTATAGGAAACACCATTTTTGCAACTAGTACTGATGATCTTCGTCCAGCAATGACTGGGGTGTACGTACAAGTAAGTAACGAGAACACCACTTTCGTAGCAACAGACGGGCATAGACTGATTCGTTACCGAAGAAAAGACGTGAAGTCGGAAAATGCAACTTCATTGATATTGCCAAGAAAAGCTTTGACTTTGTTAAAAGCATCTTTGCCATCTGAGGTTCTTCCAGTTGTTGCGGAATTTAGTAACTCCAATGCATTCTTTAGTTTCGGAAATATAAAAATGATCTGTCGTTTGATCGACGAGCGTTTCCCTGATTACGAAAATGTGATTCCTAAAGAGAATCCTAATGTGATCAAAATAGAAAGAAACAAACTGCTTAGTACACTTAAGCGTATTTCTATATACTCCAATAAAACTACTCACCAAATTAGACTTAAGGTTGGTGAAGGTGAATTAGAAATTTCTGCTGAGGACCTTGACTATAGCAACGAAGCAAATGAGAAAATCGCTTGTGAATTTACAGGGGAAGGAATGGAAATTGGTTTCAATGCCAAGTTCATCATTGAGGTTCTTTCTAACCTAAGCAACGAATTCATTAATCTTGAAATGTCGCAGCCAAATAGAGCTGGAATCATTATCCCACAAGATCAAACAGACGATGAAGACATGCTGATGCTAGTAATGCCAGTAATGTTGAATTCTTATAGCTAATAATAAGATATTGCCTCTAGAAGGCACCCTTGAGTAAGGGAATAATACTACCTACAACTATGAAAAATGAGAACGTCTAAGCTTTTGCTTGGGCGTTTTTTTTGCTTCTATTAAGCACTCTAACGCGTTTATTCTTAAAAAGCTAATAGTGCCTGACTTCTTAGCTTGAAACTTAACGCAGAGGTGAAAACCTATATTTGAAGAATAGTTTGACTGGGGAAGGAGTCTCTTTTAATCTTCTTATTTAAAATCACATTTCTGTCGCACTTAAGTTTATCAATTGACAATACTATTCTTTGCGATGTTAGTTAATGCAATCCAACTCCTCTATTGACGTCATGGTTTCATACTTCAAAACATCGATTCTTCTTTATTTTCTTCAAAAACAAAATGATCAAAGGTATACGACCAGTATAATTAATCAAACAGAATAAAAAATGGCAAATGTCAATTATACATAGTTCAATATTTTATTTATTGGAAACGGAAAATATTAAATATTGGCAAATGTCAAAAATGCCGTTTAAAATATCGAAACTAATTTATCTTTTTGTATTTATTTTATAAACACTTTGACTTTTAGGATTTTTTTTAAGATTTCTCTTCTTAAAGTTTTTGGACAGTCAAAATCCGTTGTACACTTGAATCGTAATCAAGAAGGATTACTCATTTACAGCAAACAACAAACTTCGCCTCCGACCGCAACAGCGAATGATTGACAAGCAGCACTTTGAGTGCACTAGCCTTGTGTAATTGTTATGGAGGAAAACATCTCGATAACATTAGTGATATATGAAACCTATGATGTTTAAGAACATCAATAAGTTTTAAAAAAAGATTTCTCCGCTATTGGTTTTGGGCCAAACCGAGCGGTCGGGGTAGGTCCAAAACTTGCGGAGGAGCTTTACAAATTCAATTTCTAAACTAAACTGTATGAAAAAACTTATACGCTATCTATTTGTCTTTCTCTTTTCATCGATTGGTCTTTATAGTCAAGCCCAAACTAGCGTTTCGGGGACTATTTCATCACCACAAGAGGGAGACCTACCTGGAGTGTCAGTTGTAGTAAAGGGCACAACCACAGGAACAATGACCGATATGGTTGGAAAGTACACAATCGCTGTTCCCAATTCACAATCAATACTTGTGTTCAGTGCAATTGGATTTCAGACTAAAGAATTAACTGTTGGTTCTCAAACTAATATAAACGTATCACTTGTCCCCGACACAAAACTTCTGAACGAGGTAGTTATAACTGCACTCGGAATAAGTAGAGAAAAGAAGTCTCTAGGTTTTTCGCAGCAAGCAATCTCAGGGCAGTCACTTACTGAAGCTCGCTCAAACAACGTTGCTAATGCACTTTCGGGTAAAATTGCTGGAGTACGCATAACTAGTAATGGTGGTGCTGGTAGTGGATCTACTATTCAAATTCGTGGAGCCTCGTCAGTATCAGGAAATAACCAGCCATTAATCGTGATCAATGGTGTACCTATGCAACAATCCACTAGCAATCAGTTTGGTGGAGGAATATCTGAAATCAATCCTGATAATATTAAAGAAATGTCAGTGTTGAAAGGTCCAAATGCTGCAGCACTTTATGGATCTAGAGCAGCCAATGGAGTTATATTAATAACTACAAAAGATGGTTCTGGAACTAAAGGTTTGGGGGTAGATTATAATGCGAATTTCACAATAGAGAGACCATTTGTAAAGCCTCAGTTTCAAAACACATATGGTGGCGGAAATGGGTACCGTACTTGGTATTCTGATGGCTGGAGCGGAGTTATTCAACCAGATGCTTATGACCAATACCAAGCAGCTTATGGCAACCTTGTACCGGGAGCTACTACGGGAACAGCGGGTACCGACGAGAGTTGGGGAGCACCTATGGACGGTCGCTTAACAAGACAATGGTTTTCTGGAACTGATGTGGCACCACTTGTACCACAGCCCAATAACTGGGAGGAGTTTTGGGATACAGGAAGCACACTTACAAACTCTGTCGCTTTATCAGGAGGAAATGAAAATGGAAATTTCCGTCTTTCATATAGCAACCTAAATCAAAAAAGCATTGCAGCTTTTAACGACTATAAGCGTGATAACTTTTCCGTTACCTCGGGCTATAACGTAAATAAGTGGCTTAAAGCTAATGTTAGTGGAGAATACATAAAGTCTGGTGGAAATAGATCTTTTCAGGAAGGTCAGCAATTTATATGGGCTCATAGAAGTGTCTCTTGGGATCAGTTGAGAGACTACCAAGACTATGAAGATATTCATATTCAAAGAGCAGTTACAGGTAAACTGCCTGATACAGATCCTGCAAACTGGCAACATACTTACTTTACGAATCCATATTTTTCAAATGAGTTTTTACCAACTGAAAATGAGAAAGATAGGCTGCTTGGAAACATTTCTTTGGATATGAAATTTACGGATCATCTCAAATTAATGTTGAGGACTGGAACGGACCTTTGGACCGACACTAGAATCAATGTAACGAACTTCGAAAGAATTAGAAACGGAAACCAAACACCTGGAAGTTATAACGAAACGGTGTTGCGTCGTCAAGAAACAAATCACGATTTCTTGCTGAGCTATGATAAAATGTTCGGTAATGACTTTTCGCTTGTAGGGCAAGCAGGAGGAGCATTGAGATCTAATTACTACAAGAGAAATTATACTAATGTAGGTCAGTTGGTTGTAGACGGAGTTTATAACCTTTCCAATGCAAATCCAAGTCAAAACACAGCAGAGAGTACCATTACTGAGTCTCAAGTGCAAAGCTTGTATGGATCGGTACAAATGGGATACCTCAATGCTTTGTTTTTAGACCTTACAGCTAGAAACGATTGGTCAAGTACTCTGCCTGAAGTTGATAGGTCATATTTCTATCCATCAGCTTCTCTAAGTGCAGTCTTTACTGATCTTTTAAATATGAGCAGTAACACGTTCTCATTTGGGAAACTAAGAGCTAGTTGGGCTCAAGTGGGTAACGATGCAGATCCTTATCAGCTAGCTCAAACATTCAGAGCTAATGGTTCTTGGAATGGAAGTGTACCTCAATATTATGAAAATACGGAGTTAGCGAATGCAGGCTTAAAGCCTGAGATTACCACTGGTATTGAAATGGGTGCCGACTTGAGATTCTTCAAAAGCAAAGTTGGGTTAGATATCACTTACTATGACCAAACAACGAAAAATCAGATTTTGGGTGTAGAAATTTCAAAAGCTAGTGGCTATAGCACACGTATTCTCAATGCAGGTAAAGTGAATAACAAAGGTATTGAGGTATCATTATCAGGAACTGCCCTAGAAACTCCTAAAGGGTTTAAGTGGGAAGTAATGGTAAACTATGCCAAAAATATAAACAAGGTAGTAGAGCTTGCCGAAGGTCTAGATACTTATACACTCGCTTCAAGACGTGGTCTTAGTTCTATTGCTCGAATTGGTGAGCCTTATGGAACACTATATGGCATCGGCTTCTTGAAAAATGATGCTGGTGAAATTATTCATAGCAATGGACTACCAGTAGTAGACGGTACTCCTCAGATTTTAGGAAACATTCAGCCAGATTGGACTGGAGGTATTCTTAATACTTTCTCGTACCGAGGAGTTGTTTTATCCGCTCTGGTAGATGCAAGAATAGGTGGTGACTTCTACGATGAAGGTACAGGAACCGCCCGTTGGACTGGTCAATATGCAGAAACAGCAATAGGACGCGAAGAGGGAGTAATAGGTAAAGGTGTGATGAACATAGGAACTACTGAAGCTCCAGAATATGTGCCAAATGATGTGATCGTTGCTGGAAACCAATACTATGGCTACAATAACCCACGTCGCTATCATGAGGCTGCAGTGTTTGACGGTACCTATGTAAAACTTCGTGAGGTTACTTTGGGATATCGCCTACCTGCAGGATTACTTTCAAAGGCTAAAATTCAATCTGCAAAGCTTTCTTTAGTTGGACGAAACGTACTTATGCTGTTCGCCAACAACCCGCATATTGATCCAGAAGTAGACAGGTATGGTGGAAACTCACAAGGTTTTGGATATGGCGAATTGCCAAGTTCTAGAAGTTTAGGTTTCAATTTATCACTTGGTTTTTAAGCAAACCTTTAAACAAGAAATTCATATGAAATCATATAAAAGAATACTCATTAGTAGCTTAGCAGGTGCGATGCTTTTTGTATCAAATGCTTGTACAGATAGCTTCACAGAGCTTAATACAGATCCCAATAACCCAACAACAATAGGAGCACAGTACTTATTGCCATATGCCATAGAAGCATCTGTGGATAGGTATTGGGGCGGCGTGACAAGGTTCGAACGCCTCAACCTTGATGGTGCAATGTTATGGATGCAATATTTGGCAAGAAACATTTATTCCAATGAAGGTGATAGCTACGGTGTTTCTCCAGCATTTTATGACAATACATGGAAGTCATTCTACAATGATGGCTTGGTGAACTATCAAAGAATAATCACGCTAACTGGACCTGAAGGTACCAATCCCAATAGTAATTATGAGGGAATAGCTTTGGTAATGAAAACGTGGGTTTACTCTTTGTTGACTGACCTGTACGGAGCCGTTCCCTACAGCCAGGCAGTAAGCGGTGCAGCTGAAGAGCCTATTTACTCACCAACTTATGATAACATGGATGCCATATATGCAGGAATGCTGGCTGATCTTAAAGTTGCTAATGAAAAGCTAACTGTAGGTGGTAAAGCTGTTTCGGGCGATATACTTTACAATGGAGATATCATGAAATGGAAGAAGTTTGCCAATTCGCTTAGGCTTAGACTAGCGAATAGACAAGCAGCTAAAAAACCAGCTGAATCTAAGGCAATCATGGCTGAGATTTTAGGCTCTCCAAGTACTTATCCAATCTTCACGAGTAATGCTGATAATGCAATGTTACAGCATACTGCCACTCGACCAAGTAATAACTCATGGCACGAGGTGATGGTAATGGGATCACGTACAGACTGGAGCATCAGTAAAACTTTCGTAGATAAACTTAAAGCTACAGGAGATGCAAGGCTAGGAGCGATAGCTACTCAAGTGAATGGTGATTACTCGGGTATACCTAATGGTTTGCCAGATGCTATCGCTACTACTTATTTAAGCTCGGCTTCGGTAATGCAGTCTAAGTTTAGCGATGCAAGTGCACCCAGTGTAATTATGACTTACAGTGAGTTGAACTTCATCTTGGCTGAAGCTGCTTTGGATGGAGATATTAGTGGAGATGCTGATGCTTATTTCAAAAAGGGGATTGAGGCTTCTTTTGATCAATATAACCTTCAAGTTAGCTCGGAGTTTTTGACAAAAATTGGTGCTGCAACAAAGGAGTCAATAATGGAGCAAAAGTGGGTAGCACTCTTTGGACAAGGAATAGAAGCATGGACAGAATACCGCAGAACAGGTTTGCCTAAAATGCCCGAAAACGACCCAAGAGCAATCTTTGAAAATGATGGAGTATTGCCTACAAGGTTGCCTTATCCTACCACAGAATACTCGCTTAACAGAGTAAGCCTCGAAGAGGGTATTAGCAAAAATAATGGTGGAGATAATATGAAAACTAAGCTTTGGTGGGCAGAATAATTAACAAACATTTTAATCGAAAGACAATGAAAAAAATAAGCATACTCATTATTCTCATCGCATCATTTGGCTTTTTGGCAAGTTGCGAAAAGCAGGATCCTTTTGTTGACAGAGTTGTTTCTCCTGTTTTGGTTTTGGTAGAATCTGCCGATGGAGTTCCTTCTTCTGGTCTCACAACTGACCCTACGGTATCGGCAAGCTTTAGTACCAAAGCAAGTTTAGGAATCAAAGTATTGTCGCTTGACAAAACTAACATTTTGGACTATACAAAAGGCATTGACTCACTTCCTGTAAGCTCTTTGGAAATAAAACTAAAGATAAGAGACGGTGCGGAGGTAGGTTCTTTTACTACTGATGCAGATGGACTTGCCAAAATAGAAATTGACTGGAGTTCAATTGGCATTTCCGAAGCTGGGAAGTCTGTTTCTATGGCCGCTACTGGTACCTATAACGATCAGAGTTTTACTAAGCTCTTCAAAATTTCTTCAAAATAATTTAACTGATACACAAAAACAATTTTCAACTATGTCAAACTCAATAAACAGAAGAAGCTTACTTAAGAAGGGATTACTTTCTCTTGGTGGAATTGCACTTGCTCCACATATTGTTCAAGGTGCTTTTAGTGGAAAAGCATTTCCTTTAGATAGTCAAAATAGATTGTATTATAGCCCAATGGCTCGTGAGTACTTCATAGAAGGGATGACTATTGAGCCAGAAATGGTGGCAAAGTTAAATGCGAATGAAAACCCATATGGCCCACCTATGACAGCTAGAAAAGCTGTTGCTGATGCTGTATCTGGTGGAAACAGATATGCTTGGAAAGACCTTATGGAATTGGTAAGTAAAATTGCCGAAAAAGAGAATGTAACTCCCAAGCATATCATGATGGGGCCTGGGTCTTCAGACCTTTTGGAGAAAGTAGCAATTGTACTTTTGAAAGACGGAGGAAACGTAGTTTCGGCAGATCCTACTTATATGTCACTTATTAAAGTTGCAGAGTCTGTAGGAGCAACTTGGAAGCCTGTTCCTTGCAAAGGAGATTGGTCTCATGACCTTGATGCTATGGAAAAAGCAATTGATAGCAATACAAAATTAGTGTACGTATGTAACCCTAATAATCCAATGGGAGCCATGACTCCTGCAAAAGAGTTGATGGCATTCTGCTCAAGAGCTTCAGAAAAAGTACCTGTTTTTGTAGATGAGGCATACATTGAACTTGCTTATGGCCCAGAGGCCCAGAGTATGGTTTCTCTTCTAGGTCAAAACAAAAATGTGGTCATAGCTCGTACATTCTCCAAAATAATGGGAATGGCAGGGTTAAGAATCGGATACATTGCTGCATTGCCTTCGTTTATTGATAAAATATCAGACATCACTCGCGGTGGAATGGGGATCTCTTACACATCTGTACATGCAGCTATCGCAGCTATGGACGATGCTACTTTCCAGGATGATACTAAGGTTAAAAACGAGGCTGCAAAAAAATATACAATGAAAGAACTTACGGCTATGGGTTTTGAGCCAGTTCCATCTTTTACCAACTTCATCATATTCCCAATAGAATGGGAAGGTAAAGCATACCTTAAAAAAATGTACGATCAAGGTGTAGGGGTAAGAGCTTTTAACATTGCCGACAAGAATTGGTGTAGAGTAAGTATGGGAACAATGGACGAGATGAAATCTTTCATTGCAGCATTGAAAAGTATCAGTTAAATAACCCGGAGAGGAGCAGGTTTAGTTTTTGGCTTGCTCACTCTTTTCTTTTGTCAAACCTTTTTTTATTTATTTTCTCATGAACGAAGCAGTCATTAAAACACTCATATTGGTACTTCTAATTGGACTTGGAATTATACTTAAGGCCAAATTCAAAATGAAGGATCAAATAAATGGGATCAAAGAGATTGTGCTCTCAGTAGCACTTCCATCAACAATCTTCATTGCATTAATGAAGATACATTTGGACGTTTCAATGCTTGTAGTGCCTGTGATTACATTGGCATTTGGTTTTTTTATGTATTGGATCAGTCCATTTGCAGTAGCAGCTTTTGGAGTTAATAAGAATAGTCCTGCGGGCAGAACGATGGCATTACTTTTACCTTCGCTCGCCCCTGGCCTATCTTCATTTCCTTTTATTATAGAGTTTTTAGGGGACGAAAGCCTAGCCCTTGCAGCTATGGCTGACATAGGAAATAAGCTTTTTGTGTTAATCTTTCTATATGTCATAGCAATGAATATGTTTCTTAAAAACACGAATGCAGGCAAAACCAATGTTAAAGAAAAGATCAAATCTTTACTTATTAGCCTCATCAAAGAACCTATCAATATTATTCTTGTGGTTGCAATTGCTCTTTTATGTATGGGATGGAATTACAACACACTTCCATCAGTCATAACTGGAGTTTTTGACAAGACAAGTGCCCTCATGACGCCTTTGGTCCTTATTTTCATCGGCTTAGCGGTTAAACTGAAACAAAAAAACAAAGGCGTCGTTTTTTCAATTTTATTGTTTCGTGCTGGTATAAGCATGGTGTTTAGTGCACTTCTTATCAATATTACAGGACTTACTGATACCAATATGGTTCTTTTGGCAACTGTAATTCCGCTTAGTTCTGTTAGTTTTTGGCCATTTGCACACATCTCTCTTTTTAACGCTAAAGAGGATGAAATGGATTTGCCTAAAGATAAAAGGACATTCGATGTAGAACTTGCATTGATGGTTCTTGCTATCTCACTTCCGCTCTCTACAGGTCTTATCTTAGGGATACTAAGTGCGGGTTCATACTTTGCCGAGGCTTGGAAAATTCTTCTCTTAGGTACTGGCTTAATGGCACTAGGAATTATTCCTTATGCCGTTAGTAAACTTGCAAAGTTTTCGGGATCCATGGCAAAAGCGGAGCATAGTTGATATCAAAGATTAAAAAGTTCATCCCTTTTTAAATTAAAGAGCGAGGCTAGCGAATCTAGACCTCGTTTTTTATTTTGTATTTAGTTAGATTTGAAAGATGGATTTGGCAAATATCAAGCTTAATATTTTGGCTAAAAAGGAGGAAAAAGGCACTAAGGCGGCAATTGCCGATTTGCTTGGAACTTTTGCTATCTCACATCCCAACTTTAAAAAGATAGTTTATCGAGAGGCAAGTGAAGACAAAACAGTTGTGATTACAACCGAGGGTAATTACGGGGAAAGTGAAAAACAGCTCATTCGTGTTCCCAAAAACCTACTAGATTTCCCTATTGATTTTATTGCACATATGTTGGCTCATGAGTTTGTACATATAGAACAACGAGCTCGACCTGGCTACAATGCAAGTAGAGAAGAAAGGGAATTTGAAGCTTACTATCACGGCGTGTTTCCAACGAAATATAACTTACCTCCTTGCCCAGATTGGTTAAGATTACAGTTTTGTAAATCTATAGATAGGTATTATAATAACATGGGTTATGAGCTCAAAAAGCAATATGAGCCACAATACAATGAAGTCATGAAAGTAAAACGAGAGCTGGAGGAAGCAAGGCTAAAGTAAAGGTTTTATTCAAATTTCACTCCTTCAGTCACACCTTTCCAACTATCTGTTCGAAATGGGGAGGCAGGGAAGCCATCTTTGTTAAATAAGTTTGCATCTATTGGTGAGTTTGTCCAGCCATATCTTACTGCTTTTGGCGAAGGAACAGATGGGTGTGAAACCTCAATTTGATTCCCAACAACTTTCGCTTGGGCATAATAGAATTTTTGATCAGCACCAGCAATTTCGAAACCCTGTAAGTAGCCATATTTATCCTTAACCTTTAATCCAGAACCAATATCAGTAAAGGACAAAATTGCTTTCTCTTTTTTAACAACCATGCTTTGATACATAGGGCCGTTTCCAACAATATTCTTTCCGTATGCTACTTTCAGAGCCGATTTGGCAAGTCTTTCGCCTACGTCTAACTTGTTGGTTGGGTGGATATTGCCAGGGTTTCCTATATCGGTAGTTACCGCCATCCCAGTTTTTGGTAATTTTAAAGTCATTGTTTGTGCTTCTCGTAGTTCAGCCCAATCACTACCCTCATTGCTCGACTGGAAACCACCATAACTTGATAATTGAACAAAGAAAAATGGGAAGTCCAGACCCCAATCTTTTCTCCAGCTTTCAATCAAGAGAGGAAAAGACTCTCGGTATTGATACGCTCTTCCTGCATTGCTTTCTCCTTGATACCAAATTGCCCCTGAGATAGGAAAGTTTATTATGGGAGCAATCATAGCATTATAGCATAAGGTTCCTTCGTTATTCATCCAATTGGCATAATGTCTTTTGTCATTCCAGCGAGGAATCATATCCCACTTTTCATTGGCTAAATAAACCTTTTGCGTTCCATTGCTTACATAGAAATTGGATTTGGAACCGTAAATTCCCATTGGTCCATCATTTTCATTTTGGCTTGTAATTATTACGATTTGATTGGCTCCTGCGACCCAAGTATTTTTAGGAATACTTAGCTCTATTCCATCTGGGTAGACGCCTTTGGCAATAAGTTCACCATTGATGTAAAGGATAAATTGCCCTGTATTTGACCCAAATTTCACCTGTGTGTTTTGGTCTACAAAGCTTTGGTCAAGTACTACTTCTTTATGTAAAAATGCCTCGCCTCTATAACCAGCGAACCCTTGCCAATCCCACTGTCCAGTTCCTATTTTTAGCCATTTAGAATAATCATAGTTGCTAACTAGGTATGCAGATTCATCTATTTGGCTAAGATCAGTTTTAGGGTTGTCATAAAGTGTTTTCAAAATTCCTTGTTCAATTTTTTGAGCACTTGCATCTAAGGATTTAGGCATTTTCTTGGCATAATATCCCAGAACACCCGAATTGGCCATGGCTTCTTGACTTATCCATGTTTCTACATGAGACCCTCCCCACGAAGAGTTGATGAGACCTATTGGTACACCTATTTCTGCTTGTAGTTTTTTTGCAAAATAATATCCTACGGCTGTGAAGTTCGGTACAGTAGAGGGGCTTGCTGTCTCCCATTCTGTTGCTGCAATATCTGATTGTGGCTCAAACGCAAGCTCCCTTTTCACTTTCAAGTGTCTGATTTGTGGAAAATTTGCTTTAGCTATCTCTTCTTCGGCAGAATCTGTGTCTTTTAAAGTCCACTCCATATTGCTCTGTCCGCTACATAGCCATACATCACCGATCAAAATATCGTCAACAAGGATTGTCTCAGTTTCGCCTTTTACTACCATTTTGTAAGGACCTCCTGCCAACATACCATCTGAAGTCGCGATCCACTTACCATTGTTATTCGCTTTAGTAACAATGTTTTTTTGTCCAAGGGTTAACTTAATAGATTCGTTTGGTTGAGACGTTCCCCAAATTTTAATGGTATTGTTTCGCTGTAAAACCATGTGATCTCCGAATACATTTGCAAGTTTGAGTTGAGCAGAAACTTGGCTGAAAATAAGAACACAAAGGAGCGTTTTGAAGAAATATTTCATAGAGGGAGGTTGAATAAATTGTGCATGAAGATAATGCTTTTGTCTTGAAAAATTTATCAAAGAATGATTTGTACGATGTTACAATTGCATGAATTGATCATCACTTATTCGTTTACGACTTGGCATACCGAGGCAATAGCTAGAAAAGAGGCTTAGCTTAATTGTGGAAAGCCAAATTAGTTATCGATAGATTGAAATACCAATTGACGAAACATATCACTTGTGTAATCTCCGCCTACACGTTGAGTTTGTTTCATTATAATTCCAATTACTTGATCATTAGGGTCGGCGAAGTATTGGGTATTGAAATAACCACCCCAATCAAATGCCCCTTCGCTTCCTTTTCCTCCTTTCATTTCTCCATGTTTTGTAAGAATTGAGAAACCAAGACCGAAGCCTTTTTCTTGACCAAAAAGCTCACCTACTTGATTTTGAAGCATAAAGTCAATAGTGGTTCTGCTCAAAAGCCGATTGCCATTAAGTTCTCCTTTGTTAAGGTACATTTGCAAGAAAGTGGCGTAATCATAAGCAGTACTAGAAAGGCCGGCCCCACCGCTATAGAATTTTTTTGCACCAGTTTTAGGGTAATTGACGTCGTAAAATGTGTCGGTGAAATGAGTCCAATTACCTTGCTCATTTTTCGTTTGCACTTCTACAAGGCGATCAGCTTTTCCTGCTGGTAAGTAGAAAAAAGTATCCTTCATTCCCAGCGGAGCAAAGACTCTTTTTTGAAGAAAATCATCAATAGATTGCCCCGACCAAATTTCAATTAAATAACCCAAAACATCTAAGCCTTCGGAGTATTGATAGGACTCACCTGGTACAAAATGTAGTGGTAGTTGAGCTAACTTTTTTATGCTTTGGCTTATGGTTATTGGTTCCGTTGTGAACAAGTCAGTGATTCCTGCTTTTTTGTAAATTGCTTTGAAACGCTCATCGGCATCAATTACACCATAACCTAAGCCAGAAGTGTGCGTCATAAGCTGACGAACAGTTATTTCTTTACCAGCTGGCTTGGTGGTATAGCTAGAGTCTTTCATGTAGAATCGATCTAGTACTGTTGGATTTTTGAATTCGGGAATAAATTTGGAGACAGGGTCATCCAATCTGAATTTACCCTCCTCCCACAGCATCATTGCAGCTGTGGTTGTAATCGCTTTTGATTGAGATGCAATTCTAAAAATATCATCAGTTTTAAACGCTAAGCCATTTTCTGCGTCTTTTTGTCCAAAAGCTTTTTGGTGAGCAATCTTACCATTTCGGGAAATTAATATTACTGCTCCCGGAATCACTTTATTATCTACAGCTTCTTGAATCATTGCATCAATTCTAGACAACCTTTCGGGAGATAAGCCAACAGAAGTTGGTGACGCTACAGATAATGCGGGGCTGTTTTGTCTGGACTTTGTTTGGCCAAGTCCAATGAACGAAACAAATAATAAAAGGATGCTTAGATTTTTCATAGTATAAATTGAGAGTCGAAAATACTGAAAAGTGTTGAACGCAACAAGCTAGACTTTTTTGAAGACTTAAGGGGGGAGTTGACTTCGACGACATTATTCTTTAAAGTGTTGAATTTTGTGTTTGGAATCTCAGTCAACACTAACACAACTCCTATTTCAGGTAGCTGGACTTCGACGACCTTGGTATTTAATGCCAAGTTTGAATTGTTTGGAATCTCAGTCAACACTCATAACGCCCTTGCTTCAGGTAGCTGAGCTGCCAGACACGAAAATGTTAAGATTGCTAGTGAGACGTTGTCGAAGCTAGTTTTCAGTTGACTTCGACGACCATGGTATTTACGGCCAAGTTTGATGAGTATTGAATCTCAGTCAATACTCATAATGCCCTTGCTACGGGTAGCTGAGCTTCCAGACACGAAAATGTAATAATTAGAAGCGAAATGTCGTCGAAGCTAGTCTCTCGGCAAATGGTTACCAGGCTTCGGGTAATTGGCTCCTACGGCATCTAAAACAAGTACCCAGTCAACATTTTCCTTAACTGGTGGCCTAACCTTGAGATGTTCCATTGGCTTTGTTACGAATCCGGGAAAAGAAGCTCCCGTACGAGGGTCGTACCAAGTTCCTTGTATTTTTTTAGCTTTTAAAACTGTTAAGTCGAGAGTGACTTCCTTATAGGTAGGAAAATAGATCATTGCATACTTGCCGCCACTATCTCGAGTTGCTATTACAAAAGAATTGTCATCTTCTTGTTCAGTAAGTACCATTTCTAGTGCAGGGATTCTGGAAAAATAATCTCTAGACATGATCAAGTTTTTTAAATGCTTGACTTGGTTAGCCATGGGCAAATCCAATGCTTCATGCCAAGGCCTTAGCGGTCCATTTATTCCCGTTTTGTCCAAATCATACATTTGCCATACGTCATGACAACCATAAGTTTGTCCAAAGGCACCAGCAAATACATTCCAATACATTATTCGTCTAATATCTCGAGGGTTGCTATATCCTTGTTCACGAGCATTGAAACAATTAGGGTGGTCTTCATAAAGAGGCTCCCCATCTATCACTGGTTTTTTGGGACTTAAGTGATAATCGTGTAAGATTTTTCTATAAGTGGGCTGATTAGGGCAATGGCCTGTTTGATGCATATTGAAATCTAGCCAGCGATCTTGATGAAACCAATTGGACGAACCACCGGGAGAGGCGGGTTGTGGGTGAAAACTCATCAAGGTTGCCTGCCCTGTTCCTTGCTGAATACCTCCAGCCATTTGTTGCCATACTTCCACATCTTCACTATTTTCTCGAGGGTTTCTGTCACCGCCTAGTATCCATATAACGTTGGTCTTGTATTTGAACTTTTGCCCCATGTACTGACCAAAAATTTTAGCATTTTCGGTATTGAAAACCTCGGGCCCTACTCCCCAGGAGTTTTTGAAAAGTTTGTCACCCCAAGTTGGGAGTAGTGCGATATAAATTCCATGCTTAGCTGCCTTGTCAATGACCCAGTCTATGTGATCAAAATATGCCTCGTTCGGCTTTAGAGAGTTTAGGTTAATAAAGGGCAATTCCCCAAGTGCATTCGGAGTGTTAAGTCCATCAATTTCTGCAAGGGCAACTGCTTGTACAACATTGAAACCTTGGCTTGCTCGCTTTTCGAGGTATTGCTCTGTTTCTTCTTTGGTTAATCTATGAAATAACTCCCAAGCAGTATCTCCTTGCCAAAAAAATGGCTTCCCTTCATCGGTTTTTATAAATCTACGAGAGCTTGTTACCATGAGTTTGGGTAACTGAGGATAAGCAAAAAGACTACTTAAGAGTAGTAGAAATCCACTTACACAAATTCTTTTCATTTTTTTCTAAAGGTTATGGGACGGGTATTTTCGACAGTAGGCCATTTCTATATTTTTCAAAAGTGCGAAAAGTTTTTTTGACTTTGATAGAAATAATTTTCTTAAATCACTTTTTAATTGTTCAGCCTACGGCTGTGATGTGGACATTTAGAATCTTAAAAATGTTAAACTCAATGGCGAGGTTCAGATGTAGTATTTACATATATAAACTCAAGGTTTTTAAAGCCATTCTTTTTTTCTGTTTTGATGAGGTTGCCGTCTTTGTAGTAAAAAGTGTCTTCGTTATCATCTATTTTTCCATGATATACCCCATTTTCTAACTTTTTGATTTTCATGAATCCTCCATAAAACTCAGCATAAACCTTGGTTGCCTTGGTCGGTTCTACAAAATACAACTTTGCAACACTTAAGGAAATGGGTTCATTTATTGCTTTTTCAAAAGGGCCATTTTGATGCTCTCCTTTTGTGTGATATCCAGTTTTTGTTTTTTTAGTTTCGGTATAAAAATTTCCTTTATTCGAAACCATATCTACGCGAGCATTTACAAATGTCCCATGCTGGTATTTGCTTTTGGAAACAAAAGTAGTATTCATTTTATAGACCAAGAAATTCACGTCAACCTTGCTATCTATTGCATAAGTCACTTGGCCTGTGGATTCCTTAACTTCTGTAGCTGTAAAATGCCCTACCTTAATACCTGCAACCTTAATTTCGTAATTTTTAGTTGTGGTTTGTGCCATGCAAACTTGACCAAATAGTACAAAGGAGGAGAAAAATACAGATAGGAAAAAGCAATTTGGAAGCTTGAATGCGTCTATCAATAGATTTGAAGTTCTACCCAAAACGTTTTTTTTGATCGTAAATTGTCGCAATTCTTTAAACCAAGTAGGGACTATAAGTGCGAGGATCAAAAGGCATATTTAGTTTTGTACGAACCAAATATATCAAAAATGTAGTCGAAATAAATTTTGTAATAATAAATCTTACTATTCTGCTACCCAGCTATCTTCAAAAACGATCACCATGTCGGTAATTGGATTCTTTTTGACGGCTTTTATAAGTAGCCCATTTTCGTAGTAATACTCATCCACGTTGTCGTCTAGAATTCCTGAGTATTTATGATTGCCCAGGTGTTTGATTTGAATAAAGTCACCATAGAATTCGGCATACACTTTAGAAACTCCTAGAGGTTCATGAAAGTGAATGCTTGAAAATGTATTATGAATCGAAGTTTTAAGTGTTTTTTCTATCTCTTTTTTGGGTTGAACGGAACTTAGCTTATAACCATCACTTACTTTGTGAGTTTTGGTATTGAAGTTTCCTCTATTGGATTTTACATTAACCTCAGAAAAGTACATTGATTGTCCTTGGAACTTACTAGTAACTTTATAGTCCACCAATAGATGGTAAACAAGGAAGTTGACATCCACCTTGCTGCTCAATGTATACTTAATTTCTTGTTCTTTGGTCGTTGACTTGCTCGCTATGAGTTCTCCCACTTTGATACCAACGACTTTAATAGCGTATTTTCTATATGCTACTTGAGCAATAGCTGAATGTGAAAACACGAGAAAGGTTAGCGTAAAAAAAAATCTCAATAGGAATGTAGTTTTTCTGCTTTGATGTACGGTTGAAAAGGTGTTTTGGGTTTTAGTCTATACCAGCGTACTCAACTTTTTTAGCTTTAGATTCTAAGAAGTAACCGTCGAACTCTGCGAGAACAATATCAAGTGTTTCCATTATTTCTTCGACATCCAGTGATTGCACCAGTTTCATGCGGTATTCCTTAAAATGAGGCAACCCACGAAAATAATTGGAATAGTGCCGACGCATTTCTAGCACTCCTTGACGTTCATTTTTCCATTCGATAGAGAACTGTAAGTGCTTTTTAGCAACTTCTACTCTTTGTTTCATGGAAGGTGGGTCAAGGTGTTCTCCTGTCGCCATAAAGTGTTTTATCTCATTGAAAATCCATGGGTAGCCAATACTTGCCCTACCTATCATGATGCCATCAATATCAAATCTGTTTTTGTATGCTAAAGCTTTCTCTGGAGTATCTATATCACCGTTACCAAATATTGGAATCTTGATTCTCGGGTTATTTTTCACCTTGGCAATCAATCGCCAGTCTGCTTCCCCTTTGTACATTTGAGCACGAGTACGACCGTGAATAGAAAGAGCTTTTATGCCAACATCTTGTAGTCGCTCTGCAACTTCTTCAATGTTTTTGGTTTGCTCATCCCAGCCAAGTCTTGTCTTCACGGTAACAGGTAGGTCAGTTGCATCCACAACAGCCTTAGTCATTTTTGCCATGAGCGGGATATCTTGTAGCAATGCTGCTCCGGCTCCTTTACAAGCAACTTTTTTTACAGGACAACCATAATTGATATCTATTAAATCAGGATTTACAGCAGAGGCAATTCTTGTACACTCAGCCATGGTTTCTACATCGCTTCCAAATAATTGGATGCCTACAGGACGCTCGTAAGGAAAGATATCAAGTTTTTGTTTGCTTTTGTAAGCATCTCTAATCAGTCCTTCTGAAGAAATAAACTCCGTGTACATCATATCCGCACCATTTTCCTTACATACCTGACGAAATGGTGGATCACTCACATCCTCCATAGGAGCGAGTAATAATGGAAATTCTCCGAGTTCTATGTTGCCTATTTTTACCAAGTCTTTGAAATAATGTGCAAAAATAACATAAAACTACGTTAGAAGTTCAATTTTAATAGTTTAGCATTTGTTTGTAGCTAATTCTACTGCATTTAAATATTGAGGCTGTCTCATTATAAACGTGGGTCAGCCTTCTTTTTTGAATAAAAGTGTAATTCTTGTGACAATCTCTTCTGGTTTTGGTGCGGGGAGTTTAAAATGAGGCCGAAATAGCCCTTATGAAGCCATTTTTTGGATATTGTGTGCAAGGGCGAGCAAGCCCGTTTCGATGAGGACTTTTTCTTTTCCTCTTAACATAAATCTTCTGAAGTTTTTGTTTTGCTTGATGTTTCCAAAGACTGCTTCCACATCTGCTGGCCTTTGGGAGCGATGTTTTATTCCCTCTGGACTTAGTAGCTTTTGTCGTGCTTTGTCTTTTAATCTTTTTGCATTGTGATTGACTTGGACAAGTCGAT
Source organism: Spirosomataceae bacterium TFI 002 (assembly GCA_900230115.1). Classification (NCBI taxonomy): domain Bacteria; kingdom Pseudomonadati; phylum Bacteroidota; class Cytophagia; order Cytophagales; family Spirosomataceae; species Spirosomataceae bacterium TFI 002. The sequence continues at coordinate 2,291,240 of LT907983.1, read as the reverse complement.
TTCCTTTGGCTTTGTGGCAGGCTCCTTTCAATGGGCAATTGTCACAGTTTTTTGCTTGATAAAAGCTTATTTGTTGTTGGTATCCAGATTTTCTTTTCTCTGTTTTTTCATAGACTTTCTCCATTTTTTGACCCATCGGACAGATAAAAAAGTCGTTCTCCGAATCGTAATACAGGTTCTCTGACTTGAAGGCATCTTCAGGCTTTATCTTCCCTTTGGCTTTTTGCTCTTTATGGAAGTAATTGTATTTCACATAGCCCTCAAGTTCATTGTTCTCTAAATATTGATAGTTTTCTTCCGAGCCATAGCCGGCATCGGCCACCACTTCTTCTGGTAATTTTTTATAGAGCTCTTTGAAGGTTTCTAGGTGGAGTGGTAAGGTATATACATCGTTGGCATATTGGTAGATGTCGTAGTTTAGAATACATTGATTACAAGTACTTATCTGCCAGTTGTAGCCCGCTTTTAGCTGACCATTGAGCATGTGGTCGTCTTTCATTCGCATAAAAGTGGCATCTGGATCTGTCTTGGAATAGGAGTTTCGATCACCCATCAGCTTTTGCTGAACTTCGTATTTCTTTAGATTCTTTGGCCAATTGTTCTTTGCATAATTCAGCTTTTGCTTCACTTTCGGATCTACTTCTTTGCCTTTTAAGGCTTGATTGATTTGCCCGATAGTCTGTTCTACTTTTTGAGAATCTATCTTTTCAAAAATAGTGGGCGAGTTATCTTTCATCTCCTCGGAGGCTACCTTTTCGGCATAGTTCCAAAGGTCTTTAAGCTGTTCTTTTATCCTTTCTGTATTCCGCTTTATAGACTTGCCCCATACAAAAGTGTATTTATTGGCATTGGCCTCTATTTTGGTTCCATCCACATAAACCGTCTTTAAATCTACCAGTCCTTGATCTGCCATCAGTAAAACGACTTGACCAAAAACCTCTTTCAATACCGACTTCAATCTATCCGTTCTAAATCGGTTTATTGTATTATGGTCTGGTCGCTGCATGCCAGCAAGCCACATGAAGTGAATGTTTGAACTGACGGCTTCTTCTATTTTTCGAGAGGAATAAATATTGCTGATATAGCCGTAAATAATAATTTTTAACATCATTCGTGGATGAAATGATGAACTTCCGCCTCCAGAATACTTCTGCAATAATGAATCAATATCTATCTCATCTATGATTCTTTGTACCAATCGAACCACGTGATTTTCGGGAATTAATTCATTTAACGATGGAGGAAGAAGGGATAGCTGATAAGGATCATAATCCTTAAATACAGGCTTCTTTTTGACTCCTTTTTTCATAACTGAAGTTACAAAAAAATCTATAAAAAAGAGACTGCCCTTTTGAGACAGCCTCATTGTTTCTTCTTGAGAATTTGACTTGTCACCTAGATTTAGCCCCGATGGGGCTTGGTGGTGGAAGGATTTGAAACATTATAAGCTGAAAAATGTAGTCCCATCGGGACATAATCTCGGTAACTGCTAAAGACTCAACTCCTAATCCTATGTCCCATCGGGACAATATCAAGATAAGTCAGCTAAAGACCTAGAGATCGCATCACAACGGCTCATGAAAAACGTAACGCTCATCGTAATCTATCTCATGAAACTTCAAAAACTCTATATACTCCTCCATCGTCGTTTTTCGTGCGTGATGTTCCTTTTGGTTGAGTATGTAGGCGATAGCCTTTGGAACATCTTTTTTGCCCAGCGAGAATGCTCCGAATCCTCCTTGCCAATTGAACTTTCCGTTAGTAAAGCCTTTTTTGTTTATCCATCGACTTGAACATTCTTTCACCTCTTTCATCAAGTCTGAAACAGATTGTATCGGTCTCATGCCAATAAGTATATGAATATGATCGGGCATGCCGTTGATAGCTAGTAATTTGTGTTCATGTTCTGCTTGTATGATTCCTGCAATATATTTATGTAGTTCTACTTCCCAAGATGGATCTATAAGTGCCCTTCTATACTTCACAGCGAAAACAAAGTGAATATGAATTTGAGAGTAGGTATTTGCCATATTTTAGGACTTTAAGTCAAAGAACAATTCTACAATTTCTTAAATCTTGACTTTAAATTTCTCATTTTTGTTAAAAATCAATTAAATGAACTTCAATCAGGTATTAGAAAAACTACAAAACGAAAGACAAGGGGCATCGGGGCTATTAATTATTCTTGGAATTTGGCTTTTAGCGATGGTATTAGGTAATATCGTTGCAGGTTTTATAATGATTGGATTGGGAGACCTTTCTCTTGATGAAGCTACTAGATTGATGGACGTGATAATTACGAAGCCTAATGGTTGGCTAGCGATAACGCTGGGTCAAGGCTTTGCTTCTGTTGTTACTTTTATTGTAGCGGCATGGTTTTATTGGAATGTTCTTGAGAAAAAGACTTTCGCCGAATTCAACTTCAAGAAACTACCTAATTGGAGTATCTTTTTATTAGCAATTATTATACAATTGGTCTTTCTTCCTTTTAATGGATGGCTGCAAGGTGTCAACGAAAATATAGGACTTCCGGCTTCCATGGCTGGTTTTGAATCGGTGTTGAAAGGCATGGAAGAAAGTGCCAAGCAACTCACCGATTTTCTCACGGATGTGGATGGCATTGGGCAGTTTCTATTGGCCTTTATTGTCATTGCAGTGATAGCTGGAATAGGCGAAGAGCTGATCTTTAGGGCCTTGATTCAAAGAAAACTATACAAGTCTTTTAAAAACCATCATGTGGCAATTTGGGTAGCCGCCGTCATCTTTAGTGCGATACATTTTCAATTTTATGGCTTTTTCCCAAGGGTAATGTTAGGTGCCTTGTTTGGGTATTTTTATTATTTCACGGGTAATATATGGGTACCTATTGTTGCACATATTTTCAATAACGGACTGGCTTTAACAATGCTGTTTTTAGTAAAAAGGGGTATAGTAAGTCCTGAAATTGAAAAACTAGATATGGTTCCAATTCCAATGGTTTTAGTTTCTCTAGGTCTTACTGTTTGGGGTATTTGGTTTTTGGATAAGAGGGTGAAGATGGAAAGTTAATTGGTCGCTATATAAGTACACCTACTTAACTGATAAACTCATAATTTTTGTCTAAAATGTTTTGCCAGAAGGTCTATTTCTTCCCATCATCACCAACGACAAAGTTTTCCTTAACGGTATCATTGCCTATTTGTAACTCAATAGTATAAGTACCATCAGCAAGTCGCTGAGTAGGAATATACTTTATCTGAGTTCCTAGATTTTGGAAATAATGATCCAAAATTGTTACCAATGTTTCTCCTTTTCCATTTAGCAAAGTTAGTTTAACCTGCGAAGGCTCATTCACTCGGAATATTACTTTCTTGACCTTTTCGTTTACCGTTTCTTCATCGATCAAGGATTTTTTACCCAAATCTTGAATTTCATTACTTTTCTCATTGGCCACAAAAGCTGCTTGGATACAGTCTTCAATCTTGGCAGAGAATACAGCCGTGTTTTCAGATTTGAAACCAGGGAGCATTACAATGCTATTACCAGCAGAGAAAGAAATATTATTGCTGGCTGGCACAAGGCTTTCTGTACGTAATCGCATTTTAGCCTTGTAAGCACCACTGGCAAGTGTAATTTGATCAAGCTGAAGTGTATCGCTTCCGCAGTTGATATCAACCCCTCTACAATTACAGTTGTCATCGAATTTGTCGTAGGTAGTAAGCGGATCTTTATCGTCGCAGGGCGTGTCTTTAGGGTCGCAAAGTGTTCCGTCTAGTGTCAACTTACTGAAACCAGCACAAGAAGGATCTCCCCAGTTTGCTACTGCAGAAACCAAAACGTATCTGGCTAGTTTTTGGTTAAAGTTTGGCCCATTGAATCCGCCGTAATCTGAACTTCCTGATGCTATTGGCCAAGTATAGTTTCCACCTAATTGTGTCCAAGTGGTTCCATCTTGAGAGTAGTCAACTACTACTGTTTTAAAGCCTTTATCTGTTTCACCAGTTACATTGTAGTTCCAAATTCTCGAACCATCGAATTTATATCTTTTACCAAAATCGTATTTGACCCATTTGGTCAAGCCACCCCTGGCTGGGTTTGGGTTTGCTGCTCCTGCTGAACATGATTCCCATGAAAACTCCTCTAGTGTATTTACGCTATTGGTAGGAGCACATTCATCTAAGAACGAATACCTGGCAGATGAGTCGTCACAATCTGGGCCTGAGCATGGAGTTCCCACGCATTCGCAGTTGCCGTTGTATTTGTCATTATTGGTAAATGCGTTTCCATCGTCACAAGGCGTGTTTTGTGCAATACAAGAAAGCTCACAACTGTAATCATACAAATAGAATGACGGAATTCGTTTCCAACCTCTTTTTTCGTGAAAAGGAGTTTTCCAATGAAGGTTAAAATGGTCTCTCCAACCGCTTTCTTTATGGCGAATTTCGTAATAATAATATTTGCCTTTTTCCAAAGTCAATGGTCCTATGGTTTGGAAGCTGAACCTATTGTGTTCGGTGTAATTAACTCCCCATAGTGCAGCAGCTTGGTGAACTTGTTTATTAGCTACACTTTCGTCACTACTTATATAGAGAATGGTTTGATCGTCGCCAGTCAAGTTAAATTCATAGGTTCCTGTTACAGGTACGGTCAAATACCCTTGTACCAAACTCCCGTATTCATTTATGTTACTATAGCTTCTCTCTAGTGGCCCGTATGCTCCTTTGAGGACTTCTTTTCTATCAGGCAAAAGTGGAAACTTGGGAGCATTTAAAAGGTCATTTTCTACATAAGATCCAGGTATATTGTCGAAATAATAGGCTTCTGCTTTCCCTCTTTCACCTATACAATTGTTGGTGGTAGGTACTTTGCCTACACAATTACAAAAGCCATCTTCTTGATCATTTTGGGTCAAAGGGTTCCCGTCATCGCATGCAGTTCCACGCTCAGGGCAAGACTGTTCACATGCATATTCGGACAAATAATTGAAGTCGATCACGGTCCATTGTGTAGGAGGGTCGGTGTTTTTTTGCCAAAAAAGGTCTGCTCTATCGCCACCTGTTCCTTCAAAATGAAACAATTCGAAGTAGTAATACTGTCCTGCGGTAAGAGTTACAAAATTGGATGTTTGAATAGTGGTATCGGTGTGTTCATATTTTCCAGTGTATGAAGGCACCCTAGCCATTAAGTTTAAGTTGTTAATGTTTTGTCCATTACTGAGGTAAAACTGTACTCTATCATCACCAGTAACATTAAATCTATAAGTTGCCGTAGTGGGTACTTTTATAAATCCTCGCATAAAAGACGCCATATAATCAGCATAATTTTCAGGAGTACTTGTATAGCCTATTTTTCTTGAGCCGTCTGGTCGAGAAGGGAAATTTTCTAGGGCAGAAAGCTCCAAGCTATCAGGAGTAAATCCAAAGTCACCCCAATAGCTCCATTTTATTTGTCCAGCTGTACCTACACATTGTGCATTCGTATTTGAATAGGCACATAATAATATCAAGGAGCTTAAAAGTAGTAGTTTCTTCATGGGTTTAATAATTCATAAAGCCTACTGGCTTGTTGCTGGATGAGTAAGAATAAAAATTAGAAAGGTTGGGTAATACATAGGGCAACTGGCCAGGAGCTACCCCATACCAAAGTGCCAACTCTGCATACATTTCATCTGTGGAGATAGCTGGAATAAAGTTTCCTCTGAAAGAAACACTATGCGGATTGTTATCGAGATTCATTTTTGGGTACGAACCAAATATTTTACCGCCATTTACACTTCCTCCCATTACCATCATGTTACCACCCCAAGCATGGTCAGACCCTTGTCCATTTGATGTTACGGTTCTCGCAAAATCTGAAATTGTATAAGTTGTTACGTTATTTTGTACCCCTAGTTGTTCTGTAGCATTATAAAATGCTCTCAATGCCGAGGAGACATCTGGTAGCTTTCCTGCCAATCCGGTTACCAAGTTATCGTGCATATCCCAACCTCCTACGGTTACGAAAAAGATTTGTTTTTTTGCTCCAATCTCTTGTCTTACACTGATCATTTTGGCGATTGCCTCAAGGTCACGACCTAAATTTGAATTAGGGTAAGGGTAACTTCCCTGTGGAATTGATGGCACTTTTTGTAAAGCCTGACTCAGTAGTTCGAATGCTGCAATTGATGTTTTTGTTGTTGTACCAAGGGTGTTTTTGAGCACATTTGCATAGACTTCATTTGCCATAGAGTCAATGGCATTATTTCTCAGTTCAGTGAGAAGTCCAGTATTTCCCCAGTTGGGTAAAGTTTCGAATCCGACCTTATTTGGGTCAATATCATTGCTAAGCGAATATTCAGTTATGTTATTTCCACGCTGAAAGATATTTCTTCCGGCAAAAGAAAGATTCATTGATATAGCTTCATTTTGATTTGAAGCATTCAATAAATCAGCAATTCGACCTCCTACTCCAAGTGCATCTCTACTTTGAGGTACACTTGTTTGCCATTGCATAATTTGATCTGCGTGAGAATATATACCCAAAGGCAGCTTGGTGGCACTATTTTGATATGCTGTTTTATCCGCAACCGGCTCTACCAATGTTCCTATATTGGACAAAAAGGAGAGCTTTCCTGCATTGTATAAATCTCTCACACCTGTCATGCCTGGGTGTACCCCAAATGACTGATAAGGACTTAAGCGACCTCTGAAGCTATTTGCCAATGGATTGTTGAGTGCCAAAGGGTTACTAATAGCCAAGTCAGTTCTAATTGCGTTATATTCTGCTAAGCCATTGTCTCCATTTGTACCAATTCCATTAGGAATTAGTACGTTGTATGAGTCCATCCCACCTGCAAGTAAAATACACACAATTGCCTTGTAGTCTTCTGGTGGAGATGTGGTTTCTTTTTTAACTGCTCCGTTTACAGAACCTAGGCTTGTAAGTGTACTTAAAAGTGTTCCAGCTCCCATTGCTCCACATGAAGCATGTTTGATAAAGTCTCTTCTTTTCATGTTACTTGTTTATGAGGTAGTCTGGGGAAGACATTATTAGGAAAATTGCGATTCTTAGCTTTCGGTCAAGTTCTGTTTGGTCAAGTGAACCATCGCTATATTTTCTGACAGTCATTTGATCCAAAGAGTTTTTAATAATTTCTAAAGACTTGGGCGAAAGGCTGCCATGGGCGAAAATATGATTGAACTTGTCCAGGAGCTCTGGAATATATTTGTCTTGTGCGAGGTACCTATATTTTTCTAAATCAAAACCCGGCCTCTCTTCTGGTTTATAAGTTTCTTGACTAAATATTCCATAGTAGTCCACTGGGTCATTATCAATCAACCACTCTTTAAGGGCATTTAGGTAACCTGTGAGTGTTTGAGAGTTCAGAATTTCGAACTCAGGAGCGTATTTGTTATTTTCCGTGTAAGAGTTGTCAGGCTGATAGTCTGTATGAAAAAAGTTAAATACTGAAGGAGAAGCTAGTGGCTTTTGATCGGTTTGGTTGTAAACCTCTGTCATTCTGTTTCTAAACCTACCGGTAGTTGAAGTTAAGTTTAAACCTTTGACTAAATTCATATACCTCACAAATGGCTCTTTCAAATGCCCTTTGTATGGTTCCAATCCATTGCAACATTCTCTCGCCTCGTTGTCAAGTAATATTGCTCTTACCACGGCCCTAAGATCACCTCTAACTCCGTAGCCATTGTTGTTGAATACTGTTGCGACCCGTGCAACATATGCTGGTGTTGGGTTTGATGTTACGAGCCTTTGAATAAGGCGAAGTGCCATAAACGGCCCAACATTGGGGTGATTAAAAATAATATTAAGGGCATCTTGAATGTCCTGTTCACCTTGTGCAACTGGTCGGTTTGGAATCATTTGACCCAAAAAGAATTTTGCACCTGGCTCATGACCATTGACAATTCTACTTAATTTGCTACTATCAATTGGGAAAAATTTCAACCTTTTGGTATACCATAAATCTCTTAAGTCGCCTGTTTGTCGGTCGCCTAAATACCTGGAATCTTGCCACGATAAGCCTGTGAACACCTTCGCAAGACCAGCTATGTCACTATTGTCATAAGTTGGAATACTGTTTCCGTTTACATCTTTTTTCTCTGTTCCATCTATGTTGAGTTCATATAAACCGATAGAAAAAAGTTGCATTAATTCGCGGGCATAGTTTTCATCTGGAAAAACCTGCTTTCCGTCGGTTGTGTCGGTAGCATGGTTATTCATGTACGTAAGATAAATCGCCATGGCTGGATGATATGTAATACTATCAATAAGGGAGCGATAGTTGCCAAAAGCGTGCTCATTGAGCACATCGTAATAATCACCCAATGCATATGCGTTTTCGGCAAATGGAGAATTTCGTGAAGTGACAAAAATTTCGCTGAGTGCAAAGCTTACACGCCATCTAACTTGGTCTGGAGTTGTCATAGCACCTTGAAACCAAGCTAAGTCAAACATTTCGTCTCCTATAAAAACATCTTTCAATTCTATTGTAGCAGATGGCGACTTCAACCTTAAAGAATCGCGAATTTCTATGTGTTTTTGAGCTATAAACTGATGGAAATTGAACCCAGGTTGCATTGCCAATTGCTGATCAAGCCACGGCTCAATTCCTATTGCTTTTACTTGTTGGATTGTTGTGGAGTCAGCTCCAAATGTTGCTTGAGATAAAAAGCGTGAAGCAGCATTGTCATTGGGCAAATAACCAGTGGTGAGCAAGGTCTCAATTCCTGATGTAGAATTAGAACTTGATGTGACACTTACGCCTTCAATATTTCCTTTCCCAAAGGTTGTTGGTGATTGGCAGAAGGCATTAAGATTCAGCAGTATGCAACTGAAAAGTAGAGGTATTCTCATGGGCACTTACATGTGTTTAGAAAAGCTATTGTAAATCAAATTTACATGCCTTTTTTAACTAGTAGTGCAAAAAGTAGACCACACTTATTGAGCGGGGCTAAATGCCGTACTTGGCTTTTAAATTGAAGATAATTTTACCCAATACGAGAGCTTTTGTCCCTAAAGCATAAAAATACGAAATCACTCATACTCAAACACTCCATGCTCCGAACTTACAGTGACCTTCTTGGAATCAGCCGCTTCCACATGACCAATAACTTGTGCTTCTATTCCAAATGACGTAGAAATATCGATCAGCTCTTGAGCTTTTTCTTTTGGTAAATAAACTTCCATGCGATGACCCATATTGAAAACTTTGTACATCTCTTGCCAGCTCGTTCCGCTTTCTTTTTGGATCAAATTAAAAAGTGGAGGTATAGGCAACATGTTGTTTTTGACGATATGTAAGCCTTCTATAAAGTGAAGAATCTTTGTTTGTGCACCACCACTGCAATGAACCATTCCATGAATATTGGCACGCATTTTCTCAAGTGCTTTTTTAATTACGGGAGCATAGGTGCGGGTAGGGGACAGAATAAGTTTCCCTATGCTTATGCTTTCGCCATTTGGTAACTTTACTGTATCCTTCAGGTTTTTTGTTCCCGAATAAATCAGAGAACTATGGATTTCACTATCGTAGCTTTCAGGATATTTTTTGGTATAAAGTTTATCTAATACGTCGTGACGAGCACTGGTAAGACCATTGCTGCCCATTCCTCCATTGTACTCAGTTTCGTATGTTGCCTGACCGTAAGACGCCATTCCCACGATAACATCGCCAGGTTTTATGTTATCATTTGAGATTACATCAGCTCTTTTCATGCGACCAATTACAGTTGTGTTAACGGTAATTGTTCTCACCAAATCTCCTACATCTGCGGTTTCACCACCAGTAGAATGTATCTCAAAACCGTGTGAGCGAAGCATTTCAAGTACTTCTTCTGCACCATTGATCAATGCCGAAATTACTTCGCCAGGGATCTTCATTTTATTACGATCTATAGAGGAAGACATTAAAATAGGGCCCGTAGCTCCCACACAAAGGAGGTCATCCGTATTCATGATAATGCTGTCTTGAGCAATACCTTTCCATACACTGAGATCACCAGTTTCTTTCCAATATAGATAAGCAAGAGAAGTCTTAGTACCAGCCCCATCGGCGTGCATAATATTGCAGTATGCGGCATCTCCGCCTAGGGTATCGGGTGAAATCTTGCAAAAGGCTTTTGGGAATAGCCCCTTGTCGAGCTTTTCTATGGCTTTGTGAACATCTTCTTTGGAGGCCGATACACCTCGCTGCATGTAGCGATCTGTCATTCTTTTGGGAGTAGTATTCTTTAGTTGTAAAGGTAAGGGTTTTTAAATTTTGCTCTTCAAAAATATTCACTTCATTGAGAATTAGTAACGGGGAATGAAAGTTATCTTATCTGTTTATTGTTTCAAAAGGTACTACAGGGTTCTTATTGGGTAACTTTAGATTTATGTGGGCAATGAAAATAAATATTAAACTATAAAGTCCATAGATTAAATAGAGTATTACATTTGCGGCTGTTTATCTTTTTAAATATTTATTGACTTGAGACTAATGCTGATTTTTCCTCTTTGCTTAATAGGTGCGAAGGTATTTGCACAGGAAAAGCAAATTACCAACCAAAACCTATATTGGGTAAGGTATTATAATCAGTTAAAGATTAATAAGACTTTCACTTGGCATAATGAGCTAGATGAAAGGCGGTTTTTAAGTTCTAATATCCAGCATCATTTTATTGGACATTCTAGACTACACTACAAGTTGTCGCCGAGTTTGGAACTTGGTGCAGGCTTAACTTATTCATTGCAAAGTCCACAAATTCCCTCTTCAAATTCGGGTTTAGTAGTGCCTGAGTTGCGTCCTACACAAGAAATTAATTATAGTTTTTCCACTTCTCCCAAATTGAAAATTCAGCAAAGGATAAGAATAGACGAGAGATTCATTCATAAAAACTACAGTAACGAGCTTCTGGATGGCTATAGTTTCAATTTGAGGTGTAGGTATAGAGTCCAACTAAACTATCTGTTGAATAGAGCTGATTCACGATCTTCCACCACTCTAAAGGCGAATACTGAAATAATGCTAAACACTGGTAGAAAGGTCATCTACAATCAATTTGATCAGCGAAGGCTTTATGTAGGAATAGAACAAGGTTTCGGCAAAAATATTTCAGCTGAATTGGGCTATATGAACTTGTTCCAGCAGAGGGCATCTGGCATTGATTTCTACAACAGAAACATAATTCGCTTTACAGTTTATCACAAAATTAACCTAAGAAAGATTGAAAGTAAATAATTTAGAATTGGCGGAAAGTGAAGTCTCTGAATCAGGTTTTAAAAATAGTTTATGGTACGTGATTCCTGTGGTATTGATGCTTTCCTTACTGGTATCTATTGCCTTTAATTATCATGAAAAGTTTACTTGGGTCAATATCTCCAATGGCTTTGATACCGACTTTTTTATCTTTTTGATGATTGGGGTGTTTGCACAACTTGTTGACGGAACACTTGGTATGGGTTATGGGGCAACCTCAACCTCGTTTTTGTTATCATTTGGAGTAAGTCCAGTAATAAGTAGTATGGGCGTTCATGTAGCAGAAATGTTCACTACTGGAGCTTCTGCAATCTCTCATTATAAGTTCAAAAACATTGATAAAAAATTGGTCATAAGACTCATTTTACCCGGAGTGTTAGGGTCATTTGTAGGAGCATATCTTCTTGCTGATGTCATTGATGGAAAGGCAATTAAGCCATATATTGCTGTGTACATGATCATTTTGGCAGTTACAATTGTGATAAAGGGCTTGAGAAAAAACATCGTAAAGAGAGATACAAAGAGGATAGGATTATTGGCTGTTTTTGGTGGGTTTATGGATGCAGTTGGTGGTGGAGGTTGGGGGCCTATCGTAACTTCTACATTAATGAGTCGTGGAGGTGAGGCGAGATACACAATTGGGTCTGTAAATACAGCAGAGTTTGCGATTTCATTTGCAAGTGGAGTTACCTTTATTTTGTTTGGTGGAATCAGTGGGTGGAGGGTAATAGCTGGACTTATTATCGGCGGAATAATAGCGGCACCAATCGGAGCATTTTTAGTAAACAAGATTCCTACAAAGTCAGCTACAATACTTGTTGGCCTTTTATTAATTGCCTTGAGTTTAAGAACGCTTTTAAGTGCTTTTTGATAAAAACGCCGTTGATCAAGTTTGTTTTAAAGTAGGTTTACTTCGTCGCAAATACAATAGGTTAATTCAATTTGGGGAATTGATTTCGAACATTCAACTCCCCAAGCGAGTCATCTAAGACTCCCATTTTACTTTTCGTGATATCCACATTGTGAAAGCGAGTATTATGAATAGTCCTAGACTACCAATTAGCAATGCCGTATCATCTAACTGTATTATTGTAAAGATAAATGTATACAGGATGGCAATTAAGCCAGAAACCGCTAATGCTGGCTTGAGGCTTCCGAGTAGGCTTTTAGAAAATAGAAAGATTAAAATTACGGTCATTGCACTACTAATTAAATAAGCATAATTGAATAATAGGTACTCTGAAATAGAAAGGAGTAGGCAGTAGAAAATTATTAATGCCAGACCGATGAGTCCATATTGGATCATATTAACTTTTTGATCAGTTAGTACTTCTACGAAAAAGAATGCTAAAAAAGTCAATGCAATAATCAACAAGCCATATTTAGCTGCTCGCTCGTTTTTGTGATAATTATTTGCAGTTTCTACAAGGTTGACACCAAAGCTATATTCTTGCCAACTGCTGTTATTTAAATCATAGAAAACTCTCGATAAGTTTCTATTCAGTTCCAAGACTGCCCATTCTGCTTTAAAGCCGTTTTTGCGAATATCATGACTAGGTAAAAAAGCACCATAAAACCCTGGTGAACTCCATTTTGAATTGATTTCTATTTTTGTGTTTGCGGCTGTCGGTACGAATGTTAAGTTCTTACTTCCTCTTATATTTAATTTGAAACTATAAGGTGTGTTTGCGGTAGGTAGCGTGACATTTTGAGCTAAAAATCCGTTGATATCACTATTTTCTAAAGAGACCTTTTGTTCACCAAAACTGACAATTAATTCTTCCTGTAAACCACGAATGTCTTCCACTCCGAAAATAATTTGTGCTTTCATTTCGTCATAAATGCGGGTTGATTTATTAGGTAAATCTATCTTTTCGAACTCACCAGAAATGCTGAATAATGAATTGTAAACTACCACTTCATAAATTCCAAGTTTCCGTATTTCGGGGTCTACTTTGCCTACGACATTCATAGATTTGGGTGAAATATAAATTCTACTTTCAACTTTTTCAATCGTAGTTATTTTCTTACCGTTTACAATTGATTCTTTTTGGATGTTTTCGGTAAATGGTATAGTAATAAACACGCTTTTAATCTCCTGTGCGTTACTCCATTGATTCGTTACCTCCTTTTCAACTTCAGACTTTCTTTGCTGCCTTTCCTTTACAAGACTTGAAACGAAAATAAGTGGGATACCCATTGCAAGGGTAAATATTCCAACATAGATGCCTTTGGCAACTTTTGACCTAAAAAAAGACGGACTCTCATTTTTCATAATTATGTGATATTTAAGTTTTGAATTTGTGTGCTGTATTTGCTTGGCATCATTGCATTTTTTAGAATGATAGAAAGCCTGAATCGTCTGATTAGTTTGTAGAGTGGTACTGCTATTTTTAGGAAAGTGAACGAGCCGAGTGCTAGCTTTCTATGTACAAGTTTTGGTACCAAAAGCTTTTGTATTTCAAGTAATAAAGTGTGGCGAAACCAACCTAAATGCATTCGATATTGTAAATAGAGATCACTTGTGAATTTACTATGCTCGAGGTTTTGCGAAAGATGTGCTTCTCTAGCAATGCACCATTCTTGGTAATTGATTGGAAGTTTTTGTAGTCCCATTCCGTGACCAACTTTCAAAAACTCTTGAAGCACTTCTTCCTTTTGGGCTTCGGTTAATTGCCTTTCAAGCAGTTCGAAACTTGCAATGGAATAATAAACGAGCATGTACAAGACATCTCTATAGGCCCAGTCGGGAATGGCGGCTCCTCTTGACTTTTCCACGCCTTTATGAATTTGAGCGATTTGCTGAATTGCTTTTTGCGAAGCTTTTTCATCCAGAAATAGAATTCGTTGTGCATATTCAACTGTTGAAAACAACCTCCCAAGAGGATCAGCAGGCAGCTTGCCAGTAAAATACAACCAGTCTACTGCTTTATTGAGCGAAAACTCTGCCGCTGCACCTGCAAATATGAATAGGACAGTATCAGACTTAGCCCATATTTCTTGAGTGATTTTCATGATTGCTGTCTTTTATTTTCAACTAAATAAACTAAAACTGCACCAAGGGTATAGGCTACCATGTCTCCCCAAGTGAATGAAGTACCGAGTACTATTCTGAGTATTTTGTTTTCTTTCAGGTTTACAATCGACAGAAAATCAATGTACTGTAGTCCTTCGATTAGGTAGGAAACAACTAGACTTGTGAGCACTGCACGTAAATAGCTTGTATTGATAAATCCTCTAATGAGACAGTAAAGGGTAATTAAGGCCAAAAAGTCTCCGAAAAATGGCCTTATAAAAGAGTCTTTGACCCAAATGGCAATGGCAGTTTCTATCAGAAATAGAATCGTAAACCAGCTCAGGTATTTAAAATTTAAATTTATCACCATCAATTATTAAAAGTACTTTGAAAAACAAAGTACATGAATAAAAAAATACTACAAACTGTTCTTTATTAGTTCTTCCAAGACTTTAAGGTGGGCTTCAAAAGCTACTTTCCCAGCCTTCGTAGCGGCATAAGTTGTTTGAGGTTTACGGTTCACAAACTCCTTATTAACTGAAATGAAATCCTCTTTTTCAATAGCCTTTAAATGGGTTGCCAGGTTGCCATCAGTCATGTCCAGCAGGTCTTTTAGCTCACCAAAAGTTGCAGCGTCACGGACCATCAGAATGGACATGATACCCAAGCGAGCCTTATTCTCAAATGCCTTATGAAAGTCGTCTAAATTCATTTATCGTATTTTACATACATTCTTGCACCGTATACAATGTGCAAAACTCCAAAACCCACAGCCCAAAAAAGGAGAGAATACCCCACCCAAAACAGTGCAATTATACCTAAAATCACCTCACATATCCCCAAATAGTACACGTCTTGATAAGTATATTGAGATCCATTTATTAGTGCCATTCCGTAAAACACAAGGGTTAAGCCTGCAAGTGGCCATATGATTCCATGAACCAAAAGAGCAAGACACGTAAAACCGCCTGCAAGTAAAGGCAGACTCATAGCGAGCACAAGTTTTTGACTGAGTTTATTCCAAATCTTTTCTTTGTTCTTTTTTGCTTTCTTTTTTGTGAAAAAGATTCCTGCTACAATCGCTAGAGCCATAGTTACAAGTGCGGCGAGAATCAAAAAGTAACGATCTGCCCAATTGAAATAGCGGGAATATGAAGATCCAAAGACTAATAGCTGTCTCATGTATACAAAAACAGCAGCGAAAATAGCAATTACTCCCACCGCAATACCGCTCAATCCACTCAAGGACAAAAACTTGCTTGACCGCTCCATGAGCTGCCTTATTTCTTTCAAATCTTCTAGGTGATTCTGCATTGTTAAAATACTTTTGGATAAAAAATGAGTAAACCAATGATGGCCGCAACGGTCGCTACTATCAAAACTCCTGCGGCTGCTATGTCTTTAATAATTCCTATTTTTTGGTGATGCTCGGGATGTACAAAATCGCATAACTTCTCTAAGCCAGTATTAAATGCTTCTGCTGAAAAAACTAGGGCAAATAGAATTAGAATAATGTACCAATCAGTTTGTGTGATTTTAAACACAAAACCGCAAGCGATAACTAAAATCATTGTAGCAAAATGAAATTGAAAATTGTTTTCACTTTTCAGCAAAGAAATCAGTCCTTTAAAAGCAAAAGAAAAACTTTTAATTAGCTTTTTGAAGTTCATTTTCGTTTTGATTGATGTAATAAAATGCTAAATAAACAGCAGTGAGTACAGCTCCAAAAAGTAATGTAGTTTGCATTGCAAGTGGATTGCCCAAAGAGTTGATGCAATACCTAGCAAGTCTAAATGGATGCGTAATGATATCCCAAGAGTTTAACCTTAAGAAACGACCAAGGTATATTCCAAACCCGCATAAGCCCATACTGACTACCACTGCGTGCCATGCAAAGAAAGCTCCAAAGTCCTTTCTCCAAATTTGATGAATGATGCTTACTGAATATATTCCAAGTAATAGTCCCGTGAATGCCACAACAAAGATACCCATTGAATCATACCACCATAAATGTGCTGGTAAGTGATCCAAATGAACCAGGTCAGTAATGATGTAAGGTGCGTTTGGAAAGAACAGTAGCCAAATAGCCATTGCCAAATATTTGAAAAATGGTTTTTGGCTAAGCCGACGTGCAAGTAATGCAAAGAATAGAGGAATCCATGCTAAAAAGAGATTCCATACGAGCCCAAGACCAAATGATGCTCCAGTATGCATGAACCTAATTCCGAATAAACTAATGGATAATATCGATAATACAATAAATGATCGAGTCGCTTTGCTAATGTTTATCTTCATTGAGTAAAAGTACTTTGAAATACAAAGTAATATAAATTACTTCTATTTATTGCTATTATGTCTTGTTAAACTTTATTAATCGAATAAAGTAAAGAGGCTGTCTCAAAAGGGCAGTCTCTTTTTTATAGATTTTTTTGTAACTTCAGTTATGAAAAAAGGAGTCAAAAAGAAGCCTGTATTTAAGGATTATGATCCTTATCAGCTATCCCTTCTTCCTCCATCGTTAAATGAATTAATTCCCGAAAATCACGTGGTTCGATTGGTACAAAGAATCATAGATGAGATAGATATTGATTCATTATTGCAGAAGTATTCTGGAGGCGGAAGTTCATCATTTCATCCACGAATGATGTTAAAAATTATTATTTACGGCTATATCAGCAATATTTATTCCTCTCGAAAAATAGAAGAAGCCGTCAGTTCAAACATTCACTTCATGTGGCTTGCTGGCATGCAGCGACCAGACCATAATACAATAAACCGATTTAGAACGGATAGATTGAAGTCGGTATTGAAAGAGGTTTTTGGTCAAGTCGTTTTACTGATGGCAGATCAAGGACTGGTAGATTTAAAGACGGTTTATGTGGATGGAACCAAAATAGAGGCCAATGCCAATAAATACACTTTTGTATGGGGCAAGTCTATAAAGCGGAATACAGAAAGGATAAAAGAACAGCTTAAAGACCTTTGGAACTATGCCGAAAAGGTAGCCTCCGAGGAGATGAAAGATAACTCGCCCACTATTTTTGAAAAGATAGATTCTCAAAAAGTAGAACAGACTATCGGGCAAATCAATCAAGCCTTAAAAGGCAAAGAAGTAGATCCGAAAGTGAAGCAAAAGCTGAATTATGCAAAGAACAATTGGCCAAAGAATCTAAAGAAATACGAAGTTCAGCAAAAGCTGATGGGTGATCGAAACTCCTATTCCAAGACAGATCCAGATGCCACTTTTATGCGAATGAAAGACGACCACATGCTCAATGGTCAGCTAAAAGCGGGCTACAACTGGCAGATAAGTACTTGTAATCAATGTATTCTAAACTACGACATCTACCAATATGCCAACGATGTATATACCTTACCACTCCACCTAGAAACCTTCAAAGAGCTCTATAAAAAATTACCAGAAGAAGTGGTGGCCGATGCCGGCTATGGCTCGGAAGAAAACTATCAATATTTAGAGAACAATGAACTTGAGGGCTATGTGAAATACAATTACTTCCATAAAGAGCAAAAAGCCAAAGGGAAGATAAAGCCTGAAGATGCCTTCAAGTCAGAGAACCTGTATTACGATTCGGAGAACGACTTTTTTATCTGTCCGATGGGTCAAAAAATGGAGAAAGTCTATGAAAAAACAGAGAAAAGAAAATCTGGATACCAACAACAAATAAGCTTTTATCAAGCAAAAAACTGTGACAATTGCCCATTGAAAGGAGCCTGCCACAAAGCCAAAGGAAATCGACTTGTCCAAGTCAATCACAATGCAAAAAGATTAAAAGACAAAGCACGACAAAAGCTACTAAGTCCAGAGGGAATAAAACATCGCTCCCAAAGGCCAGCAGATGTGGAAGCAGTCTTTGGAAACATCAAGCAAAACAAAAACTTCAGAAGATTTATGTTAAGAGGAAAAGAAAAAGTCCTCATCGAAACGGGCTTGCTCGCCCTTGCACACAATATCCAAAAAATGGCTTCATAAGGGCTATTTCGGCCTCATTTTAAACTCCCCGCACCAAAACCAGAAGAGATTGTCACAAGAATTACACTTTTATTCAAAAAAGAAGGCTGACCCACGTTTATAATGAGACAGCCTCTACTTACCCGTGGTTAGATGGGAGTGTTTGGGGTTACTTTATGTTTTTTAATTGCTAGAAAGGAAGTTGAAGTATTTATCAAAACAGCTTTTCTGCTTAGTTCTAGTGTTTGTGCTTAGATTAGGTTTGTCTTCTACAACGCCCTTATTAATTGTCTTCATTTGAGGCTCCGAATGTTGGTTACGCATTCTTTGTAGAACTTCCATTGCCACTTCTTTCTCAAGGTGAGTGCTGGTGAATATTTCAGTTTCAAATTCTAGTAACTGGTCACCATCCATTTTTCCATCCAAATAATCGTTTATTTGATCTTTTGTAAATTGCTTTGATTCAATTTTGGTCATGGTTTCCTTTGTTTTTAATTCTAAAAATGGCTCGGAAGTACTTACGGTAAAAGCTAATAGGATTATTACTTCTTTGTTTTTTCGCAAGTGCTTTAGCTTCCTTCACATAATCTCTTTCTTGTTTAAAACTTTTTTCAAAAGTGATTCTTTCATCACGTTTCCTGTTCAACTCCTCTCTATTCATCAATTGAATAAATAAACTGCTGTGTAAAAATTGTTATGGATTTATTTGTGGGTAGTGGGAAAGGCTTTTAAAGTTTTACTACTTTAATTGCGAATCAATATATAGACGTAGTGCCTTAAAATTAGTCACAGGTAAAGTTGATAAAATTTTCTAAAAAGTAAGTCAATAGGCTAGTATTGAGCTTTATTAATAGTTTTTTCTTTAAGGAGATGACATTGAAAAATGTGATTTTAGCAATAACTTTTCAAGAAATAAGAAAGTCAGGCTAACTTGCAGCCATTAATTAAAACTTATGATTTCATCCAAAAAAGTTAGCGAATCCATAACTTATAATTCGGAAATGATATTACCAAATGACACGAATGCATTCAATAATCTCATGGGCGGCAACCTAATGAGAAAAATTGATCTCATTGGTGCTATTGCAGGTCAGAAACACTCCAATAAGCTGGTGGTGACTGCTTCTCTTGACAATATGTCTTTTACCGATTCTATTCCCATGGGTGACGTTATTACTTTGGAGGCAAAAATCACACGTGCTTTCAAAACATCGATGGAGGTAATGGTAAGTGTATTTACCGAAAATATACCTGCAGGTACTAAGAAACATACAAATTCAGCATTTCTAACTTACGTGGCACTTGATGAAAATGGAAATCCAGCTGAAGTGCCGGGTTTGGAGCCTATTACTGACGAAGAGAAAGAACTTTACAATGGAGCACTTCGCAGAAGGCAACTTAGATTGGTATTAGCTGGCAGAATGAAACCACAAGAGGCCAATGAGTTGAAGGCAATTTTTGGGATGTAAAGTGCTTTGATTAAATGTTAAAAACCTTGCTTTTCTTTTAAGTAAGTGGGAGTTTTGGTTAGCAAACACAATGATATGTATACCAAAGCACTATTCATTTTATTTCTAGTCTTTTGCTTTTACGCAGTTAACGCTCAATCTCACATTCCATATTCTGGAGAGAAAAAAGGAGGGGATTTAGAAGCCTTTGCTTACAATGGACGATATCTTGAGAAAACAAACCCAAGGGTTGAAGGATTTAAAAGCTTGAAGGAAGAAGCTCTAAGGCAACAATTGCTTTCGCCAAAACCATTTGAAAGTAAAATGCCTGTCCTCAAACCAGAAGGGAAACACACGATGATAAAAGTGGAACCGGCTCAGGAAGATGGCGAATACAAAATGCCAATTCTAGAATATAAACAGGGTAATAAATATTTGGGAAACTGAGTTAAAGGTGACTGTGGAAGTGAAGACACTCATTTTTAGCTATTGGTGGTAAAGGTTTAGTCATCATTACACTATTCGATTTGCTTAGTTTTAATGGGAAAAAAGAAATTATACCAAAGAAGCAGTGAAGGCTGCGAAATTGGTTTTATCGCAAAGAGGAGTTTAATAAAATTAACTTTTAATTGACTCCAAATGGTTTTCAACTGCATAATTGCCCCATTCTGCTATTGACATGACTACTGGAAGTAAAGTCTTACCAAAATCAGTTAAGGAGTACTCGACTTTTAAGGGTGGCTTCGACGTGTAAACCTTACGTTTAATTATTCCATCTTCTTCCAAAGTCTTTAATTGCAAACTTAAGGTTCGTTCAGTTACTGTTGGCATTTCTTTTCTCAATTCGTTATACCGCAGCTTTTCATTTCGCAGATGGTACAAGATTACTGTCTTCCACTTTCCACCAATAAGTCCCATTGTTAAACTCGCACAACAGGGGTACTCCTTTCCATTAAATGTATACATATTTGATACTATCCTTTTTGACCGTTATTGCAAAGGTAAAATACTATAATTACTTTTGCAACTATAAAAAGTATAGTTAGAATGAATAATCAGAAAAATATGAAAGCAATAGGGTTTAAGCAATCATTACCAATTACAGACAATAATAGTTTTATTGAATTTGAAACCGAAATACCATCTCCATCAGGATTTGATTTGTTGGTTAAAATTGAAGCTATTTCTGTTAATCCTGTCGATTTTAAAATAAGAGAAAACGCTGCAAAAGATTCAGTTTTAGAAACACCTAAAATTATTGGCTGGGATGCCGTAGGTGTCGTGGAGGCCGTAGGTGACAAAACATCAAAGTTTAAAATTGGCGACCAAGTGTATTATGCTGGGGACTTAACAAGAAGTGGGAGTAACGCAGAGTATCAACTTGTAGATGAACGCATTGTAGGTAAAAAACCTAAAAATTTGAGCTTGGCAGAAGCAGCGGCAATTCCATTAACTGGATTAACAGCTTTTGAATCACTATTTGATCGAATTAAAATAAACTCAGAGACAGATAAAGGAAAAACTGTTTTAATATTAGCCGGAGCTGGTGGTGTAGGCTCATTGGCAATCCAACTTGCAAAAAAGATTGGAAACCTTACCGTAATTGCAACTGCCTCAAGGCCAGACTCAGTACAATGGTGCAAGGATATGGGTGCGGATTTTGTGGTAAATCACCATAATTTAAAAGAAGAATTAGAAAAGATAAATCATAGTCAGGTAAATTATATCTTGGACTTTGTTGATTTGGAGGGATATTGGGAAATCGCTGCAGAGATCATTAAACCTCAGGGTCATATCGTTTCAATAACGGAAAGTAGTAAGCCATTAAATTTGAATATTTTAAAAGCTAAGAGTGTAACGTTTTCTTGGGAGCTCATGTACACACGTTCCATGTTTACTACCGAAGATATAGCTAGACAGCACGAAATTTTAAATATCATTTCAGATCTATTAGATGCAGGCACAATTAAATCGACCTTAACTACTACTTTGAATGGGTTTACGGTAGAGAATCTTAAACTGGCACACCAAATGCAAGAGTCAGGAAAAACTATCGGCAAAACAGTAATCTTATTCTAAGTTAAACCCGAGATAAAGCTTTAAATGAGTTATCTGCCTTTCGGAAATTGCTCCTAGGGAATGTATTTTTCAAAAACCATGTAAACTTGTTATTGGAACAGCCTTTCCTGGAGTTTTTTCCATAAAAAAAGCCACCTTCATTACTGAAAGTGGCTTTAATTTTTTTGCGAAGAATCTTACACTCTGAAGTGAGAGAATGCTTTGTTAGCATCCGCCATTCTGTGAGTATCATCTTTCTTCTTAACGGCAGAACCTTCACCTTTAGCTGCTGCGATAATCTCGCCAGCCAAACGCTCAGTAATGGTTTTTTCACCTCTCTTACGAGCATAGCTGATCAACCATTTCATACCCAATGCTTGGCGTCTTTCAGCTCTTACCTCAGTAGGAACTTGGAAAGTAGCACCACCCACTCTTCGGCTTTTTACCTCAACAGATGGAGACACATTGTTCAATGCTTTTTTCCATGCTTCAAGACCGTTTTCTTCCGTTTTCTTTTCTACGATATCAAGTGCACCGTAAAAAATTCTGTACGCAAGACTTTTCTTACCTTGAATCATCAAGTTGTTCACAAATTTCGTTACAACTACATCCTTAAACTTAGGATCAGGTAGTACGTAACGCTTTTTTGGTTTTGCTTTTCTCATTTTTCTTTTTTGTTAACGAGGTATCGTTTGTTAAACTAATTCACATTCCACACAAATGATGGAACATTACTTCCCTTATGAATACATCCTACTAAAAGGAATTGGTATCAATCAGGGTTTTACTTTTTCTTCGCTGGAGCTGCAGCTTGTCCTGGCTTAGGACGCTTAGCACCATACTTAGAACGACTTTGGTTACGATTCGCAACACCGGCAGTATCCAATGCCCCACGGATGATGTGATATCTCACACCAGGAAGATCTTTCACACGACCACCTCTTATCAATACGATAGAGTGCTCTTGTAAGTTGTGACCTTCACCCGGGATATAAGCGTTCACTTCTTTCTGGTTTGTCAAGCGTACACGAGCTACTTTTCTCAAAGCCGAGTTTGGCTTCTTTGGAGTAGTTGTGTAAACACGAGTACAAACACCACGACGCTGTGGGCAAGAATCCAATGCCGGAGATTTCGACTTGTATTTAAGTTGCTCTCTTCCTTTTCTTACTAATTGTTGTATAGTAGGCATTGCAAGTATTAATTGTTAATAAAAATTTTACTCCCCTAAAATGGGAGGACAAAAGTACGGATATTTCTTTATTAATCTAAGCTCAGTTTAAAAAATAATCAATTTTTACAGAATCGAAAGTTTTTTTGCAAATATTCAATGCCCTGATTGAGGTGAATTTGAACCCTTGAAAGCCAAATATTTAGTGATTTTGAAAAGGCAGGAAATACTTGTTTGTATTTTTTCAACAATTATTTTCATTTCAAAACTTCAATATCCTACTCATTTCTTGAAACCATCACAATTGAACTTTTGAGGGCAGAAAAAAAAGCCTTGTACAATATCAAGAACTTCATAGGAACTAACTAAGAACGTGGTATTATTCAAAGAAATGCATAGGATCGTGATAGGAACTTTTGGACTTAACAATTTCTTAATTGACTCGTATTAGGCGAATAGGGTAGGTTTGCATCGACAAAGGTTTTCTGATGGACTTGAATTAGTGCTTGTATAAAACCAAGAATTATAAAGTTTAAAGAAAACAAAACCAAAGAAAGAATATGAAACGTACAATTTTATCAGTTGCATTATTAATCGGAGTATTATTAAGCAACACAAGTGTAGCAAATAACGACATGGCTATTGTAAAAGTAGCAGAAACGGAGCTTAGTGTAAAAGCTATGGCAGGCCTTAAGTTTGTACTTACAGCAAGTAATTTGACTCAAAAAGCTGTAGTAACTATCAAAGATGAAGCAGGAGTAGTGCTTTACAAAGAAGTAGTAAACAAGCAAACAGCTTATATCAAGAAGTTTGACTTATCGTTCTTATCTGATGGAGCTTATAGCTTTGAAGTAAGAAATGGTGAAGAAGTTATCGAGAAACCATTTAAAATAGAAACAACAAGAATTGCAACTCCTGAAATTAAGTAATTATGGAGAGTGATCAATTAATTTAAGCTTGTACTAATAATCCACAAGACCTTTGCCATCGGCACCTTATATGATATGAGGTGCCGATTTTTTGTAATTGCATGAAACAAAACGCTAAATTTGTATTCCATTTCAACAAAGAAAGATTTTAGAGCATGTTCGAAAGCTTACAGGACAAACTAGCAGGAGCCTTTAAAACCCTTAAAGGCAAAGGAAGAATTACTGATGTAAACATTGCGGCAACAGTAAAGGAGATACGCAGGGCACTTATAGATGCCGATGTGAACTTTAAAGTAGCCAAAGAAGTAACCGATAAGGTTAAGCAAGAGGCATTAGACAGAAAAGTGAACATCGCGGTAGAGCCTGGGCAACTTTTTACAAAAATTGTTCAAGAGGAGCTTACAGCCTTAATGGGTGGTACAGCTCAAAAAGTTAATATTACTGGCTCGCCGGCAATTGTTCTTATTGCAGGTTTGCAAGGTTCAGGAAAAACAACCTTTTCTGGTAAGTTTGCTTCCTATCTCAAAAAACAAGGGAAGCAAGTAATGTTAGTTGCAGGTGATATTTATCGTCCTGCAGCGATTCAGCAACTTCAGGTTTTAGGAGAGCAGATCGGCGTAGATGTATATGCTGAGCCTGATAACAAGAATGCTGTAGAGATTACTCAAAATGCAGTAAAAGAAGCTAAAGCAAAAGGGAAGAATATCATTATCGTGGATACAGCTGGTCGTTTAGCTGTGGATGAGGTGATGATGAATGAGGTTGAAAACATTAAAAATGCAATCAATCCATCGGAGATCTTATTTGTGGTTGACTCCATGACAGGTCAAGATGCCGTAAATACAGCTAAGACGTTCAATGAGAGATTGAATTTTGACGGAGTTGTACTTACTAAGCTAGATGGTGATTCGCGTGGTGGAGCTGCACTTTCTATTCGTGCAGTTGTAGAGAAGCCAATCAAGTTCATGAGTACTGGCGAGAAGATGGAAGATCTTGATATCTTCTATCCAGATCGTATGGCGAGCAGAATCCTCGGAATGGGAGATGTTATCTCTCTTGTGGAGCGTGCTCAGCAGGCTTTTGACGAAGACGAAGCCAAGAGCTTGAATAAGAAAATGAGGCAAAACAAATTTGACCTCAATGACTTCATTCAGCAGATTCAGCAGATCAAGAAAATGGGTAATGTCAAAGACTTACTCGGCATGATCCCAGGAATGGGTAAGCAAATAAAAGACTTAGATATTGATAATGAGTCTTTTAAGCCAATAGAGGCGGTGATTCAGTCCATGACAAAAGTGGAACGTGAGAATCCAGACATCATCGATGGCAAGCGTAAAATGAGAATTGCTAAAGGTAGTGGTACATCTGTACAGCAAGTTAATAACTTACTTAAGCAATTTGATCAGATGAAAAAGATGATGAAGAAAATGAACAAAATGCAGGGAGCAGGAAAGCTCGGCAAAATGTTCGGTTGATTTCAGTATTGTATTAATACCTTATTATGGGAGTGTGAATCTCGATTATTTATCAGACTTTATTTTCCCATAATAACGTAAAGAAACTTGAGGGCCTTCTGCCCTTTCGCTTAAGGTGTAAAATCCGTTTTGTTCTTTATCAAAACCGATAGCTTCGCCTTGACGCTCAATTTCGTAGGCAGGACTTACATCTCTACTTCTTGACAGAGCCGAGTAAATACTTTCATTTTCTTTTCTTTTCCAAAAATAGATCGCTGGATAGCTTTTCATTAATATTTCTTTGCCGTCAGCCGAGATATCTGCACCTACAATGTTGAAATAAGGAATAGTACCTAAAAAGTTGGCATCATTTACAGTGGTGGTAGATTGAGGGTAAGTCATTCGGAAAACACTCACGTTAAAGCCTTCCTTAGTTATTATATAAATATCTCCGGTTGCTGGATCAACCAATAATGCTTCCGAATTGTAGCTATTAGTAGTCCCACCGGTGTACTTAAAGCTGAACTTTTCTAGGCCACCAATGCCATCATCAATACTTTTTGGCTCCAAAAACCTATATATATAATATTCGTTGTACTGAACTGCATTGTCACCAGTGTCCGCAATGTATAGGTAATTGTTTTTATTCACAGGGT
This sequence comes from Spirosomataceae bacterium TFI 002, assembly GCA_900230115.1. Taxonomy (NCBI): domain Bacteria; kingdom Pseudomonadati; phylum Bacteroidota; class Cytophagia; order Cytophagales; family Spirosomataceae; species Spirosomataceae bacterium TFI 002. The sequence goes on along the minus strand of LT907983.1, from coordinate 2,265,329 downwards.
CAATACCCCAAGCGATGTCTTCCCAGTCTCTGTTTTCAAACGGAAGTCTCCATTTCCCTAGTAGTGCAGCTTGTTTGTTTATCAAATAAAGATCTGGCTGGTTATTGCCATCTTGATGTACCCAAAGTCCATTCTCTATTATTCTACTGGCAACCAAGCCAGAGGCCTCATCCACTAATCCTCTTTGAATAGGAAAAGCATCTGGTGTATCCACAAAGCTTACCGTTTCCTCTATAACTGGAGGATCTATAGGTGGCTCAGGCTTTTCAAATAAAAAGCAAGACTCAAGGGTGAAACAAAGTACAACTAACAGAAAAAGATTAAACTTCAAGCGATTTTACTTTTGGTATGTATTTAACGACAAAATTACCGAAATAGCGTTAGCTAGAAAGGTTTAACTTGTTGAAGTCAATTACTTATTGAATAAATTCAATGCAAACGGGAGCTGGGACTTTAATTTGTTGTGTCAACGGCCCTATTGTTCCGTCGCTAGGATCAATATTGTAAATCACGATGTTATCCGACTTCTGATTTGCAGCAATAAGGTATTTTCCACTAGGATCTAAAGCAAAATTCCTTGGAAATGAGCCTAGGGTTGAGTGATGGCTTTTTGCTTTAATTGTTCCGTCTTCTTGAACTTCGAATAAAGCAATGGTATCATGAAGGCGATTGGAGCCGTATAAGTACTTTCCTGCTTTATCGATATGAATGTCAGCACAATAACTTTCTTCATCAAATCCTTCAGGTAGAGTAGTTAAGTTTTGAATAACCACACTAGAGTCTGAACTGATATCCACGACACTAATAGTAGAAGTTAATTCTTCTATAACATAGATGATAGATTTGCTAGGGTGAAATGTCAAATGCCTTGGACCAGATCCTGAAGGGGTCATTATTTCGCTTTTAGGGCTTAGTTGTCCTGTATTTTGATCAAAATTGTATACCACGACTTTATCAATACCCAAGTCTGCAACGTAAAGCAAAGTGTTGTCTGGTGAAATATTTACCGAGTGCACATGAGACTTAGTTTGTCTTTTTTTATTTGGACCAGTTCCTTCATGAGTTATTCGCTGGCTTATTTCGCCGAGTGAACCATCAGCTGCAATAGGTAGAACAACCAAGTCTCCACTACTATAATTGGCCACAAAAATCCATTTTTCGCTTTTGTCTAAGTTGATATGGCATGGACTAGAGCCAATACCTTCAATCCTATTTAATTCTTTCCAAGAACCCGTGCTATCTTTTGAAAATGAAATGAGGGAGCCTTTATTTGCTTCGGAAACAGAGTAAAAGGTATTTCCTGCTTTATTGGCCTTTAAAAAAGAAGGGTTTTCTACTCCGCCTATTATAGACTTTTCTGCAAAGGTACCATCATTTGGGTTGAATGTATATTCGTATATTCCTTGGCTTCCGGTACCAGTGTAGGTTCCTATGAGCATTGTTTCTGATGGTAGAACTTCTACAGTTGTGGTTTCTTCCTCCTTGCTATTGCAAGACCAAAGACCAAGCAGGGATAATATAATTAGGGTATATTTCATTTAAGTACTGCGTCAAGTTCGTTTTTAATTAATTCTTTCCAAATATCGTAACCAACTTGCTTGAGGTGGAGCATATCTTGAATAAAAAGTTCTGGTCTAGGTTGGCCGTCACCATCTAGGAAAGCTTCTTCTGTTTCTATAAAGTGGAGACCTTGTGTACGATTACAATAGGCCTGTAAAAGCTCATTTGCTTGTTTAGTTTGATCCCAAACCGCCCAACGACTCGGTGTTGGAGTAATTGCAATTTGAAAAATTGGAATATTTGGGTGTGATTTCCTTACTTCACTAACTGTGTATTTAAAAAGCCTTAACACTTCTTTGGGTGGAATATCAGCATCTCCTCCAGTAATGTCATTGGCTACAAAAATAACCAAAGCTTGAATTTTATGTGGGGAAACTAATCTGTCTGTAAAATGAATAAGGTCATAAAAGTGGGCTCCGCCATATCCTCTTTGAATAGAGTTGTATGGCTGCATATCTTCATCAATATTCTTCCATAACCTTATACTAGAACTCCCAATATACAGAATTGCATCATCTGGGTAGTTTTCGATTTTGTCTTGTGCTTCAAGCTTTTTAATGTCTTCTTCCCAATATGTTTTTGTATCTGCGTATTTTTTGGCTGGAGAACATGCTAGAAGAAGTAGAAAGGGTAGTAAGAAAACGTATTTTTTCATCGGCCAGGAATTTTTCTTGGCAAGATAATTATTAAATGTGGAGGGAATCTACTTCTTCCAAATAAAATAGATGGTACAAGCACTTGCAATAAGTACTACATTTTTGACAATATATTGACCTGTAAGGGTGAGTACCATGATGTTCTGCCATGTTTCTGCAGGGCACATCAGTAGTGGTAAAAAAGTGGCGAACATTTGAGCACAAAACAGTATAAAGGTCCATTTTGTGGCTTTGGGTACTAGCCATAGCAGTCCTATAAAGCACTCAAGTACACCAAGTATTATTAAAAAATATTCAACATTAATAAGAGGAGCGAGGGTGAGTTCGTGCAGCTTTGTCACCAAGCCTTCTGCAGGAGAAATATTGGTAAGTTTCAAAAAGCCAAACCAGTAAAAAACAACAAATAGAGCAGCTCTATTTACCCAAAGGATACGGTTAAGAATCTTTGAGTTATCAACTTGAATAGAATTACTTTTAGTTATTTGTACTTCCATGATACAAAGGTATTAGCCAAAACTATACCATATATACGTAAGTAGTTATGAGATTTGTCATATTTAACATTTTCAGCTCAATTTTGGTGTTAAAAATCGACCTTTTAATTACTCAAAAGCATGAAAATGGTCATTCCTGCTATGAAAGATTAATAGTTGAAAAAATGATTGGTTAGTTGGATAAACGGTTGATGTTTAGCTTTTCAATAGTTCAAGGTTTCCCTTCACTATTGGAGAGTTGTAAGTTGCAATCGTAGATTAATTTTCTCGTAGCAATTCTAGCGAATTTGTAAAAGCTTTGTGAGAAATACCTTTACCATGTCCTGGTATTACAAATAGGGCCTTTCTAAACCGTTTTTGTGTTGCTTTTATAGCAGCTGGCCAAGTTTCAAGATTTGCTTCTCCTATGTATCCTTTGTCGGTTGCTCCTTCGCTTTTGAGGAAACAACCTCCAAAAAAGACTTTTTCTTTCGCAAAATAAACGACCACATTGTCTTTGGTGTGCCCTTCTCCAGGGAAAACTACTTCAATCTTTTGCTCTCCCAAGTTGATCGTTGTATCCTTTTGGAAAACCTTGCTTGCTCTAGGCTTCAGTTCCGAAGCTAGAATTTCGTCGGTTTGTTTGGAGCTAATAGTTTCAATTCCTTTTTCATTATAAAAACCAAATCCACCTGCTCTGTCTGCGTGAGAATGTGTTGCAATGACGATTTTAACCTCTTTGCCCCATTTGCTTTGGATAGTGTCGATCAAAGTTTGAAACTCCGCCTCATCCCAAGGAGTATCTATTACGATAGCACCTTTCTTCGTAATAGCAATCATGCCATTTGCCGAGATTTTGTTGCCTTGGTAGGTATTGTAGGTTGTGAAAATATGAATGTTGGGCGTGAGTTCTTGAAGCTCAAATTGTGCTTGTGCAGCACAAGAGATAATGAAGAAACCAAGTAGAAATTTAAGCTTAAACATTTACCTTTTCGAGGTCAAAAAGGTCATTTAATACATCTATTAGCGTGTCTGCTTCACCTCGCTTGCAAGCTGCTTTGAGTTGTAATACTGGAAGTTTCATCACTTTCTGCATCATGCTAGTAGTGATTTTTTCTACCTTCCCAGCTTCTTCTTCGCTTAGGCCTTTCATGTACTTGGCCATTTCTTCTTTGCGAATTTTTTCTAATGCAACTTTGAGTTTTTGGATAGTTGGAGAAACTACCATTTGCTCAGACCAGTCATTAAGTCCTTCCACAGCCTCGGCAATGATACTTTTTACCGTAGGAATAGATTCTTTTCTACGCTCAAGGGCTTCTGATGCTCTTTGTTGTATTTCGTCCAATCCATAAAGTACAACACCACTGAGGTTTTCTACTTCTGGGTCTATGCTACGTGGAATAGAAAGGTCAATTAGGTATTTAACTTTACCGTTCTTTATATTCTTAAAGTTTTCAACCTTAAGAATTGGCTCATTGGCTTGAACCGAAGAAATTATAATATCGTAATTTGGTAATGCAGTGTAAAGTTCAGAGAAATCTAATACTTCACTTTCGAATGAGTTAGCAGCTCTATCAGCTTTCTCCGAAGTTCTATTACAAATGGTAAACCCTTTGTATCCTTTGTCAAATAGTGTTTTCGAAACATCTTTTCCTACATCACCAAGACCAAGAACTAAAATCTTAGCATCAGGAATAAGTGGTAAGAATGATTCAATTGTTTCTACTGCAGCGTATGAGGTCGATGCGGCACCGTCTCTAAACGAAGTTTCTTGAAAAACTCGCTTGTTGACAAAAAATACCGTGTGCATTAAGCGATGAATAAATGGACCAGCCATTTCTGCATCTGCTGACCATTGGTAGGCATTCTTAATTTGATTTGGCAGCTGTAAGTCACCTACTACTTGAGAATGAAGACCAGTACCAACTTCAAAAAGGTAATTGAGAGCATCTTGCTCGTTATTGTAGTAAATTATAAAAGGGGCAATTTTATCATATGACAGACCTTTTTCAATCGCCAAGAGTTTTGAGATAGTCTCTTGGATGTCAATATCGGCCAAGTAATAAACTTCCGTACGGTTGCAAGTTGAAAGGATAACAACCTCCGACAAGCCCAATACATCCTTGAGTTTCAAATACATCGATTTGATCTCAGCTTCACTAAGTGCAATTTGCTCGCGGATAGTGAGAGGGGTGTTCTTGTAAGATATTGATAATACTTTTAAGCTTCCTTGCATTCGTTTTTTTCTACAGTGCAAATTTACACCCAGATTGCTATATATTTGTTATGATCAAAATCACAATTCACTAATTTAGATAAATTCTAAATAGTGGCAACCAATCTTGTTAAAGTGCAAATATTAAAGGAATTGTAACGTTAAAAGGTTTCAATAGTCTCAAATTAATTTTGTGCGATCAGTTTCTTAAACATGGCATCTAATCCTGTATTTTTTAATATCTACAAACAAATCTCTGGCGGGCGGATAGTAGTAATAGTTCTATTGCTTCTAATTGCAGCTTCTGTTTTGTTTTATTTTAATCAATTAGCTCAAAAGCTAGATCAAAGGGAGAAAAAATATGCAACACTCTACGCCGAGAGTATGCGATTCTTCATTGAGCAAGACATAAACAATGATTGCGATTATACTTTTATTAGCGAGGTGGTTGAAGCAAATGAAACTATCCCAGTGATACTTGTTACAAACGGAAAGCCGGGTATAAATGTTAATATTCCGGAGTTTTCGGATAGTACCAAGCTTGCCAGTTTTACTGATAAGGAGCGAGAGGATCTGCTTTATCTCAAAATTGCACAAATGAGCGAGGAGCATGATCCTATCGAAATAGATTTAGGTGGTCAGCGAGCATATTTATATTACTCTAGTTCCCTTATATTAAAGGAGTTAAAGTTTTTTCCATACGTGCTTTTAGCTACTTTCTTAATCTTCGGATCGCTTGCATTTATAGCATACAATTCTTCCCGTAAGGCGGAGCAAAACAGGGTATGGGTTGGTTTGGCCAAAGAAACTGCACATCAGCTAGGTACGCCAATTTCAGCACTTTTGGGTTGGGTTGAGGTACTTCGCTCTGGAGCTGAATTTGATGATTCTATAGCCCATGAAATGGAAAAGGACATCTCCAGATTAGAGACAATTACCAACCGTTTTTCTAATATAGGGTCTGTACCTAGCATGAATGAGGAGGATATAGGGGCCATGGTTGAAAACACAGCTAAGTATTTAGAAAAACGTATTTCGACCAGAATTAATTGGTTTATCAACAATGAATTGGAAGAACCTCACCTTAAAATGGTGAATAAAAACCTATTCGAATGGGTGATAGAAAACTTATGCAAAAATGCGGTTGATGCAATGAGTGCTAAAGGAAACTTAACTATTGATATTTTACCACTGGCCAAAGGAAAAGTGGCAATAGATATTACAGATACAGGAAAAGGGATTAGTAAAAGAAACCTTTCAAAAGTATTTAGCCCTGGGTTTTCTACCAAAAAGAGAGGTTGGGGTTTGGGTTTAACTCTCGCTAAGCGTATTGTGGAAACCTACCACCAAGGAAAGTTATATGTAAAAACTAGCGAAGCTAATAAAGGGACGACGTTTAGAATTATAATCTAGAAACATTGAGAACAACCTCCGAAGTCTCAACTTTGTTGCTAAGGTTTCCGGAACGGTCTTTTACCTGAACTTCAAATTTCAAGGTGTCGTTACGTGGAGTAAATGGATGAGGAAACTCTACTGTGTAATAAAGAATGCCTTCTATAGGGCCAACCTTATCGTCGTTTTTGAGTCTTGGAAAGTATCCCGAAAGTGAAATAAGTGAATTTGATTCGGTAAATACACCATTTTTCTTTCTAAAAGATTTCACCAAATAGTTATAGTCATTATTTTCTTGAGCAGCACTTTTTTCACTTTCTGTTAGACCGAGATCACCATCGCCATCTTGAAATTTCACGCCGATAACAACGGAGTCTTTATTGGCGGCAGTGAAAATATCAATTCTAACTTCTTTTTGAATTTCCTGAAACTCAAGATTTGGTTTTAAATCAAAGTTTGGTTCTTTGTAGCAACTCGTGAATGAGACAGCTAAAAAGAATAAGACAAAGAGTTTAAAAAGATTCCTCATAAATTCAATCTATTTTTGTAGAAACGAAGTAAAGAATGGTTTGGTTTATTTTAATCCAAATTTTCACGTAAGATAAGTATTTGCCCCAGAAGAATGAATTTGAAGGACGAATTAAAATATTCGGTAATTGGATTGAAGGATAGACCGCATGAATTTGAAAACTTGGCGATTGAGATGTTTCGGTATCAAGCCAAACATAATCAAGTTTACAGAGCCTACCTCAAAAACCTAAATATTGATATCCAGGCTATTCGCCGAGTTGAGCAGGTTCCTTGTTTGCCTATCTCTTTTTTTAAAGAACATAAAGTGCTAACTGAGCCTTCTAGTCCAGATTTTGTATTTGAAAGTAGCGGTACAACTGGACAAGATACTTCAAAGCATTACGTAAGTGATTTGCCATTTTATGAGTATAATAGCATGGCTATATTTCAAAAGCAATATGGCTCTTTACTCGATTATCACTTTTTTGCATTATTGCCAAACTACCTAGAGAGGAGCAACTCTTCATTGGTATATATGATCAAAAGCTTCATTGCCAAAAGCTATTCCACCAATTCTGGGTTTTATTTGAATGATACCAAAAAGCTGCTTCGAGAGCTGAAACTAACCTTGCAAAATGATACCAAGAGAAAGGCATTGCTTATAGGAGTTACTTATGCCCTTTTGGATCTTGCAGAGAACCCTGATGATTTGGCTTTTTTAAAGGCACACAAGGATAGGATTGTTGTGATGGAAACAGGAGGAATGAAAGGTAGACGCAGGGAAATGTTGCGAGAAGAGGTTCATGATCAGCTCAAGAGTGCTTTTGGAGTTGATGCTATTCATTCAGAATATGGTATGACAGAATTGCTCTCTCAAGCTTACTCTATTGGTGATGGCAATTTTACATGTCCACCTTCTATGAAAGTTTTACTCCGTGAGGTGAATGATCCATTTTCTTATTTACCCAGTTTTAAAGTTGGGCAGGACGATGTGAATGGAAGAGAAAGGGGGAAGACCGGAGGTATCAATGTGATAGATCTCGCAAATATGGATTCTTGTTGTTTTATTGAAACACAAGATTTGGGAGCTTTTTACGAAGATTATAAATATTTTCGGGTGTTGGGTCGTTTCGACAACAGCGAGGTGCGAGGTTGTAATCTCATGGTAAATTACTAAATGCAAAAACTCCTTAAAACGTATCAAAAAAGGCTGACAAACCTGAGTAGTAGGAACAAGTCTTTACTATTGATGCGAACGAGCAAAAATTATTTTTTTGACTTTGAAAGTTTAGACTTTTCTCTTAACAAATCAGCCTACGAAATTCTCGCTGAAGTTTTCGCAGGGAAAAAAGCAGTAAAGATTTGCACAAAACTAGATCCTAGGGACGAAAAAAGTAACATCCTAAGTAGTTCACTTCTTCAGTTGTTTCGCACCGATCAACTGATCCAAGCTGAGCGTGGTGCTATGGACTTGCAATTGGGTTTTCCATTTGTTAAAGGAAAGTTTAGCAACGAGAATTCGCTACGATGTCCTTTATTATTTTTACCTGTAAGACTTATTCGTGGGGAGAAATATTGGGAATTAGAACGGAATGGAGAAATTCAATTTAATACCAGTTTTTTACTCGCTTATCAACAGTTTAATGGTATAAAGTTATCGGATGAGTTCTTGGAGGAAGACTTTCAAGACTTCAGTCGAGAGTTGGATGTATTTGTAGTTGAGTTTTACGAATTTCTCAAAAACAGTTCTTTGGAGCTGAATTTCAATTCAGAGTTATTCGAAAAGAAGATTCGTTTTTTTGAAAAATTCAATAAAGAAGATCTTGAACTTTTAGAGCAAGGGAAATTAAAGCTACAAGCCCAAGCGATCTTGGGAATATTCTCTCAAGCTGGCTCATACATTGCCCAAGATTACAACACTTTGCTTGAGCAAAATTATGATGAAAATGAGCTTGAAAATATTTTTACTCAGGAGCTCAAGGCTGAAATAAAAGAGAAGGATTTACACCTACCCTTGGAAGTAGATGCTAGTCAAGAAGAGGTCATAAAGCTCGTGAATCAAGGTGCATCACTTGTGGTTCAAGGTCCTCCAGGGTCTGGGAAATCTCAATTGATTGCTAACCTAATGGCGGATTATGCTGCCAAAGGCAAGAAAGTACTTCTTGTATGTCAAAAAAGAGCAGCACTTGACATGGTTTACAAAAGACTTGCCGAGGTAGGAATGGGAGCTTTTGCGGGATTGGTTCATGATTTCAAAAGTGACAGAAAAGTGCTTTTTGAAAAGATTAAAAATCAGATTGATAGTATAGAGGAGTACAAAAAGGAAAACTACGATTTAGATGCGATTTTTCTGGAGCGGGAATTCAATCAAACTTCGATGCAGATTGAAAAAGTTTGCAATGAATTAAGTGTTTTTAAGTCTGCCTTATACGACGAATCTAAATTTGGGAAAAGTGCCAAAGAGCTTTATCTCATTGCTGCCGACTCTCGTTTTGATAATTTACCGTCGATTGACCTATATAGAGAAGCCCTGCAATTTGACTTTGATTCTTTAGAAAAGCTGAAGAGTAGTTTTGAGCAAATTAACGCTTATCAAGAAAAGCTTGAGCATGCTACAAAGGGTTTTTGGGACAAAAGAACTAATGCAACTTCGTGGACAAATGCCACTAAAAGAGAGCTATCAGCTTTAATTTCACAGAGTTTTTCACTCAAAAACCAAGTTTATAAGTTTGGCCTTAATGAGCCCAAAAGAAGGGAAGGCGTTTTCGAACTTATAAGAAACATAAAAAATGAAAAGGTTTCAATTGTACGCTTGTTTGATTTCAAGAGTCGGGAGCAAATAAGCGAATTTGCACAAGCTTTGAGTAATTATGAAGCAAATGAAAACCTGTTTTTAAAACTTGCTGGCACTACGTTAACTCAGTTAGAACAGAAGGTTGATAAAGCAATTTCATTGCAAAATTCAGCTCTTAAATTCGCATGGTATAAATCCACAAATAGGGATTGGAAAGAACTGCAAACTTGGATTTCAGGGACTGATTTGACAACATTTCGTACACTTATTCGGGATTATAATAACCTGGCTGTATTACAGCAAAAGTATGACTTTGATAGTTTGAGCCTTGGAAAGGAGAAGTTAAAAGAATTCGAAACAGTTAAAAAACTGGGTGAACAAATCAAGAGCTTTGGTATTCATGAAATTCCAGTATTTGAAGAATACATACAGCTTGTGGAGTCCTATGAAGCGAATGTGAATTCCTTGCAGTCATATTTTAATTTGCAAGACTTGAACCTGCTTTTCAGTCATGAAGAATTCGAAGTTTTAGATTTTTTAAATTCTAAGTTTGACCTTTTAGTTGGTCACGATGAACTTGTAGGATTACTTTCATCGCTAGAAAAGGCTGTTTTTGAGAAAACAACAGATCCTAAAGTTGCAGAATTTTCCGTTATTATTGCTTTTATAGAGTATTTAGAAGAAAAAGAGCCATTGTTAAAGGGAGTGAGTTCTCTCAAGATCTCTCAGTTTGAAAGAGATTTACATTCGCTTATTGAAAAGAAAAAAACGCTGAGTCAAGAGAATTTGCTCATTCAGCTCAAAGAAACAACATATCGTTACATCGATAAAAATAGACTAGGAAACACAACTTCGTATCGTGAGCTACGACACCAAGTCAGTAAAAAGCGAAGCATTTGGCCGATAAGAAAAGTACTTGAAAATTTTCATGAGGAGTTATTTAGGTTACTTCCTTGCTGGCTAGCAAGTCCAGAAACTGTGTCAGCGGTATTTCCTATGGAGCAATATTTTGACCTTGTGATATTTGATGAAGCTTCACAATGTTTTGCCGAAAATGGCCTGCCCGCAATGATGAGAGGTAGGCAAGTTTTAGTAGCTGGTGATAGCAAGCAGTTACAGCCCAACGATCTATACCGAGTTAGATTTGAAGAAGAAGAATCAGAAGAATATTTGACAGAAATTGATTCACTTTTGAGTTTGTGTAGTCAGTTTTTGCCAAATCATTTGCTAAAAGGCCACTATAGGAGTAAGACTTTGGAGCTCATTGGTTTTTCTAATAAGCACTTTTACGACAATAAGCTACAGCTAATTCCTCATTTCGATGAGATAAACTCACCTGAAACTTCTATTGACTTTATCAAAGTTGAAGGGCTATGGGAACAACAACAAAACATAGTTGAAGCTGAAAAAATCAAAGAAATTATTACTGAAATAGACTCTTCAAAATCCATTGGCGTTGTTACTTTTAATCATCCACAGGCAAAACTCATCCAAGACCTAGTGGACGATGAGCGGGTGAGGGTTAAGAACATAGAGAACATCCAAGGGGATGAGTTTGATGTGCTTATTTTTTCTGTCGCCTATGCACCAGATTCACAAGGTAAATTGCGTTTCCAATTTGGTACCCTAGGTTTGGCAGGTGGCGAAAATAGGTTGAATGTGGCTGTAACGCGTGCACGTGAAAAAGTGATTGTAGTAACTTCTCTCGAGCCAGAACAGCTCCAAGTAGAGACTGCAACTAACCTTGGACCCAAGCTTTTGAAGGAATATTTGGCTTACGCAAAACGAATCTCAGCAGGCGAAAAGTCGATGACTTTAAACGTTTCGCAAAAGTCTTTCGCCCTAAGGCTTTCTGACAAACTAGTTCAAGAAGGCGAAGGATTGAGCACTGACTTACCTTTCTCAGATATTGCACAAATGCAAGAAGGTTTGTACACTTCACTCATTCTTACAGACGACAACTTGTTGCATCAAACCGTTTCCAGCAAAGAAGCTTTCGGTTATTTACCACTTGCACTAAAGCAAAAAGCATGGACTGTTCACCGAAGCTGGAGTAGAAACTATTGGTTAAAACGTTAAGCCTTTTTTGCTTTTTCCTTTGGAGGAAACAACAACGAACCAAAAATACTAATTGCTAATATTCCGACAATCACTAAAAGCGAATGCACGTTTGTAAAGCCCATATCTGTTAGCCAATGGTGAGCAAGCATTTTTACTCCTATAAAAGTAAGTAATACGCCCAAGCCATACTTTAGGTAGGCAAACATGTCGATGATATTGACCAAGAAAAAGAACATGCTTCTTAGTCCCATGATTGCAAATACATTGGAGAAAAACACAATGTAAGGGTCTTTTGTAATTGAGAAAATCGCTGGAATAGAATCCACAGCAAATATTACATCTGTGAAGGCGAGAACTACAATTACCACAAATAGAGGTGTTACATATACCTTATTTCCTCTGTATTTGTTACGAACAAAAAGGTTGTCTGCAACGTATTTTTCATACACATTGAAGAAGCGACTCGTAACCTTTACGGCAGGGTGCGACTTGGTATCAATGGTCTCATCCTCATCATCTGTAAACAGAATCTTGATTCCTGTATACACTAAGAATGCTCCAAATATGTAAAGTATCCACTCAAATTTCTGGATCAAAGCTGCTCCTAAGAATATGAATACGAAACGAAGTACAATGGAGCCCAATATACCCCATACAAGTACTTTTTTATAGTTAGTTTCTCTAACACCGAAGGAGTTAAAAATGAGTATAAATACAAATATATTATCAACACTTAAGGAGTATTCTACGAGGTAACCCGTAATGTACTCCAATGCCATATTGTTTTCAAATTTCTGTAAAGCTGAGTTGAAATCAGCTGGCAATTCGAGCGTTTTATAGTAGGTATCGCGAATAGATAACAAATGTTCCATGTCGCTAACATCGTGTATGAAGTAGCCGTAATTTCTTAGGAAAAAGTAAAATCCTACTGCGAGTGAAACCCATACCAAACTCCATATTGCAGCTTCTTTAAAGCCAACAACATGCTGCTTGCTTTTAGAAAAAGCCCCCAAGTCTAGCAGCATCACAAAAATGACGAAGACTGTGAATGCACCGAAAAATAAGACCTCGTTTGACAATTCCATTTATTAATATCTAATTAAAGATTCTCAATTCTTTCGTAAATATACTTTTTACAAAAGGGATGCAAAAATGCATCATTATCTCCATATATGTACTATTTTGGCACGAATTCTGAACTTTGGAATAAAAAATCTAACTTAGTTTTAATGTATAACGGTCAAAAAGTTGTAGTAGTAATGCCAGCCTATAAGGCAAGCCAAACAATAGAGCGAACTTTTCGAGAAATCCCCTTTGACGTTGTAGATGAAGTGATTTTGGTAGATGATGCAAGTCCAGATGATACTGCTGAAGTAGCTAAAAGGTTGGGCATTAATCATGTGATAAAGCATAACAATAATAAAGGTTATGGCGGAAATCAAAAGACTTGTTACAACAAAGCATTAGAAATAGGCGGCGATATAATCATCATGGTTCATCCAGATTATCAATATACGCCAAAGCTTATCAAGGCAATGACTTCGATTATTGGTGAAGGGCTTTATCCTGTTGTTTTTGGGTCAAGAATTTTGGGAAAGGGGGCTTTAAATGGAGGTATGCCGATGTACAAGTATATAGCAAACCGTTTTTTAACGCTATTTCAAAATATAATGCTTGGCCAAAAACTTTCGGAATACCATACTGGCTACAGAGCGTTTTCAGCGAAAGTGCTTAGAGATGTGGACTTCGAAAACTGTGACGATGATTTCGTGTTTGACAATGAAATCATATCTCAAATATTTTGGAAAAAATATGAAATCGCAGAAGTAACTTGTCCAACGAAGTATTTTGAAGAAGCATCATCAATCAACTTTGCTCGCAGCTCAAAGTACGGTTTAGGCGTATTAAGGGTTTCGGTTACTCACCGTTTGGCAAAATGGGGACTTTGGAAAGCTCCCACTAAATAAAAGTCTCTTGTTTTTTATACCTTTTGGTCCATTCCCATGCTCCAAAAGCGGCAATGATTACAAATACAAAATATAGGAGCGAGTAAAGCTTCACCTCTTTGATGTAGTACATGTAAGTCGCCAAAATATCGACTACCAACCAAATCCACCAAGCTTCTACTTTTTTGCGGATCAGCATAAATGTTGCTATGATACTCATTACAGTTGTGAAAGAATCCAAATAGGGGAAATCTGTAGGCAAGCTAAAAATCGAAGGAGCGATTTCGTGCAAGTTCTTGGAAAAAGTGCCTAGGGCCAATGTTCCAATAATTCCAAGCCCAGATAAGAGGGCAAAGTTTTTCAAGCTTAGTTTGGTGATCATGAGCTCTTTGTTCAGGTTTTCTTCATGCTTTTTTGGAAACTTCCATTGCCAAAAACCGATGATGTTTGTTACGAAAAAGAAAACTTGCAAAAACATATCGGGATAAAGCTGGATTTGGAAAAACATAAAAAATGCGAAAACAACATTTACTAGTCCTATGATCCAACTCCAAACATTCTCAAGTGATGATAATACAATAGCTATAAGCCCGGTAATGGTTGCGATGAGTTCAATATAGCTCATGGCTACACCCCAAAGTTCAAATGCGATATTGTTAACATCAAAAATTGAATTCATTGTATCTGTTTAAGTGCGAGTATGAGCGTGTAATTTACCAATTCTCAATCTTGATATGATCTTTTGCCCATTTTTGAACTACCTTATCACTATCTGAAATAAAAACAAAGCCAGGGAAGTATGTTCCAGCGGGAATGTGGGAGGAGAGTGTCTTTTTCGATATCACGAATGACCCTCTTTCATTGAATAGCGATTGTGTGTTAATAATCTGTCTTGGAGAGTTTTGCCAATTATATACTCCAACAAAGAATCTTTTTTTATCGTCGCTACGCTCCAAAAATCCGAATTGTCGTCTTCCATTAGTAAGGTTAAGTAGATTTTCGCTAGTCGGCACATGAATTACAGAAAAATGATTCGCATTACTACTATCCACTTCTACTTCAGCTCTGATTGTTTGTGCATGAGTGTCTAGGTCGATGTCATCTAAAACATTGTGATGGAGTCTGACATTTCCCTTCTCATATTGGTCTTTATAATCGTTTTCCCATCTTGAAAGCATTTTAACGCCCATTCTGCCAGGTAAAAAAGCCCAATTTCCATTTCTTTTGTAGTTAGCAGCATCTGCTTCCAAGCTCGAAACAATACCTTTCATGAGTACAAGGTCTCTGTTTAAGCTTTTGTAAAAAACCCAAGTAGATAGAAAAAAGCCAAAAGCGAAGAATCCAATTTTCAGGTTTTTGTTTTGAAACAATGCAAAAAAACTAATGTAGAGTATTGCTACGAAAGTGGAGGAATAGATAAAATACCAGTTTGGTATATCCATTTTATGAATAAGTCTAAAAAGGGTAGCCATTAAGCCAGCTCCACCTAGAAACAATACAGAACTAAGTAAGAAAGCCAAAAGTGGTTTGTCTATATTCGAGGTCTTTGAATTAACTTTTCTAATTCCAGCGAAGAGCAAAACAAGGAAAGCTAACAAAAACGCAATCTTTACTCCGATGTTTTTAATCTTTGGAATATATGCTCCCATAAACTCAAAGAAGTAAACAAATGACTCACCTGAAACTACAATTTCTTTTGTGTCGGTATGGTAGCCCCAAAAGAAGATTGCAATTGTAACGATCGTTGCTGCCAATACAATAGTGAGTTGCTTTCTGGTTAATATGAAGAACGAAAAGATCGATAACAAAGGCATCACTAAAACGCCTGATCCATTTGAAAATGAGGCAATAAATCCTGCCCATATCCCCCAGATTAAGTATCGCGGACTTTTAAATAAAACAAGGTAAAAAGATAAAATTGCAAAGAAAATTACGCTCATGTTGGGCACACCATAGCTCACTATGATATTATTAAAAGACATGAGCTGGTGAAGAATAAAAAACAGAGGAATGCTGTAAATAAGTGAGGTTTTAAGCCTGCGAAATGCAAAAAATAGAATAGCAGTAAGCCCGAAAAAGCTAAGATTCCCTATGATTACGAGTGTTCTAAAATCGAGAAAACCCTGTACTTTATATATTCCTATTATACAGAGACGAAGCCATATGATTCGGTGTTGATTGTGCTGAGCAAATAGCAACTTTATCTTTTCCCACAGGCTTTGCTCATTTGTAAATTCTTTCAAAAAGCCTACGCCCCATTCGAAGTCATCGTAAAATGGAATGTTCACTGCCCATTGATACACAACGATAAAGTGGACAATAGGAGGTAGCAGTAAAAGAAAAAGACTAGCAATAAAAATTGCTTTTTTTACAAACATCTTAAAATAGCTATTTGGGCTTCGACAAAATAAGTTATTGTAGACCTTGATTTCAAAAATCAGGCCTTAATTCTGCTTAATTTATGTCCTATTTCTATTTAATGGAGTATAAGTACTTTAAAGAGTTAGGTAAATGTGTTTTTACATCTGCATTTTCATCTTCCAAATACATATACTTTACACCAGTATCCAAGGCGGCTCTTAGTATAGGTTTGAAATCGAGCTGACCTGTTCCGATCTCTACATCAGATGTAAGTGGCGTACCACCAGATAGCTCACCAGTTGCTTGGCCGTAAACCATATCTTTTAGGTGAATAGCAAGGAAACGACCAGGGTATTTTCGAAGTAATAAAGCAGGGTCTTGTCCACCATGAAATGCCCAATAAACATCACATTCGTAGCTCATATTGGTTGGGTTGGTGTTTTGAATGATGTAATCAAACAAAGTACTTCCATCTTCTAGTGTTTTGAATTCGTAACCATGGCAGTGATAGAAAAGGCCTATTCCTGCTTGAGCTAGTTTTTCTCCTCCAGTATTGAACACCTCTACAGCTTTTTTGGCATCTTCCATACCAAATTGGTTTGGGCGATGAGGAATCCAGCCAATACCAACATATCGAATACCTAATGTTTTACAATCAGCGATTACTTGATCAATATTATCTCTAATGGCCTCAAACGAAGTAAGTTTAGTACGAGCGGTCAACCCAGCATTGTCAAGAGCAGTTTTATATTCTTGTGCTGTGAACTTGGTGACATCAGTTATTTCAACCTCATTTATTCCCAATCCTTTCACGTAAGCAAGAGTGCCTGGCAAGTCAGTTTTGGTATAATCTCTA
Source organism: Spirosomataceae bacterium TFI 002 (assembly GCA_900230115.1). Classification (NCBI taxonomy): domain Bacteria; kingdom Pseudomonadati; phylum Bacteroidota; class Cytophagia; order Cytophagales; family Spirosomataceae; species Spirosomataceae bacterium TFI 002. The sequence goes on along the minus strand of LT907983.1, from coordinate 2,248,505 downwards.
AGGCTGTACATTTCTAAGCCAATACGATCTTTGATCTCTTTATTGATCTTTTGCTTCGCTACTCCTGTTCCGTTTTGGTACCAAATATCTACGCGTGGAGCATTCCAGGTATAAGGTTTGGACAGAATATCGATATCGCCGTCTCCATCAATATCCGCTAGTTTTCCTTCATGAAAATCAAAGCCTTTTTGGAAAAGTGTTTTGTTGAAATTTCCTTTGCCATCACCATACAGAATAAAAGCCTCAGCGTTGGGTTGGTCTGGCTTGCTATCTGTTTTATCACTCCATTGAGCCATTTCGGCTACAAAAATATCCAAAGCACCATCTTGGTTGATATCAGCAACTTCGAGCGTGTGAGCATGAACTAGCTCACGGCCTAGTAAGTCAACACCTTTCCAGTTTTTAGGATCTTCAGCATTTCCTGTGCAGGTGTATAGCATTAGCTTGCCTTTGCCGTCACCGGGCGAAACAAGTAGTTGCATTCGCTTTCCAACCTTAAACTTTGCTGCCTTTATGCGTCCTCCTTCATCTCCAAATCGAATGGCATTGAATTTATTGCCTTCTACTTTGAACCAGTAATTTCCAGCAATGAGGTCAACTTTTCCGTCTCCATCTACATCGGCAGCATCGCAGCCTTCGGCATACCAACTTTTGGATTTACCTGCATCTCCAGAGAAAATAGGACTGTATGGCCATGGACCCTCTTTGGGCCTTTGAGGAATTTGGGCTAAGTACAAGGTTTTCATTTGTTGGTTCCAAAAAGCCAACTGGTCTCTTCCAATACCTAAAAAGTCGCCAAAAACTTGATCGTGATGTTGTTTTTGTCCGTCGTTTTTGATGACGTATCTTTTCCAAGGCACATTGGGGTTATAGTACGGGTATGGATTCTCCCACCACCACACTTCATTGCTTTGCCAGTCGCCGCCAAATACAATATCCTCATCCCCATCATTGTCAATATCGTAATGAGCACCACCTGCTTCTATAGTCATGTTAGTTTTTTCAATACTAAAAACCCGCCAGCCTATAGCTCTGTCAAATTTATAATAGATGAGTGATGGAGTGCCAACTCTGCTTGCAATGATCCACTCGTCCACACCATCTTTGTCAATGTCCATGGTCATTGCTGCGGTTTGCTGATGTCCATTCAATCCATCTGGGATGTCACCAAATGCAGAGCTGTTGTACTCCCATTTTTGGGCAATTGAGGAAATTGAGATAGAAAGGAGAATTACCAGAAAAGATATGTGTTTCATGTATAGAGGCTGTTGGTATTTAGAATACTAAAGTAATATTTTCTCTATGGTCTATGAGATGTTTTTAATTTTTCTAATTAAATATTATGAATATGTCGCTAAGAAAATTTGAAATGAATAGACTTTTCTGAATTTCTGATGCAGCTTTTTAGTTTAATTTATATCAATTCTATTATATGAAAAAACTCTTTCTTTTATTCCTCATTCCCTTCGTACAGTCGTGCTCTACAGCAGAAGAGCAATTGCTAAATGAAGCTATTGCGGCCCATGGAAGCGATAAGCTAAATAAATCTAAAATAAGTATCGATTTTCGAGATCACCACTATGACTTCCGTTTAGACAATGGTCTTTTTGAGTACCAAAGAAGCATAAGTGATACGCTAGGAAACACCACTTTAGATATCTTAACGAATGAAGGATTTGAGAGAAAGATAAATGGAGAAGTTGTCGCTGTTCCTGACACAATGGTTGCAAAATACAGTAGCTCAATTAATTCTGTAGCTTATTTTCTTTTATTACCAAAAAGCCTTCAGGATCCTGCTGTGGTTTTAGAAAAAAAGGAAGATGTAGAAGTTAAAAACAATACTTATCAAGTACTTAAAGTAAGCTTTAAACAAGAGGGAGGAGGAGAAGACTTTCAAGATGAGTTTCGCTATTGGGTCAATACAAATACCGGTCTTATAGACTACTTAGCATATAATTATCAAACTGACGGTGGTGGTATTCGCTTTAGAGAGGCATTCAATGTTCGCAATGTCAATGGAGTTGTTGTTTCAGATTATAGAAACTATGGTTTCGAAAACTTAGACTACTCATTGGATGATCTCCCGAAGCTTTTTGTTGAAAATAAAATACCTCTTCTGTCTTCAATTGAGAACAAAAATGTGGAAATTGAACTCTAATCCAAACCTTAAGTAATGAAAATTTTATCCCTTTTATCACTCATTTTTTTGTTCACAGCTTTCACTGCCGCACCTCCCAAGAAAGTGGTTTTCTTTGGTGATTCTATAACACAAGCGGGTGTAAGGCCGGGTGGTTACATCACCTTGATTCAAGAAATGCTCAAGGATAAAGGGATGCAGGATAAATATCAAGTTTTTGGGGAAGGTATAGGGGGTAACAAGGTTTATGACCTATATCTCAGAATGGAAGATGATGTTTTTTCTCATAATCCAGATCATGTATTTATCTATATTGGGGTGAATGATGTGTGGCACAAAGCTTCGCACGGTACCGGAACAGATGCAGACAAGTTCAAAAAGTTTTACCAGGCTTTGATAGATAAAATGAAAGCAAAAGGTATTCAACTAACGATTTGTACGCCTGCAACCATAGGTGAGCGTACTGACCACAGCAATAGTCAAGATGGTGATTTAAACTATTATAGTAATATGATCCGTGATTTGGCAAAGGAAAACAATTGCGATTTGATTGATTTGCGTAAAGAGTTCACTAGTTATAATCTTAAAAACAATCCTGAGAATCTATATAAAGGCGTGCTTACATCTGACGGAGTACATCTTAATGATAAGGGTAATAAAATGGTTGCAGACTTAATGTTTGCTAATATGACGGCAGCCAAATAAGTATGACAAAGCAAGAGATAATTGTTGAGTTTGAAAATGCGTACAGATCAATGGCAACAACTTGCCATAAAGTCGCGGAAGGAGACTTTTACAAACCCATAGGTGAAAAATGGTCTCCTGCCGAAAATCTAAGACACTTAACTATTGCGGCAAAGCTTTTCTCAAGAGGATTGAATGCTCCAAAGATCGCACTTTGGGTAAAATTTGGAAGAACTTTGAGAAAGTCCAAAAGCCAAGATGAGATCATTAGAAACTATCAGAGTGCCGAAGTGCCAGCAGTAACAGGTTTTGAGCCAAGGTTCAAAGATGAAACCACCAAGGAGAAAGAGCTTGAAGAGTTTCTAAAGTACCATAGTGAAGTTGTAAAGGCACTTTCCAAATGGAGTGAATTCCAAATCAACAGCTATATCATTCCTCAGCCTATATTGGGGAAAACCACTTTACGAGAATTTCTGTACTTCATGATTTACCACACAGGACACCATGAAAAGGCGGTTTTGAAAATAAAAAATCCTGCTTGACTAGTCAAACAGGATTCTTCGTGGTTTGAGGGTTAGGTTAATTGTTAAGATTTTTAGTAGGAGTCCAATTTTGTTTATCGGACTCCTATAAAATTAAGTTAGGGTTGAATTCTGCGAAAATTGATATTTATTCTCCAAATATCCAAATACTAGATGTTTTAATCTTAAATGTTACGACATTTTTCTTTTAGTGAGTAGGTAAATAAGTCCAATTCCTGCAATTGCAATTCCAGAATAAAAAGCCCAAGGGAGTTGTTCTGCCTTGTTTTGATACAAAAACATGGGTAATACTGCTCCACAGCCAATTCCTGCTTCAAGTGCGATGTACATGGTGGCAATTGCCCTTCCTCTGTTTTTAACTTTTGATAAATCTACTGTCCATGCTTGATACGAAGGCGAAATAATGCCCCAAGCAAAGCCGAATAGAATTCCACCAATAATAAAAGCAAGAGAGCTAGTAGTGATAGATGTGGCAAGCAAGCTGAAAATTAATAATACACTACCTACGATGAGGGTTGGTATCCTTCCTTTTTTGTCCGAAATTTTACCAGCAATTATACGTGTGAAAAGAGACGATAAGGTAAATATTAGAAAGTAAATCCCCTTGTTTTCAAAACCAACTAGTTTACTCAAGTCGGGAGCAACAGTAAGCACTGTTCCAAAACTAAATGAAGTACAAAATACTACTACCGTAACCGGTAACACATCCTTGTCAAAAATATCTTGAAAGCGGATTTTGAGCATTTTGAATGAAAGTTTTTCCCTTTGTTCTACAGGCAATGTCTCTTCCATTTTGTACAAAATAGCTACGGATAGAAATGAAAACGCGGATGAGGTATAGAATAAAGTGTTCAGTGAGGTGTATTGTGCCAAAAGGCTACCAATAAATGGCCCTAAAGCCATACCTGTACTTGTTACGAAACCATAAATTCCCATGGCTTCACCTCTTTTGTCGCTTGGAACGATATCCGCAATGTATGCAGCGGTACCTGTAGGTTTAAATCCAGTGGAAAAGCCATGAAACATTCTCAAAGCTAAAAACCAAAAAGTAGTAAGCACCAATGGATAAATAAAACCACAAATGACACAAACCATGGCTCCCAATATCATCACGGGGATTCTTCCCCATCGGTCGGTCAGTCTACCACTAAATGGCCTTGATAAGCCAGCTGTGATTGTAAATATCCCAATGATCCATCCCTTGTATTCTGCTCCTCCCAAAGACGTTAGGAAGTCTGGCAGCTCAGGAATGAGCATATTGAAACTAGAAAAAAAGAGGAAGGAGCTCAAGCACATTAGTAAAAAGTGCTTGCTAAGTATCTTTGGAGAATTAGTCAATTTGGTCTGCTAAATTCTCGGCAAAAGTACGGCTTTTTACTCAAAAGCCTTCAATGTCTTGGTGATTATACCAACACAGTCGAGCAATTGTTCCTCTGTCATAACGAGTGGAGGTGCAAAACGAATGATGTTGCCGTGCGTAGGTTTTGCAAGTAGTCCATTGTCTTTTAATGCCACACAAATATTCCAAGCAGTGTCACTTTCTGGTGTATCGTTGATCAATATTGCATTGAGCAAACCCTTGCCACGAACACTTTTTACGATTTTAGAATCCTTGATATATTCATCCATCTTATTGCGGAAGAGTTCGCCAAGTTTTCTAGCGTTTTGAGAGAGTTTTTCGTCATATACTACATTCAATGCTGCCATTGCAACAGCCGCCGCCACTGGGTTACCACCAAAAGTAGAACCGTGTTGCCCGGGCTTTATTACATTCATGATTTCATCATCGGCAAGAACTGCAGAAACTGGGTATACTCCACCACTCAGTGCTTTTCCTAAAATAAGTATGTCAGGTTCCACATAACTCTCTTGTTGCTCGCATTTGTGTTCACAAGTACAGTTTCCACAAACCGCAAGTAGAGAACCTGTTCTTGCGATACCTGTCTGTATTTCGTCTGCTATAAAAAGAACATTCTTACTCTTACATAATGCCTGGGCCTTTGCGAGGTAATCACTAGCAGGGGTGAATACTCCAGCTTCACCTTGTATAGGCTCCACCAAAAAGCCAGCAATATTTGGGTCACTTTCTAAAACAGCGGCTAATGCCTCTATGTCGTCGTATGGAATTTTAACAAAACCAGCAGTGTAAGGTCCAAAGTTTTTACGTGCATCGGCATCATTACTAAATGAAATGATAGAGATCGTACGGCCATGAAAGTTATTCTCACAAACGATGATTTTTGCCTCGTTTTCTGGAATGCCTTTCTTTTCGTATGCCCATTTGCGGCATATCTTAAGTGCAGTTTCTACTGCTTCAGCACCAGTATTCATTGGAAGTACCTTGTCAAAGCCAAAGTACTCACTCATGTATTTTTCGTATATCCCTAATTGGCTATTGTAAAAAGCCCTTGAAGTAAGTGTCAATTTCGTGGCTTGTTCAGTCATTGCTCCTATAATTTTTGGATGACAATGCCCTTGGTTAACCGCAGAATATGCTGATAAAAAATCGTAATACCTTTTTCCTTCCACATCCCATACAAAAACACCGTCTCCACGATCTAATACCACAGGAAGTGGGTGGTAATTATGAGCTCCATGTTTGTTTTCGAGAGCGATGAGCTCAGCTGAGTTTGTGATTTTTTCCATGTCGCAATTTGTTCAAATAAATCATATATTGCAATAAAGTAGTCATTCTGACTTTTGAAATAGGTTTTTAGATTTAAATTGACATAATTAAATACGAATGGATAAAGTAGACCTAGAAATATTAAAACTGTTAGAGCTCAATGCTCGAAAACCATATGCAGAAATTGCAAATCAACTAGGGATTTCAAATACCATGGTTCACCAAAGAGTAAATAAATTACGCGAAAAAGGAATTTTACTTGGCACTACAGTTAAGCTTGACGAAAGCAAGTTGGGGTATGAGTGGAGTGCGTTCACAGGTATTATACTTAAAGAGGACTCAAGTTCTGCCGACATTATCAAAGAGCTAGAGAAGATACCTGAGGTGACGGAATGTTACTACATCACAGGTCAATACACTTTATACATTAGGATAGTCGCCAAAAGTAGCCAGCACATGAGAGCCGTATTATATGATAAAATCGATCATATACCAGGCGTACTCAAAACCGAATCACTAATCCATTTCGGAACAGCATTTAAGCGAAATGCTCCATTGATTTGATTTCAACAATTAGCTATTTTCTTCTTTTTGTTGAAAGCTAGAAAATGTAATTTGTAAATTTGCAGCTCAGTTGACACTTCATGAAAAAAACAATCTATTTTGACAATGCAGCCACCACTCCTTTGGACAAGGATGTTTTGGATAGCATGATTCCTCATTTAACCGAGAATTTTGGAAATGCATCTTCTATTCATAGTGTAGGGAGAAAAGCAAAATCAGCAATAGAAATGGCTCGAAAAAAAGTAGCCAGCCTATTGAACACCTCTCCAGCCGAAATATTCTTCACCTCAGGAGGTACCGAAGCTGATAATGCAATCTTAAAAGGAGCTATTCAGAGCAAAGGAATCAAAACGGTAATTACCAGTAAGGTAGAGCACCATGCGGTGATTCATCCTTTAGAGGCTTTGGAAAAAGAAGGGAAAATTGAACTCATCTTTTTGTCTTTGGACAGTAAAGGAAATCCTTCTCTCACGGAATTAGAGACATTGCTAGGGCAAAAGGAGAATATTTTGGTCAGCCTCATGCATGGTAATAACGAAATAGGAAATATCCTTGATCTTCATAAAGTTGGAGAATTGTGTTCTCAACATAACGCTCTCTTTCATTCCGACACCGTACAAACAGTTGCAAAATTACCTATCGACCTATTAAATACGCCGATTGACTTTATTACCGGAGCAGCACATAAATTTTATGGACCCAAGGGTGTCGGCTTTATGTATCTCAAAGCAGGAAGCGGCATCAAACCTTATATAGAAGGCGGAGCACAGGAGCGAAACATGAGAGGAGGTACAGAAAACATTGCTGGTGCAGTAGGTCTTGCAACTGCCTTAGAAATTGCTATTTCGCAACAGAATGAAAGAAAAGACTACATTCTTGACTTGAAAAAGTACTTTATTACCGCTATTCAAAATGCGATACCCGGTGTACAGTTCAATGGAGCATCAGGAGATGTAGAGAACAGTATGTTTCATGTGGTAAATGTTTGCTTTCCTGCCCATCCAGATAACCAAATGTTGCTCTTCAGTCTCGATATAGAGGGTATTTGTGTGAGTGGAGGTAGTGCTTGCTCTAGCGGTACGGATATTGGATCGCATGTACTTGCCCAACTAAATATACCTGAAGAGCATGCAAACATCAGGTTCTCATTTAGCTACAAAAACACTAAAGAAGAGATTGACACAGTAATTGCAGCCTTGCAAAAAATACTTAAATAGATAGAAGTACTCTTTTCGACCGCATTCCATACTTGCTCTCCCTCTATTCCTATTGGGAAAAGGGTCTTTGATTTTGGTTTTTTGGAAAAATAAACTACTAGCGTCCGAGAAAAAAATAGACAAAATGAATTTCTTATATCAGCCTGTACTGCTTGAGCACTAGGAAAATTCCATAGCAACTTTGTTATTCCATAACTGGCTTGTGATCAGAACTTTGATTGTGCGAGTTTACAGGGTGCTGTTTTTTTTGGTTCGTTTTTTTTCGAAAAAAAATGAGCTCCCCGCTGGAAAGCGAACCGAGAAGAAGGTAGGGGTCATTTTGGGGATTGAGCAAAAAGTGGCTTTTCAAGCTGCAAGAGGCCACTTTTTAGCGATTTTTAAATTTACTCGGACGACAGTAAAAATAAACTGAAAATTATTTCTTGAGAGTTTACTTTCGACCTGCCTTCACATATGGCAGCAAAAGCCCTTGATAATTACCTAATAATAAGGAGATTAGGAGTTGATAAATTAAAGATCAAAACAACCAATGTAACTACATAAATTGATCTACATCAATTCATTGCTACCGTATAATAATTAGTGAAAATCCTAATTTGGAAATGTCATCGTTTTCATCCAATCTTTAGACCACGAATTGCAATAAAGAAGTGCCAAAAAATCATTAATTTTTAGCTGCTGATGCTAGCGAGGAATTAGTTTATAAAACACAAAGCTTTTTTCAATAATGACACAGAACTTTAGATGTATGTTACTCGCGATAGCAATACTCACTGCTAGAGCGAGAGGTTTTGTTTAAAATGAACCGGGTCGGGCAGAAAGCTTGGTTTAGATAAGAAACATTTTTTCATGATCCCATCAATTTAGGTCGAACACTTCGAGTTACATTAATTAGTATGAAAATTTAATTGGAAAACGATTCACTAAAAAGATCTCATGAAATACTTAATTATACTTTCTTTGCTCAGCCTTTTTGCTTGTGAAAAAGAAAAATTGCCAACTACGCCAACAGTAATAAATGGAAGCATTGTAGACGAAAATGATGTGCCTATTCCAGGTTTTAAAGTTCTTTTTTATAGCATCGTTCCCAAGGGATTTCAACCTAAAATCATAACTTTTCGTTTAGAAACAACTTCTGACGAAAATGGAGCTTTTTCATTTTCGCAGGTAATTCCTAACGAAACTCAGGAGATTAAACTCAAAGCAATGGGAGTTGGATTATCCCCAATCCCTAATGGATTTGATTATGCTTATTTTATAAATGATCGGTAATGAAGTCTACATCCTTGACAACATTAAGTTTTGTCACTGCGTTTTCAATGAACTCATATGTTGTTTTTGACTTATAATAAGGTAATACTTACAATTTGATAATGTCATGATTAGAGGTATAAGGTTAGTAAGTTTTACAATTTTTTTCTAAGTCAGCGTGTTTATTTCTGAGATCAGATTTCTTAATAAGTCCATGTAAAATTCTCTAAAACTTAAAATAATTTTCCAATGAAATACGTATTACTGCTCAGTTTGTTCGGTCTTTTTGCCTGTGAGAAATACCTGCCTTCTAGACCTACTGTAATAAATGGTATGGTGGTAGATGAAAATGAAAATCCAATTCCTGATGTTTCCTTTGAGTTTTACGGTAGTGAATATAAATTTTGGTCACAAGGTAAACAAACCTTTTGGAAGAATGGGACTACCAATGAAAATGGAGAATTTCATGTTTCTCAAGTCATTCCTAGAGGGACATATAATTTTCAATTGAATATTGATTATTGGTCTCCAAACTTCCAAATAGGAGAAATAAAGTTTAGTTTAAATGATGGTGAATATACTCCGTGGGGCGGGTGGAGATTCAAGGATGAATATTTTGGAAAGGAAGTAAATATGAAGTTTAAAATTGTCCGATTATGATACCGACAACTGTAAATTTAGTTTCTGTTTTTTATTTTTAAATCATCAAATTTATGAGATATTTATTACTTCTCAGTATTATCGGTCTATTTGCATGTGAGAGAGATTTACCAAAAAAGCCAACGATAATTAATGGTAAAGTTCTTGATGAAAATGAAAATCCAATTCCTTTCGTTTTCGTTTATTTCTATGGAACTGGGTCGAAGGGACTGCAAGGTGCTGATATAACCTTTTACCAGCAAATGGTTACGCTAGAAGATGGCTCCTTTTTGTTTTCTAAAATAACACCAAAGGAAACAGTTGAATATAATTTTGCTGCATTAGGAGAATTGGACCAAAAACGAACACCCCAAATTCCAGAGGGATTTAAATATATTTATTATTTTAATGATAAAATAGTTTCAGATTTTAAGATTGGTGGATTTCTAAGTATTGATGAAAACTTACTTAAGGATACCTTAACTGTTAAGATAAAACTAACAAAAAAATGAAAATACATTTACTATCCATTTTTATCTGCCTAGGTATTTCCCTGTCCGGCTTTGCTCAATCAGAAAATGAAACAATTGCTAGCTTAGATACCACAGCTTTTGATGGCCGTATTTTCCTTAATAAAGGAGGTATCATCAAAGAATTTTTAGATCCTTTTATTAAAAAAGATAAGGATAATGCATTTATCAATATGTCCGCTAGGCATTTTAAATATTTGTATGAAAGTGCGTGAGTGGCTATGTCCTAGGCTCCAAATGCTCTAAAGCGAATGTGCCTTGTGGAAGTGTGCAATACCTATACATTGAGACAAGCAATGTTACTGCATTAAAGTAAGTGTTATAAACGGGACTGGTGTAATACCGGGTCTGATTTAAATAGAAGTCCCCAAAGCAAACCCTCCATAAAACCTCACGGCCCCTCCCTCAGAGCGATACAATAGAGAAAACTTATTGTTATTGTAAACAGGGTTAAGGCTGATTTTAAGAAATACAACTCTTGGCTTGGGTGGAATATCAATTTTTAGCTGAGTTCTTAGTCCTATATTGGTGAACAAAAACTGTTTGTCCTTTTCTTGAAAGTAGGCGACATGAGTAACACCTAAACCAGTTTCTAAAAACCACTCAAATGTATATCTCCTAGGAAATGTATTGAGATATCGAGTTCTTTTTTCTCTACTCAAATCGTTCAAAAAAGCATTGTATGAAACTGCTACTGGAAAAGAAACGCCATTTCCTCCAGCAAAATCTGGTGGTGGGTTTTTCATTCCAGGTAAGTAGCCAAAACCTACTCTACCAGTCCAAAATGACTTATGATTACGAATAAAGGCTCTTTCGTAATTTGCTGAAAGTATAGGACTTAAGCCAAAACCCTCCAATACAATTGCCGATTTGTATCTAGTTTGATACATAATCTGACCCATAGAGCTATAGCTAATAGCACACAGGATTATAGGTAGCACGAAGTTTTTTAAATGAGTTACTTTCAAAATTAAAATTGAAATTCAACAAAAATACTATCAAAAACATGCCAAAGTGTAAAGCACTGCTTTATTTTTGACGTACTTTACGGTTTATTCATTTCAATACTACATGGAACGCTTCACTGGCATAATAGGTATAATTGTTCTTCTTTTAATTGCTGTTTTGATGAGCAATAATAGGAAAAAGATTGATAAAAAATTGGTTTTATGGGGTCTAGGCCTTCAAATAAGCTTTGCAATACTGATTTTGAAGACCAAAGTGGGTCTTCCATTTTTTAGGTTTTTTGATGTTTTAATTAATAAGCTTTTGTCTTATGGCGACAAGGGGGGGACTTCCTATTCAAATCCTTCATTAGTGGAGTTGTAGATTCTCCCAATATCAACTTCGCAATAAGAGTGTTACCAACAGTCATATTCTTTTCGGCCTTGGTTTCATTGCTTTACTATGCAGGTATTCTTCAAAAAGTTGTAAAAGGCATCGCTTGGGTTGTCCAAAAGACAATGGGGACAAGTGGTTCCGAAACTCTAAGTGTGGCTGGGAGTATTTTTGTTGGTCAAACCGAAGCTCCACTGCTTGTTAAGCCATTCATCAAAGGCATGACGAAGTCTGAATTAATGACTGTAATGGTTGGTGGATTTGCCACTATCGCTGGTGGTGTCATGGCAATTTATGTCAAAATGCTTCATGATATTCCCAATATTGCTGGTCACCTTATGGCAGCATCTATCATGAATGCTCCTGCGGCTATTATTGTAGCAAAAATAATGTATCCCGAAACAGAAGAATCCGAAACTAAAGGTTCACTATCGGTGGATGTGGAGCGTACGGCTGGCAATGTAGTAGAGGCTGTGGGTGATGGTGCTGTAGACGGTCTCAAACTTGCCGCAAATATTGGTGCCATGCTTGTTGCCATAGTTGCCATAATGGCCATGTTTGATGGTGTATTGGGCTATGCAAATACTTCTCTCTCTGAAATTTTAGGATTTTTATTTAAGCCTTTGGCATTTACAATGGGTGTACCTTGGTCGGAAGCCGGAACAGTAGGCGGCCTGATGGGAGAGAAAATGGTACTGACTGAGCTCATCGCTTACAATGACTTACAAGCCGCTTTATCGGCTGACAAATTATCTCAAAAATCTGCAATCATTGCAAGTTATGCATTGTGTGGTTTTGCCAACTTTGCATCTATTGGAATTCAAATGGGTGGAATAGGAGGAATAGCCCCAGAGCGAAAGAAAGACATCGCTGGAATGGCTACCAAAGCAATGATTGGAGGAACAATAGCAACAAATATTACAGCTTGTATTGCAGGCCTATTGATTTAATTCACTGTAGAGAAATCAGCAATATTGAGGTAAAGGAATACCAAAATTCCTTGATGATGCTTCATGCCCTTTTTTTAAGTTTTGCATTGGCAAAACCTTAGCGGTAGCACTCTCTTTCTGCGAAGTTTTTTTATGCTCATTTCTTAAGAGAAAATAATCAACTTTTACGGATAACTATCTAATTAATAGAGAAGTGAGTTGTACTTCCCTGGTAATTATGTACCTTATTGAAATTGCAAAAGAGTTGAGCTGTAAGGTATGATTCCTACCCATGCTAGAGATGAACGAATAGTTTAGAGTGATGGCGGTGTGATAAAAATGAAAACGAGGAATAGTATTTTATTACTTATTGACGAGCCATAAATCACTGTAAAGCTAAATCGTAAATCAACTGTTTATGACTTTTCGAAAAGGAGTTGCTCATTGATACATTTTTTAATCTTAAATCGAATCAATATGAAAACGGAAAAAGAATGGGATCAGGAAATCATCAAAATCACGATGAAAATACATGAAGAATACCCTGAGCTATCCAAATATATAAAGGAGATGCCTCAAAAGGAGTTTTCGGATAAAAAAGAGGGTGTGAATGTTAGTATGTTAGAGGAGTATTATAACTCATTAAAGGAGCTAGTGAAAGACTACTCCAAAACCCATGGAGACAAAAAAAAGGATCTTCCTGGATATCCACAATACCCACCTTCGGAAGATATATACAATAAAGGAGAAAAGGTAATGGACCTAAACCCTTCTGATCTTTCAAAAAAGAAATCAATCAATGAAAAATTAGGGTCATCAAACGAAAAGGACTTTAAAGATGATAAGTCTGGAAGTGACCTAGATGTACCAGGTGCCGAGTTAGACGATCAACAAGAAAGAATTGGCAGTGAAGACGAAGAAAATAATTATTACAGCATAGGTGGCGATAACCACACCGATCTAGAAGAGAATAGAGTATAAACCCCACAAAACCAATTAAAATGATAATTCAATATAACACAGATAAGACAATAACTGGTGACGAGAGAAACGAAGATTATTTTACTTCTCTTATTTCCAAAGAACTTGACAGATTTCAATCTCACTTAACAAGAGTGGAGGTACATCTTAAAGATGAAAATGGCAAAAAAGATGGTTTTCAAGATATTCGATGTTTAATAGAAGCTCGAATGGAAGGTAAGCCTCCAATAGCAGTTTCAAACCAAGCAGATACAGTTTCAAATGCAGTTTCAGGAGCCATAGACAAACTAAAAAGCTCATTAGAAACCATTATAGGGCGTATCAAAACACGCTAAATACAGGAATGGTGAATTGCAAAAGAAATTTTGCAAGTTGGATTACTCACATTGAAAAACGCTCCGACCTATTTAATTTTAAGTCGCCTTATCCCCACGAATATGAATAAGGGCAAGGTAAAGATAGTCAATACCGGGATGATTAATGCTGGAAGGTACATAGTCAAGAAAACTGCCATGAGGAGGAGGTGAAAGCCTAGTCCGTACATGGAGATCATCGTCATGAACCACTTAGGGAAAGACTTTACTTTGTATGCTAATGGATCTATCAGGTGAATGATTTTATCAAATCCGCCATACAGAATCACATAAGATTGAAACAAGAAGTCTACAAGTTTTTGGCTTTCATTTCCAATTGCGGTTGGAGATCTATGTTCAAAAATCTTGCTAGTTACATCACCTCCAACAGACCGATGGCGAACAATTAAATAATAGTAATTGTATAAGGTGCCTTGGAGTTGAATGGCGACAAAAGCAATAAAAGCTAACCAATAGGGCTGATTGGCAACATGAGCAATTGCCATAAGGAAGAAAAAGTTTAGAATAATATCAAATACGCTATCGAGGTATCTACCACTGTAAGATGGCATATTTTTTATTCGAGCTAGTTCTCCGTCAGCAGCATCAATAATTGATTTTAAGATCAAAAGTAGGGCTCCTGTAATATAATATCCTTGAAGTATAGCTACGATAGCAAAGGCACCTACAACCCCAAAAATCAAAGTGACTTGAATAGGAGTACAAGAGGTTTTTACAAGAAAACGTGCAATTAACTTGGCAGGATATCTTCCATAATCGGATAAATCGAAGAATTTATCTTCGGCCGAAAGTTTTGACATTTAAAAAACCTAAAGTTCGTTGGCAAAATAGCCGAATTCATATTGTATGGAAAGAACTCTCAGAACTACCTTAATGTTCCAATTCGGTTTATTTAACCATGTATCTAATTTTCTTATTCAAAAAATTTCTTCGCTTCTCCAACCATTTTGACTTCATGTGAGTCTATATTATTGAAAAGGGTTTTAGGGTTATGTAAAGGTTGGGAGAATGCTTATCTGAGCTAATCCCAACCTTTCTAATTTACAAAAATGAAGTCAAGGAAAATTTTATATATTTTATTTATTGCTGTTTTAGCTTTCGGTTGTAAAAGTGAGGATTTAGGGCCTTCAAATGACTTTTACGAGTACGAGGCATCCTTTGCAAGTGCAACAGGAAGGATTTTATATCCGTTTGGGAGATATAAGTTAGCTGCTTTAGAAAACAACTCGAACATTATTTATAATGTAGATCTCGAAATTAAAAACGAGAAGGATTCTGAAGGCTTTTTTATCATCAATGGCCAATGCAACGCTAATTTTTATTTTGCAAAGTTTGAGGCTGATTTTGTGAAACAAACTGTGAGAATTAATGGGGTTGCATCTACCAAAATTGGCGGCACCTACAACGAGCTACTTTTCGAAAAAGACTTTTTGGAAAGGCTATCAAAAGTAACATCTTATCAGTTCTCAGTTGATGGTACAAAACTTATATTTTTGTTGCCAACCAACGACCAGAAATTGATTTTCGACTTAAATAAGAATTGAGTTCAAGGTTCGTTATAAACCTACCCGAGCTCTTCATTTAACTTAAACTATTCACTACAATGAAAGCATTATTTCCATTGCTTACTATTACATTATTATGCGTTGTCGCTTGTACAACTACGAATACCATCGCTCCAAAGCCGATAGAAATTTCTAGTGATTTTGCTCAGAGAACAACCGATTTCTCTTTTGACTTTTTGAAGACTTTAAATAAAGAGGAAAAGCCTGAAAAAAACTTCTTTGTTTCTCCTCTAGGGCTTCACATGGCACTTGGTATGTTGATGAATGGATCAGCCACAAGTTCTGAAGAAGAACTGATGAAAACGCTTAAGCTGGAAGGTCTATCTCTTGCCGATGTAAATGCAAACTACTTGAAACTCATTGATGGTTTGCCACTAGTGGACTCCAAAGTGACCAACACCTTGGCAAATTCGGTTTGGCAAGATATTAATTTCAATACCGAGAGTAGTTATTTGGAAACCCTCAAGAAAAGCTTCAAAGCTCAGTTGTATCAAGAAAACTTTGCTTTAGCTGGAACAGTAGATAAAATAAACAAATGGGCGAGTGATAATACAAATGCCAAAATCGAAAAAGTATTAGATCAAATTTCACCAGATCAAGTTATGTTTTTGATCAATGCCTTATATTTCAAAGGAGACTGGGCGAATCAGTTTGATGTAGAAAATACCTATAAAGCTACTTTCTCAGGACTAAACGAATCGGGTCAAATAGATATGATGTCAAAGCGTGACACATTCGCATTTGCTGATATGATTGACTACAAAATGGCTGAACTTACTTACGGTTCGGGTCAATATTCAATGGTTTTAGTACTTCCTAGCAATGACAAAACTTTAGATGGGATTATAGAAAACATGAATACCAGTAGCTGGGAAGAGGATTTGAAGAAACTAAGAGTTCAAAAAATAGACCTAGAGATTCCTAAAATCAAAATGGAGTATAGTGTAAAGTTGAATGAGGTACTTGCCAAGATGGGAATGCCAAGTTTGTTTACTTCTGCTGCCGATTTGTCCAAGATCTCCCCTCCAGCCGGAAAACTGCAAGTTGGTTTTGTGAAGCAAGATAGTTTTGTGGAGATAGATGAAAAAGGAACAGAGGCAGCTGCTGTTACTACCATTGGGATAGAGGTGACATCAGTACCAAACTACCCTAGGTTTGTATGTAATAAACCATTTTTATTCTTCATACGAGAGAAAAGCAGTAATACAATTCAGTTTGTTGGTAAAATTGTAAACTTGTAAACAATGAGATATACTTTATTACTTCTGGTCTCAATACTTTTTCTTGGTTGTGAGAAAAAAGAATGTTGCGTTATCCCGCCAATTGAATCACAGTTTCATGGTAAATGGGAGTTGTATCGAATCACCAATGGTTTTTCTCAAACTGTATTGACTGGTGGTGAAATTGGTTTTGAAGAAGAATTAGACTTTAATGCTACTGTGGGCTATTTTGTAAGAAAAAGAGATCAAAAAGAAGTACTCGGTAGTAAATTCCAAATTGGGAAAGAGGGAGATCAAGATGCGGTCATTCTTATTGATGATGATTCTTACCAATGGTATTCTTTCACGGAACTTCAAGGCTCCGAAAAGCTCGTTCTGTATGAGAAATGTCCAATCGGTGCAGTACTAGCAGATGGATCTTACTATGAATATCGCAAGATATACTAGTCCACCAGTCTCGATGCTTTTTCTTCAATTTTAACGTTCATTACGAAGAGCCAATAAGCAAAGAGGATTAAATACTTTTAATAGGTTGTAGCAATACATTAAGTTTTTCTCCTTAGCTTTGCTTGGCAAATAAAGAATCGTAATTATTTGCATATGGATACCTCAAAGCTTCTCTTCGAAGCACTTACCTACGACGACGTTTTACTCGTCCCAGCATACTCCGAAATACTTCCTAGAGATACAAGTACAAAGACTCAGCTAACAAAGAAAATTTGGTTGAATATTCCTTTGATTTCGGCTGCAATGGATACTGTTACAGAAAGCGATATGGCTGTAGCTGTAGCACAAGAAGGCGGAATCGGTATCATTCACAAAAACATGAGTATAGATGAGCAAGCCGAGCAAGTTCGCAGAGTAAAGCGATCTGAATCTGGAATGATCATAGACCCTATCACGCTTTTCAAAGACGCATTGGTAGGAGATGCACTCAAGCTCATGCAGGACTTCAAAGTAGGTGGAATTCCTGTAATCACCGCCGATAATAAATTGTACGGAATAGTTACCAATAGAGACCTTCGTTTTCAAAACGACATGAGTAGGCCTATTGAAGAAATCATGACTAAAGACAAGCTCATCACTGCTAAAGTAGGGGTGGGTTTAGATGAGGCAGAGACCATTCTGAAAGATTATAAAATAGAGAAATTGCCAATTATTGATGACAAAGGTTTTTTGGCTGGGCTCATTACGTATAAGGATATACTAAAGAAACGAAACAAGCCTAATGCAGCCAAAGATAAGCTAGGAAGGTTGCTAGTAGGAGCAGCATTGGGAGTAACTCCAGATATTGATGCTCGTATAAAAGCCCTTACCAAAGCAGGTGTAGATGTAGTGAGTATTGATACAGCTCATGGCCATTCCAAAGGAGTGATTGATACACTTAAAAGAATTAAAGCAACTTATCCAGATCTTCAAGTAATATGTGGGAATGTTGCCACAGGCGAAGGAGCAAAAGCATTAGTAGAAGCAGGAGCTGATGCCGTCAAAGTAGGAGTAGGTCCAGGAAGTATATGTACCACTCGTATCATTGCAGGTATTGGGATGCCACAACTAAGTGCTGTTTACGAAGCAGCTAAGGCAATAGAAGGAAGCGGAGTACCAATCATTGCAGATGGTGGTGTTCGTTTCTCTGGAGACATTGTAAAAGCCATTGCGGGTGGAGCAAGTTCTGTGATGATAGGTTCACTACTGGCAGGAACCGACGAAGCACCAGGCGAAACATCAATTTACGAAGGACGTAAGTACAAGAGCTACCGTGGAATGGGCTCAGTAGAAGCCATGGAAGATGGTAGCAAGGATCGATATTTCCAAGATACAGAAGACGATATCGCTAAACTCGTACCCGAAGGCATCGTAGGTAGAGTGCCTTACAAAGGACTCGCAAGAGAAGTGCTTTATCAACTCACTGGTGGTCTAAAAGCTGGAATGGGCTATTGTGGTTCCAAAGATATCACGGCATTACAGCAAGCCAAATTCATTAAAATGTCTGCTGCAGGAATGAGAGAGTCTCATCCTCACGATATCCAGATCATGCGTGAAGCACCTAATTATAGTAGGTAATCTGTATTAGCAATTTGAAGAATATTTAGACCCTGCTAATAGCTCTATTAGCGGGGTTTATTTTTGTGCGACTACAATTCGTTTCGCAATTTGTGTGTTCTGGTTGCCTAAAATCAAAATATACACGCCACTTGGAAGAGACTCAATAGCTATTTGGCGAGAATTGTTCAAGGTTCCATTTAGCACTTGCTGCCCTTTGGGGTTTAGCAAAGTATAGGATTCATACTCTTCTGTTCCTTCAATGTTTATAAAGCTAGAAGCAGGGTTTGGGAAAACTTTTAATCCCACTTTTACTTCTTCAGTAGCTAAAACTTGTTTTATTTCTTTTGTTGTTAGCTTGTAATGCCATAGCTGAGGCCCTTCTGCTTTATTTCTTTCTGCCACAAAGTACAAGTCATCTCCAAAAGCTTTTAAGAAAGAGATATTGCTACTTTCTTGGCCAGGAGTAAAGTCCAATAGTAGTTTTTCTTCTCTTTTGTCAAGGTCAAATTCAACAATTTCTACTCCGTATTCAGTGGTGTTTTTCGAATATATCAAAGAGTTATTTGATGGGAAATAAGAGAAATGTCCCAAGCTTGAACTCGTTAAAGAATCTATATTTCCAAGAGAATCAAACTTAACTGCGACGAAGAAATTAGGAGGACTTTTTGTTTCTATTTCTGCCAATAGTTTTTCTTTACTTATTAAGTGCAGTTTATTTACATTTTCAAAAACAACCTCTTCTTCTCCGGTTTCAAATTCAACTTTCCTAAGAAATCCGTTAGAATTCAAAAAATACCCCCAATTCTCATCATAAATAAGTGGGCAATTATCTAATGGGTTGAGTCGAAGTGTGTTTGAAAGTGATAGGTTTGCGGCATTGTACACTTCTGTTATAAGACAGCACTGATTGTGAATAGCTCCCAAAAGTAAAACTTTAGGATTTGTCATTGACACTTGTGTTGGTCTTAGTGTGCTGGAGCTACCTACCAAAACACTAATTTTTGGACTCTTTTTTTCCAACCCAAACACGAATTGACCATCTCCCAAAAGCATTACATTTTCGTCTTCGAAGACCTTTTTTACCGAACCTCTACTTCGTATTCTAATAAAAATTAAACTTGGTTCTTTGAGAGATACACCTTTGTACTCCATGTATAAATTTATGCTAGAATTGCCCGTTTTGATTTCAGGTTCATCTCCATTCCAATTAGCTATCAATAGTCCACTAAAATTATCTATCTGTATATATTCAAATCCAAAGGTTGAATTTTTAAAATAATTGTAAGTTGATTCATCCATTTGAGCAAAGACCCTATAGTTTTTATCTAGAGAATCTTTGGCTATTACAACCGCTCTAACTTCGTGGTTAAAATAAACGAGGCTGTCATTGTAGTAAACTGGTTCTTTAAGCTTTGGAATGAAATCCTTATTTTGTTTTATTAGAAGGTCGTTCTCCTTAAAGACATAGTCGGAGTAGTCTAGCGTCATAATACTGTCAGACAGGACTTTTGCATTTTGGATAATCTCACCTTTTAAGTCGGCAGGTATTTTACCCGAAACGTGCTTAAAAGTTGAGTTGTGATTGTACCACAAATCGTAATGAGAATATGTGGAGTCTATGGCAAATACTGATTCTTTTTCAAGCTCATCGTTAACCAAAACTTTTAGATCATAAGTTGTTTTGATATCTTTTAGTAGACTCTCTTTTTGGGTTTCGTTTTGTTGGAAATACAGTTCTTTATTATTTGTAACGTTAACGTTTTTGATAAAAAACAAACCATCTCTAGTCATTGCTAGCTTTTCATAATCGGCAATGTGAACAAGGCTATCTCCTTTAAATTCATAGAGACTTCTATTGTCAAAAAGTATTTTATTTCCTGTAAGGACAAAATTTGAGGCTGTGGTTATTTTAGGGTTTGAAAATTCTTTACTGGTAAAGGTATTTAAGTCAATTACTAAAAAAGTAACTGGTAAGTAGAATGGGTTAGGGCTATTTCCTTGCAGCCATTCTATTCTTGTGACAGCTAAAACAACTTTTTTATCTGTGACTTTAACAATTGTGCTATAATAATTTTCAATTCCAGCATAAGAAAACTCTTTTGTTACTTGGAGTTTTTGATCTTTAAGATTAGTGATGCTAATGTTTATTGAATTTTGGATTTTATCATCTAAAACCCCAATTAACGTATCACCAACAACGCTATAACTGTCTGCTTCATTGGGAAATGTTTGAACTGTTCCTGTTTGCCAGTTATAGAGTTTAATTGTTGGAGAGTTTGATTTTTTACTAATAACATAATTCCCATTAAACTCAGACGGAACGTCTTGATCACTTTTGAATGAAAAGTTAAAACTTTCCCCATTGAATTTGTAAAAGTTATTTCCTTCACCATAAAATAGAGCTAAGCTGTCATGTACTCCTGAGAAGTATAATTCAGTGTCAAAATATAGTTGTAGGAGCTTTTTGTCCCTTTCTTCATATTTATAAATGAGTCCATTTACATTATAAAAAAGCTCGTTCTTAAGCTTGAAATAAGAACCAACAGGATTAAGGTCGTTCAGTACACTGTTGCTCAACTCCCTTGTTAGTCTATTGTATTCTAAGACTGTAGTTACATCTAATTTATTAATGGAAAATGACAAAATGGTTGACTCATTTAGTGAATAGCCATTGTTTTCAGTATCATCTCCCGCCTTCTTAGCGTCATAAAACCTCGTCAATTCGTCTATGAACTTTGAATTATCTATTTTGATAGTTCCTTCGGGAGTGCCGTTGCTATGCCATAGTTCTACTAAGTCATTATTGTTTTTAGCCAAAAAGAAAGCTTCGTTGCTTTCCGCATCTACGTTAAGATACTCAGGATTAGACCCAGAATTTACAGGCCAATAGAAATCACTCACTTGGTCTTGGGCATTGCCAATAAGTGATACAAATAAGAGTAAAAAGAGGATTCTCAAAAGGTGCGAATTTTTCATAAAGATAATTATAAAAGGAGATAGAATTTAAGTCACGAAATAATCTTTTATTAAAAATCACTTATGTACAGATCAAAAAAAAACGAACATGGGTAAAGCCATACCATTGTTCGTTCTTAACTTTGATATTAAATTAAATCACCCTCCATGTCAGCTCTTGAAACAGTAAAAAACTATTACGATTTTTTTAATGAAAAAAATTGGGAAGGAATGCTATCTCTTCTTCACGACGAAATCAGGCATGAAGCAAATCAAGGTGGAACAAGAGTGGGCAAAAAGCTATTTGCTGAGTTTTTGGAGCACATGGATGTTTGCTATGAAGAAACACTAACAGAAATGGTGTTCTTCTCCGAAACGAGTGACACGAGAGTTGCAGTAGAATTTGTTGTAAATGGAGTTTATAAAAGTACCGATGGGGACTTGCCAGCTGCCAAAGGGCAACAATACGTTTTGCCAGCCGCAGCTTTTCTAGAGTTGAAGGATGGCAAGATCGCAAGAGTTACAACTTATTATAACCTACCCCTTTGGATGGAGTTGGTCTCCAAGTAAGATGGAGTATAAAAAATACTACGGGAAAGAAATTGCCAATGTGGTCAATGAACTTGGCAGCTTGCGTATTTCTGTTTTTAGGTCTTTTCCCTACCTCTACGAAGGCAACTTATTATACGAGAAAAACTATCTACAAACCTATATAGATGCAAAAGACTCCATGCTCTTTTCCGTTTGGGACGGTGAAGAGATGGTCGGTGCAACCACTTGTATTCCTTTAGTAAATGAAACTGCGGAGGTCAAGGAGCCATTTGAAAAGGCTGGCTTAGCACTTCAGGAAATCTTCTATTTTGGAGAAAGTGTTTTACTCGGTCCATATAGAGGAAAAGGTATAGGTAAAATCTTTTTTGAAGAAAGAGAAAAGCATGCAGGATCATTTAATACTTTTAAAAGCACCTACTTTTGTGGCGTGGAGCGATCACTTAATCACCCTTTAGAACCAGAAGGATACAAGCCGCTAGATTCTTTTTGGAGATCCCAAGGATATGAACCAGCAGGACTTGTTAGTTTTTTCGAATGGAAAGATTTAGATGATCATTTGCCCAGCTCCAAGAAAATGAATTATTGGAAGAAAGACATCAAGTTGTAGGCTCGTTGGAAAGGCTGCTTTTGAGGAATGCCTATATTGTAGCTGTTTACCATTGAGCAAAAATATTCTTCATGAGATTTATTCTAAATATTCTAATTGCGGTTGTACTTTTTGCTCTCTTTATTGCTAGCAGTAGTAGTTTTGAACAGCAAAAAAAGCCAAATATTATTCTAATTTATGCTGATGATTTAGGAATTGGTTTGCTCGGCCACGAGGGGCAAAAAATCATTAAAACTCCTCATATAGACAAACTTGCTCAAGATGGTATTCGATTTAATAGGGCATATTCTAACATGCTTTGTGCTCCTGCGAGGGCATCACTTATCTCTGGTTTACATGACTGCCATGAAAATGGTTTTGAAATAAACAATGGAGGGGCATACATGAATGCCACAAAATCGACTTTGAAAGAAATCGAGAATTCTATAAATAATAAGCTAAGCCCAATAGGCGAGGATCAAGTTTTTTTAGGAAATGTTGCTCAAGAAATGGGCTATAAAACAGCACAGTTTGGCAAATTAGAGTGGGGCTTTTCTGCAACAGATCATCAGTTGAAACGCAATGGCTGGGACCATTATTTAGGTTACCTTGATCATGTAAGGGCACATGGGTTTTATCCGCCTTTTTTGATAGAGAATGGCCAAATGGTTGAATATAAAGGAAATACCCACTTAAATGCTGGAAAGTCTAAAGAACCAGAAACTCCCGAAAGTTACAAGGAGCGGTGGAACATGGAAGGCAAAGAAGTATATGCTCAAAACATCTTCATGGATAACATTCTTTCCTTTATTGATTCCAATAAGAATAATCCGTTTTTTCTTTATTTCCCAACCCAATTGCCGCATGGTCCCGTTTCCATTCCTACAGTTCATGCCGACTTTATCAATGATGATAGATTGACTCAAATAGAAAAAGAGTATGCTTCTATGGTAAAATTATTGGATGATAATGTGGGGCAAATAATTGCAAAACTAGAAGAACACAAGCTAAGTGAAAACACTATAATTATTTTCACTGCTGATAATGGGCATGAAATATATTACGGGAAACAAGGTAGGATTCAAAAACCATATATCAACCAGCAAACAGGTGAACGCTTTGACGATTTCAATAGGAAATATTATAGTGAATTGGCTGGGGATGTTTTTAATGGGAATGGAGGAAGAGCTGGATTAAAACGAAGTAATCTCGAAGGTGGAATTAATGTTCCACTAATTATAAAATGGCCTAAATCAATCAAAAAAGGTCAAGTGAGCAAGCGGCTTGTGGCTAATTACGATATTTTACCCACCATTGCTGATATAACGGGTTATGGTAGTGATTTTAAAACTGATGGTTTATCGTTTTATAAAGAATTGGTGAAAACAGGTAAATCTCCAGAACACGAGTATGTGGTTTATTCATCTTATTTGGGACCTACGCTAATTACCAATGCCGGCTGGAAACTGAGGAGTTACTTAAAAAATGACGCATTCGAGCTCTATTATTTGCCTAAAGACTTTAAAGAAGAAAAGGATTTGTCGGGCGAATTTCCCGACATATTTAAAGACCTAAAAAGTAAGCTACTGAAAGAGTGTGATGGAGATTTTAAGAATGGTCTTTACAAATAAAGGCTAGATACCATTATAATTATCGTGTTTCCTAGTTTTGATACAAAACCCCTTTAGCTTACAACTCCACCCTCTCTTGTGCTACATCGGGGTTCATCATATAGGTTACCAAACTATTATTTTTGAGTACTTCTACAACACGAAAGCCCTTATAGTCCGTACCCCAACTACCGCCAATGTGCGAGTCAAAAATGAAAGGGGTTTCGTCTTTCTTAAATATTCCGTCTTGGTCGTGCTCATGTCCATGAAAAACAGCTTTTACATTTTTGTGCTTATTCAAAAGTTCAAAAAAAGCGGGTGTTTCGATAGCATTTGCCGTCCATTTGGTTTGTGGAATGTGTATGAATAGTAATGTTGGCTTTCCTTTTGTCTTAGCGAGCTCGGCAGAAAGCCACGCTATATCAGGAGATAAGTAAGTTCCAGTTTCATCCGATGTTGTTGCAAGTATAACCTTAAACCCCTTTATATCGAAGGAGTAGTTTACAGGAGAACCCCAAATAAGTTGCCAGTTTTCGGCGGTGAGGTGGTCGTGATTTCCTTGAGTTACATGAATAGGCATTTTCAGTTTGTCAAAATGCCTTTTCGCCATTGGCATAAACTTGCTGTCGTCATGAATGATATCACCGTTCAAGACACAAAAATCACATTTTGCAGCACCATGAAATACATTTGCCTTTTGCACAAAAGTATCGGTCATTTCTTCAAATGGTGTTTTAGGTTGCCCAAAGTGAGCATCGGAGGCTACGATGAATCTAAACCGCACGTCCTTTTCCATGCCTAATAAATCAGCTGCGTGAACTGATTGGAAACCTCCTAATGTTACTAAAGTGGCCGCAGAGGAAAAATGCTTTATAAAGTCTCTTCTAGATTTTTGCATGTTTAAGGTGTCTTTCAAGCTATTGTAAAATGCTTGTTTTTGATGGCTGAATCTTGAACTTGAATTTAAGCCGAATTATGGAGATTAAAGAAAATTTGTCTCAATAAAATCAAAGAAACAACCTTTACAAGGAAGAAATTTGTTGATTGTTACAGCCCCAAAACGGAAATGATTAAATATTTAAAATCGCCAAGCTGGCTGAATATTGTTATATTTAGAACCTGCGAAATGTCACAGGTGAGTATATTAGAGAATAGCTAAATGGAAATAAATAAACTAAATAAAAGATCAGGTATAGACAAAAACAAAAAGCTTAGCCGTGCTTTCACACAATTTAGCGAGCTTTTAAAAGTATTAAGAAAAAGGGAGCTGCCAGAGGATATTGTTGTCGCTATCAATGAAGGAGTAAGCGAGGTAAATTCAGTTTCAGGTTCTGATAAAGAGGTGAGTGCACAAATAAGTAAGACACAATCAAATACCCTTAAACTGCTCGAAAAGGAGCTAAAAATAGTAGCAAAAAACCACTTTAGATATACTTGGTTGGCCATTGGTATTGGTGCATTTGGCGTGCCCTTTGGAGTTGTCTTTGGAGCTAGTATGGATAATATGGGTCTACTAGGTGTGGGAATTCCTATAGGAATGGTCATTGGAATGGCAATAGGTTCAAGTTTAGATAAAAAAGCATTTGAAGAAGGGAGGCAATTGGATTGGGAAATAGTATTTTAAATGATAAGGTTGATAACCATCGAGGTAATTTTAAAGAAATACAGGGATGAATAGAAGAGAATTTATTGAGAAATCAGGGGCTTTAGGGGCATTAGCAATGTTGCCACTTCCTGTTTTTTCAAACACAAAACAGCCTAAATTCAAGATGGGTTATCAGCTGTTTTCTATCCGAGATGAAATGGCAAAAGATGCTGTGGCAACACTAAAGGCACTTAAGTCAATGGGTTACGAGGACTTCGAAATCTATGGTTTCGAAGCGGAGAAAGGAATGTATTACGGTTATAAATCCGCAGAGTTCAAGCAAATTTTAGATGATTTGGACTTATCGGTTAGTAGTGGTCATTATGGTTTTTCTCCTTTTTTGGAAAAATCCAATGACGAGCTTCAGCGTTTTGTGGATCAATGCATCGAAGGTGCCAAAGTTTTGAATAGTAAATACATTACGTGGCCGTGGATTGCACCAGAACAACGAACGATTGAAAACTTCAAATTAATGTCTCAAAAACTAAATTTGATTGGAGAACAGGTAACTCAAGCTGGGCTGGGTTTTGCTTACCACAATCACGGTTTTGAGTTTGAAGACATCGATGGAGAGACTGGGTATGACATTATCATAAAAGAGACTGATCCTTCTTTG
The DNA here is from genome assembly GCA_900230115.1 of Spirosomataceae bacterium TFI 002. Lineage (NCBI taxonomy): Bacteria > Pseudomonadati > Bacteroidota > Cytophagia > Cytophagales > Spirosomataceae > Spirosomataceae bacterium TFI 002. The sequence continues at coordinate 2,221,898 of LT907983.1, read as the reverse complement.
GTTAAACTCCAAATAGACATGTATTGGGTGATGCACTCTTCCCAATACTCGCTCAAAGAACTCATCAATAACCAGCCAGGCCGACATGTTATGTGGCATATAAAGGACATGGATAAGTCCTCACGAGATTATACTGAGCTAGGAAATGGATCTATAAACTATATTGATTTACTACCAGATCCCAATGTATCTGGGCTTGAATATTACTACATTGAGCAAGGAGGTAATTTTGCTCACAACTCTAAGAAAAGTGCATCTGATAGTGCAATTTATCTAAAGAAGCACCTTCAAAAGTTCTTATAATAAAACGATATAATCATTACTACTTTATACATAGTTGAGCCCCATGGTGAAGATCATGAGGCTCAATTTTTTATGAAAACTCAATCGACTTAAAACAAAAAAGGCCTTCTCGTGTGAGAAGACCTTTTGATAAAAGAGAGGTTGAATTAATATTTGAATGCTTTTCCGCCAGCCATTACTTCTTGAGTTTTCTCATCGAAAGTAACTTTAAGACCAGTACGGTAAGCCGCTGTTGCCATTATATTTGCAATAGAGTGTTGGTAACCTGCCTCAATAGGAGCATTAGGAGTACTACGACTACGTACACATTCCATCCAGTTTTTGATATGGTTAAATGTAAGTGGATCGCCACCAGTATTTGCACCTGTTTCCACTCTAGCACCTTCTAATTTCATAGTTGGTAGTAAGTTTTCTTTGAGTCCCATTTTGTTGGCATGGTTAGCTCTTAGTCCACCTTCGCTACTGATTTCGTTAGTGTCAAGGTTGATCATACCACCATTAGAGTAGTAAAGCTCTTTTGTTCCACCTGCCGAGTTAGAAAAACGAGAAGTAAACTGAACTTGGAAACCTTTACTCATGTCGTCTGCAGGACCATAATCAAATACCACAGTCATGGTATCTGCATTTGTGCGACCGTCATTCCATTGGTAAATACCACCATTGGCTACAGCACTACGTGGGTGAGCGAGTCCGCTAAACCAGTGTACGGTGTCAATTTGGTGCGACATCCATTGTCCTGGAATTCCAGAAGAGTATGGCCAGAATAAGCGATACTCACAGTATTTACGAGGATCAAAAGCCTCGTAAGGTCTGTTCATGAGGTATCTCTTCCAGTCTACATCACTTTCTTTAAGATCTTTTGTAAGTTCAGGAAGTCTCCAGCGATCTGGTTGGTTTACGTTCCACATGAGCTCTACCATGACGATAGGGCCAAACTTGCCAGACTTGATAAAGTCTGCCGCAGCGTGGTAATTCTCACCACTTCTTCGTTGAGAACCTATTTGTATGATTTTTCCAGACTTTTTAACTGCAGCAAGTACAGCTCTGTTGTCTTCCATTGTTTCAGCAAGTGGTTTCTCAGCGTACACATCGCAACCCGCTTCTACAGCTTGTACAGTGTGTAATGCATGTTGAAAATCTGCTGTACTCATGAACACGGCGTCTACAGACTTAGAGTCGTATAATTCGTCGTTGTTTCTATATGCTTTTATGCTTCCACCTAGTTCTTTTTCTAAAAAGGCTTTTCCTTCAGCTCTTCTTTTGTTCCAAATGTCGGATACTGCTACCATTTCAAAGTTCATCTCTTTGGCTAGAGCTCCAAAAGGCCCTACATGAGAATTCTTATGGCGATTAGAAAAACCTACACAACCTACGCGAACTCGGTCATTGGAGCCAATGATTTTTGCATAACTAGTTGCTGACATTCCTGTAGCGACACCTGCTAATATTGATTTTTTAATAAAGTCTCTTCTGGTTGAATTCATTCTTTTATTATTTTAATGTTCTTATTTTAATGCTTTTGTATTGTACCAAATCTCCATGATCTTGTAACAAAATAGGACCTTCATCCGCCGCTCCAAATCCATCATATTTTGCATATTTGCTACGTGCTACTAATGCATTAAAGATGTTACTCTTACGCTTATATTCTACAACCTTGAAACCATTAAGCCAATGCTGTACAGTATTATCTGGCATCACAACTACAGTTCCGTGGTTCCATTCTCCTATCTTTTTGGCAAATCTTGAATTAAGCTTTTCGCTAGGAATCAAGTCGTATAAACTTGCCATAGTTCTATTTCCTACTACGCCCATTTTAGCATCTGGGTGTTTTTCGTCGTCTAAAACTTGATACTCAAGTCCAATTCCTGACTTTCCACCTGTATCAAAATCTTCGTTTACAAAATATTTCACACCTGAGTTTGCACCTTCCGAAAGCTTGAAATCAAACTGAAGCTCAAATGCACCATAGTTTTCAGTTGTAACGATGTCATTTCCAGTTTCTGATCCATCTGATGGACTAACTGTTAATAAACCGCCTTCTTCTACAGACCAACGAGCAGCTTTCCAAGTTTTTTGATTTACTGATCTCCATCCGTCGAAATTCTTACCATTGAAAAGTAACTTGTATCCTTGTTGCTTTTCTGTCTCTGTTAGGTTATTAGCAACCAAGTTCACAACAGGAGTATCATTCCATGGCATACGCTTAATGTCTTTGCCAGTTTGAATCTTGATATTTTTCCATTTTACTTCAGTTCCTTCTTTTGCAGTTTTTGGAATTCCGTGAACTTGTAGCGAAATGAATCCTTCTGGAGTTAAATCATCAACAATGTGTGCACAAGGGATTCCATTTACGAAAGTTCTAATCTCGTTTCCTACTGCTTCAATACGGTAGTGGTTCCATTCGCCTTTCTTGAAAGCTTTTTTTGCTGGAGGGTTTAGATCTAAATGATAAAGCCAGCCTCTGCGAGCTTCGTCATATATACCACCAGACCAAGCTCTGTCAGATGGATCAATCTCCATTTGGTAGCCATGTACGCGATAGTTGTTATAATCGGCTTTTGATAAACTACGAAACTGAACTCCAGAGTTCATGCTGTTATCTACCATTAAATCGAGTTCAAGCACAAAGTCACTATAAGTTTTTTCTGTGCTCATGAAAGAGTTTGGAGTACCGTGAACAGTTGTTCCTATCACAACTCCATTTTCAACTCTGTATTTGGCTTCTCCATTTAATTGCTTCCAACCGTCAAAGTTTTTTCCGTTGAAAAGAGGTTGCCAGCCTTCACTTTTTTCTTGTTTAGTTACTTGACCAAAACTCAACGTTGCTAGGCCAACAAAAATGGTAATCAGTGCTTTTTTCAAAATCATAATCGAGGTTTTAATTATTAAACAAAGCTAACGGTATAAAGTAATATAAATTACTGTTATTTTTATACATATTAATATTATTTTTGCCGTAGAAATCTTTTAAAAGACAAAATTCAACCATTAATTATGAAACCGCAGTTACTCAAAATTCAGAACCCGATAGGAAGTAGTTTCAACTTTTTCGATCAAAAAGTACCCTATTTCCCTACTCCATGGCATTATCACCCTGAACTTGAGATAATTATGATGCTCGAAAGTGAAGGAAATAAATACATTGGAAGTAGTATTACGAGGTTTGAGCCAGGAGATTTGGTATTGATAGGGCCTTATTTACCTCATTTTTATAAAAGCGATCCCAGATATCACGAGGAAGAAAGTACACTTCAAGCCCATTCGGCTGTGATTCACTTTGAAGAAGATTTTATTGGAAAAGAGTTTTTGGATAAGCCCGAAAGCATCAATTTGTTGAAATTATTCAAAAGATCGAAGCATGGAATTCAGTTTAGCCAAAATGTAAGTGCTCAATTGAGAGAAGATTTTCTAAGCTTAGGGGAATTGGAAGGCATGCCTCGATTATTGGCTTTTATCAAAATATTGGAAACCCTTAGTACAACTACTGAGTACCATTTTCTTACCTCTGATCCATTGGTTATAACCAATAGTGCAGACTCAGACAGAATGAAAAGAGTTTTTGAATATGTGATGAACAATTTTCAAAAGACGATTTCGCTGGAGGAAATTGCCTCTATTGCAAGCATGAGCGAGTCGGCATTTAGTAGGTATTTCAAAAAGAGAACAAGAAAAACCTTTACTTCTTTTTTGAACGAAATAAGAATAGAACACGCTTGCAAGTTGCTTCAATACGATAACATGAGTGTATCGGAAGTATCTTACGAAAGTGGATTTACCAACCTTTCTAATTTCAACAGGCAGTTCAAGGCGTTTAAAAAGCAAACTCCATTGGCTTACAGATACCAATACTTACAACAATAGAAGAATGAAATTGAGGTATTGGGTTTTGTTATTGGTATTTCTTTCTTCGGCATGTAGCCAAAAAGAAGATACCCAATATGACATATGTGTTTACGGAGCCACTTCGGCGGGCGTAATGGCGGCATATTCGGCAAAGATGAAAGGAAAAACAGTCATTATCATTGAGCCTGGGTACCATTTAGGAGGACTTACCTCTGGAGGCTTAGGCCAAACAGATATTGGAAATAAATATGCAATCACTGGTCTTTCAAGAGATTTTTATCAAAAAATAGGAAACCATTATGGTCGACTAGAACAATGGACTTTTGAGCCTCATGTTGCCAAAGGTATTTTTCAATCCTATTTAGACAAAGCAGGAATAGAAGTAAAGTTTGGTCATGAAATTATTAAAGTACAAAAATCTGGAAAGCGAATTACTTCAATAGAATTGAATGATACCAAGGCAGGAAGCAAGTTTGATTTAACAGCAAAAGTATTTATTGATTGCAGCTACGAAGGAGATTTAATGGCGAAAGCTGGAGTTTCCTATACCATTGGTCGTGAATCCAATGAAACTTATGGGGAAAACTTTAATGGAGTTCAACTCATGGATAAGCATCAGTTTATGGATGGTATAGACCCTTATAATATCAAAGGAGATCCTAAAAGCGGTTTATTGTGGGGGATAGCTAGTGGGAAACTAGCCGAAAGAGGAAGCGGGGATAACAAACTACAGGCGTATAACTTTAGACTTTGCCTTACGGACAGTGTAGAAAATATGCTGCCCATCACAAGACCCGTCGGTTATGATTCTACAAGGTTTGAACTTTTGCTGCGTTACATTGAAAAAAAACAAGCAAAGGAGCTCAATTGGGCACACATGCATATTCAGCCAATGCCGGGCAGAAAAACAGACATTAACAATTCTGGGCCTTTTAGTACTGACTACATTGGTGCGAATTATAAATATCCGGACGCCACCTATGCCGAAAGGAAAGAAATAATAAAAGACCATAAGCTTTATACGGAGAGTCTGCTTTACTTTTTAGGAAACGACCCTAGAGTTCCAGAGCATTTACGAAAAGAAATGAAAAGCTGGGGTTACCCAAAAGACGAGTTCGTGGACTTTGGCAACTTTACACCGCAACTATACGTCCGTGAAGCCAGAAGAATGGTAAGTGATTACGTCATGACCGAAAAACATTGTGTAGGAGAAGAAACCGCCGAAGATGGTATTGGACTTGCGGCTTACACAATGGACTCCCACAATTGTCAGCGAATGGTAGTAGATGGGATGGTTAAGAACGAAGGTGATGTGCAAGAGGGTCTAGGTGGACTACCTCCTTATCCTATTTCTTATCGCTCTATAATTCCTAAGAAAGCAGAATGCGATAATTTAATTGTGCCGGTTTGTCTTTCGGCAAGTCATATTGCTTTTGGTTCAATCAGAATGGAGCCAGTATTTATGGTATTGGGTCAGTCTGCAGGAGTTGCGGCAAGTTTGGCAATTGAAAATGGCGGAAATGTACATGAAGTTACGGCAAGTCAAATTCAGGAAGACCTCAAGCTTGACCCTACTTCTGATGGACGAGTAGGAATAATCACCATGGATAATGACGACGAGGGAATTGCTATGCAGGGAAATTGGTCTAGAGATACCAAATACAGCGGGCGATATGGTAAAAGTATAATGAGAACAAAAGTGGCGAATACTAGTTTTACATTCATCTCAAACAGTCTTCAGGATTCAAAATATGATGCCTATATCTATTTCCCAAGCGGTGTGGGACTTAGCGAAAAAGTAGGAGTGAGGATAAAAACGCAAGGAAAAGAAGATTATCATCAACTATATATAAACAATAAGGATGCTGATTGGGTTTTCATTACCCAGTTAGAAGGAGAACAAGAAAAAGACTTCTCCTTTTCAATTGAAAATTTAGAAAATCAAAAAGAATTTGTGGTTGATGCCATTATTTTGAAACCTCAAGAGAATGGTCATTAAGTCAAAAAAAGTAGTAAAAATGATAATCTGGCGAACTAATTGTTTGTTCCACAATGGAAGCAAGAGGCTGAGAGGATCTAAGAATTAATTTCTTTATCTATGAGTGTGTATACAATAAAAGACCTAGAAAACTTATCAGGAATTAAAGCTCATACATTGCGTATTTGGGAGCAGCGGTATGAAATAATAACACCAAAGCGGACACTTAACAATTTTAGAACTTACAATGATGATGACCTTAAACTTGTCCTCAACATTGCTTTATTACGAGACAAGGGCTTCAAGATAAGTAAGATTGCAAAGTTTTCTCTAGAAGAACTTTCCAAAGAAGTTGTAAATATATCAAGCCAGAATTTGGCTTATCCCGATCAGATCTATTCGCTCACGCTTGCAATGATTGATTTGGACGAAGAAAGGTTTGAAAAAGTAATGTCTACAAGTATTCTTCAATTTGGGTTTGAGAATACAATCACCAATATTGTCTATCCATTTTTGGCTAGAATAGGAACATTGTGGATGACTGGCAGCATAGGACCAGCTCAGGAGCATTTCATTTCCAATCTTATCAGGCAAAAAATGATCGTCGCGATAGATGGTCAGGTTGTAAGGCCCGATGAAAAGTCGAAAACATTCGTATTGTTTCTTCCAGAAGGTGAAACCCATGAGCTAGGCTTATTATTTGGGAATTATATACTAAGAGCAAGAAACCATAAAGTAATTTACCTAGGGCAAAGCCTTCCTTTTGGAGAATTGGAGTTTGTGGTGAACCTTCACAAGCCAGACTACATTTTCTCAGCTTTAACAACTTTTACAGATGATGTTCATGGCTTTTTGAAGAAACTAGGAGACAACTTCACTGAGCAAAAAATACTTGTAACTGGGTATTCTGTGATAGGTCAAGGCTTTGATTTGCCTGATCATATGGAAGTTATTGCCAATGTTCGACAATTAATGGACTTAGCAGAATAAAAAAAGAGCGGCTCAATGAACCACTCTTTTCTAACCCTAAATCAAACTGTATGTATTAAAAGCTTAAGTTCCTTACTCCAGGACTTGTGCCTATTTTTATGTCCCTTTCAATGGTCTCTTGACTGTTACTTACTTTCAAAACGTACTCACCATCAGCTAGCATGCTGATATCGAAGTTGAGACGTGATTTTAAGTCTTTCTTACCAAAATATGTTTTCGTTAGCTCTCTACCTTCCTTGTCTAATATTGCAACTCTGAGGTAATCACCTGCCTGCTTCTCAAAAAATGCTTTGATTGTTTCGGCATTAGAGTCAAAGTACATCGACATTTTAAATGTCTTCGCTTCGTTTGTTTTGTTGTCATTTGCCATGGCAACTGTTGTAGATAGGAAAAGAGCTGCAACTGCGATTTTTAAATAGTTTTTCATAATTGTAATTGTTTTGATGTTATAAATAATAGCTTTTCTGTCGGTAAGAGTTTTGTTTTAACTCCGTGTTGACGATTCAAAGGTGCGAATGATACAGTACTATGCAATACATAATAGTATGTATGGTATATTTGCTTTATGAATGGTTCAAACTTAGTTCAGTAACAATATTCTTAGCCACATTGCCCTAGAAACGGCTTGGGTTCAACTTTATGCAAGAATTTAAGATTTGTTAAGGACTTTTAAGATTTGGAGCGAGGTGGGAGAATAGGGTGGAGCTTTAAAACTGCTCGCGATTCAAGATCAGTAAATACTAATCTTATAGTGAAATTGGTTATTTTGAGTTTAAAACCTAAATATCACTTACAGCAATGAAGAAGTAAAATATAAGCGTGAGGTTTATCAGTTTAATAAGCCTTTATCCTTATTAATCTAAGGTAGCGGTATAGATTATGATTCTAGCCTAAGTAATTTTACAGAATCCGATAAGGAAGCGGCGTTAATTAATTTGCAACATTACCATTTCTTGATTTTCTCGTTTTGCTTAACATGGGTATACAGTAGTATGTACTAGTATTATTTCTTTCCATGTCGCCTGAAGGCTGTTATGAGTTGAAATACTCCATAACTAAAATATATTTTATTTAGAAAATAGACTGTATTGCTTATCCAATGCCTATCAAGTGTAATTTTCTCGAAAGGGTTGATAAACTTTAAATATTGTGACCAGAGTAAATTAGGCTCTAACATCATTGGGTTTTGAGATATATAACGCTCTGATGTATAGAAAATGATAAAAAAATAAATCGTACCAATAAGTATGAATTTTAAAGCGGCTAACCAGCTTTCTCCATGGTCATTTGACACTTCATTTAACCAAAAAACTACCTTTTCTGAATGTTTGCCTTTCTCTTTATCCATAACCTTTTTTTGGCTAGCTAGAGCTTTGGAGTGCATTAATGAGCTTTTAACAATATCACCATTACGTTCAGCAATTTTCTTTAATTGATTGTATACTAATACCTTTTGATTATGGTATTCCTTTGTCATTGGGTCAATATTGGCAATTTCTATCTTTTGTGGGAATTGGCTACCTGCGATAAAGCAATCAATTAGCTTTGTATTATTAAACTTGAATTTGTATTCTTCAAATTTGAACTCAATGAATTCAGTTTGACCCAGGCTGCTAAAGTATAAGTTAATTTGATTTGGTTTTGGCTCCCAAGACTTTTCTTCAATTAAGTTAATTTCTTCAATAACCTTTGAGTCAAATTCTTCTAATAATAAGCCACTGAATAGCTCCTTAGCTGGTTTACAGTCTCGAATATAAAGGTATCCGTAAATATTACAGTGAATTAGATTAATGGAATTTAAATTCGAGTTACTTATTGATAATGTCGAAGATTTGGAGAGAGAATTATTTTTTAGCCACAAAGTATTAATTGTACAGTTCTCAATAAAATACTCTAAGTCATCAATTGGGAACAGCTGAAACTGGGCGAATACACAATTTTTAAACTTGACTTTGGAATTCAATAATTTAGAACCAGATTTAAAAAATACTTGACGAATTATCGATTTTTCAATTTTTAAACTAGCTATTGAGCTTTTTTCAAAATGTATTCCTTCATTAAAACAACAATTCGTCCATTCTATTCCGTTTGAAAGTGACACTTCATTGAAGACAGTTCTGCCCAGAACTGTAAATTCAGAAAAATATAAATGTGAAAATTCTTCAGACCTTAGGATGACATTTTCTTTGATCTTAGTATTCGAAACCGATCCTTTTTTTACATTCGACTCATTAACATGAAAAGAATTAAATACAGAATTAGTGACGGTCATTTGATCAATTGCACCTTGGATTTTTTTAATAATAAAAAATTCAACATTAAGATGATTGAAATAACCTCCTCTTAGCTTAATTCCGTTAAGGCGAAATGAATCGAAGTTAGAAACTATTCCCGTTTCAGTTGATTTAAATTCTTCTAATTCAGACCCATCATGAATATTTAGTTCTTTACAGAATAGAACATTTTCACAATAAAAAGTGGATATTTTAGTCTTGTTTAATACGTCAATTATTGTGTTCCCTTCAAAGTTTTTTACCCTGAATTCCGTAATTTTCGAATTTTCGATTGAGATTGTTTCATAAGAAAAATGTGATTTTAAAATAAGGAATTTGGCGATAATCGTTTTTAAATAAAGGTTTTGGTCGCCTTTTAAATTTTCAAAAGAAATATCACTTTCAACTTTAATCTGATCAAAATGAATTGAGTTAATGCTTGAATTTACTACTCTTACGGAATTAAATTCATTATAACAATCGGTTGTACCACCACAGTCGATTTGAAGTTTGCCTAAGTGTCCAACTTCAGAAACAGAAAAGTTGGTAATCTTAACTTTGTTTAAATGGACTAGACTTAAGTCAGAATTGATACCATGAATCTCTAAATCCTTTAATGAACCGTTTCTATTCTCATAAGTAATAGGCCCCTTAGCGTTTACTCCATAAAGACCAATACACTTATCCAGAAGCTTTTCATCACCATCGAGATTTAACCCGTTTTCAAATGTCGAATCGAAGAAAAGAACATTATAATTGGGATTTGAAACGAAAACCTTCTCAGAGAAATCACAATTGATAAAAACCAAGTTTTCAATATTTTCGATTCTCCGAAAAATTAACTGGAAATCAAAACTACATTCTGAGAAGATTATGGTCTGACCTCTAAAATTGAGTCTTTCCGGGAAAAGTTGTGGCTGATCCTTTATTGAATATGAAACCCCTAAACTTTTAATAACTAGGAATTTACTTTTTGAAAATCTACTTTTAATAATTTCTTGTGTATTCCTATTTAGGTATTGAGCATTATCAAGACGAAACTTTTTATCAATTTCTAACTTTTGATTTTGATCCAGCCAGAATTTGAGATCGTTAAAGCTCGTGTGTTTTTTATCCATGCTTCACTAAAGAAAAGTTTGTGAAGTTAAAGATAAAAAAAACTGAAACCTTTAATCCAATGAATTTAAAGGCCTTGATTTTAGTCAGTTACTATGAATGTCTGACATATGCATTTCATCAAGTAATTGGGCCTATTTGAATTAACTCACCCCTGCACCATTCCAAACTTTCTTGTTTGGCTCTACAAGGGCAAGAGAACCATCAACATCTTCGGCCATGAGAATCATTCCTTCAGAGACTGAACCCATCATAGGGCGTGGTGCAAGGTTAGCAATAAAGGTTACTTGCTTGCCCACCATTTCTTCTGGCTTATAATATTGTGCTATACCACTAAGGATGGTTCTTTTTTCCATTCCGTCGTCGATTAAGAACTTCAATAGTTTCTTGCTTTTTGCAACGGGCTCGGCCTCTAAGATGGTACCAATTCTAATATCTAGTTTTGCAAAATCATCAAATTGTATTTCGCCTTTGAGTGCTGGTACTGTTTTATTTTCTAGTTCGTTCATTTTCTTGGTATCTAATAGTTTTTGCACTTGAGCCTCCACTACGTCGTCTTCAATTTTTTCAAAAAGTAGGCTCGTTTCGCCTATTTGGTGTCCAGCTTTAATGAGGTCAGCTTTTCCTGCGTGCATCCATTCTTTGGAGTCTAGCAAAAGCATTTCATTTAGCTTAGCAGATGTAAACGGTATGAAAGGCTCAGCAACAATAGCCAAGGTCGCGGTGATCTGCAATGCAATGTGCATGATCGTTTTTACTCTTTCGGGGTCTACTTTTACCACTTTCCATGGCTCTGTATCTGCCAAATATTTGTTTCCAAGACGAGCAACTTCCATCATTTGCGAAAGTCCGTCACGGAACTTATAGTTTTTCAGTGAATCTGATATGTCACAAGGTAATTGTGCAAGGGTTGCCAATGTTTCTTTATCGAAATCTGTCAACTCGCCTAGTTCAGGTACAATGCCATTGTAATACTTGTGAGTAAGTACCAAGCTTCGATTTACAAAGTTTCCAAAAATGGCAACAAGTTCAGAGTTGTTCTTGGTTTGCCAGTCTTTCCATGTGAATTCACTGTCTTTAGCCTCTGGAGCATTGCTTGTAAGGGCGTAACGCAAGACATCCTCTTTGCCTGGGAATTGCTCCAAATATTCGTGTAACCACACCGCCCAATTACGAGAAGTTGATATCTTATCACCTTCTAAGTTCATGAATTCATTGGCTGGCACGTTGTCGGCAAGTGTATAATCTCCGTGTGCCATCAACATGGCAGGGAAAATGATACAGTGAAATACGATATTATCTTTTCCAATAAAGTGGACAAGTTTGGTGTCCTCACTTTGCCAGTAATCTTTCCAATCTTTTCCGTTGGCTTCTGCCCACTCTTGTGTAAAAGTGATGTAACCAATAGGAGCATCAAACCAAACGTAAAGCACCTTGCCGTCTGCTCCGTCAACAGGAACTTTGATACCCCAGTCAAGGTCACGAGTCATTGCTCTTGGCTTGAGGCCATCTTGCAACCAAGACTTACATTGACCAGCTACATTATTTTTCCATTCGGTGTGACCGTATACGTATTTTTCTATTTCTGGCTGCATCGTGTCGAGTGGCAAATACCAGTTTTTAGTCATTTTCTTGATTGGCTCATTCCCCGAAAGAGTTGATTTCGGATTTTTGAGTTCCAAAGGAGATAAGGCAGTTCCACAGTTTTCACATTGGTCGCCATAAGCTTTATCGTTGCCACATTTTGGGCAAGTTCCTATCACATACCTATCAGCCAAAAACTGATTGGCAGCCTCATCATAAAGTTGTTCAGTTTCTTCTTCTACAAAAGTCCCTTGATCATATAGCTTTTTAAAGAAACCTTGAGAAACCTCGTGGTGCTTTGGTTTCGAAGTCTGAGAATAGATATCGAAATTGATTCCAAAATCTATGAAACTTTGCTTTATCTGCTTGTGATAGCGGTCAACCAATTCTTGAGGAGTAACTCCTTCTTTTTTTGCTTTGATCGTGATAGGCACTCCGTGCTCATCTGTTCCACTTACAAATGCTACATCCTTTCCTTTGGCACGTAAATACCTCACATATATATCGGCAGGTAAATAACAACCAGCTAAATGACCAATATGAATAGGGCCATTGGCATAAATAAGGGCGGCTGTAACAGTATATCTCTTCGGTTGACTCATTTTCATTTCAATTGAGCTGCAAATTTAGTTGTTTTTACTTGTGGAAATTTTGGAAAGAGGGTTTAGGTCAAAAATAATCAAAACATACCCTTTGTTATTCGTCTTTTGGCAGCTTCCACCATGTAAATAGTTTTACATTCTGGGCAGGCGAGGTAATAGTCGTAGTAGTAACTTTGACCTGGCTTAGGAGCTTTCTTTTTAGTTTTTTTCTTCACCACTATGGTACCACACTTTTTACAAGGATCACCAGACTGCTCCACCTTCATATTAGGGTTAAGGAGAACTGGTTTATCTTTTTTCTGCGTATTATTCTTGGCTTTGGGGGCAATGGCTTCTCCTTCAAAACCTTCGTCTTCAAGTAAGTTTGGAAGAGACATAGCTTCAGTTGCTAATTCATCACATCTCTCATTTTCTGGATGACCGTTATGACCTTTGACCCAAATAAACTTAACGATATGTTTAGCAACTTCGTCAAGTAAAAGTGCCCATAAGTCTGAGTTTACAGCCTTTTCTGTTTTATTTCGGTACCAGTTATTCGCTTTCCATTTTTTTGCCCAGCCCTTTTCTATTCCGTTCACTACATATTGTGAGTCGGTATAAATAGTGACATTGGACCTGCGAGTGAGTTTGGAGAGGCCGGTGATGACACCGGTGAGCTCCATTCTATTATTAGTAGAAAACTTATACCCTGCCGAAAACTCTTTCCTGTGTCCTTTGTATGATAAAATTACACCGTAACCACCAACCCCTGGATTGGGATCTGCTCCACCATCGGAGTAAAGTTCAACTTGGGGTAATAGCGTCTTTTGTGTCATTTTTAAAGAAAATCTGCTCTAGCTGGGCTAAATGAATCAATCAAAATACCGTCTTCCAAAGCTACTGCTCCATGAGGAATATTACTTGGGATATAGTAAACATCACCTTCTTTTAGAACTCTCATTTCGTCACCAATAGTGATTTCGAAACTACCGCTCGCAACATAACTAGTTTGGCTATGGTGGTGGTGGTGTACCGCTCCAACTCCGCCTTTTTTAAAAGCAACTTTAACGGTCATTAGGTGATCATCATAACCCATTATTTTGCGAGAGATAAAATCATCAACTTTTTCCCAGCCTACTGATTCATCTGCAATAAATGTGTCGTTACTTTTCGTCTTGATTTCCATAATTAATTGTAAAGGTCAATTGATTCGTTTATTACTTCATGGATTCTTTTTCTGATATCCATTGACATTATTTTCTTGTTGTTGGCACTAGGATACACTCGGTTAGAAAGCATTATAAATACCAATTGTCGGTCGGGATCTACCCATACAACTGTTCCCGTAAATCCTGTATGGCCAAAAGTATTGGGTGATGCAGAAGATGCTACACTCGATAAGTCAGCTCCGTCTTTTGGCTTGTTCCATCCTATTCCCCTGTGACTTTTCTTTGTATAATTTGTTCCAAAGTGCTCTATGGTGTGAGGGTATAAATATTGTCTACCACCATAATAGCCGTTTTGAAGGTTCATTTGGTATAATTTAGCAAGATCCCAAGCACTGCTAAATAGCCCTGCGTGTCCTGCAACTCCTCCAAGTAAAGCTGCATTGGGGTCATGAACGGTTCCCCATATTTGAGAACCTCTAAAAATCCTATCGTATTCGGTAGGAGCTATTTGACTTTTTGGAAATTTGGAGAGGGGATTAAAAGTCGTCGTAGTCATTCCCAAGGGCTCATATAGGTTTTGCTCCAAAAACTGGTCGAGTGGCTGGTTAATAATTTCCTCTACCATAAATTGGGTAAGAATAAGTCCTAAATCGCTGTATAGATACCCATATGTGCCATCACGATTACGTCTACTGGTAAAGTTAGATTCTATAATCCACTGAAGCACAGAGTCTTTTATACTTGGTTTGATAAATACATTATCACTGACTTGTAAATTTCCTTCAGAGTTATTGAACTCATAGAAATCCCCATTAAATGCCCCACTTTTCGACTTGGTGTGGGTCCAGAAAGCCTCAAAAGACCTTAAGCCAGCTTGATGAAACAGAATATCTCCAATAATTAAATCCTCTTTGTTGGTGCCTCTTAACTGAGGTAAGTAGTAAGATGCTCTGCGGTTTAGGTCTAACTCTCCTCGTTCATTAAGCATCATTACGGCCTGTAATGTTGCAGATACTTTGGTAAGAGAAGCAAGATCGTAAATGGTTTCATTGGTTACCTTTTCGCTATTGCCATAGCTAAATGTCCCATAAGATTTATTGAAAACCACTTTTCCTCTTCTTGCTACAAGTACCTGGCAACCAGGAAATGCATGGGCACTTATGCCCTCCTCTACGATGTCATCAATTTGGTTGAGCTTTTGCCTGCTCATACCTACATCTTCTGGCTCTGCTTCTATCAACCTCCCTGCAGAAATAGTTTGCTTGCCTTGATTAACCAAACTTTGGTTGGATGCAGTTACTGGCAATTTGCCTTTACTCCCTCTAGCTCCATAAAGAATCTCAACGGTTGCTTTATATGCTCCGGGGTCATCTTCATAGCCACATATTACATTTGGAAAATTATCAAAAAGCTTCATTCCGTATGGATTTCCAAAACCCACCACTACGACTTTTGTTTTTTGAGAAAGGCCCTCAATCATTTCTATTGTTTCTGGCGAAACACCAAAATTTCTTCTAGAAAGGCTATTCATGTCATGGACAGCAACAACCATAATATCGTAAACCTCAGCTTGCTTGTAAATATAATCCCAGTCTTTTCTAGCCGACGGTTTGAAGGTCATTTTGTAATTCACAACCTTTCCAAACTTGCTCATCTCAGTATAAAAATCATAACTAGGTTCAGCATTCACGGCAACACAAGCGATGGACAGTGTATCTAATTGTAGAAATGGCAGTATGCCAGATTCTGCTCTTACAACTGTAACAGCTTCTCTAAATATTTTTTCTTTAACCTTGTCGCTATTTTCATTATTCAAGTCGCGATTGAGGTTATTGATATCAACGTATTGAGGCTTATTTAAACCTACCCAATATTTTGCCCTTAAGATTTTATAAACGCTATTATTTAAATCGGTAACGGAAAGCGATCCGTCTTGAAAGCCCTTTAAAAGCTTTCTGTAGGCAGCATCTAATTCATCTGGTTGTAAAATGAGGTCATTGCCAGCTTCAAAAGCAGCTACTTCTGCTCCACCCGCAGGGTATTTGCTAGAAACACCTTTCATGTTCATGGCATCGGTAACTGTAAGACCCATAAAGCCAAGGTCGCCTTTGAGCAGGTCAGTAACAATTCTTTTTGAGACAGTTGCAGGTGTATTGATTTTGGCCTCCAATGCTGGAACAGATAAATGCCCAATCATTATAGACGAAATACTATCTGCAATTAATCTTTTAAAAGGGACAAGTTCGTTTTCATTTAGCCTCGCTCGTGAATGAGCGACTACCGGTGTAGAGTAATGAGAATCAGAGTCGGTGTCGCCGTGTCCGGGGAAATGTTTTGCACAAGCCATTACATTTACGCTTTGCATTCCTCTTGCATAGGCTGCAGTAAGCGATGCAACTTTTTGAGGATTTTCTCCAAATGACCTATAATTGATAACAGGGTTTCGTGGGTTTGTATTTACGTCTGCAACAGGGGCAAAATTGATATGGATTCCCAATCTCTTGCATTGTAGGCCAATTTCTCTGCCCATTTCTTCTATTACCTTCGCATTTTCTACGGCTCCTAAGGTAATTTGTTTTGGGAATGAAACAGTTTCATCGAGTCTCATTCCCAATCCCCACTCAGCATCAATACCTATGAGTAATGGTTTCTTACTTATCCGCTGATACCTATTCGTGAGAATTCCCTGTTGAATTGCATTTCCTTGAAAGAAGATCAAACCACCGAGATGATACTTTTGAATTTTATCTTCGAGGTCTCCATAATACGCTTCGTTTTTGTTCGAATATACCGCAACCATTAATAGTTGACCTACTTTTTCTTCAAGGCTCATTGTATTGAGCATGCTATCACACCAAGCCAATTGACTACTTAGATAGTCTTTAGCAGGCTTTTCAGGCCTTGAAAATTCACTTACAGCAGTACTGTCAATTTTTTCAGCTGAAAACGCAGTTTGGAAATCGCTACCTATAAAACTGAAAAAGAAAAGACTAAGAATAACAAAAGGGAGATATTTCAAAACACGTTTAGACATAAAAAGCAAAAAGCCATTTGGATTAAGGAATTGCAAAAATAGAAACTAAGGCTTGAAATGGTAATTAAATTGGAGATCATTTGCCCTTTTTAGGCTATTTATCCATGTTAACGAAAAGTTTAAGCATATATATAACTTAAATGGTAGCTAATAAATTGGTATTTTTGTGATCAAACTTTAACTAAATCCCAATTTACTATGATGAAAAAAATCAGTGTTGTTCTATTTCTATTCTTTTGTACAGTTGCTTTTCAATCTAATGCTCAAGGACTTGAGGGTCTACTAGATCAGGCAATGAGCATGCAAGAAAAAGGTGACAAAAAAGGGCTTGCAAATGCTCTAAGTGGAATATCAAGCGGATTGGAAAAAGAAGCGAATGATAATGGAGGAGACTTCAAAGATAAAATCTTAAGCCAAGTAGGAGGAATAAATAAACTTATCCCATTGGCCTCTAAAGGTCTTGTAAAGCAAGGGCCACTTCAAAAACTTATAAGTACAATTAAGCTTTTATTGGGAGCTAACCGAATTAGTAATATGCTAGGTGGTGGTGGAAGCCTAATAGGTAAAGCTGCTGGACTGAAAAGTAGCTTAGGTTTAATGTCTGCTGGTTCTTCTATATTAGGAGGAGGTCAAGGAGACAAACTAGGTGGACTTATCTCTGGAGCTATGGGCAATGTTGACAAGCTTGATGGCAACAAAATGGCTGCTACAGCTGCCGAGAAAGGACTTAAAGGTCAATTAGGTGGAATGCTCGATATGGTAAAAGGAGCAATATAAGTAGAATATTAAAGCATTAAAGAAAAGCTAGCCTCCAAGAGGCTGGCTTTTTTTATGACTCACTGGGAAGATAAGTTAGCATGCTCATTTGTTCTGGTAAAAGCATTTCGTTTGCTAAATCTTGAATTTCTTTAGCAGTGATATTTTGAATCACTTCAAAGATATCTTGAAGCGAATCTACGTATCCTAAATCAAGTAAAGACTTTGCCATTACCATCATATAGCCTTGGTTACTTTCCTCTGACATGGCAAGCTGCCCCATCAATTGTTCCTTAACCGATCTTAGTTGTACTTCGCCAAGAGTTTTCTCTCTTAGGTTTTGCATCTCTTTGTCAACTAGCTTAATTGCCCTGTTCAGGTTGCTTTTGTCAGTTGCGAAGTAAATTCCTAGAAAACCAGAATCCGTATAAGAAGTGAAGTTGGCATCAATATTATAAACCAAGCCAAACTTCTCACGTAAACTAAGATTGAATCTTGAGTTCATTCCTGGACCACCAAGAAGATTTATAAGGGTGAAAAATGGAAATCTTTTTTTGTCATGAAGATCAAAAGCATCCCTCCCAATAGCTACATGAGCTTGATTTATTGATTTGCTAATAGAAAGCTTTTGAGGAATATAGAGATCAGGTTTTACTCGTATTTGTTGTTTGTTCGTAGCCGGAACATCAGACAAATACTTTTCTGCAATTCGTTTTGCCTTTGCAAAAGTGATGTTACCTACAACCGAAAAAATGATCTTTTCAGTGTTCATGTTTTCGGCAATAAAGTCCTGTAAGTCCTCTCTTTTGAAAGATTTTACGCTTTTGGGCGTTCCTAATATGTTATTACCAAGTGTATGGTTTGGAAAAAGTACTTCGTCAAACTCATCCTGAATTGCATCTTCTGGTGCATCCAAATACATTGACATTTCCTCCAAAATCACACCTCTTTCTTTTTCAACCTGTTTTTCAGGAAAAATAGATTGAAAAGTAATATCGGCTAAAAGTTCTACAGACTTATCGAAATGGCGATCTAGCACAGATGCATAGAAACAAACCTTTTCTTTGGTTGTATAAGCATTAAGTTCTCCACCAACCGACTCAAGTCGATTAATTATATGATAAGATTTCCGCTTTTTAGTACCTTTGAAAGCCATGTGTTCCCAAAAATGAGCTAATCCCACTTGATGTGGTTTTTCGTCTCTACTACCAATATCGAGCATGATACCACAATGCACAATTTTGGTATGGGTTACTTGGCGATGAGCAATTCGAATTCCATTGGGTAATTCAAAAACTTGATATTCAGTCATTTCACAATTCTACGATCCACAAAAATGAGAACAAAAGTAGTGATAATAGTGGTTCAAAATAATACACATTTAAATGATTTTAATAGCTGACAGCGGTTCTACAAAAACAGATTGGTGTTTTGTGGAGAAAGGGAAAAACCCAATAAGGGTAAGCTCCTTGGGGATAAATCCCTACTACCAAGCAAGTAGTAATATTGCAGATGAATTGGCCAAATCACTGTTGCCTGTCTATGATGGGCCATTAGATGCGATTCACTATTATGGAACTGGAATAACAGGGCCCGCGGTAGCAGAGCAAATTCATGGAATTATTGCCAAATGTTATCCGTTTGTAGATGACATCAATATTTCTTCGGATCTTATAGGTGCAGCACGTGCTTTATATGGCCTCAGTGAAGGAATTGCGGTGATACTTGGTACTGGAGCCAATTCTGGATACTATAATGGAGAAGGAATTACTGACCAAATAGCACCCTTAGGTTTTTGGCTTGGAGATGAAGGTAGCGGAGGTTACATAGGGAAACAATTTTTTAAAGCATATTTGCGTAAAGAGCTAGGAACTGACATAGTTTCAAAGTTTGAAAAGGAGCACGGAGAGTTTACAAGAACACAAGTTTTGGAAAATGCTTATCAAAAACCATTTCCTAATCGTTATTTTGCTGGATATGCTCGTTTTGTAATTGAAAATAAGTCGAATTCAGATTGTGCTGCTATATTGAACGATGGGCTAGAAAAGCTATTTGTAAGGTATCTTTTAAAATACAAATCAATAGCGAGCACTGAAGTTGGCTTTGTAGGGTCTATCGCTTTTTATTTGCAAGATGAATTAAATGAAGTAGCTCATAAGTATAACACGAACCTTGGAAAGGTGATTAAAAATCCAATTGATCACTTGGTAGCACACCATTTGGCACATTGAAAAATTGACATTTATAACGAAAGAAAAAAAATAACATCATGAAAAAACAAATTAGCTTCTTCTTCCTTTTAATTGGGCTGATGGCCTGTAGTTCAGCAAGCTCACAAACAAAAAATCTTGCAATTGATGACTTTGTTAAAACATACAAAAGCACAGATAAAGCAGTATTGTTGGACGTAAGAACACCTGGTGAATGGTCACAAGGGAAGTTCGAAAGCTCAAAGTGTATCAATGTGATGGATCAAAGCTTCAAAGACCAAGTGAGTAAACTAGACAAAAATACGCCTCTATTTGTATATTGTAAAGTAGGAGGGCGTAGTAGTAAAGCTTCTAGTCAGCTTGTGAAAATGGGCTTCAAAAATGTATATAATCTAACCAACGCTGGATATGATGATCTTGCCAAAAAAGGATTAAAATAATGAAAAAAGACATAATCATTCCGCTATTACTTAGTCTTACTCTTGGGCTTGCTCCCTTTACTCCAGAACCTCACATTTGGGGAAAACTCAAATGGATCGCAGGTGGTGGTAATGGTATGCAGTTCATGGATTATTTTGATTTATTTCAACATGGTGCTCCATGGGTATGGTTGATTTTTGTGCTTATACGTGAACTTAAACCCAAAAAAGCCAAGGTTTGAAGCAAACCCCTTCAGTATTTTATCAAATATTTGTTCGTTCCTTTTGCGATTCTAATAGAGACGGAATTGGTGATTTAAATGGAGTTACTTCCAAACTAGCCTATCTCCAAGACCTAGGAGTAGAAGGAATTTGGCTCAGCCCTATTTTTAGATCTCCCTCCTATCATAAATACGACATTACGAATTATTGGGAGATTGATCCTGAATTTGGCACTTTAGATGACTTCAAAAGGCTTTTGCATGAAGCTCATTCGAGAGGAATTATAGTGATTTTGGATTTTGTACTAAATCACTCCAGCAGTCAACATCATTGGTTTCAGGAGGCTAGAAAAGGGAAGGACAATTATTTTAGAGATTATTACAATTGGAAAACGCCGGCTGAAATAAAGCGATTGGGTGTAGAGCATAGAAAAGAAACCGCCGATAGCCAAGAGAAAAACCCATGGCATTGGGCAAAAAGAGGCGAAACAGAGAAATATTATGGCATGTTTTGGAATCAAATGCCAGATCTCAACTTAGACCACCAGCCTTTAAGAGAAGAATTATATAAAACTTGTAAATTCTGGCTGGAAATAGGAGCCGATGGCTTCCGAATGGATGCCGCACGACATATTTATCCCGAATACGAGGTTGAAAAAGCATATGACTTTTGGGTTGAGTTTCGTGAAGAAATGGAAAAGGTGAAACCCAATTTCTATTTGGTTGGAGAAGTGTGGACGCAAGCCAAAAAAGTTGCTCCTTTTTACCGTGGCTTAAAAGCCAACTTTGACTTTGACCTATCATATGAATTGCAAAATATTGCGAATTCAGGCGAGGACAAGAAGGGAATTATAAAAATGCTACTTGCCAACTATAAGGTTTTTGCGAAAGAAAACCCTGACTTTATAGCAGCGAACATGCTGACTAATCACGACATGGAGCGTATTGGTTCGGTAGTGAAAGGTGATCAAAACAAGCTAAAAATGTTGGCGAATTTGCTCTTTACGCTTCCTGGGCAGCCATTTGTATATTATGGTGAAGAATTGGGGATGCTAGGCAAAAAGCCAGATGAAAATATCAGGGAAGCATTTCTTTGGAATACTAGGTTTCAAGATAAAGATAGAACAAACTGGAAAAAGCCTAGGTATAATACAGATTCAAAAGTGACGCCACTTTTGCAACAATCACAGGATGAAAATTCGCTTTATAGGCATTACAAAAAACTCATTCAGTTCAGGAGAAGCCAAGGGGCACTAGCCCAAGTTTATCATCCCAATTTAGCACAAGTAAAAATAGAGAACCCAAATATCATTGCTTTCAAACGACCTCACGATTCAGGTGATCTATGGGTTTTTCACAACATCAGTAAAGAAAGTCAAGAGGTAGCTGTTGATTTATCTGCTTTCGAGACACTTTGGGGGCAATTACAAAATGGTTTCCTAAGCCCCTTCGAAATGTTAGTTTTGAAAAAGCGATAAGCCCTTATTTATACTTTTCAAGCACCCTCTTGGTAGCCTCTAAATACTGTCTTCCCCACTTTTGGTCCGGCTCTAGGTGATTTCCCTCCGCCCACTCATTAAAGGCATTGATAAATACAAAGTTCTCTTCTTTGGAAGGAGGAGTAAACCTTTTACATATTTCCGAAAGCCAGTTTTCGTATAGCTTTGGAGTAGAGCCTTTAATCAAAAATGCATTTTGCTTCTTACGAGCACAGTTGTCCCAATCAGGCATGATGCAATTATAGTGTTTTGTATCAGGAGTTTTCTTGGCTAGCATTCGTTTTACCACTTTATCGTAATGATCGAATCGATAAGACTGACCTACTCCTAGTTTGTTTTTTACTCGAGACCAAAAATTAGGCTGTGTCTTTAGGTTGGCCCAATCTGGCTGCCATTCTATTACGACATCAAAACCAAGTTCTTCCGGGTTTTTTATCGCATTTTCTGATGGACGAACACCTCCAAGGTAAATGTCATCAAAGCCATGTTTTTTTACTTCATCACGCCATATTTCAATACTCTCTTTGAGGTCAGGAATGATGTGTGTATTAAAAAACAGGAAAAATGGTTTACCGTCTACTGTAATATATCGCTTGTCTTTGAAGACATTTTCGCATAAATACTTTGCATGTTCCCTGTGATCTTCTGGACTGTAATCTTGCTTCATGAGCACATCTTGGTCCATGCCATCCCAGCGACGACTCCAGTTTTCATTTGCCCAGCAGAGCATAAATGGGAAGTCTGGTTTGCCAAGTCTGAGCATTTCATTCACAGGTGTTTCTATCAGGCGTTTGCCATTGAACCAATAGTGGTGTATACAGAAACCGTGAATATCGTACTCTTGTGCTAATTCAGCTTGTGCGGCTCTAGCCTGTTCCATGCGGAGGTCATAAAAGCCAAGGTCTGCCGGAAGATGTGGCTGATAATGTCCTCTAAAACGAGGTTCAGCTTTTGTTACATTCGTCCATTCTGTAAAACCTTTTCCCCACCATTTGTCGTTTTCGGGAATTGGATGAAATTGAGGAAGTATGACAGCTAGTGCTCGAAGTTTTTTAATTGCGGAGTTCATATTTATTTACCTGACACTTTTTTGATGAATTCAAAAAGGTAGGGAGGTGTAATTCCTTTTACAAACCTTTTAATAGGGTTTTGTTCGTAACCAATAATATTTGCGGGGTCTATTTTACTAGCTTTTTCCTCGTTCGGTCTGTCAGTAAATTTAACGTGTAGTTTTTTATTTGGATCAATCTCGCTTGATGGTCTTCCATTTGTAAAATAGAAAAATGCCATTGACTTGCGGCTCATTCCTTCTGGACATTTTATTTCGTCAGGAACTCCGTGCATATTGAAGTCAGTAACTGCAAAAACTACCAAACGATTGAAAAGTGGTGCCACACGTTTTTCACACTTTGTCATTTCGGTATCCCATAGCTCAAGGTGCCCATTGTACTCCTCTTTCCAGTCCTTGTTGAGGTACAAAATCGCATTAATTCTACGATCTAGGGGCCATTTTACGTGCTTGCTATAATCTGCATGCATGCCAAGTTTTCCTTTCCCATTGAGTTGATGCAAACCTCCTCCAAAGAAATATGGATCTGGTATTAAGTGCTCTATTCCAGTGAGAGACTCCAAAAACATTAAAAAAGGAGCAGAGTTGAATTGATAAAGTAAATGTTGCGTAAACTCTCCTACTTTTCCTTCCCCGTTGAGTTCTTGTTTTTTCTCAAAATCATTCTTGTAATCATGCCAAATTTTTTGGCCAGGCTTAGGAAATTCTTCTAATACCTTGTCTAAGGCCTCAGGATCCATAAAGTTGTCAATAACAACATACGGGAATGGCTTGTTGCTTTGAAATTCTTTCTGATGGTCTTTAGCTAGATTTTGTAGATGAGTATGATCGAAATACAGCTTCATGCGGGAATAAATTACGAGTGCGAAATTTTGCCAAAGGTAATTAAAAGGTATTAAGAAAGTAAATATCCAATGGCTAGGAAACACATTTTTAGACGCTGCAAAACAGAAATGCAACCGAAGAGGCGTTTTAATTGTCTTTAGAATATCATAAAACCGACTTTGAAATGAAATTTAAAACTCTGCTGCTCCTTTTTATCATTGGATCATACGCAGTTAATGCACAATCAGAATATAAGTATACCGTTGATCTTCAGAATATTGTAGATGATAGGGTGAAAGTTGAACTACTTACTCCTAGCATTAAGAAAAGCAAAGCAGTATTTTATTTTCCCAAAATGGTACCCGGCACCTACGCCATAGCAGATTTTGGAAGGTTTATAGGGGATTTTGTAGCAGAAAACAACCAAGGGGAAAAGCTTTCGGTTGAAAGAAAAGATGACAACACGTTTGTGATAAGTGATGCGAAAAACCTTTCCAAAATCACTTACTGGGTGGATGATACTTTTGATCAAAAAATCTCAAACGATATATACGGAATGTCGGGAACAGGTATTTCGCCAGAGGTAGTAGTGCTAAATGGGCATGGTTTTTTTGGATATTTCGATGGTATGAAAGCTCAGCCGTTTGAACTTACAGTTAAGAAGCCAGCAGGTTTTTATGGTTCTACTGCGATGGCTTTTGCCCGTACCAGCAATACTGAAGATGTTTTCGTTGCAGAAAGTTACAATTACTTAGTAGATATGCCTATGCTGTATTGCAAGCCAGATACTACAACTGTGAAGGTTGGCAATGCGGAAGTTTTGATATCGGTAAACTCACCAGGTGGCAATGTAACTTCACAGTACATAGCGGAGAATTTTTCGGAGCTGTTGCTCAAAGACCAAGCCTACATGGGAGGCAGATTGCCTGTCGATAAATATGCATTTTTAATGAATTTTGTTACAGGAGAAGAGAACAGTGTTGGTAATGGAGCATTGGAGCATAATTATTCTTCTCTTTATGTTTTGCCAGATATACCACAAGAGCAATGGATTCAGCAGTTGAAAGATATTGCTGCACATGAGTTTTTTCATGTGGTTACACCGCTCAATTTACACTCCAAAGAAATTCATTACTTCGATTTCAATAAACCGGAGATGTCGCAACATTTATGGATGTATGAAGGAGTTACAGAGTATTTTTCTCATCACTCTCAACTTGCTGGAGGACTTACGGACTTGGAGCATTTTTTGGAAACCATGGATGGGAAAATAGCCAACTACACCAAAGCGTACGACGATGAACTTCCATTTACAAAAATGAGTAAAGGAGTACTTGGGAAATATGAAGGGGAGTACGGAAATGTTTATGAAAAAGGTGCATTGATAGGGTTTATGGTTGATGTGCTTATTCGTAAAAACTCAAATGGGGAAAAGGGAATAATGGACCTTATGAATGAGCTCAAAACGCTATACGGTGCAGATAAACCGTTCAAAGACAAAAAGCTTTTCAATATCATCGCTAAAAACTCGTATCCTGAAGTAAAATCGTATTTGAAAAAATATGTTTCAGGAACCAATCCATTACCTCTCCAAGAGCTTTTTGGTCTCATAGGAGTAGCATATGAAGAAGGAGGGACACGAAAAGATTTTACTTTTGGAAGTGTTGCAATAGGTTTTAATCAGGAAAGTGGCCGGCCAACAATCATCTCAACTGCTCAAATGAATGAGTTTGGTGAAAAAATGGGTTACCAACAAGGAGATGACCTAATAAGTATCAATGGTTTTGCTTTCCCTAAGGATCAACCTTTCGAGCTGTTTAAACAAGAAATGGCCAAATTTGAGGAGGGGAAAACACTTGAAGTTGAAGTTGCTAGAAAAAACAAGAGCGGAACCGAGGAGGTGATTAAGCTTTCAGCACCAATGATAATAGTAGATATCCCAACTCCTCCACATTTGGAAGCGATGCAGAACCCTAGTACGGAGCAACTGAATTTACGTGAAGCTTGGATGAACGGGGCGAAAAAGATATTTTAACCTCATGAAACTTTCAAGAAGAAAATTTGCCAGTTTACTTTCACTCGCACCATTGGCAGGAGTGAGCGTGGCGGAAGCAAAGAAAAAAGGAGAAGCTTTTCCTATTTCGGCAAATGCATATAACTGGCTTACATTTTACAGGAGAGCAGGCAAAAAATGGGGTGTAAACTGGGATGCTTGTATTGCTGACTATGCTAAAACGGGACTGAAGGCTTTTGAGCCTAGTCTAGATGACGTAAAACAAACAAAAGAAATAATTGCTGCAGTAAATAAACATGGCATATCAATACCTTCGGTTTATGTTAACAGTGTTTTGCACGAAAAAAATAAAGCAAAAGATTCTATCAACGCAGTTCTCAAAATAGCGGATGTTTTGAAAGAGGTGAATACCAAAATAATGGTAACAAATCCAAGTCCAATAAAATGGGGTGGGGCCGAGCTTAAGACAGATGCAGAGCTAGCAATTCAAGCCGAAAACTTGGAAATGCTTGGTAAGCAACTTAAGAAAAGAGGGATTACACTTGCTTATCATACGCATGATGTTGAATTAAGGGCAGGTGCAAGAGAGTTTCATCACATGCTACAAAATACAAGTGCTAAGAATGTTAGTTTTTGCTTTGATATTCATTGGGTTTACCGTGGTTCTCAAGATTCCGAATTGGCGGTTTTTGATATATTGAAAATGTACGGAAGCAGAATTGTTGAACTTCATATTCGTCAGTCAGAAAACGGAATTTGGAAGGAAACCTTTTCAGGTCGTGGAGATATCAATTACCTTCGATTTGCAGATGAGTTACGCAAGCAGAAGGTCAGGCCCCACTTAGTTATTGAACAGTGTATTGAAGAAAATACACCTGGAAACATGGATGCCGTAGAAGCACATATCAAGGATTTAGCTGAGGTCTCCAGAGTATTTAAGTCATAAACTTTATGGATATTTTCATTCGTTATCTTCATTTTATAAGCATTTTTACTATTGTTGGCAGCTTGGTTGGTGAGCATCTGTTTTTGGCAAAAAAGTTACCGAGGGCTATTGTAAAAAAAATGTCGATGATTGACGCCGCATATGGCCTTAGTTCTGTCACGTTGCTTATCTCCGGTTTTATGATGTGGTTTTACTACGGAAAAGGAGCAGAGTTTTACACCAACAATTGGATATTTCAATTAAAGGTTGGGTTGGCAATTCTGCTTGGCTTGTTGTCTCTCCCACCTACCATTTATTTTCTCAAACATAGAAAGGGAGAGCAGTCTGAAAGTATAGAAATTCCCTTTTATATTCGAGCTTGTATGTGGTTGGAAATGCTTGTTTTACTTATCATTCCCCTTTGTGCTGTCTTGATGGCGAAAGGAATTGGTTATACTCCCATTTAATTAAATACGAAAATTTAAATTTACTAAATGAATATTTTAATCATATCAGGTAGTCCTAGAGAGGTAAGCGTAACTGTTCGAGTTGCAAAGTTTTTAGAAAGGCATTTCTCCCAAAACAGTGATCACGTTATAAACTTTCTTGATGTTCGAGATGAACCCTATCCCATGATTCAAAATGTATGGGGATCTTTGGAAGTTGTTCCGGTCGGATATAAGTCATCTGCACAAAAGGTTTTTGAGTCTGATGCTATTATTTTAGTAAGTCCTGAGTACAATGGGAGCTATTCGCCAGCTTTGAAAAACCTGCTTGATCATTTCCCTAAGCAAAGCCGAAAGCCATTTGGAATCGTAACGGCCTCACCAGGAATGATGGGCGGAATAAGGGCGAGTATGCAAATGCAACAAATGATATGTGCTTTTTTTGGTATTCCTTCTCCTCACATGCTCATAGTAGGAGCGGTAGAGACTAAATTCAATGAAAACGGTGATTTAATTGATGAGTCTTTCCAAAAACTTATAGATAACTTTACCAAGGAGTTTTTATGGTTGGCAGAGAAAACAGTGGATTAAATGAAAGATTTGGAGCAAAATAAAAGAAGAGATTTTCTTAAAAAGTTAGGACTCACAGGATTAGCAACCATAATTGGTACAAACATCGTATTTGGCAAAAATATGCCTAAAGATTATGTGCCATTGGTATTGGAAGATTACCTAGAAGGCAAGCACCCTGATATGGTAGTGCTCAATAATAAACCATGGAATGTAGAGGCTCAACCACATTTATTGGACGACGAGTTTACTCCAGCAGATAAATTCTTTATTAGGAATAATGGAATTCCACCAGAACAAATTGATGTCAATTCTTGGACATTGCAAATTGAAGGCGAAAGCGTTGTTAATCGTAAAACTTACACTATTGCCGAGCTAAAAGCGAAGTTTAAAACTCATTCTTATTACCTCACGCTAGAATGTGGTGGCAACGGAAGAGCGGGTTATTACCCTCCTGCTTCTGGAAACCAATGGACGGAAGGTGCAGTAGCTTGCAGCAAATGGACTGGTGTGCGACTTAAAGATGTATTGGAAGATGCTGGTGTGAAACCGGATGCAGTTTATATAGGCTATTACGGAAAAGACACTCACCTAAGTGGAGAAGAAGGAAAGGTATCAATAAGTAGAGGGGTACCTATTGCAAAGGCTTTAGAAGATGAGTCCTTGATTGCATGGGCAATGAATGATGAAAATATTCCGCTAGTGAATGGACACCCATTGCGATTGGTAATTGGTGGCTGGCCTGCCAGTACTTCTGGGAAGTGGCTAAGCAAAATTGTAGTTAGAAACATTATTCACGATGGCCCCAAAATGGAAGGGACTAGCTATAGAATGCCCAAGAATCCAGTTCAACCTGGCGAAAAAGTAGCTGAAGAGGATTTTGAAATTATAGAATCTATGCCAGTGAAATCTTTAGTAACATTCCCCAAAACGGGTGCAATGATTAAAGAAGGTGAAAAGTTGACCCTTAGAGGTAAAGCTTGGGCAGGAGACTTGACAGTAGATGAAATGCACGTATCAATAGATTTTGGTGCTACTTGGCATAAGTGTGAACTTAAATCTCCACCAAACCGCCTTTCTTGGCAGCAGTGGAATACAGAAATTGGTTTTCCTAAGAAAGGGTACTACGAAGTATGGGCAAAAGCCACCGATAGCCAAGGTAAATCACAACCAATGGTTACTCCAGGTTGGAACCCCAAAGGTTACCTCAACAATTCTTGTCACCGTATAGCTATCAAAGTGGTATGAAAAGAGGATTAGTAATACTGGCAATAGTAAGTGCTATATGGGCGTGCAAATCACAACAAGCGACTGTTGTGGAGGAAGACATTACTTTGCAAAGTGAAAGTGGCTTGGACTCTCTCTCAGGCTTAAAGAACGGGCCTAACCTTATGTATGTAAAGGCACATTGTACGAGTTGTCACTCTGCCAAAATGATTACCATGAATCGCTTTACTAGAGAAGGCTGGAAAGATAAAATTCGTTGGATGCAAAAGACTCAAAATCTATGGGACTTAGGCGAAGCCGAACCACTTGTGCTTGATTATTTGGAGCAAAACTATGCTCCAGAACCACAGCAAGCCCGACGTAAGAATCTAGAAGGAGTGGAATGGTATGAGCTGAATTAAAGAATTACAGTAATCAAATCATCTTTAAGCTCAAAAGTACTGCTGGGCTGATGATCGGCAATGTATTTCTTTAAAGTTGGAATAGTTGGGTAGTCATTTGTTCCATTGAAAAATCGAGCATCGTCAATTAACAACACATGCTTATGTGGAGAAGAGAAAATAGCATCCAATTCACCAAAAATAGGGCAGTCTAATTCTCCTTGAGCTGTTTGACCACTGGAAAAATGCCCATCGAGCCAAAATAGTGCTTTGGCATCAAGGTTTTTAATGATTTCTGGCATTAGCTTTCCGCTATCCCCAAAATGAATTTTTACATTGCTATCATTGGCAAACTTTTTCTCTGCTTTGGCGAAATAAAGTGGAGATAGCTCTACTGAAATCAGGTTTTTGAAATTGTGTTTATTGGCATATATCATATCGCCTTTATACGTACCTGTTTCTATAAAGTAGTCACACTTATGAGAGGCCTGTAGTTCCTTTATTTTGAACAACTTCACCACTTGTGGAGGTGGAATACTTCTCCCATTTTGCTCCCATTGCTTAAACTTGTACGCCCTGAAACTATCTTGTATTTGAATAGGGAGTAATCGGAAAGCGTTTTTGGCAAGATCTCTAAGCATTGAATTTATTTGTTTCACCAAAGGTATGGAGAAAAGTTAAGACAGATGTTTGTAAAAAGCTTCCACGATAAAACGAGACCAGTATTAATCCACCGTATAAGTGATGGACACTTTATGGAGGAACTTACGCTGATTTAAATTGGACTAAAGCTTAAGAAACCTCCACTATATGATTTTTCTTCCCCTTTCCAATAAGCAAATATTTACCATTAAGTAAAGTAAGCTCGCTAAGGGCTAGTTTCTCGTCTTGTTTTTTCTCCTTGTTCACACTCACTGCATTTCCTTTGAGAGCACGGCGGGCTTCGCCTTTAGACGCGTATATTTCGCCATTGGTTGCGGTTGAAATAAGGTCGAGTAAGTTTTCACAAGCGTCGTAATCTGCTTTAGAAATAGTGGTTTGCGGTACGCCGTCAAAAATTGCCTTGAAAGTCTTTTCGTCCAAACTTTGGAGCATTTCGAGCGTTGCTTTTCCGTACAATACTTCACTTGCTTTCACTGCAAGTGCGTACTGTTCAGCACCATGTACACGAGTAGTTACATCTTCAGCAATTGCTTTTTGAACAAGTCTTAAGTGAGGAGCTTCGGCGTGCTCGGCTTCTAGTTTTTCTATTTCTTCTTGCGAAAGAAGTGTGAAAACACGAATGAGTCTTTTACAGTCTTCGTCGGCTTGGTTGATCCAAAATTGGTAGAATTCGTAAGGTGAAGTAAGGTCTGGATCTAGCCAAACATTGCCACCTTCACTTTTCCCAAACTTGGTGCCATCAGACTTAGTAACTAATGGAGTGGTAAGTGCAAAGGCAGTATAATCAGCAGTCTCAGCGTCAGAGTCTGCATTTTCTTTTCTACGGATCAGTTCTGTACCGGTCGTGATGTTTCCCCACTGGTCGGACCCACCCATCTGAAGTCGAATGTTCTTGTTTTTGTACAAATGGTAGAAATCGTACCCTTGTAGCAGTTGATAAGTAAACTCGGTATAAGAAATACCTGTTGTCAATCTTGTTTTGACAGAGTCTTTGCTCATCATGTAGTTCACTGATACGTATTTTCCTACTTCTCTTAGGAAGTCAAGGAATCCGAATTCTTTGAACCAGTCATAATTATTGACCATTTCGGCGGAGTTTTCGCCACAGTCAAAATCTAAAAATCTTTCGAGTTGTGCTTTTACACCCGCTTGATTTTCTTGTAGAACATTTTCATCCAAAAACTGTCTTTCAGCAGATTTTCCAGAAGGGTCACCAACCATTCCTGTAGCACCGCCAACGAGAGCGTATGGCTTATGTCCAGCTCTTTGAAGGTGTACCAAAAGCATTACTGTTGCAAGGTTACCTATGTGAAGAGATTTCGCAGTAGGATCAAAACCTATATATGCGGAGGTCATTTCCTTTTCAAGCTGCTCTTTGGTACCTGGCATTGTTTGATGGAGCATGCCTCTCCATTCCAATTCTTGGATAAAACTCATCTTATATCTTTTTGAAGCTTAATCTTTCTTTTGTTTTTGGCCGTATTTTTTCCACCACTTATAATATTCAGAGAAATTATAAGTAACCGATACTTGAACAGTGCGGTTACGGAAGTCAAGAGGAGTAACGACCTCTGCTGTGCTTGTATACTCACGCATGGTGGTATTTGTAAGGCCATGTGTATACCTAATGTTCACACTAAACATAGAAAACATATCGAGTAGATCTATTCGTGTCCCAACAACTAAACTTGTCTCGTTTCTTACATCTGGTCCAAACTGCGTTACACCTTCTTTTTTCCAACCTTGGTTAAGTGCCCAGCTAAACTCGGGACCTACTTCAAGGTTAACACCTTTGGCAACTTTATAACCCAATAGAACAGGTGTTGCTAAATAACGATAGGTATGTTTTTCGTTTGGAGTTTCAATGTTACCACCTTTTTGGGTGTAAATAAACTCAGGTTGTAGGCTTACTTTGCCCATATTGAACCTTGTAAAAACCCCTCCTTGATAGTAGAGGGCAAGCTTACTATCAGTAGCTTCTGGATTTTCACCCACAATAGCAAGCTTTGCAGTTTGGAGACCCACTTTTGGTCCAAAAACGAATTTGCCTTGTTTCATTTGAGCTTGCGAAGCGAAGCATATAAAAAATGCAAAAATCGCTAATCTTATCTTCATAAAGTTTTTTCTTTCAATAACGAAAACCTGATGGATGTATTCCAAAAGGAACGCAAAATTACAGAAAGCGATGGTCAAGACAAAGCTTCGTAGAAATTGTCGGGGTTAATTTTACTTAAAACGGCATTTGGGTATTGATTTCTAAAGCTTAGAGGGAATTTCACTTTAGATTTGGTGCTCCATTTTATCTCAATTGCACTTAGCTGACCTGACTTTTCTTCTATTAGGTCTATTTCTTGTTTTGATTGGTTTCGCCAAAAATAAAGTTTTGCCCAGTTCCTTTCAATCGCATTTTTCTTCACTCGTTCTGCAATAATATAGTTTTCCCATAGAGCCCCAATATCCTGCCTCAAGTTGATTGAGTTAAAACTCTGGATGAGGGCATTTCTAATACCATTGTCGTAAAAGAAAACCTTTTTGCCATTGCTTATTTCGTTTCTGGGGTTGTTGCTGTAGGAACTTAGTCTAAAAATAATGAATGCCTTTTCTAGAATGTCAAGGTAGTTCATTACCGTATTTTTGTCAATTTCAAGTAAGCGAGACAATCCATTGTATGAAACTTCACTTCCTACTTGAAGTGCAAGTGCTTGTAGTAGTTTTTGTAATTGTTCGGGTTTTCGAATACCCTTGAATGATAGTAAGTCTCTATATAAATAGTCGCCTGATAGGTCGTTGAGTATTTCAATCTCTTCTCCGGGCTTGGTAACAACTTCTGGGTAGCTACCAAAAATAAGACGTTGAGGTAGGTTTTCTAGGCTTTGACTAAATCCAAAATGCCCAACTAGTTCATTCCAGCTCAAGGGATAGAGCATGAATTCACGGTTTCTTCCTGTGAGTGGTTCGCTTATTTCATTACTTAAGTCGAAAGAAGAAGAGCCAGAGGCAATTACCTGAATATTGGGAATCTCGTCATGAATAAGTTTTAGTGTGATACCTATGTTTTTAATTCTTTGTGCCTCATCAATTACGATCAGTTTGTCTTGGCCAATGAGTTGTTTTATAAAAGAAAGAGATGCATTCTGCCATTGCTCCCTTATAGATGGGTTATCAGCATTATAATAGCTTGCAGGAGATTCGTTTTTCTTTAGTATGTTTTTAATAATAGTGGTTTTCCCAGTTTGCCGTGCACCTAGCAAAATCAACGTTTTACCTTGCATGAGACGTTCATCTAACTGTTTTTCAAGAATCCTTTGTATCATTATACTACCTTTTTCAATGATAAAGATAGTAATTTATTGGTGAAATATTAGTTTTTGGTGAATATGATCACCGAAAACATCACTATTTGGTGAATGTGATCGCCAAAAACATAGCTATTTGGTGAATAGATTCTTAAAACTCGTACTTCAGAGCTGCCGAAAGACCAACTTTGTTTTTTGGAGAGAAGTAGTCTGCTTCGCGAAATCTAAAGTCAAAATAAGGCGTAATTTGCCCCACTATATGCCCGTACTGGTATTGCACTCCCATTCCATAGTTGAAACTATTGAATACTTTTGGCTTAGGTCTTGCTTCAAACCTGCTCTTGATTTGATTGCTCAGTATGCCTGTTGAGAAGTCAATATCTTGATAGACTGAGAGGTCAAGGTTGGTACCAGCAGATATTATAAAATTGAATCTACTCCACGTATTAATGTAATAGTTGAGGTTGATTGGCAATTGAATAAATGAAGTCCTGATATTGATGTCCTTGATTTGGTCAGGAATACGAGGGTTATATTTTTCGAATTCTTCTTTAAACTGTTTTCCCGTTTTCTTATTAAAGTCATAGGCAAGTGGGTGTTGCGTCTGTACAATTCCAGAGAAAAGTATACCCGAATTTATGCTCAGTTTGTTTGCCAAAAATACTTCGGCATTCAGGCCATTTGCAAGCACATTCAATCCAAGGTAGTTGGAGCCAATACCAACCCTCATTTTGGGAAGGTTGATTTTTTTCTTTTGCTTTTCAGGCGTTGATTTTAGTACAATTTCTTCTGGTATTTTGTTTTGAAGACTGTCTTCTACTTTATTATTTGCAACCTCAGCAACCTCAGCAACCTCAGCAACCTCAGCAACCTCAGTTTGCTCTGTATTTAGTTCAGTTATAGTATTTAACTTCTCGTTGATAGTGGTTTTTTGATCCGGGTTTGGTGTATAAGTTATCGTTTCGTTTATAGTACTCTCTATTGCTTTTGTATTTTGTATTGGAGAGGCCTTACTCTCTTGATGCTGTGGAGAAATACCATCCCTTAAAGAATTTGCAAATTCAGGGTTTTGCTTGAGGTATTTTTCAACGTCACTTTTACTTATCTCTCGTTTTTGAGGAATAGTTATGTACTTATATTTTTCTACAATTTGGGTACGATAAACAGTATCTACAATGGTTTTGTCTAGGTAAACTTTTTCGCTTTGGCTTATGGAGTTTAATTCTTGTTTTAAAGTCGAAATCTCATCATTCAGTATGTTGTTTTTATTGTTTTGATAGAAAAAAGTAAATAAAAGAGCACTTGTAGCTAAGCCACCAAAGAGCCAGCCTCCATAATTTTGGAATAAACTTGTGTACCATGGAACAGGTAACATGGGTTTGAATTTTTCCCAAGCACCGCTATCGTAATCGGACTCATGCTCGTAGAGCTTGTCCTTTATTTTCTTGTCAAAATTATTACTAGACATTTCTATATTCGTTTATGTCCGATGAGTATATCTTTATCAGTTCTTGCATTTTTATACGAGCTTTTGCAAGGTTTGAGCGAGAAGTACCTTCGTTAATCTTAAGCATTTCGGCGATCTCGGCATGAGAATAACCTTCAACCACAAAAAGCGAAAAAACCATCCGATATGCAGGGGAGAGTTTTTGAATTAGTCCTAAAATCTCTTCGGCATTCAGTTTGTCTAAAAACTCATCGTCGTATGCTAAATAATGCAATTCATCTATATCCTGAAAACTTACCTTTTCGTGATGTTTTCTATGGTAGTCGATACAAGTTCTTGTAACAACAGTGCGAAACCACGCCTCAAAACTGTGTTCTTCATTGTACTTACCAATATTGGCAAATACTTTTATGAAGCCATCATTGATCATCTCGTCAACCTCGTCATTATTTGAGGCATAGCGAAGCGATATACTCTTGGCAAAGCCATAGTACTGCTGGAAAAGCTCTTTTTGTGCACTAGGTTTCTGCCTAATACAAGCTTTTATTATCCCGTCTTGATCAAATGCTGCTTTGCTTTTTCTTCTAAACACAGATAGAGAATTTATACTAGTATCGCAGTTCAAATATCATTACGCTTGATCGTGTTTGTTTCGTTGCCTTGGGAAAAAAATAAATGAATAGGCAACGCGGTTTGAAACTATGCCG
Organism: Spirosomataceae bacterium TFI 002; assembly: GCA_900230115.1. Classification (NCBI taxonomy): domain Bacteria; kingdom Pseudomonadati; phylum Bacteroidota; class Cytophagia; order Cytophagales; family Spirosomataceae; species Spirosomataceae bacterium TFI 002. The sequence goes on along the minus strand of LT907983.1, from coordinate 2,186,350 downwards.
TAAAGATGACCATAAGCAACAACATAATAGTATTTGAATTATAAATTATAAGAAATGATAAAACTCTACTAGTAAGGTTTCTTGCTAAAACGATTTATTAACAATTAAAACACATTTAAAATGAAAAAATTGAAAGTTAGTTTTTTAATGCTATTTGGACTTGCAGTTCTTTTTACTGCGTGTAATCAAGATAATGTAGAGCCATTTGACCTAGATGCAGGGGAGCAAGCGGTTTTGGATATGGTGTTTTTAGCGTCTACTAATGACAGTACTACAACACAGGGAGGTCATAAACATGGAAAATGCAACATGACAGAGGTTGCTGAAGCGGATTTACCAGCTGCAATTACTACTTATATCAGCACCAATTATGATGGAAGTACCATAAAAAGAGCTGGGACAAATTCTGAAACTGGTGAGTTTGGAGTATTGGTACTTAAAGCTGATGGTTCGCATGTGGGCGTTAGGTTTGCTGCCGATGGTTCTTTTATTGCAGAACACGTAAAAATGAGCAAAAAAGGTACAGGCCTAGCGGTAGAAGACTTGCCAACTGCAGTTACAGCTTATATTTCTTCTACTTATCCTGATGCAACGATCAAAGGAGCAAGACAGTCTGATGATGGAAAAATAGGAGTTGTTATTCAACTAGCAGACGAAAGTCACAAAGGATTAGCATTTGATGCTGAGGGAGTTTACACTGGTGAACTGACTATGAAAAAGAGAGGTCACAAAAGAGGAAAACATTAATTTGGTGAATACGTAATATAAAGCGGCTTTTGTGAAGGAGCCGCTTTTTTCTTTGCCCAAAAACTAACAAATATGAGAATAAAGTTATTTTTTCTGCCTTTTCTGATGCTCATGGGCTATTTTTCTTTAGCTCAAAATAGCACGAAGGTTATTAAATCCTTGCAGTTCGATAATGAAACGGCAACAGAAATTATCCAAAGATTAGTGAGCGATTATGGGTTGGATATTGACTATTCTGAAGTCAACTTTCCCAAGACTCGTCATAAACTTTGGCTAGATAATGTGAGCCATGAGGATGTTCTAAATCAATTGGTTAAAGTCACTGGTTTAGATCTAGTAGTTGAGAAAAAAGCTGATAACACTTTTAGAATAATCCCTAAAGAGATTATTACGAATAAGTTGTCGTCGGAGTTTCAACCTAGTAGAACCAACTTTACATTAACAGGAATCATTAAGGATGAAGACACAGGCGAGACCTTGCCTTTCGCTTCTATTTTAGTTTTAGGTCATACTGGAATTTCGGCTCAAACCAATGTTGATGGCTATTTCTCCTTATTTCAAGTACCTAATGACACCATTTCTATTTTGGTAAGCTATGTAGGCTATAGGTCAAAATCTTTTCGGTTAACTCCTAAAACACCCTTGGAGAATCTTACAGTAGACCTTAAAAATGATGCTAGTAGCCTAGATGAAGTAGTGGTAACTGCATTGAAAACAGAAATGGTGCAGGCTAATAAAACTGTGGGGATGATAAAAATGACTCCTAGAAATGTAGCCAAACTGCCGAACGTAGGAGAAAAAGACCCATTTAGAGCTTTTCAATTAATGCCTGGAGTAAGTGCATCCAACGAATCATCGTCTGGACTATATGTGAGAGGTGGAACACCCGATCAAACCTTGGTGACATATGATGGATTCACGGTTTACAATGTTGACCACCTTTTTGGCTTCTTTTCGGCATTTAATTACAATGCAATTAAAGATATCCAACTTTATAAAGGAGCTTTTGATGCTAGGTTTGGAGGAAGGATATCCGCAGTTGCCGAAATTACAGGAAAGGAAGGAAACAGTAAGGAATTCAATGCGGGTGTTGACCTAAGCTTGCTTAGCACCAATGCTTTTGTAGAAACTCCAATAGGAGAGAAGTTAACTTTTTTGGCAGCAGTTAGGCGTTCTTACAAGGGGCCTTTGTATTCCAAAATCTTTGATAAGTTTACTGCAGATGCTGAAACTAATACAAATACGCAACAAGGACCTGGTGGTTTTGGTGGAGGAAGAGGAGGCAATGCCCAAACAGTGGAAGAGAAAGCATCTTCTTATTTCTATGACCTCAATGCAAAGCTGACATATCGCCCAAGTACCAAAGACATACTTTCTTTGAGTTTCTTTAATGGTACTGACAATATGGATAATTCTAGTACGAGTAGCTTTTCAGGGTTTGGAAGGTTTCAGAATGCAGGAATAGATTTGGGTACAGCTACCAATGACTTGTCTCAATGGGGAAATGCCGGTGGAAGTTTGAAATGGTCGCGTAAGTGGAATTCCAAGTTTTATGGAAACACCTTAGTTAGCTTCTCCAATTTTTATAGTGAAAGAGACAATTCAAGAACTATTAGTGTTAACCGAGACGGAGAGGCAGTTGATAACAGACTTGGTAGAGTAGAAAACAACAACCTTTCGGACTTCTCATTAAAAACTGATTGGGAGTATAAAATTGACAAGAATAATCAATTGGAGTTTGGAGGAATGATAACTCAGAACAATATAAAGTTCAATTATATACAAAACGATACCACCACCATTCTTGATAGAGATGATACGGGAATGATAAGTTCAGTTTACCTTCAAGACAGATTGAGTGCTTTTAATGGTAAGTTAGAGTTGATTCCAGGACTAAGAGCAAATCATTTTGATGTTACCAATAAAGTGTATTTAGAGCCTAGGCTTACTTTTAACTACCTACTTACCGACAAGCTAAAACTAAAAGGAGGTACGGGTATTTACAATCAATTTATCAAGCAGATCAATAGGGAAGACATTTCTCAAGGAAACAGAAACTTTTGGATATTGGCTAATGGAAGCAATTTGCCAGTAACCCAATCAAAGCATATTGTCATTGGTGCAGCATACGAAACCAAGGATTACCTTTTGGATGTAGAGTTGTATCAAAAAAACAATACTGGAATCACAGAGTACTCCTTGCGATTTGTGCCTGACTTTGCAGGAGGAGGAGCACCGGGGCCAGGAGGTCAAAGAGGTGGCGGAATTGCCATAGACGAAACCTTTTTTAATGGAGATGAAACGATTCGTGGGATAGATGTTTTGCTCCAAAAAAAGTTTGGTAAAATAACCGGATGGCTGGGCTATACGTATTCTGAAGCCGTAAGGGAAATTTCGGCTTTCTCTGATAAACCCTATTATTCCGATCAAGATGTGAGGCATCAATTCAAAGCTGTAGGGACATATTCTGTCAACAACTGGGACTTGGCTGCTACTTGGATTTACGCTACAGGAAGACCATATACCTCTATTATTGGGGCGTATAACCTAACACTCTTAGATGGAACTACAAAGTCATTCACCAATCCGTCTGACAAAAATGCCAATCGATTTCCAGAATATCACCGTATGGATGTAAGTGCTACCTATAACTTCAAGCATGGCAGCCTTGGCCTCTCAGTTTTTAATCTTTACAATCGCACAAATGTGTGGTATAAAAGGTTTGAGGTTATTGAAGAAAATGATGTGTCAGCATTGCAAACTACTGATGTTGTTTACCTAGGATTCACTCCAAATTTAACTTTAACCCTTAGACTGAAATGAAAAAGTTATTATTTATACTCCCACTTTTGCTTGGTGTAATATGGCAAAGTTGCACGGAAATAAATGATGTGGTGGCTGCGGGAGACAAGCCAATTATTGAGGCTTATTTGGCACCTAATTCTATTGTAAAAATGAAGGTGTTTTCTGAAATACCTTATTACGAAAACGACTCTTCTTTTTCACAACCTATCGTTGGATTGAGCATCTTAATTACTGGAGACGATGGTACTTCATTTCCTTTACAAGAAGTAAGTAATGGCTATTACGAGTCAATTGAAAAGCTAGGAAGTGCAAACACGGTTTATTCTATGTCGTTTATGCATAATGGTCGTACTGTTTCGGCGAGTACTACCATACCTCCATCGCCAGTTGATTTTGCAGTGGATAATTTGGAAATAGAAAGACTTGCTCGTGACCTGAGCGGTGGATTTATAGGAGGCCCTCCGGGTGGTGGAGGTGGTTTTAACCAAGAGTCACAAACTCCTATTACCATAACATGGAGCAATCCAGATAATGTATACCATTTTGTTGCAGCCCAATATTTGGAAAGTACCCTTGACCCCATTATTGTTTTTCCCACTAATACCGAAGGGTTTATTCGCCCTCCTCGCCAGTTCAATAATGAACCAATCCAAGGAACGGCCAATAATTTACGACCTCAACAATTTGAGTATTTTGGTACTTATGCGATTATCCTTTATCGCCTGAATCCAGACTATGCCCTATTATATGAAAATGGTGGTACGACCTCACAAAATATCTCCACTCCCGTAAGCACAATTACAAATGGCTTGGGGATTTTCACAGGAGTAAATGCTGATACTTTGTATTTAGAGATAAAAAGGCAATTATAGAATTCAACCCAACAATAAACTAGAATCTCCGTAACTCAGGAATCTATAATTATTTGACATGGCGTGAGCGTAAACCTCACGCCATTTTTCACCAACTAATGCAGAGATAAGCAATAGTAGGGTTGATTTTGGCTGATGGAAATTTGTAATGATTCCATCACACACACGCATTTTGTAACCAGGGAAAATGAAAATCTCAGTGCTACCTATTAGCGTTTCCTTCTCCTCTTTTTCTAAAAAATGAAGGATGTTTTCAAAAGCTGCTTTTCTCGAAATATCTGGTCCTGTGTAATTGTAGGGAAAGAGTTTCTCTACTTTAAAAACAGCATTATGATCCAATGAAAGCATTACACCATACCAATACAAACTCTCAAGAGATCGCATGGAAGTAGTGCCAACAGGGATAATTTTATCCTCGTGAGAAATGATGTCTATAATAAAGTTTTTGCTCACCACAATTTGCTCTGAGTGCATGTGATGTTCCATGGCATTTTCAACTTTTACAGGCTGAAAAGTCCCAGCACCCACATGAAGCGTAAGAAAGGATTGTTTGAATCCTTTTTGATTTAGGCCTTCCAACACAGCATCTGTAAAGTGTAAACCAGCCGTTGGTGCTGCTACTGCCCCATCATTTTTGGAATAAACAGTTTGATAAGTTTCCTTATCATTTTCTTCAGTGTTTCTGTTTAAGTACGGCGGAAGGGGAATTTCGCCAAAAGCTTTGACTAGTTCAGCAAAACTAACCGCTCCATCCCAACTGAAATTTACTTCATTGGTACTCGCATCAACTAGCCTTGCTCTGAGAGTGATGTCCTTATTCTCAATATTTATACTTGCGAGAAGTTCTTCGCCTTTCCATTTTTTTTTGTTGCCAATCATGCAGTCCCATTGGCAAGAATTTTCTTCCTCCATCACTTTGGTTATGATTCCATCGTGACTTGTTGGGTTAAGCAAAAAAACCTGAATTAGTGCTCCAGATGCTCTTCTAAAGAACAACCTAGCAGGAATTACCTTTGTATTATTAAAAACCAGCAGACTTTTGGCAGGCAAAATATCCGATATTTCATTAAAACTTCGATCGGTTATTTCATTGCCCTTTAGTACTAAAAGCTTCGAATCATCACGCTTTTCTAGCGGAAACTTCGCAATTCGTTCTTCGGGTAAATGATAGTCGTAGTCTGATATGGCAATTGCTTGCGTTTTCAATTTTGTTTTGGCTGAGAAAATAATAAACGAAGTGGAATAAAAAAGGTGAAAGCCATAAGTGCCAGAGCCAAGAAAATTAGCAACCAGTTGTAGTTTTTATCAAGTAATTGCTCATTTGTTCTATTGATCCCATTTAGTCCCAAAAAGATAAAAACCAAGGTCGTATTTACAAATGCCATGAAGGAATTGAACCAACCTTCAATAAGCTCAGAAAGTGATTCTTTGGCATTCGCCCATTCGCTTTGAGGGTTTATTTTGGAAAAATCCAATTTACTCAATGCGTTTTTCGCTAAACCCATAAGGAGGTTGAATACCACAATAATGGCAGTGCTAACATAGAAGAAGGTTTGCTTGTCAACCCATGAAATAGGCTCTCCATTCTCATTGTGGGCATATGCGATGCTATCGGGTAGTGTTCTGTAGCACCAAAGCAACATAAAAACTACAAAAAAGAAAGAGGCTTTACGCCATAAATTAAAAAATACTGTTTGCATCGGTTTTTATTGCTGCAACAAAATGTTGGGCTTTTGGTTTAAAGGTTGCAAATTTAGACCTCAAGGTTCGGAAAGCGTAAGAATAGATAAGATATTTCGATCGAACATCATTTTTATTAATCTCAATTCATGAAAATATATACCAAAACAGGTGATACAGGTACAACTTCACTTTTAGGAGGAACAAGAGTACTCAAAAGCGAGCTCAAAATAGAGTCCTACGGAACACTCGATGAGCTGAATGCTTGGGTTGGGGTATTACGTGATTCTAATAGTGATGTACGAACAAGAGATACACTAAAAGAGATTCAAGATCGCCTATTTACCATGGGAGCAGAGCTTGCTAGCGAACCAGCACAAAACAAGCAAAAGCTCCCTGATTTGTTCGATAAGGACATTGAAAGGCTTGAACACGAAATGGATCAAATGAATGATGTGCTCCCAGCCATGACTCACTTTATACTCCCAGGAGGAAATTTGGCGGTATCTTATGCTCATGTTGCACGCACAGTCTGTCGCAGGGCAGAGCGTTGTGTCGTTCGCCTTACAGAGCATGAAGAGGTAAATCCACTCATCATTCGATATGTGAATCGCCTGTCAGATTATCTATTTGTACTTTCTCGCTGGATGAGTAAAGAGCTCAATGCCGAAGAGGTGAAGTGGGTTCCCAGGAAGTAGATTTGGCTTTATAAACTAAAAGACCCACAATAGGCCCAATCGCTAGTAGCCAAATTACTGTCGGGTTTTCATATGTACTTAGGAGCGAAAGCATTTGAATACTCACAATAGTAATTGCGAACCCAATACAGTTTACAATCATAAGCGAGGCACCATTAATCTCGGCAGGAACAGATTGTGCAACCAAGGTAGAGAACAATGGAGAGTCGGGGATAACCAAAAATCCCCAACTGAGTAACAAGAAAATGAAAAGTGACCAGTTGCCAATATAGAATACTACTGGTAATAAAAGACAGCAGATAAGAGATCCTGCCAAAGCCCCAAATGCAAGCTTATCTTTTGCAAAATGCTGGCTCTTAATTCCAAAAATAATACAAGAGACTGCTCCAATTGCAATTGTCATAAAACAAATGAATGAAGCCGAAATGGGAGCTGCTCCATGTGAATTGATGAATAATTCAATCATCCAGGGTACAAATGCCCAAAATGCATATAGCTCCCACATGTGTCCAAAATATCCAAGAGCTGCAACACGAAAAGCAGGAATTTCAAAAGCTCGCCCAATTGCATTTTTAGCAATATTACTCCTTTGCTGTCTATACGGCCCATCTTTTACAAGTGATACCATAAGGACAGCACCTATGAAACAAAGAAATGAACTACCATAAACAACCAACTTCCAGTCAACGTTTTGAGCTAGTAAAATGAGTGCATGCGGAAAAGCTGTGCCTAGTACCAACGCACCTACAAGCCAGCCAAGCAGTTTTCCTAAACCTTGTTTACTGTGATCGGCAGCGATTTTCATTCCTACAGGATAGATACCTGCTAATGCAATTCCTGTTATTAACCTTAGTGCTAATACAATATAAATATTGGCTGAAGTGGTTATCATGAAGTTGGAAGCAGCAGCGAGAATTGCGAACAAAGAGAAAATTCTAACGGGTGAATATTTATCCGCCAACCCCAAAAAAGCAAAGATGAGTGTACCTATTATAAAACCACCTTGTACTGCCGAGGTCATCCATCCTAAAAAGCTTGAGTCTAGTCCAAGGTTTTGAATGAATGTAGGAGCAACTACACTTCCAGTAAACCAAGTGGAGGTACACAAAAACTGAGAAAGAACAATGATGGGTAATACTCTTTTCATTCCGAAAGCAAAACCCATTTATTTACTATTTCATTCATTTTGTAAGTAGCACTAAAATTGATTTTACAGTAAATTCAAAGTTATAATTAAGTTTTGTGGAATTGTACCCGTTTTTAATTCTAATCGGAATCCTTTTGCTTTACAATTGACTAAGAGCTTAGTTATATGAAAAGTCCTATTTTTTCAAATCAAAAGTCAGAAAGAGATTGGAGAGACCTAAAAGTTAAGGCTTATGTTTTTGTCCGACTCAAATACAACTCCACCTGTCTCGTATAGATTTACGACTTTGATGTCTAGTTTTTCACATTGCTCTTTTACCCTGCGGGTATAATAACTGCTATTACTATCATCTAGAATGATAATTTTTGGGAACTGCGTAAAAGCTTTTTCAATGTCATAAATCGAATTGTACGAAATCAATACTTTATCAAACTCGCCAGATATTGTTCCATAGTCTTTCTTTCTGAGCCAAAGAATGCTTTCTCCATCGAAAGTGATTGTTTTTTGACCTTGTTCTTCGTCCACCCCTACAAAATCTACATTATCAATTCCAATTTTGTCGTAATAGTTTTTGAGATGAAAACCATAAACCCTATCGTCTTTGATCGTTTTTTCGTCCGCTATAAAAGTCGCTTTGTTCTTTGAAATGAGGCTAATTCCGGTGGCTTTTGGTATAAAGTGAAAAGTGAGATGCTGTTGTTTGCTTTGATTCACTTTTTGAAAAATAGAAAAACTACAAAGGGTAATAAACAAACCAGCCGTAAAGTAAAGGTACCTTGGGTGCTTTCTTTGAAAGAAAAGAACAGCACAAAAAACCATTGCATAAAGCATAATTACTTCATACACTTCTAGTGAAAAACCTTCAGATTTTGACTCAGGCAAGGCCTCAATCCATCGTACGGCGTAGTTAAGTAGACTTAGTGAAATGTCAAAAACCTTGGCAAGCAATGCACCGAGTACTGGAATTTTGGCAAAAAACAAAAGAACAATACCTGCAAAAAGGATCACTGTACTCAATACCGTCACAATGGGATTGGTAAGTAAGAAGTAATTTGGAAACTGATGGAAGTAATAAATACTGAGTGGAAAAGTAAATAGCTGGGCACAAATAGAAACAACGGTGATTTGCCAAAGCTTTCGCAATAAATAATTATTGGGCTGCCATACTTTGTTCAAATATGGGTATAGGTAAACAATTCCAAAAATGGCAAGATAAGAAAGCTGAAAACCAACTTCATATAGCCAACTAGGTTCAAAAAGCAGTAAAATCAAAGCAGAAATAGCAATGGTATTAACGCTGTTTTTTTCTCTTTTCAATAAACTACCAAACTGGAAAAACGTAAACATCAATGCAGCTCGAGATACGCTTGGTGATAAACCAGTAAATAGGGCGTAAATCCAAAGTATGGCAATTACACTAAACCCAAAAATGATTTCACCGTGCTTGAAGCGACGAATCCAACCAAAAACATAAGTGAGTAGTAGAAACAAAATTCCAACATGTAATCCAGACACGGCCAAAATATGGACGGCTCCAGCAGTTGCGTAAGAATTACGGAGGTCATTGTCAAGCTCATCTTTAATGCCGATAATCATGGCACTTGCTACAGCTTTATTTGCTGGGTCTTTAATAAAATTTTCAAAAACTCCTTGAGCGTAATCATTTAGGCTATATGCAAACTTGAAAAGTATGTTTCCACCACCGCTGCTCAATAATTCGGCATCGCCTTCTCTCAAAAAGTGGTGGGTTACAATTCCTTTTTTAGCTTGAAATGCTTTGTAATTAAATTCTTCAGGGTTTTTGGGGCCTTCTATTTCTCTGGGTTTGCCATGAACAATATAAGTTTCTCCGTATTCTGGCTCAATTCCACTGTCTAAATTAAAATATAGAAGTGTTTTAGCTTTGGATTCTTGCCATACACTGTCTTTAAGAATCGATAAGATTTTCCCTGTTGCTTTGAAAGATTTTGGCTTGCGTTCAGGAGAATTATCTATTTGTACTAGATAGGCTTGAGAACTATCAAAATTAGTAAAGCCTGTTTTTTGAATTGAATCATAGCCTTTATATGCATTTCCAAAACATACAAGGAGTAACCATAAAGCAATAGAAGAAAGTGGAAACCACTTTTTGTAAAACGTTAAAGTACCTAATAATAGAAGTATGGTAGCTGTAACTGCAAGAGTTTTAAAGCCAATAGATGGCAAAAGCAAACCCGCTATAAAGAACAAAACGATTCTTAATATGGGATAGCTTTTTAGAGACATAGTTTAATAGCTTTCTTTTTCACTTGGAAAATCACCAGACTTCACATCTTTTATATAGCCAGTGAATGCATCAGTCATGCTTTTATGAAGATCAGCATATCGGCGTAAAAATCGAGGAGAAAAATCTTTATTGATACCAAGCATGTCGTGTACCACGAGAATTTGTCCGTCGCAAGCTGAGCCGGCACCAATTCCAATCGTAGGAATGGGAATACTGGCAGTTACTTCTGCCGCAAGAGCTCTAGGTATTTTCTCCAAAACCACTCCAAAGCAACCCAAATCGCTCAATAATTTGGCATTAGATCGTAATAAATCAGCCTCTTCGTCCTCTTTTGCTCTTACTGTGTAAGTTCCGAATTTGTAAATAGACTGTGGCGTAAGCCCAAGGTGGCCCATCACAGGAATACCAGCACTCAGCACTCGTTTGATAGATTTCTCAATCTCTTCACCACCTTCCATTTTTACCGAATGAGCACCTGATTCCTTCATTATTTTAATGGCGGATCTTAATGCTTCTTCACTATTTCCTTGATAACTTCCAAATGGTAGATCAACAACCACCAATGATCTTTTTACCGCTCTCACCACAGATTGAGCATGATAAATCATTTGATCGAGCGTGATGGGTAGGGTAGTTTCATGCCCAGCCATTACATTGGAAGCAGAATCACCAACAAGAATTACCTCTATTCCTGCAGCATCTACCAATGTAGCCATGGAAAAGTCATAGGCAGTCAGGCAAGTTATTTTGTTGCCTGCTGTTTTCATTGCCCGCAAAGTGTTAGTGGTAATTCTTTTTACATCGGAGTGTACGGACATAGTCTAAAGGTTAGTTTCTCCAAAGATATAAAAATGACGGATAACTACTTCCTATTTAACCAAAGCTCAGGGTTTTGCTTATCAAATTTCTTCCAAACCTGAAAATTGATTTCATATACTCCGTCCTTTTGACCTGCAACTCCTATAGTTTGTCTCGCTATCACTTTCTGATTGATCTGTACGGATACACTCGAAAGGTTAGCATATACGGTATAGTAGTCGCCATGTTGAATTGCAACTACATTATTGAGACCTGGTATTTGAGAAATATCCATAACAATTCCGTCAAAAACAGAGCTTACTGGGGCATTGGCACTTGTTTGAATATCAACACCATTGTTATCTATCCTTACTCCTTTAAGTACTGGGTGGTTTTTAACTCCAAACTTATCAGAGATAAAACCACTACTTACAGGCCAAGGGAGCTTATTTCTATTTCCTTGGAAACTACTTGATAATGCAACAGAGGCTGCATTGCTTGCTTCGTTAGCAGTAGAAGTTTTGGCGATACTTCGTGAGACTATTGCATTGATGAGGTTATCCAATCGCTTAAGTGCTCGCTTGCTCTCATTTATTTCCTTTCTGATTTTCTTTTCTTCCTGCGAAAGCTCGTTGACAACTAGCGTTTGCTCATTCTTTAGCTTTTCTAGCTTTAAGCTTTCAGTTTGCTTTTGGGTTATGATAGTTCGCTTTTCTCCTTTTTTGCCAATTAACTCCTGCTGCCTAGTTTTAAGTGTAGCGGTAATTTCTGCGATATGACGAACTTGCATTTTTCGGCTTTCGGTATACTGCTCAAGGTACTTATACCGCATAATAAGCTCATTGAAGGAGTTGGACGCGAATAAAAAGCTAAGTTTATTCAGTTTTGAAGAAGACTTGGAAGCCAAGTATAGCATGTCTGCATATTCTTCTTTGAGTGTTTGGAGTTTAGTATCGAGCTCAGCACTAGCTTTTTCGAGTTCTACAATTTCTAAATCGATAAGCAAAATATCCTCTTCCAATAGCTCCAGTTGACCTTTTTGGCTATTAATTTGATGATTGAGGGCCTTTACTTTACCTATCGTACTTGACTTCTTTTTACGAGTAACTGCAAGTATTTTTTCAGCAGCTTGTATTTTAATGAGGTTCTGCTTTTTCTCCTTTTCTAGTTGTTCACGTGACTTTGATTGAGCCCACACAGCTTCGCTACTTACTAGCGTAAGTATTGTAAGTAATGCGAAAAATTTCAAGCCCTTAACAATCATTTTTTCTCAAATTGAATATTCCCTTTTTCATACGAACGAGGAACATTGAATGGAAAACGAACATTTATATCTCCTACCTCTATTTTATTATGGTATATTTCCAATAATGTGGATGGGTCACCAATCTTTTTTGTGTTATCTATCTTTGTGAAAATTGTACTTGGTACAAGTTCATTTTCGATATTTATAAACTGCGAGTATGAAATTCCAAGTCGGTTACCATTTTCATAATCATTGGCAAGAATATTAAGTAGCTTATGATTTACATTGTCTACTTGGTTTTCGACAAATACTCGTCCTTTTTTCTGGAATAGGCTGGTGTAAAGGCTATTGTATGCGAGCGAGTCATTCTCACTTCGGTCGATAGGTAAATCACCGAGCACCAATGATTGAAGTAACTGAAAGTCCAATTCAAAATCAAATTGTTTGTTCAATTCTGCAATTCCAAGCTCATAGTATTTTCTATTTATCCTATCCAGCACTTTTACGCTATCGCTGGTGATTAGAGCTCTTCCTATTTCTATACCCACTGCCACGGAGATCCATATCGCACTATCTTTCTTTACATGTATATTAGCAGGAAAAGATTGACTAAATATTGGTGATTTAAAATCCACTTTTGACTTTAGTTTTACAACGTCAAAGTCTGATTCATCTATATCAAGGACAATTTTTACGGATTCAGATTTGTTCTTTAAACTATCAGATTTTGCTGCATTGGCATCTTTTTGTATCTCAGCAATGGTCTTCTGAATTTTATTTCGTCTACAAGAAGAAAAACTCACCATCAAGATGAGGAGCAATATATTAATTTTAGAAATCGACATTAGGTTATTATTCAATGTACTGCTCAGTGCTTATTTTTTTAGAAAGTTGAGGGTTTTGCGATCCCATTTCAATTGCTCTTTTCCAATAAACCAATGCTTCAGTTTTATTTCCAAGTTTAAAAAGAACGTCGCCGTAATGCTCTACCGCTGAAATGCTGGGGTTACTTAAGGCTACAGCTTGTGCAAGGATTATCTGTGCATCCTTATATTCTCCTAGTTGAAATAAGACCCATGCGTGTGTATCCATATAAGTAGGATTCTCAGGATTTTCTAAAAGCAATTTTTGAGACATTGCCTTTGCTTTTGATAGGCTAGCCTTACGAAGGGATAGAAAATAACTGTAGTTGTTTAGAGCAGTAGCGTAAGAAGGGTCAATCTTGAGGGCTTCGTCGTATGATTTCTCGCTATCCCTATAAGATTTCATTTCGTTATAGGAATCACCTTGTAGGGTTAAAATATTCTTTAACAACTCTGGGTTGTCAAATGCTAGCATCTTAGCCTCATCAAGTTGATAAACAGCTTCTTCGTAATCTTTTAATAAGTAGTTTCCTAGTCCTGCATTGTACCAAAAGTAGGACTGATTGGGGAAATAGTCAGCAGCTTCAGTCGCATGTTTAACTAGGGCTTTGGTATCTTCTAGTTTGTTGTCAAGCTCTATAATCGCCATCCAAACATTAAATACAGATTTGTCGTATTTTGTAGAATTTACATAGCTCTCTCTAGCATCTTTGAGTTCATTTTTTTTGACCAAAAGATCTCCTAAGAACACATATCCTCTTGCTTCTTCAGGATCAAGCTCAATCAACTTTCGATTTAAAGTTATAAGGTCATCTATGCCTTCTATTGACTTTTTTGTTTTTAGCAGCTCCATATAGCTACCAAGAATTTTGAGTTTAGTATCAACTGAAAGACTTTTATTGTCAAAAGCCGCTAATAACTCTATGTTACAGGCTTTCATATCACCTTGCTTTCTATATATTTCGGCAAGTATTACATGAGCTTCGGCAAATCCATCTTGTTCGCTTACGCTCTTTTCAAGCATCTCTTGAGCTTCTTTCACCCTTCCGTTATTTAGCATTAATTGTGCCTGCTGGATAACGTACGTGGGATCTTGAGGTTCTGCCGAAATAAGCTTTCCACCTTCTTTCAATGCTTCATCCACTTTATTTAGTTTTAAATAAAGCAATTGCTTTTGATGAGTGATTTCTTCACTAAGTCCAATGTTCTTCTCCAATACATCATAAGTCTTTATGGCATTGGAATAATCATTTTGTAATAAGTAAACGTTTGTGAGGCCAATGTACGCATCCATGTCTGTAGCATTGGACTTTGTAAGCTCTTTGTAACTATCTATTGCACCTTTATAATCTTTTGAAGACACTTGCAACTGAGCGTAATATCTTTTTATTTCTGCGTTTTTCTTGTCTTGTTCCGAAGCTTTCTTTGCTGTATTTACCGCAAGGTCAAGTTCTTTATTCTTTTCGTAAGACTTAGCAAGCATAAGCGAAACCCCAGCTCCCCCATCAAATCGCTCGAGTATCGTTTTGAAACTTGAGATAGAACTTTCATAGTCTTCGGCAAGGTAAAATTTCATCCCGTCTAAAAAAACTGATTCGCCTTTCAGCTCGTTTTGATCCTTCTCGCCGTTGGTAGGAAAAGCAATTGGTTCGTTTTGCCCATAAGTATTGAGGGCAAATAAAACTCCAATAAGAAAGCGTAAATTCATTGTTTTTTTTCTAAAAATTGCTTGATTTGAGACTCAAACAGAACGCAAATCTCTTCATTTTGTTACAATACGCCAAAATACATTTAATTTTACAAGACAAAGATAGAGGAATCTACTATTAACATATCTTTATCCGACCAAACGAGTATTCAAAAGCATGTCCAAAAGGAAATCGAACCCAAAAAAAACGAATCAAGCCACCCAGCCAACACAAGTAGAGAGTGTTCCAGTGCAAGAATTGCAACCGCTAGAGTCCAAATGGGTGATTCTGTTGTTGGCCGCATTTGTTTTTGTTTTTTATGCTAAAGTTTGGGGCAACGAACTAGTCTGGGATGATGATCCTTATATCACTTTGAATGATGCGGTAATAAACTTTAACCTCAATGAACTCCTTACTGGTTTTCATGTAGGTAATTACCATCCACTTACAATGCTCAGTTTGGCAATTGAATATTTGATTGTAGGTGAGTCGCCTTGGCTGTACCATTTGAATAACCTTCTTTTCCATATTGCGAACTCTTGGTTGGTTTTTCAATTGTTTACGCGACTGAAAATTTCGTTCTGGATTTCGTTTGTTACTGCTATTTTATTTGCCATTCACCCACTTCATGTAGAATCTGTTGCTTGGGCGGCAGAGCGAAAAGATGTACTTTACACCTTCTTTTTGTTAGCCTCTTTCTTGTTTTACCTGCGGTACAACGAATCAAAAAGCAAAATGCTTTATGCTGTTTCATTGCTTTTGTTTCTGGCTTCTTGTCTTTCCAAAGGTATGGCAGTTGTATTGCCTGCACTATTGGTCATTACTGATTGGTGGTTTTTGGGTAAAAAGTTTAGTGTCAAAAACCTGTTAGACAAAGTGCCATTTTTTGCGATCACCTTGTTTTTTGCTTGGTTGGCAACTACAGCTCAGAAAGACGCTGGTGCGGATGCTACTTCGGTTATAAGTGCTGCATATTCAGGTGGAGAAAGAGTGCAAATTGTATCTTATTCTTTTCTTTTTTATTGGATTAAGTCTCTCATACCTTTGGATTTGCTACCATTCTATCCTTATCCCGCTAGGGTGAATGGATTTATTCCAACTATTTTTACTGCCTCTCTGTTTGGCTTACTTATTTTTTTAGGGACTACTTTTTGGTTAGGGTTAAAGAACAAAAAGATTTGGTGGGCGGTAGCCTTCTTTATAATTGCTATTTCCACAGTACTGCAAATACTTCCTGTTGGTAGTGCAATTGTTGCTGATCGTTATTATTACTTATCTTCTATAGGACCATTGTTCTTAATCACGTATGCCATTTTTCACTTTATCAAGAAAACAAAGTCTGCAGTTATAATAAGTGGAATAATGATCTTGCTGTTTTCAATCAAAACCTTCTTTCAGGTAGGGCATTGGGAAAACCTCAGAACTCTTTTTGAGCCTGCAGAAGAAAAGTATCCAGAAGATGCGATGGTATTAAGTAACCTTGGCTGGCACTATTTGGGCGAAGAAGATTTTCAACGGGCAAAAACGTATTTGATAAGATCGGATAATAATGGTTTCAAAAACGCAGACGTCTGTCGTACAATTGGCTCTATGTTTATTGATGAAGGTGCATACAATGAAGCATTACCATATATTCAGCGTGCATATGAGTATAAGCCAGAAAAGCCACGAACCGATTGGTTGATGGCCTTAGCCTATTCTAAACAAAACAGTTTTCTAGAAGCATTGCCGTATGCTAAAAAAGCTTTTGAAGCAGAACCTACAAATGCGGATTTTAAAACTACATATGCTTCAATGGAATCTGAGGCAGGCGATCCGTTAAAGGCAAGAGAGTTATACTCGCAATTACTTTTAGAAAATCCCGAGAGTAATGACTTTGAACTAAATATCTCTTACACCTATCGTAAGGAGGGAAACTTTACAAAAGAAATTGAATTACTGACGGCACTAATAAACAAATCGCCATCATATTTACCGGCGTACCGAAACATTGGAATCACTTTGGACGAACTAGGTCGCTCAAATGAAACTATTGAATACTGGAAAAAGGCTGCTGAATTTGACCTATCAGGTGACTATGAATATAACATTGGAATCAACTATGTTAATAGGGGATTGATACAAGAAGCAATTCCATACTATCAATCTGCTGCCAAAAAAGGAAAGAAAGAAGCCGTGGACATTCTAAAAAACAATGGGATAGAGTTTTAGAATGACATTATTTTATTGGCTTATATTGTTCAATAAGTTTAAAAATAGCTTTTTGAGTATCTAAGCTTGGGAAAAATTCATAAATTTCATCATGAATCTCATAATTTAAGCTAAGAGCATCTTGTAGGTATTTATAAGCCTCATTGTAGCTGCCGTCATAGATTAAGTATGTTGCTGCTCTATAATGGAGTTCCGCTTCATCTGGTAGTTCGGCGATGGCATCATATATAATTTGAAATGCTTCACCATAACTTTTTTGTTCAAAATAAAGCAAAGACCAGTTCAGCCAAATATCAAGATTGTTTTGATCCAAAGTTGATGCTTTGCTGTAAGCGTCAATACTTGTAACGATATTCCCTAGTTTAGATTCTGTGTCAGCAAGTAGTAGCCAATAGTTTGCGTTATCTTCATTGAGTTTGATTGCCTTTTTTACAAAATGTACAGACTCCATCCATTTTTCTTGTTCAAATAGAACGGATGACATACCATACCAGGCCTCGTCCCAATAATCGTCAAGGTCGGTTGCTAGTTTGTAATTTTTATAGGCAAAGTCCCAATCATTGAGCTTTTCATATACAGCACCAAGGTAAGTGTATACTTCGGCAGAGGGCTCTTCAAGAGCCAATGTTTTCGAATAAGCTTCTTTGGCTTTGTCAAAAACTTCTAAATTCATATAAGTGTGACCCAAGTTGAACCAGCCAGATGCAAAGTTATCTTTTACAACTACTGAGTAGTCGTAAGCTTGTGCCGCTTCTTCGTACTTATTGAGTCTACTATAAACCATTCCTAAGCAAAACCAAGCGAAGTGAGAATATGGATCATTATCAACTAAGCCTTTGAAATAACCTAGGCTATTTTCCAAGTCATCCAAAAACTCCAAGCAAAATACTAATTCATAAAAAGCGATCTCGTTACTTGTGTTTTCTTCGATCGCATATTTATAATTCAATATAGCATTTCGATAATCGCCTTTGTTTTGATAAGTCTGAGCAATTTGAAAGTAGATGTTATCTTTTTCTTCGGTAAGAGAGAGGCTTTGCTCAAGTAGCATCAATGCTTCATCATAAGAGCCAAGCAAGTTGAGAACAGTCCCTTTCAAACAAACGACTTCTGTATCTGATGGATAAAAAGTTCCAGCCTTTTCTACAAACTCAAGTGCTGTGTCGTATTCTGTATTGACAATATGAGCTTGGGCTTTATTAAGTAAGAGTTCAAGTGAGTAAGGATAACTCTCTAAACCTATTTCACATGCCCTAACCGCAAGTTCAATCTTTCCATTAAGTAGGTAGAACTCGGAGAGCATTTCATAAGTACCCTCGTCTAGATATTGAAAATTATTAGATTTCAGCATCTTTTCGAATAATCGAGCTGAGTCTTTCAGTTTAGGGTTATTTGACTCTTCGAAATTCTCGTTAAAGTCGTTGAGCATAAAGATTCCTGATTCTAGTTAAAGGTTTTCCAGAGCTTGTAAACGCTCCTTTATAAAGGTAGTTAGATTATTTCAATCCTTATTTATCTTAATTAGGATTTTTTGACAAATAGTAATCACAAATTCTATCAAGCGATTCTTCTAATGTTTTAAATTCAAATCCAAGTTCTTGTTTAACCTTAGTATTGTCAAAATAGTTATTTGATGAGGCTGAATATGAGGTTTCTTTTGTGATTAGAGGTTTAGACCTGGTAAGAATTGATCTTAAGTATTCTAAACGCCACAATATACCTATCCAAAAGTTTGACAATATTCTGTGGGGAGGTTTTTTCTTAAAACGTTTTGATACACTTTCGAAAAAATGCTTGAACGACACTTTTCCTCCATTAAGAATATACCTTTCTCCAAATCTGCTGTTAGATAGAACCATTTCAATAGAAGAAACAACGTCAGCTATATCTACATAATTAATGTAGCCTTTAGTTAGAAATGAGTTTTCGTCCCATACATATTTGAAAAGGCGATTGCTACTTTTATCCCAGTCGCCTTCACCTATTATAATAGAAGGATTAAAGACCGCTACTTTTAATCCCTCTGCTTCTCCACGCCATACCTCGCATTCGCCTTCGTATTTTGATTTGGCATAGTTGCTATTATATGGAGAGTCTGTCCATTTTTGCTCCTCATTTATTATGACCTCTTTTTCGTAATTAATAATAGTACTCGGCTTTCCCAATGCGGCAACTGAACTTAAATATATAAATTCTTCTACCCCTAGACTCAAGCAAGTATTCACAAGGTTAGCGGTTCCCTCTACATTAACGGTATTAAGTACTTCTTTATCTCTTGGGTCAAATGATACTATAGCAGCACAGTGAATAACAGTCTTAACTCCTTGTAGTGCATCTTCAAGTGAACCGAGGTCAGTAATATCTCCAGTTACTAGACTTGAATCATTATTAATAATAGCACTCCTTACTAAGCCGCTTACATTTATATAGCCTTCGTCCTTTAGGTGTCTTAATAGGGTGCCACCTACCAATCCAGTTACGCCAGTGATTAGAATCTTGTCATTCTTTCTATTAGACATTATTAAAATTTAATATGTGTAGAGAACATTGAGCATAGTTTTTCCATTCCACAAATATTAATAAAAGCGTTTGATTTCTAATGAGAATAAGCTTTCTAGTGATAGGAGGGTTTTATTTCAATTTAATTGCTAAAATAGTTTTAGTGGGCATTCTATCGAAACACGTTCAATATAAGTGGTTTATGAATGTACAATTATTAGGGGCAAAAAAAACATGAAAAAAAGAGAGTTATTTTGGGCTTAGGTATTGCATATTCAAATTAAGCTATTACCTTTGCACTCCCCTTACAAAACAGGGGTTTAGTTCTAAGACAAACAAGAAAACGAAAGCGAAAAAAAATTAAAATATTTTTTCATTTTAATTTGGTAATTAAAAATAAGTTTTCGACATTTGCAGCCCGTTAAGAAACAACGTTTCGAAAATCGGTTAAGAGGAGAGGAATTAAGGAGAGTAAACAGGCGAGAAAAGTGAAGTAATTTTCGAGTCACCAGCCATCTCTACGGAGATTGGATTAAGTTCATAGACTTAGTGGGAAATATAGACGAATCGAGTTAGAATTTAGACTTTTGAAATAGTAATTTACTATGGAGAGTTTGATCCTGGCTCAGGATGAACGCTAGCGGCAGGCTTAATACATGCAAGTCGAGGGGTATAGAGTACTTGTATTCTAGAGACCGGCGAACGGGTGCGTAACGCGTATGCAACCTACCTTTATCAGGGGGATAGCCCAGAGAAATTTGGATTAATACCGCATAATATATTTAATGGCATCATTGAATATTGAAAGATTTATTGGATAAAGATGGGCATGCGTAGGATTAGCTAGTTGGTGAGGTAACGGCTCACCAAGGCAACGATCCTTAGGGGCTCTGAGAGGAGTAACCCCCACACTGGCACTGAGATACGGGCCAGACTCCTACGGGAGGCAGCAGTAGGGAATATTGGTCAATGGACGGAAGTCTGAACCAGCCATGCCGCGTGCAGGAAGACTGCCCTCTGGGTTGTAAACTGCTTTTATATGGGAAGAAAAGGGCTCTGCGGAGCACATTGACGGTACCATAGGAATAAGCCACGGCTAACTACGTGCCAGCAGCCGCGGTAATACGTAGGTGGCAAGCGTTATCCGGATTTATTGGGTTTAAAGGGTGCGTAGGCGGCCTTATAAGTCGGTGGTTAAAGGCAGCAGCTTAACTGTGTGCATGCCATCGATACTGTAGGGCTTGAATTATCAGAAGGTAGGCGGAATTTCTGGTGTAGCGGTGAAATGCATAGATACCAGAAGGAACACCGATTGCGAAGGCAGCTTACTGCAGATACATTGACGCTGATGCACGAAAGCGTGGGGAGCGAACAGGATTAGATACCCTGGTAGTCCACGCCGTAAACGATGATTACTAGTTGTTGGCGATAGAGAGTCAGTGACCAAGGGAAACCGATAAGTAATCCACCTGGGGAGTACGCCGGCAACGGTGAAACTCAAAGGAATTGACGGGGGTCCGCACAAGCGGTGGAGCATGTGGTTTAATTCGATGATACGCGAGGAACCTTACCTAGGCTAGAATGTGAGCGAATGTTCTAGAGATAGATCAGTCAGCAATGACGCGAAACAAGGTGCTGCATGGCCGTCGTCAGTTCGTGCCGTGAGGTGTTGGGTTAAGTCCCGCAACGAACGCAACCCCTATTAACTGTTGCCAGCATTTCGGATGGGGACTCAGTTAAGACTGCCTACGCAAGTAGAGAGGAAGGAGGGGACGACGTCAGGTCATCATGGCCCTTACGCCTAGGGCGACACACGTGCTACAATGGCAAATACAGAGTGTAGCGAGCTAGTAATAGTCAGCCAATCACAAAAAGTTTGTCACAGTTCGGATTGAGGTCTGCAACTCGACCTCATGAAGCTGGAATCGCTAGTAATCGCATATCAGCCATGATGCGGTGAATACGTTCCCGGACCTTGTACACACCGCCCGTCAAGCCATGGAAGTTGGGTATACCTGAAGCAGAATGTTAAAAACTTTGTTAGGGTAGAATCAGTAACTAGGGCTAAGTCGTAACAAGGTAGCCGTACCGGAAGGTGTGGCTGGAACACCTCCTTTTTAGAGATATCTCGATGCAAATCGAGAGAAATAACAGAAAGGTTTAAGTTCAAACGACAACAAAAGATTCGTCTATATTCCTATTTAAGTTTAGCTATTATTGAGAAGAGATCGGAGAAGGCGGTAGCAGAGCCAGTAGGCAGAGGTTACGGACCAGCGAAGACATAGGGGCTTGTAGCTCAGGTGGTTAGAGCGTTACACTGATAATGTAAAGGTCCGTGGTTCGAGTCCACGCAGGCCCACTTAATGATTTTAGATTGACGATTTGAGATTTCGGATTGGAGACAATTTAGGATTATATAATTGAGAGATCGACAGATTTTAAGGGGGATTAGCTCAGCTGGCTAGAGCACCTGCTTTGCAAGCAGGGGGTCATCGGTTCGACTCCGATATCCTCCACAATAATACAATAACTGTTACGAATAGTACGGTTAAAGATAAACGGGTAAAGTACTGTTTATTACTATTTACGACTGGAATAGGTTTAGTCACCTGTGAGAGGAGTAGAAAAGAGTTCATTGACATGATGAGAGAAAGACTGAGAAGAGAAAATATAGCAAGAGCTAATTAAGGGCGTACGGTGGATGCCTAGGGTCTCAGAGGCGAAGAAGGACGTGATAAGCTGCGATAAGCAACGGGGAACAGCACATATGTATTGATCCGTTGATTTCCGAATGGGGCAACCCTTCTATCTGAAGGATAGAAATCTCGTAAGAGAAGCGAACGTGGGGAACTGAAACATCTAAGTACCCATAGGAGAAGAAAACAATAGTGATTCCGTAAGTAGTGGCGAGCGAACACGGATTAGCCCAAACCAGTAATGTTACGGCATTGCTGGGGTTGTAGGACTGCATTTAGGATTATTTTTAAATATGAATCACTTGGGAAAGTGAGCCGTAGAGTGTGAGAGCCACGTAATAGTATATGAAATATGACGAGCAGTATCCTGAGTAGGTGGGGACCGGTGAAATCCCCTCTGAATTTGCCAGCACCATCTGGTAAGGCTAAATACTCCTGAGACACCGATAGTGAACTAGTACTGTGAAGGAAAGGTGAAAAGCACGGGGAATACCCGGGTGAAATAGATCCTGAAACCGTACGCTTACAAGCGGTCGGAGCCCTTTAGTGGGGTGACGGCGTGCCTTTTGCATAATGATCCTACGAGTTACGGTATATAGCGAGATTAAATTCTTAAGGAATGTAGTCGAAGCGAAAGCGAGTCTTAACAGGGCGTTAAGTTATATGCTGTAGACGCGAAACCTAGTGATCTACCCATGGTCAGGTTGAAGATTGGGTAAAACCAATTGGAGGACCGAACCAGTATACGTTGAAAAGTGTTTGGATGAACTGTGGGTAGGGGTGAAAGGCTAATCAAACTAGGAAATAGCTCGTACTCCCCGAAATGTTTTTAGGAACAGCGTCGGCGTTGAGTCTTATCGAGGTAGAGCTACCGATTGGATGCGGGGGAGTCACATCCTACCAAATTCAGACGAACTCCGAATGCGATAAGATATAGTCGGCAGTGAGGGCTCGGGTGCTAAGGTCCGAGTCCAAGAGGGAAAGAACCCAGAACTACAGCTAAGGTCTCTAAATCTATACTAAGTTGAACAAAGGAAGTCTGACTGCAGAGACAGCCAGGATGTTTGCTTGGAAGCAGCAATCATTTAAAGAGTGCGTAACAGCTCACTGGTCGAGCGGGGCGGGCATCGATAATAAACGGGCATAAAGTATAGTACCGAAGCTTAGTCAAGAATTTATTCTTGGGTAGGGGAGCATTCTAATTGCGGTGAATGTGTGGCGTGAGCCATGCTGGAGCGTTTAGAAAAGCAAATGTAGGAATAAGTAGCGATAATGTATGTGAGAAACATACACACCGAAAGACTAAGGTTTCCTCCGCTATGCTAATCAACGGAGGGTTAGTCGGACCCTAAGGATAAGGCGAAGGCCGAAGCCGATGGGAATCATGTTAATATTCATGAACCTGTATATAATGCGAAGTGGGGACGGATTTTAAAGCTCAGCACGTACTGACGGAATAGTGCGTTGAGAGGAAGCTTAGGCGGAATCGAGTTGGGGGATAGGGTTCCAAGAAAAGCCAATAAGCTCTAGTTATGTACAGTCCGTACCGTAAACCGACACAGGTAGTCGAGGCGAGAAGCCTAAGGTGCTCGAGTGATTCACGGCTAAGGAATTAGGCAAATTAACCCTGTAACTTCGGGATAAGGGGAGCCAACACAACAAAGTGTTGGCCGCAGAGAAATGGCCCAGGCGACTGTTTAGCAAAAACACATGGCTATGCGAAGATTAATGTCGACGTATATGGCCTGACACCTGCCCGGTGCTGGAAGGTTAAAAGGGGGGCTTAGCAGCAATGCGAAGGTCTGAATTGAAGCCCCAGTAAACGGCGGCCGTAACTATAACGGTCCTAAGGTAGCGAAATTCCTTGTCGGGTAAGTTCCGACCTGCACGAATGGTGTAACGATCTGGGCACTGTCTCAGCCGTGAGCTCGGCGAAATTGTAGTGACGGTGAAGATGCCGTCTACCCGCCACGGGACGGAAAGACCCCGTGAACCTTTACTATAGCTTAGCATTGGGACTGGGTACTTGATGTGTAGGATAGGTGGGAGACATTGATCTTGCGTCGCTAGGCGTAAGTTAGTCGTTGTTGAAATACCACCCTTTAATTATCTGGTTCCTAATCCCACAAGAGTGGGAGACATTGCTTGGTGGGTAGTTTGACTGGGGTGGTCGCCTCCAAAAGAGTAACGGAGGCTTTCAAAGGTTCCCTCAGTACGGTTGGTAATCGTGCGTTGAGTGCAATAGCAAAAGGGAGCTTGACTGAGAGACCAACAAGTCGATCAGGGTCGAAAGACGGATATAGTGATCCGGTGGTTCTGTATGGAAGGGCCATCGCTCAAAGGATAAAAGGTACTCCGGGGATAACAGGCTGATCTCCCCCAAGAGCTCATATCGACGGGGAGGTTTGGCACCTCGATGTCGGCTCGTCACATCCTGGGGCTGAAGAAGGTCCCAAGGGTTGGGCTGTTCGCCCATTAAAGTGGCACGCGAGCTGGGTTCAGAACGTCGTGAGACAGTTCGGTCCCTATCTGTGGTGGGCGTAGGAAGTTTGAGGGGCTCTGATTTTAGTACGAGAGGACCGAATTGGACATACCGCTGGTGTATCTGTTGTCTTGCCAAGGGCACGGCAGAGTAGCTACGTATGGACTGGATAAACACTGAAAGCATCTAAGTGTGAAACCAACCTCAAGATGAGACTTCCATAGAGGAACGTTAGAGATTATGACGTAGATAGGCTACAGGTGAAAGTACAGCAATGTATGCAGCCGAGTAGTACTAATGAACCGAGAGCTCTTCAATAAAATATTCATTCTTCACAGTCTTTCTTCATCACAATGATTCACCTCGACTACGCTCGGTGACCACAATAGTGGTTATTGTAAATAGTGGAAAGTTAGAAATCATTAGTGTCAGTATTTTGATTTAGGCAAAAGCCCAATTCATCAAAAGAAATTTGGAGTGCAGTTCTTAGGAAATGTAGTTCATAAAGACTTGATGGTGTTGATAGGGCGGGTGTTCACCTCTTCCCATTCCGAACAGAGCAGTTAAGCCCCGCACCGCCGATGGTACTTGGATCAAACCTGGGAGAGTAGGTAAATGCCACATTTTTAATATAAGAAGCCTCATTACGAAAGTAGTGAGGCTTTTTTGCGTTTAAACCATTGATTCCTTTACCACTAGGGCACGAAGCCACGAAGTTTAGATGTATGGAATTACACGCCGAATATCGCTAACCTTAAAACTAAATATGGATAGATCTTATTGGATAATTTAAGGTGTCCATAGGGCGGGGGGTATATCTTACCAATTTTAAAAGAGTAGCAAAGCCCATCACCGTTCGGATGCGACCCCGGCGTGCTACTTGTATCGAACGGGGACGCTAAGTTGGGTACGCCTAGTGCTGGGAGAGTAGGGGTAGCCCTTGCTGCGGTTCGACGTTTCTATAAATCAGTTGGAGTTCCAACTACATTTTTAATATAAGAAGCCTCATTACGAAATTAGTGAGGCTTTTTTGCGTTTAAATAGCTCCGTTATTTATCATTATGGCACGGAGACTCGATGCTTTTGAATATTGAGAAAGGATTCTTCAGTTGTTATAGCTAACAAGCCTTATCGAAATTTCTGTATATTTTATAAGTTTAGATAGAGCACCAATTAACATTTTATTAGGACAAGCTGTGTTATTTGGTACTAAATAGGAGCGATTATAGAACTGATTTGGGTTCGTATATTTATATAGGTTTGGCTCTATGTTTTTAAGGTAAATCTACTATTGAGCGTCAGTTAATATCAAAAAAAATCTCCTTCCTATTGGAAAGAGATTGAGTAGGTCTATTAAGTTGGTTTAAATGAATTATTTCTGCCACATCTTACTAAACACTAAGAACAATACTCCACATAGTATCCATGCAGGAAGTGTTACAAATGAAAGAAAGACGTAAAACTTGAGGTGGATAAAGTAGAATATTCCAAAGCTAATTGCCCAAGCATATAGAACAGAGTAGTTGAATTTGATGCCTGCCAATTCTGCATAGTTCTTTTTGATACCGACTTGGTCATGGAAAAAGTGCTCAAAAACGATTACTGCCCCAAAAGGAGCTAGGATGAAGCCATATAATGCAACAAAGCCCAATAACTGCATTGCAAAGGCTGGGAAAAGACCAGCGGCCGTTGCAATTGCTCCTGCTAGGATAGTCACTTTTGCAGTGGAAAGCTTTGGTAAAATAGCTTGAAAAGCTAATCCTGCTCTATAGATTGTTGGGTTTGCCGTTGTCCAACCAGCTAAAACAACTGCGATGATACCGAAGACTCCAATAGCATTATATGCCAATGGTCCTGGAGCAACTGAAGGAGCTTCACCATTATTCAGGAACGCCTGAGCTTCTGGAGTTTTGATATAGACTGCATATAGCAATGCTGCGGCGATCCAAGCCATATAGTGACCTACATACATACCAGCGGCTGTTGTCCATCCTGAGCTCGCTTTTTTGGCAAAACGAAATACTGATAGATCTGACATGCCGATGTGCATGGCAGCATTAGCAAACCAAGACCAAATAACTACATGCCAAAAAGTATATTTGATTTGTCCTGGAAAGGGCTCACCGCCTTCTCCCCAAATATTCCAAAAGTCTTGAAATGAACCTACTCCTAACTGATTCAATGCGACAATACCACATGCAACAAAAGCTAGGACAATTATAGGAGACATCCAGTTGGCAGCTTTTGAAACTGTATCATAACCTTTTGCCGCTACAAATGAGATCACAGCACCAATGGCAATAACGATTATGACCCATGTAAGTCCATTTGGCATGGTATCGGTGAGTTTTGGCATTGGCATATTAAATGGAATTCCAACAGCTGTTGCCGAAACAGTTATCATAGAACCTGCCAAAAAACAAAATAGAATTCCATTGGCTAGGTTATAGCCCGTCACTAAATTCTTACCACAAATTTTTTCTAGTTGATAATATAAGGTGAGTCTATTTTTAACAGCAATTTCGGCTGTTAGAAACCTCCAAGATATAACGGCTAAGAAATTACCGATTAGTAAACCAATAATAAGGTCAAAGGCACTAACTCCTGCAGTTAGAAAAAGTGGGCCAATAACGAACTCTGTACCTGCAGCATGTTCTCCAGCGTACATACCTAGAAAGCTTTTCCAATCTTTCCATTGTTTTTGCGGTACTGGTACTCTTTCAAATTCGCCGCTTTCGATTATTTCTTCTACTTGATTTGTCATTGGGTTAGGGTTGAATTTGTTATTTGATCAAATGCTGAGGTAGGTCTTCCACTCGTTCGCAACACAATTGTTCCATTACTTGCTTTAGCTCCGTTTTAATAAGACTAATAGTATGGTCGCCGCCTTGATTTCCAAGTGCAGCAGTGCCATACATAAATGATCGGCCCATAAAAGTGAATTTGGCTCCACTGGCAAGTGAGCGAGCTACATCTGGACCGCCACGTAAACCACTATCAATCATAACTTCGATTTGATCTCCGTACTTTTCTGCTATTCTTGTTAAAGGCTTTATTGTGGATTCTCCTGCATCCAACTGCCTTCCACCATGATTAGATACAATTATGCCATCAATTCCAAGGCGTATAGCTTCTTTTGCATCAATTTCGTTAGCTACACCCTTAAGTACTAACTTTCCTTTCCACATATCGCGGATTGGCTTTATCTTTTCTTCATTAAGTCTTCCGCTGAATGTTTGATCCATAAACTTACCCAATTGCTTAAGATCTAATCCTTTGGGCATGTATGGTAGCAAATTTGCAAAACCGGGTTGTCCGTGATACAATGTTCGCATGGCCCAATTTGGCTTACCCATAATTTGCAAAATGTTTTTAACCGACATTTTAGGAGGCATCGCCAAGCCATTTCGAACGTCTCTTGGTCGAAAGCCAAATGTAGGCACATCACAAAGTATTACTAAAACAGGATTATGGGCAGCAGCAGCTCTTTTAATTAAATCATCTCGTAGGTGATCTTCTGTAGGATGATATAACTGAAACCAAGCTTTCCCGTCTGTCAATTCGCTAATTCGCTCAATATTACTTGTACTTACCGTACTTAATATAAATGGCACATTGTGTTTGGCCGCGGATTTAGCGAGTATTTCAGGTGTGTTTGGCCAAATTAGCCCTTGTAAACCAATAGGAGCAATACCGAATGGAGCATCATACTCTATTCCAAGTATTGTAGTTTTTAGACTCGCACCATTGAATTTTCGCAAGTATTGTGGAATCAACTGAACCTCTCTTAAATCTGCCGTATTTCTGTGCAGGTTCACATCGTCGTTACAGCCTCCATCTAAATATTCGAAAGCAAATTTAGGAATCCTTTTCATTGCTTTATTTCGCAAATCTGTAACAGATGGATACCTAGAGTCTATTTTTATTGACATCTTTATAATAGGTTGAATTTTTTAATTTTTGTCTTTCAAAACCAAATCAAATATCGATTATAATCCAGTTGCAATGGTATGCATTCCTCTTTCTTTTATCAATTGATCTCTAATTTCAAGTTTTCTAAAAGTATTTATTGGATGAATTGCACCTCCACGATTTAAACTTGCCTGCTGAACTAATGGTCTTACATCGGTTCTGTATGCATTTTGTAAAATTTCCTGACAAGCCACAGTGTCATGGGCCATTTGTGCTTCTTTCAACTGTTTTTGATCTATTAAAAGTGCTTTTGCAAAAGCCTCTTGAATTGCCTCTAATGACTGAAGCAAATCTTCTAATGGGTCTTTTATATTATGGCTAGCATCGATCATCCAAGCTAAATCTGGATTTTGAGGATTGTTTTGCATGCCGTAGACTAGTTCATTGAATATCAAAAACAAAGCATAAGGCTTTATACTACCTACCGTAAGATCGTCATCACCGTATTTGCTATCATTAAAATGAAAGCCACCTAGCTTTCCTTTTAGCATTAATGTAGATACTATTTGCTCAATGTTGGTATTTGGTAAATGATGTCCAAGGTCAACAAGTGAAAAAGCTTTTTCGCCGCAAGCGTTAGCTAACATAAAAGATGTTCCCCAATCCTGTATGACAGTACTATAGAAATTAGGCTCATAAGGTTTGTACTCAATGAACATTTTCCAATCATGAGGCAGAGAACTGTAAATTTGCTTGAGACTGTTTTCTGTATTAATAAGAGATGCTTGGAAATTAGTCTGACCAGGAAAACTAGCACCATCTGCAAGCCAAACTGTCAAGCTTTTAGAACCCAACTTTTCTCCTATTTGAATAACGTCAATATTATGTTCAACTGCCTGCTCTCTTGAGGCTTGTGAAGTATTGCTCAAAGAACCGAATTTATAAGACTCTTTCGCATTTTTTTGATCCTGAAAAGTATTTGAATTTACCGCATCAAATTTTAAATCCAAACTAGCTCCTAGTTCTTTAATTGCCGTATAATCAGTAGGGACGTCCCACGGAATATGTAATGAAATGGCACCTGCTGTTTGTGAAAGTGCATGTAAAACACCCACATCTTCCATTTTTTGTTCCAAAGTCGCTGGCTCCCCATAAAATGAAAACCTACCGAATCTAGTACCGCCAGCACCCAAAGCCCAGCTAGGGATTGCTACCTGAAAGTCAGATAGTTTTTGTACTACTTCATCGACTTGAACACCTTTTTTATCGAGATTATTAGCTAAAAAGTTAAAAGAATCTTCTTGATCATTAGCATATCCTGCATTGATACTCGCAATTTGGTCTTGACTTATTTTCATAGAAAATGGAGGGCTTTATGTTTTTTTCGGACGGAAAGATAAGTTAAAAATTACTTTTGCTTACTTTATTGTAGCACAGTGAATGATAGACAGCGTAGTTATTGCTGCTAATTTTGGCAAAAGCTGTTTTTCGTAGCATCTTTAAAAAATCTTATTCAATCCTAAAAAATAACATGAAGTTTTTTCCACGTTTTTTGATTATTGTGTTTTTGTTCTGTGCAAATGCAGGGTTCGCTCAAAAGCCTAACATCATATTCATATTAACTGACGACCAAAGGTTTGATGCAATTGGTTATGCGGGTAATAAATTAGTTAGTACTCCCGAAATGGATAAGCTTGCCAGCCAAGGTACCTACTTTAGGAATGCCATGGTGACCACACCTATATGTGCCGCAAGTAGAGCCACAATTCTAACAGGAATGTATGAGCGAGCTCACCGTTTCGATTTTCAAACCGGATTTGTAAGACCAGCTTACATGCAAGCAGCTTATCCTAAGGTCTTACGTGAGCAAGGTTATTATACTGGTTTTTTTGGAAAGTTAGGTGTTAAAACAGATACCGAAGACCAGCTATTTGATACTTACGAAAGCTACGATCGCAACGGAGCATATCCAGATAGAAGAGGGTATTACTATAAAACAATAGGAAAAGACACTGTTCACCTAACAAGATATACAGGTCAAAAAGCCCTTGATTTTATTGATAATGCTAATACTGAAAAACCATTTTGTTTATCACTAAGCTTTAGTGCACCTCATGCTCATGACAATGCTCCAGATCAATATTTTTGGCAGGAAGAACAAAACAGCCAATTAGCCAATACCACAATTCCTGATCCAGAACTTGGAGAGGATAAATACTTCGATATTCTTCCTCAAGCAGTTAAAGATGGTTTTAACCGTCTTAGATGGACTTGGAGATACGATACGCCCGAAAAATATCAACATAGTGTGAAAGGTTACTATAGAATGATATCAGGAGTTGACCGTGAAATTGGAAAAATAAGAGCTAAGCTTGAAGAAAAAGGATTGGACAAAAATACGGTGATCATCTTGATGGGTGATAATGGGTATTTTTTGGGTGAAAGACAACTAGCTGGTAAGTGGCTTATGTACGACAATAATGTGCGTGTGCCTTTGATTGTTTATGACCCAAATGCAAAGCACCAAGACTTAACGGATTTTGCAATGAATGTAGATGTGCCTGCAACAATTGCTGACTATGCTGGAGTAAAAACTCCAGAAAACTGGCAAGGAAAAAGCTTGAAACCGTTGGTTACAGCTAAAGAGAAAACTTTAGGACGTGAAACTGCACTAATTGAGCACTTATGGGAGTTTGAGAACATACCACCAAGCGAAGGCCTACGAACAAAGGATTTTAAATATTTCAGATACGTCAATGATAAAAGTATAGAAGAGCTTTATGATCTCAAAAACGATCCAAAAGAAACTAATAACTTGGTCAGCAATCCAGCATTTTTAAAGGTTTTAAATGAATTAAGAGCAGCGTGTGATCAACAAATTAAAGAGAAAAGTAACGACTACACTGTAGGACCATCTGGATTGTCAGTTGAATTTATTCGTGAGCCAAGACTTACAAAAATTATTGACACAACCCCTGAGTATGCTTGGGAGGTTCCAGCAAAAGCAGTTGCACAGTCGGCTTATCAAATTTTGGTAGCATCATCTAAAGCAAATATTGATAACAATATTGGAGATGTATGGAATAGCAAGCAACAGCGAAGCAGCAAGTCAACGAGCATCACGCATGAAGGAAATCCATTGGTTGGAGGTAAGACATATTTTTGGAAAGTACGAATTTGGGATGAGGAAAATAGATTAAGCGAATATTCAAACCTTCAGTCGTTTACCATGGCAACAGAGCCAAGCCAAATGATAACAACTCCTAGCCACTTTGAACTGGAAAAAGTGAAGCCCAAGTCAGTGAACTCAGTTGGCAACAATACTTATTTTGTGGATTTCGGTAAGGCTGCGTTTGCAAATATGGAGTTTACGTATAACTCTAAAAAAGCTGAAACCATTACAGTTCATATAGGCGAGCAATTGGAAAATGGAAGAATTAATAGAAAACCAGGAGGGCACATTCGTTATCAAGGTGTGAAAGTTCCAGTGAAAAAAGGTAGCCATACTTATATTTTACCTATTGTTCCCGATGAGCGTAACACCAAACCAGAGGCTGTTCACTTACCAGATAGCATTCCTGTTTTGCTACCTTATAGGTATGCCGAAATTGAAATAGGAAAAGGCACATTGGATCAAGGAAGCATTTCACAATTGGCTTATCATAATTATTGGGATGAAAGTCAGAGCTATTTTGAAAGCGACAATGATATTTTGAACCAAATATGGGATTTGTGTAAATACACAATCAAAGCAACAACTTTTGCTGGCATTTATGTGGACGGTGACAGAGAAAGAATTCCATATGAAGCGGATGCTTACCTTAACCAACTCAGTCATTACACCACCGATAAAGAATATGGTATTGCAAGGCGTACGATTGAGTATTTTATGGAAAAACCAACTTGGCCTACAGAATGGCAGCAGCACGTTGCCCTTATGTTTCACGCTGACTACATGTATACAGGCAATACTGAGTTGATTGAAAAGTACTATGAAGATTTAAAGCATAAAACACTAATGGAGCTACGTAGGCCAGATGGCTTTGTAAGTTCGACTCTCTCGACTCCTGAGTTTATGAAAAAATTAGGTTTTAAAGACCCAAAAATTAAGCTTAAGGACATAGTGGATTGGCCACCTGCACAAAAAGACACAGGCTGGAAACTTGCAACAGAAGAAGGAGAAAGGGACGGTTTTGTATTTATGCCAGTAAGTACGGTTATCAATGCACTCTACGTTAAAAACATGGATATCATGGCTGAGTTTGCTACGATACTTAATAAAACGGAAGATGCATTAGAATTTCAATTCTTAGCCGCAGAAGGGAGAAAGAACATAAACGAAAAGCTTTTTGATTCTAAAACTGGAGCATATGTAGACGGACTAGGAACAGATCACTCTGCTCTACATTCCAACATGATGGTTTTAGCATTTGACATTGTGCCCGAGGCTAGAAAAAAATCGGTAGTTGAGTTTATTAAGTCGAGAGGAATGGCATGTAGTGTTTATGGCTCTCAATATTTGATGGAAGCATTATACAATGCAGAAGAAGCTGACTATGCTTTGGAATTACTGACTTCGCAAGGCGAACGAAGCTGGTACAATATGATACGTATTGGTTCTACTATTACCCTGGAAGCTTGGGATATGAAATACAAGCCTAATTCAGACTGGAATCATGCGTGGGGAGCTGTTCCTGCTAATGCCATTCCAAGAATGCTTTGGGGAATTCAACCCAAAACAGCAGGTTATGAAGTAGCGAAAATTAAGCCTCAGATGTCTACACTAAAAAATAGTAGCATAGTAGTACCAACGCTAAGAGGGAAAATTAAGGGATCCTATAAGTTTTACAATGCAAGACGCCAAGTATACGAAATTGAGATTCCGGCGAATATGGTTGCAGAATTTGAAATCAAAGCTGATGCAGCACAAACAATTCGCCATAATGGAGCCAAAGTGAATGCTGGTTTTGAAAACCTAAGGTTAAGTTCTGGCAAGCACAGTATAGAGGTAATTGTCAATACTTTTTGATTGTATTTAAAAGTTTAAAAAAATGAAACGTCTCGCTTTCAAAATGAAGCTTAAGCCAGGGTTTAAGCAAGAATATATCAAAAGGCATAATGAGATTTGGCCTGAACTCAAAGAGCTACTTCGCTCTACAGGAGTACATGACTATTCTATATTTTTGGATGAAGAGACCAATACACTCTATGCATCTCAAAAGGTGAGCGGGGAGGCGGGTTCTCAGGATTTGGCAAGTAATCCTATTGTTCAAAAATGGTGGGACTACATGGCTGACCTTATGGAAGTTAATCCAGATAACTCGCCAGTTTCTATTGAGTTGGAAGAGGTTTTTCACATGGAATAAAACACTGGACTAAGCTTTGGGATTAGAATTGCGGGGTAAAAACAGCATTACATCTAGGTATTATAGTAGTTTTCTATGATGGTTTTTAATCGTAATTTTAGTCCTATTTTATTCCATGATGTATTCAAAGTTCGTAATAATAATTTTCGCTTCCATTTTGCTTTCTTCGTGTAGCACTCCCTTGCCTAAGGAAGTTGAAGAAGCCTATGAAAAGTTACCCGACGATCTCAGTTTCAATTTTGACGTAAAACCCATTCTTTCCGATAAGTGTTTTGCTTGCCATGGCCCCGATGAGAAAAAAAGAGAAAGTGGTCTTAGGTTGGATATTGAAGAGGCGGCATTCAAAGCACTCGGCGAAGATGAAGACTATTATGCCATTGTTCCTGGGAGTTTATCCAAAAGCACTGCAGTAGAAAGAATCCTTTCACAAGACCCAGACCTTGTGATGCCCACGCCAGAGTCGCACTTGGTACTCACAGCAAAAGAAAAGGCCACGCTCATAAAATGGATAAATGATGGAGCTAAATATGAAAAGCACTGGGCCTTTATTCCTGTAGAAGAAGCCGATATTCCTGATGTGGAAAACGAGGAATGGGTTCAAAACGGAATTGACAATTTTGTTCTAGATAAACTTGAGCAAAAAGGAATTCAAACCTCCCCTAAAGCAAGCAAAGAAACACTAATTCGAAGGGTTAGTTTTGACCTTACTGGCTTGCCGCCAACATTGGCAGAGATAGATTTCTTCGTTAAAGACAAATCTTCTGATGCTTTTGAGAAAATGGTTGATCGCTACTTGGCTTCTTCCGCATATGGTGAGCGAATGGCTTCTGACTGGATGGACGTTTCGCGTTATACCGACAGTGATGGCTACTTAGACGACAAACACAGGGATTTTAGCCCATGGAGAGATTGGGTGATCAATGCATTTAATAAAAACATGAGCTACCAACAATTTGTCACATGGCAGTTGGCGGGAGATTTAGTAGAGAACAAATCAAAGGAAAGTATTCTAGCAACGGCATTTAATCGCTTGCATAGAAAAAACTCCGAGGCAGGTATCATTTATGAAGAATTTCGCACCGAATATGTAGCCGATCGGACGCTTACCTTAGGAAAAGCTTTCATGGGACTTACACTGGAGTGTGCTCGGTGTCATGATCATAAGTATGATCCCATTTCTCAAAAGGACTATTATAGCATGTTCGCTTTTTTCAATAGTACCAATGAATGGGGGCATGCGGTTTATGGACCTGACCAAACCCCAGGCCCCGCTCTTCTACTTTCTACTGATGAACAAGACAAACTAATTACTTTTCTCAAAACCAAAGTTTCTAAAACGGAGAATAGTTTAAGGGCAGTTAAACATACTGAGTCAATACCAGCCTTCACCACTGCTGAACTAAGTAAGGGGATAAATAGCAGCCTTGAGGCGTATTATCCTTTTGAAAAAATCCAGCTTAAAAAAGACAAAGTTTTTACTTCAAACGAAGGAACGGGTAAGCAAAAGCCCCTTACTGTAAAAGAGCCAAACATTAAGAAAGGGAAAGTAGGAAATGCCTTATTTCTCAATGAGTTTACGAATGCCAAGTTGCCTCCTAAAGTTGCTTGGAAAGAGCATACGGAGTCTTTTTCTATTGGGGTTTCGATTTTTCCAGACACCCTTTACGAAGATGTAAATATATTTTCACATGCCGAAGATGACCGCAACGGGCTGAAGGGGTATTCTATGTTTTTGACCAAAAACAAACTTCGATTTGTATTGGCACATTCTTATCCTCAAAATGCCATAGAAATTGTAGCCAAAAATACTGTCGCAATCAAAAAATGGACGGATGTGGTGCTTACTTATGATGGCTCAGGAAAAGCCAGTGGTGTTCACCTTTACTTGAATGGTAAACCTCAAGAAGTAACTGTAAATGCAAACGAGGTTTATAAAAGTATCTTGTTTCGACCAGATATTCACACTTATGGTTTCTCTGGCTTGCAGTTTGGAGTTGTAGGAAGAATTGTAACTTTTAAAAATGGGGGCTTAGACGAATTTCGACTATTCAATAAAGAGCTTTCTGCCTTGGAGGTTTTACACCTTTATGATCCAAAGGAAAGTATGAAAGCAATTGTTGGAAAAAGTAAACTCTTAGCTCAGCATTTAAATTTAGAAGCAAAGAGAGAAAGCCCTACCATAAAGGAGCTTCAAAAATGGAGAGATAGCTTAAATGTTGTTGTAGATGCTATTCCTGAGATTATGGTGATGGGAGATTTGCCTACACCCAGAAAAACATTTGTCCTTGACAGGGGAGTCTACGACGCTCCTACTGATGAAGTAAAGCCAAATACGGTAGCTGCAGTATTGCCATTTTCGGAAGATCTTCCCCAAAATAGATTGGGCTTAACAGAATGGTTATTTGATTCAAAGAACCCACTCACAGCTCGTGTGTTCGT
This sequence comes from Spirosomataceae bacterium TFI 002, assembly GCA_900230115.1. Classification (NCBI taxonomy): domain Bacteria; kingdom Pseudomonadati; phylum Bacteroidota; class Cytophagia; order Cytophagales; family Spirosomataceae; species Spirosomataceae bacterium TFI 002. The sequence continues at coordinate 2,149,935 of LT907983.1, read as the reverse complement.
AAATAGAATTTGGGCGATGCATTTCGGTGAAGGTTTGGTTAAATCGCACGACGATTTTGGAAATCAAGGAAATATTCCGACTCACCCACAATTGCTAGACTACCTTGCCGATGGCTTTGTGAAATCTGGCTGGGATATCAAGCTTTTGCACAAAACTATATTGAGTTCAGCGACTTTTCAGCAAAACTCCAAAGTGCGAAAAGAACTAATTGATATTGACCCACAAAATGAGCTTTTGGCTCGTGGTCCTAGTTTTAGATTTTCGGCAGAAATGATTAGAGATAATGCATTGTCAATAAGTGGGTTACTGGTCAATAAAAATGGAGGAGAAAGTGTTTTTCCTTACCAGCCAGCGGGTCTGTGGGATGAAATATCAAACAAGCCATGGAGGTACAAATACCTGCAAGAACCAGGAGAAGGGCTTTATAGAAGAAGCCTTTATACGGTGTGGAAGCGAACATCCCCTCCACCGAGTATGATGATATTTGATGCTTCTGATCGTACGGTGTGTACCGTAAAACGAAGAAATACGAGTACGCCTTTACAAGCCCTGGTGTTGCTCAATGACCCACAGATTATAGAAGCGTCAAGAGTACTTGCAGAAAAGCTATTAACCATTGAAAACAAGAAAGAGAAATTCTTGATAAGAGCTTTTAGAGAAACTACTGGCCGACAACCAGACGCTAAAGAAATCAGCTTGCTGACCACGTTTTATGATCAGCAAGAAAAGAAATACATGACCAAAAAGAAAGATGCTATTGACTACCTTTCTACTGGTGAGTTGAAAATAAATGAAAGCCTAGATCCCGCAAAAACTGCGGCTTTGGCTCTTACAATAAACGGATTATTGAATACCTCCGAAGGGTATTCTAGAAACTAGTAGCTGATGGAAGAATTGAAAAGAAAGCTAAACTTGATGGAATCGCGACGAGGTTTTTTAAAAACGGCCTCGCTTGGATTTGGTTCTTTGGCATTGGGCAGCTTGCTTCACTCCTCGTCCAGTGCGGCGGACGCGAAAAAGTTGGCTAAAGCAAGTGATGGAATATTGAACTCAGGGCATTTTCCTGCCAAGGCAAAAAGGGTAATTTATTTGTTCCAAAGTGGAGGGCCTTCACAACTGGAATCTTATGACTACAAACCAGAACTTGCCAAATGGCATGGTCAAGAAATTCCCGATTCAATAAAAAAGACACAGCGAAACTCAGGGATGGTGGCTGGTCAATCGAGTTTTCCATTGGTTAAGAGCATTTACGATTTCAACCAATATGGACAAAATGGTACTTGGGTGTCGGAGCTATTTCCACATACGGGTGCTATCGTGGATGATCTATGTATAGTCAACTCTATGTACACTGATGCCATTAATCATGAACCAGCAGTGATGTTGATGCAAACAGGTTCCCAACAAAGTGGAAGGCCGTCAATTGGTTCTTGGTTAAGCTATGGATTGGGCTCCGATAATGAGAACCTCCCTGGTTTTGTGGTGATGATTTCAAAAGGAGGAGGAGCACAGCCGCTCAGCTCAGCAGCATGGGGAAATGGTTTTTTACCTTCTCATCATCAAGGGGTGCAGTTTAGAGCTGGTAATGAACCCGTGCTTTACCTTCAAAACCCATATGGAATTCATAAGGAAGACCGTAGAGAGCAGTTGGATTTCATAAAGTCGATGAACGAACATCAGTTTGATATTTGGGGTGATCCCGAAATTCATTCTAAAATAAGCCAATACGAAATGGCTTACAAAATGCAATCTAGTGTTCCAGACGCTGTTTCAACAAAGGATGAGCCAGACTATATTTATAAGATGTATGGCGAAGATGCCCGAATTCCGGGTACTTACGCAGCCAATTGTCTTCAAGCACGCAGACTAGCCGAAAAAGATGTAAAGTTTATACAATTGTACCACATGGGCTGGGATCACCACGGTGGTTTACCTGGCGGTATGAAAAATCAGGCAAAGCAAACGGATCAAGCAAATGCAGCATTAATTCAGGATCTCAAGCAAAGAGGACTTTTGGAAGATACTTTAGTTGTGTGGGGTGGTGAGTTTGGAAGAACTAGTTTCTCTCAAGGGAGACTAACACCTACAGACTATGGAAGAGATCACCACCCAGGAGCATTTACGATGTGGATGGCCGGAGCAGGCGTAAAATCGGGACTTGTTTATGGCAAAACCGATGACTTTAGCTACAATGTTGCCGAAAAAGGAGTTCATGTTCATGATTTTCAAGCAACTCTCATGCATTTATTGGGTGTAGATCATGTGCAATTGACCTTTAAACATCAAGGCCGTAGGTTTAGATTAACCGATGTTCACGGACATGTTGTTAGGGATTTGTTGGCTTGAGGAAGTAAATATGAAATCAAGAAGGGACTTTTTAAAAACTACAGGATTAGCAGCAGGATTACTAGCCGTTTCACCTTTTCAAATCTTAAAAGCCAAGCCAAAGCTAAATGACGAAATCATTGGTCATGGAGATTTTAGGTATCGTGTGCACAAAGAATGGGGAGTACTCGATTCAGGGAAATATCCAGTCAATAATTGCCATGAAATGGTGCAGGATAGTCTTGGTAGACTAATCATGCTAACAGACGAGGCCAGAAATAATATCCTTATTTACGATAAGTCTGGTATGCTACTTGATTCATGGACGCTAGGCTTAAAAGGTGCTCACGGACTTAGTATTCACAATGAAGGCGGAGAAGATTTTTTGTACATTACGGACACTGCAAGTGGGAAAGTACTAAAAACATCCACAAAAGGTAAAGCTATTTTATCCATTCCCAGTCCCAAAGAGTTTGAGGAATACAGTCGTGATATGAAGTTCATTCCTACAGAAACAGCCATTGGCCCCAATGGCGACATTTATGTAGCGGATGGGTATGGTTCGCAGTACATTTTAAGATATGATGCCAAAGGTAATTTCATTTCTAAATTTGGAGGTGATAGCTTCTTACAAGATGCAAAGTTTAAGCAAGCTCATGGCGTTGCGATAGACTATCGTGACCCTACCAATCCAACTTTAATTTGCACTGCTAGAATGAAAAATGCTTTTAAGCGATTTAGCTTAGAAGGAGCGTATTTGGAGACCATTTATTTGCCAGGAGCATTTGTTAGTAGGCCTGTCATGGACGATGAAAACATTTACTCTGGTGTTTGTTTTGGCATGATTGAAGGGAATTTCAACGCTCAGCTCAATCGAGGATTTGTAACTATTTTGGACAAAAATAATAAGGTTATTTCCAACCCTGGAGGGTCAAAGCCAAAGTATAAAAACGGTCAATTGCAACTTATGATGCAAGACAAACCCATCTTCCAGCATTGTCACGATGTATGCGTGGACAATGACAAGAACCTATACGTGTGCCAATGGAATGCAGGGAAGGTTTACCCTTATAAATTGGAGCGAGTTTAGATTTCACTCTCCGAAGACCGATTTTCAGGGAACTCGCCAAAGTTTTTTCACTTTGTAATTTATCAACGAATTAGCTTCTGCATAAATCAGCGAGATCTGCGGGATGAAAAAAGAATACAACTCTCCCGCAGATTACGCAGATTTTCACGGAGTTCGACGACTTGATTTCGATTTTTTGACCCAAAAATTACTCAATTCTTCCTTCCAAAGCACCTAAAAATGCATATTTAAGAGCAATATCTTTTAGGTAATCAAACCTGCCGGATGCTCCCCCATGACCAAACTCCATGTTGGTTTTGAGCAAAAGGATATTTTTGTCAGTTTTTGTTGCCCTTAGTTTCGCAACCCATTTTGCAGGCTCAAAGTATTGTACTTGGCTGTCGTGCAAACCTGTAGTTACAAGCATGTGTGGGTAGTCTTTCGCCTCAATGTTTTCGTACGGCGAATAGCTTTTCATATAATCGTAAGCATCTTTCTGATTAGGATTTCCCCATTCGTCGTATTCATTGGTTGTGAGCGGTATATTTTCGTCTAACATGGTATTTATAACGTCCACAAAAGGTACGTCGGCTATGATACCGTAGTATTGCGAAGGTGCGAGATTGGCAACAACACCCATAAGCAATCCACCAGCCGAGCCACCGTTGGCGTAAAGGTGCTCTGCGGAGGTGTAACCTTCGTCAATAAGGAATTTACCACAATCAATGAAGTCTGTGAAGGTGTTCATTTTTTTCATGAGCTTCCCATCCAAATACCACTGACGTCCCATCTCTTGTCCTCCACGAATATGAGCGATTGCAAATGCAAACCCACGATCGAGCAAACTTAATCTGGTACTGCTGAAACTTGCATCCATGCTATAGCCGTAAGAACCATAAGCATATTCCAGAACAGGAGATTTGCCGTCTTTCTTAAAGCCTTTTTTGTAGACTATAGATATTGGGATTTTGGTGCCATCCTTGGCAGTTGCATACAATCTTTCTGACTGATATTGTGATTTGTCATAACCTCCGAGAACTTCTTGTTGTTTGAGTAAGGTCTTCTTTTTGCTCGTCATGTCGTAGTCGAAAGTAGAGCTAGGCGTAATCAAAGATGTATATCGGTATCTTAAAAGGCTGGAATTGTACTCTCTGTTTTGGCTCAGGCCTGCATCGTAAGTTGCCTCATCAAAAGGAACGGTATGCTCTTCATTACTATCGAGAGCTTTCACTTTAAGCTCTGTAAGACCATTTTGTCTTTGTTGTATTACTATGAAGTCTTTGAACTCCTCAATACTCTCGATTAGTACTTTAGGATCGTGAGCATTATATTCTTTCCAGTTTTCCTTTTCAGTAGCATTTAGAGGGCATTCCATAATTTTGAAATTCTCCGCACCACCATCATTCGTTTTAATCAAAAAGCGATCTTCTAAGCTCGAAACTTCATATAAGACATCTTTAATTCTTGGTTGAAAAACCTTGAATTCGGCAGTGGGCTTTTCGGCATCTATAAATCTCATTTCAGACGAAAGTGTGGCGAAGGAATAAACCCAAATCCACTTCCCATTTTTACTTTTGCCCACACCAATATAATTACTTTTGTCATTTTCCTGATACACCATTTGATCCTTAGCAATTGCTTGACCCAATGTGTGGCGATAAATCTTTTCAGATAAAAGTGTTACTGGGTTTTTGGAGGTATAAAAAATTGTTTTGTTGTCATTTGCCCACACAGGATCCCCCTCGGTGTTGGCGATTTTGTCACTTAATAGTTTTCCTGTACTTAGGTCTTTCACTTGAATGGTGTATTGTCTACGAGAAACTTCGTCCACCCCAAAAGCAAGGAGTTTATTGTCTTCGCTTACTTCCATTCCAGATACCGAGAAGTATGCTTTACCCTCAGCCATTGCATCTACATCTAACAAAATTTCTTCAGGAGCTTCCATGCTTCCTTTTCGGCGACAGAATTTGAAGTACTCTTTGCCTTCATCAGTGCGAGAATAGTAGTAATAGCCGTTTTTAAGGTATGGTACACTCTCATCTTTTTCTTTGATTCGTGCACGCATTTCTTTGTAAAGCTTTGTTTGAAAATCATTCGTCGCCGACATCATGGTGTCTAAATATGCATTTTCGGCTTCCAAATAGTTAATCACATTAGTGCTATCGGGACCTTTTCCAAAAAAGTCGTACATCCAATAATATGGATCTTGAACAGACTCCCCATGAATAGTTCTGATGTGTTCTTTTTCGGTTGCAATAGGGGCAGTGGCATTTGGCCAAGTATAGGACATTTGATCTGATTTGGTTGTACAAGCTGTTAAAACAGCAAAAATAAGAATGTACTTTTTCATTTGTATATTTTGTTCAAGTGAATTGAATCGGAAAAAGACTTTTTGCAAAATAGAAATGCTATTTTCGTTAAAAAGTATATCAAAAGTGGTGAAATATCAGGTTGAAAACAATCTTAGTGTTGAAGAGTTTTGTGCAGTTTTAAATGAATCAACACTCGGCGAGCGAAGGCCAATCGATAATCCTGCAACTATGAAAGGAATGGTTGAAAATGCTGCATTGATTATAACTGCCAGAATTGACGGCAAACTTGTAGGGGTGGCCCGCTCTATCTCGGATTTTGTTTATTGCACCTATCTTTCTGACCTTGCTGTAGCTGTTGATTTTCAAAAAAAGGGGATTGGGAAAGAACTTATACGCCAAACAAAGATGGCAATTCCGAAAGGTAAGTTGATACTACTTTCTGCTCCAGCAGCTGTGGATTATTACCCTAAGATAGGAATGACAAAGCATTCTGAGTGTTTTTATATCTCGGAGGTAAGTGAGATTGTTTAATACAATGGCGACGCTGGAAACTCGTTTGGCAATAACTTAGACAATTTGCCGCTTTTAAAACTTGATCTCTTTTAGATTCTTAGCAACTGTTAACTTTCCGGCTGTTGCATCCTTGATTTGCTCAATACTTATTCCAGGAGCGATTTCAATTAAATGAAATCCTGATTCAGTACTAATTTCATATACCCCTAACTCTGTAACTACTTTTTTGATACAATTGATGCCCGTAAGCGGAAGGCTGCATTTTGGCAGAAGTTTTGACTTCCCATATTTATCTACCTGCTGCATGGCAACGATGATGTTTTTTGCAGAGGCTACCAAGTCCATAGCACCGCCCATCCCTTTTACCATTTTCCCTGGAATTTTCCAGTTTGCAATGTCTCCTTCTTCAGAAACCTCCATGGCTCCGAGGATGGTAAGGTCAATATGCTCACCTCTAATCATTGCGAAACTTTCGGCAGAGTGAAATAAAGATGCCCCATCTTGAAGTGTGATGGTTTGCTTACCGGCATTGATAAAATCGGCATCTACATCTTCTTCCTTAGGAAATGGGCCAATACCTAATAATCCGTTTTCGGATTGCAGAACAACGTCCATTCCGTCTGGTATATAGTTTGCCACCAAAGTCGGAATACCAATTCCAAGGTTGACATAATTTCCATTTTTGATTTCTTGAGAAATTCGTTTTGCAATACCAAACTTTGTGAGTCCTACACCAGCATTAAACAAATCTTCTTGAGTGCTTTCGTTTCCATTTGGTTGAGAAACAGTTCTTTGTTCGATTCTCTTTTCATAGTTTTTGCCTTGAAAAATTCGTTGAACATAAACTCCTGGGACATGTATTTCTGCAGGGTCGAGTTCACCTTCTGCAACAAGTACTTCTACTTCCGCAATACATATTTTCCCTGCTGCTGGCATAATTCCATTGAAGTTTTGGGCTGTTCCTCGGAAGATAAGATTTCCTGCCACATCGCCTTTCCAAGCTTTTACAATAGAGAAGTCAGCTTTTAGACCATTTTCAAGTAAATACTTTTTACCATTGAACTCACGTATTTCTTTACCTTCAGCTACTTCTGTCCCTACACCCGCAGGAGTGAAAAAGGCAGGAATTCCTGCCCCTCCAGCTCTGATACGCTCGGCGAGTGTTCCTTGTGGAATGAGATCCACTGCTAGTTCTCCACTAAGTAGTTGTCTTTCAAATTCTTTGTTTTCCCCTACATAAGAAGAGATCATTTTTTTTACTTGCTTTTCTTTAAGCATTAATCCAATTCCAAAATTATCAACACCAGCATTATTTGAAATACAGGTTAGGTTCTTTACTTTGTTATCTACCAAAGCAGAAATACAGTTTTCTGGAATTCCACTTAAGCCGAAACCACCCAACATGAGTATAGCACCATCCTGAATGTCTGCCACCGCTTCAAAAGCATTTTCTACTATTTTGTTCATAATCATATCATTTTACAATGCATTGGTTTTGCCCAGTAGCATATCGCTGCAAATCAAACACTTCCTACTTGTCCTCTTCGAAATATGAATTAGTGTTATTTCTATTTTACTTAAATATAACCAAATGAGATTTCATCATCTAATAATTGAGATCGTTTTCATGCCCGAGCCATAAACTTAAATTAATAACTTATTACATGTTCCATTTATTCCACATAAGTACTTGAGCTTACTTATACCAATACTTTTTTTAATAGTATTTTGGTGAAAAATGTTCCAGCGAAGAACAATCGTCTGCCCTTGATGCAAAGATTAAAACGTAGTAGAAAAAGTGACCCCGCGAAGAATCGAAGACTGGGCGTCCCCGACTGGGCGTCCGCCCTTTAATCTAAAGTTTAATAAACTTCTATAATAGTGACCCCGCCAAGGTCACTATATGCTTAACTACATTTTACCATATATTACTTAATATATCATATAATCAATAAGTTATGGTTTTGAACAGGGTGGGGTATATCTTATTTTTACCTATTTTACTTTTACACTTATTTTTACATTACTTTTGTAAATAAAATAATGTAAATCTCATGGCAAGCACTAAAGTTAAACTAAGACCAGACAAAAAAGGTAGGGCAAATGAGCTAGCAATATACGTTCAAGTTTGCATTAACGGAAAGGTTAAGCTCTATCCAACTGGACAAAAATCGAAAGTTGAACTTTGGGATGCTAAGACACAAAAAATCAAAAAGAGCCCTGGTGATAATAACCATGTGAAGCTTAACATGATCATCGATAAAAAGCATCAACAGATAAAAGATATAATCATTGATGAAACTTTAAAGGGTAATGAATTGAGTTTTGACACTTTGAGTAAGTTGCTTCAAGCGGATAAAGTTGAGGAGTTGGGATTTGACTACTGGTTTGCTAAGTTTTATGAAAGTCAAAATCTTGAATTTAGGAACTCTACTCTCAAGCATTACAAGGTAATGAAAAATCAAATCTTGAATTTTTGTAAAAGGAAAGATTTCCAATTGTCTGAGATCGATTATGATTTTTATAATAGGTTCAAAAATTGGCTTATTACTGAAAAGCTTCAATCCAATAGTACGGTCAATAAGAGACTGAAAACCTTAAAGACTTTTTTAAAGTTTTGTGGCAATCATGGTGCATTTGATGTTTCTAAGCTGGCAAGTTTTCAGATGCTTACCGAAAAGCCTGCAACCAAAATTGCTTTGACAGAAGATGAGTTGATGTCTATTTACAAATATGACTTTGGAGGTAACGCTCGCCTCAATAGAGTAAGAGATTTGTTTTCATTTTGTTGCTTTACTGGCTTGAGAGAGTCAGATGTGCAGAATCTAAAACCAGCAAATATCCAAGGTGACTTTTTAAAGTTGAATATTATTAAAACAAGTATGGATAATGGAATTCCTTTGAATCAACATGCAAAGGCAATTTTGAATAAGTATGAGAACTCCTTGCCACGTCTATCTCAACAGAGGCTTAATATGGGAATTAAGGAAATTGGCAAAATTGTGGGATTGGATCAAGAACAAGTCGTAGTAAGATTTCAGGGTGGAAAGAGGATTGAAGAAGTGGTGCCAAGGTATGAGCTATTGAGTTCACATGTAGGTAGAAGGACATTCATTACAATTTCAATTGCGAAAGGTATTCCGATACCTTTGATTCAATCTATAACCGGACACAAGGATCTTAAATCTTTCCAGAAATACATTAAGATGAATGATCAGGCAAAGTTGGATGCGATGAAGTTGTGGTAGGCAGTGCACTATTGACTTCGTCATTATTGAGCACATTTCGAATTTCCGTCCATGTTTTTCGTAGTACAAGTTCAATCACGGGCCAAAATATTACTATTAAAGCTGATAAAAGGAGGTAAAGCCAGATGTTGCTTCCCTTTTCTCTTTCTCTGCTGTCAGTATAGTTTTGAGTATTACGGGATGGGAATGACCGCTGAGGTGTAGTGTCAACCCAGTCATTGAAAGTTAAGAATTCTTGTGTTTCCATTTTTCTATTTTAAAATTATAGTTATCAATTTTTATTAATACATAACCCAATACTATTGGATTCCAATTCCTGTCTAGGCCACTTATCCCGGTAAAAGAGAATCCGCTATTTCTAATTTGTTTATAGGAAATAGCTTCGTCTTGATAAAGGCTATAAAGTGCTGCAAGGATACCTTCATTTAACTTTAGCTTTTTAACGGTCGATACAATGCTCAAGTTCTTAACCCTTGCTTTCTCATTATTGAATTCAGACTTGCACTTTATTGAGCAGTAGGTTTTATTGCGTCTACCCTCAAACTCGGCCCGGCAATTTTTACACGTATGATTCATGGTGCCTAGTTTTCACGACAATTTTGAAGATACATGTCTAAGTCTACTTTTGAGAATAAGATTCTGTTTTCGGAGACTTTCATCCCTTTGATTTTGCCACTTTTCCTAAGTTTGGAGAAAGTGGGTTTTGAGACATTTAAGTATTCAGCGGCTTGATTAAAATTAAAAAGACTTTTCTGTTGATCTTCTCCAGTTTTAGGAGAGATATTCTTTATTTCTTCACTGATTAGACTCTTTTGTAATTGAACAAATTCACCGATTGTCAATGAGAAAAGGTGCACGTTTAAGTTGTTTGATAGTGGTTTCATGGGTTTGGTTTGTGGATTGTTTTACAAAGCAAGCCCTAATTTTTATACTTATCAAATCACTAAAATGGTCTTAAAATTTATTTGTATCTATTAGTGCAAGATACGTGCAAAATAGGTGCAAAATACAGGAAAAATACGCGAAAAAGAGGAGGAGAAATATTTTTTTCTAGCAAGAAATACAGCATAGTTTCTTATAAATAAGGCAGTTGTGAGAAGTTTAACTTTCTCGATGTAAAAATATTTTTGAGGCAATATTGAGTATTATTCTACGTTGCTTGATTTTTCGGAAGGAAATTGTCCTGAATAGGCATATTTGCTATGTAGGAGTCAATTTTATGCTTCTCAAATTAAAAGTATTTGGCCCACCTTTTTGAAAGCGAAAATAAGCAACAACCCACTTAGGAGAGTAAACTTTCGTAATCACAAAATCAACTATAGTTGAGTTTTGATTGGTTCAAATACCTTATTTATGGAGAAGCTTTCTGTCCTTTTAGTAAGGTACGATTAAGGCTAAACGCTGATTGAGTACTTTTACAATGTGTAACCTATTTCAATAAGATGGAATTAAGACGCTCAATTTGACTTTACTCAATGACCATTATCAATTTCAAAGAGATACGATTAAGACAGTTCCGTATTCTGGAAGTGGTCTACGTGCGTTGATAGTTTCAATTTCTGTGAGATACGATTAAGACTTCGACAGGCTCAGGGACCGCGGCTCGATCTGACAAGTTTCAATTTCTGTGAGATACGATTAAGACTGTCTCGATCATCATACGGGACTTTGTTCCAGTCGAGTTTCAATTTCTGTGAGATACGATTAAGACAGACAGGGCGGGCAGATTCCGCATGGTAGTTTATAAGTTTCAATTTCTGTGAGATACGATTAAGACCGGAGTTTTCGATTGGAACAAAACACCTGAAGGAAGTTTCAATTTCTGTGAGATACGATTAAGACTTGATTCCTTGGTTACTTGGTTTATCTAGTTTCAATTTCTGTGAGATACGATTAAGACGTAAAGGATTGATTTGTATAACGGGTTGCTAGTGTCGTTTCAATTTCTGTGAGATACGATTAAGACACCAAATTAAGCTGCACTTTGTCGTGCATTCTGTATGTTTCAATTTCTGTGAGATACGATTAAGACATTTTCGCCGTACAATCAGAATACTACGATAACTTAGTTTCAATTTCTGTGAGATACGATTAAGACTATGGGTGTGAATGTGGTGTGTTTGGGTCGTATTGGTTTCAATTTCTGTGAGATACGATTAAGACGGGAAGGTTTCGGTTTTATATTGCCGATGTGCTTCCTCGTTTCAATTTCTGTGAGATACGATTAAGACTTCCGTATTCAGGGAGTGGTCTACGTGCATTGATGGTTTCAATTTCTGTGAGATACGATTAAGACTATGAAAATAAGACAATCGCAAGCACTAAAGGAACAGTTTCAATTTCTGTGAGATACGATTAAGACTAAGGAAAATTAATAGTAAGTTCTTCAATTTATTAGGTTTCAATTTCTGTGAGATACGATTAAGACTAGAAATGACGCACATTGATAAGGGTAGAACGGTAGTTTCAATTTCTGTGAGATACGATTAAGACGCTTTTTGCGACCTTAATTTTGATTGTGTTTTTGAAGTTTCAATTTCTGTGAGATACGATTAAGACCTATCGCAGCGATAACCAAGGCGTTCTTTTTTATAAGTTTCAATTTCTGTGAGATACGATTAAGACTAGAGTTGAAACCCGCACCGCTCACAGCTTGCAAGTCGTTTCAATTTCTGTGAGATACGATTAAGACAGAAAAAGAGCTTCCCAGTTTCGTACAAGTTGATAGTTTCAATTTCTGTGAGATACGATTAAGACCCATACAACAATGTGCATAAAACATGCTTGCTATTGGTTTCAATTTCTGTGAGATACGATTAAGACTGTAGTTCCTCCCGAGCTTGCCCAAGATTCTGTACTGTTTCAATTTCTGTGAGATACGATTAAGACGAAAATACAGATAACAAGTTTGATGATTCTATATTGTTTCAATTTCTGTGAGATACGATTAAGACCTAGACAGCGTTATTGATAAGAAGGTGCAAAGTTGGTTTCAATTTCTGTGAGATACGATTAAGACTAAAATCTGCTTGTCTGTTAACATTGTGTTTGTGGTTTCAATTTCTGTGAGATACGATTAAGACACAAGCAGCAACAGCACAAGATGTAAGAGACTTATTGTTTCAATTTCTGTGAGATACGATTAAGACACCGTTACCCGCTACGCTTCGTCCTATTTTTACCTGGTTTCAATTTCTGTGAGATACGATTAAGACTCATTGAGGAAATGTATACCGCCATTGTCCATATCTGTTTCAATTTCTGTGAGATACGATTAAGACTTCTGGTTACAGTACAAACATGGGCTTAGAATTTAAGTTTCAATTTCTGTGAGATACGATTAAGACCCAATATACTACACTTGCTCAGGTGGGTGTTTATTAGTTTCAATTTCTGTGAGATACGATTAAGACTAGGCACCGTTAAAAGCCTTAATAAAGTTCGTATCACTGTTTCAATTTCTGTGAGATACGATTAAGACTATTTCAAACTACTACACAACAAAGCATTTCACGAGTTTCAATTTCTGTGAGATACGATTAAGACATCCTTTTTTGTATTTTAACAAGGCTACTGATGAATAGTTTCAATTTCTGTGAGATACGATTAAGACGACTGAGAGCTTGAATAGGCGGAGATATGTGTTTAGTTTCAATTTCTGTGAGATACGATTAAGACACAGCAGTTACAAAAAGCCTAGCCGCAAATAACGAAGTTTCAATTTCTGTGAGATACGATTAAGACTCTTTCTAAGATTGTTTGAATTGAAAGGGTTTGACTGTTTCAATTTCTGTGAGATACGATTAAGACTATATACGCTTAAACGGTTCGCTGACTACTTCCCAGTTTCAATTTCTGTGAGATACGATTAAGACATGAGTCCTACTGGGGAAATGGGGAATGCTAATGCGGTTTCAATTTCTGTGAGATACGATTAAGACGGACATTACCGTTCCGTCAAAATTAAAGTTTGTCTAGTTTCAATTTCTGTGAGATACGATTAAGACCGGACATTACCGTTCCGTCAAAATTAAAGTTTGTCTAGTTTCAATTTCTGTGAGATACGATTAAGACTTCCACCGCTTTCCATTTCTTGTAGGTTTTCGTCAGTTTCAATTTCTGTGAGATACGATTAAGACTTCGAATTGTACTCCTAAGGTTCTTGCTTCTGTTGGTTTCAATTTCTGTGAGATACGATTAAGACTCCTACGTTGGAGACAGGGCGGGCATTGACCGCAGTTTCAATTTCTGTGAGATACGATTAAGACGACTCTTGATGGTGTATATCTGTATTCTGCATACCTGTTTCAATTTCTGTGAGATACGATTAAGACTGATCATGATGTTTTTTTCTACGAATTTTTTTGACAGTTTCAATTTCTGTGAGATACGATTAAGACTACATAGCCGAAGATTTCTTCGTTTTCGGAGTCGGGTTTCAATTTCTGTGAGATACGATTAAGACTTTGCTTATTTTCTTGTTTTGCAAACCATCCAATTTGTTTCAATTTCTGTGAGATACGATTAAGACTATTTTAAGTGGAGGAAAAAGACAACTAAGAAACACGTTTCAATTTCTGTGAGATACGATTAAGACCTGCGGCTATTCAGGGCGTAGTAGGTTGTTTTAAGTTTCAATTTCTGTGAGATACGATTAAGACATTATAGACTTATTGCCTTTCTCTTTCTTAGCTTCGTTTCAATTTCTGTGAGATACGATTAAGACCCGTTTTGAAAACAGGCAAAAAAGACACGATTTAAATGTTTTAACTCCGAAAACACACCAGAATCGTGTCGACCTGCAATACTACGATTTTACCCTGAGTTCGACAACGCCTTTTCGAGCCCAATCAAGAGGGTTTTATTGAATTCCAATATGTCAATGAACTTCTATGAAACTGTTATCTACTGCACCGACAACAGTCCTTACAAAATTTGACCCGTACTTTGCTTTTCGAAACCAAGGATTTCCTTATCCAGCCAGTCCTTTGAGCGGCTTTTGAAAACTATAATACTATCTTCTTCGTCGTCCATGATTTCATAAGCAAGGTCTAGCATTTCTGTTAATTTGACCTTACTTATTTCACCTTCAAAAGTCGAGTTCTGAATCCAATTTAAGTATTTCCTGCAATGTTTCAGCATTTTCGCTACTCGCTTTGTATTCATGTCATACACTAGAATTACATACATATAAATGAATTTATTTTCTCAAATTAGCTTACAGGCTGGGCGGAGTCGAGGTCACCACCAAGCCCTGAAAGGAACATAAGGCTCCATGCCCAGCATATGTTTGCTAAGTTTATAACATTCTAGTTTTATAAGGTGTTTATAGCTTACACTTTTACCCAGGCTTCTGTGCTTAATAGTTTCTTTCAATTTCTCCTCATACACACGAATAAAAGTCTTTCTTCCACTATCTTTTAGTACACATCTACTCACCTCACTTCTAAAATCGCTGGCTTTAATTTGTTTTTTATTTAGTAAGCTAAAAATAGTTCTGTCTATCAACAGCGGCTTGAAAATCTCTGCTATATCTAGAGCCAGCGAAAATCGCCTATAACCAGGTTCGTGCAGAAAACTTATGGTGGGGTTAAGCTGTGTATGATATATTTGACCTAGGCAAGTGGTATAACACATCATGTTACCAAAAGATATAAGCGTATTGACCTCGTTTTCTGGAGGCTGTTTGGTTCTATTTCCCATATTGAAATCGTTCAATATTTCATCAAAAGCCTTGTAGTACGCCTGACGGATATTTCCTTCCAAACCCATCAGCTGTGGAATGTTATCTGTGTCAACTATATCTTTTCTGTAAGTTTCTATTTGTTCTATTACACCAGTAAGTTCTTTGCCACGTCTTTTATAATACTGTAAGTTTTTTAAAATATTAGCGGCTGCTCCATCCACAAAACCCCTGGCTATAACTATCCTTTTTTTAGCAGCCATGTAATGCTTGGTCTGTTGAATCTGCATTTTACCAGCCAGCAGATATTCTTTTGGCATAAATGAACCAGCATAATGTTCGTAATAGTCGAAAAAATGTACCGCAATATGGTTTTTGCCCAAAAAAGTATAGAGAGCTGAGTTGGCATCCAAACTCCCAAAGACGTACAAATCGTTAATGGTTTCAACAGGCAAATACCTAGACTGCCCCACTACGCCGTCTTCATCTACAGGTGTAAACTTTAGGGTATTGTCTTTTCGAGATAATCTCCCAGGATTAAATAAGTAGTAGGTCTTTTTCATTCTTCAGGGCTTTCAGTTATCCAGCAAAAATCATAATAACTGCATTTTTTACATTTACTTTTCTGGATTTTAGGTGGTGCGTTATCTTGACCAATTATCGCTGTTGCTTCCTCCACCCAATGGCCTATACGTTTATCATCTCCATCCTCTAATGTTACTGTCTCTCGTTTATGTAGTTTTGGGTATTCTAGTACTCCCGTTGCACCGTCCACGCCATTTTTTTTGAGGATATATAAATAATACTTCACCTGAGCCAAATGTGCTTCACTATAAGAGGACGATTTCTTTATCTCATGTACCACCTTATTTTTTGCATCGTAGAAATCTATTTTAACACCATCTATTTCAAGTTCGCGATATTTCTCGGCACGCTGTGGGTAGGTTTTTTCCCCTATCATTTTGCCTTCATATACCAGATCCGATGTATGTTCCATATTAATACCGTTGGCAAAAAGCCAAAGCTTTCTATGACAAATGTGGAGGTAGTTTATATGTGTGGCTATGATGTTCATGTCAATATAAAAATCCAAAAAGCCAAAGTGGAATGGTATTTCCGATGCCAGTTTCTATGTCGTCTTTTGCTAAAAAAGCATTTTCAATTCCTGCAACTTGCTTCCCATCCTTGTTTTTGCCACCTA
This sequence comes from Spirosomataceae bacterium TFI 002, assembly GCA_900230115.1. Classification (NCBI taxonomy): domain Bacteria; kingdom Pseudomonadati; phylum Bacteroidota; class Cytophagia; order Cytophagales; family Spirosomataceae; species Spirosomataceae bacterium TFI 002. The sequence continues at coordinate 2,133,583 of LT907983.1, read as the reverse complement.
CTTCTATGGTAATTCCCGATTCGTCCAAATAGAAATCACCTTTTTTCGGAAGAGAAACTTCTAACCCTGCGTTTCTAAGCTGATTAATAATAAAGGTTTCCCTCATGTTGCCTATTTCAGGATTTGAGAACAAAGCATAAGAAAGATTACTATTATCTAGATATAATTTGTCGGGCTTTTGTAAAGTAGAAACGCCCTTGCCCGTTTGGTGAAGTTGACTAATTAAATGAGCAGATTCTAAATGCCCTAAATAAAGGTAAATGAGGTCTCTACTTACACCGGTTTTCCTACTAATCTCAGATACATTTGGCTTAAATGGTACAGACTCAGCTACCACTCTAAGCAGCTTCTTTACCTTTTTGTTAGCCTCAGCACTATAGCCTTCTATATAATTCAGGTCGGTGTCTATCACGGTGTTTATTACCTGTACCAATCGCTGTAAATAGTCCGACTCCTGAATTTCCAAATGAAAAGGGTAGTACCCATTTTTTAGATAGGCCTTGAGCAGCGGTATGACTTGTATTTGCTCCGAAATTTGTGCAGATAGCCTTCTAGCATCGGTGAAAATGTTTTCTATTTCTATCTTTTCAAATTTTTGGTCGAGCGAGAAATTAATGTACTCTCTGAAAGAAAGTCCATGAAGCTGATAGACGGAAGCCCTTCTGCTTAAATCAGCCTCTCCCCTAAAAATATCAAGAGCAGAGGAGGCCGAAAAGACTATTTTAAGCTCCGGAAAACCATCATAAATTACCTTTAACTCTCTAGACCATCTTTCGTATTTATGAACCTCATCTATAAACAAATGCCTGCCGCCGTTTATGTAGAATTCCTTCGCAACATCATAAAGGGAGTTGGTGAAGAAATAAGGATGCTCTAGTGTGACATATAAAGCCAATGGAGAACCCGTTTCAAAATTCCTTTTGATGTATTGTAACATCATGGTGGTTTTACCCGTACCACGAGGCCCCTTAATGCCCATCATTCGTACAGACCAATCTATCTCTTCATAGAGGTATCTAAATCGCTCTGTTTGCGTATATTTTATTAAATTGTCGTGATACGACCACAATTCTTCCATATTATTGTATGTTTTTCACGACAAAAGTAGTTAAATGTTTTAATGTTAGCCTCATAAGCATAAATCGTCAAAAGTTTCAGGCTTGGTGATGTAGCCAATTTTTTCATCGTAATATAGATTATTGACAATCCATAAGCCTCGGTCTTTATCTGGATATTTATCTTTGGCTTCATAGAAATAGACAGAAACCAATAATTGATTTGCTTCAATAAACTCTTTGTTTTCAACGTGTTTATAAAAGTCTTCCTTGAGGTTAGAACATAAAATATCAATTTTTTGGTTACTATTTTCAATGGCATCTTCTACCCAATCTCTCCAATCGCCAGCAATCCATTCGTTTTCGTAGTTGTTAATTATAGGATTTTCTAATAAGCCTTTGTTAAAATCTTCTAATTGTTTTTCGTTATAACCATGTTCATAAACTTTATTACAAACTACTATTAAATCGACCTCGGATAAAGTTTGGCCATCCAATTCTATGAGATTATTCCAAGTTTTTTCTAATACTTCGTCATCATAGAAAGGAGTATTCCCAATGATTTCTTCAAAGAGAAAAACTGGAGATGGCTTTTTTGAACCTGCCCTGTTTACTCTACCAAACCGTTGAATTAAAGCATCGATGGGAGCTTTTTCTATAAAAGCCATATCATAATCTATATCAAGGCTAACTTCTACAGCCTGCGTAGCAATTAACAATTGTGGACGTAAGTTTTTATCCTTATTAGTAATGGCTTGCTCTATTATATTTCTACTCTTTTTATGAAAACCACTATGTAATAGCATGCTTCTATTGTCGTCATAATCGATGATACCGAAAAGGTATTGTGCTGTTTTTACATTGTTTACTATCACCAAAACGCTCTTCCCATTATTAAGAAAATCAAGGATTTCTTTTATTTCTCCGTCCAGTGTTTGATTTTTTTTGCAACATAAAATGTGCCTTTTCCTATTTAGAATGATGCTATCACTTTGAGATTCAGGATTGGGCCTAATTAGTTTGTTTTTATTACCGTCAAACACTTCATCTATTATAAATTCCAACATGAATTCCGGAATAGTAGCAGACATAAATAAGAATTTAGCATCAAAAAGCCTTTTAAATAATTTGATACTTGCTAAAAGTAAACCTGTTAGTAAGGCATTATATGTATGAAATTCATCTATAATGAAAAGAGCATTTTTATAATCATATAATGCGAATTCCCATCCTTTTCCTTTTAGTGACGTTTTCAGTACTTGATGGAGTGTTGCCACCTTTACGGGATAAAATAACTCAGAGGAAAGCGACTTTTTACTTCTAGCTTCTTGAGCATTTTCAATAGCGGTTTTATCTAAATTAGAGGCTTCGTCGGTAAGCTGAGCATAGAAAAAATCTAATGTTTTAGAGTGTAAGGCCGTGACGCTTTCTACACTATAAACTTCTTGCAGCCTTCCTACCATGGCATTGATACTTGCAGTATAAGGAAGAAGATAATATAACCTTGAATTATGCGATTGATTAGCATGAACCCAACTTAAGGCGGCCTCAGTTTTCCCTGAACCTGTAGGTGCGTGAAGTATTACATCGGAGTTAATAGTTTGTAAACGTTTTTGGAAGTCTCTAAAAGCAAAAGTTTCACCTCTTTTAGTGCTATTTAACTTTTTTATATCTAAGGGAACATAGTTTGGAATCATTTCTTCTTTTCGAGCAGAACCAATATGGTCAGCAGCTATAAGCAATGCCCTCATAAAAGAAAACTCTTGGCTTTTTAACGGGTCGTTAATGGCGTCCATCTGATTAGTTACTCCCAACATTTTCGTCATTTCTTTAGAAATTGTTTTGGAGACTATACTCGATTTGAATTCTAAATTAATATCAAAAAGTTTGAGCCAACTCCTGATTACTTCTTCACATAATAGATTATTAGAGTTAGAGTAATGATACTCCATATATTCACGTAGAGCTTCTTTTTCAAGTCTTTTATATCCATGGTTAGAAATAACTCCTTTATGATGCGTAGCAATAGCAAATAATTCATCTTTAGGCAAATCAAGGAAGTTCTCACAAAACCATAAGGAAATGATTTCGTGCCGAATGTTGACGTTCCTATCTCCATTAAGCCTTTTTTGAAAATCAGGATGAAGTTTCCCTAGGTCATGTAATATCGCCACACGAAATAGCTTCTCTTTCCAATGTAGCTTTTCTGATTCATTGAACGGTAGCTTTTCAATCAAATTTAACCCAGCAGTAATAACATGCCTTGTGTGCATTTCTAGTGTGGTAAAACCATCACTTTTGGCATAAACTTGACTCCAATCTATCATATCAATTCCAATATGCTCCCCTCCTTTGAAAGGAGGGGAAGGGGTGGTTATTTTATGAAATTATTCATTATCTCGGCTAACACGTTTTCTAAATTTTCAAATACCTCTTTGTTCTCAAATCGTATCACTTTTATGTTTAACGAATTGATATAATTAGTGCGTTGCTTATCATATTCAATACCCTCCGTTGTAAAATGCCCAGCTCCATCCAATTCAATGCATAGCCGTTCCTTTGGGCAATAAAAGTCTAATATATAATTACCTACACTATGTTGTCTCCTAAACTTTCTGCCATCAAGTTGGCTGCTTTTTAAGCTTGTCCACAAGAAAGCTTCCGCAGAAGTTGAATAGTTTCTAAGGTTTTTTCTGAACTTTTTTAGCTCAGGGCGATTGTTTATTTGTTCTTGATTTTTCATGTTACTCGTTGTTCAACCACCCCGTCCGACGTTCGTCAGGACACCCCGCCTCTTCTGAGGCAGGGAACTTAAAATTGGGAATTGTTTGAAAAGGTATGCATGTAAAAGCTTGATTTAGAATTGGAAACTTCGTGAAACAGGTTTTGAAATTTAATTACTTGTTTATTCTCATGAGGTATTGCAATAAATACTTTAGAAACTGTAGGAGTGCGGCCTGAACCAACTTCTTCATTTTCTGTAAACGACTCTGATAACTGAATCAACTGACCCGCTATTTTTGAAGTATTTTCAAAAGGCAATAAGGTCCCATAGATTTCAGCGGAATCAACTGGTTCTATGCTCAAGATTTTAGTGCTAGCAATTCTAAGCAAATCTTGAGATTGCCCAAGGCATGGGGTGCCAACTGGATTTTCAAAATAGGACAGCCAGTCTATTTTATTTATCCAAACTGTAAGTTTAGGTAGTGTATGAAATTCTCTTGAATAAGCATCAGACCCTTTGGCATGAGATTTTACTCGCCGACCGTCAAATTCCAATCGTTGCCTTTTCTCCAAATCTTTTCCTACCGTATCATACTCGTAACGAAAACCAATACTAACTTCACTAGATTCTACTGTTCTACCTAAGCAGCAGCCAAGTACCCCTAAAAGCATAGAATAGGTGGGTACTGGCAAACAAACGGCGTTCCCTGATAAAATATAGGGCATTCTTGGCGTGGCTGTCCACCCTTCAAATTCTATTTCTAAAACCTTATTCATTATTTAAGATTATTAGAAATGAATTCATTTACCACAGCAATAGGAGATTTAACTACAAATCCTTCACCGATGGCTTTAACCTCATCTTCATTTTGTAAGTAACCTTCTCTTATCCCTATATAAATTGGTGTTGCTAATTTTGTATTGTAATCTTTTGCAATCTGCTTTATGGCTTCAATGTTTAACATTGGTCTTTCGCCAGTACCTATAAAAAGATTATTAAATACAGGATTTGCTGACTCCATTCCTGCCAAAATTAAAACCTTAGGAGAAACATCTGCTCCAAAAGCAGATTGTTTAGCCCCTCCACGTAAATAGGCTAGCCCTTTTAATAATCCAGCAGAATGTTCTTTCCTTTTTGCTGCTGCATCTTTTAGAACATATCTTTTAAATTTTCCAATTTCTTCAACATCAAATAAATTTAGATGCTTCTCAACTAATTCTCTTGATAGTTCTTGATGGCTACCGAGATTGTCAAATACGCCTAGTCGATAATGTTCTAAATTGAAAAAACCTTCCAAGTGTGTGGAATAAAAACGGGTTGAATACGGTAGCGGTGTACCCTCTTTTAAATGTACAAAAGCTTCATCTGTTGAAAGGACTCTCATATTCTTTATACCTTTAAGAATTGACGTCTTGAAAGGAGAAGTGCGTTGAATACTTTCTTCGGCACCGCTCCCCGCCTTCATATATCCAAATAAATCATCTTCAGGGAAATCAACAGGATTTAGCTCTGTAGCAATTTTATTAGTTGACCCTTTCTCAGAACCAGGGCCGACAGCTTTTAGCTCGCTTGGAGACCAATTGTTCTCTTCGTTGGTTGTATTTCGTAACCATCTTCTCCATGATTGAGCTGAAACATATGGAACATCCTCCGCTCTACCATTTACTTTTTCCTTAAATGTTTTAGGAATCACCTTGTTCTTATCTTCACCTACACCTAGTCCGGCTCCGTTTAGAAATGAGGCGGTCGCATCTATCAATAATGCACCAGTAATGTTGTTTAAGTTTGCCATAGTTATTTTTGTTATGTTAAAATTGTACTTCTGTATCTAAATCTTTGAATGCTATGAATTTGAATATGAACCTAAAAAGACCTGGAGAAAATTCTCCTAGATGATTGTACAGCAACGAATCATCCCATTTTTGTTCTTTCTTGAGAGTTTCATTTGTATTTTGATAGGCTTCCTCAAACCATCTTAAAAATTGCGATGTGTTACTAGGGATTTTTGAGATTTGATTATTCAGTTTTTCATAGGGTAGTTTTCCAGTAGCAGGGTTTTTATACTTCGCTAGATAGTATGATTTATAATGACTTGAAAAAGCTTTAATATCATTAGCCCAACACTCGTAAAACTTGTGTGTGAAAAAGTCTTTATCAATCCCTAAGGACTGGAACTCAAGTGCTTTCTTTTCCTTCTGCAAATAATATAAATGTAGAAGTTCGTTTAATCCGAATTTTACAGATTTCAATTCATAACTATAGAGTGTTCCTAATATTTCAAATAACTCTAGCTTCGATGCATTTCTGAGTAAAAGGCCATTGAAACTTACAGATTTATATTCTTGAGTGCTTTGAAGGTCTTTAATAATTGAGGAAGATTTTTCGTCTTCATCTATCATAGCTATGAGCCAAAAGCAGAGCTTAGAGGCATTTGAAGAAACTATTTCATTATTATTCGAAGTTGATTCAAATACTTCATTTTGGTAATAAAAATGAACCAACTTATGTAGCTGATAATATTGATTTTTTACGGGAAAGGAATCTTTATTGTCTAAAATACTTATTTGTTTATCTAAATCCCATTCGTCATTTTTTGCTGCTTCACACAAAACCTTAAACAAGTCAATTCTAAATTCACCTGCATTCCAGGCGTCTGTCTTTCCTAAATACTTCTCAAAGGAAACCGTCTTGTATTTACTGATTAAATAGGAGATGTGTCTTGCATTTAGAATATCAGCGTCTTTATTTATAGCCTTGAAATACGCTTCTAAAAAATCAATACTGCAACCTTTGTAGTCGGTGGCTTTTTTCCCGGAACCAAAAACGTTTGGATACAATAACCACCATTCTTTATTGTCTTCTAAACATTCTAAAAAGCTGTGAGCGGATTCATTTCGGTTTAAAATTCGTTTAAGCTCTAGTCCTACACTCGGACTGTTAATTTTTATTTTAAGTAACTTCTTGATTAATAAGTTTGGCACTCGGTCAATCTCACAACTTGCTCCTGTGCCTGAATTTGAGAAGCTCCATAAATTCAAATCTGCATACTCATTTTCTTCAAACTCGTCCATTATGTTCAAGGCATTCTGAATATAATTCCCTTTTGAAAAGTCTTTTACGTTTTCAATAGCTTCCGAGGAACTTTTAGTTGAAATTCTCTCATTCAAAATTTTTACATGTTCGGCTATCAGCCTTTTGGAAAGAATAAAGTTTGATGAATCTATTAATAAAACGCCTCCTTTATATAGAAATGCTGAAAGTGGTAGAAACTGCAAAATTGCTATGCAAATAGGGTGTATGTTGTATGTAAACTTTGCCTGAGGCAGAGATTGAGCATCCGAACCTAAACCGCCAATTAAAGGGAACCAATTTCTATTAATGGTAGTGTCCTTTTTTTTAATATCCTTATCAGGATATTTTAATTCTTTTAAAAGTTGCTTGAAAATGTCGTCAAAAGAAGTCTCGAATTTGAGACCAGATATTTCACAGGTTTTGTTTCCTTCATTTTCGAAAGAAGCTAATATCTTTTTAATTAGACCATCATATACTTTCTCACCATTGGTTTTGTCATTATGAAGTGGGCCATTTTTGGTAAAAAGCATTGTGTAGCTTTTTAGTCTCCTATTTAGCTTTAGTAGTTTTTTGTCATCATAAATTTTTAAAAGTAAATCTGTGGTGATTTCTTCTATTGAATTTACTTTACCTAATGCCTCAATTGTCATTAAAGCATTGTTAAGCATGGCATTCCCTGTATAATTATTGAATATCTTCATTTGTGTTATTTAGATTTTATGATTCCCACCATCCCCATCCCTTGTGCATTAAACCTTCCAAAGCCACTATAATAACCACATCGTATTACTTCTGTGGGAGCTGAGAGTTTGAATTCAAAATTGTGGTATCCTTTTATTTGTGTTTCGGCTTTACTTTGTTCTTTGATGCTAAACTTTCTGGAGCTTATTTTTTCGGGGTCTGTTAAAAGCTCAAATTTGATTTCGTTTGGCGAAATGCTGTGTCCAGTTGCATTATTGTATTTATCCGCCAAATTCAGGGCTAATAATTTTGCAAATTCAGGCTCTTCTGGTTTTAGATATTTGTCGTATTCACCTTCTAGCTTTAGAGCTACGTTCATTGGAGCCCAAGCATTAAATGTCATACTTGGCGAAAATTCAAGTTCCGGCAGCGTTGCTATCTGTCCAATATGAAAATTCGCCCTAAATCTATGGTTCTCCATTTTTAATTTTTGGTCTCTAAAAACACCCACTATAAACTTCTCAGCGGCTTTGTCGATGTAAAAAGAAAGGTCTAGGTAAAAGCTTTCTCCTTTTATCACCATGCCGTCTCTATTAAAACTATACTCGTTTCGTCCTGGATTAAAATGAAAAGGGGAGAAGGTGAAATACTTAAATCGTTTTTGGTTGTGTTCTGATGTATAACCTTCTTGGTGCAGAAAATTCGCATAAGATTCATCTGCCAATATTAAACGCTCATATATCCACGCCATTAGCAGGTAATTATAATTCCATGTAATGGCTGTGGCCGAAGTAGGATTATGTAGTGTTAATCTAAATCTCATGATGTAAATGTAATTCCAGAGGTATATCATCTGCTGATACACCCCCTTACGTTTTAATATTTAATGTTTTTTAAAGTTTTATTCATAAACTCTCGTAGCTCATCATTTTCTAGTATGTCTACTACATACTCGTGATAACCGAGCAAAAAGTTTTTGAGTCCGTAGAAGTTTTTATTGACTCTACACACCAAATCATAATCCTCACCAATGGGCGAAGGACTTAAATACGCCTTGGCAAGAGGGTATCTTTCAATGAGTTCATTGTATCCACCTGTTTTGATTCGGATGTGGATATTGACTTGGTCTTTATTAGTGATTTTGAATATATCAGTTGCGATAATATTATGTTTTTCCTCATTTTCCCAGTCATCGTCCAACTGCTCCACTCTATCAATTCTACTCAGCCTAAAATGTCTTATGTCATTGCTTTCAATATCAAAGGCATGTAGAATATCTTCATCACTTACGATGTGAAAAGGTTCAACTATTCGGTCTTTGAGTGTATTGCTATTTGTTGATCGGTAGTTGTGAAGAATTACTTTTTGTTTGTCTTTTTTAGCTTGATAAAGCAAGCTTGTTTTGGCTAGGTATGGTTTGGAGAAAACTATGTTTCCAATGCGAGGTAAATTGCTTAACGATTGTATTTTTTGAATTATCCTAGTTGTCCGTTTAGTATCGGTATTTCCCTTAAGACTGGTTTTGATAAGTTCTACTTCTTCATCCGTTATAAGCAAAAGCTCTTTGATTTGTTCTACCGCTTTTTCCGGTACTAGGAAGTACCTATGCTTAGAATCTGATTTAATATCAAAACCTGCATTCTTTATTTCTTCAAAATCTCTTGTAATAGTGCCTTTTGCAATACCAAAACGTTCGGCAAGTTCGGCCTTGGTAAACTGCCCTGGGCTTTCTATTAAAATCCTCAGAATACTTAAAACTCGCTTCTTGACACTCTCGTCGTGTGTAGTTGAACTCATAAATAGTGATTACTTACACAAGATAGTATCTAGCAATCACTATTGCTTATATTATTGTATCGATTTATTTATCGGTATTAATCCGCATTTATTCGAATAAATGCGGATTAAAGTGCATTTATTCGGATTGAGGCTGTTTTAGGAAGTAGGTCATGACAAAATGAAAAACAAATGTGCATCGGACATGACAAAATCAAACCAAATGAAGGGAGGGAATGTTGGCGAGTAATATCAAATTCAAGTAGCACCTAGTAATGCTGCAAAGTAATAAAGGACCAAGAAGAAGTAGTAAGATTTAATATTTTAAAAAAGCTTCACGACTAAGGAGAGTAAACTGAAAACGGTTGCCCGGACTGGATTTAGAGTATGAGTAATTGCTAAAGGTGATTCTAAGCAGGGATCTGATTGGGGTTGCAGCCAATAGGCGAAGCGTATGAGCGTAAAGCCCTATTCTTTAGGAGGTTGCCTTGACAAAATACTTGTAGGTCTGAATAATTATATTGAATTTAGTTTTTAACAATACATCTACAATATGCTGAAAATATTATGTGTTTTTATTATTCTACTTTTTTCTCAATATGGCTTCTCTCAAACATGGACAATTTCTGAGATGGAAAATATAGTAACGGAGAGTTCTCCTATTCAGGGTAGATTACTTGAGAAAAAGGATATAAGTTTGACACTCAGAATTAATTGGCAAGGGAGGGTTTATATTTGAACGGAATCGTTTGATAAGGAAATAGTAATTTAATCTAAGTATTGCCCCGCCAACCAGACAAATGAAGTTTGGCATAACTGGTTACTGAGACAAACTTATGTTAACCTAACTTACAAAATGCCCGTTACACCCCCCAATACATCAGATTAACCCAAATTAACCACAAATCGTAACCAACTAGCGTAACAAGTAGACTTTACCAGATTTCATCATGGAGTCAAGCTTGAGGTGGTAGACGTATTCGCCGTAGGGGAGAGGCTTGCCTCTATAGTTACCATCCCATTGTTTAGATGGTGAGTCAGTTTCAAAAACTGTTTCACCCCATCGGTTGTATATACTTAATAAGAAACTGGTAGTAGGAGATGTATTTAAATTGAAAATCTCCCATGTAGGATTATGTGAATCGCTATTTGGAGTAAAAGCAGATGGCATAAAAACTGCAGTACTCGAAGCTCCTCCACAAGATGGTCCAAAGACTACTTCATACTTATCCGAAGTACTTGAGCAGTTGTTTTCTGAAACTTGTATTTGGTAGTTTCCAATTTCATCAATAGTCAATGAGGCTAGATTTTGTCCAACTAATGCAACTCCATCTTTTAACCATTGATATGTCCAATTTGCATTTCCAGCGTTGGTGATTACCAAATTTTCACCTGGGCAATATGTGAATTGGTTTGTTGGATTAATAACTCGAGGAGCATCTCTGAAATTGAGTATTAAAGGAACAGGAGAAGCGGAATTAGCACAATTATCAATTTCTTCGAGACTGAGGGTGTAAACTCCTGGGTCAGTAACCTCAACAATTAAATCGTCGGAAAAGAGAATTCCATCTTTCTTCCAAGCTAATGTCCCATTACTGTTCGAAGCTTTCAGCTCAACGGTGTCACCTTCGCAAGGTAGTGGATCGTCAATTTCAATATATGGAATTGCAGCGGCTTCGAGGTTCAGAACACTGACTGAATCTGATGAAGAAGTTTTAGCACAACTATTCTTAGCTGCTTTGGTAACTGTGTAGTTCCCGCTTTCTGTAATATCTAATTCAAAGCTATTTCCAACGACTGCCTCATCTTTAAACCAAGTGTAATTATAATCTGGAAGGTAGTCGGCTTCGAGTTTCATGCTTTCGCCCTGGCATAAAAAGACTTTACCCGAAATTGCCGTAGAATTGCTACTAATAAATGGTGGATTAGGTGGTTCATTTTTGCAATCAACAACACTGATGGCATATTCTCTTCTGAACAAACCAAGTAATTCTGTACCTCTATACACTTCACATCTCATCCCAAAGGTATACTTTCCCGTTGTGACCGGATGACCGCTTATTTTTCCCGTGTTTTCATTTATTGTTAAGGTAGGACTACCATCAAAAACATGGTTCTCACTAAATCCTGCCTTCCAAGAAACGGATGGGTAATTTAAGTCATCGGAAAGAGGTCTGGTAGGAGAATTTCCGGTGGTGTAGCCCAATAAAGGTGTGTCTAAGTAATATTTATGGGTCATCCCTGGTTCTGGCTCACCTCCAAAGTTTGACTCGAAGCTTTCGTCAACGCAGTATACTTGAAAGTCAATTAATGGAAAAGGTTTAACACTAAAATCTGGATTACTTGCCAGGTTTGGGAATTCAGCGTAGTGAACTAAGCCAAGGGTAAAAGGATTAGCAATGTTATCAATTTCAAGATCTCGACAACATTCGTCATATTTCATAAAGTAACCCTGAGGATCATTATAAATATTGGGATCAAGAAAAAGGTCGGCATAATAAATACCAGCCCATTGATCTAATCCAAGACTATCGGCACAAGCTTTATTAGAATGATTCAATTCTTCTACACTTCGAAGTGGGAGCTTTAGGCGATCCATCAATGTATGGTCACTTTTTTTAAAGATTCTTATAAAGTACTCACTATAAGCCCAATACCTTGGAATGACTTTTCCATTGGTATAGTTTATCATTCCAAGACGGTAATTACTCCCGTTTGAATTAATTCTTTTTATTGATAAGTCACCGCCCAATATTTGGGAAAAGCACGGCACGCTTACTATCAAGAAAAGATATGTTATTAATTTTTTCAATAAAGCAAACCTAGTAAAAAAAACTTTTTGAATGATATATTAAAATAGAATCAGTTGTGTCATTTTAAAAATATGTCTATACCAGTGCAATAAATGTACCGAAGAATAAATAGTTGTGTTTTTTTTAGATATTTTTTTTGGAAAGGAAACATTCATTTGTACATTTATTTGACCGAGTAAATCCTACTATATAGAATAAACCTTTACATGACCCACAACTTTACCTTTAGGAAAAGGCTGCTTGCAGCTAGTAGAATTTCCATTGCCTTTCTTCTCACATTTGTGAGTTTTTTGCTACCAAAAGCAAAGGCATTTATTGATAATGACACTCTAAACCATACCAATTCTAACCTATTAATCTTCAATGAAGATGGTGACGCTGAAATTAAATGGATTGAAGATGACGGTGCTGTAGATTGTATTACTTATACATTAACTTCTAATAAAGACTCATATGAAACTGGAGAGGAGGTAATTATCACTGCGACCTTAAGGTACATTAATAATCTCCCTCTGAGCTGGAAAGATGAGGATTGTCAGAATCTTGCACTGAAAGTAATTCTAGGGAATGGTTTTGTTAAAACTGGTGGCGATTACTTTGATTATATGACTGTTAAGTTTGATGAATTTAACTTAACTCGAGAAATTAAAATCAAAGGCTATTTTAAGGATGCCAACGACCGATCTTGTTTTTTACTGTTAAAAGGTCCAAAATTTTCTAATGCAGAAACGACATTTATCAAAAAAGATCAATTGTGTTTGAAATCTTTAGGGGAATCACGATTAAACTCTTTTGGTAGGGAAGCTATTGGAAGTATAATTACAATAGGTAGTAAGGATAAACTACCATCAATTTTGGAGGCCAAAGCAACGACGGGTACTCCAATTAAAGTAGCAACAAGCGAATTTGATTGCACAACAACAGAATGTGATGAGATTACCATTTGTCAAGGGGAGTCTACTGTGCTTTTTAGCGAAGGATGCGAGAATGGTGAGGTTTCATGGTCAACGGGTAGGAGTGGTGTAAATGCATTAGTAGCTCCAGAATTTACAACAGTTTATACGGCTGAATGTATAGAAGACGGAGTAGTTACCTCGTCGGACAATGCGACTATAACCGTAAGTACTGCAACATCGCCCAACATACCCTTAACAATCACTGGTCCCTTTGAAGTATGTGCTGGTGGTGGTGTAACGCTTACAGCATCGGGTTGCCCAAATGGTCAGACTTATTCTTTTGTTGCCCGAAATATTGATAATGGAAATGTGATTGCTTTTCCAGATAATAATTTTCCATTAAACACTAGCCAAAATGACTTTGGAACCTATTATGTCACTGCAAAATGTGTTGATCCTAATGGCTGTAATTCAATGGAGTCTGGGTTATATGAAGTGGATGTTCAACAACCAGGCATCATTAACCAAGTTGACTTTATAGGTCTTGGATTATCTTCTTCGGCTATAGGCACTCAATCAAACTATGCAGGTCTTTTTTGCATAAATGAAATGGCAACATTAACTGTTGAAGGTTGTAATGGAGAAATTACCTGGAGTGATTTTCCCAACAATACTGGATTTGAAATCGAAAACAACACTATCGACTTTACATTTTCTAATCAAGCACAAGTTGTAAACTATACCTGTAATCAAGGGGGTTGCATTCGAACTGGTTCATTTACCTTACCAGCTGGTACAAGTCAAATGGCCAAACCTGAGCTTAAACTGTCTTATGAATCGGAAGTTGAGGTTAAGGCAGCCCAATACGGTACCTCAAATACGCTCATGCTGACAGCGAGTAATTGCGAAAGGAATTTTCTCTGGTGGGATAATCAAATTACCACCGATCCGATAAGAACTGTAATACTAGACCCAACCTTTGAAACAACTGTTTATACGGTGCAATGTGCTGGAGTAAATGGAGATTGTGCTTCAGAAGCGGCGGATGTTACCCTTTACAATTTGTCAATTGCTAATTCAGAAACTGAATTGTGCTTTGGTTCTAGTATTAATTTGGTACTAAACGGATGCGACAATAATGCAATCGTAAGGTGGTTCAAAGAAGGTGAACTTGCACCAATAGGAAGTGGCAATTCTTTTGAGTTTACAAATAATGTAGTTGCTGGTGAGAATGTTTCTTACTCAGCGGAATGTATAAGTCTGTATTTAAATAGTGATGGGAATGAATATTTGAGGTTTAATTCAGAAATCAAGGCTATAATTTTAAAGCCTTCGCTTGAAACTCCAACTATAAATGCATCGGGTACCGCAAATTACGATCAGGGTTCAGGTACAGTTACGATGTTCGCTAATACAATTCTTGCTAGTCTCCAGAGTACAGGTTGTACTACAACCATGTGGTTTTCCTCATTAAACCCTAACCAAGAATTAACGCCATATTCTTCTTCAACAAATGGGGATATATTTAATATATTCATTGAGGAAGAGCAAACAATTTATGCCAAATGTGTTCAACAAGAGGATTGTCCGGCTGTGTTTTCAAATGTAATTTCATTTGTTAGATGTTCTAGCGAAAATCCAATTCTTGTTTTAAGCCAAAACACCACTAGTGCCTGTGATCAAATTACCGCTACCATTACGGGTTGTGAATCCACTTCAGGAGCACGTTTAGAAGAAATTGAATTGGCCTCTGGTCAAAGGGTCGCTACCTATTCGGCAAGTTATGCGAATGGGGTTCATTTTATTGGAGGTATTGAAACTTTGGCTAGTTCAACATATCGAGCTCAGTGCTTTAATAATAGTACAGGTTGCACTTCGGGGTATAGTAATGAGGAGAATACTACCGTCACTCCCACTATTGGTCAAGTAACCATATCGAATAATAGAAGAACAGTTTGTCAAGCTGATACTTACACTTTTCAAGCTTCAGGATGTCAAAGTGGTGAAATCCTTTGGTCAACACATCCGTCATTTTTTGAAATTCTTGGTACTGGAAGTTCTTTCACTACGCCATCTCTAACTCTAACTGCTGGCACTTCAGTGGTCGAAGAAAAAGCATATTGGACAGCATGTAGGGTAGGAGATTGCATCGGTAGGGCTGCTCCGGCGGTTGTTAAAGTTGTAAGAAATAAACCATTGAGTCCTACTCATAATTACTCAAGTGTAATTAATGTTTGCGGTGCACAGCTTATTACAGTGTCAGCCTCATGTCCTACAGGTGCTGTAAAGTGGTCTCAGACGGGAAGGTTTGGTTCAAAATATGGAAATACCAATTATTTTACCTTTACGGAGGATAAGCAAATCTTTGCAAGCTGTGTAAGTAATTATCAAATTGTAAACGGTGAATACATTGGTTGTGAGTCTGAACTTTCTTTGCCTATTATTATTAACCATTCTTCGGTAATACCTGAAAAAGTTATAGCCTCTACAAGTAAAACCTCTATTTGTCAAGGTGAATTTGCCACTATTACGGCATCTAATTGCAGTGGTTCACTCACTTGGAATTGGACGAACACAAATGGTCAGTCAGGGTCTTTTTCTTCACAAGAAGTTAATGAGCAAATTCAATACAACACTACCTACACTGCAAATTGTACAAACTCTTGTGGAACGAGTACCGAAGCTTCTGACCCGATAACTATTCAAGTATCTCAAGGGCTAAATTATACTGCAACAATTGCAGCAAATAACTTAACAGTTTGTCAGGGTGAGCTAGCCGAGCTTACAGCTTCTGGTTGTGAAAGTGAAACAATTTGGTATATCTCCTCTCTTTCAAATGGAGAAACAACGGTAACAAGTTCTCAAATTTCGCAAGTGATCTTGGAAAATACCACATACAAAGCAAAATGCTCTAATACCTGTGGAATTAGCAATGACTTTAGCAATACTATTACAATAAGCGTTCTTCTTAGTCCAACAACTCCAAGTATTAATTACAGAACTTCTTCAGATGTTACAAGGCTAACGACTGATTTTAATTTAGTATCACAATCTGTCTCCTTAATATTTTACGCAAGTAATTGTAATGGAGTAGTCCGCTGGTCTGATGGACGAACCGGCTCATCTATTAATTTAACAGTAGTTGATCCAACAACTGTTTACGCAAGGTGCGAAAGTACAAATGGATGCAGTTCTCCTGCATCTAATCTTGTAAATATTACGAGATGTAATACAGATCAAATAACAGTCGCAGTTTCTAATTTTACTCCTCAAGCATGTGAACAATTTACCATTTCTGCGAGTGGTTGTTCCGCTGGCTCCACATATTTTTTAAGCAGAAATGGTTCAGCTTCTCCTTCGTCACTTGGTATTTGGAATATTTCTAGCTCAACCAATGGCGGCATCTATAGCGTCTATTGCCGTAACCAATCTTATTGTTTTACAAAGAGCTACGGAATTAATGGAATTTCAATTCAAAACGAGATAGAAAAGCCAATTGTTGCGAATAATTTACTTACCGTTTGTAATGGTTCTTCGGCTAATCTAAGTGCTTCAAATTGCGAGGGTGGGGTTATCAAATGGTATAGGTTCTCAACTTTCTTGGGTTCTGGAGAAAATTATAATACAGGTGCTTTAATTCATACTTCTAGTAACTTGAGTCCTCAAGTGTTTGATTATGAAGTTACTTGTACAAAGAATGGATGCGAAAGTTTAAGAGAACTGGTAAGAGTGGCTGTACCAAAAACGGTTGAACCGTATGAATTGGTTAGTAATACTACTGAGGTATGCAATTCTTCTCTAGTTACATTTTCTCCAATTATAGTTGGTTCTAAGACTTCAAGAGATTTTATTGAGTGGAATATTAATGGAATTTATGAAACACCTATAGCGACTACTACGAATTCAAGTCGTTCCATTCAAATATCAGATGAAACAACCGTAAGTGCAACGCATATTTACCGTTTTTGGAGTGCTGAAAATACAGGTTGTGCCACTCAGCCAAGTAATGAAATTACAGTCAAAGTAGTAACTGCCTTACCAGAAAAAGTTATCGTTAATGCCAATACCACACTGGTATGTCCTACTGACAATGAAACTGTAATTCTTTCTGCCACCAATTGTGAGGGTGATGTAAATTGGCAATGGAGTAATACTAACGGTCAATCTGGTGTTCTAACTGCTGAAACAATTGAAGAAATACTCCTTCATACTACTACATATCAAGCTAAATGTCAAAATGCCTGTGGTGAAAGTGCGGCATGGTCTGATCCTGTAATCATTACTGTAACTGATCCTGCTCCGCCGGTGATTGCCGTTTCAAATGAAGTTGTTTGTAACACTATTTCTTCAAGAGCACCTATCACCTTTACTGCCACTGGTTGCAATGGAGGCATTATCACTTGGAGCGATGGTACTATTGGCAATACGTTCGACAAGGTTATTGCTGAGCCTGTTTCTTACACTGCTACTTGTACCATTGGTTCATGTGTGTCCGAAAATTCCAACATCCTTCAAATTTCGGTATTAGACCCTCCTCTTCCAGTACAGATTACCGCAATTGGAATGCCAGATTTAGCCATTTGTGAAGGAGATTTAACTCCTATTGCTTTAGAAGCTGATGGTTGCAATGGTACATTACTTTGGTCCACGAATGAAACTACAAATACTATTAGCGTAAGCCCAATTACCACTACTACTTATACTGCCACATGTTCTAATGCTTGCGGTGATACCCCTTCTAGTATAACGATAAGTGTAGAAGCCATTCCCGCTACACCTGTGATAGTAAGTTCTGAAAACGCCCTTTGTTTGGGTGAAACTGCAACACTTACAGTGCCAGGATGTACTGGTACTGTGCTTTGGGAAAAAGATGGAACATTCCAAAACATTAATCCGTTTGAAGTTTCTCCGCAAGCAACGAGTATATATAATGCTAAATGTACAAGTGCAACTGGTAAGTGTACTTCCCTTGTTGGAAGTTTAGAAATTACCGTAGTTGATCCTGTTATACCAGTAATTGTTGCTTCTAAAAACTTAATATGTGAAGGAGAAACCCTTGAGCTTACGGCTACAGCTTGTACCAATGCTATCACATGGTACGAAAATGACTTGCCACTGACAGAAACGTCATCCACTTTACTAGCAAGTCCACTTGTAGATGCTACATATAAAGTCATTTGTATAAGTTCGGATTGTACAATCCCACAAGAATCAATTGCTACCGCAATTCAAGTAAGGCCTCCTCCTGCACAGCCCAATATTGTGCTTTCTCCTGCAAGTATTTGTGTTGGTGAGAGTGCACTATTGACCACCAGTTCTTGTACTGGAACTATACTTTGGTCCACCGGAGAGTCCACAAATACAATTACTGTTAATCCCTCCACCACAACAACATATTCGGTAAGCTGTACTACCGAGTGCCAGTCAGCTTCTTCTTCCGCTGAAATCGTGGTAGAAGCCATTCCTGTGGAGCCTAACTTAGTTGCTGATAACGAAAACATTTGCCTAGGACAAAGTACTACCATCAGCATTGATAATTGCGGTGGAAAGGTTGTTTGGGCCGATATTGCAAGCAATGAAATAACAAGAACGCTCAGTCCAACTACAAGCACTACTTATTCAGCAACATGTGAATCACTTTCAGGTACTTGTGTGTCATCCAGTGCCAATGTGACAATCGCTGTAAGCGAAATTGTTGCTCCTGTACTTACAGCCGACGAATCTACCATTTGCGAAAATGAACCACTCACCCTGAGTGTGACTGGTTGTAATGGATTGATAACTTGGTCAACAGGACAAACAAGCAATGCAGTAAATGGTATAGGTACATTGACCATCAACCCATCAATTACTGCACTTTATTCTGCGATTTGTGAAGGAACTGCATGTAGTCAAACCACTCAGTCAAATGAAATTTCTGTTGCTGTAAACCCACTGCCAAGTCAGCCCTTGATTGTTTCAAGTGCTGTCACTATTTGTAATGGCGAATCAATTACTTTAGAAGCACAAAATTGCAATGGAGTTATTCTTTGGTCTAGTGGAGAAACAACCGCTAGTATTCAAGCTAGTCCAATAGAAAACACCACCTTCAC
Organism: Spirosomataceae bacterium TFI 002; assembly: GCA_900230115.1. Lineage (NCBI taxonomy): Bacteria > Pseudomonadati > Bacteroidota > Cytophagia > Cytophagales > Spirosomataceae > Spirosomataceae bacterium TFI 002. Next base: position 2,114,473 of record LT907983.1, on the reverse strand, counting down.
GGTGTCTTGCAGCAATGACTGTGGTACTGTGGAAGCTGAGCCTATCGTCATTTCTGTTAATGCAGTAGTTTCACCTGTGCTATCAGCCTCTGTGAGCTTAGTTTGTCCGGGTGAGGAAGTTAGTATAACCGCAACTGGATGTAGTGATCAAATCGCTTGGTCGGGGCCTAATGGATTTTCTGCCACTACGGCAATAGTTACTGTCAACCCAACAGAAACTACTAGTTATCAAGCAATATGTAGCTCTCAAGGATGTAATTCCTTACCTGCAACAATTGAAATAGCTGCGAAAGTATTAGATACCAAGCCTGTAATTACCACCAATACAGGTATCACAGCAGTATGCAAAGAAACCTCTATCACGCTTACTGCTTCTGGTTGTGAAACTGGTAATTTAGTGTGGTCTACGGGTGAAACGGGTGTTAGAAGCATTACCAGTGCTCCTGATAAAAGAGCTTTAGGTGAAATTTTCCCATATAGTGTGAGTTGTGTCACTGAATGCGGTAGCATTGATTCCGATGTGTTGGATATTATTGTTACAAAGCCATTACAGCCCGTTTTGGAGCCTGAATATCAAGAAGTGTGTGTGGGCTCTACTTTCTCTTTAAATGTAAGTACAGCTTGTGCAAATGGCTACCTACAATGGCGAAATGAAGACTTTCCTGATTTTGAAGGAAACCCTACCTTGGTTGCCGAAGAAGCTGGAACCACAAGATACAGAGTAAGGTGTGTGATAGGTGCATGTAACAGTCCATATTCTGAAACCGTTGCGGTTGTAAAAGCATTTGACATTCCTGAGGTTTCTATTACACACAACTCTCCAGTGAGGGAAGGTAAAAGGCTCATATTTAAGAGTACCAATACCGCACAATCCTATGCATGGTCCGGACCGAATGGATTCACAAGTGAAATCAAAAACAATTCAATACAAAATGCCGCTTTTGTAAATGAAGGTATTTATACCCTCACGGCAACAAATGGTTCAAGTTGCTCGGCTACTGCCACAGCTAATGTAGTTGTAATACCCAATGGGGATATCATTGTAACTTCTAATTCGCCATTATGTGCTGGAGAAGAACTGCAATTGAATGCCTACGGAGGTAGAAGCTACCAATGGACAGGGCCAAATGGTTTTAGCTCTACAGATGAGAGTCCAGTATTTACAAATAGTAATCCAAGTTTAACAGGAATTTATACTGTAGTTGTAAACATAACCAACAGTATCTCCAATACTGGCACAGTGTTGATTACTGTAAATCCCAAGCCTGCGGGCTTTATGGAGACACAGCAAGTTGCTTGTACAGGTCAATCTTTTCAATTTACTGCTCCAGGAGCCAATTCTTATCGCTGGGTTGGGCCAAATGAATTTAACTCAAGCATACAGAAACCAGTAATAGAGAACATAACAGCTGCAGCCGGAGGAGTTTATAGTCTTTGGGTAACCTCTGGCCAAGGGTGTGAAAGTATTGGTGCAGTATTTATGACTGTAAATCAAGGGGCGAGCTTGAGTATATCAAGTAATTCGCCTATAGACATTGATGGCACCCTAAACCTACAAGCTACTGGAGATGGGCCTTTCTCTTGGACAGGGCCAAACAACTTTGTATCTACGGATCAAAACCCTAGTATCTCTAATGCTACCTTAGCTAATGCAGGGAAATATATCGTAAGTGTAAGTGGTGCCAATGGCTGCGTAGCGACCAAAGAGGTCTATGCCATTGTAGGATCAGTGGAAGAGAATTGCGATGGATACCAGCTTGCAGCCTATAACCAAGCCAATGAGCTTGTAGAGGCATTGACAAGAGATGCTAGCACACAAGCTTACGAAGCAGTTACTTTACAGCTAGATGGACCACCTTTACCAGCAGAGTTTACGTATTCATGGTTAAAAAATGGCGTAGAACTTGAAACTACCCCTACGCTAAGTGTGAATGATGTTGGGACTTATGAACTCAGTGTGGGTAATGAGTTGGTTTCATGTTATTACGACATAGCCTTATCAGGCTCTCCTTGTTTACCCCTAGAGGCTTCCTCCGAGTTACAGTGTAGTACAGCTTTTGACTTCCCTGCTCAGTCTGATAATGAACTTGAGCAACTTAAAGTTGGAGATACTTTTATAGCCGCTGATTACACCTTTAAAGTAACGGAGATCACCTCAAGTGGAGCTGATGGATTTACTGGTTTAGGGATAGGTAGTATCAGACTTATCAATGGAATTGACATTGATATTTTGCCTATTGAATTTAAAAATATCGCTCTAAACTCTTGCTACCAATATATAGGTGTTTCTCGCTTACCTTCAAATGAAGATGAGTTTGTCGGGATCAGAACGCAGTATGATCCTGAGTGGAGCAATATTTTGGATGTTGGAAAAATATATAAAAATATCAATGAGCTTTTTTCTGATTTAGAAAAGGATTTGGACGATGCAATTGGTGTATTTGAAGCCCAAAGCGATGAAGAAATTCTCGAATATATTTTAAAGAATAAAAATGATTGTGAACGATATGCTCAAGCTGTAAGGGATTTAGAAGACTATCCAGAGCCTGCTAAACAAGAATTGATTGAAGAAATTAACAAAGTATGTGCAGCATACGACGAGTTTTTTGTGTGTAAATCTCCCGCTCAAACTAACCCCAATGGAAGACAAGCTAACCTTAGAATGGGCACAGAGGACCCATGTACTATTACTTCTGAACAGACCGCCGTTAAAGTAATAGCATCTAAAGAAAAGGTTAATCAACTAATAAACGACAAACTTTATGTCTTTTATGCAGAAGATTGGACTCCATTTGTTTTCAAAGCACCAAAAGGAAATGTTGAATGGTTCTATAATAAAAAACTGACCCAGCCTGCCGGCACACACCCTGGAATATTTCTAAGAATAGTAAATAATATTGGGGAGGCGAATGCTTTTACTTATTCATATAATTTAATATCGAAAAGATTCGAAAGGGATAATGGTTCTGAAAAAGTTGACATAAATTCTGATTTTAAAGAAAAAGTTGTTGATTTTGATATTGATCATTCTAAAATACAATGGGGTAGAATTATCCAAATGCGAGACTGCAATGAAGGGTCATTTAGGTATTGGATAACGCATACAAACCTTGATGCCTGGAAAACAACAAGTAATTTCGATAGTGATTTATTGCATGACCCTACTTTTCTCAAAGATTTAACCTGCGGTTCTATTATAAACTTAACAGGTGAACCTCTCGATTTAGAAGATCTTGATCCACTTTTAAGTGGTAAAAAGAAAGAAGCTGAAGGTAATCATAGCTCAAATATTAGGCTTTATGTCACAACTAGTAGTTTTTTAAGAGACAATGTAGAGTGGCTAGCTAGGTTAGAAAAAATTACAGGTTCAAATGAAGGGATTGCTTGGATAAATAGACTCGATAATGGCGATTGGGAGTTCAGAGGTGGGTTAGAAAAACAAACATCTGAGTTTGATGATTTTTTTGCAAATTCTGGCGTTTCATTTGCTATTATTAAAAATCAGTTCAAAGGGCTTCAATCTCTATCTACAAGTTTGTATGAACTATTTGATTGGACCTCAAAAGGTTTAGAAAAAGCCAAAATACCCGAATATGCGTGGAATTGTAACCATCCAAGTTATGATAAGAAATACTCCGATTTTTTCAAACTAGTTACTTATCCAATACAAGCTGTTCAAACTTATGCTTGTGAGAAAGTAATAGGAGTGGTAAATAATGCTTTCCCGAAAGGGTCAGGTGTTACCACAGCCTTCAATTGTAATGATTTAGGTAATTACCAATTGGCAGAAATAGCTGGACTTTGGAACGGTTTTGTAGATATTTTTAGTTCGGCTTCTAAGCTCTTGCAGCAAGTAGGTGGATTGGCTTCAGATGCTCAATGGGCAGAATGGGATAATTTATACACTGGACTAGTAAATTACAGAAGAGTTGAAAATGCAAATACACCGCAAGAAGAGGTAGTATCCTTTGGTTGGTCTGGAGCATTAAAAGATGGCCTAGGAGATTTCTTTGATCCCAATAAGCCCTGCCAGCTTATTCATAATGTATCATCAATTGCAGCTCCTATAGCAATTAGTTTCGTGGCCGGGCCAGCTTTTCTAGCATCTGGCGGGCCAATTTCTGATGCTGCTCTTGTTATTCGTAAAATTGCCAAAGTTGTAACTAAAATCGATGATTTTACTGGCTTACCAGGTAGTGTCGCTGGAAAGTTTGTTAGCAAAGGTGTCTTTAGAGTTTTTGAAACTAGCGGTGCTAAAGGGATACTTTATGAGATCAGAGATGGAATATTCAAAGGAAAAATAAAAAAGCTTAATGGAGATATCGTAGACGCTAAAACTCTTGATGGTAAACCACTGGAAGTGGATGATTTTGAAGTTAGAAAGTCTGCTGGATGTAACTCAGTAAGTGGTTTTGCCGATTTTGGCCCAGGAAATAGTACTAGTAGACTAATTTACTTTGCAGATTGCAACTTAGAGTTGTTTGATAAGGATGGAAATAAACTTGGAGTCATTACAAATTTTATAGATATCCTCGATGATTTAGCAACCCGAGCAAACCTCGATATTTCAGCAAAGAACTCTTTAAAACTAGACTTGGGTAAAAGTATCGATTTTGAGGATTATATTAACGACCTCTATAAACTTGACCCTACAGATGCTGCAAATAAGGTTAAAGCGTGGGATAAAGTAAAACATTCCTTAGATGCAGGCATAGCTGCGAAAGCAACAGACGTTCCTTTTCTTCAAAAATTTGATGATATAGTTCAAAACAATAATCTTGGTCTTGATGCAGATGGCTTGCAAGGAGTTTTAAATGCAGCAGCTAATAAGAGTCAATTGTGGGATGAACCTGGAAAGATTTTGGATGCGGTAAAAAGAGCATCTGACGGTAATATTTCTGGGATGGTAGTTGCTCACAAAAAGTTTCCAGTTGCCGCCAACGGAAATAGTGGAGGATTCTTAGTTCCAGCGAAGCAATATCAGAAAGCAGCGAGTGGTGATGCTAATTTAAGCTTTGAAGTTGGAGGAAGAAGTTTTGATAATATAGCACCAGATGGAAAATTAATTGATAGGAAATTTGGTCATAGTAATTCAATTTTTGATAGGGTTCAAAATGAATTTGGAGAAGTTGACTTAGTTGTTCATAATCCAACAAGAGTTAAAAGCTTATTGACACAAGCAAAAGGGCAATTGGATGCGGCTAATGGACATCCTATACGATGGGAAATTTCAACTACAACAGGGGCAGATGGAATTCAGAGTATTTTTAATGGAAACTTTCCTCAGTTTTTAGATGACTTTCCTGGAGTTGATTTTAGTGTTATCGAAGTAATTCATGTTCCATTGTAATATAAAATGAAGGCTAAAAATTATCTATCTATACGAGTCAAATTTGAACCTAAGCGGTTAAGTATTAACTCTGCTGCAAAAGAACTTGTTTCCATTTTAGTTGGGTTAAGTGAATTGGATTCATTGTTTTTATATCCGATTGTTATTACTGGTCAAAAATCAGAGTTGTCTCTAAATTTATCAGAAGAAAATAAAGAACGTCAAGTATCCGAATTAGCAAATGGAATATTAAGAGCAGAATGGAACGAAATAACTCAATACGAAGGCGACAATAATCCAACAATTAATTATAGCAGAGAAGATGGCTATCCTGTCTTATTGAGGTTTGAAGTAAAGAATGATATTGTATTTTGGATTGGCTGTAGATTAGGTTCAAATATTAATCAAACATTTACAATAAGGGGTTTTAGCTCAAATAACTTATTTGAATATTCTTGGTACGAGAATGTCTTTAAAGCATTAGTTGGTTTAACAAAAGCAGAAATAGGCACAGTGGCCATATCAAATGAATCGTTTGGCAAGTTCTACAATCAAATGGATATAAAATATCCGATTGGTTGGATTACATATTTTTCTGATTCTTTACGTTATTGTATTCCTGAAGATCTTAAAGATACCAGGTGCGAATTTATTGAGGAAGGTAAGTTTCTTTATACTTCTGATCAGGATTTCATGAAAGATAAAGAAGCTTATTTTTCGAATCGAGAAAAGCTTGAAAGAGTAATTAATGAAATCAGGGATCGAGTACCAGAATTTGTCAAAAAGGACAATAATCCAACAGCTTAGAGAGCAGCCACATTTTTATTAAAGAAGTCTTTGAACTTCTTATTGGTGAGCATTTTGTCATTGATGGATAAGATGGTTTTTTTGTCTTCTCCCGCTCCGCAAGGCCTTTTGACCTAGCGGAAAATGTTTTTCGGTCTTCTCGCAGAGTCAGTGTCGGACCAGAGTGAAGGATTGGAAGTAAAATGAGTTTAAAAACAGGAGAATGAAAGAAGGATATGTTAAACAAGACCAAGGAGCTTTCATATTGACTGCATGTGATTAATTATAATCTAGGAAGACAAGCAAACAGAAAAGCTTTAAGAATTAAATTGAAATACAAAAAAAAGAATTAAAATACAAACCCTAAAAACCCAATGTTGAAACAATTACTCGTTTTACTCTTACTCCTGGGCTTTGCCCCACTTAAGGCAGAGGAGGGAGATCCACCCAATAAGCTAAAATCCACTCAAATAGGTCAGCTCAATAGTACTATGCAATTGCAGCTGAACTCTGCTTTGGCTAATCTAGAGCAGTCACTTATGGCCAGTGCAGCTCATACTTCGGGGGTAGATGGCATGCAAGACTTGCAAGAGCAAGTAAGCCCAGCCGCTGAGGATGACAGGCAAGTAGCACAAAAACTCATGGGCTATCTAGACGATAACCCTGAGAAAGTAAAGGCATTGGCCGAGCTTAACTTTGAGGACCTTACTCGCTTGCCCATCGGCTTATCGGCTGAGTTGAGTGATGCAAGCCGTGTTACCTTGGGTATCTTGGAGGCCAAGTTTTTCCCTACTTATGCAGAGGTAACTGTATTTGCACGTATTGTTTTTACCTTAGACAACGTCACACGAGACCTCTTCTTTGGAGTAGATGGTATTCAATTCACCCGCAATGGATTTGTAAATGGTGGGGGCTTTAGAGCTGTACTGCTTGGTGATTATATTATTCCTGGCGAAAAATGGACTATCAGGCTTCGGGGTGGCTCAGGCAAAGGAGATAGGGACTATGATGGTTCCAAGACTTACGTCAATTTTGATTGCAATACGTTTCAGGAAGCTAGCCTCAGTGGGGATGTGATTTTTCCTAGATCCGTATTATTGCCTTATGATGTAGCTACGGGCAAAGAAAAGCCGGATGGAAGGGTAATTTTCGCCCTTAATGAAGCAAAGTTTACCAATGAGTCTGGTACAAAAGGGATGATTGCAGGTATCTCAGTTTTTGGGGAAGATGGAGGACCTTTTTGTGTTCCTGGTTTTACACGATTTGGCTTTTTACTTCAAGAAGCTACTTACGATGCCAGCGACTGGACTAATGCCGAAGGCATGTTTTTCCCTCAAAACTATCAAGGAGATAAAGACGTCACTTGGAAAGGGTTTTATATGCGAAACTTTTCCATCTTTTTACCCAAGGCCTTTAGAAGTCCCGAGCAAGACAACCCTAACCAAGATGTAGCTGCCGTGAATACTTCTCTGGAGTCGAGCAATCTTAATATCAACAATGATCAAGCTGGCACTAGCACGTGTAGCCAAATTGTTCAAGCAACGAACGTCATAATTGACCGTACAGGTTTCACTGGAAACGTAAATTATATCAACTGTGGGGGAAAGGAACTAAGTGCGGAGAAATGGAAGTATACCGTTACGGGAGTATCTCTAGGATTTGTCCAAAATGATTTTCAAACGGGATCAATAACAGGTACGGTAAGTACTCCCATGCAAGAAGACAATGCACCTGGAGGAAAAATAGCATTTGTGGGGGTGATCAATCCGGGTAATAATTATACACTGGATGTGGTGGTGCTAGAAGATTTAGTATTAGAGCTTAAATCTTTAAGATCCACTGGTATTATAATAAGAGGGTCGGCTGTAAAGTTAGAATATATTGAGACCGAAACTGGCGGTGGGCGTTTTTACCCAAGTTGTAACCTAAGTGGGCAGTTTACACCAAGCACTAAGGCAACTGGTACTAAAGAAGAGGTAGAAGCATCAGAGATAGGAGCAGAAGATGCAACGGCACGTTTTGTAGGTTTACGATTCCTCAATTTCCGTTTCAATACAAAAGAAGCTCCTTATGTAAGTGTTGATGATTTTGAATATCAAAGAAATACTGCCAATGACGAGGAATCTAAGCTAGCCAAATTTCCAGTTCAAGTAGACCATATTTCAAAGTTCAATGGAGTACTTAATGGTAACCAACCTGGTCAAAATGATATTTGGATAGATTTTGGATTCTCATTGGCTCTTGCCAAAGAAACCATTAGTGGCTCAAGTGACTTGATCATTAAGACCACTTATAACCCCGATAGAGGTAAGTTAGAATTTGGCGGAATTGCCATAAGAAGCATCTATGTAGAAGCAAGTACAACGGCTTTTAATCTAAAAGGTCTAGTCGAAATATACGAATGTGATGTTGCCAAAGGATTTCAAGGATTAATTGATATCGACATGGTGAAACCATTCAAAACAAAGGTGTGTGCTTCAGCTAATTTCGGATATCAAAAAGAAGAAGGTTTTAGATATGGATACCTTGATGGGTATTTTGGAATAGATACACCGGGAGGGGGGATTCCAACTGGTTTAGGCGATGTGACTATCACTGGATTAGGGATGGGCATGTATTTCAACATGAAGCCTGATTTTTATGATAAGGCAAACCCATTAGACTGCTCAGCTTCAAATATCAATTGTAGCAATGCTCCTATGATGAGTTATGCCGCTAATTATGCGATACCTTTTGGTTTCAAAGTCATGGTCGGACTTTCAAATGTTACGGAGTCATTTGATGCTCGGGCAACATTAGATTTCTCACTAAGCAGACAATATGGAATCAATGCTATCAACCTTTATGGCAGTGGTGCATTTACGAGCAAATTAGTTGATAACATCGCTGGAGTATTTGAATCCGTAGATGGGGCCTTTCAACATACCATGGGTACTATGGTGAAGGACTTGGATGTTGATGCCTTACAAAACTTTGGCGATGGCAATGATGATCAACAAGACTGTGTGGACAAAGCAAATAAGCTCAACGAGGATAAAGGCTATAATGTAAGTGAAGAAGGCGACATAGCATTTTCAATAGGCTTTATGTTAGATATCCCAACAAAGACACTTCATGCTCAAGCTGAAGTTTATATCAACAAAGGCAAGCTTAGAGGAATAGGGTCGTTTGGCCAGGTGGTTGACGCTACTCTGCATGTTGGTCCAGATGATATTTTAGGTACGGATAATTATGTGTTTTACATTCATGCAGGTAAACCTATAATTTCAAATACAGGAATTGATCAGCGAATGGGGTTGGCTTATGGGAATAATTTTCAACTTTCGGCATATGCCATGATCGGTTGGGGTGTGCCTCCTTTTCCCGCACCACCTGCTCGTTTAATAGCTTATTTACAATTAGATCCAAGTGAATATATTCAGACCGATGCGTCTCAGGCAAAAATACGAGAAGGAAATGCGATTGCAATTGGTGCTGCTGTTAGTTTTGACTTTGAATATCGCATAAATAGAAATTGGCTGGTTTTGGCTGAAGCGGATGCTGGGTTCGATGTACTAATGGCAAATAATACTTATTGCAAACCTGATGGGTGGTTGTTTAGAGGTCAGGTGTACGGCTATGCTTTAGCAGAAGCATACAAAAATGATAAATTAAAACAAAGGGCAAGTTTTGGTATAAATTTAAGAGGCAATGGACTTAAGCCCCTAGGTGCCCAAGGAGCGGTAAGAATAGAGTTAAAATTGGCCAAGTTTATTAATTTGAATTTTGGTGTTAAAGTAAAAGCAGGAGATGTTTGTTCTTAAGAAAATAGATATGAGATTATTTATATTATTGTTTATTGGGCTTTTTGTGTCCAATCATGTTGCTTCACAACTTTTGCCGGAACCCACAGTAGGTTCACCCTCAATGTCAGACCATGTGGCAGTTAAGGGGAAAGGAACAGAGTCGTTAGCAAAAATACGTTGGACACCACTTTCTGCAAAGCTATGGTATTCAGGGCTACAGAAGGGTTACGTGGTAACACGAAAAACATTAAACCAAAGTGGCACTGTTGTAGCTACACAAGAGTTTACTGTCAATAAGAGTACTTCGACAGATTGGCAAAGTGTTAAAGATCAACAGTTTTACGATATGCTTTACGAAGCTATTTATGTTGATTTGGAAGAAGACTTAGAACCAGATACTTTACAATTAAGGGTGGACATTGATTTGATGTTTCAAAACCTATCTTTGGTCGAAAGAAGTGTAAACTCAATAAATATATCTACTGGAGCAACTACCCAAAATCCAATTGATATTTCGAGTGTGAGTAATGTTTATTTGTATTTGAATAAGCTAACTTTTGCATATAATGATGTTTACAGCAGGTTAAACCAAACCAAACTAAATTTGGAGGCTTTAAGCGATGATGTTACACGATCAAATGCCATAGGTCTTTTGACAACACAGATCGATAACTTAGCACTTATTTACGATGATATAATTCTCAAAGATCCTGCAAATGATATCAGGAATATGGAATATGTCTTGACCATGAACTTTGCCAATTTTAGTTTTTCTGGATCAGAAATGGCCGGACTTGCATTCAATGATAATGCGGTAATTGCCAATACCACTTATCGTTACATTGTCAAAATAAATGACCCAATGATTGTTTTTGAAAATCAAGGGGAATTTATAGAAGGCCTTGACTCTATTGAAGTCTACACTGGAAATTTCGTATTGCCTACTTTAGGAGCACCTTTGTTGGCAGTTGGCGATACAACTGTAGAGATACAATGGAACTACGATGTGACTTATGACGAAATTTCTGGATACTATGTTGAAAAAAGAGAAATAGGTCAAAGCACTTTTACTAAGTTGTCAGAAGAACCATTTACTAGCTTTAGTGCAACACCTGAGGCATTTGTAACAGACAAGGTGGAGAATGAAACGAAAACTTATTCATATAGATTGGTGGGAATGACTTATTTCGATGAATTGGTTTATTCTCCAGAAACAAGCATCGACGTCCAAAAAATAATTTATTGGTTGCCAAAGATCAATGAGTTAGATTATTTAAATGCCAGCGAAATGAGAATAGGCTGGGAAGTAAACCCCAATTATTTAGAAACAGAAGCTATTGGTGAAATAGATTACCTCAAACTTCAAGTATCGAGTAATAGCTTTCTAGATAATAATTTTGTGGCTCTCAATCTTGCTAAAGGAGATACTGCCTATAATTTTTCTAAAGCAGCATTGGCGGCGGTTATTGATACTTCAAAAACTTATTACTACAAACTGATAGCAGTTACTCTTGATGGCAGAGAAGTAGCCTCTATTCCATTTATTAAAACTTACTGGGATCGTACACCACCAGCTACTCCTCAAAATCTTCAAGTAAAAAGGCTTGCTAATGGTGCTAACGATACTGACACGGATTTTCTAGTTTCATTGACCTGGGATGCAAATTCAGAACCTGATTTGTTGGGCTATAAGGTTTTAAGAGTCCTTGGTGATACAAGTGTTTTTGAAAAATTTGATGTTTCCCGAGGATTTATCTCGTCTAACTCACTTATTGACACTTTGTCATCCCAAATGGGTTATCCAGCCATCACTTATTACGTCTTCGCCGTAGATTCTAACTATTTTGCTTCTGACACTGTTAGTGTCATCTATTTGAAACCAGATCGAATTGCTCCAATTTCTCCTTTCATATCTGGAATTGAGGTTAAAAAAGGGAATGACATAAAATTAACTTTGCAACCTTCGGCTGATAGCGATGTTAAGTATCATTATTTATATAAAAAGGTAGTAGGTGATTCCACAAATGGAATCTTGCTAAAAAGGTTCAGCAAGTTAGATACCGTACGAAATTATCAAGATAAAGGGCAGGCTTCTGGTGCTACCTACATTTATTGGTTATATGCAGAAGATGAATCAGGAAACCTATCCTGTGTCAACCCTCCTAATGATTGTTTTTTGTTTAAAACGATCACCATAAAAACCATAGTTCGTGATAGTATTGGAGTTCAAATTACGCGGTTTACTGAAAAGCCTGAAGTAAATGAATTTACCTGGGATTTTTTAGAATCACCTGACCTTAAAGGCTACGAGATTTATAGATGCACGCATAATCTATTTGGAGGCTTTGTTACCGCTTTTTGTTACAGCAGTTTTGTAAGGAGTGGGAAAAATATCTACCGCGATAAAGATGTTGACACTCAAAATCACAAATACGCATACGGTGTTCGAGGGGTGTATTTTGATGGGACAATGACACCCTTCTCAAGGATAAATTATGATGGCGTTATCGATAATAATTAATTTAAAAAGTTATCAAGCGGTGGCATGAATTTTGAAAAATGTATGGGACACAAAAAATTATAAAATCCCATGCTTAAATCATTACTCTATCTCTCGCTTTTTGGCCTCTTGGTTTCATGTTCCATCTCTTCTGATATCATACCCGAAGAGGAACTAGAGGAAAAAGGAATTCCTATTGATGTTACCGGTAAATGGCGGCTTACAATGCATTACATGACAATGGTTAGCGACAAAGATTCAACTTTCCTTACTTTACCATCAGAAACGCCATGGACATATAACTACTTAAATCTAGATGCCAATGGAGGTCTTGACCTAACAGATATTAAATTTGGATCTGGCCTCATAAATGCTTTTCATAAAGGAACTTATAAAGGCTCATATGTTGGTATAGATAGCACACTTTACCTTAAAATTGATTTTGAAGGAAAGGAAATGAATGAAAAGTTTAAGATTACGAGCCTAAGCGATAAGCAAATGGTACTAGAGCAAGACAAGAAATTAATGCTTGAAAATCTAGAAAATAATAAGGACTATTTCGGAGCAGAAAGCTATTTAATTGATCTAGATCGCCATAATAGGCTGAGAAAGACGGAAATTAAAGCGATTTTTAAGAAGCAGTAAGGTATTTGTAATAAGTGTGAACTAAATATTCACTCACAAATACTTATACAAAGTCGCTTTACTCACACCAACAGCTTCATAGATTTCTACGATGGAGTGTTCTTTGGAGGCGTAGAGTTTCTTGGGGTGTCCACCTATTCGGCCACGGGTACGAGCGGCAGCTAGTTCGGCTTTGGTTCTTTCTTTGATTATGTTGCGTTCAAACTCGGCAATTGCTCCGAAGATGGAGAAGATTAATTTTCCGCCCGAGGTGCTGGTGTCAATGCTTTCGGTTAGTGACTTGAAGGATATTCCATTTTCATCCATCCACTCGACCCACTCAATTAAGTCTTTGAGACTGTAGCGGACAACAGTCTGGCTGCATTCCCTGCCTTTTGCGGGAATGGGGGAAGCCCTTGAAATTCACTCACTACAACTTTTGATTTCAGATTTGAATACACTTCCAGACTGAATGTTAGTCCCTTGTAAAAGTAAAAGTTGACTCCCAGCTTGTAATTGTAAATTAGCACCAGAGGCTACTTGACTATTTAACTGAAGAGAATTGGGTGCTTTGTATATTTTGTTTTCGCCAGTCAGTACATTGGGTATTATTTGATTATTGACGCAAATGTTTATTGTGAGGGATGCACGAAGTATTGTACAAAGTGGTTTTTTGCAGTCAGCATAGTATGTTTGATTGGTAGCTGGAAAAACTGTAATCGTTGCCCCTGAGCTAATTGGTTGTGTTGCTGTTGGGTTATCGTACCATTCTATGGGATGTGAGCACGAAGGCATGCTTAGGGTTGTTGATTGACCAATGGTGATATTCGTATTTCCGTTAATTATTAGGGTTGGTTGAGATTGTACAGTTGCTTGAAAATATGATTGTAACCACGAATCCCAAACTTGGTAGTTGGCATCATAACTTGGGTAGTAAAAAGCAAAGGAATTATTGTAGGCTGCAGCTGTAAGGTTTTCGGCAGTTTGTTGAGTAGTAACACTTCTGGAAATCACTATTATTTTATTGAGATCCACTTGCTCGGAAGAAGTAAGTCCCCGACCGTCGTATTCCTCATCGGACACTAGGTAATCACAGTGGCTGAGAAGCCAGGGATCAAAGCTATCTACTCGAGGGTTCAAAATTAATTTAAGGCCTTCCGATTGGCATTTATTATATATAGCTTCCAAATAGGCTTTTTGGCTAGTATTTGGGAAGCTTGAAACTTCGTCCAAGAAGTCTCTTGTTGCCTGATCTACCTTAATAGCAATAATACGATTTAGGTTGTTTGCAAGAGAAGTGGTGTAAGGAGGCCTTGTGGTAGCTTCATAACCACCAGTGATGTTTGAGAATACCTTGATACCTAATTGAGTATAATAAGACGGTATACAACCAGAATTAAAATTACCTGGCCCATATAATCCTCCTGGTGTATTGTCTATAAGGATATCTGGTTTTACTGTTAGAATGTTTGTTTTTGCTGCGTTTGGGATGCTATCGTCATGATAGGAATAATAGACCATTGCAACCTTTTGGCGGCAATTTACCAATTGGCTAAAGGCTAAACTTGATAATGTAAGAGCTAGAAAGCAGAGAAGGTATTTCATATTCTCGAAACAATGAGTATTCACTTATTGATATGACTTCAAAATCTCATTAAGATTATTTAAATTGTATTGTGAAAACAGATGCGGATAGACTTAATTTTTATAAAGAGTTGTACTTTAAAGAAATTGATAAGCGGCAAGGGCTGAACAATTCAATTAGTGTTCCTATAACTTTAATTGCGGGTTCGTTCTCTGTTCTTTTCTACCTGGCCACCCAGTGGAAGCCTAGTGTTGTACATGGTACTGTGGCTATTTTGTTTCTGGTATCAATCGTTTTGGCTTTTGTATGTACTCTCATTAGTGTTTATTTTGTTGTAAAATTCTACTCCAATTCAAATGCTGGTTACGTAACAATAGAACTGGCAAAAGCGAATGAAATGGAAGAATACTATAAAAGCCTAGAAAAACATCACGACGGAGATAAAGAAAAAGCTAATATTGATTTCACACAATGGCTGATTAGTGAGTTAGTAACTTGTACAGCTGCCTATCAAGTTGCCAATGATAAGAAATCAACTGATTTTTTTGGATTCAAAAAAGCCATATTTTACACGCTAATTTGGATAGTGATAGCTACTTTGGTTTTCTGTTTAAATATTATTCAGTTAAATTCAACTTTATAAACAATTCCATTGGATAAGGACAAGCCCAAACCGCCCGAATCGCGTAATATCATCGATGCCAAGCTATCGGATGGCCTGAACAAAATGCGTCAATCGCTTTTAAGAGAATCAGTAAGTCCGAAAAGTATTGATAAGTTGACCAATGGCATTGTCCAGTTCTTTGATACTACAACAGACTTGAGTGGAAGTAACATTGAAACTGACATCCCAAAAGATATCATTGCAGGACTAAGCGAAAAATTAGGAAATGCGGATGATAGGCTTAAACAACTTTTAGAAAATATTAATGCCAAAAATAATGAGTGACGAGGAGAAAAAACCACCTAAGCCACCCACAAACAGAGTTATTCCCGACTCGAGAAACATTAGAAAATCTTTGAATGAGAGTGTTAAAAGAGATAAGGATAGTGGTTCCATCATCCGAGATAAGTCTAATCGTCGATCAAAAGAATAGTGACTGTTGCGAAATATAAAAAAAATACGTTGTTAAGACTTTTCGAAACAATTGAAATCAACGAAGGAGAGTGAAGAAGAAAAGCAAATACCTAAACCGCCAATCAATAGGGTTGTTGTAGATTCTAAAAGAGAGCAGGCATTAACCTCATCCCTAGATAGAGAAGAAATGAGTAGTTATCATAAAAGAGGTAATAAAAACACCTTTAAATGGGTTACACTGTTCATAGTTATTGTAGTAATACTATATTTCCTTTTTTCTAATTAGGTTTAAAAGCCAAGGAGGAACTTTAGCCCTAAATGGGTTTTATTCGATAAAACGGTCAACTCTCTTTCGAATGAATTACTAAAATACCTCATAGGTACAATTGGTTAATAATAAAACTCTTTGGGATATCCTTGTTGTCTTTGAAGATCAAGCTCGAGCTCGACTTCATTGTTTACTAATGCACCAATAGTAAAAGCTTCATAAGCTATTACTTTGACTGAGACAGTCCGTCCTGTAGGCTTTAAATAAAGCGTGTTTGTTGGAAAAGTTCTATCTAAGAATACAATAATATCTGTTTTAAAGTTACTGTCTGGTTCAAATGCTGTTACTTCAATAAGTAGTTCAAAAAGGCCTTGGGCAACCGCCGTCACTTTAGTTTGAATTCGAAAACCTTTATTCTCTGATTTGCTTCCCCATCTGCCCTTTTGCGTGTCGTCATTATATAATATTGGTTTGTTAAGCAATAATGACTCTAGGCTAAAAAGGCTGTCATTTTCCATAACCCTTGGGCCATCACTTGGGGTGGCATACGCAGATAGATTCTCATTTGCTATTCTCATAATTTGATCTCTATCAATTTTGGACTTCACCAACATATTTCCGAATCTTGTTCGAGTCCAAAAGTATCCCCATAAAAACCCAAGTGTGAAATAGAAATAGATCATTCCATGGGAGAAAACTGTCATGTTTTGAGAAGTAGGGAATGATTCCGCAATTTGTGTGGCTCCCAGGGATATGTAAGAAAATATAGCCCTGAACTTTATCAATGCTAATCCAACAATTATTTTGGTTATCCAGTCTGATATTTCTTCTAAATTAGTATTGTCTGCATAGGGTTGGTCTGATTGGTTTTCTGTGTCAAACTTATTCATTGTCTTGTTAAATCGGTCTGCAACGCTTCTGGGTATTCCAAATATAAAGCCAAGTAGGAACCCCACAGCTGTAAGAGCTAATACAACAATAAAAAAATTGCTAAGAACATAGGCCCAGTTTTTACAGAAACTCAAGCCCAGGAAAACCATAAGAGCCGTTGTGACCACCAGAGAAAATAATACTATATATAGTATAAAACTATTGGATTCATCTTTGGGGTTATTTACACCAATGATTTTGAGGAATTTGCTCATAGCCGATATTTGATAGTCAATCAAATATAAATGTTAAGTCTCTAAAAATGAACTGTTTGAAATTAAATAGTGAAAATCTCAGTTGGTATGTATCATTGGTTTTTGCACATGTGTATTGTATAGCCTATTTTGGGTGGATAGACCTCGTTTGAGAGGACTTCGCTGGCTCTCGACAATCTTCTTGTCAAATCAACAAGCAGCGTGTAACTATCGCTAAGTTCACCCAAGATTTACACGATACAGCACCTACCAGTTTTTGTTAAACTTTATAAGTTATTAGTAAAAATAATTGTCCAAATAAAGGATAGCTGGCAGTGACGCCATATTGTAGGTGGAATGAAGGGTTTAACAAATTATTTTGATTAAGTCGAAATTAGGGAAGTGGTTCTCGTATTGTTTTCTCAAAAAAGCATTATTAAATTTATGTAAACGAAATTCACTCTTAAACTTTTCTTCTGATGAGAACTAATAAAAGGTTTACAATACATATAATATTGGTTATATTTTTCTTTCTAAATAAAGGTTTTGCACAAAATACAACAACCATTTTGTATCAAACTGATGCAAGTGACTTTAATAACCCAGAGAGAGGTTTTTATAGGTTTAGTGAAACGAAAAGCAGCAATTTTATTCCTCTAGACTTTAATCAAATTAATAATTATAGAACAGCTTACCAAACTCCCGGAAATGGTGTAATTACGGCTAATTTTTCGGTTAAGAGTACTTTGATTCAAAGGCTGTATGTCCTAGATGACTTTACAAGCTCTTCTCTTAGTGCTAGTTTTTTGACCAGTGTTCAAGGTGATATGAATACCATTAGAAATGCTGGGCTAAAGGTAATACTCCGTTTTTTTTATAATGATCCTTCATCTTGTAGCTCGCCCTATTTTGATGCCATTCCTAATACCGTTAAAAATCATATTCAACAACTGAAACAAATATTTCACACCAATAAAGACGTTATAGCAACAGTTCAAATGGGTTTTATTGGCTGTTGGGGGGAGCAATACTACTCTGACGAAAATACGTTTGGAAATTTGGATGGTGGGGATTATAATGTTCCGCTAAGTAAGTGGGAGCTAAGAACTTCTATTATTGATAGTTTGCTATTGGCTATGCCAAAGGAAAGAATGATTCAAGTGAGGTTTCCACACTTCAAGCAAAAGTTTATCCATGGTGTTAATGCCTCAAGTACCTCTAGTGGTATGATGGCAAGTGAGGCTTATAATCTAAGCGATGTCGCCCGAATTGGCTTTCATAATGATTGTTTTTTGGCTCCTTTTAATGACCAAGGAACCTATAACTTTTATCCCATAGGACTTAATGGTACAACAGATACGACAAATTTGAAACCTTATTTTGCAAATGATGCTACTTATACAGTGGTAGGTGGAGAAACGTGTCAATCAAATTCTAATATTTCTAAATGTTTATCGGATGGGGGAATTGTAGAATCTGAACTTAGCCGATTTAAGTACTCATTCTTACATGCTGATTACAATATTGAAGTATTAAATACATGGACGTGTATAGAAGAAGTGAAAAAGAAACTTGGCTATAGGTTCAAACTTGTTAGTGGAACTTTTAATAATGGAGTAAGGCCTGGACAGGTTTTGAACATTGACATGGCTATTGAAAATTTGGGATTTGCTTCTCCTTATAATCCTAAGATAATCGAACTTGTAATGAAAGACAATTTAGGTGTAGTGTGGAAAGTGCCATTAAGAAGAGATGTAAGAAAATGGTATTCAGGATTAGTACATTCTATTAACGAGGCCGTTTGTATTCCTGAAAATATGCCTGAAGGTAACTACCAACTGTTCTTGCATATTGGAGACCCAGAGCCCAGTATATATAACAACCCAGCCTATTCTATTCGACTTGCAAACGTTAATAGTAGCTTACAAACCATATTTGATCAAAATACTGGATTCAACAACCTGCTTCATACGGTAAATGTTAGTTCGACCGCTCCAAATACCTCTAACTGTATGAACAACTTACTAAAACTATCGAAAAATGTTACTTCTCCTTGCCCTCCAGAAAGATATATAAGCGACGAATTCTACAATGGTGCAGATAAGTTGTTCAGGGCAGCAGAGTTTATAAAGTTTGAAGGAATTATTAATGGAAATGCAACAATATCTCTTATATCAGGAAAAGCCGTTGATTTAGAGGTAGTTAGTAGAGTTGATAACTCTGCAATTTTCAAAACAGCAATTGGGGGTTGTAGTAGTGAAGAATAAAATATTCAGAAATTTGACATTTATCTGATTTGAAGAAAACAAGAAAAAACCCATCGTACAAACTAAAAGTTAGATTACTTCAAGAATGTAGAATGTTTTGTCCGTTTTGCGAATCTATCGAAGGAGAGCTTTTAGAGTTTCATCATATCGACGAAGATCCTAGTAATACTGTTTTTGAGAACTTGCTTGCTGTGTGCTCAAACTGTCATACAAAAATAGGAGCTGGCTTAATACCAAAAGAAGTGGTAGAAAACACTAAACTAGAGTTGTCTAAAAATGATAGTTACTTGGTTAGGGATAAATACAGATTCGACAATTTTAAAATTATGGAAAATAGAGTTGGAATCATATCAAAAGGTATGACTTTAGAAGATGTTTATAAGGTCTTACCTCAAAGCCAAGTTTTAAAAACAATTAGTTATGGTGAAAACGATAATATTGACCTGTACGATAGTTATAAAATATTTGACTTTAACGGTGAGCATTTATTAACTATTGAAGGTCGGCCAAATCAAGGATTAAATGCCCAAATTGAGCTAATTTTGATTATCTCAAGCAAGTTCAAAACAGATAATAACATTGGCTTGGGATCCTATTTTGGATTTGTAAGAAGTAAAGAGATTACTGGCAATTACTTTCCTGACATTGATTTCATTGGGTTTAAAGTTGACTATTTAAATGCCATTTGTTGTATATATAAAAGCCAATTAACTGGTTGTGAATGGTATGATCACATCGAAAATAAAATTATCCCAGACAAAATATTTAATTTGGCTCGTATAGACTCGATTGCAATTCATTGGGATTAACATTTTTTCTTTTTTACTATGGCTCTTAGCTCTTCTTGCGTTTTTCACTATACAAGCAGTATAAGTACACTTTATAAGATATTGCAAAGTGGTGGTTTTTACCCTTCCTATTGTAAAGAAAAAAATGCCGTGGATATGACTTCGTTTATCCGTGTGCCTATGGTCTCTTTTTGTGATATTCCACTTACCCAAACTGCTGCTATAGGATCTTATGGTAAGTTTGCAATTGGTTTAAAGATGGACTGGGCAAAAAGAAACAGGCTCAATCCTGTTAATTATGTTTCTAATCAATCTACAATATTTGATAGGAGTAAAAAAATTAGTGAGGCTCTAGGTAAAATAAATACTAAACTCTTCCAAGACTCAATGATCACTAACGTTCAAAAAAATCCTTTTGGAAGTCTTGTAGTTATGGCTTTGACCATAAATGAAAAACTTCCTGCAAAGATGAATATTGATCCAAATTGGGTGAGTATGCTTCAATTAAGTCGTTTGAATATTTTTCAAAATACTAAGGAATATGAAGGCCTATTAGAAAGGGAGACTAAAACAACTCCGAATTATAGGTTCTATGATGAAAGGGAGTGGCGTTATCTACCTGGAATTAATGATAGGGATCCTCTACATAAACCATTATATCAAGAATTAGCGTGGAGTAAGATTAAGATAAAGTATGGCTCAAAACCCCACTTTAACACCCATAAGCTAACCTTTACTCCTAATGATATAAGTTATATCATCGTTGATAATGAAAAAAGAGTAAAGACTATTGCTAAGAAGCTAAAAGGTATGTTTCCGAACGATTATGAGAATCTACTTCCCAAATTGATTTCATTTGAAAGGATAAAAAGTGATTTTTAGGAGGTTATAACATAAGGCTATGACACTTTAGGCTCATCTGAAGTGTTGATAGTAGTATTATTGATCGATGTTAGCCTCTTTTAAGGACCGTCTAAAACAGCTCTTCCTTGTTTAACCATTTGCTCGCCTTCAAGTATTTTAAGCTTATCGACCTTAAAAATTTCTGTTGAAGTTGAGCCATCTGGATTTGTTTTTGTGTAGGTCTTAATTCCTGCGGGAATTGTTTCAAGTATTGTTGTTCCTCCAAGGTTATTTAGTTCCTCTGAAGAAATGATATTAAGAGACTTTGAAAGAGCAAACCTGTCTGAATCCCATTTAGGGAGGCTAGGAATATCGACTCGAACACTTTCGTAATATTCTTCTGCGGCCTTTTGGTTTTCATATGAAATGATTGTCTCAGCTATTATTTTAATTATTCTCTGCCGAGCGAATGATAAGAGAAATGTATATGTGTTTTCACTAGACTCCTCAACCCAGTATCCTAGATAACTACTGCCAATAATTTTCTTTTTGGTCTCAGACTCTTCCTTTAAAAAACGTCCTTTTGTTGTTAAGAACGAACTTACCGAGCCATCAATATTAGATTCCGTTTGTTTATGTTTCTTTAGTTCGTGGTAAACACCCTCAAAAACAAAAGCTTTATTGACTTGAGCTATTTCAAGGTTTTTGTCTGGGTATTTTTCGGCACTGGCAACGAGTGAATAAGCCCAGAAATATGGCATATTGTCGAATCCTTTTATAAGAGCATTTGGCTCTTGTGGAGATTTATATTCAACAAAACCATAATTAGACAGCAAGGTATTAAGCTGATATAGATACGAGGTTTCATATACAAACCCTGCAGCCCCAAGAGTGGGTATTGAAAGATTTAAAGAGCTGCCGCTTTCAGATAGAAACTTGATTGACTCCTCTTTGGTTTCCTTGCCATATTCTATATTTTTCATTGTAACACCTAAGGCTAAGGGTGGGACTTCAGTAACTTTATTAAACTGCCCATTTTCACCTTTCCAATAAAGAACAAGCCCACCTAAGTGTTCTGAATATAGAGCAGAAAGAGGCAAAGGCTTTTTAGTTTTATTGATAAAATTTATACCCGTTAAGCTTGGGAAAACTTCAGATTTGGGAATGTCGTCTAGGTTAATTTTATTTTCCTTTCCGTCAAAATCTTTGTCTTCAATTATTGCAGCAAACGTTTCGTTCTTTAGCTTTAAAAGTTTAGGATCAATTCTAGCTAATTCTCCAACCTTTTTATTGCCATCCGATAAGGTTGCTTCTGCAAATAGATAATTGTAACGCAGAACTTTGATTGTTGTGTCTTTTCTTTCTCCAGGAGCAAGCTCAAAAAATATTAATGGTTCGCCTTGTGAACTATAATCAGGGCTTATCCTTACCCTTCCTTTTGCCGAGTTTGTAGATTCATTCACTACCGTAATCTTGACTTTACTCTTTTGAGCAGCTAAAGGATTTATGGCAAAAAATGTAATGATTAAAATTAAGATAGTTTTCATGTCATGTATTTAATTGATGCATTGATTTTAAAAACTTAGGATCACTTAACCTTAACTGTTGAAACATATTCTCCTCCAGGTGGAAAGTAATTCTTCTTGCTTGTTTTATGAACACGATTTTCTGGCCCTCTTTGCCACTGTTTCGTTTGTGTGTCGAAATGCAGTCTTCGATTAATGTCATGGTTGTTTCCATAAACGACTAATACGTCTTCATTACTTGTTAATTTAACTTGTATATCGACCCCGTCTTGAATTCTCCAAAAATATCGATAAACCCCAGTTATCTTTTTATTATTCTTCTCTACAAATAGCACAAGAATAAGGTCGTTTTTATGACCAAGCCTTAGAGCAACAGTATTGTCCCCTACATGAATATCACTAAGGTCAATCGAACCTGGATTGCCAGTTAGCGGGGCCGTAAAACCTGGATCGTCATAAATAATATCGTAGTCATAATAGACCACAGGGTTTTTTCCATTCTGGGTAACATCTACTGTCATTTTTGGATCTTTATGTGCTTTTTTCTGATGCTTAGTAGCTACCTTTTGGGCATCTGTTTTTTGTGCATTAAGGGGGTACATACACAAGAATAGAAAAACGAGTGATAAAAGTCTGGTTAAAATCATTGTTGCTATTTAGGATTTATAAAATATTAATGTGGCACGGTCATTAAATCAAGAGGTTGTTTCAAAAGTGAGATTATTAAATTTATAGACATGCAAAAGAATTCAAGAAACAATTAATAACCTAGGGGGAAAACACCCTATTTAGGCCAGTCTGAATTGCGGTGCGAAAAACGGTCTGACCTACGGTGCTAACGCTTTTGATTGACTTTGACTTGGGTTACTTGATAGGGGCATAGGCATAGTAGCAGTGGCCCGCCTAAATAAATAATGTCTAAAAAATAGGATCAAAAGGCTACCATAGCATATAAATACGATAAATAGACCCGTGAGGGAACATTAAAAAAACAATTTATGACAAACGTAATTTTTAAACCAGCAGTTGGCTTCAGATACGATGAGCAAGAGATGAAAGTATTGATTCTGGGAGAATCTCATTATAATAAACATGGGGATGAGTTGAATGATGAATATACTAAAGATGTACTGCGGTATCACTTGGAAAGGGCGAAAGGTAGGAGGCATCGCTTTTTTACAACTATTGATTAGGTTTTAACTGGTAGGCTTGAAACTTATTTAGACGATGAAACGGCAAGAGCTTTTTGGGAAACAGTTGTATTTTATAATTATGTGCAGGGCTTTGTTGGTGATAAGTCTAGGGTTCGTCCTACAGAAGAAATGTTTAGGTCTTCAAAAGGTGCTCTGGAAAAGGTGCTCGAAGAATTGGAGCCAAGCATCGTTATTGTACTTGGAAAGCAATTAGGCGGATGGCTGGATCATTTGGATGTTGATTTTAATGGGGCGAAGGTATGTTATTGGTATCATCCTTCTGCACCTAAATACTTTAAGAAGAGGGAAGCTTTGGAGGCATATAATAAAGCGATTGGCGATCGGCCTGACCTGTGATGCTGACCTATTGATTGCGTTTATTTCTTATTATGGCTAGAGGCAAATGGGAATGAGAATATAGGAAATTTTATCTTTACCATTTGGAGCTGGAAAACGATGTAAATGCTCACCGTCAGAAAACAGGAATTATATGGAATTAAAAAAAGTGCCAGAAGCTCTTTTTAGTGAAATAAGCGGTTTGATTGAAGAGGCCAGGCGTGTGGTAGCCCAGACAGCGAACCAAAGTATGACGCTCTTGTATTGGCAAATTGGCGAGGTAATCAATAGAGAACTGCTCAATAATGAACGGGCGGAATACGGTAAACAGATTGTGTCGCAGCTTGCGACCGCATTGCAGGTGCAATATGGCAAGCGGGGTTTTCAAGAAAGGAATATCCGCAGAATGATGCAGTTTGCTGAGCTATTCCCTGATTTTCAAATTGTGTCGCAGGCTGCGACCAAATTGAGCTGGTCTCATTTTATAGAACTTTTAGTACTGAAAGAAGAGGTGAAAAGAGATTTTTATCTTACCATGGCTATGGCAGAAACTTGGGGTAGAGATACCCTTAGGACTAAAATAGATGGGATGCTCTACGAGCGAACGCTTATTAGTGGTCAAGATGAAGGGGCTATACCTGCAGAGCTTAGTCAAATGCGAAAAGGCGAAAGTTTTTCGCCTGATTTGATTTTTAAAAGTCCCTACTTTTTAGATTTTGCTGGTCTCAAAGGTATGTATAGTGAAAAGGATTTGGAACAAAGCCTGGTTAATTCACTGGAGCAGTTTATCATGGAATTGGGAGTTGGTTTTAGTTTTGTGGAGCGTCAAAAACGCATGATCATTGATGGCGAAGACTTTCACCTAGATTTGCTTTTTTACCACCGAAAGCTCAAGCGGCTCATTGCTATTGAGCTAAAACTGGGCAAATTTAAAGCAGCTTATAAAGGGCAAATGGAACTGTACTTGCGGTGGCTCGATAAAAACGAAAAACAAAGTGGGGAAGATACTCCGCTGGGCTTGATTCTTTGTGCTGAGGGTGGACATGAGCAAATAGAACTGCTCCAGCTTGAGAGTGCAGGTATCAAAGTAGCTGAATATCTTACTGAACTGCCAGACCGTGAACTATTGAAACAAAAAATACATAAGGAACTGGAAAGGGTATCGTTGAAGGCCAAAAAGGAGGCAAGTAATGAATAAAGGTTCTATCTCTAATTCGAACTGATGTGGTTTTGTTTCAATCCAAGTTATTGAATGGAGGGGTCTTTAATCACCTACTTCTTGAGCACCGATCCATTTATAAAGTATGTTACAACTATAGCAACACGCCCGGCTTAAGAATGCTAGTGGATAGCCCACAGTGAAGCTTTAGCAGAACGAGAACCTGTAACAGACAGCCTGACACCATTCCCGCCAAAGGCAGGGAATGGGGAAGCTCCAA
This sequence comes from Spirosomataceae bacterium TFI 002, assembly GCA_900230115.1. Lineage (NCBI taxonomy): Bacteria > Pseudomonadati > Bacteroidota > Cytophagia > Cytophagales > Spirosomataceae > Spirosomataceae bacterium TFI 002. Next base: position 2,089,002 of record LT907983.1, on the reverse strand, counting down.
ATAAGTTGATTTTTCTCCAAGTATCCGTTTTTTAAAATTTCATATTAACCTGATGTTGATATCCCTAATATTAGGGATTGAATAGTCGCACGATATTGCGGAATTTTGAGACATCTTTCTGCTTATAAAAAAGATGTACAAGTCTTTTTTATATTCTATTTATCGAAAAGTGTTCATTAAAATTAAAAGCAAAATGAGAAATTTAATTATAACATCTTTATTATCAATACTTGTTATATCATTTACGTTTTCGCAAGCAAATCGACCCGTGATTTCTGCTAGAAGCAGTTTAGGGAACGTTATTCTTGGGCCCAGTCATGATAATTCTATAAGTACAAGTTATGATATTTGCCAGCCCGAAACAGTGACAGTGACAGGATGGAGATTTTTACCGTTTTCAATTACTGGTTATTATAATATCAAATGGATTCTCTTAAGAAATGGAAATAAATTTTTGGAAAGGGGTGGTTATGTAAGCTTAACAAATTGGACTCCAAGTAACCAGGGCTTCTCGGATGTTTTTTCAAACTTAATCTTACCGCCTGGCAGATATCAGGTTCAACTTTTTATAGAAAAACATGAAGGTTGGTGGATATTTAAAAAGTGGGAAACATGGATTAATGAAACTTCCCCAAACTATTTAGACATTTCAAACAAACCAGCTACGCCCAACTATACAATTAACGGACAAGCTATATTTGGTGATACACCAATAGATGTTTGTAGTGGCAATATTAAAATTGATGCCTCATTATGTCAATGTGAATCAAAGTATTCCATAAATGTCCAAGAAAGTGATAGATATTGGAACAGAACCAATCAATATGAATGGGGGACTTGGTTTAATGGTATCGCTCCTAATAATTTGAATTTACAATACTTATCGACAGTCAACAGTACTGGTAACGATTTTGTTGGTTCTGCTAGTAGACAAAATACACCTTTAATTTCTGGAAGCTTACCAAACAATGGGGGCGATAGATATTATAGGGTCTCTGTTTGCACTGGGGAGCCAAGTTGGAATTGTAAAACGGCATTAATTAGGGTTAAGTGTGATTGCGAGTAGATTGACATCGCTACGCAAGGGAAAACGATAAAAAAAGGTAGCTTAAACTAAGGCCTACGAATTGTTAAGCATGAATAGTCTTTGCTTTTAGTACTGTGTCAATACTTACTATTTTATCAATTAAATATTGTCCAAATTCGGGAGTGATTCTTAATTTGTCAGCACCTTGCATTAAACTACCAAAGGAATTCTTACCACTTGGTGTAACGTTGAATTCTCCTTTTTCTAACACTTGTTTTTTTTGATTAGTTATTGTAATACCTTGTTGATTCCAAGATTGTCCATAGTAGGGTGTTAGGTTTTCGCCAATTACAAAATACGGCCACCTATCGTTTTCATTTCCAGTATATTTTACTTCAGATTTCACTTTATAGACTGATATAATATTTAAGTGGCCAACTGCGTAACATATTAAAATATCACCTTCTTTTACTCCTTTTGGTTTTAATTTAGAGAAATGTAAATCGGTATCTATTTCATCAAATACTTTGTTCTTAGGGACTAAATCCGTACTTACGCCAATAGGTTTAAGCCAATAGTTTATATTTTTGCCTGGTATAAATGGAGTATTTTTTAATTTAATGTTTTCAGTGAGATCAAGGGATGTAAGGGTTCTGTCCGATTGAATTATTGGGTTTTGTAATATTGCTGAAAGAAAGTTATCAATATGATACCGTTGTAAGGGCTCTAGTGCTACTCTACTGAGAATGCCATATTTAAGTTCCTCAACTTGTGCCGCATCAGTAATTACAGTTCCCCATTCATTATTTAGCCTTAATCCATTGTTTGTAAAGTTTGCAGAAGTTATAATCGCTTCCATTGTTTCATCCTCGTATTTTGAGATATAAACTTTTCCATGAAGGGAATTTTCAATTAAAATCGACAACTCTATATCCTTTACATCACAAAATTCACATAGCGTTTTAAAAAAAGCAACTTTCGAGTATTGATCCAAATCATTTGGTTTTAGGGTTGTTACTAGCGTTAATTTTTCTAACTTCTTCAAGGCGTCAAATGGAAAAAAGTCAACAGAGCTAGAAATAAAAGGACTCACAATTAAAACCTCCAAAGCATTTTTAAAACTCCGTTTTAATCGTTCAAAGTGATTTTCCCTTGTTAGGTTATTTATTATTTCTTTAGTCATTTTTTAGTTTATAATTGTGGTCGCGGGCTCATTCACTTAAATACAGAATCTTCTACTTCTCTGAAAGTCATTTTACTTTTTCTATTAAATATGCTTTCATCCTTTAGCTTTCTGATGGATATTCTTCCTCTTCGTAGTAGAAAGTCTTCATATCCTTAAACCAGCCAAATTGCTCGATTAATTTGTCTAGATAACTTTTTACGTTGTCTGGAATTGGCGGGTCTGCTTGAAACATCACAAACTTCCATTGTTTTAGCCCTCTGGTGGCAGCCAAGACTATTATCTCTCGCTCGCTAAAGTTTGTTTTGTAAGCATATATTTGCATTGCAATCCGAATGAACTCATCAACCTCTGTTTCTTTTCGATTTGGTGGATAATAAATTAATAGATGTCCAATTCCATTATATTCTGAATAGCTTCTAGCAAACACATCATCTTGGTTTTCATATTTCGCTACCAACCTAAATAGTTTTTTAGCAAGCATTCGTCTATCCATCCGCCCCATGTACATTAACTCTTTTGCTAAAACTTCCCCATCGGGCAGTTTCAAAATATCCGTTTTGACTAATTTATCTATAAAATAGCTCGCCTTATCCGCTTCTTTCTTTCGCCTTACTGGTTCACTATTGATATAATTTCCCCAAGCACCGCTTAGATTTAAATTAAACTCTTGAATGTTTGAGGAGCTATAATCAAAAGGAAACTTCCTTTCGTTAGTTAAAAACTCTGCTAATAGGTCTTTCTCTTGGCAATTGAAGTTTAAACCCTTACCTGAAAGCAATAATTGTTCTCTCTCGTCTAAGTATTCTACAAAGTCTTTAATTGTATCAAGTTCAGATATAATAGCTTCAAAAGTGTCTCTATTCAGGATATTTATAAATCCCTTATTGTCTGTTTGATCACCAAGCTCATAGTGTTCAAATTGTTCCCCTACATTGATGGTCAGTCTATAAACATTACTATATTTTTGTGGTTCAAACAGTTCTGCTTCTCTATCTGGGTGCTTTATGAAAATATCTCTGTGTGAGGCAAATAGTTTTCTATAGGCACCATTAAGTTGCTTACTAGATTTATCAATTACTTTTCGTTTGTATCTCCCATAATTGCCATCGAAATTGTGATTTTTAACGGAAATTATTATTGCGATATCACGAAACAATATCAGTAAGTCGCAAATTTCCTTTTTATCACCGCAAATGTCTGTCGGATTAGGGTAGCACCAATATTTCAAGTAAGACTTATACGCTAATTGATTAACGAAGTCCTCTCCAATGTCTCCTTTTTCCTTATTATCGATCATTGTTGTATGTTCATAAAGCTCTCTATTAGTATTATATGTGTAATTTCTAATTTAAGACAAAGGAGTTAATACGATTTGTAAAGGTAATTATCAAAGCATTATCGTCCATTGGAAACGGTCTTACCTACGGTGCTGACCTCCCATCTATGTTTAGTCTTTGTTAATTAAGCTTTCTTGTTGTTTAAGATCGAAATATTTATTCGGCAGTTTATAAACCATAAAGATAGAGCTATCGATGTATTGTTTGACGATAAGGGAAATTATACTTACAATAGCAATTATATAAATAAACATACTAACCAATTGAAATGAAAATGTAGTGGTATCTAAAAAACAAAATAGACCAGCTCTTAAACTTATTAGAAAAGTTAAGCCAAATATGATGTTCTCCCTTAAATCAAATGTTTTTAGTTGAATCTTTTTCTCTAGGTCTTTTTTGTGCCTTTTGAGCCTTTTTTGAGCTTTCTTAGGGTCTCTTCCAAGGTAAATTTCTAGTTTCTCTGATACCACTCCAGCTATACGGTTTAGTGCTTTTTCATTCTTAGAAGCATATGTATTTATACTTGATTTGAATTGGTCAATCCCTAACTGGCTTTCATTCTGAATCTTAAGCAACTCCCTGATCGGTTTCTGCATCCAACTATTAAAAATAAACAATGGAATTTTCTGAAGTAGCCAAAACAAAAATGTGTCGAATAGGTCGATTAGCTTATACGAAACTATAAAAAATACGAAAGGAATGATTATTTGAAATGACCACACGAATGAAATAATAGTATTGATGTCTAACGCTTCAAAGGGTGTATACTCCCCTTTGGCTTTTCTGTAAAGGACTAAAGCGAAGGCAATAACAACCACCATTCTAAAAGTTCTCCTAAAATATCTAATAACTTTGGTGTCGCTGATTAGTATTTTCAATAAAGGTTCCATAGTTTGATTTGTTAAGCCAAAAGCCTCTCCAGTCTCATTTTCCATTTTTCCCATGTGGGCATGTGTTTGGATTGGAGGTCGTAGAAATTGGTGGTGTGGTCGTGGTAGACTAGGTGGCAGAGCTCGTGGGTGATCACATATTCTATGCATCCTTTTGGTGCTTTTACTAGTTCCGGGTTGAGGATTATTTTACCTCTTGGAGTACAGCTTCCCCACCTGGTTGGCATGTCTCTAAGGACTAATTGAGAAGGCTCTACTCCATACTTTTTAAAGTCTTCAATGATGGGTGCCGCTACTTTTCTGAAAACGATGTGGGCTTGTGCGATGTACCATTTTTTCAATACATGTTTAGCAGCTTCTTTAGTTTTGGCATATACTATAAGTTCTTTTCCTGCCCTACGTACTAAAGGCGTATTGGCAATTTTGACCAAAAGAAAGTATTGTGTACCCAGATACAGAAATGTTTCTCCTGAGACATATTTCTTGACAGTTTGCTTAGGGTGAAATGACAGAAAGAAACTTTGCTGTTTGAGTATCCATGGAGCTTTTTTGCGAACCTTTGTCTTTATTTTGGCTAAATCGGCATCCATAGGAGCTTTGACCCAAACGGTATAATCTGGTCTTACGGTAATGCCAAGTGTTTTACGCTCGGAAAAAGTGAGGTAAAAAGAAATTGTATGTGAGCCAAACTGAATGCTTTCTTCCATTAAGTATAGTGTTTGGCAACCATTTCAATTAGGTTTTCGGCAAAATCATCCATCTCCTTGAAAGAGAGTTCTACCTGGTGTTTGTCTCGGACTTCATCAATGAGGTAATCTCCAAGGTCAATAAGCAGTTTACCTGTGATTTGCGTATTTCTTTTCCAATCAACTTTGGGTACACCCTTATCAAGTATTGCAATATCTAAGATGGTTAATAGTCCAGTTGCTATCGCTGATGCGATAGTAGCATCAATTATTTCCCTTTGTTTCAAAAACTCCAAAGTGAGGCCATAAGTCGCTCTTGCTACAGGAAAAGTTGCAAACTGTGCAGGGATGTCTTGGTCTGTACCACTACGAACATTTTCTAAAATCTCTTTTACCTTTTTGAGGTATTGGGCTTCACTAAGCCTGTGTGCTTCATAAGCCGCAATTGCTTCTTGTAGAAGTTGTGAGAATTTTTTGTAGAAGGCAGGGTCTTCCTCCATTCTCTCCGAAATATGCTTGGCCGTACGGCTAGCTATTTTATCTGCCTTGGCTGCCAAGCCGACTGTTTTTTCAATTTCTTCTTGAAATTTATCTCTATCGAAAATGTTCACCAAGTCTGTGATGACCTCAATTTTTTCGGACGTTACGTGGGTATCGATTAGTTTTTGTATTTGACCTTCATACTTTTTATAATCTACTTTGTCGCTATATCTTTGAATGGCGGCTATTCTGAGTTTAATAAAAAACTTGAGGTCTTCTTGGTAGTTTTCAATTTGGCTGTCGTTGGTTGATTTACGAAAGTTAATTGTAGACAAAGCAAGTTTCAAAGTCTTGGCATACTTTGCTAGTTTGTCATAAAACCCTACCCTTACTGCTTCGTCTCGTAATACTTTTTGGTATGGCTCTGGATCTAACTTATTTTTCAGCCCTTTAAATATTGACCAAAGTTCTGAGTGGTGTTGGGAAAGTTTTTTTACTTCTTCAGTAACATTGAGCATTGTTCCTTCCAGGTCACTTAGGTCAAAGTCGGAAAAAGAAGAATAAAGGTCGAGAGCTTCGTCAAGGTTTTCTATGACACCATAGTAGTCTATGATATAGCCAAATTCCTTGTCTGGAGCTACTCTGTTAACTCTTGCAATAGCTTGGAGTAGTTTGTGCCCTTTCAAGTTTCGAGTTAAGTACAGAACAGTATTTTTAGGTTCATCGAAACCTGTCAAAAGCTTATCTACTACAATTATTATTTCAGGGTCTTGTTGGTGTTTGAATCTGGATATTATATTCTTTTCATAGGTTTTAGCATTGCCATGGTCATCCACCATTTTGGTATAAAACCTTTTGACTTGTTCTGATGGCTGATCGTAACTTAATTCATCCCCTTCGAGCTCATTTTCTTGCGAAATAAGTACTTCAGATGATACCATCCCAATGGTGTCTAAGAGTGTTTTATATTTAACAGCACTTGCTTTTTTATCACATACCAATTGAGCTTTAAAGCCTGTACCTTGCCAGTTGTCTCTATAGTGTTTACTTATGTCGTGGGCAATAAGCCACATTTTTTGATCTGCTGCATTGAGGTGATCTTTTTGGGCATATTTCTTTTTTAAATCTGCCGTTTCATATTCGCCCAATGGCTCTGATACCATGCTGAAAAACGTATCTATTGGCCCTGGGTTGACATTTTGAATGGCTATGCGGCCTTCATAAAGTAAAGGAACTACGGCACCATCTTTTACAGCTTGGTCAACCGTATAAGATGGCTCTATTATTCCACCAAATTTTTGTGCTGTGTTTTTGTCTTTTAGAAAAAGTGGCGTTCCTGTGAAAGCGATAAAGCAGGCATTGGGGAGTGTTCTTTGCATATCAACATTAAATGTACCATGTTGTGTACGATGCCCTTCATCTACCAATACAAAGATGTTTTTACTTGTAAGAGGTGTTTCTATTTTCTTAACTGCAGCAACAAATTTATTGATAATGGTGGTTACAACTGCATCGCTGTCACTTTCTAAAAGGTCAACGAGTCGTTTTCCTGTTGTTGCACGATTAACAAACTTACCGCACTTGCGGAAGGTGTTTGAAATTTGATCATCTAAATCAGTACGGTCTGTAACCAGAATGATTTTGGGGTTAGAAAGGGTTCTGTCCATGGCAATCGCTTGTGCGAGCATGACCATGGTTAAAGATTTTCCACTTCCCTGGGTATGCCATACTACTCCCCCTTGGCGACGGTCGTGGTCAATAATATGTATTCTTTCTATCGCTTTTTTAACGGCAAAGAATTGCTGGTACCGTGCAATTTTCTTTGTTCCATTTTCAAATAGAATGAAATTATGGCTCAGGTCCATTAGCCGCTCGGGTCTACAGAGGTTATAGATATACTCGTCTTGAGTTGTAGTCTCGAGTTCTTCTTCTCCCTGTTGTTCAAAGAAACCCCTTAGGTAAAAGAAAGTCTCAGAGAAAAGTTTAGCATGGTCGTTTTGATCAAGCTTTCGGTTTTTGATCGCTTTTAGGTTTTCATGGTATTTATTTTCATCGCTCTGGCTTGGGAAGTATTCTTTCCATTTGGCAAAAAACTCTGGTTTGGTATTATTGCTTCCATAAGCTGCTTGACTATCGGCAAGGCAAAGTTGAAGTTGGTTATATAAATAGAGTGGTCTAATACCGTCACTTTGTTGGTATTTTAAGGTTTGGTTGATCGCCTGAGCAATGGGTTCTTTGATATCCGGTCGTTTACACTCAATGACAGCAAATGGAATCCCATTTACAAAAAGAACAATGTCTGGAATGAAATACTCTTTAGAGGAGCTTTTCATTACCCTGAATTCTTCAGTTACATGAAATTTGTTATTAGAAATGTCTTGCCAGTCAATGTAATTTAGGGTGATACTTTTCAGTTCGCCATCAAAAGTTTGGTCAAGGGTTTGTCCCAAAGTAAGTAGGTTATAAGCCTTTTCACATGCAGCAATGTAACCATCGTTAGTTGTAATTTCTTTTAGGAAACGAATTCCATGCTCTATGTTAGAATCACTTACATAAGTGGTACGCGTTGAGCTTATTTTTTTATCAGAATTAATCAATTTTAATTGATCTCTTAAGACTTCTTCCAGAATCACATTGCTAACTTTTGCACCACGTAAGTGGTTAGCTTCGGATGGTGTCAAGTACACATAACCCAGCTTCATTAAAAGTTGGATTGCGGGTATTTGGCTTATATGGTCTTCTCTAAAACTTGGTCTATTCATGTGTTTCAAATGATTGAGTTGCTGACCTTGACATCTAGCAACATGATTTCATTGAATGTATTTTCGGTTAACTGTTGTACTAAATTCACCAAATGTATTATCTTTGTATCGTTAATCATTAAGTGTTTCAACACGTTAATTGTTAACTCACAGAAAATATTTGGACCGGGGTGTCCCCGATCGGCAGAAAGCTCGGCGTTAAGCTGGGCTTTCTGTTTTTATGGATATATCTTCAATCCTAGTTTGTTCCCCTCTTTTGCATAAATTTTACTTTCAATCTTGTCAAATGCTGGATTGGCTCTCTGTGGCTCAATTACGTACCGTGCTATAGGATATGCTACTAAATCCGCCAACTGGAGACCATTTATATTTTCCTTCTTACTCAGAAAGTTGATCTCTAGCTTCAACGCTTTTAGGCTCTCTGGTTCTATTATTCCTGTACCTCTGGAGAGCAAGCGTTGAAAGTGTTCGTCAAGTTTCTTGTCTTCCTTCCTTCCTCTTCTTTCAATAATGATTTCTAGCTCTTTGTTATCGCTGGGTTGTGTTTCTAGAAAAAGTACTGTCGCTTCTATGATAAAAGACAGGGCTAGTTCATATACGTCATTGGACAGGCGACCGAATTTTTCGATGTAAGTATCTTTTTTGATGGCCGAAGCAATGACCGTAAACTTACCATTATCCATGGCAAGGTTGAGTTTTTCATAAAAGTACTTCTTCTTCTCAAGGTCAAATAGAACTGCAAATTCTTTGTCGCATTTACGGATGTCCCTGCTATGAAATATAACTTTTTTATCATTCCAAAGAGATCTCTTGATGGTATTGAACTCTTGTCGAATATTTTCGTAGTCTGGCTTGGCAATGAGTACCCCACAAAGTAGAAATACAGGAAAGTCCGGATTAACTTTTGTTAGTCCATGATCTCCGCTTTCGTCTATGTATAGGTGGTATTTCATTTGCTTATTTAGAATAAGTTAACGTAAAAATTGCGACCAAATATCTTTTTCCAAGTGGCAAGGGCTTTCGCTTCTGTTTTTTCCTCAAGAGCAGTTTTTGCTAGACTAATCATTTTGTCAAACTTATCTTCAAAAACTACTACTTGAATAGGCGTGAGCTTTTCCAAAAAATCATCATTAGGTGTTGCGGGATTGATACAAGTGGGGTGCCTACCGAAAGTATTTTGGATTGCTACAGCGGTTTTATAAAAAGCGATGTCGTCTCTTACATGACCAATAAAATTTTCTGCCACCCAAACAGAGAAAGCTATTCCCGAAGGCATTCTTCCACTAGTCACGTTGGCCCAAGCTTTGAAATATTTCACTAAACTAATCAATTGTGATCCATGTTTTTTCGCCTTATAATCAAACCATGCACACAGCTCTTTGGGGTCACTTTCTTCCCAACCTTTTTTTGTAGCTAAGTGTGGATGTTCGGTGTCATAAGTTGAGTATACTGGTAAATCAATGTTATAATAACTTTTATAAATTAGTCTTACGCATTTGTTCTTTCTTTTAGCACCTATTGAAGTAATACCATTTACAGCTTCGTATACATGTTTTTGTACGGTGCTTGGAGTCAAATCATTATCTCTGCGAAAATATACACCTAAGTCAACATCGTATGTTCCATCACTTTTAATCACCATCGTTTTCATTTTATAAGATCCTTGAATAAAAAAGTCTGGCCTAGGTAACTTATGGTACGTAAAATGCTCTTTGATTTTCTTCTCCACATTCCTTTTAGAGGTGGTCAATCGTTTGGATCTTCCTAAGGTTAAAGATATGTTTTGGCAAAACTGCAGGAAATATGGCTGTGTGTTGATTTTAGCGTTCGTTTTCATTTATAATTGTGTTAGTATCTGACCACTTTGATCCTGTTCCAAATAGTGATATCATGGTAGTAGCATTGGTTTGAAATTGAATAATCGCCTTCTCTGCAAGTTTGTCCAATTTCACTTTATCTGTTTCGTCTAGTTCTATTGGGCAAGTACTGTCAAGTTCAGTATCAATTCGGAGGTAGTCAAAATTATCTGGCTCACTTTTGTCAATGCCATTTTTCATAATACCTATGATATTTTGAATTTGTTGTGACTGACCTTGCATGAAAAGGTCAATCAAACGCTTTTTTCCATCTTCTAGCATCCAGTATTTTATGCCATACTTTAAGCGAGCTTTATTCTTTTTATCAATTCCTGCATCACAAAACTTTTGATGACCAGTTCCTAGTGATAGAATAGAAAAATCTTCCATTTTAAGTTTAAATACCTTTTGAGCCTCAATCATACCATTTAAAGTTGGGTTATTTGCAAATACACCTCCATCAACCTTATTATGGAAAGGTTTTTCAAGACCGCTCAAGTCAACGTAAGATGATGAATAAGGGTCAAAATAGGTTGGTGCAGCTGATGTTGCTAGAGCGGCTTGATATGCAGGGATATGAAAATCACGTACAAAAGCATCATGATATTTGCTTTTTAATACTGAAGGTCGGCCTTCCATGAGGTCATATATCGGAATGGCAACAGGAGTTTTACAATGAAGAAGTCTAGGGTGCTCTCCATCACTTCCATCATGATATTCCTTAAACTTATCTTTTATGAGTTGTTCTAGATTAGTTCTTGTGTGAGCTGAATTAAATAAACGCGAATACATATTTCTCTTACTACCAAAGATCACTTTGGCGTTGTTAAGATAAAGTTCATAAATCTCTTTTGCAGGGATGCCTAAAGCTAATGCCACGGCCATAATACCCCCTGTAGAAGTACCACAAATCAAGTTGAAGTTTTGGTATACTTGCCATTTCTCCACCCCTTTTGATTTTAGCTCCGCTTCAAAGTTAGCCAAGATCATGGCAGGAAAAATTCCTCTTATTCCGCCGCCATCGATAGATAATATTTTAAACTTCTCTTTTTTCAATGGCTTTTGTCTTTTGGTGGGTTGGGATCGTTTCCATAACTATTTGGGTTTTGTATTTGACCATCTTTGCGATGTGGGATAAGCTCCGCCCCTATCTTTTGAGCCTGATCCTTACCCCAGTCCATTGCTTCTTGCTTGGTATCAAAGTTTTTGGAGGCTCTTTCAGCATTTTCTCTTTTGGCGTCCCAGCCGCCTCTGTCTTTGTTGGATACAACGTGTATTTCTTTTCGTTTCATTGTTGTGAATATTTAGTTAAAAAGTGTTTTAGAATGGACGAGTATCCATCTTTTTCAATTTCATATTTGCTTATAAAAGGCATTTCTATTTTTTCTCCTTTAAGTATTGGGGTAAATAATTGTTCATTAGTAATAAATGCGGATTGAGCAGTGAATCCACTGAAGTCTATCCCATATTGTGCTGATAATAAGTCAATGTTTTGTTTTAGCCAATTATGCCTTTCTAAGTGTTTCCCTATATATTTACTGCCAGTGTATAGTTTATCAAATTCGTCAAAAACTTCTTTTATATTTCTTGTAGCGGCAATGTTTTTACACTCTAAACTTAAAAGAAGCTTATTTGCAATATCAATAATTAGAATATCTACATCACCCAAGTCTTTATAGGCATAAAAGACACTTTTACTATTAATTTTTACCTCTGATTTCAAAACTAGTTTTGTGTCCTTTTCAAGTGTTTTAAGAAGGTCTTTAACAAGGAGTTCGCCTTTTTCATTTGCCATTTTTCCTAGAATCTCTTCCATTTTTCCTTTTGGAATAGCACGATATCTACCACTTTGTATCTGGCTTTGTAAATAGCGTTTGCATTGTACTAATTGTTTGTTCCCCCAAAAAAGAAGATCTTCTTTATCCTTTTGGGTTTCTATTTTGAAAAGAGGTTTTGCCAAAACAGAAAGCCTTCTATTAAATCGCCATGGAATAATATCATAATATTCATAGCCATCAGGCTTTTGATCGACTGAGCCTCTTTTTGTCAAACATAAGTAGGCAAGGGCATTATCTATTTCGGAAATACTAAAGCCATTATTCAATAATTCTGACTTTAATGTAGATACCTCGATTTTGTTATAAGACATTTGCTGATCAAGCCCTATTTGAAATAGGGTATCCATAAATTCAAATAGGCGAGTAAATGATATTTTGTAGTCAGCCAAAAATGCCTTATCTAAACCGGTGGGTATTTCCTTCCCGTTATTTTTATTCAGCTTTGGAAATGAATAAATAAAGTTTTCTATGACATCTGCAACGCCCTCTCTCGATTTAATTTTTTGGAAGTGACGGAATGCTTCCTCAAGGTTTTTATCTGTTCCAATTCTTCCCGATGGTAGAACTGCTATTCTTTCATCCATTATATTGAAATATATTTGATCAGAAAGAGCCCCCCATTCCATGACTTGATTCATTATTGCCACTAGCTCATCAATGTCAGTCATTGATGGTGAAACATGCCCACTAACTTGCTCGGCAACGATATGCTCTATTAAGCACCTTATTGAAATTGTGGTTTTATCAAAGTCGCTTAAAATATCTATTAATTCCTTATTTGATTTTTCATCCTGTAAACCACAAGCGATTTTAGATGGTATTTGAAATTTTAGTAGTTCACGTCTAAAAATAATTGCTTCGTTAAATTCAATTAGCTTTATTAACAAATCAACATTATCTAATCTGTTAATTCTATCCTTTAACAATGGCAGGAAGGCAACTTTGGTAATGTCATTTAATAAGTCCTGCTTTTCTTTCCTATCTAGCTCTTTATCTTTTTTAGGACAATTCAAACCCAAAAGGGTGGGTAAATTATCAAGTAGAATACTCACGTCATGCTTCTGTAATAATCTATATCCTCGGACATTTGTAGGATCTTTTAAAAGGTTGTCATCTGGAAAGTAAACATTTAGCTTCTTTTTAGTTCCCAATGGAGCAATGTTGTTTATTATGGTCTCTATGTTTTCAACTTTTTTAAAATTACTATTTTCTAGAAGTGTGTTAAGAGAGAATATTATTGTTTTCAAAAGTCCTCTTTCCCCTTCATTTTGAGGACTATAGGCTTTTTTAACAAAGTCAATTGGAATGGTCAATATAATTAAGTTGTCCTTAACAATTGGACCGAAGCTTTCATGTGATAATTCCTGGGCTTCTAATGATGGTAAAGGTTCTATAAAATCTTTCCAGTCGGAGACATTAAACTCAAACTGTATCGGCTTGTCTCCAAGCAACTTTAATGGTTCAAAAAAGATATCTTCTAATTGATATATCCAAAATGCAATTACATTTGCCAATCCCTTAACTATCTCCCCTGCTTCTTTTGGAAAATCAATACTCTGAGGAGATACCCAAATAGGTTGAAAATAAGAATCCAACAAAAGGTTTGTCTCTATATTTTGCTGGTGATAAATACTTTCTAAACTGCTAATTCTTTGTACCTTAATATTTACCTGATAAGTATCTATTTCTTTAATTCTAGTATGTATATCAGGTTCTGTTTTTGAATTAATTCGCCACTCCTTTGCATTAGAAATCAGTCCAAATAAGCCATCTAAAGAATAGTTGTCATTTTGATAAAAAGAGTAGTCTTTATCTACGTAGAACTTAAATAAATCTAAAAACGATGATGGTATTATTCTAAAGCCGTTTGCAATTTTATTATGCAAAATTTGGGCAAATTTCCAAAGGTCAATGGCATCAGCCAATTTAAGTATACTCAGAATGTCGAATTCAGGCATTGGAATATGCAGCTTGAAATTCTTATTTATATTTTCCTGTAAAGTAAATGTTTCAACACCAAATACTGGAATAATTTCTATTTCAAGTATTTGGTGATCTGAATACTTTTTTTTGTCAGAATGGAGGAGCTTCAAATTCTCAAGATTCGCTTTAAAATCATCTTTAGAATCTTTGATATAAATAAACGCCACTTTATCAGAGTCAAACTGATAATACCCATTGGTATTGTTATGGTCTACTTTATCCTTATTTAACGAAAACCTAGCAAAACCCATTTTTTGTAACTTTAATTGGGCTTCATTCCACCAGTATATTTTATAAGATGTTTCTAGGTAGGCTCTATTTTCGTGTTTTCCTGATACTTCCCAAATATAATTAGTCAAAGCATAACTTAACGTGGTAGGTGATGCTATTACATAACTGGATTCATCCTTATAAATAGGGTTGTTTATAAATATGTCACTTGTATCTTGGTTAGAATTTTCAAATAAGAAATAATGCAATGTCTCTAGTGAAATACCGTATTTGCTTAAAAAGTCCTCCATTTCAGATTCAGATAACTCAATGGCTTTGGTGATTTGATTGATTTTGACTTCACTAGGGAAAAATAGCAAACCACCCTGAGCATCATATATTTCATATCTTTTGCTACCTAATTTTTCTGAAATTTGGTTTGATAGCCCAAGGCATAATAACGCTGCTTCGTTTATCTGACTTTTAAATTCATCGGAAAAGGTGAATGCTTGAATTTCAAAAATGGTATTTAGGAGTCTTTGCAAAACATAGTTGCCATTTTCTGTAATTCCTGGATAAATTATATAATCTCCTCCATAATAGGTTATGATCTCCGTAAAGCAATTTTCAGAAGGGTCTTCCATTGCATTGAAGGCATAATTGGATTTACATATTTCTTTTAAAGTTTCTACTTCTATTCGTTCCTTTCCTTCATCTTTTTGTTTTAAAATTTGATTCATTATACTTTCCAAGCGAATAATTTTATCTGAATTATCTGGCACCAAGGATAAAGATGATATCGTTTTAATTAGGTCTAATTTATTATAGTCCGAGAACTTTGGTTCTCTTTTACTCGAAGATAATGGACTGTCGATACAACATTTCTTGTACTTTTTCCCACTGCCACATTCACAAAGTTGGTTACGTTTTGAAGCCATTATATTTTCACTCGTTTTTTGCCTGTTAATAGTTGTTGCATTAGGCCTTTTTTAGATTCTCTTAGCTTTTCAGTTTTAGCTTTTAGGAGGGAAATCTCTTTCTCGGCAGTTGTGAGGACTTGGGCGATTGCTTGTTGTTCTTCAAGAGATTCAGGAATCGCAATTTTTCTTTTTTTAAATAGAGAATAATCAAATATTGATTTCTCTATATGTACACCATTTGAGTCAATATTGGCACAATGTGTTAATATCGGGAGTTGACAATACCATTTCCAAAAGCTTGGATCAAGAAATTGAGGTAAAACCTCAAGGCTTACATATTCATCAGAAATATGAGCTTTATCGAATTTTTTTTCAACAACTGCCCATGCTCCGTGAGAGGCTTGTCGTTTGGATATTACAAAATCAGAAACTTTTACCTCTTTCAACTTCTTTACTCCAATATCATAACCATGCAGCGGTGGTCTATAAAAAATACCTCCATTACGCCTTTTGATGCTAATTAAATTGTACTGCTCTTTTTCATCCCAATTTATATATCTACGCTTTTGTGTAAAAAGTTGACTTACCTTTCTTTCTACCCATTTCTTTTGATTTGTAACTAACTTAATTTTCTCAGTCAAAAGGTTCTGCATGAGCCATTTTTTTTGTTGCTCTTTTTGACAGATGAGTTTTTCAAGGGTATTGATTTGGGTGTCGCAGGTTGCTAGGATGCTGGCAATGGCTTTTTGTTCTGGAAGTGGAGGGAGAGAAATTTTTAATTTTCGTACATCTGAAGAGTTAATTGCAGGATAATTTGATCCAACTAATAATTTATGAAGCTGCCTCTCTATTTCAGAACTAAATAAAAATTGATACAAATACTCTTTACTACAAGCTTTAGCTGTAATAAGTGCAAAACCAGTGGATGCAATTAAGTTCTTAACTTCTGTTTTTATCAAATAGAATGCTTTCAAATTTGGGCGAACGGTTGACATAAGGATGTCGCCTTGTTTTACAACTCTTCGTGCTCTGGACGGAGCCCTTCCAAAAACCTGCTTGGAGGTTGAAAATCTATTATTTTTGGAATCAATATCGGACAAAGAGATATATTCAAATTCATAATTGAGTGCCGTACTATTTGTTAGGTTAGACCCATCAATTTCAGCCACATCTTCAAAACACTTTATCTCCCAACTAGGGGGTAATTGATTTATAATATGTTTTACAGTTGATGCTATATTTTTCATTAATCTACGGCTTATGTTATAAAACTCTATTTCACTTATAGTTTATTTTCAGAAGGGTCGTGATCTACTCCCCCACCATGCCACACACCTGTACACACAAAAATCTCATAGTGTAAGAGCCACTCTGATGTCCATGGAATGAGTGAGCGTACGTACAACATACTTGGATTCCATTCTTTGTCTTTTGGGTAATACAAGCATAGCTGTTGGTGTTTTGTACTGTAAACGTGCGGTAGCTGATCTTTACCTTCAGGGAGTTTTAGTGGCTTTGGATTTATAACATAGACCGTTGGGTTTTTACCAGTTTTGTAATGCAGCTTGATCGTATAGGTAGGGCTAAGAGCTGTTGGTTTCAATGTTCCTTTCCATATTAGTTCTTTTTCGCCTACTCTTGATACTTGACTATCGGGAAAATAAGACTTTAGAGCTCCCTCTTGGATTACTAGCGATATCCTATTCATTAGCTCCAAAGGGTTGATGTGCTGGGACTATGGTGCGACCAACTGAACTTAATATTCCAGTTGAGGCAGCCATTTTCATGTTTCCATCAGTCCTTGATAATAAACTGAGTTCTCCATAGGATGTGAAAGCATTCTTTACCAAGTCTTTACCAAAAGGTTGAGACATTGCCTCTCCAATATCTGGAAGACCCAAGCCTTTTTTAGCTATAATCTTGTTCAAATCAAGCTTAACAGCCTTTAACCAATCATAAAAGTTGTCCTCTTTTCTTGGGTTATCAGGCCATTTGTCGGCAAAGTTTTCTTTATCGTTTACTGGATTGGCTATCCATTTGATATAATCTCCGTGTTGAATGGAATACTTTTCTTCTATTTCGTTGCCCATTCTTTCAACTACATTTAATAGTGTTTCCATCAGGTTTTGCTCCTTTTTGTAAGCTTTAGCTGCAAGGGTTGTTATAATGATAGAAATTGGCTTGTCGTCTTTGTCGGTTCTATTGTACCATATGATGTCTCGGTGACGCTTGAGTATTTGAACGACACGCTGCAAGACTAGCTTCTTATTGGAATACTCTGGTACTGGCCTAATTGCTCTTGAAAGTTCTTTGTATAAATCTGAATTATTTATAGCTCTGTCAAAAAACCATTTTCCATAGCCAAAAGGGTTGGTGAGAAGCCATTTCTGATGGTCTGTTTCAGTACGATAATTATTCGTTTGATTATCAGTTATACAGATTTCTAGTTGCTTAGTGGTACTCATGTCCAAGGCCATTTTGAGTTCTCGCTCTAGGGTAATTTTATAATTACTATTTACGATCGATGGGAGTATATCCATATGATATCTTTCCTTAAGGTTTGGAGAGTCTTTGCGATATGTGAGAGTCCAGCATCTCCTTTTATCTTCCATCATGTCTTTATAGACCATATTTTCTGCCAGTTGCTTTCCTACCTCTTCTTTAAGTTTTTGCTGTGTCCAAAATGGATTTTTGCCATGTAGATTGCATACCAAATCTATGTCAATGTCGTCTTCCTCGGAGATGGGTTTTATCATTGTTCCAAGCATGAAAGAGCCTTGCGGTAATATCTCAGGCTGATAAATAGCCAATGCTGAGCCTTCTTTTGTCAATTGATTGCCAACAGCCTGGTAGCTGGCTACGGCGGCGTTAAATTGGGTTTCTGAGATATCTAGGGTTTTCCCTAGCTCTTCAAAAATCTTACTAAATTGTTCTTGTTCTTCTTTTGAAAGCATTTTAGATTCCTTTTAATAGTTGTATAAATTCACTCGCTTTGATTGTAATTGCTTGAAGAGTATTCTTGTCTTTTGGGATAGCCAAAAGCGTCCACAATTTCTCAGGATTATAGACGATGTCCCTTGTATTACCTTTGGTTCTTTGGGTGATGAAACCCCAAAACCAAAGGTCGTCCCAAACTTCTATGTCCCATTTTTTATGTTTCAGAAGCTCATTAATGGACTTGAATGTTGCAGGCTTTAAACCCAGTTCTTCAAAAATTCTTATGATGACAGTGTCTACAGGTAGTTTTAGACCGTCTTTGCTTCGCAATGCGATGTTTCTGTTAACATCCCAGATGCCTAATTCTTCGTCATATTCGTTATGGAGCTTAAACATCGCTTTGCAGAATAGAGCAGCGGTTTTAGGTCCCCAACCAGGTTTATGTTGAAGTCTTTGGAGCTTAACCCAATAGCTCTCAGCAATGGAAGCTTTAGAGGGTGAACCTGGCTTGTTTGGAATGTCGTCTAATGAGTCAACGAAGTTTTCAAAGGTGTCGAACCTTATGTGAATATGTAAATCCTCAAAAAAACTGGCTAGGCTCGACATGTTAGGTTGGCTCTGCGTACCAGCAATGTAGTGCATCAGGCTTATTATTTTGTCCCTATCAGTTTGGAATGGAACTAATGCTTGCCTGTATTCTAGTAAGTGTACAAAGGAATTGTATTTCCTATTGTTTATAAGGAATTCGTAAATTTCATTTAGCTTTTTCTCAAGTTGTGTGTTCATTTGTTAATCAATAATAGTTTTTAAATATTCGGCCATTTGTTTTTCTACCAGTGATAATTCTTTTTCTAATGTGCTTATTTCTTCTTTTACCTTCTTAATGTCTACTTCTTGTTCTTCTTCAAAAGTGTCAACGTATCGTGGGATATTGAGATTAAAGTCGTTTTCTTTGAGTTCATCAAAGCTTGCAACGTAGCTGTATTTATCCTCGATTACCCCTTGACTTAGGTTTCCTTTTTTGAATTCTCTATAAGTTTTAACTATACGATCTATGTGCTTTTCCCCAAGCTTATTTTGGTTTTTGGCAGATTCATATTCCTGACTAGCATCAATAAATAAAACATCGGTACCTGCAATTTTGCCTTTGTTAAAAATGAGAATTGCAGCTGGTATTCCTGTTCCATAAAATAAGTTGGCAGGTAAGCCAATTACAGCCTCAAGGATGTTTTCTTCAATCGTTTTTTGTCTAATCCTACCTTCGGAAGAACCTCTAAAAAGTACACCGTGAGGGACGATGACCCCAACAATTCCTGTTCCTTCGTAGGTGGTTTCTATCATGTGACATATAAATGCCCAGTCTCCTTTGCTTTTGGGTGGCACTCCCCTCCAAAAACGATTGTATTGATCCGTTTCTGGATCATAGCTCACTACAGATACATCTCCATCTTTTTCCTCTACTTTACCCCATTTATCAAGCGAGAATGGAGGATTGGCAACTACGGTGTCGAATTTCATGAGAACTCCGCCTTCCTTTAGTTTTGGATTGCGAATGGTATCTCCCCAGCGTATGATTGAATTGTCGAAACCATGCAAGAACATATTTATAACAGCCAAAGCCCAGGTGCTTCCATTTGCCTCTTGACCGTAAAGAGAAAAATTATCGGAACCCACTTCTTGACCAGCTTTGATTAGTAATGAGGCAGAACCGCAGGTGGGGTCCGATATTCTTGCACCAGGAGCTGATTTTGTAAGTTTTGCTAATAAAGTAGATACTTCCGTGGGTGAATAAAACTCTCCAGCCTTTTTACCGGCATCGCTTGCAAAGTTGGAGATCAAAAATTCGTATGCTCCACCAATGATGTCCTTACCACCAAGTAGTGATGGGCGAAGATTAAGCTTATCTGAATTAAAGTCTATGAGTAGGTTCTTGAGTCTCGTATTTTTGTCCTTCTGATCACCAAGAACAGTGCTATTGAATCTGATGTTTTGAAAGATTCCAGCACCATCATCGGAATAGAGCTTTTCTCTGTTTGCTTCTTGGAGATCCGCCAGAGCTATGTCAATTAGCTCACCAATATTAGTTTCATTTCTATGATCGTATAAGTATTTGAAATGGCTATTTACAGGGACTACAAAACGCTCATGTTTCATGGCTCTTTCGGCTCTTGCCTCATCACCCTTATACTTTTCTAAGTATGCGTTCATTTTGTCGTCATGAACGTCACTTAGGTACTTTATAAAAAGCATGGTAAGCACATAATCTTTGTAAATACTAGGGTCTATACTCCCTCTAAAAGTATCACATGCTTTCCATACTGCGTCGTTGATGTCTTTTTGTGTCATTGTTTTTTAGCGGTTTCAAATAATAGTAATTCTACCTCTTTTCTTTTTAGGTGATTTAGTTCTGTGCTTAGTTTCGTACGTCTTGTACTAAGGTTAGCGATAGCAACTATTTGATCTTGTATATTCATAGGAGGAATATCAATTTCAATATTTGCTAAAGTCTTAATTGTAATAGATTGGATCGAAGACCCTTTGGACTCTCTTTTAAGTCGCTTTTGACCAAGGTAAGAGTTCAGGTACCAGAGCAAAAATTCTGGTTGAATATCAAACTCATTCACTGTAAGTACCAGAAAAGTTGGTGAAGCAAGAGCAGGATATTCGGTATTAGTGAAAAGGAACGCTGCGTTGTTATCTCCTCTTGCCAGCAATAGGATATCGTTATGATTAAGGAAGTGCTTAGGGTTGGCGTCAGCCACTCTTACACTTGGTGCTAATGAAGTGTCCAACTCTCCAGATTCACTAAAGTCTTTGCCTTGTAAATAGAGGCAATCTCCTTCTGTGGCTGTCTTGGCATAGACACCAGATTTAATTGTTGCGATATTTGATATACTTCTTGTCAATTTTGTTTTCTTCTTGGGTGATGCAAAGGTATGTAATTTTTGATAATTAAGTAATTTTTTATTCAATAGAAATTCTATTATTATAGCTTAAGTCCTTATATTCACCCCTACTCTACTCTGTTTTTTCCTGTCATTACTGGCTTTATATTTTATATTATAGGTATTTAATTGGTTTTGTAGTGATTTACGAAATGAATAGTTTTGTTGGCTCTTTAATTTTTGAATTTGAATATTTTCACTTTTAGAGTCATCTATGTTTCTATAAATAGAAACTAAATTTAAAATCATTGCCGCACCAAAAATTAGAATACCGAGAACTAAAATAAACCAAGCTGGAGCAGGCTCTCCTATAATGAAGAATAGGCATGAAGCTAATATTGCTTTATAGCCGTATTGAAAGAGTAAGCCAAAAGGGTTGTTCGTTTCTTTATTGGTATTAGTAAGTATTTCAAATATTCTTAACATCTTCAAATTATTTATTTGCTCCGTGTCCCAAAGATTAAAACCATGTTGATCAAAGTCCAGGGCAAAAGTTTTTCAAAGGAGTCGAAAGATTTTTAAAGAAGAAAGGACTAAAAATCGGGATAGAAAAAAGTATCTAATGAGTTAATAATTAAGTGGTTATGTCCAATAATCACTATTTTAAGAATTAGTAGGATTCAAATAACCACTTAAAGAATAGATTAGAGCTATTCCCTATGTCCCTAAATGGGGACTGTTTGCGAACAAGAAAACAGTGTTCTAAGTGAGTTAAGTCGGAAAATTTGGAGAAAAATAAATTGTCTTTGGAACAATTTATTTTGAGTTCCATGAAATACTTCTACTCGGGGTTGTCCTTTTGAGGGGACAGATTGACCCGCAATTAATTTGTTTTTTGTATTTGGCTGAGTCCATTTTCAAGGAATGCACTCATTTTTTTATTTAAAGCTGCAAATAGTGGCGTAAGGTCTTTTACCTGGCCTGCTGTATGGCCAGCACGTTTAGCAGCGTCCAAGGATTTACCTAAAAGCACAAAATCTCTATGTATGTTTCCAAAATCATCAGAAAATTTTTTATTGAAATAGTGTTCCGATAGTACCAGGTTTTTATTGAGCGATCCATTCCATTTTTCTAATATATCTCTGTACGAATTCCAAGCTGCTTCAATATCTTCTGGGCTTCTATTATATTTTAGTGATTTGTATGCTTTGTCCATTTGGTAAATTCTTTGATCCATCATGGAGGAAACATCCATTAAGAAGTCCAAGGATTGTTGGCGTTTTTCTTGTAGAAGATTTAATTCATTTTCATACTGGTGGTACTTCCATTGAAAGAAATAACCAAGCGGTGAAGCAATACAAGCTGAAAATAGTATTGTAAATATTTTGGATTTGGTTTCTTTGGACATCAAGCTTATTCTTTCTTCTCTTTTACAAAAATATCTTTAAAACCAACATCCAGGCGTTTGTCGAAGGCGTTTAGATTGTTTTTGTTTTTTTTGTTCTATCGAATTTGCAAAAAATATTTGAAACTAAAAATGGGCTTTTAAACACAGTTTAACGTAGTTAAATATAAATGTCAGAAATACTGAGTGTAGTGTTCCATCAACTTTATTCAAGTGTAAATACACAATAATCATTTATAAGAATGATCGATTAGACGTGCTTTATGGGAGGGGAGATAAAATAATTAACTTTTACAATCTTTATTACACTGTTGAGGCAATATGATGTAAATACTTGTAAAATAGTAGTTTATGTATTTTTGTAGTGACCCCGCCAAGAATCGAACTTGGATCTAAAGTTTAGGAAACTTCTATTCTATCCATTGAACTACGGGGCCATCCTTGGTGTAAATATAGAAATGATAATTTGCAAGTCGAATTATTGCATTTCATAATTCTATGGTTAGTGAATAATTTCTAAGAATTGCCCCCTCCCCGCGACGAATCGAATCGAAGGCTGGGCGTCCCCGACTGGGAGTCCCCCGTTGGATCTAAAGTTTAGGAAACTCTACAATGCCAATTATGTTATTTCAACTTTGAATGATATGGGAGCTTTTACCTTGTTATAAAATTTATTTTTTTAGTTTCTTCAAAGATGTAGTTGAGATTATAATTAAATTCAAGCAATATAAATAAAACCTAACCTCATGTCATTCAACCGTAGAGATTTTCTAAAAGGCAGTGTTGCCGCTTTTGCACTTACTTCTTTTGGTGCTTCTGGAGCCATATTTAATAATGCTAAAAATTATAAAGTAGCCTTAATTGGTACTGGCTGGTACGGTAAATCCGACCTTTTTAGATTAATTCAGGTTGCCGATGTGGAGGTTGTTTCACTTTGTGATGTGGACTCAAATCAGCTGAAGCAAGCGGGAGAAATGGTGAGCAAAAGGCAGAAATCGGGTAAGACTCCTAAACTTTTTAAAGATTACAAAAAGCTTTTGGCCGAAACCAAGCCTGAAATAGTGCTGATAGGAACTCCAGATCACTGGCATGCACTGATGGCAATTGATGCCATCAAGTCTGGTGCACATGTATACCTACAAAAACCAATAAGTGTAGATGTGATAGAAGGCGAAGCTATAGTTGCAGCAGCACGAAAGTATAAGAGGACGGTGCAAATTGGGACACAGAGGAGAAGTACGCCATTCTTGGAGGAAGCGAAGAAAAATATTGTTGATAAAGGCCTTTTAGGTAAGATTTCACATGCTGAGATTTGCTGCTATTATAAAATGCGGAACAATTCAAATCCACCTTTGCAGGAAGTTCCTGAGCATTTGGACTACGATATGTGGACGGGACCTGCTCCATTGCGACCATATGACGGCTTGCCGCACATTCGTTGGTGGAGGGCATTTATGGAGTATGGAAACGGAATCGTTGGAGATATGTGTGTGCACATGCTCGATACTGTTCGTTGGCAAATGAATCTTGGTTGGCCTAAGAAAATTACATCCCAAGGTGGTATCTACATGGATAAATCTGCAAAGTCCAATATCTCGGATACACAAACAGCTGTATTCGAATTTGATGAATTAAATGTTGTTTGGAATCATCGTTCTTGGGGAGGACCAGCCGATCCAGAATATCCGTGGTCATTTATCCTATATGGTGATAAAGGAACACTGAAGGGAAGCACCATGAAATATGAATTTATACCAGTAGGAGAAGGCGAACCTATTCGTAGAGATGTAACTTTTGAAAGAGAAAAGTACCCTGAAGACTTAAAGGAGGAAAGAATAGAATTGAATGCCGCTCCTGCTACAAGAAAGCATATGCTCAATTTCCTTGCAGCAATAGAAAGCGGAGATCGACCAGTTGCAGATGTGGAAGAAGGACACATTTCTACTGCTTCTTGTATTCTTGCCAACATTTCAATGGAATTAGGGCGACCGCTTGTTTATGACCCCAAAACTCGTCAAGTGGTTGGTGATCCTATCGCTACAGCAAGGTTAATGCGACCGTATCGAGAAGGATATGTGCATCCGATGCCTGAGACTGTTTAGTTTAGTGTTGATTAATGTTTTATCGATAGTGCCGTATAGATAGCATCTAAATAGTTAAGGTACCTTACAATGTGAGATAATTTACCTTGTAAGTAAATTCAAGTATGAGTTAAATACTAGACATTCGATATACCTAATTAGAGTGGTATGACTGCAACAAAATTTTCGATACACTTAGTACGGCTAGGTATTGATAAAAGCTTCGTTTTCTGTTGAATTGGTTTTATATTTTCACTGTGTCTAATTGGAGTTGACAAACTATCCGTAATTTCATTGTTTGAATTTTATCGATCAGTATTGTAGCACTTCAACTCTCTTTTATGTACAAAACATTCCTTTCGCTTATCCTTGCCCTTTTTGTGTTTGGACCCATCTTTGGTCAGGGTTCCCTCGTTTTAAGACAACCAGCTATCAACAATGATGCAACCAAGGTTGCTTTTTCATATCAAGGAGATATTTGGACAATTTCTGCTGATGGCGGAAAAGCAACTCGCTTAACTATTCATGAAGCTTACGAAGGCAATCCAATTTTTAGCCCCGATGGCACTCAGATTGCTTTTGGAGGAAATCGTTTTGGAAACGAAGACATCTTCGTAATTCCTACAGATGGAGGAACAGCAAAACGCTTGACTTTCCATTCGGGAGCGGATTATGTTACTAGTTGGGCTCAAGCAGATAAAATCATGTTTTCTACGGCTCGTGAGTTTCGACAAATAGAAAGACCCTACGAAGTATATACTATTAACCCAAAAGGTGGAACTGAAGAACGTTTCTTAGATGCTGTTGCTCATGATCCTACACTTTCACCAGATGGCCGCTTTCTTGCTTTTGTACGTGGAGATATAAACCCAGTTGCTAGAAAGGATTACGAAGGAAGTTCAAACCGAGAATTGTGGATTTATGATACCAAGAATAAAACGTATCAGCAATTACCAACCTTCAAAACCAATGACATTTTCCCAAAATGGGCTTCGAATAATACATTATACTTTTTGAGCAGTGATGGAGGGGAGTATAACCTGTACCGCCATAAAATAGATGGAAAAGGGAAGGTTTCAGGGGTAGCTGAAAAGTTAACAAACTTCAAAGATGAATCTATACGCGACTTTGACATTTCAGCAGATGGAAACACTGTTGTATTTGAGAAAGACATGAATTTGTATTTGATGAAAACAAATGGAGGATCGCCTCAAAAACTGAATGTGGAGATAAACGCTGATAACCGTTTTGACGAAACCGAGTGGAAAACTTTCTCTCGAGAAGCAGAAGGTTTCGTGGTATCTCCTAATGGCAAATTGATGGCTTTTGAAGTACGAGGAGAGATATTTGTCAAAGAAGCTGATAAAGACATGAGTCGAAGTGTCAACGTATCTAATCATGCATTTCGTGATGTTGAACCTGCTTGGCTTAATGATTCAACCCTGCTTTTCAGTAGCGACCGTAGTAATGGAAACTTTGATATTTATATGGTTCGCTCATCAGATAAGGAGCAACCCAATATTTTCAAATCATTGAAACATGAATTGTTAAAAGTTACAAATACTACAGAAGATGAAACAGGTTTGGTGGTTTCTCCTGATGGTAAAATGATTTCATACATAAGAGGAATGGGAACATTCGTGGTTTCCGAAATTGATGAAAAAGGAAAGCTTTCCAAAGAAAAAATATTAAACGATACTTGGTCTGCACCTTACAGTGTGGCTTGGAGTCCAGATAGTAAATATTTGGCTTACGCTCAATCGGATTTATACTTCAATCGAGAAATATTTATTCAGGCAGCAGATGGTTCTATAGAGCCAGTAAACGTTAGTATGCATCCACGAAGTGACTCACAGCCTTTTTGGAGTGGAGATGGTACTAAGCTTGGTTTTATTTCAGGCAGAAGTGTAGGAAGAAGCTCCGATGTATGGTTTGTTTGGCTAAAAAAAGCCGACTGGGAAAAAGAATCACAGGACTGGAAAGAATACGACAAACCTGAGGAGCCAAAGAAAAAGGAGGATAAAAAGGAAGTAAAGCCTATTGAAATTGACTTCAAAGATATTCACGAACGTATTGTTCAGGTTACGAGTTTTTCGGGGGATGAGAGTAGTCTTGCTATCTCCAAAGACGGTGAAACATTTTATTACACCACCGAAAGTAGTACAGCAAAAGGGCGTGATTTGTACAGTATCAAATGGGATGGTAAAGACCTTAAAGAACTCACCAAAGGTGGCTCAGGAGTTGGTAGTGTTACCATGGATAAAGAAGGTAAATTCCTATATTTTACAAAGAGAGGTTCAATTAACCGAATGGAGTTAAAAACAAGTAAAGTAGAAAGTTTACCTTATGTCGCCAAAATGAAAATTGACTATTTGGGAGAAAAAGAGCAGGTTTTTGAAGAGGCCTGGAGAACAATCCGCGATGGTTTCTACGACCCTACATTTCACGGAAACGACTGGCTAGCACTGAAGGGCAAATATAAAGAACGGACTATAAATGCGAGCACGACAGATGATTTCGCCGACATGTTTAACCTTATGCTCGGCGAATTGAACGCTAGTCATATGGGAATGCGAGTTCCAGAAAGAGCAGAAACACAAAAGGAAACCACAGGGTTATTAGGCACTGAAATCAAGCCGGTCAAAGGAGGAGTTGAAATAACACATGTAATTCCCGATTCTCCTGCGGATAAAATAGCGAGCAAACTAATTGTAGGTGATGTAATAACTGCGGTAAATGGTAACCCTGTTTTAGCAGATGAAAACTTCTATAATTTACTCAATGGCCTTGCAAATGAGAAAACACTGCTAAGCGTAAAGGGAGCAAAGGGGGAAGAGCGAGAGGTTACAATTCGACTCACTTCTAGCTTGAGGACCAACTTGTATAATGAATGGGTAGACGAACGCAAAAAACTGGTTGACACTTACTCAAATGGCCGATTAGGTTACATTCATATTCAAGGAATGAACTTTCCAAGTTTTGAAGTTGTGGAGCGTGAATTTACTGCTGCTGGCTACGGAAAAGAAGGAATTGTGGTAGATGTACGCTATAATGGCGGCGGCTCCACTACCGATTACTTAATGACTATATTGAATTACAAGCAACATGCCTATACCATTCCTCGTGGAGCTACAGATAACCCAGAGCGAGATAAACTCAAATTCAGCGAGTACTATCCAATTGGAGAACGTTTAGTTTATGCTGCTTGGACAGGTCCTTCCATAGCCTTATGTAACGAAGGAAGTTATTCTAATGCTGAGATTTTCTCGCATGCGTACAAACACTTGGGAATTGGAAAATTGGTAGGTACACCCACTAACGGTTCTGTAATCTCTACAGGGGGAAAAGGCCTCATGGACGGTTCTTTCATTCGTTTGCCAAGGCGTGGTTGGTATACCAAGGCGACCAACGAAAACCAAGAACTAGGACCTGCAGTGCCAGATATTATTGTAGAAAACGATATCAATTGGATAGCCAAAGGGGAGGACAAGCAATTAAAAGTTGCCACCGAAGAATTGTTAAAGCAAATCGAGGAGAGAAAGTAATTGAAACAAATTTTATGAACCAGAAAGAACTGCTGATTATCAGTGGTTCTTTCTGGTTTTAAAGGCTAGATATAACTTATAGTTACTTAATGAAAAGCACATCCATTGGCTTACCTACAGGTTTTCCATTTTCAAATTTTTCACCCAATAGCTTCACAATTGAACTTGCGATTTGGTTTTGGTAAAGTTGGGTACTGCTTTTTATTTCGCCTAATGCTGGAGTATCTGGTCCCATAGCGGCAAACCAAATTGAATATCCGTCTTTTACTTTTTGTCCATGACTTTTCCATTGGTCTTTGATGGCGTCGCCTCTTCCATGGTCAGTGGCAATAATAAATGTTGTTTTGTTTCTGTATTGTTCTTCGCTTTGGCAATATGCCCATAGGTCTTCAATAAAAGA
This sequence comes from Spirosomataceae bacterium TFI 002, assembly GCA_900230115.1. Lineage (NCBI taxonomy): Bacteria > Pseudomonadati > Bacteroidota > Cytophagia > Cytophagales > Spirosomataceae > Spirosomataceae bacterium TFI 002. The sequence continues at coordinate 2,060,574 of LT907983.1, read as the reverse complement.
ATCAATTGTATTGGCTGCAGTGAGGTATTCTCTATACTTCCCTTCGTGTGCAAACTCGTCAGTTTCATCAAAAGCGATATACATTACCTTAGGTTTTTTGGCAGTCATATAGTCTTTGGCTAGGTAATAGGTTAAAAAATCAAACCGCTTACTTGCTAGACTTGGTACAGTTTCTAGGATCTCATTCAAGAGGCTTTCTTGCTTGGTTCCAGTTGAATTGGCACTTTGGAGTCCTGCATTTACGGGAACACCACTTCTTTTGTCATTGATTATATATGGGAAAACCTGCCAAGTGCAAAACGCCGCAACTTTATTGTTGAAAGCGGGCTTTTGATTTAGGAATTCAAGAAATGTCGTGTTTTTATTATACTTCTCATCATTGGAATCAACTTCTTTGTCTGGGTATCCAGTAAGGATTTCGTTATAACCAGGGTAAGAAAAACCGTAAATGTTCTTGACATCCACTTTGCTTCCTAAAGCTCTGTTTCCGTGTATTTGTCCTTTAGTTTTCACCTCTGACCACAGAAAAGGCATTAAAAGACTTCTTCTCTCTAGCGGGTCATCGTTCCAAAACTTCTTTGCGGTTTTTTCAATAGTCTCTGTATACTTTTCATTGAAAAGTAAGCTCGAGTCTGCTCCAGAAAAAACTTCCTGCCACCTTAAACCATCCAAGGTTATTAATACTACATTTTCAGTTTTTTGGGCAAAAGAGAATATAGGAAGTGCGACAAGGAAGAGAAGGGTGTACTTTCGAGAAATTCTAGGTCTATTCAATTTGATAAATTGTTCCATGTTTTATGCAATAAATGTGATTGACTATAAGAGTAAAGGTCAACCGAAAATAGCTAATTTATAGCACAATTAACGGTATAATGGGTATCCTATTCTACTTGTGAGGTAGGCCTACACACAAAAAATCCCCTACTTTCAACCGAAGTAGGGGATAAGATTTTTAAACCTATGATAAAAAAACAGGTATTAGAGTCTAACACCTACTGTGAAAACGTTTGCATTGATAGGATTATTGCCATTAAACATGGGTTTCATGTCATATTTTGCAAATAATCTAAATCCACCTCTTCCTGCTTCTGCCATTAGGCCGTAATTCCATCTATTTAGATTGTATTCTCCTTTCTCTTTGTACTTAGTATTGTCAAACTCTTTGAACTTTTGGTAAGAGTTAATTCTTACTCCTCCGTAAGCTCCTATGCCAACTCTAAAGTCACTTTCTTTGAAGCCAAATTGTAGCATTACAGGAAGGTTGAGCGTATTTACAACGAGTTTGCTTTTGTCCAATTCCATGTCAACTAGTTCAAAATCTGAGATATCGCCAGCCTCAAAATATTGTTCATCGTATTTCATCATGAAGTTATTCCATGCCAACTCTAAGCCACTTCCTATGGCTACATCTACGTGACGACCTGTAATCAACTTGGTGTTTTTTCTCCATTGCAATGCAACATAGCGGGACTGCCATTGGTTGAGTTCTGGCATGTCAATAGCCTTGTCAAAACTGTTGATTCCGAGGATAAGACCAAAGTCTTTTTTGCTGAACATATTTCCTTTCCTTCTGTCAGATTGATGTCCGTTGGAATTGTAGCTCCTGTTCCATTCGCTGCTGTTACTTTTTTTACTTTCTCCAAAATCGAAGCGATCTTCATGATCTTGTGCAAGCACAGATGTTGAAATTAATGCAAGGGAAAGGAATGATAGTTTAAATAGCTTTTTCATAATTAGTGATTGTTTTAATTCTTAAAATAGTTTTTTATAATAGCTTGTTAGGTAGATGTAACTGGTTGCATTATGGTTGCACGATAACTTACTGTTGACGGAAAAGTGAGGGTTGTTTTATTGTGTAAGTACTTGGTAGGTAAGAATATATGAATAGTAAAAAATATTTTGTTAATGGGGCAATAACAAAAAAAGACCCTTCCTTTTTGGGAAGAGTCTATCAATAATTGTTAATTATTTATTGCTTAGAAACACAAACTAGCGGCTCCTAAGAGACCAGCATCATTGCCTAAAGTAGCACGTTTGATATTCAAGTTATCGAGATAATATTTAGTTAGCCAAAAATTAAGTTGGCGATTAACAGCAGGCATGATATATTCGAAAGAAGCAGATAAGCCACCCCCAATAAGCACTGTAGAAATATCCAAAATACGGATCATTGCCACAAGACCATCTCCTAGCATTGTACCTATTTCATCAAAAATTGCGAGTGCTAATTCGTCACCTCTAGAGGCTGCAGCAACTAAACCAGTCGTACTTATACTTCCGTCTAGAGCAAGTTTAGTTTCTCCTTTAAATTCGGACCTCATCTTGGTTGCAAGATCAAGCAATTCTACCTTACCGATATTTCTTTCAAGGACTCTACCGTGTTTAGATGGCATATGCCCTGGTTCCATGGCATTTCCATCACCACCTTTAAACACCTTTTTATCAATAATTGCTGCTCCACCTACTCCTGTACCTAGTGTTACAAATATATAGTCTTCAGGAACTCCTTCTTCTCCAAAATAATACTCTCCTAATGCAGCTGCATTGGCATCATTTTCCAAAAAGAAGTCGTGATCAGGAAAACGCTCTTTGAAGGTAGGAACGATTGCAGTACCGTTTATTTCAGGTATTGCAGTGATTTCTATAAGGGTGCTACGGTCTCTGGTAATTAAGCCAGGGACACCGATTCCCACTTTTTTAACTTCCGGGTTTTCCTTTAATTGAACAGCGATTGCGTCAGCAAAACTCTCAATAAATCGATTGGTTTTTCTCCAGCTGTTGGTATCATGGCTAAAGAAATTTGTTACATTTCCGTTCTCGGCATTGACAATTCCCATTTTTACATTTGTGCCACCAATGTCAATTCCCAAGTATTCTGTTGCCATAATTTGTATGCGATAGGGTCTATTTTTATTTCTTTCGGGCAAATATAACTTTTTTGGAGTTTTAAGCCATAGAATTCATTTCATCAATTAAGCCAAGAACTTCTTCTCTGCCTATTTTTCTTTCTGCCGAGGTGACAAAGTGTTCAGGAAGTATCTCCCACCTTTCGGCGAGTGCCATTTTAAAGTCGTCAATATTCTTTTGTCCCTTCATTGGTTTCACTTTATCCCACTTCGTGAATAGTAGTTTGATAGGGATTCCATTTTCTCCAAGTTTATGGACAAACTCAAGGTCAATTTTCTGTGGAGGTATACGGCAATCAATAAGTACAAATACGAAACTCAGGTTTTCACGTTGAAGCATATAATCCCACGTCATGGCTTCCCATTTTGCCTTTTCTTTCATTGGCACTTTGGCAAAGCCGTAACCAGGTAAATCAACTAAATACCATTGGTCATTGATTCTGAAATGGTTGATTAATTGCGTTTTTCCGGGTGTAGAAGATGTTTTTGCTAGGTTTTTAATGCCTGTCAACATATTAATAAGCGAACTCTTGCCTACATTGGATCTGCCAATAAAAGCATATTCCGGCCCTTTAGCGGGTGGACAGAGATGAACCAAAGGTGCACTTTTTACAAATTCGGCTTTAAGTGGTGGATAAGGCATATATTAATTGCATTTGGGACATTTCCCTTGCACTAGTAAGTTAACTTCATTAGAACTATAACCGTCTGGTAATTGAAAACTGGGTATACCCACAGAATCAATACAAGTGGTATCTCCGCACTTTTCACATTTGAAGTGTATGTGATCGTGGTGGTGTTTGTCGGTGCTGCACTGGTGGTTACACAAGGCATATTTAGCAGTACCTTCGTTATCGGCAATTTTATGCAAAAGTCCGTTTTCTACAAAACTCTTTAGGGTTCTATAGATGGTTACTCGGTCAAAGTTTTCTGGCAAGCAATCTTCAACGTCCGCATGGCTCAAGGCAGATTCTTTTTCTGTAAAAACGGACAGAATTGTCTCTCTACCTTGGGTATGTCTGAGGTTATGTTCTTTCAGTAAATTAAAAAGATCTTGTGCCATTTTATTCTTGAGATATAGGTGTGCTACTCGAGCTAAATTGCATTCTCACCAAATTTGCATAAATACCCTCATTATTCAAAATGAGCTCTTCGTGGCTGCCGCTTTCTGCTATTACGCCATCTTCCAATACAAAGATTTTGTCTACATCCTTAATTGTTGCAAGTCTATGAGCGATAATGAGTGTAGTACGGTTTTTCATTAACTCTTGAAGAGCAACCTGCACCGCATATTCTGACTCGCTATCGAGAGCACTTGTGGCCTCATCAAGCAATAAGATTTTTGGATCTTTTAATATGGCTCTGGCAATTGCAATTCTTTGTCTCTGACCACCAGATAATTTAACGCCTCTTTCTCCTACAATGGTTTCTAGTTTCTCAGGAAACTTCTCAATAAACTCTAATGCATTTGCCTGTTCAGCAGCTTTGAGTACGTCTTCTCTGCTTGCGTCTGGTCTACCGTAAAGTATATTTTCTTCAATTGTTCCTCCAAAAAGAATTACTTCTTGTGGGACAATGGCCATGTTTTGGCGAAGTTCAGTTACATCAAAATCCTTAATACTTTTACCATCAATGGTGATATTACCTCCAAAATCAGGGTAAAACTTCATTAAGAGTTGTACAATGGTTGATTTTCCTGCTCCACTTTGACCAACTATTGCGATTTTTTGACCTGCATTTACCTGTAAATCAATCCCTTTTAAAACTTCTACGTCAGTTCTGCTTGGGTAGGTAAAAGATACTTTCTCAAAAACTACGTTACCAGATAAATTAGGCTTGGTAACTGTTTTGTCTAAATCCACTTCTGAGGTTTCTTCCATGATCTCAAGGAGTCTTTCAGAAGCACCAATTGTTCGTTGCAGTTGGGAATAGATATCACCAAGACCACTCATGCTACCACCTATGAAAGTTGTATAAAATAAGAACGTCAACAGGTCGGCTAATTGTAATTCTCCGGCTTGCACCATACCACCTCCAAACCAAACAACTGCTACAATTCCGCCAAAAAGGCCAACGATAAAAAAGGATATGAATCCTCCTCTTAATGTTGCGGTTCGTAATGCGAGGCTAACCAAATCATTCATTACAGCTGCATAACGGTTAGATTCCAGTTTCTCATTGGTAAATCCTTTTACAATAGAAATGGATTGCAATGATTCTTCTACAATTACGTTTGTTTCGGCGAGCTTGTCTTGTACTTTTTTGGACAAAACTCTTATATATCTACCAAATACCAATGCAGCGATTACCAATGCAGGCAGCGTAATTAACATGAAAGCCGTTAGCTTCCACGAGATAAATACAATGATGCCTATTCCCACTACTAAGGTTACAATTTGTCTGAAAAACTCAGCAAGTGTAAGTGAAAGTACATTTTGAAAAGCAGAAACATCAGAGGTGATCCTACTGGTGAGTTCTCCTACTCTTCTTTGTTCAAAAAAGTGAATGGGTAGTGTGATGAATTTATTAAAAACATTTGTCCGAATATCTGCTGCAGCCAACTCACTCACTCTTGCAAAAAAGTATACCCTAAAGAATGAAAACACTCCTTGTAATAAAAGTATTACTCCAAAGAACAACGTTACTTGATTGAGGGTGTATTTAGAATTACCTTCCATAACCCTGGTCATTTCTCCTATAAGCATGGGGAATGAAAGCGTAGTGGCACTAGAAAGGACCAAAAAGACCATTCCTATAATGAAAATCAAGCGATAGGGCTTGATAAAGCTAAATAGCTTCATTGCCTTGCTAAAGCCTTCCTTGCTTACCTTTCTTTTATCTTTTGGGGCTACGTCCTGCCAAAATTCACTATTCTTTTTCGCCATTTTCTTGCTTATTCTTCTACCAACCCTCTATATTTTGATTTTCTCAAAACTTCTTCGGGATCTTGAAGTTTCATCAACTCTTGAAACGATACATCTGGGTTTTCGGTTCGAAACTTCTGAATGATTCTCCATCCAAGCCACTGGCCTATCCTTCCTGGGCAGGCTGGTCCTATTTCTGTAACAAATGGTCTTTCACCTAAATACTTCTCCTTTTCAGCTGGTTTTTGTTCGTAGAGCAATTGCTTGTCAATAAAGTATGCCCATACTAAATCTTGTGAATACCAAGTTGCTTTCATAGTGCTATCGGCATATCCAATGATAAGCGAGTCTGATGTATTTGGCATCATTTCGCGGGTGAACTCAAATGTTTTACCAAAGTAAATCATGTCGTTCAATAATGTGGAAGATTGCGATTGCTCTACAAATGTTTGCGACAAAAGTCGAATAACAGTAGGGACGATGTATTGTCTATCATATCTTTTGAGCAAATACTCTGGCTGGATGGGTCTATAGCTGGCTTTTGGTCCACCAAATGCCTCTATTGAAATAATTACAGTAGAGTCCGACACATAAATGTCATTTTCAAGGCCAGTAAAAGTGGTGTAAATAGTAGGAGGTACAAAGTTGGGATATGTTTTTTTTATCTCTCCAAAAGCTGCCTTAAACTCGTTTTTAAGTGCCGAAAAGTCACCATAACCAGCTAAAACTTCTTTGTAAAACTTTTGAGTTTCGGGATGAGTGACAACATTGTAAGTATAATTTACAAATGAGGTATCATCGGAAGTTGTTCTAAATAGTGAACGAGTGTAAAAATCATTTTGCTCAAAAAGCTCTTGAAGCTTTGCTTCGGATTCAATATTCATAATTTGCTCATCGAGCCTTACAAATTTTATCTCAGCGTCACCGTGATCTTTTTTTTCATTGCTATTGCAGGAAATAAATGCGACAGCAGCAAAAAGTATTATTATGAAATTCTTATACATTAATTTGATTCTTTATTCTTTACGAACGAATTATGCTTGATCATGTGGGTATACAATGCCAGCTTCTTTTCTTGTTGCATCCAAAAGCTTAATTAAACTGATGCTATTTTCCCATGACCACGAATCACTTTGAATTTGTCCATTAGTAATACAGTTGCCAACCTCTACAGCTTCAAAGTCATAACCAAAGGTTTCTCTTGGAAACTCAAACTTTTCTGTTTCTCCGCTTTCCAAGTGGACTGATAGCTCAAGGGCTTCGTGAAACCTTTTAGGGATACGAATGTAGCCTTTTGTTCCATAAATCAATGCTTCGGTATTGGTAGACGCCATAAAAGTGCAATTGAGGGAAGCCGTTGCTTTATTCCCATATTTATAAAGGAATGTGGTGGTTTCGTCTGCACCTGTTTCACCTTTGATAGTAGTTGCTTTTATATCTGTGGGGTAGCCCAAAAGTAGGAGTGAAAGAAAAGCAGGGTAAATGCCAATGTCTAGAAATGCACCACCGCCGAGCTCTGGGTTCCAAACCCTACGATCTGGCACAAAAGGAGCGATAAATCCAAAATCAGCATTGATTGTTTTGATTTCGCCAATCGTTCCAGCTTTTATGATTTCTAAGGCTTTTAAAGTACTTGGCAAAAAACGAGTCCAAAGAGCTTCCATCAAGAAAGTGTTGGTTTCTTTCGCTTTTGCAATCATTTGCTCTACCTCTTTAAGGTTCATCGCAAATGGTTTTTCGCATAATACTCCTACTTTGTTTTCAAGGCAAAGCAAGGTACATCTTGCATGATCCGTATGCGGAGTTGCAATGTATATGACATCTAAAGGAGTTTTGAAAATTTCTTCGTAGCTGCCATAAGCATTTGCAACGTTGAAATCTTTGGCAAATTCACTTGCTCGTTCAATAGAGTTAGAAGCTACAGCAACTAATGTTGCATTTGGAACTGTTTGAAGATCTTTGGCGAATTTGATTGCAATCTTACCGATCCCAATTATTCCCCAGCGGATGTTTTTTGACATAGAGGCTTATTTTGTACAAAAATAAACCATTTCTTTGAGGTGCCTTCTTTTTTAGAAAGGTATTACTCTTAGAGCACAACAATTTTGTGACTAGTTGCTTTCCCTTCCGAAACAATACTCAAAATATACGATCCGCTAGTTAGCTGAGTGGTAACAGGGATTTCCCAGCCTTGATTTATGAAAATTGGTTTTATAGGGCTTAAGATTCCACGTGTATTGATCATCTTAATTACAGCGTCTTTCCCAATATTTCTAATGGTGATTTTTTCAGTCGCAGGATTAGGGAAAATGTCTATTTCTCCCAAAAAAGAAGCTTCTGGGCTCGTGTTAAGAGGGATGAAATTGAATGTCAAATTCGGCCCATTGTATTGGATATCGTTAATGTCGGTGTATTTAAGTCGGTAGTAGTTATTGCCAACAATCATTTTCTTGTCTACATATGAATAGAGTCGAGTGCTTTTTGTGTTTTCGGTAATGTCGAATTCTCTTATTACGCTGAATGTTTTGTTGTCAGTGCTTTTTTCCAAAATCATTTTTTTAGCATTGTTTTGCCCACGAGTGGACCATTCTACAAGGCCATTTTGATCATCGTTCAGATTAGAAAAGAAAACTCCAAAAATTACTGGTGGGGGAGGGCCAATCTTAAAAACCCACATGTCATTTTCTCCATGATTCAGTGTCAAGTCATCGGACTCAGAGCGTGAGGTTCCTACCAATATCATTTCATTCTCGCTGAGTGTCATTCCGCCCCTTGCAATATCAATATCGGCACCTCCAAAAAGTCCATAATCGCTAATGATTCCATTCTCATCTATAGAAACTGTGAATACATCCGTAAGTGGCCCTTTGGGTTGCACATTGCCAACTTGAGATTCTCCCGTACCTATTGCGAGATAAGTATTATTGTTGCCCTTGACAATGTCAAATAAGGCTTCGTTCAGTTCTCCTCCAATATTCTTAGTCCATTTAAGGTTTCCATTTTGATCTACCTTAATGACAACAGCATCTTTTTGCCCTAAGCTTGTGAAAATGCCATCTTTGGATGAAGATTCTCCTACAAGTAAATAACCGTCACGAGAGTTGGTTTCTATGCCTCCGTTTAAATTGTCAAAGTTTGCTCCTCCCCAGGCTTTACGCCAGAGTTCTACTCCATTTTGATCAGTTTTAACAGCAAAAAAGTCATAAAACCCTTTACCAGCTCCGCTTATTTCTTTGGCATCAGCGTTTGTGCTACCTATCATTAGGATTCCACCGTCCGATGTGACCAAAAGGTCCGCCATAACTTCATCTTTGGTGCTGCCGTATTGTCTTTCCCAAAGGGTATCTCCAAATGGTGTGAGACGTGATAGGTAAAACTGCTTGGCATAATATGGAGATTGTCCTACTTCTCGTGTGGCACCTATCATCAAATCACCATTTGCAAGCTTTACTATAGAAGGTCTTGAAAAGTTATCAGCATATGCGTAGATGGGTTCTGTGAATCGTCTTCCTCCCGGAATTACTCTTGAACTTACACGGTCGCCATTTTCTTTAATTCGTATGATAAGCAGTCCACCGTTGGTTCCGTTGAAATTAGCATCGCCATCTGTAGAAACAGTGGTACCAATGATCACATAGTCGCCATTATGAGCTTTTACAATATCCGTTGCTACGTCGTCGTCTGAGCCGCCAAAAGTTTTGGACCATTCTAGTTTACCCGTCACATCTAATTTAACAACCCAATAGTCACTTCCACCTTGACCTTCATAAGCTTGAGAGTCTCCAACATCAAAACTGTTTTTGCTGTTAGTGGAGCCAACAATGATATAGCCCTTGTCCGAAGTTTGAACAACGGCATTGGCATTTTCGCTATAGCGACCACCAAGAGAGCTTTGCCACTGGATATATTTCTCCTGTGCGAAGGTAAATTGGGATAAGAATAATAAAATAGTTGTGAAGAAATTTCTTTTCACTCGGATCAAAACGGATATTTTGAAGAGATATTACAAAATTCATGCCTGAGTGGCATGAAAAAGAAAAAGGCAGCAACTCTTACGAATTGCCGCCCTTTCAAAAATTCAAACAAAATATTTTAAGCAAAATTTTCCAAGATGCCATTTAGTGTAGCACTTGGTCGCATTGCTGCAGATACCAAATCTTCAGTTGGCTCATAATATCCTCCGATATTGACTGGGCTACCTTGAGCGGCAATTAATTCTTCATTTATTTTTGCTTCGTTGGCCTTCAATTGTTCAGCTAATCCAGCAAACTTAGTTTTTAATTCTGCATCCTTGTCTTGAGCAGCAAGTGCTTCAGCCCAATACATTGCTAGGTAAAAATGACTTCCTCTGTTGTCTATTTCGTTAACTTTTCTCGAAGGAGATTTGTCATTTTGTAAAAACTTAGATGTAGCGTCGTCAAGTGTTTCACCTAAAATAGCTGCTTTAGGGTTTCCAAAAGTTTCGCTTAAGTGTTCTAGAGAAACAGCTAATGCAAGAAACTCACCTAAAGAATCCCAGCGAAGGTGACCTTCCTCTACGAATTGCTGTACGTGCTTAGGAGCAGATCCACCTGCACCAGTTTCAAACAAACCACCGCCATTCATCAATGGTACAATAGATAGCATTTTTGCACTAGTACCAAGTTCCAAAATAGGGAAAAGGTCAGTTAAGTAATCACGCAATACGTTTCCAGTTACTGAAATTGTATTTTCGCCATCCTTTAACCTTTTTAGCGTATATGCAGTCGCATCTTCTGGCGACATAATTTGAATATCTAGTCTAGTAGTGTCATGATCTCCTAAGTATTTATTTACTTTTTTGATCAATTCAGCGTCGTGTGCTCTTCCCGCGTCTAACCAAAAGATTGTTGGCCAGCCTGTTGCTTTTGCTCTGTTTACAGCAAGTTTTACCCAGTCTTGAATAGGAGCGTCTTTTGCCTGACACATTCTCCATATATCGCCTTCTTCTACACTGTGCTCAATAAGTACTTTTCCGCTCGCATCTTTAACTAGTACTTTACCATTAGTTGGTATCTCGAAAGTCTTGTCATGAGAACCATATTCTTCGGCTTTTTGAGCCATAAGTCCTACGTTTGGTACAGTTCCCATAGTGGTAGGGTCAAATGCACCATTCTTTTTACAGAAATCAATTACCACTTCGTAAACTCCAGCATAACTACTATCAGGAATTACAGCTTTAGCATCTTCTGCTTTTCCGTCAGCATTCCACATCTTACCAGATGTACGAATCATCGCAGGCATACTTGCATCAATGATGATATCGCTTGGCACGTGAAGGTTAGTAATCCCTTTATCAGAGTTTACCATTGCAATAGCAGGACCATTTTTGTAGGCAGCAGCAATTTCTGCTTCAATTGCTTCTTTTTGATCAGCAGGAAGACTTTCAATTTTGTTTAAAAGGTCGCCAAAACCATTGTTCACATCAACTCCTAACTCGTCGAAGGTTTTGCTGTATTTGTCAAAAAGTGCTTTGAAAAATACTCGAACACCATGTCCAAAAATAATTGGATCTGAGACCTTCATCATAGTTGCTTTCATATGAAGTGAAAACAACACACCTTTATCTTTAGCGTCCTTTATTTGCTCTGCTAAGAAATCTAATAGAGCGTTTTTGCTCAATACCGTAGCATCAATAACCTCTCCTTCTAAAAGAGCAAGTTTGTCTTTTAATACTGTGGTTTCTCCAGCGGCACTTACAAGCTCAATACTGATGCTTGTTGGGGATGCGATTGTTACAGACTTTTCATTAGCTCTAAAGTCTCCTGATTGCATTGTTGCAACATGAGATTTTGAGTCTGCAGACCATGCACCCATAGAGTGGGGGTTTTGGCGAGCATATTCTTTAACAGCTTTTGGAGCTCTACGATCCGAATTTCCTTCTCTTAAAACCGGGTTTACTGCACTACCCTTTATTTTATCGTATCGAGTTTTTAATTCTTTCTCAATTTCATTAGCTGGCTCATCAGGATAGTTAGGAAGTTTGAATCCTTTAGCCTGTAGTTCCTTAATTGCACTTTTCAATTGTGGCATTGAAGCACTAACATTTGGCAACTTTATGATATTTGCTTCTGGTTGTTTTGCCAATTCTCCTAGTTCGCTCAGAGCATCTCCAATTTTTTGGTCATCAGATAGAAATTCGGGGAAACTGGCAATAATACGCCCTGCAAGAGAAATGTCCTTAGTCTCTACCAAAACATTACACGGCTTTACAAAAGACTGAATAATTGGTAAAAAAGAATAGGTTGCTAAAGCAGGTGCTTCGTCGGTTTTGGTATAAATAATTTTTGCAGTGTTGTTCATTTCAAGATTTCTTTAAGAATATTCTTTGAGCAAGAAGTGAATCGCTTTCAAAGTGTATGACTTTTTTGGCGAGTTTAATGCTGATTTAAAAAGGATTGCAAATTTAGCAAAAAAAGCGTTTTAAATAGCGGCTAAACAAAAAAAAGAGCCTTCAAAGTAGAAGGCCCTTTTATTACTTAAACCAAAGAAAATTATGAACCGATTGGTATTTCGACCAAACGCTAAAATAATTTTTGGTTTGAGATTATCTATTTAATAACTCATCAAAGGTTAACGATACATAATACATTGATCCTACCGATGCACTACCGAAGGCAGATACATATGGCTTGCCTCCAATATTTGTTCCACCAATTTTCACGATTGATTTGATTGCAGAAAGCTTGTAGCTTACTTGAGCGTCAATATTGTTGATCGCTGGAACTACTGCATTTGAAAATAAATCGTTTACAGGAATACTAATGTCGGTGGTCCTTACAAATGAAGATTCCCAAGTGAATGCTTCTTGATGCCTAAATGTGATATTAAAGCCAAATTTGTCACCACTACCGATAGTTCTACCAAAATTGAAATTATATCTATATTTTGGTGTATTAAATCCTGCATATTGTTGTTCTGGCGACTTTTCGAACTTTTTCAACTCATTATTAGCAACATTTGCTCCTACACTAAACCCATCTGGTAAAGAATAATTCGCACCAATTGCCCATCCTGTTGCTAAAATGTCATTGTCAGTGTTTGCAGGTCTAGAAAAACCACTAAAGTCTCCTATAGCAATTCCTGTAACATCAGGCAAGCCTGGAGCAGCAGGCGAATTTCCTACTACAATTTCGGTTCCACCTATGAAATTCTTATAAATGCTTTGGTAATAGTAAGCATCAATAAACAGTTTTTTGCCAACAATACCTTTATAGCCTATTTCCCATGATTGTATCCTTTCAGGTGTCAAAGGCTTGTATTGATATTTAGGTAATTGTGAAATGGCAAAGGCAGCTCCAAAATCTCCAGCACTTTTGGTTACATTTTGAGTGATAATCGCAGCAACTTGGGGAGATTGCATTTGCGTAGCTACTTGTGCTGCTATTGTTGCTTGAGCTTGGTCAGCTGGAATAGCTCCACTTGCTACTAAAGCTGTAACCGCTTGAGTAACTTGAGCAACAACACTTGCTTGTACACCAGCAATTACTTGACTTTGAATACTAGGCAAAGCGGCAGCAACTGCAGCTTGTATGGCTTGTCTATTTGCATCAGTCAAGTATTGGGAGTTAAGTCTATTGACTTGGAAATCGGCAATCACATCCCGAGCAATTCCAGAACCTAAGTTATACCTATTGTTAAATTCAGGAAGACCACCAATAAGTGTTCCTTGAGGCGTTCTTAAATCAATATATTGATTTTGTGTAGTAGGTATTCTAAAGCCAGTTTGATATGATAGGCGTATGCTGTTTTGCCCAAATGAAGTAACGGCAGAAACTCTAGGAGTAAATTGACCTTCAAAGTTTTCATTTTTATCATATCGACCTGAAGCAGTGAGCTTCAAATGATCCGAAAAGAGACTTTTTCCTGCCTGTAAAAATGCACCATATTCATCAATTTTAATGGTGCCTTCTCTGCCTTCTGCTTGATCTGCGAATAGTGTACCTTCAGACCTTAATTGATACTGACGGAAATTTGCACCAATCAATAAGTCCATAAATTTTATCTCATTTTTGAAATTATAAACACCTTCAAAGTGTACCAGATTTGTTTTATCAAAAAAACGTCCTCCACCTTCTGCAATACTTTTATTTCGATATTTATCTAACAGCCCGTTAAATGCACTGGAGCCCGGCTCTGGCGTACCTTGATCAGCAAATGACCTAGCTGTAAGATGAGCTTGATCACTTGAAAGTCCGCCACCAACTGCCTGAGCAAAAGCACCGACGTATTCCCCATACCATTGTGCGTAAGATTTAGCTTCGTTTAACATTCCTACTGCTGCTAAACCAGACAAATAAGATTCGCCAGAATTTTCTCTTGTGGTATAACCCCTAAGTGTGAAATTATCACCCTTAAGTTCTAATTTGTATTGACCCAAGTTAAAGTTTCTAAGCGAATACCTTCCTTGTCCTGTGTAAACAGTGGTTCCGTATCCAAAATTTGCTTGTGCAATTGCTTCAATATTTTCATTTAATCTATAATGCAAAGCTAAGTTAGCTTTAAGGCTTTTTGTGCCATAATCCACCATGTCCCTTTCCAGGTAACCAGTTCTTGTAATAAACTGATTAGGTATAAGGTTATTAGCCAGAGCTCCTTGTAGGCCAGCCTTTACAGCTGCTGGAGTGCTTGCATTTGCTATTACACCATTTGCTATAGTTACCATATCTCTACGATCTTCATCGCCATAAACATTAAGCCCATCATAGTCTGTATCTACACCTGACCCTCTTGTTGGGTCAGCAAGACCTCCTCTACTTTGATTTTGGTAATTTGTAGCTTGCCAATCATCTGCAGTGATGTAGGCAACATTTGCCTTAAATGCGAATTTGTCGTTGAAAGCTTTAGCGTAACGTAAAGAAACGTCATAAAATGGTGTGGTCTTGGTATCACGATTGTCGGCTACCATAACACCACTTTTTACATTCGCACTCAGTCCTTGATAAAGAAAAGGGCTTTTTCCAGTCATTAGAATTAGTCCATTAAGAGCATTCGGTCCGTAAAGTGCAGACGCCGCTCCTGGCACAATTTCGACACTCTCAAGGTCCAGCTCAGACATTCCAATGATATTATCAACGGGAAAGTTAAGGCCAGGGGCTTGGTTATCCATACCGTCGATCATTTGAACGGTACGTACATTTCCAGTTGCTCCAAATCCTCTCATATTTACTGATTTGAAGAGTAGTCCTTGAGCGGTCATATCAATACCTTTTAGGTTTTGAAGTCCGTCGTAAAAAGAAGCAGAAGTATTTTGCTGAATGTCTCTAATGCCCATTTTTTCGACTGCTGATGCAGATTTTAACACACTCTCTTCTACTCGAGATGCAGCTACAACAATCTCTTGACCCATGATGGATTGCTCTTCGAGAGAAATGTTTACGTTGGTATTATTTGCGGTAATTGATACTTCTTGAGATTGATATCCTACGTAAGAAATAGTAAGTACAAATGGAGTAGTGGTAGAAGTACTGAGCGAAAACTGACCCTTGATGTCAGTAATAGTACCAATAATTTTACCTTTTACTTGAACACTCACTCCAATAAGTGGTTCTTTAGTTTCAGAATCAGCAATGGTTCCTGAAATTGTTGTTTGTGCTAAGGCACCAAATGCTACGAACAATACCATAACAGCAGTGCTAAGCATCTTTTTGAGGGAAAGATTGATCATAATTTAATTTGGTTAGTTAGGTTTGTTGAATTTCCTAGACGCAAAGAACGCAAAAGAAAAATAAATTAATACAAAATAAACAAAAAATAATCATATCAAATCGTGTCATTTAAACGTAGATTAACAATTCTCTTAATTTTGACTAGTCAAATTGCTGTAAGTCAAACTCCTTTCAAAGTTTTAGAAACTTTTGAAGAAAGCCCAGTTCCTCCCGAACCCCAATATAGTTTAGAGAAATATTGGTGTGCTTTGCCTCAAAAAAAGGATCAAGCTGATAAAGTGCCTGTTAAATCCGACTTAAAAGACGGCCAGGATAAAGCTTCGGCGGATGTGTTTTTTATTCATCCCACAATTTTTACTTACGAGCCTCAGGATGAGTATAAGTGGAACGGAAATGTGAATGATGAAAAGCTAAATCAAAAAGTAGACGAGTCAACTATTTTGAATCAAGCATCAGTTTTTAATGGATCTTGTAAGGTTTACGCCCCTCGTTATAGGCAGGCTCACTACTCTGCTTTTACAACAGATTTACCAAGCAATAAAAAGAAATCGCTTGATTTGGCATATGCGGACGTAAAAGCAGCCTTTGAATATTATT
This sequence comes from Spirosomataceae bacterium TFI 002, assembly GCA_900230115.1. Lineage (NCBI taxonomy): Bacteria > Pseudomonadati > Bacteroidota > Cytophagia > Cytophagales > Spirosomataceae > Spirosomataceae bacterium TFI 002. Next base: position 2,044,521 of record LT907983.1, on the reverse strand, counting down.
TGGCAAATTGGAATGAGGGTAGACCCATTGTTATTGCTTCTCATAGTCAAGGGACCATTCATGCTGGTAGGTTATTGAAGGAGTTTTTTGAAGGCAAAGAATTACAGAAACAGTTGGTTGAAGCTTATCTTATTGGGATTGCAACTCCCACTTCATATTTTGATGACTTACAGTTAAGCACAAGACCCGACCATGTGGGTGGGTTTGTAACTTGGAATACTTTTCACAAAGGTTATGTCCCTGACTATTATGATGATGGCTTGGATATTGCAGCTTGTATCAATCCATTGACTTGGTCAAATAGTGAAGAATGGGTAAGTCGTAAAGAAAATAAAGGAGGAGTAGGTTTAAAGTTTAAATTTGTAAAAAAGATGGTGGGAGCACAAGTGAATGACGGAATGCTTTGGGTTAATAAGCCCAATTTATTCTTAGCCCTTTTCCTAAATACTAAAATTTGGCATGTTGGAGATATTAACTTGTTTTGGAACAATATTAGAGATAACGTAGCTTTACGTATAGACAGATTCAATGAACAAACAAATGAAAAATAATTATGTAGTTATCATGGCTGGAGGAGTAGGTACTCGATTTTGGCCTTTTAGTAGACAATCGTTTCCTAAGCAGTTCCATGATGTTTTAGGAACTGGACGTACGCTACTTCAACAAACCGCAGATAGGTTTGAAAATGTGTGTCCTAGTGAAAATATCTACATAGTTACTGGTGAGCCATATAAACAAATCACTGCCGAACAGCTTCCATACCTCACAGATGATCAAATCTTGTGTGAACCGGGCCGTAGGAATACAGCACCTTGTATTGCTTATGCTTGTTTTAAGATTTTAGCAAAAAATCCTGATGCCAATATAGTTGTTGCTCCAGCTGATCATGTCATTATAAAAGAAGAAGAATTTAAACGAAGAGTTCTTGTCGCTTTAGATTTTGCAAATAATAACGATGCCCTTGTAACACTTGGAATTCAGCCAACTCATGCCAATACAGGTTATGGTTACATACACTTTGATGAAAGTGGCGATGGTGTTCATGAGGTTAAGACTTTTACTGAAAAGCCAAATCTTGAGCTTGCTACTAAGTTTGTTGAAAGTGGAGATTACCTTTGGAATGCAGGAATTTTTGTGTGGTCGGGTAAATCAATTTCCAGTGCTTTCTCCAAATATCTCCCCGAAATGTATGAGGCCTTCAAAGCTGCAAATTCATTATTCTATACCGATGGAGAAAAAGATGCTTTAGCCTTAGCATATCCACAATGTCGAAAAATATCTATCGACAATGGCTTAATGGAAAAGGCTGACAATGTTTATGTAGTGCCGAGCGATATTGGCTGGTCAGATTTGGGAACATGGAAAAGCGTTTATGAACTTTCGGAAAAGGATGAAAATGGGAATGCAATTGATGCAAATGCCATGATATACAATTCTACAAATTGTATTGTAAAAACACCGAAGGACAAAATGGTCGTTGTGAGTGGCTTAGATGGCTACATCGTAAGCGAGTTCAAAAACGTTTTGATGATTTGTAAAATTGATGACGAGCAGAAGGTGAAGGAGTTTGTAAATGACGCAGAGAAAGTAGGAAAGGAATTTGTTTAGAAAAGGTATAAAATTATACCTTTTCACGATTCAACTTAAAAGGGGTAGTTAGAATTTAAACTTATAATTAAGATTTAAAATTAAGTTTGGATCAACTATCCCACCATTTACGCCAAGATCTTTAAAAACTCCAAAGTTTAAAGAAGAGCTTTTGTCCAACTTGAACGAAACACCAGATTTTAGTCTTACTTGGTCTATTTCTTCTCCAATTAAATAAAAGAAGTCAGCAGAGACGTATGGTGTAAAACGTGATTTATTTGGGTAGTTTAATTCGAACTTATTTCTGAGATAACTCTTGTCAAAACCTACCTCGCCGTCATTGTCTTTGAATTGGTGTTGGTATCTTAGTCTATCTTCAAATTTAATAGGGCCAATTTTTTTATCATACTTTAGCTCGCCGTAAAATCTATGACGAGTTTTCCAGTCTTTTTCCTCTTCTTTTCGCTTGTTGAAAAAACGATAATACGCCCCCAGTTCAAATTGTTTGTTGAATTTGTATGCAACGCCTAGTTCGGCGAGATAAGTTTGTAAATATTCAAAATTGTCGGTATACCTCAACTGTGCCTCACCTGTTACCGAAAACTTTTTGCTAATTTTCTTTTCTACAGTAGCTCCAGCTCTCAAGCCCACCAATTGCTGAGCATTAGCTTTCTCAACGAAGTTTAAGCAACAAAAGCATATAATTATTAATGCAAATGATTTTTTTGACATGGCTTACTTAGATGGAGTAAAGTATATTTTTAGTTCGGTAGAATCTCTTATGAAATCAATATCAATGACTTCGAATCGTTTCACTGGAAGCCCTGTTCGTTCTTTCAAATCCTCAAGGAGTAAGTTATAGTTTTGAGGTGTTATAAGGTCGATTTTGTCGTAAATAATTGTTTTGGAAACCTCCTTTTTTATCAACCAGTTGTTTTCGAGTAGAGCTGTAAAAATCAGCAAGATGACAGCCATCACAGCTAAGTCGTCCCAACTTCCTTTACTAATAGCAGTGATAAGCCCAAGAGCGATGACAATAAACAAATAGGTCATGTCTTTGGCATTGATATTCTCAGTCCGATACCTCAGCATTGAAAACACTGCAAATAAACCAAAAGCAGCTCCCATGCTCATTTCTACCTTGTTGAGGAGGTAGGTAATCATAAATATGATAATGTTAAAACCAAAGAAGGTTAAAAACAGATCGGACCTGCGATAATTGGGGAAGTATATGAACCTAACCAAAACAAAAGTAGCGATAAGGTTTACCAAGAACCTGCTCAGGAACTTGAGTGAAATTTTGTCAAACCAAACGAAAGCGTCAGATTCAACTATTAGTTTTTGAAGAAACTCCATTTTGTAGCTTGTTTATTTTTGAAAATTTTGATTTAAAACGGTTATATTTTATTCCATTCGCAGTGACAATTCTACCTAAGCAGTATTTACTTATTGAGCCAGACCGAACTCCATTGTTACGTAATATGGATTCAAGTTTGTTGTCACTAACCTTACTTTGTTTCACCTCTACAATGACAATGTTTTCGTATTGCTTATTTCTGTTTTCGTGACTAAAGGAAAGGTTTAAGTCAAAGGTTACGCGGATGTTGTCTTCTAAACTCACAAGGGTAAATCTGTCGTAATTTACCCATAGGTTTCCTCGAAGTTCTTTGGGGTTCAAAGGGGTTTGTTTTTCCACAAAAGTGCTTTGCTCAATACTTAATAGCTCATTGAAATTACCCTTATCTGAAATTCGAGTTTTCAGTGTTCTGCCTTTGTTATTCTTCTCTTTTATTTCTAAAAATGAAGTCCCACTATCTACATAATTTCGCAACCGTACCTTATACCTCCCTGCTCTTCCGGAGTGGTGGTCATTGTAAAGTTTGAGCTCTGGGCTATCAAAATATAATGTCTTATAAGTGCACACTCGCTTTTCTGCAACTTCTAATATTTTGAAATCTCGATTGATTTGATGAATAATTTGTGGCAATTCCCCAATCGGAATTACATATTTCACATCAACTCTATCCATGAGGCTTACACTATCCATTTGAGCAAGACTTATTGGATTCAATTCCTTTAACTCTTCAGATATTGCAGCTAAGCTTTGTTTCTGATATTTATTCATATTGGTAAAAACTGTTTAATGCTAAAGCCTTTTTGCTATGGCGATTTCAACTATTTTCCTGTTATGATATCAGATGAATTTTTGAGAAAAAACTTGCTAGGAGTTTTGAAGATAAATTTGTGTACTAGCCAAAATTAAGCTTAATGCATTGATAACAAGTAGTATTGTTAATTATGAAATGGGCCTTAAAAGTCTTAGGAATAACTTTGTGATAAAGTAGATCGAGTTAGTATTGAAGGGAAATGGATATTTTTGGAACCTTGTTTTTAAGGGAAAAGTGGCAAACAATTTTATTACCCCTTGATCAAAAGCATGATTCTTACAGTTGTGTAAATCTTACTTTTTTCTTAACTCGTAATCGAAGATCGTACGGCCTAGCTCGGCCAAAAATGGGTATCCTATCTCATTATAGTCATACTTGTCATCATTGAGAATGCCGTCTTTGTTACAATACACCACAGCCGAAAGGATGAACTCTACACCTGAGTTGGAATCGGTGATGTATGCATTGTCAATTAAGAAGCCATAAGCACCACCCACCTTATTGTAAATTCGGATGTTATCGGGGATTCTTGTTTTTTGATCTCCGTACATGAAATACGTCACATAGGAATCATAAAATCTACTCTCTTCGTATTTTGGAAAATCGCTTTCCCTTGGCAACATCGACATATATTTTTTAACGAAACTTTCTTGCTCTTTCGACAGGTTGAATCTTTTAGAGGCAGCCACATCATTTGGGAAAAACAAGCTCATTATGACTTCGTGCTGTTCTTTAAGCGTGAAAACATTTTTGGACGAAAAGTCCATTGGTTTATTAATTAGTTTGTCATCGTTCATATATCCTTTCCCAATAAAAATAGGTTTACCCGGCTTTGGTTCAGGAGCTTCTTTAATACTAGCGGGTTCATGATAAATATGCTCTGCTGTGGAAACTTCCATTCGGTCAGTTTTGGCAAAATCGGGAGTGGAAGGAATTTGTTTTATTGTGCCAAACGTAACTTCTGGTTTACTTCTATTTACCTCAGGAGATAAGGATATTGAAAGTCTATGGGCTGCTCTAAAATTTTTGTACCCTTTTTCATGCATGGTTTGGTTGAGAGCCTTTGGACCCACAAAGTCATAAAGCCGATTAAATGCGTCATTATCACTCACCAAAAGTATTTTCTTGCAATAATTACCAATACTTGGGTAGAAGTTGTGGGCAGTACTGTCATAAAAAACAGATGGGTAGTTCTCCAAATTGGACTCCACACGCATTGGAGTATTTAGGTCTATTCCGTTGCTAGGTCCAATTTTATTTAATTTCTCCAAAGCCAATAAAACAGCAGGAAGCTTTATAGTACTGGCCGGATAAAAGTAGTTTTTGTCATTTAAGTTATAAGCCAGTGTTTTACCTGGTTTGCCGTTTTTTATGGTAGTATATAAGACTTGAACCCTGTATTCAATTGGATTTGAAAGCACAGTGCTCAGCTTTTTATTCTTCTTCAAAATAGAATTTAAAGCTTTATCGGTTTTTTGAGCCTGCAGGAAAAAGGAAGAAATTGAGATCAAAAATGCCGTAAAGAAGTATTTCACTGTGGTATTGCTTATTTTTGTCCAAAATAAACACATTTACCCAAATGCGAGCAATTTCCACTTTTTTCCTTTTAGTAATAATGATGGCCTGCAGTAATGTAGACCGCCTTGATACCGCCGATATTAAAAGGAAAATGGATAACTATAAGATCAAAAAGGTGTCATCGGCACAAATAATGACACAGCTGAATACTAGAGGAAAAGACTTGAAAAATGAGATAGAAGGGTTTGAAAATATAACTTGTGCTCAGGCGAGGCAAAAAGTTGACTCATTATCCAAAGTATATGAAGTTACTCTTGAGCTGGTAGATATAAGTGCTATTGATGTTTCTCAAGTGAAAAATGATAAAGAGAAGCTTTTGTATGAAGCCTATACTTATGATTTCAGAAATGCGAAAAAAGCGGCTGAAAATGGACAAAAAATCGATGAGTCTACTTACGTTTATTCGTTTGGACTAAATGAGCAGGCACCGACCTTGAAATGTGAAGAAATGGGGCCTCATTTTCAGTATTTTTGGAAAGCTACTTGGACTCAAGCGAATCTAATCCGCTCTATGTGAGCAAGTCTATGTTTTTAAATTTGGCACATTTATTGAATTTTTGAATGAAATCGTTGTAGATTTGCGGCTTCGTAATGAAAAAAAGGTCCTACATATCCATTTTTAGCAGCGTGCTTTTTGCACTCTACTTTGTCTTTGCAGCTAGTGTTGTAAATTCAAATCAGGATATTGTAGCTGTAGAGCAATGTTCAGATAGTGATGAAGAGAGCGAAAATCAAGCGTCTTTTTCAGAGTTATCCCTGGACGTAATTATTCCCTCTTACGCTTTCGATTTTGGAATTGAAGTTCTCATTCCTTTTCATTTACAAATTGAGTTTTTAGAAACCAGCCCAACTTTCTATTCAAGTGCTACTGCTGGTTATTATCACTTTTTCTTCGAAAAAATATTCGAGCATATCATAGCTCCGAATGCCCCCTAAAAGGACATCTGCGTCCATTTTAAATTAAAATTTCAAAAGAAATTACGTGCTTTTGTCCCAAAAAGCAATTCAATATCTATAAAAATCGATTCCGAGGGAACAGGAGTCTAAAACAAAAACAATGAGAAATAAAGGAGGAATTATCGCCCTTCTGGTCGCTTTTATGGCAGTTAGTGCCTATTACTTGATCAGAACGTACAAAGCGAATAGTATTCGCAAAGAAGCATCGGCTTTTGCCATGGGTGCTGATGGAAATATTGACCCAGTCAAAAAACAAAGGTATTTAGATTCACTTTGGAAGAAGCCAGCATTCTTAGGTACAACTTTAGAAGACCTAACAAAGCAGGAGCTAGGTCTTGGTCTTGACCTTCAAGGTGGTATGCATGTTATTCTTGAGGTATCTCAAAACGAAATCGTGAAAGCACTTGCTTCAGGATCTAGAGACCCAAGAATCGACCAAGCTTTGGCGAGTGCAAGCAAATTGGCTGTAACAAGTTCAGACAATTATGTAGACCTTTTCAACCAAGAGTTTAAGAAAATTGCCGCTGATGTACCATTGGCTCGAATTTTTTCTAATAGCTCTAACAGAGGTGAATTGAGTCCAAACTCATCGGATAGTGATGTAATATCATATATTAAAAAGGAAGTAGACGGAGCGTTCAGTCGTGCATTTCGTATTATTCAAACAAGGGTAGATAAGTTTGGTGTTGCTAACCCAAACCTACAAACACTACCAGGTACAAATAGAATTCAGATAGAGCTTCCAGGAGTTGACAATCCTCAGCGTGTTCGTAAGTTACTTTCTGGAACTGCGAAATTGGAATTTTGTGAAGTTTATGAGCAACAAGAAGTTGGTCAATCTATCGATGCATTTGTTGGTTATCTTTCTTCATTAGATGCTGGAAACAAGCCAGCTCCTGCAAAGGCAGTAACAGATAGCTCTTCAGCATCTGACCTTGCATCGCAATTAACACAGTCTACTGGAGATTCTTTAAGTACTGACTCTCTTGGTAATAACTTGTTCAATAGACTTTTCTTTATCAATCAAGGAGGTTTTGCAGTAAGAACTAAGGATAGCTCAAGAGTAAATGAGATCATGAGAAGACAAGCTGTGAAGCAACTTTTCCCAAGCAATCTTACATTCCATTACGACGTGAAGCCATTCATGAATGTGAATACAAACGAAGAGGTTGTAAACTTATATATGGTTAAGGATGCAGGTAAAGCTCCTCTAGAAGGTGATGTGGTTACAAACGCTCGTCAGGATTATGATCCTACTAACGGTAGACCAGATGTATCTATGCAAATGAATGCTGTAGGAGCTAGAAAATGGCAAAGCTTAACTGCGGAAAACGTAGGACAGCGAGTTGCAATTATGCTTGATGGTTATGTATACTCTGCACCAAACGTGAACCAAGAGATCAGTGGAGGAAACTCAAGTATCTCAGGAGACTTTAGTGTAGAAGAAGCACAGGATCTTGCAAACGTATTAAAAGCTGGTAAGCTTCCTGCTCCAACAAACATTATTGAAGAAGCCGTAGTGGGAGCATCTGTAGGACAAGATGCAGTTCGTGCCGGTGTTATTTCTTCACTAGTTGGTTTGCTTGCTGTATTGGTTTTCGTTTTGCTTTATTACAACCAAGCTGGTTGGATTGCAAACGTTGCACTTATTGTTAACTTACTTTTATTACTTGGGGTAATGGCATCATTTGGTGCTACGCTTACACTGCCAGGTATTGCTGGTATGGTATTATCTGTTGGTATGTCTGTGGATGCAAACGTACTTATATATGAACGTGTCAAAGAGGAGCTCAATGAAGGTAAAACTTTTGCTCAAGCAATTAAAAACGGTTTCCGTTTCGCGATGCCTTCTATTATTGACTCTAACGTTACCACGCTTATTACTGGTATTATTCTTTTCATATTCGGAACTGGACTTGTTCTTGGATTTGCAACTACATTGTTGATCGGTATTTTCACTTCTCTTTTCTGTGCAATTTTCGTATCAAGATTGATTTTTGATTACTACCTGAAAAAAGGAAAAACAGTTAAATTCTTTACAGACTGGTCTACGAAATTATTCAGCGATACTAAAATTGATTTCATTAAGAATCGTAAAATATTCTACATGGTTTCTGCTTCTATTATTATTGCGGGAGCTATTTCTATTGGAATCAAAGGTTTTGGACTTGGAGTTGATTTCAAAGGTGGACGTACGTATGTTGCTAAATTTGAGCAAACAGTTAACACTGAAGAGGTAAGAAAAGCAATGGAATCTTCTCTAGAAGGTGCAACTGCCGAAGTAAAAACTTTTGGAGGGTTTGATCAAGTAAAGATCACTACTGCTTATAAGATTGAAAACGTTGCCCCTGAGGTTGAGCGTGAGATCGAAGCGAAAATCAATGCAGCAGTAACCAGTATTGAAGGTAACCATGGTGAAGTAGTTAGTTCTTCTAAAGTTGGACCTACTATTGCCAATGATACCATCTGGAACTCATTGAAAGCACTTGTGTATTCGTTGATTCTAACTTTCATTTACATCTACATTCGTTTCCGTAGCGTTGCCTTTAGTTTTGGTGCCGTGGTTGCGGTATTCCATGATGTATTGGTGATCTTAGGTATCTTCTCTATTTTCAATGGAATTCTACCTTTCTCATTAGATGTTGACCAGGCCTTTGTAGGTGCGGTACTGACACTGATGGGTTACTCTATGAACGATACAGTCGTTGTATTTGACCGTGTACGTGAATACCTTAATGATAAGAAAAGGGCAAAAGAAGATATCGAAACAGTTATCAATAATGCCTTGAACAGTACACTTAGCCGTACAGCGGTAACAGGTATTGCGACTTTGTTAGTTCTTTTGATCCTTTTGATATTTGGTGGTGAAACCATTCGTGGATTTATCTTCGCCATGTTCTTGGGTGTAATCGTAGGAACTTATTCTTCGCTTTACATTGCTGCTCCTATTGTTGTTGATGCGATGAAGCGTCAGTTAAACAAAGAGCGTGATGCTGCTCAACTTGAGCCAGCAGTAGCAGAGGCTAAAAAGAAGTAATAAACACTTTCAAGTTTATAGTTTTCAAAAAAGCTCATCATATACTTATGATGGGCTTTTTTGCTAAAAAAGTAGTTGATAAGAACACCGTGGCGACTTTTTTGAATTAATTTAGCAACATGTTGAAAGCCAGTGTTCTAATTTTATTCCTTTCCCTGTTTTTTGTTCCAAAAGATAAATCAACGCTATTTATTATTGGCGATTCTACTGTGAAAGCGGGTCAAGGAAAAGGAGGCAATAACATGTGGGGATGGGGCTCACTAATAGACCAGTATTTAGATAGTTCTAAAATAAAGGTTGAAAATCACGCTATTGGAGGTAGAAGCAGCCGTACTTTTCTAACCGAAGGAAGGTGGGAACCACTGCTTTCTCAAATGAAGAAAGGTGATTTCCTACTTATTCAGTTTGGTCATAATGATGATTGGGCACTAAATGACACCATAAGAGCTCGTGGAACAATCGATGGAATAGGGGAGGAGTCGGTTGAAATTAACAACCTTATAACGCTTAAACACGAAACGGTATATACGTATGGTTGGTATCTCAGAAAATACGCCAACGAGGCAAAAGCCAAAGGCGTGGAGGTTTTCATTTGTACGCCCATTCCATTCAATAGGTTTGATGAAAATAATTTGATACCAAGAGAAAAAGAATTCTACACCAATTGGGCAAAGCAAGTTGCCGAGCAATCCAAGGTCAACCTCATAGACCTTCATGAAAAAATAGCCCGCGTATATGACTCTATGGGTTATGAGAAGGTAAAAGAACTTTATTTTACTCCCAAAGACAATGTCCATACCAACTATAACGGAGCAATGCTCAATGCCCAAATGGTAATAAGTGGAATCAAAGAATCAAAAATTAAGAAGTTAAGAAAAGCTATTTTATAAGACTCTCATGAATAATTTTAGAAAGTTAATTGTATTTGTATTGGTACTTTTTGTTGCACCCCTAGTCTATGGACAAGGATGTTTTGGCAAAAAGAAAACGCTCAAAGTCATGGAAAAAACCAATGCGTATTTTATGCAAAAGTGGCCAGATCCAAGTGTTAAAGTAGTAACTAATAAGGAACGTGAAAGTAATTTATGGACACGTGGCGTATATTATGAAGGCCTAATGAGCCTCAATAATATCAACCCACAAGCGGCTTATATTCAATATGCCGAAGATTGGGCAAAGGGAAACAAATGGAGCCTTAGATTTGGCAAAAATAGCCGACATGCGGATCCTATGTGTGCGGGGCAAACCTATATTGACCTCTATCAATTAAGCCCATCACCAGAAAAAATTGCTGACATAAAGTTTGCTGTGGATCAAATGGTAAATTCGGACAAATCTGATGATTGGACTTGGATTGATGCATTGCAGATGGCGATGCCAGTATTTGCGAAGTTTGCGGTCATGGAAAATGATCCCAAATACAGTGAAAGAATGTACGAACTGTATAGGCATTCAAGAGATATAGAAGGAGGAGGGCTTTACAACACAAAGGAGCATTTGTGGTGGAGAGACAAGGATTTTGTACCGCCCTATAGAACTCCAAATGGTCAGAACTGTTATTGGTCAAGAGGAAATGGCTGGGTGATTTTAGCTCTTGCTAGAGTGATGGAAATATTACCCAAAACAGACCCACACTATCAAGAGTATCAGGAAACCTTTGTGGATATGATAAACGCACTTCTTCCACTCCAAAGGGAAGACGGGTTTTGGAATGTTTCTCTGACCGACCCGAGTGATTTTGGCGGTCCAGAGTTGAGTGGAACTGCACTCTTTGCCTATGGCATGGCTTGGGGAATTAATAATGGAGTTTTGGAAAAGAAAAAGTATAAAAAAGCTGCAGTTAAGGCTTGGAGGGCAATGACTCAAACATGTATACATGAAAATGGGCAGTTGGCTTTTGTTCAAAGTACTGGGAAGGAGCCTAAAGATGGACAACCTTTGGCCTATGATAAATTTCCAGATTTTGAAGACTATGGACTTGGATGCTTTTTGCTAGCAGGTAGCGAAATGTACAAATTATAGTAAAGCATGTTTTAGAAGTTTGGCTTTTTCCATAGCTCATTAAAAGTACCTTTGCGTCAAATTACAAAAATGAGCAAAGAAAGAGTTTTTACTCGCTACCAGATTTTCATGATCGCCATTTTGGCTTTTATACAATTTACCGTGATTTTGGACTTTATGGTTTTGTCTCCGTTAGGAGCAATATTGATTCCAGAACTAGGAATTAGCACCTCACAGTTTGGTTGGGTAGTGTCGGCATATGCTTTCAGTGCTGGGCTTTCTGGAGTATTGGCAGCTGGATTTGCCGATAAATTTGACCGTAAAAAGTTACTCATGTTTTTCTATGTTGGCTTTTTAGTTGGTACAGCATTATGTGCCTCAGCAGATACATATGAATTTTTACTCTTAGCTCGTATTTTCACTGGAATTTTTGGAGGAGTGATTGGTTCTATTGGCTTTGCGATTATTACGGATATTTTTGAGCTCAAAGTAAGAGGAAGGGTAATGGGTTTTACACAAATGGCATTCGCTGCTTCCCAAATTTTGGGTCTTCCAATTGGCCTTTACCTAGCAAACAATTTCGGATGGCATTCTACATTTTGGATGATTGTAATTGTAGGATTTTTAGTTGGAGTAGTGATGGTATGGAAAATCAGACCTATTGATGCTCATTTAGCAGCCAGTAAAGGAATGAATGCTTTCAAGCATTTAGTGAGCACGGTTTCTAATCCAGATTATGTGAAAGTTTTCCTGTCAACAATTCTACTTGCAACTGGGGGATTTATGCTTATGCCTTTTGGCTCCACTTTTAGTACCAATAACCTTGGACTTTCTTTATCCGATCTACCTTTATTGTATGGCATTACTGGGATGTTTACAATATTTTTTGGTCCTATTTTAGGGAAAGTTGCTGACAAGGTAGGGAAGTTAAAACTGTTTGTTTTTGGTAGTATATTATCGAGTATCCTTGTTGGAATCTATTGTAATCTTGGAGTCACTCCATTTTGGGTAATCCTAGCGATAAATGTGATCCTATTTTTAGGAATCAATGCTCGAATGATTTCTTCATCAGCACTCATTACGGCTGTACCCGACCTCAAAGACCGTGGAGCGTTCATGAGTATTAACTCCTCTGTCTCTCAGGTATCTGGCGGAATTGCGTCTGCTATTGCCGGTATGATAGTGGTTCAACGAAGCGATGGGTTTGTGGAACATTATCCGCTGCTTGGTTGGGTTGTGATAGGCTCTATGATTGTGTCTGGCGGGCTTATGTTTGTCATCAATAATTTGGTAATAAAACGTGCTATAGAAGGTAAGGGGGAAGTTTGATTTTCAATAAGGAGATGGAAAGAATCTTCTCATTTAATAAGTCATTTTGCCCCAATTGCTAATTCTAATTATGTGACTTTCTATTTTATTCCAGTCTTAAGTTTACACAAACCAACAAACTAAGACATGATGAATAAATTAAAGCAAATCTTATTACTAGCAACCATAGCATTGTGCAGTAACTCTTTAAAGGCACAATCTTTTGACCTATCTTCTTTGGACAATATTACTTCCATGATCAATAAGGGTGGTAACAATACCAAAGTTGTTGGCTTAATAGGCGGAGCCATGGACGGCATTAAGTCTGAAATAGGCAATAGTAATTCAAGTTTTGCTCCCAAAATTCTTGGACAAGTTGCCAATTTGGGTTCAATGATTCCAGCTTTGAAGTCTGGAAATATAAACACCAACTTGATTACAAAGGCGATTAGCACCATCAAAACGTTGATAGCTGCCAACAGGCTGAAAAACATGTTAGGTCAAGGGAGTCTTTTGGGTAAAAGCTCTCAGTTGAGTTCGAATGTAGGTGTTTTACAGCAAGGTCTTGGAATGCTAGGAGGAGGTTCTAAAGTCGATAAAATTTCTAGCCTCTTAAATGTAGTAAACAAAAAGAGTCCAAAACTTGAGAAGGATGGACTATTTGGCAAGTTAGCTTCAAAAGCAATAAGTAAGAAATTAGGTAGTTCACTTGATATGTTAGGTGGATTGATTTAAGGTTGAGTATATAATAGCTTAAGAAGGCTGCTTTATGATAAGGCAGTCTTTTTTTATTCTCTATAATCTAGAAACTTTAAGAGCTAAAAAACAAACTGGATTGACATATTTGTTTGAACCATTTGGCTTGCCAAGTATGTTTTCAATGTCAATTAACAATAAAAATGGTCAACAAGGCACAATTTGAAAAAGGAATGAGCTACGCTGAATATCAGCAATATGCCAACGAAAGGTTTGCTCTAGGAAAAACAACGGGACAGGATGAAAAGGTAAATACAGAGTTCTATCTTCATTATACGAAAATGAACCTCTCGCGTACAAAAAGAGTAGAGAAAACGGCAAGCATCAATTCAGAAATTAAAGCTGCTTTGGACAAAATAAAAGCACCACAGAAATGGCTCATCATTGCTGAATCATGGTGTGGAGATGTACCCCACAATTTGCCACTCATCCAAAAAATGAGTGAGCATCAGCCATTGATAGAAATAAGACTCATTCTTAGAGATGAAAACCTAGAAATAATGGACCAATACCTCACCAATGGTGGCAGGTCTATTCCCAAGCTCATCGCTTTTAACGAAAATTTCACAACAGAGCTTTTCACATGGGGCCCAAGGCCCGCAGCATTACAAACTTTCATAGACAATCAAAAAAGCCTTGATTTGCCATTCGAAGAAGTCATAGAAAATACACAGAAATGGTATAATAAGGATAAGGGAGTGGAGTTGATGGGGGAGTTTGTGGGGTTGGTTGGGAGGTGTTAATTACACCCCCCAAACTCCGTCTTAAAAACAGTACCAATATCAGCTACAAATCCAGGCTCAAGTTGAATATTGCTTCCTGCTCTATAAATTACATTTGCTGTTCCTGTAAGCTTATTGGTGGCTATAATTATTCCTGTTGTTGCGTTTGCTTCTTTTATCAAAATCCCGCCAGTGTAATCATTTGTAGTGCTAGCTAATGTTAATGTGTTAGGGCAAGGTGACGGGCATATCTCAACTACTGAAATCGCTTTACTTGGGCTATCTGATAAAGATGGATCGCTCGAAACAATTCTTATTTGATAACCGCCTCCCAATGAAATAGAGTTGGGGATTGTAGCCGAAATAATGCCGGAGCTTGTACTTGTCAATGTTCCTAAAGTTGTAGGACTACTAAAACCTCCACTACCATCGGATAATTTGGCGGTGAAAACATTGCCAGCATTGTAAGTGCCCACAGCTGTAAATGGAATGTCGAAAGGTGTGTTTCTACAGTAAGTTGTTGGAATAGTGCCAATTAAAGTAAAGGTTTCTGAAATTGTAAAATCTATTTCCCCCACCACTCCCCATACATTATTGGCATTTTTAGCTCTGAGAAATAAACGATTTACACCCAAATTCAAATCTTCGAGATTGACGGATGCCATCATATTTGTTAGCGTTGGAGCCGCAGTAATTGGAATGTTTGTACCTAGTCCAACACCTGGGTCTAAGTTGATGAAATATTCAATAGCCACGATGTTTGAAATACTTGTAGCCGTTGGCGTTGTTTCTTTCAAAAATGGCCTTACCACTACCGTACTCCATTTATTATTGGCGTCTTTTGCTCTTACACTTAACCAATGCATTCCATTGCTTATTGAATTCGAAATAGGAGAAGTAAAAACTAAATTGGTAAGCAATGTTCCAGCTGTAATGGGCACATTGGTTCCTAAGCCAAAACCTGGGTCATTATCTATAAAATACTCGACTTTGGTAAGATTGGCCGGTAAAATATTAGCCGGAATAACTTCTTTCAAAAAAGGTCGAACCGCTACAGTGCTCCATTTATTATTTGCATCTTTTGCACGAACGCTTATCCAATGCATACCGGTAGAAACAGAAGTAATTGGAATGGAAATAGGTAAATTATTTACGGCAGGGGCAGCTGTAAAGCCTGACGTAACCAAAGTGCCAGCACCAAAGCCCGGATCGTTGTCAATAAAATATTCGACACGAGTAATATTTACAGAAGGGTTGGCACAATCTGAAACCGTAATCGTTGCCGCATTACTTGCTGCACTTGGGCAACCCTCAAACCTACACGCTGCAGTATAAGTAGTGGTACTTTGTGGTGTTACAAATACTGAAGCTCCTATACTGCCATCACTCCACACAACTTCATTTCCGCAATTGATAGCGGTTAGTTTTATAACCGTTCCTCTACACACAGTTTGGCTTGCGGTCGTTACTGTTGGTACATTGGGAGGATTTAACACTACAATTTGTGCCGCATTAATTCCAGCACTTGTACATGAGCCAATGGTACAAGTTGCTGAATAGGTGGTTGTTGCAGCTGGCGTTACCGTCTGAGATATGCCAGTAACGCTATTACTCCACTGAACTGTTCCACCTGTACAATTTGATGCTAAAAGGTTGATTGCAGTGCCAGTACAAACTGTTTGGTTGGGCGTATTGACATACATTTGCTTGGAAGCTGGCAAAACTGTTACTGTACCAGTTCCTTTGCTAGTACAAGTGCCGGAAGTACATGTTACAGTATAGGTTGTAGTTACGGAAGGTGTAACTGTAATGGTGCCACCTGTTACGCCCGTATTCCATGTACGTACACCGCTACAAGTCGTGGCTGTAAGCACAACCGAAGTGCCAGGGCAAACTGCAGAAGCTGGTACACCATTGACCGAAATTGCTGCAGGTGTATTACTTACAGCTATAGATACTGGTGAACTTGGATCACTTGCAGGGCAAGTCCCTCTAGTACAAGTAGCGGTATAATTGGCAGTTGTACTAGGTGTAAATACCAAGGGGCTTCCTGTCATAGCATTGCTCCATGTAACCAAACCATCATCACAACCTGATGCAACTAAAACCGCTTGTGAACCATTACAAATGGTAGGCGTATTGGTGGAAATAGTAGGAGGATAATAGCTATTCAGTTTCACTTCCACAGGGTTTATGGCAGAACTACACCCTTCGCTTGAAACTACAACATGAAAATTTCCGGAATAGGTAGCAGTATATGTTGCAGAAGTTTGTCCACTTAGTAAACCGCCATTGTGATACCACTGGTAAGTATTACCTCCCGGAACACTCAATACAACATTTTGCCCCGAACAAAGCGTTGTTGAACCTCCTGCGGTAATGCTCGCATTGATGGGTGAAGCACAGACACTAAAACCTTTCGTGCCGACTGTACTCCATTTGTTATTAGCGTTTTTGGCTCTAATAAAGATACGGTGCGAACCATTGGACACACCCGTGAGATTTGCCGTAATAGCCAAATTGCTTAAAGTAGTATTTGGTGTAAAGCTTACAGCTGTTCCGTTGCCAAAACCTGGGTCGGTATCTATGAAATATTCAATGTGGGTAATATTGCTTAACGCAAGTGAGACAGGTACTATTTCTTTCAAAAATGGACGAACCACTACCGTACTCCAACGGTTGGCATTGTCTTTGGCTCTTATCGAAAGCCAATGCAAGCCATCGGTGGTGGAGGTGAGCGGTGCAACAAAGGTGAGGTCGTTGGTCGTAGTGGCGGCAGTGAAGGTAACCGCCGTACCATTGCCAAACCCTGGGTCGTTATCAATGAAATATTCCATTGCCGTAACGACTCCGAAGGGGGCAGTTGCTCCAAAAATACGCTCTTTGTAGAACGGACGAACCACTACGGTACTCCATTTATTTACATCGTCCTTTGCCCGAATACTGACGAAGTGAAAACCATCGCCTACCGCAGCAAGAGGTACGGCAAAGGTTTCATTTATGGTGGAGGCAGCTGTAAAAGTAATGGTAGTACCATTGCCAAAGCCTGGGTCAGTATCTACAAAATACTCTATACGATTGATATTTTGGGCAAAAATAGAAGCTGAAAGACAAATACATAGCCCAACCGCCCTTGCAAGGTGCCAAATAAGTTTTTTCATGAGCTTACAGGGTTTAGTTATTTGACCGTACACTCACCGTAATGCTCAATGGCGTAGTATTATTACCCGACCCAGTGCTGATAAAAGAAGTAACGATTGGCGTATTTGGTACACCAGACAAACGATAAGCATTTGCCCCATTGCCATAAGCTCCTGCCTGAGTACCACCCGCCGCTGCCGTGAGGGCAGGAGAACCAACGGCTAATTTGAAGCCCGCATCTCCAATTGTGTTCCAATTTGGGAAAGGGTTACTTGTCCCAATGAAAACAATATTTGGATTTGCACCATTTACATTACCACCACCCGATGGTAAGCCATTAACTCCTAAACAAATATTATTTGAAGCAGTGGTGCCAGAATTAGACGCTGGTAATACTTCATATGAAATTGATTGAGAACGAGCATCAAAAATATTATTTGTAACTGTACTACCTACAACACCGTTAAAATTACTTCTAATTGTATTGTAATTTATAATTGCAGCACTAAGATTACTAATACTACCAAACAAAATATTATTTGAAATCGTACAGTTTGTTCCCGCATAAAGTGTACATGGGTTTCCACCACAAGTTCCATTGTATTGAGAACCACTAATTGAGGAGGTTAAAAAATTATTGGCAATTATAGCATTATTGCCTATTGACTCTACTCCTCCTACAAAATTACCGCTTTTCGCAAAATATATTCCACTTGTTCTACATCTTGTTACAGTAATGTTAGCGTCATGAATTGAAAAACTTCCATTACTTTCAACTCCCATAATTGTACTATTAGCACTACCATTATCGAATGTTACAAAGTCAATAGTTGCTTGTCTCTTATCAAAAAAATTGTTAGGGTTTTCGTCTAAAAAATAACCTGAGCCAACTATATTAATGCGTTTCAAAACCGTTAATGAACCATAAGATGGGCTTGCTGATGGTTCGAGAGAAATGATGTCATTGGGAGCTGCAGCATCATGTGCTTCTTGTGCGGTGGCATACACATTAGGGTCATTCAAACCTGGGGTGTTGTTTACACGGCGAATGGTTTGGGCAAAAGTAGTCAATGCCAAATGGCATGAGATAGCTATGATAAATAGTGATTTTTTCATTTTTTGTAATAATTTTATTGTTAATGATATTTTTAATTTTTCAGGTTATCTAAAACAGTCAATCGGCGGCGACTTACAAGGACTTCTTGACCATTATTGAGAATGATGTGCTTTTGATTGCCTATCGAAATTACCTTTCTTATGTAATTAGGATTTACAAGCGTCCCACGGTTGATTTGTAAAAAACTTTTAAAGTTTGGCGACTCCACATACCTTTTTAAGGTACTACTTGAAATCATTTTCCTGCCCCCTATCAAGTGAAAAATGGTATAATTCACATCTGCTTGTAAACACAGTATTTCTTTACTTTCTGGGTACTTCGTTCTTGTCATGGCTTTACTTGTTTACCTTCCCACCCACTAATCAACCAGTGGTTGTTGTCTATAAATACTTTGTCTTCTTTGAGTAGATCAAATAGGAGCCTGAATTCGTCTTGCGAAAGCTGACCAAAAGCATGTGATTTATTATCTTCATCCACTGCGGTGAGGTAACCCTCCTTCGCTTTGGTGTCCCAGCCTATGGTGTAATTCAGAACCTTCTTCATCTACTTTGTTTAATAAGCCAAAGCTAAGTGGGAAGGGAGGTTTTGGAAATACTGTGTAATTGGTATTTTTTGTGGAATTACCTACTGTTTAGGCAGTATAAAGTGCTTTTTTGAGGTAAAAGTCTAATGTGCGTTTAGCTAGGATGAAGAAGTTTATCGTCGATAAATTTGTATCAAATAATTAAATAAGATACCGCAAAAAGGTAGCCGTTGACTTAACCTTTAAGATTAAAATTTACAGTGATAATTGTTACTGTTTTTGTGGTGAAATTTAAGTGGAGGTCTCCACCATTTTTGTTGACATATTGATTGATATTGCCAATTCCAAATTCATATAGCTCATTTAGCTTTTTACTGTTGTCGGAGTAGATGAGCTTGAGGTCTTTAGTAAATTCAATATTGATTGAAGTGCAATTGCTATGCTTTAAAGTATTAGCAAAAAGTTCAGCAAGGACTTTGTAAGCGACAGTCTTGAAATCTTCGTTTAGCTCAGCTTCATTCCATTCGAAGGATAGGTTTTTTGCAATTTGATTGTCTACGGCTAAGAGTTGGTTGATTGCGTTTTCCAGGTCATTACGAGAACGTGGTGTTGTTCCTAAATCAAGAGTTAATTCTCTTAGCTTACTTATTATATCGTTGAGGTATTGAATATCTTTTTCTTTCTCTTCAATGTTCATTTCTAGTCGCCTTCTCACAACTATAAGTAGTGGCATTATATTGTCATGCAGTTCATTGGATAGTCTCTTTTGCTCATTTTGAAACAAAAGTTTTTCTATTTGCCAAAGTCGCATTTCCTTTGCGATCTGACTTTGTTTCTTATTTTTCAATTGGTTAAAAATATATAATTGAAGTGGCTTCTAATTGACTAGAACGCATATTTACGTGAGAGTTAAGGTGTTTCATCACACGCCTTCTACAATCCCATGTTTCAGTCCCCATCGCATAAGTCCAATTGCTGTACTTACTCCAAGCTTTTTCATGAGGTTTCGTCGGTGGGTTTCTACAGTGGTGCTACTAATAAATAGACGTTTTCCAATTTCTATATTGCTGAGGTCTTCGGACACTAATCTGAGAATTTCAATCTCCCGTTTAGTTAATGGGATTACGTCTTCTACACGTGTTTTACCATTGGGGCTGTTGTATTCAGGGATTTCAGCCAGTTTTTTAACAACCGACTCACTAAAGTATTTGTCTCCCAACGCCACTGATTGAATAGCCCTCACAAGTTCAGGCTTTTCGGCACTTTTCATGACATAACCGTATACACCTACCTTGAGGGCTTCTTTGATGTGATCGGCCTCTTCACTCATGGTAAGTATGATGCATTTTGTATGTGGAGAAACGGCTTTCATTCTGATAGTCATTTCAATTCCATTAAGAAATGGCATGTGATAATCTGTCAAAACTATATCTACGGCGTTTTTTTCGACAAAAGAAAGTGCTTGCCAACCGTTATTGGTGATTCCCACAATTTCGAAACCAGAAACAGACGCTAAAAGCAGACTTAGGCTTTCAGCCACAAGATGATGATCGTCCGCAATCAATATCTTTGTGTTTTTCATCGTTGATGGATTATATGGGGAATTGCAGATATAAAGCTCAAAACAAAATACTGAATTAGCAATAAATTTTATTGAGAACTATTTACAAAAATGAATCCTTAATTCTGATAAAAAAATACTGTCTAGACAGTATCTTTCACCCTTCAAATATCGTTTTGGAACTTATTTATAAAAGAGAAGAAGGAATGTGGTGGGATTCTTCAAGATTATTTTGAAAAAGTAACCACCTAACCTACTTTATATAAACCGTCTTCACATTTACAAACTCAAGAATTCCTTCGCGAGAAAGCTCACGTCCAAAGCCAGAATTACCAGTGCCGCCGAAAGGTAGACGAGGGTCTGATTTTACAAGTTCGTTTACAAAGAAAGCCCCGTCGGGAACGAGTTTGATGTAGTCTTTCACTTTTTTTAGGTCTTGAGTAAATACACTTATTCCGAGACCGAAAGTCGTGTTTTTGGCTATTGTAAAAGCTTCTTCCACAGTTTTCACTTTGCAGATAGGTGCAATGGGTCCAAATGTTTCTTCCTGAAAAACAGGCATATCAGTAGTGACCTCTGTTAAGATGGTAGGTTCAAAATATGCTCCTTTGGATGCTCCTCCTAAGGCGAGTTTCGCACCCATTTTGATGGAGTCGTCCATTTGCTTTTTTAGGGTCTCAACAAAGTCTGACTTAGCAAGTGTACCTATTTTTGTGTCTTCGGCCATTGGGTCACCTGACTTTAGTGACGAGACTTTGGTTGTGAATTTCTTTAAAAACACTTCGTAAACATCTTCCAAAACAATAAACCGCTTTGCGGCAATACAGCTTTGGCCGGCATTCATGAACCTTGCGTTTACGGCGACTTCCGCTGCTTTGGCAATGTCTGCATCAGCCAAGACCACAAAGGCATTACTTCCGCCTAGCTCGAGTAGTGATTTCTTGATATTTTTACCTGCTGCAGCAGCTACTGAAGCTCCTGCTTTTTCGCTACCAGTAAGGGTTACAGCTTTAACAATTGGATTTTCTAAAATGCGAGCAATTTTGTCGTGGTGCACAACCAAACTTTGGAAAACACCATCGGGTGCTCCAGCTTCTTTGAAAATTTCCTCAATATGGACAGCCGAGCCATATACATTTCCTGCATGCTTTAACATGCCTACATTACCTGCCATAAGGGTAGGGGCAGCAAAACGAAAAACTTGCCAAAAAGGAAAATTCCAAGGCATGATAGCTAAAATTGTACCTAAAGGCTCATAAGTTACAAAACTCTCGTGTGCATCAGTTTCGATGCTTTTTGAGCTTAGAAAACCTTCGGCCTTTTGAGCATAATACTCACAAACCCATGCACATTTATTTACCTCACTTCTGGCTTCATTGATGGGTTTTCCCATCTCTAAGCTGATAGTTTCGGCATATTTATCTACGTTTTTTTTAAGTATTTGAGCGGCTTTGGTCATTACCTCAGCACGCTGGGCAAAGCTCCAACCTCTCCATTCCTCAAATGCGGTATTACTTTTTGCAATATTGGCGTTTATTTTCCCTTCGGATAATTCCTTGTATTCTGCTAAGACTTGGTTATTGTATGGATTGATACTTTGAAAATTCTTACTCATCAGTTTTAAACGATTTAGTTTCTGACCAGTCGCTCCAGTTTAAGCTTTGGTCACGATAACGAACTCGCCAAAAATACTTTTTGTTCGGTTTCAACCTATTAGTCATTTCATCTGTGAGGTCATCGTTCTTTTGGCGATTCTCTAAGTAGTACCAGTTTTCGGATTGTTTCCAACTATCGAAAACGGGTTTTTCGAAATTGTCAGTTTCTGCTACTTGCCAGTTGGAAGCTGCATGCACTGCATTAGAAAAAGTACTTTTAAAAGGACTAGCTTTTAGTAATACGCCAGTGATGGGCACAGTTTCATTATTTGGAGATACAGAGGTTGGAGACATTGGTTTCCGCTCTTTTTTGTAAATAGTAATTTCGTCTGTTTTTTCGTTGTTCTTCGGAAGCTGCTCATTGCCTCGGCTTATTCTTTTGATCGTAAAGCTTGGGTTGTCTTTATTTCCATCGATCTCTACCATTACAAAACCATATTCATCTTGCGTTACAGAGAATTCTGCGTAGTCTCTACCTTCAAACTCTCCCCAGTTGTCTATTGCTCCACCAGCTGTTGCAACATTGATCCAGAGGTGCTTGTGGTCTTTAGACTGCCCTCTTGAATAACCGTGAGTATGCCCAAAAAAGTGAATACTTGGCTTACCTGTTTTGGTTGAGAATTCTTCGAGTAGTTTTACGACCTTACCGCTAAACTCCTCTTCTCCCGGAATCCACAATTCAGATTTGAATGGGTGGTGTAGCTGAGCAAATACAAAGTCAATAGTTTCGTTTTTGGCTGTTTCTTCCAAAAGCTTCTCAAGCCATTGTTGTTGAACTTTGAGATCTCTATAGCCATCATTTGAGTTTAGTCCTATTACACGAGTATTGCCATAATCCTTGAACCACCAGTGTTCTGCATAAGCTGCGGTTCCATTCTCTGGCAAACTAAAATATTTGAAATAGAAAGTTGAATTTCTTTCGTGATTTCCTAAAACGGGATAAACTGGCACTTCGCTGAAAAGCTTTTCGCCAGGGTTGAAAAAATCATTTTTCCACTGACCATATACTGATCCATCCACTACTAAATCACCAGGGATTAAGACCATCGCTAGATTTTCGGGCAATTTACCATCGAATTCTTTTTTCATGTAAGTAATGATGCCTTCATTCACAACCTCCAAAAACTTGTCAGGGTTATTGTGGTCTTTTTGCATGTCGCTCATGGCAAGGATATTAAAAGATTTGTTATCCGTTGCGAAAGGTGGAGTTTTGAATTGGTAAATATCCGAAACCGTTTTCCCAGTTTTTACTCTATAAAAGTATTCTGTGAAGCGTTTCAGGCCAGTGAGTTTGACCTCATGAACCCTAGATTCATTAAAATTAACATCATATGCAATCCCGTTTGCTTTGCTACCTAGTTTCTGAGTAGTTCCATACTCTACAGTGCTTTCTTCGCCACTTGAAGTCTCCCATTTTATAATAATTGAAGTGGGTTCTGCGTCTTGTAGAAAAGGTTTGACTAATAATTCAGATTGTCCCAAAACACTAAAGGAACATAGAATAAATGCTAGTTGGATGCGAAGGGTTTTCATAGATTTCTATTTACATACTAAGGTAGCAATTCTAGAAGTGTATTTACAAGCATATAGTCTTGATTTGATATTAATTTAATCTTGCATGAAAACGGCTTCGTTAGTAATATATACGTGTACTTTGTGTTTTAAATGAAGATTTCAATGTTGTTTGATAAGATGATTTTTTCAAAAAAGGTTTTCGCTTTGTTTTTTGTACTATTCGCAATTCAAGTTTTTGCTCAAAAAACAGCAATTACGGTATCGGGTTCGGTAATAGATAAAATAGGTCAATCTCCAATGCCTTTTGTCACAGTTACGCTTAAAAACAAAAGCGACTTAACTTTTATAATGGGTACCGTTACATCTGAAAATGGCTCTTTTACACTTTCAAATGTAAAACCTCAAACCTATATGTTGGAGTTGAGCTTTGTGGGCTATAAGTCTGTTCGGCAAGAAATATACGTAGGAAGTCTTTCAGAGTTTTTGCGAATTCCTGTCATTGAAATGGAAGAAGACATTCAACAATTGCAAGAAGTAAGTATTACAGCCAAACAAGATGCGGTTGATAATAAAATGGACAAAAAGACATTCGCAATTGCAGATAATATTAGCCAGAGTGGCGGATCTGTTTTACAAGCAATGCAAAACCTACCAGGAGTTACGATACAAGATGGAAAGGTTCAATTGCGGGGAAGTGACAAAGTAGCTGTTTTGATGGATGGAAAACAAACAGCTCTTACAGGTTTTGGAAATCAAAATGGTCTAGATAACATTCCTGCTTCGGCCATAGAACGAATAGAAATAATCAATAATCCAACTGCTAAATATGATGCAAACGGAAATGCAGGAATTATAAATATAATTTACAAAAAGAGTAAAGCAGAAGGGCTAAATGGCAAAGTTGGGCTTGCAGGTGGCTTAGGGGCACTGTGGGCGAAGAAGCAAAACTTGCCTACCATTCGTCCTCAATACCAAAATACGCCAAAGATAAACCCTTCCCTAGCATTGAATTACAGGAAAAACAAGACGAATGTTTTTCTCAATGCTGATTACCTCTACACCGAAACGCTTAATAAAAATGAGTTTACAACTCGTACTTATGATGACGGCTCTATAATTAACCAACAATTAAAACGAAATAGAAATACTCACTTTTTGACAACCAAAACTGGAGTAGATTTCGCATTAAAGGAGAATAATTCACTTACCATTTCTGGCCTATTTGGTATTGAAAAAATTATTGATCGTGGAGATGAGCCATTTTTCAATAAAGATAATTCGGAACGTTTACGTCTTTGGCAGTTTTTGGAAGATGAACTCAAAACCACTGTTATGGCAACTGCAGCTTATCAGCACAAATACAGCCAACCAGGAAGGTTACTTAATCTAGGTTTCAATTATACTTTTCATAGGGAAGACGAAAAGTACTTTTTCGATAATATTTATCCCACATTTCAGGGACAAGATTCTTTCAAACTCTTATCTGATGAAAGCGTTTTTGATTTCAATGCAGATTATGTACAACCTCTTAAAAATGGTAACATAGAAACGGGTTTAAAGCTTAGGAGGAGGAATATCCCTACCAATATGCAGTTTTTTCAGGGCTTAAATTCACCATTGGATATTGATGCTGGAGGAGCAGCAACATACGGTGAAATAATTCCTGCAGCTTATAGTAACTATGTTTACGAAAATCCAAAAATTGAAGCTGAAATTGGACTTAGGGTTGAGTACATCAACTTGAACTATGAAGTCAACCCCAATCATAATACTTATAAAAGCGGAGGTTATGACTACTTTCAGCCCTTTCCCAATACACGTTTTGCATGGAAAATAAATGCCAACAACAAGCTGTCATTCTTTTACAATAGAAGAGTAGATCGCCCCAATGAAGTGGATATCCGAATTTTCCCAAAATACGATGATGCCGAAATTATAAAAGTTGGTAACCCAAATCTAGCTCCCCAGTTTACCAATACATTTGAGTTGGGATACAAAACCAATATTTCAAAAGGTTACTTTTATTCAGCAGTCTATCATCGCATCATAGATGGTACGATCACTAGAATTGCAAGTGTGATACCACCAAGCCCACTTATTTATGCCATTTTTCAAAATGCAGGACGTAGTTATAATTCTGGTTTAGAAATGGTGCTATCAGAAGAAATTTCGAAAGCTTTCTCTTTCAATATCAATGGTAATATTTACCGAAACCAAATTGATGCATTTACAGTAAACAATCTTTACCCTGAGCCAAATATCTTTAGCACAGCTACCCAAAGGCTCGTATCTGGAAATGTGAAAGCCAACTTTTTAACCCATTTCAAAAACAATATTGATTGGCAAGTTTCAGCTGTTTACTTGGCTCCCGACCTGATTCCGCAAGGGAAAATTGGGACGCGTTTCTCGGTCGACACAGGTTTAAAGAAAACTTTGAAAAATGGAGAAATATACCTCAATGCAACCGACCTCTTAAATACAATGGTGATCAAGCGTGAGATTCAAGGTGCTGGCTTTAGCTACGTAAGTAATGATTATTACGAAACACAGGTAGTGAGGCTGGGGTATAGTCGGAAGTTTTGATTTATAAGTAGGTTAAAAGCAAATAGCTTATTTTTTGTATGGTCAAGAACATAAAAAAACACCTGCTTTTTGGCAGGTGTTTTTTCCTTATGTGAGCTTAAATGATCAAGCAAAAGTCAAATCTGTATCTTTTAGAACTGTAATTACTTCGCTATCCATCAGTCTCTTACTAAGTGCCATTGTTTTTGGTAATTCGTAATGGAAGAAATATTTCATTGTCTGAATTTTTGATTCCAAAAATGCCATTGCATCAGAATCATCAGCAGAAGTTACGAGCATTTTTTGTTTTGCTGCAAGACCCATTTTAAGCCATTGCCAGCCAATTACTACGAGGCTAAACTGTTCCATGTACAAGTTAGCGTCCGACAAGAAAAGCTCTACGTCTCCTCCTTGTGCCACGCCTGCCAAATGCTTAGTTACCAATTGTAGATCTGCTAGTTCACACTTCAGTTCTCCAGCATAATCTGCTAGTCCTTCTACATTAGTAGCAAGACCAATGGTATCAAAGATTTCGTTATACAACAATTTGATTGCTGCACCTTTTCCCATTAGTACTTTTCTGCCCAGTAAGTCAAGTGACTGTATACCAGTAGTACCCTCGTAAATAGGAGTAATTCTGATATCTCTATAATATTGTTCTACAGGGAAGTCTTCGGTAAATCCATAACCTCCAAATACTTGTACTGCATTACTACAAACCTGTACGCCTGACTCACAAGGGTAGGTCTTCGCAACTGGTGTGAGTAATTCTAGCAGTTGGAAATACTTGCTCTTTTCGGCAGGGTCTTCCATTGCATGAGCTTTATCTTGATAAATACCCACTTCGGTTAGTAGAGACATGGAGCCTTCCACTGCTGCTTTTTGAAACAGAAGCATTCTTCTCACATCAGGATGCTGGATAATAGGTATTTGTGGATTATCAAGAGCCGCTTTGTTATTCAGTCTTCTACTTTGAGGTCTTTCTTTGGCATATTCTAAGGCAGCATGGTAAGCACCACATGCAATAGATGCACCTGTAAGACCAACACCAATACGAGCTTCATTCATCATTTGGAACATATAGCTCAAGCCTTTGTTTTCTTCGCCTAGCAAGTAGGCTACGCAAGCATTATTATCTCCAAACCCTAAGTGCATAGCTGGAACTGCCCTCTGGCCTAGTTTGTGATAGATGCCCATATTGGATACATCGTTCTTTGTTCCGTTTTCAAGGATCTTAGGAACCACAAAAAGTGATATTCCCTTTGTACCTGCCGGGGCTCCCTCTATTCTTGCGATTAAGAGGTGCACAATGTTATCACATGCAGGGTGATCACCTGCTGAGATGAATATTTTTTGTCCTTTCAGTAAAAAATGGCCTTCATTTGTTCTAGTTGCAGTAGCCGTTATGTCCGAAAGTGAAGAACCTGCCTGAGGTTCAGTTAGGCACATTGTTCCTTGCCACTGACCATTCAGCATTTTGCCAACGTACGTTTCTTTTAATTTATCATTTCCAAAAGCTGCAATCAATCTCGCTGCACCAGAAGTAAGACCGGTATATGCCATTCCGTTGTTTGCAGACATGAAAATATGCCCTACCATTCCTTGTATTACAGATGGGATTTGTGCTCCTCCGTCATCATAGCTAAAGTCGGCACCTATTAAGCCAGCTTCGCCAGCAGCTTTTAGGAAGTCTTTGATTTTTGGATGAACAGTCACTTCGCCATTTACAAGTTCTGGCTGGTTTCTGTCCATTTCAGTAAAGTATGGAAACATATTGTTGTCCCCAATATGAGCTGCAGAATCCAAGGTCATATCAAAGGTTTCCTTACTGTGATCAACAAAGTTTGGAAGTTCTGTTAAAGCTTCTGCATTGTGTACGTCGTACAACCAGAAATCAATATTTTTTCTAGAGTAATAAGTATTAGCCATTTTAGTTTTTTAGTTTGAAATTGTTCCTTCCTCCTTACATGAGGCCAAGCATCTTGGCGTATTTCATCATTGCGGCAGGGTTAGAAACCTTCAATTTCCCGAACATCATAGCTGTCATTGGGTTCATTTCACCAGCTGCGATTTTTGCAAAATCTGATTCAGTTGCTTTTAATGTCACCTCTGATTCTCCTTGAAGTCCTTCCTCAAGTTTAGCAACTCCATTTACAACACTTATAGTATATTGTTCAGTTTTTAAGTCAAAATGAAGTGCTGTATTAAGGTCTTTGTACTCAGTAGGGTCTACTTTGCCTGGGATTCTCTCTAAAAATTCTTTTGAGGTCATAATTGATTTTTTTTAAATTTAATAATATTACAAGAAAACTTACCTATTCACAAAGAGTTCAAATTTTAATACCTTTGTAGCGGATAATCTTAATTATCCACTTAAACGAGTTTTTACCCTCTTAATATAAGTTTTGGGACATACCACGGATATATCTGATGAAGAATTGGTAAAGCACTACGTTGCCTCTCAAAAAAACATTTACTTTGAGGAGCTATACGAAAGATATTCACAAAAAGTATACCGAAAGTGTTACTCTTTTGTTTTGGACAAGTCTAAAGCAGAGGATCTCACGCATGACATCTTCATAAAGGTCGTGACCAAGATCGGTACATTCAAAGAAAATGCTCGTTTCAGTACATGGCTTTACTCCATAACATATAATTATTGTTTGGATAGTTTAAGAAAAGTAAAACGAGCCAAAGAGCAAGCACTTGAAGACAACATGGAGTTTGTGGAAGAGCAAGTAGATACCGAAATGCTTTCTATGCAAAGCAAAGGGCTACAAAAGAGCTTATCGCAAATCTCACCGGAAGAAAGAAGCATGCTATTAATGAAGTACCAAGATGAATTCAGTATCAGAGAGATTTCTGAATCCATGAACCTTTCGGAGAGTGCTGTAAAGATGAGGCTGTTAAGAACCAAAGAAAAGGTTAAAAAACTATACCTCGAAAACGTTACAGTGTTACTCTTAATAATGGTGAAATTTTTAATGTTCTTGAAAAAATGAATACTAAAAACAATTTTGATTTCGAAGATGATGACGAGGAGTTTGAAGGCGTAGAAACCATCAAGAATATGTTGGTATCAGAAATTGAACTTATTAGAGATGGACTTACAATAGTAAATATGTTCTTGGGTGAGCCAGCTAAGGCGATGGTAGAGTATTTGAAAATATTTGAAAAAAATAAAGAAGATTGATATGGAGAGCATTAGCAATATTTTACTAGAAACTTTCAGAAAGTTAGGAGAGCAGTTTTCCGAATTCTCAAGCAATTTTGTTGGAGCATTGGTCATTCTTTTAGTTGGTTGGCTAGCAGCAAAACTATCTTCCAATGTGCTTGACAAGGTTTTGTCAAAGGTTGGAATCGATAAAGTTGGCGAAAAATTACAAGAAATAGATGCAGTTAAGAAACTACATATTGAAATCAAACTAAGTAGAATTGTATCTAAGGTTGTTTACTTTTTCATCTTTCTTATTTTTATAATAACCGCTGCAGATAAACTAGGCATTCCGGCAATATCGAATTTGTTTGCTATGATTGTTGAGTTTATTCCTAATGTAATCACGGCAGCTATTTTGATGGTGCTTGGTCTTTTGTTATCTGACTCAGTAAGGAAGTTTGTAGAGTCGCTATGTAAGTCATTTAACATAGCTTCGGGTAAGTTAATAGGCATGGGTGTTTTTGCGTTTCTATTCCTTATTACCATCATTACAGCTCTAGGACAGTCTGGAATTAATACGGAGCTTTTGGAGTCGAGTTTTAATATATTGATAGCAGGAATTGTGCTGTCTTTTTCGATTGGTTATGGTTTTGCCTCAAAAGAAATTTTACACAACATCGTTAGTTCTTTTTATTCCAAAAACAAGTATAAAGAAGGTCAAACCATTGAAATTGATGGAGTTAAAGGAGTAATAAAGTCTATTGATAACACTACCATCACATTGGAAACAGAAGACTCAATTACAAATTTTCCTTTAAAAGTGTTACAATCTGACAAGGTTGTCGTCTACAAATAAATAAACTAAATAAAACTATAACATATGAATTTAAGATTACTAGCTTTCACACTTCTTTTGGGAGTTACTTTTCAGGCTCAAAGCCAAGAAATAGAATTAAAAAATTTAGAAGATTCCTTAAGAGTTGGATGGTGGGATCGCAGCACGCAATTGTCAATAAACTTTGCACAAGCATCCTTCAATGATTCTTGGCAAGGTGGTGGTGTAAATAACATTGCTTTAGGATTTTTATTCAACAATAAGGCGGACTTCACAAAAGGTAAGGGAAAGTGGAGCAACGACATTCAGTTTCAATATGGCTTTTTGAATAATAAAGGTTCAGGACTTAGAAAAAGTGTTGACCGTTTATTTATGGACTCAAAGTATTCAAGAAAATTGAGCGATAAGTGGTCATGGTTCGCTGGAGCTAACTTTATTTCGCAATTTGGCGGAGGTTACACATACAATGATGACAATACTCGTGGAAAATTAATCTCAAATATTTTCGCACCAGGTTACTTATCTGAAGGCGTAGGCGTAGATTACACTCCAACTAAGCATTTTAAGCTATCTTTAGGTGGTGCCACAATGAGACAAACATTTCTTGCTAACAATGAAGTTTTTGATAACACTGTTAATGCTGATGATAAGTCTTATGGTGTTGCTCGCGGTAAAAAAGTATTAACTGAGCTAGGTTTCCAAGCTGTTGCAGCATATAATAAAGATATCCTTCCAAATGTCAACTTGACATGGAGATACCAAGCATTTGTAGCATACGCTCCCGAAACTAAGCCAATTGACCATAATATTAATTTAATTGTGGCAGCGAAAGTTAATAAGTACCTTAATGTAAACTTTAGCTTGATCGGAATTTATGACGACGACGCAATCAATAAATTGCAGTTAAGTCAAGGTCTTGCGGCTGGATTAGCATTTAATTTGTAACCTTAAATACTTTAAACAATAACCCTTAAACTCAAAAAAAATGATCAAAGAATTCAAAGAATTTATCATGTCCGGTAATGTGATCGACTTAGCAGTCGGTGTAATTTTAGCCGGAGCAATTGGACTTGTAACAGGTTCATTTGTGAGCGATATCGCAATGCCAATAGTAGGTCACTTTGTAGGCGGAGTAGACTTCTCAGACCTTAAATTGGTATTAGATGAGGCAATTGTAGCAGCGGATGGTACTGTAACAACTCCAGAAAACGCAATTGGTTATGGTAAGTTAATTACTGCATTTATAAACTTGTTATTGGTTGGTCTTGTGCTATTTATAATTGTTAAAGCTTATAACAAAGCTAAAGCTCCAGCACCGGCACCAGCTCCAGCAGGACCAAGTGAATTAGATATTTTGAAAGAAATTCGCGACAGCCTTAAAAAGTAATTTAACGCTTGTTACGTATAAGTGAAAGAGGGAAATTCTGGATAGAATTTCCCTCTTTTGTTATGGTCGTTTCATATTTATTAAAAATATGTTTACATCCCTTGTTTAAAAACATATCTTTGTTAGGCTTAAAAACTATAATAAGTTTTAAGTTTTTTTTACGTGCTTATAAAAATATAAAATGAGAACCTTCCGCCTGAAAGATCAACTTCAGGGCGACAAGCAAATTTGGACGATTGCGTTCTTGCTTTGCTGTGTAAGTGTCGCTTCTGTCTATAGTTCTGTCGCTGCATTAGCTGCTCGTAGCTCCTCAGCAACAACAGAAATCATACTTATCAAACATGTTTTTTTCCTTCTTTTGGGAATGCTAGTTATTTATGGAGTTCATCGTTTCAACTTTTTGAACGTAGCCCCAATAGCAAAGTTGTTACTTTACATTACTCCACTACTTTTGATTTACACGCTTACCATGGGTAAAGAAGTAGGAGAGGCACGTAGGTGGATTTCATTGCTTGGTTTTACTTTTCAAACATCCGATTTAGTAAGAATTGTACTTATTACGAACCTAGCGGCGATGCTAGGAAGCAAGCAAAATACAAGTATAGAGTGGAAGGATTTTAGGGCAATAATAGTTTGGACTGGGGGCTTGTGTGGTTTGTTGGCTATTTCAAGTTTTTCTACCTCTGCAATTTTGGGTGTTACTTGTTGCCTTATCATGTGGATAGGGCGAGTACCTCGTAAGTTCCTTTGGGGACTCATGGGTTCAGTTTTAATCGGCTTGTTTCTAGCTATAGGTGCTGGTTTGGTTATGAAGTCATTTGGTAAAGAGTTTGGTAGAACTCAAGTAATTATTGATCGTATAGAAGTATTTGTTGATAAAGATATAGACGGCAGTGGACTTATAGGTGGTGACGTAGGAAGTGAAAGTACTCAGAAAGATGAGGCACTTCTCGCCATAGCTCGTGGAGGGGTGATAGGTAAAGGACCAGGGAACAGCTCTGTTAAATATAGACTTGCTGAAGCATATTCAGATTTTATTTATTCCATCATATTAGAAGAATATGGGATCATAGGTGGTTTAGCAGTCATGGGACTCTACATATGGCTACTTTCTAGAGGTCTTTATTTGGTAGAACATAGCACCAGGCCATTTGCTGGCTTACTCAGTATTGGTCTCACTTTAAGCATTGTTTTCCAGGCATTTGCACATATGTTTATCAACGTGGGTTTAGGGCCGGTAACAGGGCAAACCCTGCCAATGATTAGTAAAGGTGGAACATCAATATTATTCACGGCAATAGCATTAGGAATTGTATTAAGTGTATCGAAAGAAGAGAAAGCTGAGCGATCAAATAGAAGTTAATGAAAAATACTCTCAAAATATTGATTAGTGGAGGAGGAACAGGCGGGCATATTTACCCTGCTGTTGCGATTGCAAATGAGGTAAAGGTTCAATTTCCTGAAGCTCAAATTCTTTTTGTAGGTGCATTAGGTAAAATGGAGATGGAGAAGGTTCCCAAAGCAGGATACGAGATTATTGGGTTACCTATTGCTGGTATCAATAGATCAAATATGATTGCGAATTTGGGTTTCCCTTTCAAGTTTGTGAAGAGTATTTTAAAGGCGTACGGATTGGTTAAGAGTTTTGATCCAGATATAGCAATAGGTGTTGGCGGCTATGCAAGTGGACCTACGTTATTGGTAGCAAACTGGAGAGGAGTTCCAACGTTAATACAAGAACAAAATTCTTATGCAGGTATAACTAATAAATGGTTATCCAAGAAAGCCAAAAAGATATGTGTTGCCTATCCTGAAATGGAAAAGTTTTTTTCTAAAGAAAAGATTGCCTTTACTGGTAATCCTGTACGAAAGGACTTGATTGATATTAAGGTTTCTCAGGGTGGGGCTAGAGGAGCTTTTGGTCTTAATCCTGAGAAAAAAACAATTTTAGTAATAGGAGGAAGCCAAGGTGCATTGAGCGTAAATAAAGCAATTGCAGCTGGAATTGATAAATTCAAACAAGCTGATTGTCAGTTGATATGGCAAACAGGGAAAGGATTTGTGGACAAGGCTAAAAACATTGTTCATGAAAGCAAAATGAATGATTGCTACGTTTCTGACTTTATCTACAATATGGATGAGGCATATTCTGCAGCGGATGTAGTGATTTCACGAGCAGGAGCACTTTCGGTTTCGGAACTGTGTCTTACAGCCAAGCCGGCTGTTTTAGTTCCTTTTCCTAATGCTGCAGAAGATCACCAAACAATGAACGCACTGAGTCTAGTAAATCAGGATGCGGCAATTTTGGTGAAGGACAAAAATGTGAACGAAGAACTAGTTGAAGCAGCTTTGAGTCTGGTTGGAAACGAAAGCCAAAAAGAGAAATTAGCACAAAATATAAAGAAGCTTGCAAGACCTCAGGCAGCTGAATTAATTGTAAAAGAGATTGAGGAAATATTGAAAGTAAATAAATGAAAGTATTCTTTTCTGAAAATAACGTCGATTATAATACCTATACTTTTTCGTATGCAATTTATGCTATGAGAGAAGGTTTGGAAAGTCTAAGTCCAATTTACGACCAAGGTTTTTTGCCGTATACAGGAGACTTATCAATAGAGCAAGAGGTATTTTATGGAGCTAGAAGTTTAAGAGTAAATTTAGCCGAGTTTAGCGACACGTCAGAAAACAGAAGGGTAGGGAGGTTAATAGAGCCTTTAGGGGTGCAATTAGAAGTAATAGAAAAAGAGAAATTCGATTTAGAAGATTCAGACTTTAATTCCTTTTGCTCAGACTACATCAAGGAGCGAATAGGTGACGACAACATGAACCAAGAGCGTTGGAACTATATTTTGTCCAAGCCTTTGGGTTCGCATATAATGAGGTTTTACAATAATGAGAAAACTTTGGGATATGTTTTGTGTGCTATAAATGACACTTTACTTCACTACTGGTTTGCTTTCTTTGATACTGAATACATGAAATCACACTCGCTTGGAAAGTACATGATGTGGAGTTTGATCAATTGGGCAAAAGAAAACGGGAAGTCTCATGCTTATTTAGGGACAGCCTATAAGCCTGCAGCTCTTTACAAAATTCGCGACCATAGAGGATTGGAGTTTTGGGATGGGCAAAAATGGAACAACGACAATAAGGTTTTAAAGAATTGGTGCCAAAATGATCTAGAGACTTTGCCATCAGATAGATTTAAAATGTTAGAAAATAAGAGTGAATTTTTGAATAATCTATAATACGTGCACCTATGAAAAACACAACACAGAAAATAATCGAGTATGTCCTCAGCGGTCTAGGCCTTTGTGGACTAGTCTTTTTGATCGCTTTTGAAAACAATGCGGACCAAACCAAACGTTGCAATGGAATCAAAGTAGAATTAATAGGAGGAGATGATGAATTCTTCATTTCGCCTAGTGATGTTACTAATTACATCACAAGAAACGGAATGGAACCGCTTGAAGGCAAGTTACTTTCTCAAATAAAGCTAAGCGAAGTTGAGAAGGAAGTTTTGAGAATAAAGCAAATTCAAAGCTGCGAAGTTTTTGGAGACCTACAGGGTAATATAAATATTAAAGCAAAACCATATTTGCCATACGCAAGGATTCTTAAAAAGTTTGGCCCAGACTACTATATGGATGCAGAAGGAGGTTTTTTCCCCCTTTCTAAATATTACAGTGCAAGAGTTATGTTAATCTCAGGTGATTATTTTGAAAACAAAACTGCACTTGATCCCGAAAAGGATGCCGACCTTATCAATCTAATAAAATCAATTAAAGCAAATCGTTTTTGGAATGCAGAAATCTCAAGAATGTTTGTATCTAGTGATAAGTCAATTAACTTTTTGACAATTACTGGCGATCAGTTAGTGAAATTTGGGCGTCCAGATGATATAGAAGGCAAACTGAAGAAGTTGATGGTTTTTTATAAAAAGATTTTACCTACTCAAGAGTGGGGGCAGTTCCAAGAAATAGATATTCATTACAAAAACCAGATAGTTTGTAAAAACTAAAAATCCACCGACATGTCAGAAATAAATTATGCTATTGGAGTCGATATTGGCACCTCAAAAGTAAGAGCGGTTTTAGCTTATCGGGAATATGCTAAAGTTTCAATATTAGGGTACGAAGAAGAGCCGTACAGTAATGAGTATGAAGCTATAAGCTATGGTAAAATAGTAAACAGCGAAAATACTTCACGTACTATTAATAAGGTTTTGGCAAGCCTTTCGGAGCGATTCGACCATGTGATTGATAAAATAAATGTCAGTATTAGTATTCCTGAAATAGGCTCAAATATTAAGAAAGAGGACTATGTTCATGACAAAGGGGAAAAGTTTACAATCAGCAATGCGACGATAGAAAACATCCTGTTTAAGGCAAAAGAGGGTTTCAAAGAAAACACAAGAGATAAAGAGTTGATACATGCTTTACCTACTGATTTTTATGGGGACGAAAAGCGATCTTCGCGTAATCCAATAGGTAACACAGTAAATAAACTAACATGTGATGTAAAGAATATCTTTATAGCTCCTAAGTACTTGGATGAGTACTATGATGCTCTCAGAGGTGTTGAAATGCAAGGAACAAAGAGTAAGTCGCCTGTGATCATAGAGAACTTAGTTTACAGCCCTCTGGCAGATATATTTTCGCTTTTAACCGAAGAAGATAAAAGCGAAGGTGTAGTGATTTGTAATATTGGTGCGGGACTAACTAAAATATCTGTTTATCAAAATAACAGCCCGAGGTTAATTTCGGTGATACCATTTGGTAGTGATAACATTACTCAAGATATACAAAAGGCTTTTCAGGTGAATAACACGGAGGCCGAAAACCTCAAAAGGGCATGCATGGTAAGAGAAAGCAAAGAGATTGAGATCAACGAAATCATGACTTTGCTAAACAAAGACGGACTTCCTTCGAAACGTTTTTTAGAGAAAAGTGTAGCCGAAGTAGCAGAGTGGAGGTTGAAAGAAATAATTTCTATAGCCCATCATACGATGTTAAATGCAGGAATAAATCAGTTACCACAACGAGGTATCATTTTGGCCGGTGAAATGGCTTCAATTCCAGTAGTTACACAATTGGTACGAAAAGAATTTGCAAGTGACGCTGTAAGAATAGGTGTTTCTACTCGCAATGTAAGCAGCACGGCAAATTTAGAGTTGGCTCACCCACGATTTTCCACAGTGGTAGGGCTTACCCTTTCTCAATTAATTCCTTTTGATAATAGGTTTAAAACATTGAAGATAAACGGATCGTCTAAGCAACAACGATCAGGGCACATTGGAAAAAGCTTCTTAAATAAGTTTTTTGGTGGAGATAATTTAGATCAACGTTACGCAGACTAAAAATTGATGTCAGATATGGTATACGATCAAGATTTTGAAATGGACTTCCAGAACGGAATGCCAAAAATAATAAAAGTAATAGGTGTGGGAGGTGCAGGCGGAAACGCCATTCAGACAATGCACAAAATGGGTATTCACGATGTGGATATTGTAGCCTGCAATACCGACTTACAGGTACTAAGAAAGCTTCCTGAAGATATTAAACGTATTCAACTGGGCATTGAACTTACCAAGGGCTTAGGAGCTGGGGCTCAACCTAAGGTGGGAGAGTTAGCCGCTATTGAGAGCGAAGATGTGCTTTATAAGATTTTTGACGAACCCACCGAAATGGTATTTATTACCGCAGGGATGGGTGGTGGAACAGGTACAGGAGCCGCACCAGTAATCGCAAGAATTGCAAAAAAACGAAACATGCTTACTATTGGCGTTGTTACTGATCCATTTAATTGGGAAGGGACAGAGAAAATAGAGCAAGCTCTAGAGGGAATAGAGCGAATGAAAGAGCATTGTGATACAGTTCTGATTGTTAAAAACGATCGACTTGAAGAGTTGTATCCTGATATGAATATTCAGGAGGCTTTCGAAAAAGCAGATAGAGTCCTTGCTAATGGAGTAAAAAGCATTGCAGAGTTGATAACTAGGCCAGGAATCATCAACTTGGATTATGCCGATGTTAAAACGGTCTTAAAAGATGCTGGACAAGCCGTGATGGGTTCTGCTGAAGCATCTGGGCCTAACAGAGCTGAAGAGGCCGTGAAGGAAGCATTGAAGTCTCCATTGCTTCAAAACAATAATATTAAAGGTTCGAAAAGATTATTGGTTTCTATTTCTCACTCTGACGAGAAGCCAGAGTACCAGATCAAAATGAAAGATCAGGCTATGATTATGAAAATAATAGAAAGCCAGATTAAGACCAAAGCCAAAATCGTGAAGCACGGATATTCTGTTGATCGTAGTTTGGGTGATAAGCTTCGCATTACCATTGTAGCTGCAGGTATTACAGAAATGGGGAATGAATTCTATGAGCCATCTAAGACAGAAGAGAAATCTCCAGAAGATGCTTTCAACGCAATTAATAAAGCAGCGACTCCTAGTTCTTTAAAAAGAAGATCTACTGCAAAGCCAAAGGGGCCTCAAATTTCGCTTTTTGGAAGCCAAGAGAAATTGTTTCAAACAGTAGAGGACTATACCAACGGTTCAATATCGGTTAAGGATTTAACAGAAGAGCCTTCTTACGAGCGATATGGTATTCACTTGAGAGGAGTGGAAGAAATACCTGTAGAGAACATGATATTTACTACCGTAGAGGAACGATTAAGTGGAGTAAAGCCATAATAATCAGCAATAAGGACTAAAAAAAAGAGCGTGTTTCAATGAAACACGCTCTTTTTATATGAATTGTGGTCTTAAAAATTAAGATCCGCTTTCTTTCTTGATTACGTCATCTGCAAGGTTTTGCGGAACGAAGTCGTAGTGAGCGAAAGTAAGGTTGGCAGTTGCACGACCAGAAGAAATAGTTCTCAAGTCAGTAACATAACCAAATAGCTCAGAAAGTGGCACAAATGCTTTGATCACTTGAGATCCTTGCTTTGTATCCATACCTCTCATTATTCCTCTTCTACGGTTCATATCACCAGTGATAGGTCCAGTATACTCATCTGGAGTCAAAATCTCAACCGACATGATAGGCTCAAGCAATTTAGCTCCTGCAATTTTAGCAGATGCTTTAAATGCTAATCTAGCTGCCATTTCGAAAGAGAATGAATCCGAATCCACATCGTGGAAAGAACCATGGAATAATCTAACTTTCAATGAATCAACTGGGAAACCAGCAAGTGGTCCGTTTTTCATTGCTTCTTTGAAGCCTTTCTCTACAGATGGAATAAATTCTCTTGGAATTGCTCCACCTACTACGTTGTTTACGAATTGTAAACCAGTCTCTGGCTCTTTTCCTTCTTCTGGCTCATCGCGGGGTCCGATTTCAAAAACGATATCGGCAAACTTACCTCTACCACCAGATTGCTTCTTATAAACCTCTCTGTGTTCGATAGTTTTAGTTACTGCCTCTTTGTAAGCTACTTGAGGAGCACCTTGGTTGATCTCAACTTTGAACTCACGACGCATACGGTCAATGATAATTTCAAGGTGAAGTTCTCCCATTCCACGGATAATGGTTTGGCCAGTTTCTTCGTTAGATTCTACTGTAAGAGTAGGATCCTCTTCGATTAACTTTGCAATTGCATTACCGAATTTATCTTGATCAGCTGTTTTCTTAGGCTCAATCGCATATCCAATAACTGGATCTGGGAAAACCATAGATTCCAAAATGATTGGGTGTTTCTCATCAGAAAGCGTATCACCTGTTTTGATATCTTTGAAACCAACTACCGCAGCAATATCACCAGCTCCTAGAGCAGGAATTTGATTTTGCTTGTTTGCGTGCATTTGGAAAATTCTAGAGATACGCTCTTTGTTTCCTGATCTATTGTTCAATACATAAGAACCTGACTCAAGAAGTCCAGAATAAGCTCTTACAAAACATAGACGACCTACGAAAGGATCAGTTGCGATCTTAAATGCAAGACCTGCAAATGGTTGTGATTCGTCAGCCTCTCTGTATATAGCGTCGCCAGTATCAGGATTAGTTCCTTTAATTGCTTTTCTATCCAATGGAGAAGGTAATAGCTCCATTACATAATCAAGCATAGTTTGTACACCTTTGTTTTTGAAAGCAGTACCACAAAGCATTGGAACAATTTCCAACTTGATAGTAGCTTCACGCAAAGCTGCAATAATTTCTTCTGCTGATATAGAAGTTGGGTCTTCGAAGTATTTCTCCATCAAAGAATCGTCAACAGATGCTACAGACTCAAGAAGTGTTTCTCTCCACTGAGCTACATCTTCAAGCATATCTTCTGGGATTGGAATTTCAGTAAAGGTCATCCCTTTATCTTCTTCGTTCCAAACGATAGCTTTGTTGTAAACTAAGTCAACCACACCTTTGAAGTGCTCTTCGTTTCCGATAGGTAACTGAAGAGGAACTGCATTGCTACCAAGCATTTCTTTTACTTGAGCACATACGTTCAGGAAGTCAGCACCTTGGCGGTCCATTTTATTAACGAAACCAAGACGAGCAACGTTATAGTTGTTTGCAAGTCTCCAGTTAGTTTCAGATTGTGGCTCAACGCCGTCAACAGCACTAAACAAGAATACTAGACCATCCAATACTCTCAATGAGCGGTTTACCTCTACTGTGAAATCTACGTGACCAGGAGTATCAATGATGTTCATGTGATAATCTTGATTTTTGTACTTCCAAGTAAGAGAAGTTGCAGCAGAAGTAATTGTGATACCTCTTTCCTGCTCTTGCTCCATCCAGTCCATGGTTGCAGCACCGTCGTGTACTTCACCTATTTTGTGGCTAACTCCACCATAATAGAGAATACGCTCAGTTGTTGTGGTTTTACCAGCATCAATGTGGGCGGCAATACCAATGTTTCTTGTAAAATTTAAATCGCGAGCCATTTAATTATTATTTTCTTTTTTTGAATAAGCGATGAATGATAAGTGCCGAATTATATACATTTCTATACTTAGCGGTAAACTCACATTCTGCTTTTGGGCTGCAAAGGTAACTATTTATTCAAATAAAGTGAAGGTTTATTGGACTAAATAGCTCATTTTTAAAAGTTTCTAAATTTAGATTGGAACTAATATCCATAAAATAAGATTTTTGAAGACTGTTGTTTATTCTTATCAACATTTACTAAGTTTGGTAATCTAACACTAAAGTATGCTAGTCATGGCAAAATCGAAGCAAAACCTACCTCTTGAAAACGACCAACAAATTAATATTGAACTTTCCGAAGAAATGGCTGAGGGGGTATATGCAAATCTTGCAATGATCGCTCATTCAAATTCTGAGTTCGTAATTGACTTTATCAGGCTGATGCCTGGTGTTCCCAAGGCAAAAGTAAAATCTAGAATTATTTTAACTCCTGAACATGCTCAGCGTCTGCTTCATGCACTACAGGATAATATTTCTAAGTACGAAAATAATTTTGGTACCATTAGAGAAAGTCAAGATTCCATTCCTTTTCCAATGAATTTTGGAGGACCAATGGGTGAGGCTTAAATCAAGGATTTAGGAAAAAAAAACTCCCACCGCATGGGTGGGAGAAAAAAATGAATCGATACGAGACCGAGTCAAGATCTTTAATTTAGAAATTATAGGTCTTTACAACGATCGATACAATTCAAGTCTTCAAAAGCGACTTTCAATCTTTCAATCATGTTTTGCTCTGCTTTTCTTAACCATACACGTGGATCGTAGTTCTTCTTGTTAGGAACATCGGCACCGTCTGGATTTCCAAGTTGAGTTTGAAGGTAACCTTCTTTCTCTTTGTAATATTTCAAAATTCCTTCCCAAGTTGCCCATTGTGTATCAGTATCGATATTCATCTTAACTGCTCCATACTCAATCGCTTCTCTGATCTCTGATCTACTTGATCCAGAACCACCATGGAAAACGAAATTCACTGGCTGATCGCCTGTGTTGTATTTCTCTTTGATATAATCTTGAGAGTTTTTCAGAATGATAGGCTTCAAAGAAACGTTACCTGGCTTGTAAACACCGTGTACATTTCCAAAAGCTGCTGCTACTGTAAAGTTTGGAGAAATTTTACCCAATACTTCATAAGCATATGCTACTTCGCTAGGTTGAGTGTAAAGTTTCGAGCTATCAATATCAGTATTGTCAACGCCGTCTTCTTCACCACCTGTTACCCCAAGCTCAATCTCTAGTGTCATACCCATTTTGGACATACGCTCTAGGTACTTTGCACATATCTCAATGTTCTCTTCAATTGGCTCTTCAGAAAGGTCAATCATGTGAGAACTAAAAAGTGGCTTGCCAGTTTCAGCAAAAAACTTTTCACCTGCATCTAACATCCCGTCCATCCAAGGCAATAATTTCTTTGCACAGTGGTCGGTGTGAAGTACTACAGGAATACCATAAAGTGCTGCTACTTCATGAACATATTTTGCACCTGCTACAGATCCTGCAATAGCTGCTTGTTGGTTTTCATTGGAAATTCCTTTTCCAACAAAAAATTGTCCACCACCATTAGAGAACTGAATGATCACAGGAGAATTTACTTCTTTGGCTGCTTCCATTACTGCGTTCACAGAATTTGTATTTACCACGTTAACCGCTGGCATTGCAAAATTCTTCTGGTTGGCAATCTTTAATAATTCATTTAGTTGATCTCCAGAAACTACGCCTGGTGTGATGCTGCTTTGGCTCATAGGAATGTTCTATTGTATTTAATTTAGAATTACTTTGATTTTAGCTTGTTTTACAGTGTAATTCATTGCAAGTAAATTCAAAAGTAAGTCTTTCGGATCATAAAAGGATGGAAAAGTACGTATTTTCCATTTCTAGATCATTTCGTAAATGTGAGATGTATCAGGCAACTTCTCCGCTATCCAACTTGG
The DNA here is from genome assembly GCA_900230115.1 of Spirosomataceae bacterium TFI 002. Classification (NCBI taxonomy): domain Bacteria; kingdom Pseudomonadati; phylum Bacteroidota; class Cytophagia; order Cytophagales; family Spirosomataceae; species Spirosomataceae bacterium TFI 002. The sequence continues at coordinate 2,002,099 of LT907983.1, read as the reverse complement.
CGTAATGGTTGTAATCAGAGAGTAAAGTGTTAAGAAAAATAATGTCACTTTGATCTGTCTCAATTTTCAGGATTTTTCGCACATGAGTTGCTAGTCTTTCTATCAACTCCTCGTTTTGACTGAAATCTCCTCTTTCCATTATTTGTTGAATCTTGCTCATGTCTCGGTCAGAGAGTCGCATGATCTCGGGATAGGTGGGCGTGTAAGTATCAATGTTCTTGGCGTATTTATAGACTGTCTGTTCCAGGCTGACATTCGTTTCTCGCGTGGAGACTACAAGGGTGCCAGCTGCTAAGTCACCTAGGCGTTGATTGTTTTTGGTAAAAATAATTATCAAGCCACCAATGAGCGGGCTAAAAACCATAAATATATATAAGGAATCATGGAAAACGGTTAATAGAAAAATGCCAAAAACGTCAACCATATTGAACAGCCACCTGGTTAGAATCTGGTAAATAGTAGCTGGTTGACCATTTGCACTAATCACCCTAGATTTGGATAACAGCTTTCCAAGTGAGCGACCATTATTGAACCATTCGAAGAAAAACGAATAAAGTATAAAAGGTAAATAGAGCAAAAGAACTACAAGGCTAGGAGCTTCCCATTTATCAAGAATGGTGAGGTTAATAATCAGGAAATAGAACCACTTTACACCCCAGTCTATTAAAAAACCTCCAAGTCTAGAGCCCCAGCTAACTAATTCATAATCAAGATGAATGCTGAGGTGGGTGGGTATTTGTAATGATTTCAAAATTTGCTTGTGAATGAATGCTATCGAAAAGGTAGTTTAAAAAATGTAATACTTTCGAATTTTCAAGGTAAAAATACCTAAGTTGCATATAAGAAAGCACAACGCTCGGCATGCGAGAGAGTACATTTATTCACCGAAATAAAGACAAATGGGAAAGGATTGAGAATGACCCTGATCCTACAGAAACTGATCTTCTTGCAGAAGACTTTGTTTCGCTGCTTAACGATGTTTCCTATTCTAAAACCCATTATCCTCATAGTAACCTTACTGTTTATTTAAATAAACTGGCTTCCAGACTTTACAATAGGCTTTACTTCAAAAGTAAAAACGAACGCAATCCATTTAAAGAGTTTTGGGTAGAGGACTTTCCAAGTATCATAGGCAAAAACATAAAAGTGCTTTATATAGCTTCAGGGCTTTTTCTCTTATTCCTTAGCTTGGGGCTGGCATGTGCATACTTAGAGCCAAGTTTTATACAAGGTATCATGGGAGAAGAATACCTCTCCATGACGCAAGACAATATTGCCAATGGAAAGCCATTTGGAGTGTATAACGATGAGTCTAAAATGAAAATGTTCGTAAGGATTTTTTCAAATAATGTTTTCGTTGGGCTTTTGATCTTTACGATGGGTATTTTCTTGGGATTAGGTTCTATTTATCTTACTCTCAAAAATGGCGTAATGATTGGGGCATTTTTTGCTATTTTCATTCAGAATAGTCTTGGTATTGATGCATTTTTTGTCATTATGCTTCATGGTACTTTTGAGCTCATGGGCTTAGTGCTGGAGTGTATGGCAGGTATGTTGCTAGGAATGAGCTTCCTTTTTCCTGGCACTTTGAAACGGAAACAAGCTTTTGTGAATGGCCTAAAAATGAGTTCTAAGATTTATTTGGGAACTCTTCCATTTACTTTTTTGGCAGCAGTAATAGAGAGTTTTGTTACTTATCTTGGGCAGGAGGGACTTGCGAAAACTTCACCATTCCTTATTGCATTCTTATCTATAGTCTTATTGGGTTCCTGGATTATAGTTATTTGGTACTTTTTCTTTTTCTCTCGCAAAAAAGCGAGTTCATATACTGATCAGTCATTTTTTGAAAAAGTATATGCCTAAAAGACTATTTCTCCTTCTCTACTTTTTACAGGCTATTTTGTGCCCAAATGCAATTGGACAAAATGAGCTTGTGACCCAAGCCGAGGTTGAAGAAATAAAAAAAGACAAGGAGTATTGGTATGCTGATCTTCCGGTAATTGTAGAGCCAGAGACACCATCTGAAAAAAAATCTATATCAATTCCGGCGTTTGTAGGCACACTGTTGAATTACATTATGTGGGCCTTGGTTGCGATAGCAATCGTTTTGGTCCTTTATTATTTGTCTCAAAACTTAGATTTTAATTGGAATCAAAAAACTGAAACGACAGCTGTAAGCCAAAGTTTAGAAATAGGCTCTGAAAGAGAACTTAGAGAGTTAAACTACTCCCAGTTGGTAGATGAGGCTGTTAATAAAAAAGACTACCGTACGGCAGTTAGATGGTATTATTTATGGATTCTTAAAGAACTATCAGCACGAGATAAGATTGTTTATGATAAGTTTAAAACCAATAACGAGTATAAGCAAAAGCTAAAAGAAGTACTCGGTGGTAATCACACGTATTTGCCAATATTTGGCACAGCCGTGAAGTATTATGAATATGTATGGTTCGGTAATTTTCCTTTAAGCGAAGACCAGTTTGGTGCTTTAGAAGTGGAATTTAAAAGTGCAATCAATAAGATATGAGTAAAACCAAATTCATATCTATTATGCTTTTGGTGGCTATTATTGGCTCTGTTGTGCTTTCGTGTAAGAGTAAGTTCAATAAAAGCTTCTCTTTGAGTATCAATTCCACGAATCCCTATGACATCAAATTTTTCTATGACCAATTGACCAAGGATAGTACTCAGAACTTTTACTTTATGGAAAGTAGCTGGTACTTTGATCAAAGTTTAGACGGGGAATACAGAGGTGAGGATGATATAGAATATGAAGTAGATTCACTTATGCTTCCAGTGGACTCTTCTCACTTCTCAGATGTTACTACCAATGAGCGTGAAACTTACGTTGTTGTTTCTCGGTATTTTGAACCTGAAGGTAAAGAAATTCAGGCAATTAAAGATTATGTAGCACAAGGAAACATTGCCTTTGTATCGTCATTTTTCATTGGTACGGAGTTCAAAGATTCATTACTTTATTTTGTTGATAATGATTTTGCAAGAAGCTCATTTCCGCCATTCTTGATGCCAGATACGCTTAGGGTTAATTGGCTTGGAGATAGTACGGTTACTCCATTTTTATATCCAGGTCACGTGCCTATTGTTCCCGCGTTGGACTCGGCAACATTATTTAGCGATACTAAAGGCTACAGGGTTTCGTCTTTTGATACACTAATGCTGGATGACAGAAAGTTGCCAATTATTTTGCGTTTAAATGTAGGAAAGGGAAGGTTGTATTTATGTAGTAACCCCATTGTTTTGTCTAATTACTTCTTGTTACACAAGGAAAACTACCGTTTGGCGAACCTATTGTACGAGGAGCTTGAACTAGCCAATAGAAACCTTTTGTGGGATAAGTATTATAATTCTTTGAGCAAAAAACGGAACGAAGCTGATTCGGAATCTCAGCTTTGGAAAATCATAAATCAATACCCAGGTTTCAAATGGGCTTTCTACACTTTACTTGTAGGGGCATTGTTGTATTTCATGATGTATTCTCGTCGTATTGTTCAGGAAGTACCTATTTTGCCTAAAAATAAAAACAATGCTAAAGCCTATATTCGAACCTTGGCTGGAGTGTATTGGCAAAGAGGAGACGACAACTCAATTGCACATAAGCTTTTTCATCAATTTTACGAATACCTCTACATGCAGCACCAAATAAATGCTAGTGAAGTAAAGGAAGAAAACATTGATAGAATATGTAGTAAAATAGGAAAGTCACCTGAAGCTTTTCGCAATGTATTGAATGCCTTGCAAGATTATAACGGCTCTAAGAAAATAAATAAAGAACAACTCAATAGATACTATAAATACCTCTCCATTTTTTATCAATCATAATTTATTTCAATGGAAGAAAACATATTCGAAAACAGAGCAGAGATAGAAAAGTTAAACGTTGCAGTTTCTGCAATAAAAGAACAATTGGGGAAGGCAATATTCGGACAGGAAAGGGTCATCGAATTGATGATTGTTGGACTCCTGTGTGACGGTCATTTACTCATGGAGGGAGTGCCGGGCATTGCCAAAACCTTACTTTCACGGTTGTTTGCCAAGAGTTTAAATATCTCATTCAAGCGAATCCAGTTTACACCAGACCTTATGCCGAGTGATGTACTGGGTACGTCTATTTTTAATCCCAAAACCTTGGAGTTTGAATATAGAAAAGGGCCAGTGTTTGGCAACTTTATACTGATAGATGAGGTGAACCGCTCCCCAGCCAAAACTCAGGCGTCGTTGTTTGAACTCATGGAAGAGAGGCAGGTAACAATGGATGGTACAACCTATCCTATGGCTCGGCCCTTTATGGTCGTGGCAACTCAAAACCCAGTAGAGCAGGAGGGAACCTACCGTTTACCTGAGGCACAACTCGATCGTTTTTTACTAAATATCATGATGGATTATCCATCTGCGGCCGACGAAGAAACAATGCTGCGACACTATGGAAAAACCTCTACGAGTAAAGTACTGGAAGAGATGCAACCGGTGATGAATGCAGACCAAATAGTAGCCTTAAGGGAAATTGTAACTCAAGTGATTGTGGAAGATCCTCTTATAACCTACATCACAAACATTGTACAAGCAACCCGAAATCATAGAAACATTGAATTAGGGGCATCGCCACGAGCTTCAATCGCTTTACTGAAGGCATCAAAAGCTTATGCTGCAATGAACGAAAGGTATTTTGTGATTCCTGATGATATAAAAACCATAGGCCTTGATACCCTTCGCCATAGGATTATGCTTACACCAGAAGCCGAAATTGAAGGAATTACTGCTGATGTTTTACTAAAAGAATTATTCGATACGGTGGAGATACCGAGATAATATCTTAGATGAAAGTTTTTTTCAAAAGCATATATATCACCCCAAGAGGATTTCTAGTAATGGGAATTGCTGCAGCAATCTTTTGCATAAGTCTGGTTTTTGAGCCAGCTTTTGTGATTGGAAAGCTCGTATTGGCATTGTTGGTGATAGGTATTGTGGGAGAAACTATATTGCTTTATGCCAAGCGGAAGCCTATTTCGCTAAATAGAATTTTGCCAAAAGCATTGAGCAATGGAGATGAAAATGAAGTTGTATTGCAATACAGAAATGCAACGAAACAAAACCTCAGTTTGAGTATTTTTGAAGACCTCCCTGACCAGCTTCAGCTTTTTACATGGCGTAAAGAAACCTTGATTTCTCCTTTTAGTACAATCAACTACATCTATAATATTTACCCTACAGAAAGAGGAGAATATAAGTGGTTCAATAGTTATGTGCTGATTCGAACAAAGTTGCTCAAACTTGTCGCAAGAAAAGTTGACTTTGATCTCTATCAGGTGATTCAGTGTTTTCCTTCATTTCATCAATTCAATAAGCTCAAAATATCTGCTTTGGTGAGTAACTACAGCCAAATGGACGGCACCCATGTGCGAAAACTAGGTCAGAGCATGGAGTTTGAGCAAATCAAGAATTACGCTGTTGGAGACGATTTTAGGCATATCAACTGGAAAGCAAGTGCGAAGCAGGGCAAACTCATGCTCAATCAATACCAAGATGAGCGAAGTCAGCAAGTTTACTGTGTTATAGATATGGGTAGAACGATGCTGCAGCCATTTGACAATAAGACATTATTGGACTATGCGATCAATGCTTCTCTTGGGTTAAGTAAGGCCATTATAGAGATGAAAGACAAGGTTGGCGTTGTTAATTTCTATAATGATAAATGTACTCTTGTGAAGCCTAAGGGCGGCAATTTGCAGTTTCGCAAGGTAAATGAGCTGTTGTATAACATAAAAGGAGTTTCATTAGACTCTAGTTATGAAACGCTTTACAAGTTCACGAGAAATCAATTAAAGCAGCGGAGTTTACTCGTGCTCTTTACGTATTTTGACAATACAGATTCCATTGAGCGAAATTTACCCTATATCAAAGCAATGGCTAAATACCACTTGATACTTTTAGTGATTTTTCGAAATACAGAACTAATAAATTTTGTAAAAGAACCAGCAGTAGATACTGAAGAAATTTATATCAAAACACTTGCTAAGGAACAATTGAATCAACAAGAAATAATGGCACGTGAGCTCAATAAATATGGAATTAGCACAGTTATCACAGAGCCTCAAAAATTAAGTATGAGTGTAATTAATAAATACCTAGAAATTAAGCGGAGGCAGATGATTTAGGTTAGGTGGTTGCTTAGAAAACGCTAATATTTTACAACAAATGTTCAAATATTTTTTAGATACTTTCAGAGTAAATTATTTCAGATTTTCGGGTCGTGTAGGAAGAAAAGAGTTTTGGTCGTTTCAGCTTTTCAACCTTTTCGCTTTCTTCTTTATTGCAATAGGTGGAAATTTTTTAGCTTGGGGAAATATTGACAATATTTTCTTTTCTTACATTCCTTCAGTGGTTTATTTCCTGTTTGCAATTATTCCTAGCTTGGCAATTTCTGTAAGGAGATTACACGATACAAATAGAAGCGGGGCTCTAATTTTAATTGGCTTGATTCCCTTAATTGGTGCAATTACGCTTGTTCTTTTGTATTGCATGACAGGAGATAAGGGTCCCAATGAATACGGGTTTGATCCCAAAAACCCACATATGATAGATGAACTAGAAATTGGTAGTATTGGAGAAAACCTTATTCAATAATCAGTCGGATTTTGATTCTCTTATTCTAAAAGTTTCATTCTTTTTGACCAATCATCCAGGTATTGTTTTCGCCACTTGTTTACGGTTTTGGCACCCGACCGACCATTTACCTTAAGAGATTCATCTTGAATATCTGTCCAATAGTTGGAGCCATGGCTTGTCTTTTGAAATTGCCCTCCCCAACTTTCAGATTCAGGGTTTGCAGGATCGCCATTTAGCAAATACAATACGGAAGGCGTATCACCCATCTTAATGTCTGCTTTTTGAGCAAAGAAAAACTCACCCATGGCTCCGTATGGTTTTACATTTGCCTCAACGAAACTTTCGTTTCCATAATTACCATCTTTGTATCCACCCATATACATCCCTCTGAATGTGGTATTATTCTCAACCCACCATAGGTCTGGATGATTATCGTAAATGTAGTTTCTTGCCAAAGAATCTTGAAAAGTATTCCAGGAACCAATGGAGTAAACCCTCATATTTCTTTTGATTTCGGGAGCTTGATGGAGTGCAAGTGCTAGGTCAGTTATGGAACCCCAAACTAGGACGTATAAAGGTCTTTCATTTTCTTTAAGAGCTTCTTTGATAATTAGCTGAACACCTTCATTACTTTCACTTGATGGAATAACTTCTAATTGAGCTTCAGTGGCTCCTTGGGCGGTGATTGACCTTAAATACGCTGGTGTTGGATAGTTTTGACCAAGAAGAGAAAAGTCTTTTTCGTAAATATCGATCATCTTTAAAATATCACTTTTTCGGCCTTTATAAGGAGGCGAAGAAACCAATCCAACTATATCAAGTGTATCGGCATAAAGAAACAAATGGATCAATGATTGAAAATCATCAGGATCACTGCCTCCAATATCTGTAGAAACTAAAACTCTATGTTTCTGAGCTTGTCCATTGCAAGCGTAAAGGCTTATTAAAAAGCTCAGAAGTATTAAAGTTTTTAGTCCTTTCATTCAAAAAACGTTTGTAAAGCATAAAGTTAATCTTCTACGCTGACAATTAACCGTTGATACCTTGTTAGTCTTGGTGTACCATGATCGGTTACTGCCAAGATAATGTGCATTGTCCCCGTACCCGGAGGAGCTATTCTACTTGAAGGAACTGTAAATGAAGCTTCTTTTTGGTCAAAATTTTGAATCTCAAGTGGCTGCCCGCTTCGAGCACTTGAGACAGGAAAAGTACCAGCCTCTTGATAATAGAACCATTGATAAGACAATGCATCACCATCTGGATCGCTACAGTTAAGGGCACTAAGTTTTATTTTATCTCCCTTTTTGGCTTTTAAATTTAAGTCGCCATCAATCTTAACCACTGGGGGGTGATTTGCTTGCTCTACGCTTTTAATGGTCCAATCCATTCTTGCAGAAAAGTCGTTTTGAAAAGCCTCTCTCCATCTCCAAATGGTCTCATGGTTACCTTGATGCCACTTGCCATCTACTCCCATTACTTCGTCCTCTGCATCACTCCAGATTGGTCTGCTTTCCGTAGTTAAATGCCACTGTCTTTTACGTGGAGTATAAAATTCGTAACGACCACCCCATCCGCCCCAATCCGGATGCTCTGGATTGTTTAATCCATTGTTTATAAGTGGAAGAAATGACGGAGTATCGCCTTCCATGAGAAATTCCCAATGTGGGTATTCTTTACCAAGAGGGCCTTTTTTTCGTACATTACTTTCGAGCCATTCATTGCTTACGATGTTAAAGTTTGCACCATCACAACGAGCATGAAAAATATCGCCACTAATACCACTCCAAGTTGCGTGATGGTAACCGCCACCTGCATTAAATCCTGGGCTAACAATATAAAAAAGTGTTGGAAATTCTTTTCTGAGCCATGGTCCGCTATCGTCTTGATCCGATATTGTATAAACTCTTATTTTAGAGACAAACTTATTTAACTCTGTTGCTGACCTTGTTTTTCTTACTTTCCAAAGAGCTTGAGCAAGTACATTTGGGCCTCCCCAAGCTGTAACCCACAGTGGTCTTGTGTCATTTTTATCTACTGCTTTAATCAAAGCTTCGGACGCTGGTGAGTCGTGGCCTTCCCCTACGGCATTCATTCCGTAAGCAGGTAGTCCTTCTGTGATCATTGATTGCAAATAGGCGTACGTAGGAAACCCTGACTCGTGTTTTTCCAAGTTATCTCTCACTTTTCCATAGGCATCCACGATCTGTTTGATACGGGCTGGAGCTACTCTTTTTTGCTGGTGAATAGAAGTTGTAGCTGCAAGTCCTTCAATGTCATAATTATTGGCATAAACTAAGAAACGGACTAATGACATTGCGTCATCTGGTTCGTTTTCAATGTCTGTGAGCACGAATATCCTTGATTTGGTTTGCTGAGACAGTGCATTTTGTCCTATTGCAAGGAATGCCAATAAAATGAGGTAACTGATTGTTTTTGGTATTTTCATGTTTAGATGAATTTAAAATTATCTAATTAGGGTAATTTTGTTCAACAACTTTTATTCGTTTTAGATCACTGTTTCTAAAGATTAGTTGGGCAAAACTGTCACAATAACTCTTTTATATCTTGCTAAAGCTGGTTCTCCCTTGTCCATTAGTTTAAGAATAAAATGTAAGGTTTCTTTTTGACTAACTTCTGGAGCAGATAAGTTGAATAAATGGACGTTTTCTGCCCCGCCTATTTTTAATTCCTTTTTGTATGTACCAGCTTCCGGATAGTAAAACCAAAGGAAACTTAAATTGTCACCATCTGGGTCGGTTGACTCAAAAGCATCCAAATGAATGGGGCCACCAGATTTCACAGTAAGTTCATCAGCATGGCTCAATACAGGCACAGGGGGGTGATTTGCTCCTTCAAAAGGTTGAGTACACCAGTCCATTCTTGCTGCAAAGTCATTTTGGAAATCATCTCTCCATCTCCAAAGCGAAACTTTATAATCATCAAATGAAGTAGTGTCTCGTTGAAAATTCCTTCCGTATTCTTTATGGATATAAGGAGAAAGTTTATCATTGGCATTTGTCCAGATAGGTCGAGTTTCTGGAGCAATTTTAACTATGGAACTTCCTTCCTTGACTTTTGAAAAGTCGGGTAAATAGAATTCATATCTACCACCCCATGCTCCCCATTCTGGATGCTCGGCATTGTTGAGGCCATTTGGAATTAGAGATAAAAAAGCTGGTGTATCGCCTTCTACACCCCATGCAACATCTGGATAAACTGCTCCAAGAGGACCGTGACCTTGTTGAATATTTTCGGCGATCCAAGCATTGCTTATTTCCGTATTGTCAATTCCTTTTATAAATGCGTTTATACCTGTCCACGTTGCTTGGCTATAATCATCACCCGGACTCACTACATAAAATAAATCGGGAAAGTTATTTCTAATCCATGTTCCACTGTCGTCTTGATCGGATATAGTGTAGACTCTTAATTTGGCAACGAGTGCTTTGGCTTCTGCCTTGTTTTTTGTCTCTCTTATTTTGTAAAGGGCTTGGGCGAGCGTGTTCACACCTCCCCATGTTGAAATCCATAATGGTCTTTCATCTTTTTCTTCTAAAACTTTGATAATCCAATCTGACCCTTCGGAATCCATTCCTTTACCTACGCCTGTCATTCCGTATTTTGGAAGTCCATTTTTTACTGTTGCTTGGAGTGTTTGCTCATCTGGAAACCCTTTTTCATGTTTAAGTAAATTTGGTTGTACTTTACCATACGCACTGATCACTTTTCTGATTGATTCAGGGTGAATAGAACTTGTCATCCAACATGAAGTGGTAGCTACAATACCTTTGATATCTATTTGGTTGCTGTATAAAAACAAGCGAACAAGAGATTGAGTATCATCTGGGTCAGCTTCTATATCAGTAAGGATGATAACCCTGTTTTTAGTATTGGGCTGAGCATAAGTGTTACTTATTGTAAATAAAAGCAGAATAAAAATCGATGTTAACCTCATATAGTGATGAATTTTAATTCGTTTTAATTTTAAAATGCGTTTTGCATAATTTCATTTTTATCCTTTAAATATTGTAATCATTAATGGCTTTGAACCTCTGAACTTTCTACAATACTTACCTATAAAGAATCATGTATAAAATTAGGCTATTTTTTCTTGAACATTAATCCGTTGTTTTCATTGCAATTAACCAACCAATACCAAATTTAGACTGATCGAAATGCTTACTGCTAGATGTACAGTAGTCGCCAATACTTGTTAACACTGCATTTCTATGATCAAACCACATTGCGTCTATTTTACTCCTTTCAACTGTACCCAAAACTATGTCCATTTCACTTCCAGTATATCTGTACACAAAAGTGTAGTCCTTAGCTTTCGTACTTACAATGAAGTTGTATTTCTTAGCTTTCATTTTTCCGAAAACCTTGAGAATTATGAGTACTCCGTGCTTCTTAAGGTTATTTGATTTTTACAGCGTCTGATTTAACACCATTTCCAATCAAAGTATGCTTAGATAAATCAAGCTCACCTGACGAGTTAAGCATAATTCCTGCTGTTTCAGAGCCATTTATTCTAACTGCCTGGGCTGATTTTGAATTAAAGGTTACGTTGTCAAGTGATAAATTTTTAACATTCAGAATATCGAATACTTGCTCATTCTTAACAGTAAGCTTAGCATTCTTAATTTTAATTCCGTCTGCATCGATAATGGAGAATCCATTCTCTGCCGAAGCTACAAGGTCGTTGATTTCGACGTTTTCAAGATTCATTTCTGGTAGACCTTGTAAAAAAACAGCTTGCTTTGCTCCATTAACAGTGATGTTTTTCATTACGATATTCTTGAATTGTGGCGTTTCTTCTGTCACTGCAAATGTTGGAGTGGTGGTTTGTGAACCTCCCTCTTCCAGCGTTTCGGAAATTGATTTACCGCCATAGTACAAATTGAATGAGATGGCATATGTTGGAATATCTGTCATTCTGATGTCTTTGATGAAAATGTTTTCTACTACTCCACCTCTTCCACGAGTACTTTTGAAACGAAGTCCAACATCTGTCCCCATGAAAGTACAGTTTGATACGTGCATGTTTTTCACTCCGCTAGACATTTCACTGCCAACTGTAACGCCACCATGTCCGTGGTAAACGATGTTGTTTCTTATGATCAAGTTTTCGCAAGGAACACCTCTGTCTCTACCATCTTTGTCTTTGCCGGATTTAATACAAATGGCATCGTCGCCCACATCAAAGCTTGAGTTTTCTACGATTACATTTTTACATGACTCTACATCTATTCCATCACCATTTTGAGAATACCAAGGATTACGAACTGTGATGTTTCTTACAATTAGGTTTTCCACCATTAGAGGATGAAGACACCAAGCAGGTGAGTTTTGAAAAACAGGCCCATCAAACATTACATTTTTACTGTTTTGGATGCTAACCATTACTGGTCTTAAGAAATCACGGATTGCCAAGAAGTCTTCTTTTGTTTTAAGTTCTAGTCTTACATTTTGATCCGCACCGTTTGCACCAAGCTTGAATTGCTCTGAAGGAAACCAAGAAGTACCCTTTTCGTCCAAAACACCACCAGACGCTACCAATTTTTTCCATGCGGACTCGGTCAATTTACTTTTTTTAACGGCACGCCATGCTTCACCTGAGCCATCCCAAATTCCTTTTCCTGTGAAAGCAATGTTTTCAAGGTTTTTGCCATAAATTGGAGAGATACAACGCCAAGTATTAAGTCCTTCAAAACTTGTTTCGATGATGGGGTAAAGGTCTTTATCAGTAGAGAAACGAATTAAAGCCCCGCCAGCTGCGTATATTTCAATATTGCTTTTCAAAATAATGGGCCCTGTCAACCATATACCTGCAGGAATGATAACTTTCCCCCCTCCCTTTTGAGAGACCGCATCTATGGCATCGGCAAAAGCTTGGGTATTCAAAACTTGACCGCCACTCACTGCACCAAAGTCTGTAATTGTAACTTCATTGTCTGGTATAACCGGTTCTTGAACCATTGGCATATCAAATTCTATATTTTCGTAAAAACTAGCAGAATTGGCTTGGCTTGTACTTTGAGAGTCTGAGCAGCTGCTAATAAGCAAAGCACCTGCGGCTAAAAATAAGGAGAGTGATTTAAAGTTCATTTTGTATTTAATTTATGGGCTTTTGCAGCCATAGTCGATTAGGTTTTTAATTAAGTTAAAATAATGGGATACCAGGCTTGTTAAACTTTTTAGAAGCGTCATCTAATACCAAAACCCAATCATTCCCATTATATTTTTCTCCGGGAGGATTGAAATTCATGGTGTCAGTATTGTTAAAAGTTCCAAGAGCATATGCCTCTCCAGTACGAGGGTCAAACCACCAAGCGTTTACTTTTTTACCTGATATTTTTCCCATTTGAATAGTGAAATTTCTACCGGTGAAATTATAAACAAATAGAAAATCGGATCCCTTTGACACTAAGATACGATCATATTTTTCACCTTCATTTCCCGAAATAACTGATTGGTCATTTGTTCTATCAAAATAGGGCCTAGACAAAACTAAGTTTTTGAGATATTGCATTTGGAAAGAACCAGGCTCTTGCATTGCTGTCCAAAAATCTAACTTGGCACCACTTTCTGCTTTGTTTTCACCTTTTTTATGAACCTGTCTTACAGTATTTTCACCGTAAGTATGTCCACAAGCCCCTGCCATAACTGACCAGTAGGCATATCTTCTTATATCTGCGGCATTCCAATATACTTGAGAATGATCATGCAATCCATGAGGTAAGTTTTCGAAAGAAGCTTCTCCGTCAATGGTTGGTTTTAGAGGCGTTTTTGCGAGATCATCTCTTACGTATTTCCAGTTGTCTTCTCCATATTGTAAGCCCGTATTGTCCTGTTCGTAGTTTCTATGTCCCGATGTAAAAATGTTAAGGTCTAGCCAAGAAGCAGCATTAAATAATACAGAAGAGGAGGTTCTTCCAAAAGGGTGAAATGACATTAAGTGGTTGGGGTCATTCTTTTTGATAGTTGTACCTATCACTTCCCAAATGTTTGTGTTTACCTCTGCCTTTGAGCTACCGCCATTTAGCCAGATTATGTTTGGCTTGTTTTTGAAATGAGTTGCAATATTCGTAGCGAAAATAGCCGCTTTTTCTTCGGTCATTTCTATGTCGCGGAGAACCAACTGCCCCCATGTGGGTGCTATGGCAAGATAAATTCCATTTTCCGCAGCTACTTGAGTAATGTAGTCTGCATGATCCCAAAAGTCGTATTCTTCGCTATTTTCTGGATTTTTTCCTGGAGTGTGAGCAGGTTTTGTCAAATCCTTGTGTGCATAGGCCGTATCGTTGTAAGCGTTATAATCATTATACGATTGGTAGAAAATACACTGTACAACATTAAACCCTTTTTCTTTTCTGTCTTGAAAGTATTTGGCTGCTTCTTCTCTATTGAGCCTTTGAAATAAAAGCCAAGCAGTATCACCCATCCAAAAGAAAGGCTTTCCATTTTCATGTTGTAAAAACCTGCTGTTGTCTGAGACTTTCAGCTTTCCATTTGACCAAGGGGCTTGACCAGAAACCATAAAGCTAATGCCCAATATTGCGATTAGTAGAATGGATTTTCTCATTCGTTTTCTTTTAGCCATTTAGGATATTCTTCTAAAACTTTTGCAGGGCCGGTTTGATACCAACTGTATCCATTTCGACGGTTGTCGCCAATTTCGGCTAAAGAGCTTTTTTTAATACCATCTCTGTCGCAGAAATATGGTTTCTCCGTTTCTAAATCATAAAATCGTGCCCACAAAGGAGGAGCATATTTGTCCTCTACCACTATTCTGTTTTTGGTACCTTCATTTGTAATTTCTGTATCAAGTCTAATTCCCTCTATTTTGTGCGATTCAAACCATTCTACCGCACCTTTTATGGCTGCTTTGATTTCTAAAGAAGGGTTTGGAACTTTCATAAGAAACAAAGTAATACCTACAGACTCACCTCCACTATACGAAGGTAACTCATAACTCCTTGCTTTTGCTGGGAGGAGTGTTATTTCGTCGTGCTGAGCACACCAAACTGTCGGTTTGTTATTTACCCTGATTTGGGTATCTAGAAAACATTGTATTCCTTTTTGAATGGCATTTTGAGCTTTCTTTTTATCTGACTCTGAAATTTTAAGAGGTGCGAATTCGGGATTATTTGTTCCTATTTCTTCTAAAAATGACATGATATTGACCATGGCATTATCATTATATGTAATGTGAGCAGAATACGAAACACCGCCTTTTCTTACGGGAAAAAACTGAGGCCAGCCACCATTGTCATATTGCGAAATGAAGACATAGTTTAATCCTTTATCAAAAGCCTTTTTGTATTTGGCGTTCTTGGTATTTGCATACATTTTGGCAAGGAATCTTATTTCGGTAATGGTAGCATCGTTGTCAAAAGTTGACCCAATTCCTGAATCTAAAATTTCTTTCCAGTAAGCTTGTTTTACACCACCGCTATGAAAGTTGGTGTTTTTCATCCAGCCACCAATCGGTGTTTGATACTTGAGCACACTATCGGCCGCCGAAATAGACGCTTGGCTATCGTACCATTCTGCTGGCATTTGAGTAGCTACTTCTTTCCACGGTTTGTCCATAACGCTTTGAGCAAAAGCACTTCCAGAAAAGAAAAGTAGGAGAAGTATATAAGATAGTTTCATATTTAGCTTATCTACTTAATGGTAACCAAACTGCCATATCTGCCTCTGCTCTATTTGCCCACGCATAGTAGGGGATCAATCGAATATTAGTAGTCGAGGTATTGTTATTGAGGGGCTGATACAATCCCTTTTGTCTACTTCCATTTAATGTTTTGGCTTCCCCAGTAAGACTTGTGATCTCACTGTTTGAAATCATCATTTTCTCAGGCCTCAAATCAATATTGTATGGTATAATGATATCCGAAAGTTTTTGATTGTTGTTTAAGTCATTTGCCTCTAGGCAATAAACCAAAGGACCACGTTTTACAGCAACCTGATTTCTCGTTTCTTCCACCATTGGGTTAGCTTCTACGAGCTGAACAGGCATCTCCATTACAAAGGTGACTTCATCATTTTTATTCCATTTTCGCGAAATAGTAATGTAAGAATTGGAAGAAGAGCTGCTATTGACTCTCTTTCCATTCACATAAATACTCGCTTTTTGGCACCAGTCTGGAACTCTGAAATTTAACTGCTTCTCTATAGATGGAGCCTCGTTTATTGTAATATTTACATTGCCATCCCAAGGGTAGTTAGTTTTTTGGATCAATTGCAGTCGCTCATTTCCGATTTTGGTATTTACTTCACTGCTACTGTACATATTGAACCAAATTCCATCATTGTTTTTGCTGTATAAGTAGCTACCGATTTCGGCTATGGTTCTAATGGTGTTGGGTGGGCAGCAGTTGGACTTTGAAATATAGTCTTGACGCACATTTGGCCATCTCAAATTAAATGGCAAGTCCATGGTATGGCTTAGAGGATTGGTATAAAAATAACCTTTCCCATTTAGGTTTACGCCAGAGAGAACACTGTTGAATAACGTGCTTTCCATGAGGTCGGCATACTTTGCTTCTGCAGTAGACTGAAACATTCGGTGGTTCCAAAGTACACTTCCAATATTCGCACAAGTTTCATTGTGTGCTCCAGCATTTGGGAGCTCATATTCTCTACCAAAAGCTTGATGAACTTGTTGTATTTCTTTTGGTTTATAAGATGTTCCATTTGGTGAAACCCCGTCATATAGGGCACCTGCTCCACCAGTAATGTACAATTTTGTGGTAGTCATGTCTTCCCAAATTTTGTCCAAAGCAATTTTCAATGTTTCATCTCCAGTTTCGGAATACACATCTGTAGCTCCTGCATAGAGGTAGGTTGCCCGTACTGCATGGCCTTGAGCTTTAGTTTGTTCTCTAAATGGGATTCTATCCTGATTATAATCAGTGCCATCCTCAACCAATCCTCGGATATCAATGAGTTGTTTTGAAAGTTCTAGATACCTTAAGTCATTGGTTGTTCTGTACAATTCTACCACACCCATATAGTGCGAAGGGCATATTGCGTTTCCAGCCAGTTTTTCTGGGTATTTTTGACAGTAATTGTAAAGGTAATCGGCCGCTTTTTTTGCTAATTCTAACAAGTCTGTTTTGCCTGTTGCTTTATAATGAGCACATGCTGCGGTCATCAAATGCCCCATGTTATATGTTTCAAAATCAAGTCTTTCACGAAACTCCTGAGCTTTTTCTGGATTGTTTTTGAGGTCAATCATAACTGGAGTATGAATATACCCATCGGCTCTTTGAGAAGCTTTTATGAGTGGTATCACATTATCAATCATTTGATTGAATTTCTCATCCTTCGTAACGGCATAAGCCATGCTTGCAGCTTCTACTAGTTTGTAGAAATCGCCATCATGAAAAGGGGCCCCTCTATGTTTACCATCCATTACTCCTGCGGCAATTTCAAAATTCCGCAAAGCGTGGCTTCTTTCCGCATCACTATAAATACCCCACATTTCTGGAATCATTGTTTCTGTGCAGGTTTGAAGTCTTTCTGCCCAAAATCCGTTTGTTAATTTGACCTCATCAATTCCAAGAGACTGGAGTTTAACATGCTTACTTTCCGAAGTATTCACCAAGCTTTTGTTTGAGCTAAGGCTAGCGACATCCAAACCTTGGCTATGCTCAGTAGTCTGTTTATTGCCAGGTTTTTGACAAGAAATGAGTAAAACAAAAAATAATGCGATTAGAGGTGTTTTTATCATTTTTAAAACATCTTTGGAATTTGAATTTTGATTTATCTTTTTGGAATCCAAGCCCATCGTTTTGCCCAATCACTAAGGTATTCAGATCGATATTTAGAAATGGTTCTAGCTCCTTGTTGATCTTTTAGAAAAAGCTCGGGATTTGGCATATCACCATACCATTTTGAACCTAATTTATAATCTTCTTTTCCTTGTTTTCCGGGCCAAGGTGTAATACTTACATATTGACCTTCGAGTCCATCAAGTTCTGGTATTTGACTATTAATTCTATACGAACTTTTTTCGGGCTTTTTGGAGGAATATCTCACACCATAAATACCATTTCCCAAGTAATATCCTGGCCACACTTGCTTTTGAACTTCTAATGTAAAACAAATGGAGTCTTCCGGAATATTAAGTTCTGGACCATTAATTTTCCATTCAGTTACTCCGTAGGCCACAACGGTATCTATTTTTGCGGAGATGTCATCAATGATGGTTCTAGAGCTATGGTCAATTTTGATGAATTTTCCTCCCCAACTTTCTGTGGTAGGGTCATCTGGATCTCCATTCATTAAATATGCAAGTGAAGGTGTATCTCCCATCTTAATATGGCCTTTGTAATGGTTGACGAAATCTGCTCCCATTGCTCCACGACCTTGAACAAAGTTTTCGTAATAAGCTGCTCCGCTCATGTTTTTGGGAGCGTTTTCATCCTCCATAAACCAACCTCTATAGGTGGCGTTTGCTTCTATCATCCATACATTTGGGTGATTTTCTGCGATATATGAATAAGCATTGATACTCCACTTTTTATTTGGACCACCAATCCAATATACTCTCATGTTTTTTTCTATTTCGGGAGCATCATGTAAAGCTTGAGCAACATCTTCGATTCCACCCCATACCAAAACGAATAATGGTTGTTCGCTCTCTTTTTTAGCACATTTTATAATCCATTCAGAGCCTTCAGTGGGTGTGGAGAAGCCCTTGAATGGTGCTTCTAATTTGGAGCCTTGTTTGCAAATTGCCCTCAAAGCTTCTGGATCGGGAAGATCTTGGGCGTGTTTTTTTAGGTCTTGCAGGTCCTTCTCATATAAGTCAATTACAAATTCTATGTCCCTTTTTCGGCCATTTCCAAAAGGCGAAGAGATGAGACCTTCTAGCTGAAAAAGGTCGGCATACATAAAAGCATGTATCATTGATTGGAAATCATCTGGGTCTGTTCCGCCAATATCAGTGCTAATTATTACTCTAGGTTTGTCGTTTACTTTTTCACTGCTTTTACACTGAAAAAATAGCGATGAACTGAGCAATAAGGTAATGCTCAAAAGGCTAAAACGCCCCATTTTAGAAAGAATTAAACTGATACTCAAATTCATTTTCATTGCAGAGTTGAATAAATCTTGTGCTTTTAATAGCTCAAAGATGTGATAAATATATGGAATAAAAAGAAAACAAAAGAAAATAAAAACAAAAAAACGAAAGTAAATTGTGGTTATTCCAAAATATGCATTTAATTTTGCCTTGAAAAGGTTTAAAAATATATCGGATTAATATAATTACAGAAGTCGCTGCTCGATAAAGTATTAGTAATTATAAAAATAATTCAAAAGGGTCTATTTGGCCTTTAAAGTGACCTTTTCGCAGATGAAAAATTCATTAATTATTGGTTTCTAAACTTTAGAAATGTGATCAAACGTACAGCTATTTTCATTTTCTTTCTTTTTTGTTCAGTCTTCGCTTTTACTCAGATTAAAGTAAATTCGGACAGGACAAGGGTCATCGTCACAACGGATGGCGAAATAGACGATGAGTGTTCATTTGTGAGGTTTTTATTGTACGCCAATGAATGGGACATCGAGGGGATTGTAACCACAAGTTCGCAATATCACTGGCAAGGGCACAAATGGGCGGGTGATGACTGGGCTCAGCCTTATTTGGAAGCGTATAAGGCAGTCTATCCCAATCTCCTGAAACACTCCGCTGATTTCCCGAGTCCTGAATACCTATCTGCTCGTACAGTCCTTGGCAATGTAGCATCAGAGGGTGAAATGGAAACGGAAACTCCCGGCTCAGCACTTATTACAAAGGTACTTTTGGACGAATCAGATAATAGACCAGTGTGGTTACAGGCATGGGGTGGTACCAATACCATAGCTCGTGCTTTGAAAACTATAGAAGAGCAACACCCCGATAAAATGGAATATGTTGCCAATAAGATTCGCTTATATCTTATTTGGGAGCAGGACGAAACTTACCAATCATACATTAAGCCTCATTGGGGAAAGTACAACATTTTGACTATAAACTCAGATCAGTTTATTGCTTATTTCTACAACTGGAAGCAATTTTTGCCAAAAGAGCAACAGCAATATTTAGTTGGCTCATGGATGAATGAGCATATTCTTAAAAATCATGGAGCACTTTGCGAGTTATATAAAGCTCACGAAAATGGTGATTTTAGATCGGAAGGGGATTCGCCTGCATTTTTGCATACAATTCCTACTGGCCTTCGAAGTTTAGAATCTCCAGATTACGGTGGTTGGGGAGGTAGATATATAAATATAAGAGCCAATACATGGACAGATAAAGTAGACGAACCCAACTATACTTATCCAGAAGGTAGATGGTGGACAAAAAATGCTTGGGGAAGAAATCGCATGAAGCTGGAGATTCCTAATGACACGCTTTTGACCAACTACATGAAACCAATGTGGCAATGGATTGGAACAATTCAAAACGATTTCGCAGCTCGTGCAGATTGGAGTGTGAAGTCTTTTGAAGAAGCGAATCATCCGCCTGTAGTAAGTTTAAAAACAAAGTTAGATTTAGCTGCAAAGCCAGGTGACAAAATCAAACTAAATGCGAAAGGAACTAAGGACCCTGACGGAGATAAACTCAACTATAAATGGTGGCAATATAAAGAAGCTGGAACATATAGCAGAGGAATACAAATACCAAAAGCATCAGAGCAAAATACAAGCTTTATCATTCCCCACGATGCTAAAAGTGGTGATACCATACACGTCATCTGTGAAGTAACAGATAATGGAAGTCCAGCTTTAACGAGATATCAAAGAGTAATAATAACCATCATATGAAACAGTCATTAATCGTCTTTCTTTTCGCAATTTGCTTCTTTCCATCTTTTGGGCAAAACCTATCTCCATGGCAAGAGCATGGTAAACTTGAAGTAGCAACTAATCAACATTATGTGCAGCACAAAGACGGAAAACCATTTTTGTGGATTGCAGATACTGGTTGGGGATTATTTCAGCAGCTAACTCGTGAGGAGGTTGATCTATACCTCGATAGCCGTCAAAAATTAGGATTTACTGTAATTCAATCTGTGGTGTTTTGGTATCCTCATGGTGGAGGTATTGAAAGTGGCCCTCATAATGCGTCCAATGCATACGGTCATAGACCCTTTAAAGGAAGTGACGATGCACCAGATACAGCTGAGCCATTAATTGTGAATGGTGGAAGCACTATTGCACCAAACGACTATTGGGATCATGTGGATTATATAGTTCAGGCAATAAAAAAGCGAAATATGTACTTGGCACTATTGCCATGTTGGGGACGAGCTTATGTCACTGAGCAATTCAATGGGTCGCACCAAGAGTTTAACGAAAGTGAGGCAAGAGCTTATGGCAGTTTTTTAGGAAAGCGATACAAGGCCGAGCCTCATATCCTTTGGGTAATGGGTGGCGATGCCAAAGCTCAAGTAAGGTCTTACGATACGCATCATATTTTTCAGGAGTTTGATACTCGCTCAATATTCAGGGCGATGGCAGAGGGTATTGCGAACGGAGTAACTGGTCAAAAGTTAGCTTGGAATATCCCTAACCCAGCGTGGAAGGAGGTTTTCATGACTTATCATCCAGATGGTGATGCGACATTCAATTCTTCAAACTGGTTTCATGAAGATCAATGGCTTACAGCAAATGGGGTGGAGGTATGGAAAGTGGTAGACGAAGTTTATCCAATGATGGTTAATGACTATCAACGCATTAACCCCATAAAACCTAGCCTATTTTTGGAGGGGTCGTATGAATTTGGCTCTTATAATCATGAGTGTGGCTGGGTAACGCCAGTGAGAGTGCGAAGGCAGTTTTACCACACATTTTTTGGTGGCGGTGCAGGTCACACTTACGGTGCCGGGCCTATTTGGTCAATGAGAGGAAATGATGGCGATTATAATTGTGGTTTTACTTGGCAGCAGGCTTTAGATTTTCCTGCGGCATTGCAGGTCGCACAGTTAGGGAAAGACTTTTTGCAAAAACATAAATGGAACGAATGGGTACCAAATGGTGCAGTAATTACAAGGCTAGGTGAGGGAGAGAGTCTAAAAACCGCTGTTGTTACAAAATCTGGAGACATGGCTTTGGTATATTTTTCGAATAACTCCGCCACGGAAGTAAATAACATTCTAGGTAAAGAAAGTTCGGCATATTGGTTCTATCCTAGAAGTGGTGAGGTTACTACTCTTTCGAATTTTCGAATAGGTGAGTCCAAAGATATGTTGCCTCCTCGCTCTTGGGAAGATGCAATTTTGGTGCTAAAGACAATTGACTAAGCCATCTAAAAACTAGATTCATCCCACTATGAAAATTCTCGTAATAGAAGACGAACCAGAAATGAGAGAATTGCTCAAGCAATTCTTGCAGGATGAAAACTATGTAGTGGAGGTAGCGGTGGATTTTCAATCTGGAATGGATAAGATTTCTGCCTATGATTACGATTGCATTTTGCTTGATATTACGCTTCCGGGCGGTAGCGGATTGGATTTATTGCAGGAGTTAAAAGAGCTAAATAAAGCAGACAGTGTAATTGTGATTTCTGCCAAAAACTCAATTGAAGACAAGGTTAAGGGTTTAGACCTAGGAGCAGATGATTATTTAACTAAGCCGTTTCATGTAACTGAACTCAATTCCCGTATCAAGTCCGTAATAAGGCGAAAAAAAGCTGATGGCAAGAGTCTGCTTGTCATGGAGAATGTAAAGGTTAACATAGAAGAACGACTTGTATTAATAGATGATAAATCAATAGAATTGAATAGAAAGGAGTTTGACATTCTGGTATTTTTTGGAATGAATAAAACACGAATTGTTAGTAAATCTGCGATAGCGGAAAATATTTGGGGCGATTACATTGATCAAGCAAACGACTTTGATTTCATCTATTCACAAATCAAAAATCTTCGCAAAAAACTGCGAGACAACAAGGCAAAGATTGATATCAATTCGGTGTATGGAATGGGGTATAAACTTTCGCTTAAATGAAGCTTATTAACCATACGCTGTGGATTTTTTCGGCCATTTTGTTTGCCACAGTTGGGTTATGGGCGTTTCTCTTCTATTCTCAGTTATTAGGTCAGGTGAAAACTACCATTGATGAAGGACTTGCGAATCACAAAATCGCAATTTTAGATAAACTAAAAGACGACCCCGAGATACCAGATCAAGAAAGCTTTTTAGACAAAAGTTACAGCTTAAGAAATGTAAAGGAAGACTACGCTTTACAGATCATTGACACTTATAAAGATACCCTCATTCACTCTAATCTTAAGAACAGCACCTATCAGGCACGCTTACTTACCACGGCATTCATTTCGCCCAATGAACGGTTTTATGAAATGAAAGTGATTTCACATGAGATTGACAAAGGGAATTTAATTAAGAAGATTGTTTTCTCTTTATTGTTGCTTTTTTTGTTTCTAGCTGTAAGTATATTTTTGGTAAATAGGTTTGTCTTAAAAAATACCTGGAAGCCGTTTTACGAGCTGCTTACTTATCTCAACGACTTCAAGATAGATATGGGTAGGTCCAAAGAATTTGAGAAGACAAATATTGAAGAGTTTGCCTTGCTCAATACTTCAGTAGAAAATCTACTTAACAAAAATGTAGAGATTTTTAATAGCCAAAAAGAATTCATAGAAAATGCGTCACACGAATTTCAAACCCCATTGGCAATAGGCATAAACAAGCTAGAACTCCTTGCCGAAGATGAAAGTTTGACTATAAATCAGGTTAAAAAAATAGGTCAAATTATTAATTCTTTTGAACGAATTTCGAGCTTAAATAAGTCTCTTTTATTGCTCTCCAAAATTGAGAACAAACAATTTATTTCTACCGAAGAAATAAGTTTTGATGAAATAATAAGTCGAGTTATTGAAGATTTTTCAGATTTTTCAACCTATCAAGAGATTAAAATCACCTATCACAAAGAAGGTGAATGGACTTATTTTATGAATAAGGATTTAGCTGAAATGCTGGTGCTGAATTTCGTAAAAAATGCCATCATACATAATCATAAAGAAGGCGAAGTGATCGTAAAATTAGAGGCTGGCTCCTTTATGGTTGAGAATACAAGTATGCTGCCTCAGATAGCTTCGGACAGGTTATTTAGGCGTTTTAGTAAGAGTTCTAATAATACCAAATCAACAGGATTGGGCTTGTCTATAGTTAAAAGTATTGCAGATGTTTCGGGTCTTGAAATTTCATATTCTTACACCGGGAATCACACATTTAAAGTTGCAGAAAAGGCCTGATTCCTATTTTTAATTGACTTTAGACTTGGTACACTTTTACCGATTCCAGATTCTTTCCAGATTCCTTCCCAATTGTTTCCAAATTCGCTCTTTTCCTTTGTATCAAATTTAAGATTAATGATGAATCGAATTATAGGATTACTGATTTTGACTTGCTCGCTAAATGTTGCTTTCTCTCAAAGCATAAGTCAGAGCAATGTACCAGCGGTGGTGCTGAATTCCTTTCAGCTGAGTTACCCTACTGCAGAGGAAATAAAGTGGAAAAAAGATCAAAGCAATTATAGGATCAGGTATAAAGTAAACAAAAAGTCTCATGACTTAACAATGGATTATAAAGGGATGGTTATCAAGCATACACAAGACCTTTATTTAAGTGAAATTCCCCAAAACGTGCTTGAAACCATTAGGGCTAAGATTTCTTATTTTGATTTACAAGATGCGGACCTTGTTGAGAAAGAAGGTAAAGTGATATATGAAACCAAGTTCAAATTTGATGGGTCAAATATCTACTTCTGGATTAATGAGAAAGGTGAATTGCAAAAGTATAGGAGGGAGCTCAAGGATGAGGAAATCCCTGCATCAGTTTTAAATGCGATAAAGAGTCAGTATGGAAAATTCGATATCGAAAGAGCCAAATATGTAGAAGATGGAGGCAATACCAATTATATCATCGGTGCCGAAATCAACGACAAAGACCATGTCTTTTGGTTTGATATTAAAGCGAATTTATTAAAGCATACACAAGATTTAAAGGATAGTGAGATTCCCGCTGCGATTCTAAAAAAAGTTAATTCTGATTATAAAAATTATGATGTAAGGGACGCAGATCTCATTGAAATAAGAGAAAATGTCACTTATGTATTAAAGTTGAAAGGGTCGGAAAAGCAAGTGTATATAACTTTCAATAAGGCAGGTAAAGTTTTAGAGACTAAATAACATGGACAATTCTATAAATATGAAAACGCTATCCCTATTTGTATTATTTTGCCTTATATCGTCCTTGAGTTTTTCTCAAAATGAGCCTTTTAGCGAGGTAACAGAGGTTTCTGCTAGTGATACATTAAATGCCAAGTTAAAAATATACTTGGACTGTGATGACTGCAATTCGGCATTTTTTCGTCGTCATTTAATCTTCTCAGATTTTGTAAGAGATGCAAAATTAGCGGATATACATGTGTTTGTTACCAAACAGAAAACCTCGGGAAATGGAACAGAGTACGGGCTTAACTTCATAGGTTTAAATGATTATGCAGACCTCAAATACAAGCTTAAAACTATTTCGTCTCAAGATGAAACGGATATTATAAGATGGCAGAGACTGCTCAAAATAATTGATGCCGGTCTTTTACCTTACCTGTCAAGAACATCAGATTTCGCGGGAGTTAAAATTCACCATGAAACTCCAGTTGCTACTAAAATTCAAATAGATGATCCATGGAATTTCTGGATCTTCAGAATGGATTTTGGCTCAAGTTTCAGTGGAGAGAAAACTAAGAAAAAATACTCTTTAAACAGTTCCATTAAAGCTGACAGAATCACTGATGTTTATAAGTTCAAATCGGAACTTTCTTATGACCTCAACAAGAATATTTACAAGGATGATGATGAAAACATTGTCAGTTCTAAGGAAGAAGCAGAGTTCAACGCACGAATGATTTATTCTATAAGTTCAAGATGGTCGGCAGGTATTTTTCAAAAATATTACTCATCAACTTACTTGAATCTCAATAAAGCATTTTATTTAGGGCCGGCTATTGAGTATAATATTTTCCCTTGGGATAAGTCTGACAGTAAGGTTTTTACGGTTTCTTATATAGTAAAACCGAATTACTACCGATACAATCAACAAACACTTTTTGGTGAAATAGAAGAATGGCGTACCTCTGAGTCATTAAAATTGTCGCTCTTGCTGAGGCAGCCATGGGGAGTGATTGAGAATACCTTGGAAGGCTCACACTTTTTTCACGATTTTTCGAAAAACAGATTAGCACTAGAATCGGACACTTCGGTAAGGGTGCTAAAAGGATTGTTTGTATTTGCGAACATTGAGACAGAGCTAATTCATGATCAGCTTTACCTCCCAGCTGGTGATATTACAAGAGAAGCTATGTTGCTCCAACAGAATAAATTGGCGACCAACTTCGAGATGTCTGGTAAGCTTGGAGTTCGTTACACTTTTGGATCAAACTTTAATAATATCGTAAACCAAAGACTGTGATATTTTTAGATAAATGAGGAAGCAATTTTAAGGATAGATAAAATTTGAAATTATGATGACAAGCATTAACAATTTTACGGTTTTAAACAATGGTTCTAAAATGCCTTGGCTAGGCTTAGGTGTATATCAAGCAGAAGATGGTACAGAGGTAGAAAATGCAGTAAAGTTTGCCTTAATAAAAGGGTATAGAAGTATAGACACTGCTTCGGTGTATGGAAATGAGATTGGTGTAGGTAAAGCCATTGCGGAGAGTGAAGTTCCTAGAGGAGAGATTTTTCTCACAACGAAGGTTTGGAATGACGATCAGCGTGAAAAGCGAACTTTAGCAGCTTTTGACGAAAGTCTTAACCGACTTAGAGTTGATTACGTGGATTTATATTTGGTACACTGGCCGGTAAAAGATTGCTATCAAGAAACGTGGAAAGCAATGGAGGAGATTTATGCCAGTGGTAGGGCAAAGGCTATTGGTGTTAGCAACTTTTTAGAAAACAATCTCAAAGATATTCTTGCTGACTGTAAAGTTGTGCCTGCTGTAAATCAAATGGAGTGTCACCCATATTTGCTTCAACCCGAGTTGTTGGCTTTTTGTAAAGAAAATAATATTCAAATGGAAGCATGGAGCCCCTTAATGCAAGGTCATATCATGGAAGTAGACTTGGTTAAGGATTTGGCGAAGAGGTACCAAAAGACCCCTGCTCAAATTACTCTTCGCTGGAACCTTCAACATGGAATAGTGACAATTCCAAAGTCTGTTCACAGGCATAGAATAATCGAAAACTCTGAAATATTTGATTTCGAAATATCAAAAGAGGACATGACCTCCTTAGATGCTCTTGATCAAGGTAAGCGTTTTGGCCCAGATCCTGCTGATTTTAATTTTTAATTGAAGAATTAGATAAATAATAAAATAATGAGAAATATAATATTAACGGTTTTAGTTTCGCTAGCAGTCGTTACGGCTTGTTGGTCACAGCAGCTAGCATTTCCAACAGCAGAAGGCTATGGGAAATTCACCAAAGGCGGTCGTGGTGGTGTTGTATATGAAGTAACCAATTTAAATGATAGCGGTGCTGGAAGTTTAAGAGCAGCGGTAGAAGCCAAAGGTCCTAGAACAGTGGTATTTAGAGTTTCAGGAACCATTACACTTGAAAGTGACCTACGTATTGAAAACCCATATTTAACCATTGCTGGTCAAACGGCACCAGGAGATGGTATTTGCCTTAGAAAATACCCGCTTATGATTAATGCGGATGAAGTTATTATTCGCTATATCCGAGTAAGGTTTGGAGACGAAGCTCTAAAAGATGCTGATGCAGTTTCAAGCAGGTATGTAAAAAATCTCATTTTAGACCATGTTTCGGCCAGTTGGAGTATTGACGAAGTTATGTCTATCTATCATGGGGAATATACAACCGTACAATGGTGTATTATTTCGGAGAGCTTGTTTGATTCTAAGCACCCCACAAAAGGCAATCATGGATTTGGTGGAATTTGGGGTTCTAATTACAGTACATATCACCATAACTTAATTGCCAATAATTCTAACCGAAACATTCGTTTGGCTTCAGGATGCGGAAATGTAGATTACCGAAACAACGTGATTTACAATTGGGGATTTGAGTCTACTTATGGTGCAGAATCTGTGCAAAAAGGCAACGATAAATTTAATTTCGCTAACATAAATATAGTTGCAAATTATTACAAACCAGGTCCAGCTACCCAACCAGGTAGATTAACCTCTCAAATCGCAGCTCCGTGGTCACGTAACGGAAATAGCGATTATGGTAAGTGGTATATCGCAGATAATGAAATGGTAGGAAGTAAAGAGGTAACCAGCGACAATTGGAAAGGCGTATCCCCTGCATTAACCGCTATTCAAGGTGTGCAAGAAAGTAACCCTGAAAACTTGGCAGCGATTCCAAGTTTAAAACTAGATAAACCATGGGCAGCCATGGCAATAAATCAGCAATCTGCTAAGGAGGCTTTTAATTCTGTTCTTGCAAAAGCAGGAGCTAGTTTACCAAAAAGAGATGCCGTTGATACTCGTATTATAAATGAAGCCCGAACCGGTCTTGCCACTTTTGAAGGTTCTTCTTATGAGAAGTTTTATGAAGTTCCTGATAAATCAAAGAAATGCGGAATTATAGATTCTCAAAACGATGTGGGCGGCTGGCCAGAATTAAAAAGTACAGCAGCACCACTAGATACAGACCATGATGGAATGCCAGATGCATGGGAAGACCAAAACAAATTGAACAAAAAAGACCCAAAAGATAGCAATAAAGTAGGCTCAGATGGATATACCATGCTTGAGAAATATTTGAACAGCATTAAATAATCAAACGATGAAAAATATCATTTTAAGCATATTGGCATTCTCTTCTTTTGCCTTTGCATCTTTTGGTCAACAGTTGGCGTTTCCAACTGCGGAAGGCTATGGAAAATACTCAAAAGGTGGTCGTGGAGGTGTGGTTTTTGAAGTAACAAACCTTAATGACACTGGTAAAGGAAGTTTAAGAGCAGCCGTTGAAGCTGAGGGTGCAAGAATAGTCATTTTTAGAATTTCGGGGACGATTGACCTTCAAAGTCCTCTTGTTGTAAAAAATCCTTATTTAACTATTGCAGGGCAAACAGCTCCAGGAGACGGTATTTGTTTGAAAAGAAACCCTTTAGTAATTGAAGCAGATCACGTTATCATCAGATACATTCGCTTGAGGCTAGGCAATGAGTCTGGTGAAGATGCAGATGCCGTTTCAAGCAGATATGTAAAGCATCTTATTTTGGATCATGTTTCTGCAAGTTGGAGTGTAGATGAGACCATGTCAATTTATCATTGTGATAGTATTACTGTACAGTGGTGTATCATTTCAGAAAGCATGTTTAACTCTAATCACATCAAGGGAGCACACGGTTTTGGTGGAATATGGGGTTCGAACTTTGGTTCTTATCACCATAATTTAATCGCTTCTCACGGAAGTCGAAATCCTAGAATGGCATCGGGTTCTGGATATACAGACTACAGAAACAATGTGTTATACAATTGGGGTTACAGCAGTTGCTATGGAGGAGAAAATCAGCAAGCGGGCAACGATAAGTTCAATTTTTCAAAATTCAATATTGTAGCTAATTATTACAAATCAGGCCCTGCAACAAGTCCGGGTGAAACTTCATCACGATTGGTAAATCCTTCAATGCGAAAGGTTACTTCAGATTTTGGTAAATGGTATGTAGCTGGCAATGTGATAGAAGGTAATGAAAAAGTTACAGCCAATAACTGGGACGGTGGAGTGCAACCATCTGGTGGTGCGGAAAATCTTAAGTACGTGAAAATGGAGAGCCCTTGGGAAGCGATGCCAATCAATCAGCAATCTGCCGAAGAGGCATATAAGTTGGTCTTAGAAAACGCAGGAGCCATATTACCAAAAAGAGATGTGGTTGACCAAAGAATAGTGAAAGATGCGAAAGAGGGAGTTGCTACTTACGAAGGTGCTTCTTATAAGAAGAGTAAAAGCCTAAAAGATGTTTCTAAGAAATCAGGAATTATAGATACTCAGTCTGACGTGGGAGGCTGGCCAATACTAAAAAGTAAAGTAGCTCCAGTTGACACCGATCACGACGGTATGCCAGATGCGTGGGAAAAGAAGAATAACCTAAACATATCAAATCCAGAAGATAGAAATGGAAATGCTGGAGATGGGTACACATGGTTAGAGAGGTACATTAATTCGTTGCAGTAGAGGTATTTAGTTCATTATTTTAAAATCAATCCATCCCTTTCTTTTATGAAAACAGTAAAGTCTGTTCGATACTTATTTAGTGTCAGCCTTGTTTTGTTAAGTTCTTTCGTATTTGCCCAGCAAGAATTTTCAAGAGTTCCTGTGTATGAAGTGAATTACGAATACCCAAATATTGACAGTATTAAGTCTGTTTTACATCGTATTCGTGGTTTTTATGAGGCATCAAGCCCACACACAATTGTAGATGCAAAATCAGGTAAACAAATCACCGATTTTTCTAAATTCAATGTCAATGCGGTGCCATCTGAAGGGTTTTCGAGTGAATACTCTTATACCAATGGTGTTGTGCTTTCTGCTTTTGATTATTTAGATGACATCACTGGAGATAAAACATTCTTCGCCAATAATGTGCAGTTCTTCGATTACGTAGTTAATAACCTTCCTTATTTTGAGAAAAACAAAAGCCAAATTCACAAGGAAAAAATTGGTGGCTGGGGAAGGATATTAAATTTTCATGCTCTTGATGATTGTGGTTCTATAGGAGCATCTATGATAAAGACGTACCTAAAGACTAAAAATGAAAAGTACCTCCCTATAATTAATCGCACAGCAGATTTTATAACAAATGAGCATTATAGATTACCTGATGGCACATTAACTCGTAATAGGCCACAGTATGAATCTATTTGGGCCGATGATTTGTACATGAGTGTACCGTTTTTAGCCAATATGGGTAAGCTTACTGGTGATAAAAAATATTACGATGATGCGGTGAAGCAAGTACTTCAATTTTCAGAGAGATTGTACATTCCCGAAAATGAGCTTTTTGACCACGGCTGGAGTGTCACTTCAGGAGAATATGACCCACGTTTTTACTGGGGTAGGGCAAATGGTTGGGCACTCATGACCATGGCAGAATTGCTTAGCATTTTACCAGAAGATTATGAAGGAAGAGATAAGGTTTTACACCTTTATCGTTCAACCATTAGAGGAATAGCAAACCTTCAGGATGGGACTGGATTTTGGCATAATATGCTGAACAAAAATGATACTTTTTTGGAAACATCATGCACTGCAATGTTCACATTTGCCATTGCAAAAGGTATTAATGAGGGATGGGTAAGTCATGTATACGGCCCAATAGCCATTACAGGATGGAATGCAACAAAATCTCGAGTTTTAGCAGATGGAGGGGTTGATGGTACTTGTGAGGCAACTACATTTGCTCATGACAACGTGTATTATGCAAATCGAGGAGCAAGCATTCATGCAACACATGGTTATGGTCCTGTATTATACGCTGGGGCAGAAATGATCCGCTTGCTTCAAAATGACAAAATTGAGATTCAAAAACCTCAGGCAAACTCTGTGAATAGTACTTTTCATTTTATTAAAAAAAGTGAATGGCCAAAGAAATGAGAAACATGCTGATAGTTAAGAATAGAACGAACCTTCAATCACCAATGAATATGACAATTATGAAACCGAACTTCAAGTTTAAACTCTTAGGTATTTTGATCCTTTTAATTGTGGGATCAATAAGCAGCATTGCTCAGTCTAGCAATGAGGCAAAAACGCGAGTAATCATTACCTCGGATGGTGAAATAGATGACGAGTGTTCTATGGTAAGGTTTCTACTCTACGCCAACGAGATGGATATTGAAGGTATCATTACTTCTAGCTCTCAATACCACTGGCATGGCCACAAATGGGCAGGAGATGACTGGATAGATCCATATTTGGCTGCATACACAGAGGTTTATCCAAATTTGATAAAACATGAAAAAGGCTATCCTACACCTGACTATTTGAAATCTGTGAATTTCTTAGGGAATGTTGAAACAGAAGGCGAAATGGAATTGATTACACCTGGTTCGCAACACATTGTCAAAGTTCTTTTGGATGAAACCGACAATAATCCGATATGGATACAAGCTTGGGGTGGTACAAACACCATAGCACGAGCACTAAAAACAATAGAAGAAGAGCATCCAGAAAAAATGGAATATGTAGCCAATAAAATACGATTTTTCTTTATTTGGGAGCAAGACGCTACTTATCAAGGGTACATTCGACCACATTGGGGTAAGTACAATATCTTGACAATTATCTCCGATCAATTTGAGGCCTTGGCCTATCGATGGAAAACCATTCAGCCAGCAGAGATGCTGCCATATTTCGAAGCGAAATGGATGAAAGAGAATATTTTACAAAACCACGGAGCATTGTGTTCGCTATATAAGTCTCACGGCTCTGATGACAAGGGATTCGAAGAAGGCGACTTCAGGTCAGAAGGTGACTCTCCCGCTTTTATTCATAATATTCATACGGGTTTAAGAAATATGGAATCACCTGATTGGGGTGGTTGGGCTGGAAGATATGTGAAGGTTCGTGAGAATACTTGGCTGGACCCAGTTCATGTAGAAGGGTATCAATATCCCGAAGGTCGCTGGTATGGTAGCTCAGGCTGGGGCAGAAACGCAACTCGTGAAGGTGCTACAGTAAATAACAATTCTGCTTATAAGGAGTATTTTAAGCCAACTTGGCAATGGTCTGACGCACTTCAAAATGATTTTGCTGCTCGTGCGGACTGGTGTGTTAAAGAATATGATCAGGCTAATCATCCACCGGTTGTAGTTACAAAGACAAAGCAGAACTTAAATGCAAAAATAGGACAGAAAATAAAACTAAACGCAAAAGGCTCAACAGACCCTGATGGCGACCAAATAGCAATTAGATGGTGGCAATACAGTGATGTTGACTCTTACAGTGGTAAAGTTAAAATTCAAAATGCTACTTCATCCAAAGCCTCATTTGTAGTACCATCAGATGCAAGAGCAGGACAAACCATTCATATTATATGTGAGGTGTCAGATAATGGCTCTCCAAAGCTAAACCGTTACCAACGAATCGTTGTGCAGGTAGAATAAAAGATAGCTGAAATGTATCCATTGGGGGTATTATAACCTTGTTGTTGAATTAGTAATTAAGAAGAAGGAGGGCTTCGGTATTTATGTTACACCGATAAGCCCTCTTTTTTTTTGTGAAAATTAGCTCTATTTATGTCTATGTCATTGATTTTCAATTTAGTCGGAGTAAGGGCAATCCTTCTTTTTTGGAGTGATGTTTTATTCCAATTTTACGAAGTTTCCACAAGTTTTTTATCCAAAACCGACTGTTTTACAGCATGAGTTTTGGGCAATTACCTTGATTTCAGCTCTTATTTTGGACCGTTTTTTGCCCTTAATTGATGTTAATTTGAGAACACTTTCCTTTTCTTTCGTTTGTGTTTGCCGTGAATTCCTTATTTCGAAAAAATAAATCCTTGGGTTGTATAATGCCCTGAATATTAGCCTTACAGCTCCAAATGGCTGTTTTTTAGAAGGTGAGATGATCTACGCCTAATGAGATTTAGTAAATAAACGAAAGTAAACGAAAATAAATATTGACATATGTTGTGATTATTTAATTATACGAATATAAATTTGTATTAATTATTGTGAATTTAATATTCATTTCCACTCAATCGAAAGAATATAAAAATAAACGAAAATTATCAGTCATTTTATTTAACACTTAATCTAATTATTCTATGGCAAAAGCTGTACTGCTCTCACCCAAAAAAGGGTTCAAGAGGTTTAGTTGGGCAATGATGTTCTTAACGATTATTTCGTTTGGCTCATTTGCTCAAGTTAAAGTAACTGGAAAGGTTACTATTGCAAATAATGAGGCACTTCCTGGTGCTTCCGTTATTGTGGAAGGTAGTTCAAATGGAACCACCTCAGATGCATTGGGAAACTTTACAATTCAGGTTCCTGACAGAAACGCTAATCTGGTGTTTAGCTTTATTGGTTTTACAACTCAAACTGTTCCTGTTAGTGGTAAGTCTGTTGTAAATGTAACATTGGTAGAGAACTCAGAGGAGCTTTCAGAGGTTGTCGTGATTGGTTATGGTACAGTTCGTAAGCGTGATCTTACTGGAGCAGTAACCTCAATAAAAAGTGAGGATATTAGACAGGTTCCAGCTCAAAGCCCTTTGGAGTCTATTCAAGGTAAGGTTGCTGGTGTGGACATTACAAGAAGTAATGGTTCTGCATCTTCTGGAATTAATATCGCCATTCGTGGAAATCGCTCAATTGGTGCTGGTAATGGCCCATTATTCATTGTTGACGGAATTCAGACTGGTAATATCAACAATATCAATCCAAATGATATTGAGTCAATGGAATTCTTAAAAGATGCTTCTTCTACTGCTATTTATGGCTGGCAAGGAGCAAATGGTATTGTAATCGTAACTACTAAGAAAGGGTCTACTGGTAAAGCTAGGGTATCTTTCAATACGTATTATGGTACTTCTAAAGTATCACGTTACCCTTCAGTTTTGGATGGCCCAGGTTATGCGGCAATTAAAAGAGAGGCAAACAGAGCAGCTGGTAGATGGAACTCTGTAGCTGATGATGCGAAAATCTTTAATTCTCAAGAGCTTCTTGCAGTTCAAAATAATGAGTGGATCGATTATCAAAAAGAGCTATTCAGAAATGGTACGCAACAGAACTACAACGTAGGGGTTAATGCTGGTACGGAAAATACAAAGGTGTTTTTCTCACTAGATTATTTCAACGAAAAAGGGATTTTGAAGTTTGATGAGTCAAAGAGATACTCTTTAAGAGCAAATATTGACCAAACAATCACAAAAAAGGTGAAAGTAGGACTTCAGAGTCAAGTTACAACTAGAGATGAAGACTACAGGAGAGATCCTCTTAACATGGCTAACAAAATTATTCCTTTAGGAACAATTTACGATGCAGATGGTAATTTTATCACATTTCCTTTAAGCGGTTCATCTATTAGTCCATTGGCAGATGAGCAGCCAGATGCATTCTCTAATACGGGTAAAAAAACAAATATCCTTTCGAATGTTTATGCGGAGTTTAAGCTTCTTAAGAGCTTGACTTTCAGGTCTAACTTTGGAGCAAATATTGGATTCTCTCGTGAAGGTCTTTTTGAGTCGTCTAATACTATCAGCCGTAACGGAGGAAATAGTTTCTCATCAATGAGCTCTTCAAACAGTAGATTCATTAACTGGGATAACATTTTAACTTTTAGCAAAGAGATTAATGATCATAGCTTTACTTTAACTGCTTTGAGTAGTTATGTAGAGAATCTATCTGACAATGTTTCGGCTTCTGGTCAATCTCAACTATTGCCAGCTCAGTTGTATTATGCTTTAGGAAATGCTCCTAGCAATATTGCGATCAGTAGTGAATTTGAAAAATGGAACGTGCTTTCTTTTGCAGGTCGTTTAAACTACAACTACAAGAGTAAGTATTTGCTTACACTTACAAACCGTGCTGATGGTGCATCAAGGCTATCTGCTGGTAACAAGTGGGCGTTTTTCCCTTCTGTAGCGGTTGCATGGCAAGTGGGTGATGAGGATTTCATGAAAAATCAAAACCTATTCTCTGACCTTAAGCTAAGATTAAGTTATGGTGTAGCTGGTAATTCAGGTATCTCTCCTTATGGAACTCAAAGTACGCTTGCAAGAGTGCCAATGGCATTTGGAGAAGCTAGTTTTCAAGGATTTACATTCTCTCCATTATTGGGTAATGCAGCAGCTGGATGGGAGTTATCAAAAACTCAAAACTTAGGTTTGGATATGGGCTTTTTGAATAATAGGTTAACCGCAACAGTGGATATTTATGACACTCGTACTTCGGATCTATTGCTACCAAGAGGTCTTCCACCTACTACTGGTGTAAAAACAGTTTACCAGAATATTGGTAAAACTAGAAACAACGGTGTGGAAGTTGCAATTAATTCAGTTAACGTGAGAACAAATGATTTCACTTGGAACAGTACACTTACATTCACTCACAACAAGGAGCGTATTGTGTCTCTAGTAACCGAAGGTGTTGATGATATCGGAAATGGTTGGTTTGTAGGACAGCCTATAAATGTGTTTTATGATTATGAGAAATTAGGTATCTGGCAAACTTCTGAAGCTGATCAGGCTGCATTATTTGGTCAAATCCCTGGTGATATCAAAGTAAGAGACCAGAACGGTGACGGTAAAATAGATGCTGTAAATGACAGAATCGTTTTAGCAGGTCAAAACAGACCAAATTGGTTTGGTGGATTTAACAACAAAGTAACTTACAAAGGCTTCGATCTTAACGTTTATCTTTTTGCTCGTTGGGGACAAACTATCAGCCCATCTTTCTTGGGAAGATACGATCGTCAGTCTAATTTAAGTAACAGTACTACAATAATTGACTACTGGACACCAGAGAATCCAACAAATGAGTATCCTCGTCCAAATGCTAACATCTCAGGGGCTTCTACACTTTATTGGAGCACAATTGGATACGTAGATGGTTCATACTTGAGAGTAAGAAACCTATCTCTTGGTTATACATTCCCAGCTATGGAGAAAAGTTTCTTCAATAGTTTGAGAGTATACACTACTGCTACAAACCCAGTAACGTGGACAAAAAG
The DNA here is from genome assembly GCA_900230115.1 of Spirosomataceae bacterium TFI 002. NCBI lineage: Bacteria > Pseudomonadati > Bacteroidota > Cytophagia > Cytophagales > Spirosomataceae > Spirosomataceae bacterium TFI 002. The sequence continues at coordinate 1,965,749 of LT907983.1, read as the reverse complement.
TCCAAAGTTGAAAGAGTACGATCCTGAGAGAGGTGGTGGCGAAAGTAGCCCAATGCTCAAGAATGTTGTAGTGGGACTTAACATTGGATTTTAATCGAAAAAATTAATTAAGATGAAAAAAATATCAATAATATTTCTATTTCTTTCAGTTGTTTCATTCTCTTGTGAGGATTTACTGACCGAGTATAATCCAACAGGATTAACAGCTGAAGCGGTGTACACAACTCCTGAGGGATTTGAGTCACTAGTGAATGCAGCGTACAGCTACCAAAGATGGTGGTATGGAAAAGAGGAGGCCTATAATATCTCCGAATTGGGAACTGATATTTGGATTAGTGCTGCTGGTGATGTTGCACCTGACCTTTCGCAATACATTAACCTACAAGGCACAAATGGTTACTTATCTTCGGAGTGGACAGCACTTTATGGAGGGGTAAACCTTTGTAATGCAGGGGTCAATCTAATAGCAAATGCGGGTTATACTCCAGCAGTAAGGGCTCAAAGAGAAGCAGAACTTCGCTTTTTAAGAGCATTTTATTACTGGCACATTGTAGAAACTTGGGGTGGAGTTCACTTCACATTAGAAGAGACTAAGGGGATTGCAACAACTGCAAACAAAACTCCAGTGGAAACTTTCTACAAGCAGATTTTCGAGGATTTGACTTTTGCGACTAAAAACCTAGCAAATACTACTAATGAGTATGGTAGAGTAACTAAGCCAGCTGCAATGTCGTTTTTGGCAAGAATGTATCTTACAAGAGGAATGAATGCTGAAGCTAGCGAAATGGCTAAAGCTGTAATTAATGGAGGGTTTGGTTATAAGCTTGAACCTAATTACAAGATCCTTTGGGATATGAATAATAATCAAAATAAAGAGATTATTTATGCAGTTAACTATTCTGCTAACTTGACACTCAATGACCTTCGTAACTCTTCTACAAATGTTACAGGTCATGGTAGAGGAAGTAATAATGGTCACCTTCATTTCTTAATGAAATATGACAACTTACCAGGACTTACAAGAGCAATAGAGTACGGTAGACCTTTCAATAGGTATATGCCAACGAGGTTCTTGCTTGACCTTTATGGCCCAGCAGATTCACGTTATGATGGTTCTTTTATGGAGCTTTGGACCGCTAATTCATCAAGCCGTCCTGCGGGAATGAATCTTGGAGATACTGCGGTAGTAGCAACAAGAACTAATTTTACAAAACCTGCAAATGCAAAATATCAAGTTTACAATAGAAATGATATTTACAACACTGATGGTACTGTAAAAGATAACCTTCGTTACCCAACTTTAATCAAGCATATGGATAACACTCGTGCTAGTTTCAATGAAGCTCAGAGTGCAAGAGATGCATATGTTATTCGATTGGCGGAAGTGTACTTAATTGCTGCTGAGGCACAAATGAAACTTGGAAATCTAGATGAAGCTGCGGCTAACATCAATATCGTGAGAGCTAGGGCTGCCAAGCCAGGTCAGGTAGAAGCAATGAAAATTGCTCCAGCCGATGTTACTCTAGACTTTATTCTTGATGAGCGTGCTAGAGAATTTGCAGGTGAGCAACTTCGCTGGTTTGACCTTAAAAGAACTGGAAAGCTTGTTGAGCGTGTTAAGAAATACAACCCTAACGTTACAGCGATTCAGAGTTTTCATAACATAAGACCTATTCCAAGAGATCAACTTGATGCGGTTACAAATAGAAACGAGTTTACTCAAAATGAAGGATATCAATAAAATGAAATTCTGCAATTTATAAGCTTTTAAAATGGAGGCTGTCTCATTATAAACGTGGGTCAGCCTTCTTTTTTGAATAAAAGTGTAATTCTTGTGACAATCTCTTCTGGTTTTGGTGCGGGGAGTTTAAAATGAGGCCGAAATAGCCCTTATGAAGCCATTTTTTGGATATTGTGTGCAAGGGCGAGCAAGCCCGTTTCGATGAGGACTTTTTCTTTTCCTCTTAACATAAATCTTCTGAAGTTTTTGTTTTGCTTGATGTTTCCAAAGACTGCTTCCACATCTGCTGGCCTTTGGGAGCGATGTTTTATTCCCTCTGGACTTAGTAGCTTTTGTCGTGCTTTGTCTTTTAATCTTTTTGCATTGTGATTGACTTGGACAAGTCGATTTCCTTTGGCTTTGTGGCAGGCTCCTTTCAATGGGCAATTGTCACAGTTTTTTGCTTGATAAAAGCTTATTTGTTGTTGGTATCCAGATTTTCTTTTCTCTGTTTTTTCATAGACTTTCTCCATTTTTTGACCCATCGGACAGATAAAAAAGTCGTTCTCCGAATCGTAATACAGGTTCTCTGACTTGAAGGCATCTTCAGGCTTTATCTTCCCTTTGGCTTTTTGCTCTTTATGGAAGTAATTGTATTTCACATAGCCCTCAAGTTCATTGTTCTCTAAATATTGATAGTTTTCTTCCGAGCCATAGCCGGCATCGGCCACCACTTCTTCTGGTAATTTTTTATAGAGCTCTTTGAAGGTTTCTAGGTGGAGTGGTAAGGTATATACATCGTTGGCATATTGGTAGATGTCGTAGTTTAGAATACATTGATTACAAGTACTTATCTGCCAGTTGTAGCCCGCTTTTAGCTGACCATTGAGCATGTGGTCGTCTTTCATTCGCATAAAAGTGGCATCTGGATCTGTCTTGGAATAGGAGTTTCGATCACCCATCAGCTTTTGCTGAACTTCGTATTTCTTTAGATTCTTTGGCCAATTGTTCTTTGCATAATTCAGCTTTTGCTTCACTTTCGGATCTACTTCTTTGCCTTTTAAGGCTTGATTGATTTGCCCGATAGTCTGTTCTACTTTTTGAGAATCTATCTTTTCAAAAATAGTGGGCGAGTTATCTTTCATCTCCTCGGAGGCTACCTTTTCGGCATAGTTCCAAAGGTCTTTAAGCTGTTCTTTTATCCTTTCTGTATTCCGCTTTATAGACTTGCCCCATACAAAAGTGTATTTATTGGCATTGGCCTCTATTTTGGTTCCATCCACATAAACCGTCTTTAAATCTACCAGTCCTTGATCTGCCATCAGTAAAACGACTTGACCAAAAACCTCTTTCAATACCGACTTCAATCTATCCGTTCTAAATCGGTTTATTGTATTATGGTCTGGTCGCTGCATGCCAGCAAGCCACATGAAGTGAATGTTTGAACTGACGGCTTCTTCTATTTTTCGAGAGGAATAAATATTGCTGATATAGCCGTAAATAATAATTTTTAACATCATTCGTGGATGAAATGATGAACTTCCGCCTCCAGAATACTTCTGCAATAATGAATCAATATCTATCTCATCTATGATTCTTTGTACCAATCGAACCACGTGATTTTCGGGAATTAATTCATTTAACGATGGAGGAAGAAGGGATAGCTGATAAGGATCATAATCCTTAAATACAGGCTTCTTTTTGACTCCTTTTTTCATAACTGAAGTTACAAAAAAATCTATAAAAAAGAGACTGCCCTTTTGAGACAGCCTCTTTTTTTTAGCCCATAATTTAAATTTCTCTAGCAAAATTAGTGGCATGAAAAGCTTGGCAATGCCTGGCCCTAAAGTTGTGAGCAAAAAAAAACTTTGTGAATAATGCTCCTTCCCAAATTGAATTTATTTTAGAAAATAGTACATTTCAACTTTTGTGATTATTTACGTGAATATCAGGGCGAAAGCCGAAAACATTTTCGTTTATTTTCTATTATTTACCTTTTTTTATTATAAATTTGTTTTATCGAAAGAGAGAGGTTTTTTAGTGAGCTTAGCTTTTTCAAATATTAATTATGCTAGCAAATCAACGTAGAGAAAAAATACTAGACCTATTGAAGGAAGACGGTTCTGCCAAAGTGGTAAACCTAGCTAAGCTTTTCAAGGTAACTGAGGTAACGATTCGTCAGGACTTAGAAAAGCTTGAGGCTGAAGATTTAATTGTAAAAGAACACGGAGGGGCTTTTATAAAAAATGTAGAAGACCAAGTCAAGAGTTTTTCATTAGTACATCAAGATAACTTGGACAAAAAAGAAGCCATCGGAGAGAAGTGCTTGGAGTTTATTGAGAGTGGTGACACGATCATATTAGACTCGGGAAGTACAACTACTGAGATCGCCAAGAAAATCAAGAGTTCTGGAATTAAAAACCTTACAATAATTACAAATTCTCTCAACATTGCTTTGATGCTAGGTACAGCTCCTGACATAGAAGTTATAATGACGGGAGGCGAGTTTAAGCCACCAACCCTTTCTTTGACTGGGCAAAAGGCGGCAGACTTTTTCAAAGGGCTTTATGTACAAAAGCTATTTTTGGCAACGGCAGGAATTTCGCTAAAAGCTGGTTTGACTTATCCTAGTATCAGCGACATTGTGGTAAAGAAAGCAATGATAGATGCAGCTGAGGTAGTTTACTTAGTAGCAGATAGTACAAAAATTGGTAAAAGTGCATTAGCTAGCTTAGGTGCTTTAGGTTTGATTGATATTATTATCACAGACTCAGGAATTAAAGAAAAGCACGTAGAGGTATTTAAAGAAAACGAGATAGAAATAATAGTTGCATAGAACCTAGGCTAAAAAAGCATTCATTTGCTTCACAAAATCTGGGTGATCTGCGTCAAAAATAACAGTCGAATAAAAATGACAATAGGCGTAATAATCGGTAATAGAGACTTTTTCCCAGATAGTTTAGTAGAAAAAGCAAGAACAGAAATTATAGAGGTTTTTGGTAAATTAAATCTAAAACCAATCCTTCTAGAAACCACTGCGACCAAACTAGGAGGAGTAGAGACTTTTCAAGAAGCCCAAAAATGTGCTGAACTTTTCAAAGCACATAGAGAAGAGATCAGCGGAGTGCTGGTTCTCCTGCCCAACTTTGGAGATGAAAAAGGTGTAGCCGATACCCTTAAGCTTGCTGGTCTTAATGTACCAGTACTTATTCAGGCATATCCAGATGACCTTTCAAAAATGAACGTGGTTAATCGCCGCGATTCATGGTGCGGAAAAATCTCTGTTTGTAATAACCTTTATCAATACGGAATCAAGTACTCTTTGACTTCTCAGCACGTGAGTTTGCCTTCATCTGATATTTTTCAGAGAGACTTAAAAGACTTCGTTGCGGTCTGTAGAGTTACAAAAGGCTTAAAATCAGTGAGAATAGGAGCAATAGGTGCTCGTCCAGGAGCATTTAATACGGTAAGGTATTCTGAGAAAATTCTTCAAAGAAATGGCATCACAGTTACCACTTTTGACCTTTCAGAAATACTTGGAAGAGCTAATAAACTTACAGGCAATGATGCAAAAGTAAAGCAACACATTGAAAGCATTAATGCATATGCTCCAAAGGGTAAAACACCAAATGAGGCAATGATTCAAATTGCTAAACTGGATGTTGTGCTCAAGGAAATAATGGAAGAATATGCTTTGGATGCAACAGCCATTCAGTGCTGGACTTCTCTGCAGCAAAACTATGGTTGCAATGTATGTACAAGTATGAGTATTATGAGCGAAAACATGTTGCCGTCTGCTTGTGAAGTTGACGTAACTGGAACGCTGTCAATGTACGCCATGCAGCTTGCATCTGGTTCCCCAAGTGCCTTGGTAGACTGGAACAATAACTATGCTGACGATCCCGAAAAATGTGTGCTTTTCCACTGTGGAAACTGGGCAAAGTCATTTATTCCTGATTTAGAAATTAGTAATGCACCTATTTTAGGAACTACAGTAGGAGTAGAGAATACTTATGGAGCATTGGACGGTCGTACGCCTGCCATGCCATTAACTTATGGAAGAATAAGTACAGATGATCCTAATGGTGTCATAAAAGCTTACATCGGCGAAGGTGAATTAACCGATGATCCTTTAAAAACTTTCGGTAATCGTGCCGTTGCCCAAATTAAGGATTTAGAAGGCTTAATGAAATATGTATGCAAGAATGGATTTGAGCACCATGTTGTCATGAACGCCTCCAAAACAGCCTCCATTCTAGAAGAAGCCCTGAGTAACTATATGGGTTGGGAGGTTTATAGGCATTAATTAAGGGATATTCGGAGTACACGGATGACACAGATTTTCAAACACAGATAGTCACAGATTTATGAGCAGTCATGCTAAACATAAAGATTTAACTGAACAAATCATAAAGGCATTTTATGTCGTTTACAATGAACTCGGTTATGGCTTTCTTGAAAAAGTTTACCAAAATGCACTGTATATAGAACTGAAATCTAATGCTTTATCCGTTGAGGCTCAAAAACAGACGAAAGTGTTTTACAAAGTGTTATCCGTTGGTGATTACTATCCTGACTTAATTGTCGAAAATAAGATAATTCTAGAATTAAAAGCAGCCGAATGCATAATACCTGAATTTGAAAACCAAATAATTAATTACTTAAGAGCCACCGATGTTGAAGTTGGATTGTTATTGAATTTTGGAAAAAAACCAGAAATAAGAAGAAAAGTTTTTGATAATGAGTTGAAGAAAAAAACCGTGTAAATCTGTGTTGCACAGCATCTGTGTATTCTGTGTACCATATAAAAAAGGAAAATGACAACAACAGAATTAAAACATAAATCAAAAGAGCTTCGTAAAAAGACGCTCAAATATATCTATAACGCCAAAGCTGGCCATACAGGTGGAAGCTTGTCTATCATGGACATTTTGAATGTGCTATACAATCGCATTATGAATGTTTCTCCCGATAATTTTAAATCGGCCGACCGCGATAGGTTTATTCAAAGCAAAGGACATTGTGTAGAAGCACTTTACGCCGTACTTGCAGATAAAGGCTTTTTCCCTGAAGAAGACTTGATGACCCTTTGCCAATACCAATCACCGTACATTGGACACCCAACAAAGGGAATTCCTGGTATGGAGCAAAATACGGGAGGACTTGGGCATGGGCTTCCTATTTGTTGTGGAAATGCTTTAGCAGCAAAGAAAGACAAGTCAAAAGTAAAGGTATTTACCATTTTGGGTGATGGAGAAATGGCAGAAGGCTCCAATTGGGAGGCTCTGATGTTTGCAGCTCATTATAAGCTTGATAACCTTTGTGCAGTTTTGGATTACAATAAGCTCCAAATCACTGGATCAAATGCCGATGTGATGGGCTTAGAGCCTGTGGCTAAAAAACTAGAAGCATTTGGATGGTCAGTAAGAGAGGTTGATGGACACGACATTGATGCTCTCATAGAAACCTTTGAGAGTCTTCCGTTCGAAAAAGACAAACCCTCATTTGTGATAGCACATACTGTGAAAGGCAAAGGAGTTAGTTATATGGAAAATAATATAAAGTGGCACCATGGTGTGCCCTCATTAGAGCAGTATGACCAAGCAATGGCCGAACTGGTTTAAGAAACATCAATAGATGAGTCAATACATAGAAACCGACTCCTGTGAATAGCCGATTCAGTTTATAAATAAGAAAGCGAAATGAACAAACCTAATTTAGAAATATTCTCAGAGACCCTTCAGCATCTTGCTGAAACGGATCAGCAAATTATGGTAGTTACCAGTGATTCTCGTGGTTCTGGTAAGTTGGTGCCATTTGGACAAAAATACCCTGAGCAAATTGTGGAGGTAGGTATTGCTGAGCAAAACCTAGTTGGAGTTGCAGCCGGCTTGGCAGCAATGGATAAAAAGGCCTTTGCCGTTTCTCCAGCTTGCTTCTTAACAGCGAGAGCTTTGGAGCAAATCAAAAATGACGTTTGTTACTCTGATAATCCAGTTAAACTTGTTGGTATTTCGGCAGGTGTGAGTTATGGTGCATTGGGAACCACACATCATAGCTTACATGATTTTGCAGTGTTAAGGGCCATCAATAATATTACAATTGTTGCTCCAGCGGATAACTTTGAAACAGAAGAAACGATTAAGGCTGCCGCTCAAATAAATACTCCATTTTATATTCGTTTTGGTAAAAAGGCGATGCCAAATTCACTTTCAATAAATGAAAATGATCAAAACGATTTCCAATTTGGAAAAGGACGGTTATTGACAAAAGGCCGTGACTTAACCTTTATTGCTACAGGGGAAGGGGTTTGGCCAGCTATGCAAGCCGCTGAGAAATTAAAACTTGAAGAGGGCATTAGTTGTACAGTGGTAAGTATGCACACCATAAAGCCCTTAGATTCTGAATTGATCGCCAAGTTGGCATCAAATGGTGCCCCCATCATTACGGTTGAAGAGCACTCTGTTTATGGTGGACTAGGAGAAGCAGTAGGGTCTTATCTGTTGCAAAATGGCTTTCATAATAAGTTTAAGATCATTGGTTTGCCAGACGATCATACTGTCCATGGTTCTCAGGTTGAGATTTTTGATCATTATGGAATTTCGGCAGATGGATTGAGTCATATAGCAATAGAATTATTGAGTGCAAATGAGGCTGTAAACAAGCAAGAAGAATTGGTCTAAAACCAGATAGTGTTCATGTTGGCTGTGTATCAAAATCGCAAAATGAAAAAATCAAGATTCAAATTTTTACCACTTATTCTGCTTACATTATTCACGGTATTTTCTTGTGGCAAAAAGACTGGTGACGAAAAGCCGAAAATAGCTGTGGTAATCTCTACGCTCAATAATCCATGGTTTGTCGTTTTAGCGGAGGCAGCGGCAGAAAATGCACAGAAACTTGGTTATGAGGCCAAAATATTTGATTCACAGAATAATCCGGCTACCGAGTCGGATAACTTCGAAAACCTTATTTCAAGTGGTTTTGATGCTATTTTATTCAACCCTACGGATGCAGATGGTTCTATTGTGAATATCATGAAAGCCAAAGCTGCCGGTATTCCGGTATTTTGTATGGATAGGGAAGTCAATGCGGATGATGCGGCAACTTGCCAGATTTTATCCGACAATTACTCTGGTTGTGTTGATGTTGGAATTGAATTCGTAAAGTCTTTAGGTGAAAAAGGAAAATATGTAGAAATATTGGGTCTAGTAGGTGATAACAATACTTGGGCTCGCTCAGGAGGTTTTCATTCTGTAGTGGATAAATTTCCAAATTTGGAGATGGTCGCACAGCAATCAGCGGATTTTGATAGAAACAAGGCCATGGAAGTACTCGAAACAATGATGCAAGCCAACCCGGATATCAGTGCTGTTTTTTGTGGAAATGATGCCATGGCACTTGGTGCTTATCAAGCTCTACTATCTGCAGGGAAAGCCGATAAAGTGAAGGTTTTTGGTTTTGATGGTGCCGATGAAGTCATTGAAAAAATCAAAGAAGGTAAAATTGTTGCAACAGGCTTACAGCATCCATTGGTAATGGCAGAAACGGCTGCAAAATATGCCGATGAATATATCAAAGGAAGAACGGTATTCCCACAGAGAGTACCTGTAGAAGTTGAATTAATTAATGCTTCCAACGCCTCTCAATTCTAGGATATGAATAAAACACTCAAATACGGACTGGGCTTGGTGGCTCTTGTTTTACTTGCCTATAATTCGGTTTATTTCACGGATTTGGACGAAATGAAAGCTATTCAAGAAAATGGCATTGATTTTAGCCAAAAAGCAACCGAGCTGTACGAAGGTATTTTAAGTAAAAGCTCAAGTGTAGAAGTAGCAACTTTGGCCGCAGAGCTAAACTCTGATGTTGATTCTACTTTTGCCAAATACGGAAATCGCCTTGGGATTGGTAATTCTGCCTACTTTATGGTAGCTGCGGATGGTGTTATTACCAAAATAAATGGAGGAGAGCTGGAGCTTAAAACCAATGGCGGAAGAAGTATAAAAGTTGAAACAAAGTTCATTTTTGGTAACGCCATTAGAGATGCTTCTGGCCTTGTAGCCCTCACAGATTATAAAACCAACGCTGAATTCAATAAGCTTTCAGAAGCATTAAACACGCACATTAGGGAGCAAGTCATTCCAGCATCCATAGCTGGTTTGCAGGTAAATGATCAGGTAAAGGTTGTAGGTGCTTTGAAACTTAGCAAGTCGGAACCTCTCAATAATCAAATGGAAATTCTCCCTGTGTCTATTCAAAAGTAAATGCTGAAAGCTGTCAACATATCGAAGGAATTCCCTGGAGTGAAAGCACTAAACGAAGTGAATCTTACTTTTTACCCAGGAATGGTCAATGCCATTCTAGGAGAAAATGGAGCAGGTAAGTCTACACTTCTAAAGATACTTTCTGGTGTGTACACTTCTTACGAAGGAGAGATTATTTTAGATAACGAAAGTGTATCCTTTGATAATGTAAAGGAGGCTCAAGCTGCAGGAATAGCAATTATTCATCAAGAACTCAACCTTATTCCGCATTTAAGTGTTGCCGAAAATCTCTTTTTAGGCAGAGAGATTAGCAACAGTTTTGGCTTTTTGAATAGTCAAAAAATGTATGATGAAACCAAGGCTGTTTTACAAAAGCTAGACCTGTCTATTTCGCCAAATATTTTGGTAAATAAATTGAAAATAGGAGAGCAGCAACTTGTTGAAATCGCGAAAGCCCTACTGACAAATGCACGGTTCATTTTTATGGATGAACCCACATCGGCACTGAGTGATAGAGAAATTGAAAACCTTCACAGAATAATAAAGAACTTAAAGCAGGAAAATAAAACCATCGTTTACATTTCGCACAAAATGGATGAGTTATTTAGCATTGCGGATCATTTCAGCGTGCTCAGGGATGGGTGTAATATCAGTGCGGGCAAAATGACGGACTCCACCGAAGAGCAACTTGTTAGAGATATGGTGGGTAGAGATGTAAAAATACTGCCCAAAGACAGCCTTACTTTAAATAGCGAAGAGGTTTTGAAAGTTAGCGACCTTAGCCTAAAGCATCCTACCATCAAAGGGCAAAACCTTTTGTCGGATATTTCTTTTTCACTTCAAAAAGGAGAAGTTCTTGGGATTTTTGGATTGATGGGTGCCGGGAGAACAGAACTTTTGGAATCTATTTTTGGCCTGAACAAAAACAAATGTTCTTATGAGTTAGAAATTGAAGGGAAACCAACGAACATCAAATCTCCTAAAGATGCCATTGATCAAGGAATTGCTTTTGTAACCGAAGATCGAAAAGAAGAAGGCTTGGTTTTAGGAATGGATATTGCCGAAAATATCAGTCTTACGCAGTTAAAATCATTCGATTTATTAAATGCTGGCAAAGACAAAAGCATAGCTCAGAAATACATTCAGAGTTTAAAAATAAAAACACCATCGGAGGCTGAGAAATGTCAAAACCTAAGCGGTGGAAACCAACAAAAGGTAGTGCTTGCCAAATGGATGGTCACAAATCCTAAAATCTTGTTTTTGGATGAACCTACTCGTGGAATAGACATTAACGCCAAAAATGAGATTTACGAATTGATCAAGGAAATGGCAAAAAACGGATTAAGCGTCATTTTAGTTTCTTCCGAAATACCTGAAATTCTAACCTTATCTGATCGAATATTAGTAATGGCACAAGGCCGAATCAAAGCCACTTTCTCTGCCCAAAACGCAACCGAAGACCAACTTCTCAAAGCTGCTATATGAACAAAGAACTATTAAAGAAATCTCAATCACTGATCGGCTTATTTATATTATGCCTTGTGATCGGCTTGCTTTCAGACAAATTCATGACAGGCACGAACCTGTGGAATGTTTTGAGGCAAATATCTGTCAATGTTTGTATTTCTGTAGGTATGACCCTTGTGATCTTGATGGCGGGTATCGACCTTTCGGTTGGTTCTGTATTGGCGTTTTCATCGGTAGTATGTGCTGGTCTATTGAAATACGGAGTAGCCATAGAGCCTTTTGGAGTACATATGGGTTTCACGGTTTTGGGTGCAGTATTAGCGGCCTTGATTGTAGGGGCAGTTTTTGGTTTATTGAATGGTTGGTTTATTACCAAGTTCTCAGTGCCTCCATTTGTTGCTACACTGGCCATGCTTACGATTGCAAGAGGGGCAACCATGCTTTATTCTCAGGGTATTCCTATTTCAAACCTTGGGGCAAACTTCGAATTCATTGGTTCTGGTTGGTTTTTGGGCATTCCTGTGCCAGTTTGGATATCAATAGTAGTCGTTATTTTGATGATTTTCATTACAAAAAAGACAAGCTTCGGAAGGCACATTTATGCCATTGGAGGAAACGAAAAAGCAGCTTTGCTTTCGGGAATCAATGTAAATGCTGTGAAGCTAAAAGTATACGGAATCGCAGGAACGATGGCAGCGATAGGAGGTATTTTGGTTACATCAAGACTAAACTCCGCTCAGCCAAATGCTGGAGTAAGTTACGAGTTGGATTCCATAGCAGCAGTAGTGATTGGTGGTACTTCCCTCTCTGGAGGCGTAGGAACAGTAGCAGGAACTGTGATAGGAGCAGTAATCATTGGGGTTTTGAATAACGGCTTAGTTTTATTGGATGTGTCACCTTTCTGGCAACAAGTGGTGAAAGGAGGAGTGATCCTTTTGGCAGTAATCATTGATCAAAAAAGTAAATCAAAAACAGCCTAAAATCTGTGTAAATCTGTGTTTTTCAGAATCCGTGTGATCTGTGTCCAAAAAAATCGAGTAAATAGAAAAACCCGCGAAAATCTGCGTTGCCAAGCATCTGCGATATCCGCGTCCAAATATGTTGAGTAAAAAAAAACGTGCAAATCCGTGCTTCACAGAATCCGTGTCATCTGTGTCCAAAAAAGCCAGCTAAATAGAAAAACCCGCGAAAATCTGCGTTGCCAAGCATCTGCGATATCCGCGTCCAAATATGTTGAGTAAAAAAACCGTGTAAATCCGTGCTTCGCAGAATCCGTGTCCTAAAATCGAAGAACATGAAAATAAAGTAAAAAATGAAATACATCCTAGCCATAGACCAAGGAACAAGCAGCACAAAAACCATCATTTTTGATGCCGAAGGAAATGCTGTTGCTAAAGGCCATGCGGACCTTCATACCGACTATTTTGACAATGGACATGTAGAGCAATATCCCGAAGGTATTTTTCAAAATGTGAAAGACTCCGTAAATCTTTGTTTCAAGGAATTCACCAATAAAGGTTTTGAACTTAATCAAATTGCTTCATGTGGTATTTCCAATCAAAGAGAAACATTTGTTGTTTGGGATAAAGAAGGAAAACCACTCGCACCAGCAGTTGTATGGGCTTGCAAAAGATCAGTAGCAGTATGCCAAAAGCTAATAGCTGATGGTCAGAACGATTTTATAAAAGAACGCACAGGGTTAATTATTGACCCATATTTCTCTGCAACGAAACTCCTTTGGCTCATTGAAAACAACACAGCCATAAAAGCCAAAGTTGAAAATGGTGAAGTATATTTTGGTACAGTCGATTGTTGGATTTTGTATAAAATGACCAATGGAAAAGTCTTTAAAACAGACTATACCAATGCCCATCGAACCTTACTACTCAATATTAATACTTTGACATGGGATAGTGAGATATTGAAAATGTGGGGGCTCGAAAAATTGAATTTGCCTGAAGTATGTGCCTCTTCTTTCAATTTTGGTGATTGGTCTTTCAAATGGGATGAAGATTTCTTTGGAAACGCAGATGAACGCAGATCAGCAACGCATAAAATTCCAATAACGGCAATGATAGGGGACTCTCATGCAGCCACTTTTGGTGAAGGTTGTTTTGAGCAAGGCACTGCCAAGGTTACCATGGGTACAGGAAGCTCCATCATGATGAACATTGGCGACAAGCCAGTGGTTTCTAAAAATGGGATGTTGACCACCGTTTGTTGGAGTACAGAAGGTAGAGTTGATTTTGCTCTAGAAGGAGCAATTGTTTCGTGTGGTTCCACCATTGAATGGCTTAAAAACGAACTAGGCTTTTTCCAAAACCCTGCCGATACCGAAGCAATGTCAGCGTCACTTACAGATAATGCCGGCGTATATCTCATTCCAGCTTTTAGTGGATTAGGAGCACCGCACTGGCAAATGGATAGAAAAGCATCCATAGAAGGAATGACCTTTGGTACAACAAAAAAACATATAATAAGAGCTGCCTTAGAAAGCATTCCTTATCAAATAAAAGACGTAGTAGCGGCCATGCAAAAAGACATGGACAAGCCGCTAAAATCAATTTCTATCAACGGCGGATTGAGCCGTAACAAGTTTGTGCTTCATTTCCTTGCTGACCTACTAGAGATTCCTTTACATAGACAATCCAATCCTGACGTTTCTGCCCTGGGTGCGGCATATCTCGCAGGCCTAAAAAGTGGAGTTTACCAAAGCATTGAGCAATTAAAGGCACTAAACCTTGCCAAAACCAGCACCGTTGAACCTAATAATGCGAATTCATTAGTGCATAAAGGATATGAAGGTTGGCAAAGCTTGGTTCAAAAGAACTAATTAAATACCCCTCAAATGAATACGAAAAAGAGGTAGACAAATGGCCACCTCTTCCTTCGTAAATATGTGTTTTATTTTCAGAACTGAAACTTCTCTTGTTTAGACCTTTTCACTAAATCAGCCCTTGGAATAGAGAGCATTCTACCCAACTGGCGACCATTGCGATATGTAACTACTTTGAGCGATAGGTCACCTTCTGGAATAACAATATCTCCCGTGGCTTTATCTCTATACTGGTTGGGAAATGAGTTGTCGTAGGTATAAAAAATGTCAACATTCGGTGTTTCGGAGCTGAGGCGAACCACCAATTCTCCATCAATCTCTTTTACTTTTACCACAGGGTCATAAACCGCCTTGCTGATGTTCTTTTGAGCTGCTTCAAATCGAGGAAAATGAGCCTCAAGTCTATTGACAAAACTATTCCAGTCACGCTTAGATTTTGGACTCCAAGTAGCTTCAATATTGGCCAAAGCACGTGGATAAGTCATGTAATAAGCATAATCCAAAGTTTTGATTTGTTCGGTCCATAAATTGGCCTGACCACCCATGATCATATTGCTATCTACCCCTGCCGGAACTGGCTCAAATTCATAGGCTTTTTTCAAATATAGATCACTGTAAATAGGAAACTCCACCGAATGATCTCCTTGCGAATAATCGATGTAGGCATAAGTGGTGGGCGACATCACAACTTTATGTCCCATTTTAGCAGCTTCTATGCCGCCTTTCATACCTCTCCAGCTCATCACAGCTGCACCCTCGGCAAGTCCACCTTCTAGGATTTCGTCCCAACCGATCATCTTTTTACCTTTGGAATTGATGATTTTTTGAACCCTCGTTACGAAGTAGCTCTGCAACTCGTGCGTGTCGGCTATTTTATTTTTCTTCATGAACTTCTGTACTTCGGGGCTTTTCTCCCAATACCCATGGTAGCACTCATCACCACCCATGTGAATATACTCGCTTGGGAAAAGTTCTGCTACTTCGGTAAATACTTTATCTACAAAATCATAGACTTTCTCGTCCGTAGGATTAAGCGTATTGTCAATCAACATATAAAAACCTCCGCCAGCTGGCCACTCGGCAAACTTCGCTCCCGGGTTTACAAATTTTGGCTCCTTATCTACAGATAACTCAGGATAAGCGGCCAAAGCAGCCATGCTATGCCCTGGCATGTCTATCTCGGGTACAATGGTAATGTTCAATGTTTTGGCGTAAGCCACTACTTCTTTGATCTCTTCTTGGGTATAAAACCCTCCTTCCGTTGCTTTTTCACCTTCTTTTGGATAGGCTCTACCTTCACCAAATTTACCATAACGAGGTACTCTCCACGCTCCTACCTCCGTAAGTTTTGGCAATGATTTAATCTCTATTCTCCAGCCTTCGTCGTCTGTCAAGTGCCAGTGCATCACATTGAATTTATACTTAGACATGGTCAGTAAATAGTCTTTTACTTCTTCCACGGTAAAAAAGTGCCTGCTCACATCTAGCATTAAACCTCTCCATTCAAGGCGTGGGTAATCAACAATCTTGCAACCCATTATCATACCGAAGCCCATTGGGTTCTCTATCGATTCAAACTCTCGTGGCAAAAGTTGTTTTAAAGTCTGGATGGCGTTAAAAATTCCTGCAGGCTTATTTGCCTTGATATTAACACTAAGTTCTTTTACTTCCAGTTCGTAGCCTTCATTGCCCAATAATTCATTCGACTCCAATTCAAATCTGATAGCTTTTTGCTGTTGAGACAAGGAATCCACTTTTTTGAAAGAAGTGTTTATACTTGCTCTATTTAGATAGGCAAGTAGATCGTCGGCATATGCATGGGCAGTGGCGTCATTGGTACGGTCATCGAGAAAAATACTATTGTCTACCATAAACATGTCCATGTTGTTTTCATAAGACACTGGTGCAGGAATGATGTTGTTTTGAGCTATTAAGCTCACCACCGAACATAGAAAAAGGCTAAATAAAAGTAGGGGCTTTCGCATGGTTGATTTATTAAAATATTTTAAAATCAAATATAGGGTTTATTTTAGTAACGAGTTTTTTGACTGAAATTTTACTTGCTATTTAAAATTAGCAAATTTCTATCTAAAGAATATTACAATTCCGCCAAGTAAGGTAAGAGCCAAAACCAGTTTGCGGTAATCATCGTTTTTGATGCGATCTACTATTTTTAGACCTGTCCAAAAACCCAAAAGCAAGATGGGAACAAGTACTAAATCTATCTTGATAGAAGATGAATTTACTGTTTCCCAAGAAAAAATATGAAATGGAAGCTTAAATAAATTAATGAACAAAAACAGCCAAGCAGCAGTGCCAATGAATTGATTCTTAGGCATTCTCAAAACTAAAAAGTAGATATTAGAAAATGCTCCCGCCAAGTTACCAAGCATTGTCGTTATTCCCGCCGCTGTTCCTGTAAGACCAGCAAACCACATTCCTTGTGGGAGATGCTTGGTTTTTGATCGCTCCCACCAAATCATGATGATAGAAGAAACCACGATTATGACAGCCATGATTCTCTTGAACAGGTTTTCGTCCAAATCTTTACCAACGAAAACCCCGATAAGTACCCCAAAAATCATCCAAGGCATGAGTTTCTTAAAATGACCCCACTCCGCATCTCGGCGGTAATACCAAACAGCAAATATATCCGCCACGCAAAGTAGCGGTAGCACAATGCCAGTGCTTTCTTTACTGCCAAAAACCAAAGCCATGAGGGTCACATTCATGATGTCGATGCCCTTAAGCCCAGCCTTAGACATACCAATGATAAAAGCCGCTAAAAAAGCAAGTGACCATTCGAATAGAGTGTAGGAGGAGAGTATTTCCAAAGTATGAGAAGGTTTTGGGGTAAAGATAAGTCAGAATACTCATCAGTTATGCTTTAAAATTCTTTCGAAATAAATATTCAATTCAACTCAGGAAATTTCAACTATATCTGAGTGTTGTAACAATTCAAAAGCATTGTTTAAGGTGTTAGTAAATATTTCTTTTAAACGTTTTTTAGATGTATTCCCACAAGTAAGCCAGATGATTTTGGGCGGGCTACCTAGTCTGTTTTGTAATTCTAAAAAGTCGTCATCTTTGGTAATAATGATAGCCCCTTTTTTCTCTACCGAATTGAAATAATTCCATATCTACTGCTTTATCAAAGTTTAAATACGAAGCTGAAAAGCAGGGCGTTTTGAAATTTTCTAAAATCCATGGGGCCAATGAAGGAGGCAAATGAGCATCAATTATTACCATCAAGCAGCTTTAATAACGGGATGATTTAGTTTTGAAAGGGCATAGTTGAGGCAAGCGACGACATCTTCTCTTTCTAATTGAGGTAGTTCATCATTTACAATTTCTTCAATTGAAATTCCATTTGCTAAAAGCTCAAGAACATCACTTACTCTTATTCTCATACCCCTTATGCATGGTTTCCCCCCACATTGCTCAGGGTTAAATGTTATTCTTTCCATGTTTTGTAAGTTTAATTAATCAAAATTAAGTCTTTTTTCTTAAATCAGTTGGATGGTTGAATTTGGTAGTCATTGTTAAACCCGCATTATGCATTGGAGAATCGTAGTGAGAAGCTAAAATGCAATAAATCAGACATTTAAACTAAATTAGCATAGCACCGTTCTGGTTATTTTGTTTAAATGTGTTTACGTACTGATTTGAAGCATTTTAGTTTCGTAATAGGTTTTCTAATGCATAAGGCGGGTTAAATTAGACCTTTCTTGGCATCTCCCACGTGTTATTTACAAAACACACATGTAATGAAAACAAATCCCACCCCTACGATAAAGCCTAAATTGGTGGTAAAGGCTAAACTTTATGCCAAGGAAATCAATTTGTCTTTATCTCAAATATTCGAAAATCAGCTCAATGAACTTATAGAAAGCGTCAAAATTAAAAGAGTTGATGTGAGTAAAAAGTATTCAGGAAGGCTCAAAGTTTAGAGACTTGGAAGATGCCTTTCTAAATAATCATTGAGCATTAGAAATTGAAGACCTCAACTGCTTCATAACAGGAAACCTAAAAGACTTTCCTACAGATTCCAAATTAGAAATTCTTAACCCCAAGGAGTTTTTGGGAAAGTATTTTAATTAGCCCAGTCTAAGACCTAGAAACAATATCTCAAAGTTTAAAAGACTTCTTGGAGCGGGTATTATCAATGTTCTAGATATCAGCGGTACATAATTAATACTGTTTTAAAAGCAACTTTACGGACTTTGAGGAAGCTTTTCAATACGCTATGGCATTGTCGGACAACAATATTGAAGTCTTTATTACCGCAAACACCAAAGACGTTACCCTTTTTCAATGGGAAAGTTTATCAGTCATGAACCCCAAAGAGTTTTTGGAAAGTTTAAAAGTTTGAATTGCCAAGGCCCTTTTGTGAGTTAAATACCACTTTAAATATTTGTGCTCATCTTAATTTTGACCTGCCTAAGCTCTAAAAAACACTTCAACGAATTAGCTGCTGTTGAGACTACATAGCCAGTCATGGAACGAGATAAAAAATGTTTACTGAGCCTGTTTTACTTCGAAATTATTCCATGGTCAATCAGAAATTTTCCAGACCAAAAAAATATTGCCAAAAATGTCATTATACAAAATAATTTGAAGCGAGGGTCTTTCCAGAGGATTTGAAAGTCTATTTCACCATCCTCGTTCCTTATCTTAGTTTGGATTGGCTGATTAAAAATAGGATGTACGGCACGTATGTCAAAAGACTTTTTGCAATGTGTACATTCGGCATAAGCGGTTTTTGAACTTCGATAAAATTGAATCCAATAAAAAGTACGATATACCTCCACAGAAGTTACCTGATATTCATTAGTCACGTTGCAATATGGGCATGGTTTGCTCAATTGTTTTATTCCGTGATAATTATTATAAATCTTATTACCAGCAATGAAAAACATATCTAATTAGTTGTGTTAACAATCAACATTATTCTGGCAAAATCCTTGCCAAGCGTTTAGGGATAGCTTTTGCGATGCTATGTTTACTGAACGATAGTTGTAATGTTCTAGGGTAAAATGGCTATAGCCGGCTTGTAAATTCCATCTTTGCTTTTTGGCTCTTTTATGCAATCTTGAAGCTCGAATTAAAATTTTCATAGTTTTTGTCTGCATTTCCAAAGGAAAATTAATTAACTATCAATACGACTTTTTGGTAAATGAAATTTGGTTTTAGTTTATGTATTTATTTCCTCTTTGTTGAATTGAAGCAAATTTCTCGATAGCCTAAATCGAAACTAGTTCCGAATGTGAATAAGATTTATATGCACCTCGCCCGTGTTTGTTTCAGCATTTATACCTCACTCTCCGAACCATACCGGTCCGACCGAAGGTACTGACCTATGTTTCGAATATTTTTTTAACTCTTTTGGTTTGGCATAAATATAATAATCAAGATTATTTTTCGGGAAATGCACTTCAGCGAAGTCTTGAATGCTTCACAGTGCTGGTAAATTTAAACCAAGTTCTCACAACTGGTTTCAAGTTTTGCTTAAGATGCTAAACTTAAAGAAAAGTAGTAAAATACTGGAACGGATTTTGACGGTATAAGACTTAGAAAAACAAATTAATTGGAAAGAAATAATTTAATACATGTTGGATACTGTGTGTTTTACAATGCTATGTTTTTTGGACTTCTAAAACAGCGAAGCTCATCAAGTGAATTTGATTACAACATGCACACATTTCTATATGTGTGTCTTTATTTTATTATTACTACTCCTATTTATATTTATCTACGCTTAGCATTTAAAACAAATCTTAATGTTTGGCCAGATTTAGCACTTTTAGTATTTAGCACTCCACTTTCCTTAGTAGTACTTCAAATAATTGGAGCTTTACTTGAACTTTTCTTTAGCATTTTCCCACATTTATAAATTTAAGCACTTCAAAGCTTGGAGCTAAGGTGGTTTGTTATTAGGCCTCTGACCAAATTAATGTAACAACTTGAAGGTATTTTTTTTAAAATTCTAAGGGTTTCTAATTTTACGTTTTCACTATAACTAATTGGTCAATGCTTGTTCCGCTTATGCAGAATATCAATTAACAACTTGTCCTTGTCTGTGACCACACAAATACCTCATTTTGCTAACTAGATCAGCCCGACCAAAGGTGTTAACCCACACTCCAATCCTCAAATTTTTAAAACTTGCCTATAGCCTAATACCTAAAAAACTACCACCTAATCAAAGCACTCCCCCACGTAAATCCGCTTCCAAAAGCTGCTAGGCAAATGAGGTCACCATCTTTTACCATTCCTTTTTCCCATGCTTCGCATAGAGCGATGGGGATGGAGGCTGCGGTGGTGTTTCCGTAGTTCATGATGTTGTTGTATACTTTTTCGTCGGGAAGCTTGAGGGTTCGCTGTACGAATTGGGCGATTCTGAGGTTGGCTTGGTGTGGCACCAAAAGGTCTATATCAGTAGTGCTGTAGCCAGTTTTTGTCAAAGCTTCCATGATCACTTCTGGGAACTTGGTAACGGCTTTTTTAAATACTAATTGTCCGTCCATTCGTGGGTAATAGGACTTGTTTTCTAGCAGACCATCGTACACGAATATCTCTCCTGGGATGTCTGGTGTAGGGAAACCAAAGTCCTCATCCTTGAGGTGATAACCGCCGTGTGAACCTGGGCTTATTTCGGCTAGTTCTTCGGCATGGGTGCCATCGCTGTGGAGGTGGGTGGTCAATATTCCTTTGCCCTCTTCTTCCGTAGGTTGTAGAAGTACCACGCCAGCACCATCGCCAAATAATACAGAGATTCCTCTTCCTCTTGTGCTAAAGTCTAGTCCCATAGAATGCATCTCGGAGCCTACCACGAGTACGTTTTTGTACATCCCAGCTTTGATAAACTGGTCTGCAACCGAGAGTGCGTATATAAATCCTGAGCATTGATTTCTGATGTCCAAAGCTCCTATTTCGGTTTTGGTAATGCCTAGTTCACGCTGCAAAAGTACGCCGCAACCTGGGAAATAATAGTCGGGACTTAGTGTGGCGAAAATGATAAAATCTATTTCTTCTTTGTCGATACCTGCTCTTTCAATCGCAATTTTAGTCGCCTCGGCTGCCATGGTGGTTGGTGTTTCCTCATGTTTTTTGGCAAACCTACGTTCTTCTATACCTGATCGTTCACGAATCCACTCATCGGAGGTGTCCATGTATTTCATGAGGTCTTTATTGGTAACAACGTTTTCGGGTACATAGAACCCTACTCCAGCGATTTTAGAACTTGGCATCTGTTTTTTTATTTAGGTTGGAGAGTAAAAATAAGAGAAAAGCTTGAGCAATGCTTATTTTAAAAGTCCAAAATGCTGCTTTGTTTTACCTCTTTTACCACAAACTGACTTTGAGCGTTTGCAATATTAGGTAGGGCAGAGAGTTTATTTAGAATGAATTTCTTGTAGTCGTCCATGTCACTAACCAAGATTTTGAGTAAAAAATCGGAACCACCAGAAATGCAATAACACTCTATGACTTCTGGTAAGGTTTGGATATCGCTTTCGAATCTATTTAGAAATTCCGCTGCATGCTCTTTTAAGCTAACATTACAAAAAACAAGTAGGTTACGATTCAGTTTTTTACGATTGAGTTCAATCGTGTACTTTTCTATCACACCATCCCTACGAAGCCTTTTAATGCGTTCGTGAATTGGGGTGGTGGTAAGATTTAATTCTCCGGCAATCTCTTTATTGGTAGTTAAACCGTCTTTAACCAATAATTTAAGAATTTTTAAATCAACTGGATCAATGTGATTCATAGCATAATGTTCTTTTCAAGTAGCAATATATGGCAATTCAGTCTAAAAACGTTTCGATAAACACTGCTGAGGAGAAATATTTTCCATCATTGCCGTTAAATAATTAGCAATTGTGGTAGAAAGCAATTACCAATGTATTTGCTTATTATTGCTCTATTGGTTTCGTTTTGACCTATGTATTTATAAATTAACCTTAATCCCGACAATGAAAAAACTCATTTCGCTCACACTTTTTTGTTTTATTTCAATAGCAAGTTTTGCCCAATTCGACTTCAAACTGGATCAAAAATTACCAATGGATCCAGCGGTGAAAGAAGGCACATTAGCCAACGGCATGAAATATTATATTCGTAAGAATGTGGAGCCAAAAAATCGTGCAAATCTTTATTTAGCAGTAAACGCAGGGTCTATTTTAGAAACTGACGAGGAACAAGGTTTAGCTCACTTTATGGAGCACATGCAATTCAATGGCACAAAGAATTTTCCCAAAAATGAATTGGTGAGCTTTCTTCAGAAGTCTGGGTTGAAGTTTGGGGCTGACTTAAATGCATATACGAGCTTTGACGAAACAGTTTATCAGTTACCGGTTCCTACTGACACTTTGGAGAAATTTGAAAAATATTTCCTTGTACTTTCTGACTGGGCAAATAAAGCAACACTTGATCATGAAGAAATAGACAAAGAGAGAGGGGTGGTATTAGAAGAGTCACGCCTAGGAAAAGGAGCACAATCAAGAATTAGAGATCAGCTGTTTCCTGTGGTACTCAAAGGCTCTAAATATGCGGAGCGTTTGCCAATTGGTAAAGACGAAATACTTCAAAATTTCAAATACGAAACCTTAGAAGCGTTTTACAAAAAATGGTACCGACCAGATCTTCAGGCTGTAGTGGCTGTAGGTGACTTTGATGTAGACCAAGTGGAAGGTTTTATTAAGAAGTATTTTGGAAGTATACCTACGGGCACCAAAATGCCTAAAAGGGAAGAGTTTGCAATTCCAATGTCAGGTGGTACAGATGCAAAAATCATCACAGATAAGGAGCAGCCATATACTTTGGTTCAATTATATTACAAGCATCCAGAACTTAAAGAAATTACAGGAGCAGATCGCCGAAAGTCAATGTCTGTTTCTCTTTTCAATAGCATGATGGGGGCGAGGTTGCAAGAGCTTTTGCAAAAAGCTGATCCGCCTTACCAGTTTGGAGTGAGTAGCTATGGAGGTTTTTTAGGGGGGTTAGATGCACTTACAGTTATAGCTGTTGCCAAAAACGGAGAAGTGGAAAAAGCTCTAAAAGCGGTTTTGGAAGAAAACGAAAGAGCGAAAGAATTTGGTTTCACCCAAACAGAACTTGACAGGGCAAAAACGCAATACCTCACCGGGAGAGAGAAACAATACAAAGAAAGAGATAAGACCAACTCGGCATCTTTTACACAAGAGCTGGTGCAATGTTACCTTAATAATGTGGTCATGACAGATATTGGTTTTGACCTTGACTTTGCAAAGGCTTACTTGGATGGCATTACGCTAGACGAAATAAACACAATGGTAAAAAGCTTTATCACTGATGGAAATAGAGTTGCAGTATTGGTAGCTCCAGAAAAGGACAAAGAGAACCTGCCTAGCGAGGAGCAATTGATAGAATGGATTAATGAAAAGAAAGAGGTTATTGCCTATGTAGATGAAACTCTTGATCAACCCTTATTGGCAAATGAGCCAACGCCAGGAAAAGTGGTAAGTAGAACAACCAAACCTGCCATAGGCGTAACTGAACTGACCCTAAGCAATGGGGTGAAAGTTATTTTGAAGTCAACCGACTTCAAAAACGATGAGATTCAATTTCGTGCATTGAGCAAGGGAGGATCAAGTCTTTATGGTTTAGCAGAATTGGATGATGCGTCTTTTGGTTCTGCCGTGGCGTCGGTTTCAGGATTGGGTGACTTCTCAGCTACGCAACTACAAAAATACATGACGGGTAAAATTGCTAGAGTAAATGCTTTTGTAGGAAACAAAACAGAAGGAATAATAGGTAGTTCTTCAGTAAAAGATATTGAGACTGCATTGCAAATGTTGCACGTAAGACTCACAACAAAGCGACTTGACGAAGCCGCTGTTGCAGGTTTTATTGCTAATCAAAGAGACTTTATCAAAAGCATGAACGAGACGCCAACTCCAGAAAAGGTTTTTGGCGATACGCTTACTGCGGTAATGAGTAATTACTCGCCAAGGTCATTGCCTATGACAGTGGAAAGAATAGATGGAATGAATCCTTCCAAAGCCTTGGATATTTTCGCAGACAGGTTCGCAGATGCGGATGACTTCGTATACACTTTCGTTGGTAACTTTACAGAAGAAATGTTGGTGCCTCTTTTGGAGAAATACATCGGTAGTTTACCGTCAAAACCAGGTAAAGAAGATTATAAAATGTATGATGATAATCCTCCTAGTGGTGTAATCAATAAAGTGGTTCGTAAAGGAAGCGAGGACAAAGCAACTGTTGCAATTTATTTCACAGGAAAATATAATGGAAAAAAAGCAAAAGGTGCTCAAATAGAGGCCTTGGGAGATATTTTGGGATTGAAATTGATCGAGAAACTTAGAGAAGAAGAGGGTGGAGTATATTCACCAAGAGTAAGTGCGAGTGCCCAAGACAAACCTGAATCTACTTACCAACTGAATGTAAGTTTTGGCTGTTCTCCAGCGAATGTGGACAAGCTTGTTGGTATTACAATGGAAGAAATTAACAAGCTAAAAACAAACGGTGCGGACCCTAGTGATATTCAAAAATACAAGGCTGAGGAGCTTCTTGATATCCAAGAGCAAATGAAGAGCAATGGGTTCTGGCTATCGGGATTGAGCAATGCATATCTGAACGAGAAAGAACCAGCCAAGATATTGGAAGGAGAGAAAATGCTTGAGCTTATCTCCGTAAAATCGACAAAGAAAACTGCAAAGAAATACTTGAGCGGCAAGAATGTAATTAAGGTTGTGTTGTTGCCTGAGGAGTGATCGCTTTCTGTGTTTCGTTGCCGGGCTTCCGCCCTTGATAATGCTCAGCACGACAAGCTAATTTACGTTTTAAATAAAGTAAAAAGTGTATGTCAGGCTGGGCGAAGTCGAAATTGAATTAAAAAGTGTATGTCGGGCTGGGCGAAGATGAAGCCTGACATACACGCAAATAATATTATCATCAAATGAAACTCCATCGCTACTTCGTGTACATCTTAGAATGCTCCTATGGCTCCTATTACACTTGAGTTACTAATAACTTAGAAAGAAGATTTGGTGGGCACGAAAGTGGACATGATCCCAAAGCATATACATTCTTTAAAAGGCCACTTAAACTCACTTATCATAAGGAATTTCAATATATTTTAGAAGCAATTGCTTTTGAAAAACAAGTTAAAGGCTGGACTAGGGCTAAAAAAGAAGCTTTAATTAAGAACCAAAATGAAAGTTTATCGTCACTTGCAAAGTGTTTGAATTCAACTTCGCATGAAAACTTTAGGAAAGAGGTTGAATGAGACCGCTTTTGGTGCTTCGATGTCGGGCTTCCGCCCTTGATAATGCTCAGAACGACAAGCTCCAATAAGCAAAAAAGCTATGCTTATTAAGGGATTCAAACTCATAAACTAAAGACGATTTCTAGGGCTTTATAAATTGTTCAAATGTTACTTTAGCTCTGCTCAAAAAAATGAGCAGAGCATTATAAATGTGGAAGCCTACCAATGAAAAAGTCTCACCCTTGAACCCAAGCTTCTACTTCGCTTTTATCAGGCATTTTTGCATCTATCTTTAGCTTCTTACGCATTCCGCCAAGATCGTTAAATATTTTATTTGGATTTGCTTCCTTCAGTGCTTCAATAGTGAAAAAGCCCATTTTTTGTAAAGCAGGAATCCAAACTTTATCTACTCCAATTGCTTCATAATCTTCTTCTTTTGCTATCTCGACCTTTTTCTCAGGACGCATTTGAGGGAAGAAAAGAACTTCTTGAATGCTGCTATTATCTGTCAACAACATGGTAAGTCTGTCAATACCAATTCCAATACCTGCTGTTGGTGGCATACCGTATTCTAGTGCTCTTAGGAAGTCATCGTCAGTAGCCATTGCTTCTTCGTCTCCACGAGCAGCAAGTTTCAATTGCTCTTCAAAACGCTCTCGCTGATCGATTGGATCGTTAAGCTCAGAGTATGCATTTGCAATTTCTTTTCCATTTACAAAAAGCTCAAATCGCTCCACCAAACCTGGCTTGCTACGGTGCTTCTTAGTCAATGGCGACATCTCTACAGGGTAGTCAATGATAAACGTAGGCTGAATTAAGTTTGCTTCCACTTTTTCTCCAAAAACCTCATCGATAAGTTTGGCTTTACCCATACTTTCGTCGGTTTCTATTCCCCAAGTTTTACATTGAGCGAGTAGTTCGGCTTCACTCATTGATTCCACATTTACTCCTGTGTATTTTTCAATGGCATCAAGAATGCTCAATCGCTCAAAAGGGCCTGCGAAATCAAGCTCTTTATCACCCACTTTGAAGTTAGTTTGCCCATGAACAGCCATTGCTACTTTTTCAAAAATCTCTTCGGTGATTTCCATCATCCAATTGTAATCTTTGTAAGCAACGTAAAATTCTAATGCAGTAAACTCTGGATTGTGAGTACGATCCATTCCTTCATTACGGAACATCTTTCCAAACTCATACACACCTTCAAAACCTCCAACAATCAATCTTTTGAGATAAAGTTCGTTGGCGATACGCATGTACAATGGCATATCGAGTGTATTGTGATGTGTTTTGAAAGGCTTGGCAGCTGCACCACCATGAATAGGTTGTAGAATTGGGGTTTCTACCTCTAACCAACCACGATCGTCGAACATATGACGCATCGTGCTTATTATTTTAGCTCTCTTCCTGAATATATCTCTATTCTCTGGGTTTACGATCAGGTCTACATATCGTTGGCGATAACGAAGCTCGGGATCAGTAAATCCATCATGTACCTTGCCGTCCTCATCTGTTTTTACAACAGGAAGTGGCCTAAGTGATTTATTTAAAACCTTAAATGAATTTACGTGGATAGAGATTTCACCAACTTGCGTAGTGAAAACGTGTCCTTGAATTCCGATGATATCACCAATGTCAAGCAGTTTTTTGAAAACCGTATTATACATCGTTTTGTCATCATCAGGACAAATGTCATCTCTACGGAAATAGATCTGCATGCGACCAGTACTGTCTTGCAACTCGGCAAAAGACGCACTACCCATGATCCTGAAACCCATCAATCTACCAGCGATTTGTATATCTTTATAGTCGATCTTTCTATTTTCGTAGTTCTTTTGAATATCTGCAATTGTTGCATTAGTTTTGAACATCTCTGCTGGGTAGGGGTCTATCCCTAGTTGCATGATTTGTTCTCTCTTTTGTCTCCTTAGTATTTCTTGTTCGCTTAGCAGCATGTTCCGCAGTTTTGTATTTGGGGGGCAAAAATAAGGAATAAAGCTCAAAAGCTACCCAAGCTCTTTTTGAAATGATTAAAAGATGAATTAGAAAGAATTGACGACTTTTGCATTTGAAATAAAAAATTATGCTTCGACTAGGGGAATTTAACAAATTAAAAGTGCTGAGAGGAACGTCTGTGGGGTTTTACCTTGGCGACGATGAAGGAAACGATGTACTGCTTCCGCATAAATATATTCCTATCGAAAGCAATGTGGGCGACGAGCTTGATGTATTTCTATACAAAGACTCGGAAGATAGAATCATTGCTACCACATTAACACCAGCAATTCAGCTACATCAGTTTGCTTGTCTTCACGTAAAAGATGTGACCAATATTGGTGCTTTTTTGGATTGGGGTTTGGAAAAAGACTTGTTTGTTCCTTTTCGAGAGCAAAACCAAAAACTTCAAGTTGGCGATTATACAATCGTTTACCTTTATTTAGATGAGCAGTCTGATAGATTGGTAGCTTCTTGCAAAGTTGATAGGTATTTTCAAAAAGACGATATCGATCTAGAAGTTGGGCAAGAAGTGGACCTCCTCGTGATGAATAAAACAGACCTTGGCTTCAACGTGGCTATTAATAATAAATACCGAGGCTTGATTTATGAAAATGAAGTTTTCAAAATGCTTGCTTGGGGCGACGAAACAAAAGGATACGTCAAACTAGTAAGAGAAGATGGTAAAATTGATATCTCTCTAAAGAAGCTTGGTTTTGATTCCATAGAGCCTGCAGGACAAATAATCCTTGATCGCCTCAAAGCAGCTGGAGGAAGTCTCAATCTCAATGATAAATCGGATCCAATTGATATTCAAACTCAGCTAGAAATGAGTAAGAAGGTTTTCAAAAAGGCAATTGGCGGACTCTATCGCCAAAAGTTGATCGTGATTGAGGATGTTGGGATAAAGTTGGTTTGAAATATATTCGCCAAACTTGCATTTCTATAAATTCTTATCGGACATATGCACTTAAAAAGGATTATGAATATGATCTATTAAAATAGCATTGGAAACAATTGTTTCCAATGCTATTGCCAAAAAATACTTTTAGATAAAAAAGAAATGGTTAAAGATGAACCATACTGGCAATTCATCAATTACACTTTGAGAAAAATCTATTTTCTAAATTGTCATTCTTCTGATTCTCCATTAAATAGAAATACTCTTTGATTTTTCAATTGGAAATGAGCCGATAGCTCTTTCATATAGTCTTGTTCCATACTGGATAGAATTGCTGGCATTTTGGTAGGAAGATCCAACCCTAAAAGTGAATTTAAAATTTGATCGATTAATAATAAAAGATCAATAACCCAAGGTTTAACATTTAAAAGGTCGAGAACAAAAAGAATTAATTTTTTTAATTCTCTAGCAATTGATGCGAGTCCAAGTTTTCCAAAGATTCCTTTTAAGTTCAATGACAATGGTTTTACAGCAGCAATCATTTCAAGTCCAGAAGCATGAGTGATTAGATTTTCTGCTTCGGAAATCGCTTGAGATGTTGACCTTTCGAATCCTTCATTAATTAAGGATGATAAGGACTTAAATTGCTCGCTTAATGGTTTTCTATATGCATTTATAATATTTAATTGATCTTTGTCATTTGTTGATTTTATTAAACCTTCAAAGATTAATTCCGGAACTTTTAAAAACTCATTAGAGAACTTCTTAACGACACTTACTTCTTGATTTTCTTTCATCTTTTTTTTTTAATATTAAGCTGTTTTTAAACAGCACTGAAACAAGGGAATCAGCTTATCAAAAGTCTAAAAAAATAAACACTATTGAAATCCCTAAATATAGGGAGGATATTTCTTAGAGAACCTATCGGGCGATTAACTCACAATTTTTGTCAGATAAATAAACTTAAAAGTCCACAGTAGTTCATCACTTTAAAGCTATAAAGTCACTCTCTAACCGAGCTTGCTCGACTTTAACATTTTATTCGCCAGGCTATAAATGTAAAAGAGCATTCCTTAAGTAAAAATATACCTAAGAATTTGATGCATAAGAAAATTAAGTATATTTGAAATCAAATAAGATTCTCTTCGAACCGAAGAAACCCAATGAACAAACACATTAAAGGAAGCCTAAGTACGATTATTCTCAAGTTACTGCATGACAATGGACGTATGTACGGCTACGAAATTACCCAAAAAGTAAAGGAAATAACCAAAGACGAAATCCAAATTACCGAAGGTGCACTATATCCCATTTTACACAAACTTGAAGCTGAGGAGGTACTAACTCCAGAAACTGAAAAGGTAGATGGAAGAACGAGGAAATACTATAAAATCACTCCAAAAGGCAATGCCGTTGCCAAAGACCGCATAGCAGAACTTCGTGCTTTCGCCGAAAACCTGAACACTATTCTCAACCCAAAACTTGCGAATGGATGAAACTGAATGCGGTACAAATATCAAGAGTAGAGGAAGTATTAGCTGAGCAAAAACTTGTTTTCAAGGACTTTGAGAATGAGATGGTGGATCACATATGCTCTAAAATTGAGAACGAATATAGGGAAGATGCTGACTTTGAAGTTGCTTTGCACAATGAGCTTTATGCGTTTCAAGATCATTTTTTTAAAGTATCTAATATCATCGAAAGTGGGAAGTACTTCACTGGTATAAGAGCTTTGGAAATGGAGCGATTCAAAGAAATTAATAGAGGTGTTAAAAGGGCCTTTCTTAATTCGCTTAAAAGGCAGATATTGACTTGGAGGCTTGGTGTTTGGGCAATTTTATTTCTTCTTTTTTTTGAATTCGAGAATTATTTAAAAGTAAACTATTTGGGTTTCGAAAATTTTTCGGATGGGGCTTTTGCAGGAGCAATGATGACGACATTTGTAGCATCCACACTAGTTCTATTTAGTAATTCTCCAATGTTCAGGAGTGAACCAGCTAGTATATTTCAATACCTCCCAAACCTTCACGCCTTGCTCAAGCCTGAATTCGGTTATTTACATTCACTTAAAAAAATGTGCTGTTTACCCATTTGTTTATTCTCATTAATGGTGAATATTCAATTTTGGTTTTCACATAACATTAATGGACTAACTGCAGTCTTCACCTTCGCCATTATCCTTAGCATATACTTACTCGTTACCCTCTATTTCTATTTCAAGAAAACTGAAAATATTTATAGAAACTCATGAAACTGAACCACACACAAATAGAACTAGTGGGAGATACTTTGATAGAGAAGGGTCTTGTTTATCGAGACTTTTACGATGAGCTTTTGGATCACTTTTGCTCAGCTATTGAAGATAAAATGGCGGAAGGATTGACTTTTAAGAAAGCATTGAATGGTTTATTACTGGATTTAAACAAAATAGAATCAAAGGCAATATTCGGAAGCTATAGAAATAGCTTCTCCGGCCTTAAAGCCCTTCAGCACCTTAAGTTTAAAGCTATAGATAAAAAGGTCAAGAAAGAATTGCTCTCTCAAATAGGTAATCAAGTTTTGAGTTATCGAATTATCTTTTGGATCATACTTTTTCTACTTTCCTACCGCTTTGCACCTACTAGTTTTTCCATTGACATAATGATAGGCGATGGTTTTTTCAGAAGTTTTATAATAAGTTTTATTTGGGGTTTAGGTATAGTGGCTGGTGCATTTTTTTTAACACCCGACTCCTTAATGGAATATCTACATAACTCTGTTTATAAGGTTTTTGCCAAGAAAATGACCAAAGCCAATTTAATTACAAAAGCGGAAAAGGACGCCACATGGAAACTTCTTGCGGCCCCCATAATTTTGGTTTATGCTTTTTTCATAGTTAGCCATTTGCAAATAGAGATAAGAATAATTAAGACCATTCAAGCTAGTTTGCTTGTATTAATTGGAATGATGCTGAGTACCATTTGGCAAATGCTAAGTCAAAAGAAAGCAATATGACCCTCCAAGCACACGAAATATACGCCATAGAAAAATACCTGCTCGAGCAAGACTTGATCTCACTTGAGTTTTATGAGGAGATGCTTGATCATTTCATTGACTCCATTGCAACTTATAAAAGCAAAGGCAACGATTTTGAAACTTCATTTATCTTAACTCGAACAGCATTTAGTGAAGCAAGTCACCAAACATTTGGCGGATTAATTACGTACAAAGGCCTAAAGGCTTTAGAAATGCAGCATTATGACAAGCTTGATAAGAAATTTAGAAAGGCTAGTTATTGGGCACCATTGAACTTATTTAAAGCCAAAGAAGGTATTCCATGGCTTATTGGTTTCCTTCTATATTTAAGTTATGGCTTTCGTTTCGGAGGGGAAGGTTTATACTTTGTTGTTTTAATTGTGCTTGTTGTTTTATTATCACGATTTTTCTATTACAGTTATATGGCCAAAATAGTTGATTACCAGTTCACTTTTTTAAGATGGTACCGATTTATGATTACTTCTTTTGCAAAAAGAAAGCAATTACAACTAAAACCCAACTACCAACTTTATTTACTACTAAAGCGAATCCAAAAGGCGTTTGTTGGAATAGCAGGTTTTATGTATCTAGGATTTAGGCATATGACACAGAAGGCAGAACCTTTTGGTTTAAATATTTACACTGGTCAATTGGTGATGGCATTTTTATTCCTACTCATAGTTGCAGACCATTTCATTCATTTCAAAAAAGAATACGACAAAACACTTTTGGAAAAAGCATGAAACTCACGCCATCACAAATAGAGACCATAGAGTTGTATTTGCTAAGTCATGAGCTTCGTGACCGAGACTTTTACAATGAGATGCTAGATCATTTTATTGTGACTCTGGAGAACAAGTTAGACCAAGGGGAAGAATTCGATTATGCATTTCCTGAGCTTACGCATGAGTTTGCTAATATCGCTACAAAGTCAACTTGGATAGCCCCTACACGGTATGGACTTAAAGGTCTTGAAAGTAAGTTTATCCATACTGGACTTATAAACTTTAAACGGACAATTTTTGATTTAATCAGAAACAATATCAGTTTTTATTCGATCATCCTTTGGCTTGTTGTCGTGGGGCTTAGTACTTTTTTAAAGTTTGAGAGCAAGTCAAATCAAGGATTTGTCTTGCTTGGCTCTATTACATTTGGCACTTTGTTTCTGACTTGTTTGGCCATACTATGGAAGAATTTACCTGCTATAAAGTCTTATATAAAAGAGTGGAATAGGGGCTTGCCACTGACTTTGGAGTCTAAAAAGTTTAAGCAACTAAGCCGATATAATGGGCTTTACCCTTATTTCCATAATCTCTTTTTTTTGACTTCAACTTTAAATCTTCAAATATTCATTTTTGAAATTGAGGGTATATACAAAGAGCTTTTTTTGACTGTTTGGTTAAGTTTTATGTTGCTCTATGTACTAGCACTTTTTTCAAAAGTTTTAAACACGTTTATGCCAAATGAATCTCACCCCGTCGCAAATAGAAACCATTGAAACTTACCTTCTCAGCTGGGGCTTGGAGTATCAAGATTTCTATGAAGAAATGCTAGATCATTTTATGAGTGATATGGAGCAAAGACTTGGTAGTGGTGAGGACTTTGAGGGTGCATTTGTTCAAACCAAGGCACTTTTCTCCAACAAAAAATTCAAAGGATCATTTGGCCTTAAGGCATTTGAAACGGAATACATTCACGGAATTCAAAAAGAACTAAAGAAAAAGCTACGCTCAAAAATGAAGGAGCAGTTTACCAGCTGGCGAATTATTTTGTGGGTTATAATGGCATTTTATTTCGCTTTTTTCATAAAAGACGATAACAAATTGGCTTTTATTCCTTTTGCAATTATTGTCATGATAGGCATGATTGTCCCGATGCTTTTTATGCCCATTCGAGAGTCTTGGAGTGTACGTTCAAGATGGATGCTGGCAGCGGAGCCAATAAAAGCCAGGAAAAAGAAGTCCCTATTTAGAAAAACAAGAATGCTAGCCTTGCTTATTTCTACTGTGTTGTTTTTTGGAATACTTTCAAGCGGACTCAATACCTTTAATGTGTTTTTCAAGAGCCTAGGTGGCAATACTGGTTCAACAGTTTACTTAATTATAGCTGCAATTGTAGCATTTGTCTATACTTGTCTTGCTTGGGCACAAATAGAATTAGTGATAGAAGAACTAAAAAGGCAAAAGCATGAAGCTTAATAAAGAACATATAAAAATCATCCAACAATTTGTCAAAAGCAAATATGTAGATTATTACGATGTACAGCTTGAACTGGTGGATCATATTGCTTCGAAAATTGAAAATACACTGGAAGAAGACGCTGATATTTTGAAGTTTCACGATACTTTATCAGATGTACATCGCTCTTTTGGACTTTTTGGGTTTAGTGAGTTTGTGGAAGAGAAACAAAAAAAAGAGTACCGAAAAGGCATGAAGCTATTCTTAAAAGAGCTTAGGTCCTTTTTCCAAGTTCCTCAGATAATTTTAACGTTGCTAATTGGACTCTTTTTTTATTCCATTTCTACGAGTTTTGGGGGGGAATTGTTTTGGGCATCAGTGCAATTGCGATTATTTCCCCTTCTCTATACGGAGGTTTGAAGCTTTGGAAATTTCATAGGAAAATGAAGTTAAGCCTCACGCAAGCAAGTTTTGGAACCGTATTTCTTAGTGGTTCAGTCTCTCTTTTAAATCTGTTTAACATTGTTTTTGACAGAAAAATAGGAGGATATAATTCGTATGATTCGATTTTGTGGACTTGTGTTGTCACTTTAATTGTTATTGCCATATTAGCACAAATCAAAGCAATGAAAAGTGTACATGAGCAACTGCAAAAAACGTATCCAGAGGCTTTTACCTTATAGCGAAGGCGGAAGAACAAGCTTTTCCTACATCCATGTCGGACGGCTACCCAAGGTAGTGAACGGTAGTCTGACAATCAAAAACCACAAAGAAAGCTGTAAGCAAAAATGCCACCCCAATATTGGAGTGGCATAAGGTTATCACTTGCTTCAAAATTTTATTTCTGTAAATGCACAGTTCGTTGTGGAAATGGGATTTCAATTTTTGCATTATCAAAACCTTTCTTAAGCTGCTCATGCATAAAGAAATATACATCCCAGTAATGCTCACTATTGGCCCATGGTCTAACCGCAAAATTTACTGAACTATCAGCCAACTCAGATACAAAAATATCGACTGGCTTGCTTTTCAGAATTAGCGGACATTTATCTGCTACTTCTTGAATTACTTGTTTAGCACGGTCTATGTCGTCAGAATATCCTATTCCGAAAGTCATATCAACTCTGATCTCTCCTTGGCCAGAAATGTTAGTGATGATATCACTAGTAACTACTCCATTAGGAATAGTAATTCTTTTATTATCAGGAGTTAATAAAATTGTATTGAAGATTTGAATTGCTTCTACCACACCAATTTTACCACCTAATTCTACTAAATCACCCACTTTATAGGGCTTAAAAGTTAGAAGCATCACTCCACTAGCGAAATGGCTCAAACTACCTTGAAGAGCCATTCCAATTGCAAAGGCCATGGCTCCAAATACCGCAATAAAGGAGGCTGTTTCTACTCCAAAAATTCCAGCTACACTAAAAAGTAGCATTACTTTTAAACCAATGCCAACAAGTGATAAGAAAAATGGCTTAACTGTAGCGTCTACACTTCTTCGGTCTAGTGTTTTTGAAGCCACTCCTGTAATTTTTTTAATGATCCAGAAACCTATCAGGAGGGTTAAAACTGCTAATAAAATTTTAGGGGCAAATTGGATTGCCATACTTACTGCTTGATCAATGTAATTTTGCATTTTGTAGTAATTAGTTAAAAGGTTCTTTTGATTTAGGACGGTTGTAGTGGGGGAAAGTCTCAATTTAAGTCAAAAAAAGGTTATTGTCACACAGGTCTAGCGTGTTGAAAGCTTAAAATGTAGCATACTTTTGCCTAGAAATAACCTACAAAAAAATCTTTTAACCTAAAGTAGGATAAGTGGTTTGGGGAAAGAAAAAAAATGTCTAGGCCAAATTATTCACTTACAGGCATGTGTTTTTATTGTTAACTAATTACGTAATAGAAATTACATGATGCGTAAGCTGCGTTAACGATGGAAGCGGCATCCTTTTCTTGCTGGCGTATTCATACGCCGCAATAAAAGATATAGCGGACAGCGTGTTAAAACGCCAAAAAAATCAATATCCTACACTTGTATTCTCACTTCGTGGGTCAGATGCTCCTTCTAGGCGACCATCGGGATATACGAGGATGCAATCCATGCGGCCAAGGCTACTTCGCTGCTCTTGCATCTGGAAACCTTTCTTGAGGAGGGCGTCGAGTGTTGCAGGTTCAAAAGCTCCTTTTTCGTAATAGATTTTGTCTGGTAGCCACTGGTGATGAAACTTAAGGGCGTTTACGGCACCTTGCATGCTCATTCCGTGGTCTATGACGTTTGAGATTGTTTGGAAAGTGGCCGTGATTATCGTGCTGCCTCCTGGTGTCCCAGCAACCATATATAGCTCACCGTTTTTCTCTACGATAGTGGGAGTCATGCTAGAAAGCATTCGTTTGCCGGGTTGAATCTCGTTTGCTTTGTTACCTACAAGGCCAAACATGTTGGGTACCCCAGCTTTGATACTGAAATCGTCCATCTCATTGTTCATCAAGAAACCTGCACCATCTATAATTACTTTAGATCCAAAACCGCCATTGAGCGTGGTTGTGATGGAAACCGCCATACCGCTTTTGTCAACAACAGAGAAGTGGGTTGTTTCGTCGGACTCATAGCCAGGTACCAAGCCACCTTCTATCTCGGAACTAAGGTTTGCCCTATCCCAAGAGAAGTTTGACCATCTTTTGGCGAGGTAATTTTCATCAATTAATTCGCTTAAGGGTACTTTAACAAAGTCTGTATCGCCAAGCCATTTTGCCCTGTCGGCATATACTCTACGTTCTGCTTCAATGATGACTTGGCTTGTTTTTTCGCTATTCCAGCCCCATTCACTTATTGGGTGTGGCTCCATGAAGCCGAGAAGCTGAGCCATAGCTGTGCCGCCACTAGATGAAGGTGGCATGCCTATTATTTTATGATTGCGATAATATGATATCAAGGGCTTACGCCATACCGAATGATAGTTTTCTAAATCTTCCAACGTAATTATTCCTCCGCCTTCTTGGATATCCTTAACGAGTAATTCGGCTGTTTTTCCTGAATAAAAACCTGCTCTTTTTAGTGTTTTTATTCTTTGGAGTGTTGCTCCTAGGTCTGTTTGGACCATTAGTTCTCCTTCTTGCCATTCTCCCTCTGGTTTTACGTAGTATTTGAGATCTGGGCCATTCACACTGAGAAATTTTTCTTTACTACCATTGATACCACGTGCTTCTCCTGCTGTGAGAATAACGCCTTTGCTAGCTAGTTTTACTGCTGGAGCTAAGCATTTTTCCCAAGAGATACTACCAAGGCTATCGTGCAATGCCACCATCCCGTCTACTGCTCCTGGTACTCCACATGCCAAGTGACCTAATAAGCTCAATCCTTGTATAACATCTCCTTTCTCATCAAGGTACATATCTCTGTGCCCTTTGAGTGGTGCTTTTTCACGAAAATCTAAAGTATGGTAGGTTTGGCCATTTCGTACTACTGCGAAGCCACCGCCACCAAGGTTTCCTGCAGATGGATGAACCACTGCTAATGCAAAAAATACACCTACAGATGCGTCCACTGCATTACCACCTTGTTTCATGATTTCAACGCCCACTTCACTTGCGATTTTGTGAGCTGATGCAACCATTCCATTTTTGGCAAATACACCTTGTTTTTGACTGTAATAACTTGGTGACTTTACTGGATCATCAAAGAGTACAAAGAGGTCTTTGGGAGTATCTGTTTTTTGAGTTTTACAAGCAAAAAGTAAAACGAGTAGGAGAAAGGGCAGTTTTCGCATATCGGTAGTTATGAAAAACTATATTAGGAAAAAGAGTGAAAACTTGTTGAAAAAGGAACACTTTTCTAAAAATATCCAGTGACCCTCTAGAATAATTGAAGAAAATTCAAAAAATAATTAATTTTTGGTCTGCATTTGTACTTTTAGCTTCAAGCCTCACTTTTATCCATTATGTGGAAGTTGGTGATAAACCTAACATTAAGAGAAGACTCAAGTGAAAAACTTGTACTTCTACCTTCGGCAATACTCAGCTCCACGCCAGCATATTTCCAATAATCGAATTGATCCTTGGACATGTAAAATGGGCAGTCAGCGACAGTGCCTAATAATTTGTCTGTTTCATTGATATAAAATTCATCCAAAGGATAGCACATAGGTACAGAGCCGTCACAGCACCCTCCGCTTTGGTGAAATATCAAGGGACCATGAACCCCCTTGAGTTTTTCTATTATCTCTACAGCTTCGGCTGTAATTGTTAATTTTTCCATACCATTAATATTTAAAAAAAGAGAGCCCGAAAGCCGGGCCCCCTATTCACCTAAAACCCATTATAATTAAAAGAAGCCTAGCTTTTTCTTGTCATATGAGATCAACATGTTTTTAGATTGTCGATAGTGATTTAGCATCATTTTGTGATTTTCACGGCCTATTCCTGAGTTTTTGTAACCTCCAAATGGAGCGTGTGCAGGATAAGCGTGGTAACAATTTACCCAAACTCTACCAGCCTCTACAGCTCTGGAGATTTGGTATGCCTGATGTGTGTCGCGTGTCCATACACCAGCTCCTAGTCCGTACAATGTATCATTCGCTATAGCGACTGCTTCTGCTTCATCTTTGAAGGTTGTTAGGCATACAACAGGTCCAAAAATCTCCTCTTGGAAAATTCGCATTTTATTATGTCCTCTAAATACCGTTGGCATGATGTAATAACCTTCATTGGCACCTTCTACATAAACAGCTTCGCCGCCCGTAAGTAGCTCTGCACCTTCTTCTTTTCCTATTTCTATGTACTTCAATATTTTCTCATATTGCTCCTTGGATGCCTGAGCTCCCATCATGGTATCAGGATCAAGTGGGTGACCCATTTTTATAGCTTCTACTCTTTCTACAAGTCTTTCGATAAACTCATCTGCAATGGATTCTTGAACCAAAATTCTTGATGGACAAGTACAAACCTCTCCTTGATTGAGAGCAAACATGGCTGCACCTTCAAGACATTTATCAAAGAAATCGTCATCTTCTTGCATTATGTTTTCAAAGAAGATGTTTGGAGACTTTCCTCCAAGTTCTAAGGTGACTGGAATAATGTTTTTGGACGCATATTGCATGATCAATTGTCCAGTTGTTGTTTCTCCAGTAAAGGCAATTTTATTGATTCTAGAACTTGATGCGAGTGGCTTACCTGCTTCTAGTCCAAAGCCATTGACAATGTTCAGTACACCAGCTGGAAGTACGTCTTGAATAAGCTCTGCCAAAACAAGGATTCCTATTGGAGTTTGTTCTGCTGGTTTTAAAACAACACAATTACCTGCTGCCAATGCTGGTGCAACTTTCCATGCTGCCATTAGAATCGGGAAGTTCCAGGGTATAATTTGTCCTACTACACCTAGTGGCTCATTGATAATAAGTGAAAGGGTATTGGAATCTAGCTCAGATGCCGAGCCTTCTTCTGCCCTTATAACTCCAGCAAAATACCTGAAATGATCTACAGCCAAAGGCAAATCTGCGGCAAGTGTTTCTCTTATTGCTTTACCATTGTCCCAAGTTTCTACTTTGGCTAGCAATTGCAAATTATGCTCCATAATGTCGGCAATTTTAAGAAGCATATTACTTCTTTCAGTTGCAGATGAATTGTTCCATTGAGGTGCAGCGGCCCATGCGGCGTCTAATGCCAAGTCAATATCCTCTGCCGATGATCTTGCTACTTTTGTAAAAGAAGCACCATCTACTGGTGAGGTGACATCAAAATATTGACCTTTTTGTGGAGCTACCCACTTACCACCAATAAAATTTTCATATTGATCTTTGAAACTAGGCTTAGCTAACTCCAGATTGTTTTTTACTAATACTTCTGACATAATCGTGTTTATTTAATGTTGAATAGGTACATCACAAAACAATCATGTTAAAAGCGTTTTAAATTGTACAATTCTGCAAAGCGATTTCATTTTTCTACTAAGCAATGGCACAATTCTCCAGAGCGTTGCACTATTCACTCAAAATGTTGAGTTGAATAAGAAAACACATTGTACTATTCAGGGTTTTTGTGAAATATTATTTAGATTCGATTACTGTTTTTTAACAAAAAAGTCAAATGCTCACACTTACGCCGGATCACTTCAAGGGAAGAAAACTTCAAACGTTGGTTGAAAATCAGACTACGCATACACTCAACCATGCGGAGATGCACATTTTTGAAACCCATACAGAGGCGAATCAAGTTTTATTAAAGTTCAAGGATCCAGTACTTGCTAGTATGATATCGGGCAAAAAAGTGATGCATTTGAATGGACTTCAACCTTTCGATTTTTATCCAGGAGAATCTGTCGTGCTGCCTGCCAATGAGCTTATGTGTATTGATTTTCCTGAAGCAAGAAGGCACAATGCTACTCAGTGCTTGGCACTTACATTTGCAAATGATAAGCTACTCCAAACCATTACTTTGCTCAATGAGAGAATGCCAAAGCAAGATGGGAAAGAGTGGAATATGACAGATTACAACTTTCATTTCTCCAATGATGTTGCTATTGAACATATTTTGCAAAGGTTACTTTTCATATTTGCAGAGAACCATCCTTCAAAGGATATTTTTGCAGATTCACTCATGCAGGAGCTGCTCATTAGGATTTTACAAACAGAATCTAAAGACCTTCATTTACAAAAAACGAAAGGTGGCTGCACAAATGACCGCATCTCTTTTATCATAAAATATATACAGGAGCACCTTACTGAGGATCTAAATATTGACCAATTGAGCGAAAAAGCATACATGAGTGAGTCTAGCTTTTATCGCATATTCAAAAACGAAATTGGTCAAACGCCGAACGAGTTTATTATTGAAGAAAGACTTAAACTGGCTGAAACATTATTGTCCCAAAACAAGCTAAGCGTAAAAGAAGCATACCTCTCAAGTGGTTTTAATAGCTTTTCTTATTTCTGTAGAATATTCAAAAAGAAAAGAAACCTCTCTCCATCTGAGTTTAAAGAAAAAAATCGCAGAACGATTACTTGGTAGGCTGAAATACTCTGACGTAGTCTATTAAAAAATATTGCGGAAATTGAGTGCCATTATCTGGGTTTCCTGAGAATAAGCCGCCCACTGCTAAATTAATAAGCAAGTGAAAATCCTTTTTGAATTCGCTGAGCTCTGATGGCGAAATATCGATTACATGAAATTCTTTGTCATCGAGATACCACCGAATAAACTTTTCATCCCAAGTGATAGAGAATACATGATAGGCATTGTTAAGGGGATTAGTTATGTTTTCTAGCTTGCCTCCATATGATGCGTAAGAACCGGCATTGTCCCAGTGTACAGTACCGTAAACCTTTGTTTCTTCACCACCTACCATCTCCATAATATCAATTTCACCACATTTAGGCCAGCCTACTTCTCTTATATTTTCACCAAGCATCCATACCGCGGGCCACATCCCTTTTCCTCTTGGAGTTGTTGCCCTTATGTCAATTCTACCGTAAGTGAATGCAAATTTCCCTTCGGTGTTGATCCTAGAGGAAGAATAATCACGAGTTACACTTGTTTCTTTCTTTGCTGTGATTACAAGATTTCCTTCCTTGAATGATATATTATCTTTTTTGTAATATTGCAGCTCTTGGTTTCCCCATCCACATAGGTCTGGACACCCATCTCCTGTTTGAATATTCCATACTTTTTCGTTAAGAGTTTCACCTTCAAACTCCTCTGCAAAAACTAGTTGCATGCCTTCATAAGATTTAGGTGTAGTGTAACCCGCTTGTGGAATGGTGGCAGAAGGAGGGCCAATGGGTTCGTCACTATTTGCAACATATCCTACGGGCTGTTCACATGCCTTCACATTGGAAGTGAGCGTTCCCAAGCCATTTCCATCCTTGTCCTCATACCAAATTTGTTCTTGGCAAGGCACTTCTTTAGTGCTACAAGAAAAAGTAATTAAGATAAATAGTATTGCTATGCTTCTCATGTTGCTAAAACTCATAAAGCAAAGATATTGTTTGTGACAGCCTTTAATGAAACTTTGGACCGTAAATCATTATTAAATCTTAGATTAATTTTGGTTCTTTAAAGTATGAAGTATACAATGGTATTTTTAATTCTTTTGGTTCCCTTTTTAGGATTTGGACAATCAAGCGATTGGTTGATTTCGAATCAAGGCTATACTAGCGAAATTGCCGTTGGTAAGCAGCAAATAGTACTTAAAAATGGACTGGTTGCGAGAACCATTAATATTGAGAAAAATGCTGTTTCTACAAGTTTCAAAAACCTAACAAGTGGACAAGAGCTCATCCGTTCGCTTCGCCCAGAAGCAAGGGTTGTTTTGAATGGGAAAACTTATAATGTAGGGGGGCTTTATGGTCAAAAAGAACATGCTTACTATTTAGACGAATGGATGGTTAAGCTACATGCAAATAAAGCTGACTTTCAATATAAAAGTGCGGTGGTTTCTGAGCTGGTTCCAGCTTTTCCTACCAAAACTAATACATGGACGAGTAGTGATAAAGCTCCAAGAGGAAAGGAAGTTGTATTATTATACGAATCTCTAAATAAAGATTTGCAAGGAATAAAAATTCAAGTTCATTATGCCATTTATGATGGAGTTCCTTTGATATCAAAATGGGTAATAATTGAAAACAAAAGCGGTAAGAGCATTCAAATAGACCAAGTAGTGAATGAAATATTAGCAATGCCTGAAGAGGAATCCGCGGTGGTAGGTGCTCCCACTCAAATGAGAAAACAGCAAGGGATTTACATCGAAAACAACTTTGCCTTTAATAACTCTATGAAGTATGAATTGAGTGATCAAGCCACACATTGGAAAATTGATAGCACTTACACTTCTCAAGTAAATTATAATTTTCAAACTCCCTGTCTGGTTGAAGTTTATCCTAGCTTGGGCGTAGGAATTAGTTTGAAGCCAGGCGAGTCGTACAAGTCTATTAGGACAAACGAACTACTCCAAGACTCCTATGACCGAGAAAGAAGAGGATTAGCTGTACGAAAAATGTACAGAACACTCGCTCCGTGGACAAATCAGAATCCAATTTTCATGCACTTAATAAGTACTGAGCCAGCCAAGGTAAAAGACGTGATAGACCAATGTGTAGCAACAGGATACGAAATGGTGATATTAAGTTTTGGGAGTGGTTTGAGTATGGAAGATACTTCTGCGGCTAATATTGCAAAATTTAGATCTCTGACGGATTATGCTCATTCCAAAGGTATACTACTTGGAGGCTACTCTTTGTTCAGTAGTAGAAGTATTGATGACAAGAACGATGTTATAGACCCAATAACCGGATTGCCAAATAAAGGAGCATTCTTTGGGCATGCACCCTGTTTGGCTAGTAAGTGGGGCATAGGATACATCAAAAGCCTAAAGAAGTTCATTGCCGAAACTGGTTTTGATTTACTTGAACATGATGGGCCTTATCCTGGGGATGTGTGTGCGTCTACCGTACATCCAGGTCACGAAGGGCTTCATGATTCTCAATGGGTGCAAATGCAAATGCAAAAAGAACTTTACCAATGGCTCAATGCACGAGGAGTATATGTGAATGCTCCGGACTGGTATTTTTTGGATGGTTCAAACAAGATTGCATTGGGCTATAGAGAAGTTAACTTTTCGCTTTCGCGTGAGCAACAAAAAATTCTTAATCGCCAAAATATTTTCGATGCGACTTGGGAGAAAACGCCTTCAATGGGTTGGGGCTTTGTGCCTCTTACCAAATACCAAGGAGGTGACGAAAGTGCAATTTTGGAACCCCTCAAAGATCACTTAAAAGACTATAAACAACTCATGATGCAGTACTACGGGGCAGGAGTACAGGCCTGTTATCGTGGACCAAGACTATACGACACTGAGGAAACAAAACAAGTAGTAATAGAAACAATTCAGTGGTATAAGAAGTACAGGGAAATTTTGAATTCGGATATCATGCACCTTCGTCGTGCAGATGGTCGAGATTGGGATGGAATCTTGCATGTTAACCCAGATTTGAAAG
Organism: Spirosomataceae bacterium TFI 002; assembly: GCA_900230115.1. Taxonomy (NCBI): domain Bacteria; kingdom Pseudomonadati; phylum Bacteroidota; class Cytophagia; order Cytophagales; family Spirosomataceae; species Spirosomataceae bacterium TFI 002. Next base: position 1,922,112 of record LT907983.1, on the reverse strand, counting down.
AAAAAGGCCTCGCGATGTTGTATAATCCACTTAAAGAAGATGTCACGAGAACAATCTCTATTCCATTGTACTACACAGGGTTAACGGAAAAGGTAAGTATCTCTCTCAATGGAAATGCGAAAACTATGCACAATCTCAATAGGGATTATACGGTGGATTACAAGGTAACTATTCCGGCTGAAGGCTATGTTTGGTTACTCTTAGAATAGCTCTAAAATCATTCTTATTAAACTTTTAAGAATTACGTATTGCGAACAAAATACACTCCAGTAGCAGCTAAAAGTGTATTATAACAAATCCCTTCCTATATTTGCGGAACAAATTGCTTTCTTAAACAGTCCCGACATGAAAAAATTAATCTTAGCACTACTTGTAGTAGGTACAAGTTGTACGCGTATTCCTTACACTCAAAAAGTACAAGACGAACTAGCTAGCCTTGGAGTTAAGCCAACTCAAATTCAGTATTACTTATCAAATAAGGTAGCATTACAGACCAATAAGGAAGAAAAAACCAAAGAACTACAAAAGGGAGAAATAGAGATATTCAATACCATTACTCGTGAAAGAGTGGTATTTGGTCAGTTTATTTTCAAAGAACTCACAGGTGTATGTACCAATTTTGGACAAAAAAACTACTACGTACAGTTTGAAGAGGGTGATGCCAAACAAAAGTCTTTAAAATTCACGTGGCACCCTACCACCGATAGGTTAGTACTTGCCATGCAAGATGACTACATGATCGATTATGATGGGGCTCGCTATTACGTTGAAATAGGAAAAGGAGCACACCTAGAGATCAGCAAAAAAGCCTACACGAAGTTCCAACTTAAAACTCGAAGAGTGAAAGGAATGAAAGTAGGAAGCGAAGGATCTCAAACATTGAAGTAGAAATCCCTTTCACATGATTGTGTAACTCAGGTCACCCTAGGGGCGACTGAGGATACCTATTTTTGCATTCAAATCAATCAAAAAAATCATGAAAGCAAACATGGGCACAGTAGACAAGGCAATAAGAATTATTGTTGCTTTGGTAATAATCGCACTTTATTTTATGGGTCAAATAAGTGGCTTAGCTGCCATTATATTATTGGCTTTTGCAGCTGTATTTATTCTTACAAGCTTTATCAGCTTTTGTCCACTGTATTTACCTTTCGGGATTTCAACTAAAAAGAAAAATTAAACATGTTCGATTTTATAAAAAAAATATTTTCAAGTGCTCCTAGTGTTGATTATCAGGAGCTTTTAGCAAAAGGTGCAGTCCTTTTAGATGTTCGAACTTCAAGCGAATTCAAAAGCGGTAGTGTAAAAGGGGCAATAAATATTCCTTTGGATCAACTAGGGAATAAGCTAAAAATGTTAAAGAAAAACACACCAATAATAACTTGTTGTGCTTCCGGAATGCGTAGTGGTTCTGCTACTCGTTTACTAAAGTCTAAGGGATTTGACGAAGTTTATAACGCAGGAAGTTTTCGCAATTTATTGTAGTCTGTTACTTAATCTACACACTTTTAAATAAGTCTATCAGCTTTGAATTGAAGGAATTTTATACGCCATTTAACTTTTGGCAATTAACTTCCTTTGTTTCAAAGCTAGACTTCATTTTGGGGCTTATAATCTGCTCGTATTTAAGCTAAACCAAAAAACTGATTTAATCTAAAGTCAGCAATTCAGTTATCTTCTGATGGCATTGGACTCTATGACTTCCTATTGGGAAGAGGTGTGTGGAGTTTTGATAAAAATTACCTTCACACCATTGCGGGTTATCAATTGAAGGCAGCCCGAATTTGACTTGAGCGAATTTTAAGGATGGAAACAAAGCTATATTTTTTCATCAGTCAAAATCCTGAAAATCTATCTGCATTGCCACTTTGACAAGCAAAATTAGGGTTTAGTAGACCTAAAAACTAAGTGCTAGCCACCGACATTGTCGAAAACTATTCTAATTCTCAGTGGTATTTTTTGGCCCAAATAAAGTAATACAGTTGTATTCAGGTTTTAGGAAATTTCGATCATTAATTTTTTTAAACCAATAAAACTTTCAACATGAATATTGGAGTTGATCTAGGAGGTACCAAAATAAAAGTAGGGGTAGCAGAGGGCAATGTGATTTTAAATCAGACCACAGCTCTATTGCTTCGAAAAGACTCATTATCTTCTACATTAACTCAACTTATCGAACTTATCAGACCTCATTTTTCGAAAACGATTGAGAAAATTGGTATTGGTGTGCCGTCAGTTGTAGATATAGAAAATGGGATTGTTTATAATGTAACGAATATTCCCTCTTGGGAGAAAGTGGCACTAAAAGATATCCTTGAAAATGAGTTTCAAATACCTACTTTTATCAATAATGATGTGAACTGCTTTACCCTAGGTGAGTACCTCTATGGGGATGCAAAAGGTTATAGCTCAGTTGTAGGTATTACGATTGGAACTGGTTTAGGCTCGGGTATTATCATTGATAACAAACTGTATAAAGGGAATAATTGTGGTGCTGGAGAAATAGGCTTAGTGAAGTATCTCGAAAAAAATTATGAATATTACATTGGTAGCTTTTTTTTTGAAAGAACCTATGGCTTTGATGCCCTCACTGCTTATAAAAAAGCTCTTAGTGGAGATTTGATAGGGATACAAGCATTTGCCGAATTTGGTAAACATCTCGGTGCTGCGATTCAAACCATTATGTATGTTTTTGATCCTGAAGTAATCATCATAGGAGGGTCAATCAGTAAAGCGTATGAATTCTTTGAAACAGAGATGAATAATGCCCTGTTGGATTTTGAATTTCCAGAATCCTTAAAAAGAATAAAGATTCTCAAGTCAAAAAATGATAATATTACACTTCTAGGAGCTGCTGCTCTAGGTTCTAAAAACTAATTACAATTCAAAAAAGCTATGAAGAAAAACGTATTGATCGTATTACTTATCTTTTTTATCTTTTTTGTAATCTCATTTCTCAGCAACATTTTAGGACCCATAATTCCCGATATACTCAATAGTTTTGATTTAGGAATTGGTTTAGCTGGTTTTCTCCCTTTTTCGTTTTTTGTCTCCTATGGTATCGCTTCAATCCCAGGAGGGATTTTAGTAGAAAAGTACAAAGAAAAGAAAGTGCTGCTTCTGGCCTTCTTTTTAGCCTTTTTTGGTGCTTTGCTTTTTGCAATGATTCCTATTTTTCCAATTGCATTACTATCACTTTTTATCATCGGAACTGGTATGGCAATGCTCCAGGTGGTTATTAATCCACTACTTAGAGTAGCGGGAGGCGGAAAAAACTTCGCATTTAATTCCGTGATGGCTCAGTTGTTTTTTGGCGGAGCTTCATTTTTAAGTCCAATGTTGTACACTTATTTTGTTCAAAATGTACATTCAGGTGAATCTTCAAATTTCATCATAGATTTCATCAACAAAGTAGTGCCATCTGATATGAAATGGGTTTCCTTGTATTGGGTATTTGCAGTGGTTGCTTTATTAATGATTCTAATAATATATGCTGTTAAATTCCCTAAAGTGGAGTTGGAGGATGACGAAAGGATTGAGATTGGGAGTGCTTTCAAAGAGCTTCTGAAAAACAAGCAAGTGGTACTCTTCTTCCTCGGCATATTTTGTTACGTAGGTACGGAGCAAGGCATAGCCAATTGGACTTCCAAATACCTTCAAATTACCCATAATGTTGACCCTGCAACTCAAGGAGCAAGTATCATTTCTTATTTCTGGGGACTCCTGACGATAGGATGTATTTTAGGACTGATTTTATTGAAGTTTTTCGATAGTCGAAAAGTGCTGATTTTCTTTTCTATAGGTGCAATTATTTCTCTATTGTTAGCATTATTTGGCCCACTTAGTGTTGCATTGATCTGTTTTCCACTTACAGGGTTTTTCGCTTCGGTGATGTGGTCTATAATCGTTTCTTTGGCCCTAAATTCTGTTCCAAGTCATCATGGTACATTTTCAGGAATATTATGTACAGGAATAGCTGGAGGGGCATTTGTGCCTTTGATAATTGGTGGCTTGGGCGAAGTTTTCGGACTGCAGTTGGCGATGCTTTTTTTATTAGTAACTTTAGGATATATCTTAAGTATTGGCATTTGGGCAAAGCCCTTGGTAAACAATTCTACTGTAAAAAGCTGGCGAGAAATTTTTAATGTATAAAATTATTCTTTTGATAGATTTTGCTGAAGAATACAGCAAGGCTCTTTTGAAAGGCATTGCACAATATTCTAAGGAAAATGGTCATTGGATATTTTGTAGAATGCCTCTGTTTCAAAGAGAAACTATCGGTATGGATGGAATACTAGATTTTTCCAAAGAATGGGGTGCCAATGGAATAATAGGCCAACTTTATAATGACCCAGGCATTGAGAAGTTTCTAAAGGCTGGAATTCCAGTAATTGCACAGGATTTTAAAGAGCGATTTCGTGAGATTCCTAACATCACTGGAGCACACAAGGAAGCTGGAATAATGGGTGCTGAGTATTTTCTCAAAAAAGGGTTTAAAAACTTCGCATTTTATGGTTTCAAAGACATAGTGTGGTCGAGAGAAAGAGCGGAAGGTTTCGAAGAAAGGATCACCAAATCGGGTTATAAAGTTTATTACTTTGAGCACGCCATGTCCCGTTCTACAGAGGTGTGGTATTACAAACCTAGTTCGCTAAGTCAATGGTTAAAATCTCTACCCAAACCTATCGCCTTGATGGCTTGTGACGACAACCAAGGTCAGCACATTACTGAAGCCTGCAGGCATGCTAATATTCGTATTCCAGAGGATGTAGCTGTATTGGGAGTTGACAACGACGAAATGATTTGTGAGTTTTCGGATCCGCCACTGTCGAGTATAGGTCAGGATACGGAAAAAGGAGGTTACGATGCCGCCAAACTCTTACACCACATGATGGATAATGGGATTTCTGAGTTTTACGATATTGTTGTAAAACCTACACAAGTGATTACACGTCAGTCCACCGATATCTATTCTACCAATGATAAGAATATTGCTACTACATTAAAATACATACATCAAAACATTGATAAAAAACTACTCGTAGATGACATCGTTAAACAAGTTCCGCTATCTCGAAGGACGCTAGAAAAGCGATTTCTTAAAATGACGGGCTATCCCATTTACAAGTACATTTTTAACCTAAGAGTTGAAAAACTTAGTCAAAAATTGCTTGAAACAGACTTAAGCGTTTTTGAAATAGCCTTAGAGTTGGGTTTTACCGATACTAAGAATATCGCTCGACAATTCAAGCAAATCAAAGGTTGTACGCCTATTGAATATCGGAACCAGTTTTCGACTTAAATCTCTTCTTTTCCTTTTCCGTTATACACCCTGATGGCAACTTTGGGTGCTATGTTGTTGGCATCTTTTTTATAGCATTTAACTGTCAAGGTTTTTGTTTCATTTGGCAAAAGAGAGATGTAATTATCTGACCAAAAAACAGGTAAGATGGGTTCATTTTTGTCTCCAAAAGTCAGTTCTGCCTCAATAAAAAATGCAATTTGATCGCTTGGGTTTGATAATTTTAATTCAACCCGATACTCATCATCTTTAGTTTCAATGGTTTTTGATGCGTCTATTTTAACTTTGGATAACTTATTTAGACCTGTGAAATCAGCATATTGCTTTTGGGGAGTATAAAACCAGAATTTCTGTGCCCAATCCATTTGGTCTTTTTTACTCGCAAGCCAGTAAAAATTATCCGCTTTGATTTTGCCCGAAGCATCTTTAATTTTTAAGTCCAAAAAGTAAACTTCATTTTTGCCCTCAAGCTCAGGTATTTTGGAAATGTTTATGGTTTTATTTGAGCCTAAGTTGATGGTGATTTTTTTCTCCAAAACTACTTTTGAATGAATATCCAAAAGCTTTATTTCGGCTGTGTTATTTGCTAAATCACCTTCGGAATCATTACTGACCTGTATGCTATGGTCATAATAATTGTACATTATGCTCACGGGACTAAGGGCTTTTTTTGTTCCAAAATATGCCCCGTTTGGCATGAGGTAATAGTCGTATAATTGCCAATAGAACTCTGGCCACGGAGAATTTAGCATCCATTGCACCACCCCAGTAGCAGCTGGGCGATTCATGACATGAGCTTCAAACATGGGCCTTATAGCCTCGTAATTCATCAATTGCCCTTTGAATGCCAAATCATCAAGGTCTTGAGGTTGACCATATTTAGCATTCAAGGCTTTTAAGTAAACTCCTAAAGTGTTAAAGTCTTTTCTGCCCGAGTGGTAGTTCCATATTTCGTTTTCAACTGGCCAAAGTTGGCCTTCAGGAATCATCTTTTTAATACTACTTACTGGCGGTACTTGAGGGCCAGGACCAACCTCAGAATTGAAACCGTAGGCTCCGCCAATTTCCTTGTCTTCGTACCAATAAATTGGTGGTACGTATTCGTATGGTCCGTACATTTTCATGCCTGACTTACCCGATATATCACTTTCAAACTCACCTGTTGAAATGAGGAAAGGTCGTGTAGGGTCATATGCTGCAAGTGTTTCGGTATATCGTTTTTCGAGTGATGGCATAGGCATGGCATCGCTTCCACCTGCCCAAGTAAAAATACTAGGATGATTGCGGAGCCATTTTACTTGATCTCTGAAATAATTGGAGAATAGCGTTTCCTCCTCGGGACTGAGTTTTACGCCATACTTTGCTACATCTTCATTGATAGGTAAGTTTTCGTCCCCTTCTTTTTTCTCCAAAACTTCTCCAAGGTAATCGGGCCATTCCCACTGGCAACTCCAACCTACCATGAGCAGGATACCATTCTCATCGCATAGGTCATATATGTGGTGATTATTGCCCCATACACCCTCAAACCTTAAAGAATTGAGGTTCATTTCTTTCACATATCGGATTTGAGCGGCATCTTTTTCAGGCATATACCTGAGGAATAGGTCATCCACCCAACCGGCACTTTTGATTAAAACTTCCCTTCCGTTTACTTTATAACCTCTCACATTTTTCGAGTTGAGGTATGTTTCAATTTTACGAATTCCAAACCTTGTATGTTGAACATCTTGTAAGTTACCATCCTCACTAATTTCGAGTTCTAGGGTATATAAATTAGGTTCGCCAAGACCATTTGGCCACCATAGTCGGGGCTGATTTATGTGTAGTTGCTTAAACTCCTCTGGTGTAAACTTAACTTCAATTTTTTCGTGAGGTTGTAAGGATATTTTCTTCTGGAAAGAGATGTTTTCTATTTTCCCACTTATTAAAATAGTCTTTACCTCGGAGCTGTGATTGCTCATTTCGGAACTGATTACTAGGGAAGCTTTTTCTAGGTTTTGGGTATCCACATCTGGTGCGACAAAAGATGCATCAATAGTTACTTTACCAGATCTTTTTAAGTGTATCTCTCTAAAAATACCCATATTATGATCAGGTGGTACTGGAGCCCAATCCACAAATCCCATATAAAAGTCGCGGACTTGTGGTGGGAAAATTTCTAACAATAGAATATTTGTTCCTGCTTTTGCTTTTGAAGTAATATCTAATTCAAATTGTTGAAAAGCTCCGTAAAGAGTGTCGTTTTGAGCTATTTTTTCTCCATTTAGCCAAATGTCAGCACGATAATTTATGCCGTCTATGAGCAATCTCAATTGCTCAGATTCTTGTTTGAAGTCAGAGATTTCGAAAGTGTTTCTAAACCACCAAGATGATTCAAACTGGTCGACAGAAACTTTTGCCAAGTTGTCGCCAAAAAAAACATCTGGGTATTTACCAGCATCTACCAATGCTCCCATCACAGTATTTGGCACAGTAGTTTTGGCCCATTTTTCAGTATTAATTGTTTCAGCCGAGAGTTTTTCACCAGATTCTTGAACCTCATTGCTAGCTATCAGTTCCCAATTACTGCTTAAAATAGTTTCACTAATGTTTATTTTAGTACTACAACTGATTAATGCATAGAAACTTAAGGCTACACTAATTATTCGGATTGCTTTTGTCATATTCAGAAATAGTTGGCTATGATTTTCAATATAATTCTACATAATAATACTGCTTAAATGTCTTTAGGGACTATTTTCAATCATTTTATTTATTCCAAATAGTACAATTGTATAGAATTAAAGTATAAGTTTTAATAGGGAGTTCATTAAACTTATATTTTGGATGAAAAACAGAAAGTTAAGCTTAGCTATGCTTTTGGTTGGTATGTCTTTAGGAACGGCATGGGCAATTCGAGGGCAATTTGGACATGAGCAAGGAGCCGCATGGGCGGGTGCAATTGGTGCATTAAGTGTTTTATTAGTGGCAAAAAGAGGCGATTGGTTTAGCAAAGTATTCAGTGCTACTTTGGCAGGTGCGATAGGTTGGGGTTTAGGAGGAATGATGAGTTATGGAGTTGTGGTGGGGTACGGCCGTGGTTCGGACTTTGGCAATGTGTTTTATGGTTTATTAATGTTATTTGTGATAGGTGCTTTATATGGGTTTATAGGGGGGGGGGCTATTTGGCTTGGCTCTACAAAATTCGAAAAAAAATAAAGTAGAATGGATAAGGTTGACAGTGGAAATGGTAGTAGGAGGGATAATATTCTATTTCTTCGTAGTAGAGCAATTTGGCTGGAAAATGACACCTCCACGGTCGGAGTTGTGGGCAGTTTGTTTCGGAATGGCATTGGCCCTCACTTCTTTTATGGTACGAAACAAAAAGGAGGCATCTCTCAGGGTTGCAGTTTATGCGGGCTTAGGGGGAGGTTTTGGATTCGCCTTTGGTAATTTCTTACATGTTATTGGAAATGTTTCTGGAATACAATTTAATTTTTGGAATGTTATGGAATACTCTTTGGGCTTTTTTGGAGGCTTAGGAATGGCATACGGTACGTTTACTGCCAAGTGGGAAGAGGAGCCAGTAATGGATTCAAGAAAATCCCAATTGACACCCTTGATAGGCCTAGTTTTAATTATTCCCTTTATTGTATGGCAACAGTCGTTTGAATTTGATCGTATCGCAAAAATTCTTGCCGAAATTAGTGTACTCAATCTCGACATGTGGCAACGAATAACGCAATGGTTCTCTTTGATACTCGTGTTGGCATTTGCAATATTTAACTACAGGAAATTCTCTGGAAAACAATTGGCTCAGGACAGTAGGAGCTATAATTCAATTAAAAACTTTTACTTTGGCTTTTTTGGAGTGTATATGATTTTGTCCTGGTTTATTACTGGTGCATTTTTAAGTACGTATAGGGTAGAGCAGTATTTATACTTTGTAAACTTTGCGATTTTGTTTGTTCTGATTGACCAGGTGAAAGTTCCCATTATTTCTAGTAACAATAAGACTAAAACATGGGCAAGTTCTCTAGTAGCAATTATTGGGATCATTGCTATTTTGGCTTTTGTAGCTATTATTTCACATGGGGAACTAAAAGGGGCAAAAAAGAGATTTGGAAACGATACAACAACTGTTTTGGCTAAATAGGAAAAGCTTAGTGTTGAATTAAAAGCAGTAAAGCCGGAAGCTTCTTCAATTGCCACTATTGTTAGAAGCATATAAATTCAAAATCCTGTTATCATGGTAAGTTATGAACCATAATAACAGGATAATTTATTTTACTAGTTGGGTTTTTTAGTCTTGAATATTGCTTTCACAAAACTTTTTAGCTGTGTTTTCAACCAGTAGTTCATTGAAATAATTTTGGAGTACTAATTCGTATTCCTCGTTCATTTCATCACTACCTAATGTTGATAGCAATTCGTTTAGTTCCTCCTCCGAAATCGTATTCTTGAGGAGATTACTCATTAAATATTTTGCACGTGCTGGTGCCATTTTATTTATTTAAAATCCAAATCTAGATAATTTTCAACAAGTTGTATTACAATACTTTACCATTGTCAGTAACAAAAACCCGAGTACTCACCGTATAGTTTCCGCCGTTTTGATCTTTATACTTTAGGTCTACATAAAATGCTTCGTACCCTTTTTTCGGATATGATTGTTTTATTTTCACTAGTGGTAAGTCCTTTAATTTAATGTTTTTACTCAACCACAAGTTGTTTCTGAAATCCTTGTCTGATGAGGTGGTTTGCCATAATGTAGCCTCCACTATTTCATTCAAATCAGGTTTGACTTCTAATTCAACTCCATTGCTGGTGTCAGTAATATTCCAGTTAACAACCGGATAAGTTTTATTCATAATTGTGGTTCCAAAGAATGCACTTAAGGCTTCCATTGCTTGTTTTCCGCCACCAAGGTTATGTCCGGCATTTGGTACGTAATGGATCATGTTTTTGCCAGGGATTTCATTCCAATAATGCTTGATTGCATCAACCGTCCAATATTCATCGTTGGTGCCTATGAATAGCATTTTAGGAACAGTGAGGTTCGTTCGGTACGAAAAAGGGTCAATCATAGCAGTCAACATTTTACCATCTTCGGTATCAGTGCCTTGTGGAATACCTAGCTTCACGTAATCTTCAATTTGAATACTGTACTCACCATAAGTTGTATATTGGTAATTTAGGGTTGCTGGCATGTTTAGCATGTCTATTACCATTGGAGCAATTGCTTTTACACGCTTGTCGTCTATGGCCGATGATAACCATGTTGTCCATCCTCTTTTGGAAGCTCCCGAAATCACAAAGTCACTCACATTATATTTGAATTTTTGTTTTGCGAACTCTTGTACTGCGTCCATTCCTCTTACGGCAGATTTTACCATTGGGAAAAGTAGTGGCCAAGAGTAATCTCTGTCTCCTTTGAATTTGTGTAATGTATAAGAAATCAATTCATCTTCAGTCAAATCGCCATATAGGGGTTGATTAGGTACTTGTCTTATCAAGGAAACTATCGCTTTGTTTTTTTCGGCAACTCCTGCCAAAACTCCCCACAAGCCATCATTCGAGTTCCAATTGGGTTGTTCATCTTTATTTGATCCGCCAGTTATAAAGAGCAATGCTCCATCGTAAATTTTTGTTTTTGGAACAAAAACTGTCAATTGATGTCTCCAAGTATATTCACGCCATTTTTGAGAAGTCATAAGCAAATGATAGGCCATCACATTGCCCAAGTTTGTGGAGTCTTTTAACTCCCAGTTATAAGTTTTGTCACCATTATCCATATAGCTTTTTAGGGCAGTTTGTGGTGTTATGTTTTGGGCAAGAGAAACATGACCAATCGTTAAAATCAAAAGGCTGCAAATTGCAGTTGTAATTCTTTTTTTCATAAAGGTATTTTTCTAGTAATGAAGTATTTAAAATTTAAGGTTTTGGGTTTTCTTTGATGAGTTTTAGTGCTTCGTTTATGTAGATGTCTCCTGTCATTTCGCCTAAGCTAGTTCTGCTCACGTAGTCATATCTTTTAAAACTATTGAAATCTTCTTTAGTGAGAATATAACCAAAAGCGTCATTTGCTAGACCGAAAAGGAAGGGCATTTTGGTAGGCATTTTACGTTTCAAATAATAACCAATATTTGGAAGTGCTTCACCCGGAATTGTAAGGATTTGTGCAGGGCCAATATTGATAAGGTTTACCTGCGTATTCACTGTATCTTCTTTGGTGAATTTGTATTCCAATGAAGAGTGTTTGAGAACATATTTAAGCATTTCTGATTCTACAGGGAACTCTACTTTTTTTGAAGTGCAAAAAATAGAAGGATTTACTAAAACTTGTGCACTTGCAATTATTCTGAGTGATTCCTCGCCCAATAGAGTTCCAATTCGAATACATTCTTCCCAAGTATTGGCTTCTTTACCGCCTTGAGAATCAATACCACTTTCTAATCTGGTATCAGCAGTTACCATTCCTCCTTGTGCTCCATTTAGGAATATAGCCATACCGCCAGTTTTGGCTTCAATTACGTCATACAATGGACCACATAAGTCGGGGCTCAAAATTCCTCTATTAGAACCGAGCACTTCGGGATGAACCGCATAGTTTACCAAAGTAAAAATGGTTTTATTGTTTTTTGAAATTGCTTGAATCACTCCGCAGCGTGGGTCGTAAAGCTGTGGAGCGTAGTAATTGTAAGCAATTTTGCCTTTGGCTTCATCTACTGCAATTTTCAATGTAGCTGCTTCTAGGTTTTTTACGGCCTCGTTAATCGCTTCGGCAATTTGGACAACGCAAAAGTCTAAGTATTTCAAATCAGCCGAAGCCTTTCCTGTTTCATCTGGGAAACCGTAGGCATCCGGAGCACTGTGCGTATGTGTTGCGGCAATGATTATGTTCTCTGGAGCAATGCTTTTTACCAATGCTCGAGATTTATTTCCAAGGACAGCAGACCAGCCTAGGTTATCTACGCTTACAATTGCAATACGCTTTCCATTGTTTTCTAATACTACTGCTCTAGCAAATAGGTCGCCCTTTTTTTCTTTGACAGGACTGGGTTTCCCCATTCCACCACTTACCGATAAAAGAGGGTCAGGTGTAATGACTCTAAAGGCTGCTCCCGCTTTAAAGTTTTGAGCTGAAATAGTTGAAAAAACTAAACTGAAGCAAAACAGATAGCAGGTAAACAGCTTTTTCTTGCTACGAATAATATTCATTAAAAAGTAGAATTTATGGATTCAAGAGTTTGATGTGGTATGAGGGTAAAAAAATTGGCGGCCTTCAAGTGGTCAGGCCACCAATTATATTTATTAAACTAAATTCTTACCACGGTTTGCCAGTACCTTGGATCAACCAAGACTTGGACCATGGGCTATTTTTTTCATCGGCTTGTGAAAAATTAGTTACTTCAAGCTTATTGAGAGCAGCTTGAGCATTTGCTTTATTGATATTCAATTCATCTTGCATATAGTAAAAACGGAGCGGAAGTGCTTGTCTTTTAGCAGCTGGTCCAGCTTTTAGCTCAGGTAAGCCTGTTCTTCTGTAATCGAACCACGCTTCAGTGGCTCCTGTCCAACTAGCAATCCATTTTTGCTCTATTACTTGTTTCAGAGTGTTGTTAAATGCCACACCTTCATTTGCCAAATAGGTACTTGTCATATTACCAGTTCCCCAAGTTGACATTGAGGCAGATACGCCTGCTTCGTAAAAGGTTTTTGCATCACCTACTGACCATCCTTTTATAGCTGCTTCTGCCAAAATGAAGTTTACTTCAGCTGCAGATATTAATCTTGCTTTCAAAAGCGGACCAGTTGCTTGCTTATACATGCTATTCAAAAACGAAACATGTGGATTGTAAGATGTTTGACCTGGAGTAGGGTTGAGGTTATAAGCCGATGGTAAGGCAGAAAAGCTAGGAGGTAGACCAACGTAATCTGGATTTGTATCAACAACTGTATTACCCACTTTGTCTGGCGATAACATTCTTTTTCCATTAACAATCATGTCTGTTCCTGCTGGTAATGTAGCATCTACAACCAATGGAACCTCCACTTTATTTGCCCATACAGCTAGTCTAGGATCTTTTAAAACTTGTAGTGCTTTTACAAATGTTGCAGACATTTTCAATCTTCTGTAATTGCTTCCACTTGCATCGTAAACCGCATTTGCTGGCCAAGAGGTAGCATCACTAGTACCTGGGAAACTCATGGTAGCATCGTCTGAGTTAGAAGTAATAATTGGGTATGTTGCTGCATTACTTACTATTTTCTCAATTCCAGCTTTAGCAGCTTCTGGTTTTTTAGAAGAGATACGCATGTAATAACGTAAAGCTAGAGAGTTTGCCATTTTTCTCCACTTTGCAGGATTTCCTCCGTAAAAAACATCCACGTTGTCAATAATGCTTGTGTATTCACTTTTAGGCTTTGAAAGCAATGTATTAGCTTTTTCTAAATCAGCAATGATACCCATGTAAATGACTTCTTGGCTATCAAATTCTGGAAGGATATTAGCAGTGCCGCCTTCTTCTCCTTTTAGTGCATTCGTATAAGGAGCATCACCCCATAAGTCGGTAATAAGGCCGAAATTAAAGGCTTTCATTACCAATGCAACTCCTTGGTGAAACTCTAGGTTTAAAGCTACTGCACGATCGTAGAATAAAGCGTTGTTTCTAAGTATGTCGTAGTGGCTACTCCAACTTTGATTTCCACCCCAATCATAGTCATTATGACCAGATGACCAAGCGTCTTTTTGAGTATGCTGTACTACACCAGCTATGTCTTGATAGCCATAGTTTAGATACATTTTAGCTGACTCAGTAAGGACTGTTGGCATTATCAGGTTTGGGTTTACCAAATCCGGCTGAACACCATTTGGATTATTATTCACTTCGGTCAAGTCTTCGCAAGAGAAGAATGTGCCCATCAAAATGAACAAGGTTATGATAATTTTATTTTTCATGATTTTAATTTTAATAGTTTAAAATGTCAAATTCAGTTTAACTCCTACTGGGATCACCCATGGGGTTACGTTGTACCTCTCTATTCCTTGCTTAAATTGAGAACCAGCCTGTGGGTTAGATTGTGGTTGGAAAGCCATTTCTGGATCAATTCCAATTTTAGCCGCAGTCCAAAGAATGATGTTTCGGCTGTATACAGACAGATATGCATTTTGAATTCCAGCCTTTTTAATCTTTGGCCCAGACAAATCATATGCAAAAGATATTTCTCTCATTTTTATAAATGAAGCATCAAATAATGCTGCTTTTGAAAAACTCCAAGGGTAGTTGTCGCCGTATGGAATAATCTTAGTTCCAGGTCCTCCTAAGTTTTCGGTATAGCCTGATATTTGACCTTCAGCATCGTATTGTGCCAAAACTCCAGGATTAAAGACACCATATGCGTAGGTATTTCCTCCGTATTCAAATGGATAACCACCATATTCCGCAGTTGGTCCACCTACAATATGAAAATTGTTGCCATTCACTCGTATCAAGTCATCCTCATTTGCTACGAGATAGTCTCTTAGAGCATCACCACTTAAACCATTAGGATTAATCAAGTTATCCAAAAACCTTTGAGATTTCAGGTCAGACTCTCCATATCGATATGTTTGAGAAATAAAATCACCACCATTTCTCCAATCGAATGTCATATTAAGACTAAATCTTTTGTAGTTAAGTGAGGTTTGCATTCCTAGAATAAAGTCAGCATTGAAGTTACCTATTTTCGTTTTTGTATTTGAAGCACTTATGTCCTGCCATGAGCCGTCAGAGTCTAAGATAGGGTATCCGTAATATGGGGAGTTTTGATCTTTAACTGTTACCAACTCGCGGTCATAAATATCTCCAATTTTCTCTCCTACATATGTCCAAGCTCCACCTTTTGCATCTGTCCATAAAGTGTAGAAAGGTAAACCATCTGATAGACTTTTAATTGTGGTAGAGTTCTTATAGAAGTTTGTAGTCACGTCAAGTCTCCAGCCATTTCGCTCAAATGGAGTACCACCAAGTGACAATTCAATTCCTTTACTAACCAATAGCCCAGCATTGATATTCTTCGAAGTATAACCCGTAGAAGAAGGCAATTTTGTAGGAATAATTTGGTTACGGTTTTCAACTACGTAGTATGTTCCAGAAAATCTTAATTTGTTAAGAAACAAGGTAGCATCTACTCCCATTTCATATGAAGTTGCAATTTCTGGTTTCAAATCAGGTAAAAGGATAGTTCCTGATTTTGACAAGCGAGTTACACCTCCCCAGGCTTCGTTATTGTCCAATGTATTCAATAAACTATAAGGATTAGTATCATTACCAACTTGTGCAACACCAGCTCTTAGTTTCAACATATTGATTGTATTGGAAGAAACAGGGAACAACTCATTAACCAAGAAACTTAAAGAAGCAGAAGGATAGAAATAAGACCTGTTTGCTACTGGTAAAGTACTTGACCAATCGTTTCTTGCTGTAAGGTCAAGATAGAGTATATCCTTAAAGCCTAAATTGGCAATACCGTACGCACTATATACTACTTTTCGAGAAAGGCTACTGAAATAATTTAGATTTGCTGGGGCTATATTTTGCAGAGAATAAAGACCAGGTATAACAAGTCCTGTTCCACTCCTACTTGAATTACTCAAATCAGTATATTCTTGATTTCTAGCATTACCACCACCAGAGATAGTAACAGAAAAATCTTTAAGATTTTTAGAATAAGTAGCAAGGAAATCAATATTTCGCTCTAACCTGCCTAAATTAACGATTCCATATGCACCACGAGGTTCACCAGTGTAACTATTTCCAATTTTGGTTTCTCTAGTTTCGTCATAGCTATCTAGAGCATACCTGGCCATTAAATTCAGGTTTGGGGTTAATTGATAGTCAAGTTTAAGGTTTCCAAAAAGCCTATTTCTCTCGAATGAGTTGTTGACTTCATGTGCTAAGAAATATGGGTTGTTGTAGTCTCCATTCGCTTGCGTTTTTTGCTGAAGTCCCTCTTGACCAGACATCCAATAATCTTTCATTTCAAGAATATCAATATGAGGGGAAACTGCATATGCCCATTGTAATGGGTTAGTACCTCTTTCGTTTGCAGGACGGTTATTAGAATTGTTACGGCTCAAATCAATAGCAGTGCTCAATCTCAATTTATTTGAAAGCTTCATTGAAGTGTTAACTGCCAATGAGTTTTTGAAAAGGTCAGAGTTTGGAATGATACCTCTATTGATCATATTAGAATATGAAATTCTATAAGAGATAGCATCATTGCTATTGGCTATCGAAACACCATTTGTAGTGGTAATTCCTGTTTGTACAAAGTTTTTAACATTATTTGGATGAGAAACCAAAGGACTAGGAATAGGGTTACCATTGGCGTCTCTAGGGCTATTCCACTGAATGGCATTGTAACCTTTGTCCAATTCTGGTCCCACGCCTCCTGCAGAGCCTTCATCTATATACAATACTCCACCCGGATAAGGGTTGTTGTCTGGAGTAAATGGTAATATACCAGTTGCAAATTTTGAATGCATATTCAAAAACTTGTATGGATTGTCAAAAACCGTATTAGTAGTTAAATTGACTGTCATTTTTTTAGAATTAGAACCATTTTTAGTTGTAATGATTACAACTCCATTACCTGCTCTAGAGCCATACAAAGCTGCTGCACTTGGTCCTTTCAATACAGAGATACTTTCAATATTGTCGGTATTTAAATCAGAAATGGCATTTCCGTAATCCACTTTGTTGTCTTTACCCAACTCAGTCACATTATTTAAGGAGTTGATAATAGGTACTCCATCAATAACGAATAAAGGTTGATTGTCATTTGAAAGAGATGTGGCTCCGCGTATAACCATACTTACAGAAGAACCTGTTCCTCCTGTTGAATTGATAGCCACACCTGCTACTTTGCCTGACATGCCGTTCAAGACATTTTCTTGGGTAACCCGGTTCATGTCTTTACCGTCAATTTTCCCAACAGAATACCCAAGAGATTTTTCTTCTCTTTTGATACCTAATGCTGTCACTACGACTTCATTTAAAGTCGATGCGTTTAATGCTAATTCAATGTTTACTACACTTCTGCTACCGACCGGTATTTCTTGCGACATATAGCCCACAAATGATACGATAAGGATATCATTGTTTCCTTTTACATCAATAGAATAATTTCCGGTGGCATTTGTAGTGGTTCCTGTGGTAGTACCTTTTAAGACCACATTAACACCGGGAACTGACGAGCCATCTTCGCTTGCCGTAACTCTACCAGTCACGGTTCGATTTTGTGCCCACACAGTAGAAAAACAAAGACCAAAGATTGCGGCTGTAAAAAATAAACGCCGCAAAACGTAAGAATGAGTAGAGCGTTGTTTCATAAAAGTTAAGATTTAAGTTTGTTTGTACTCCTAATACTTCGATAGTAAAAAAAAAGACTACTCCTTTTCAGGAATAAAAAATTTGTTTTTTAGAATCGAGAAATAAATGGACTTCGAAATTCTAAATCTTTGGTGTGCCTAATGGGCATTGGGAGTAAACGACTACATATAAGTCATTTGCGAATTTTGTGGGAAATTCGAATTGTAAAATAATACAGACTTGATTATTTGAGAGGAATGCACGGAGTAATAGTATTACTCACTTAAGATTTGACCCTTTTTGGGTGCTGTTTCTTATCTATATACGGCAGCTAAATCTACACTACTTTTTAGAAACTTCTTTGCTTTTACGAGCTGGTTTTTCACCGTATTTTTTGAAATGCTCATTATTTCTGCAATTTCCTGATACGACTTTCCTTCCTCCACTATAAGCTCCAAAATCATTTTGCGTTTTTTGGGAAGAGTAGACATCGCATGAAGGAGCTTATTGACTTTTACTTCTTCTATTTCATTATTTTGGTCGTAGTTCTCTTCTATACTATGTAAGTATTGCGTTTTCATTTGCTGGTTTTTGTCCAACTTTTTCAAATGGTCAAAAGCCATGTTTTTTAAGCAAGTAAAAAAATATGCCTTGAAGTTGAGCTCAGGGTTGATTTGATCTCTACGTGTCCATATTTTAATAAATATCTCTTGAAGCATATTTTCGGCCTCCTCTTTATCTTTTACGATAGAAGTGATAAACCGAATTCCAGGTTCTCGATAATAATCATATAGCTTGGTCATAGCATGAGCATCGCCATCGGTCATTTTCTTGATGATATCATTTATAGGTTCCATAGCTGTTTACATTTATAATTAAAGACTGTAATGGTTCAAAAAAATCTTCTAAAATTGCTATTGGTGGACTGGCATTTTCTTTGTTTTCTAATTTACAAAATCGACAGAAGTAAATTAATTTATTTTAAATAAATGCCTGATTATAAGGTTGAAAAAAGTTGCTATTTTTAAATTTCAAATAAATATAGCCGCAATTTAGGGCAGTAGTATTCGCATAATGCGTAAATAAAACCTCAAATCACGCAAAAGTTGGAAAATTTAATTTTGTGGTCAAAAGCATTAATTTTTCTTAATAGAATATTAACACGCGGAACAATTTGAATTGCTATTTTTTAAAAGAAATCCATACTTTTCAGATTTTGCGATAGTACCAAATATTAAAATGCGAGTATTAAGGTCAAACTGAACAAGTAATTTTGAATTAAATGATCATAAATAAAAAGTGGATTTCTGTTTTAGCTTTTCTATTTACTGTTACAGCTTTTGCTCAGGAAAATATCAATAGCACAGAAGCTTTGGTAAAGTCAGGGCTTATTTTTCCGCTTCAATCAAAACACGTACACTCTAGTAGTATAGTTGGTCTGCCCAATGGTGACTTTTTGGTTGTTTGGTTTTATGGGAGTGGTGAACGCAAGTCGGACGATGTACAATTAATGGGTGCTAGGTTAAAAAAAGGAGAAAGCAAATGGAGTGATCCATTTCCAATGGCAGATACCCCTAACATTCCAGACTGTAATCCAGTGCTTTTTCTTAATCAGGACAATAAACTCTTCTTGGTTTGGATCGCTGTTCAGGCCAATAAATGGGAGCAATCCATATTAAGGTATAAAACGGCTACCGATTACTTGAAGCCTGGGCCGCCCAATTGGAACTGGCAAGACAATATATTATTGAAACCAGATGACAGCTTTGCTAATGAGGTCGCATTGAAAATGAAAATGCAGCCTCCAAGTGGCAAAGGATGGTCCGCTTATGCACCTAAATACGACGAAATGATAGTTGCTGCAAGTGCAGACGACACCAAGAGAAGTATTGGCTGGATGACTCGCATAAAACCGCTCCTGATGGACAATGGTCGTATTGTGCTTCCTCTATATTCCGATGGGTATAATATGTCGCTCATGGCCATTTCTATGGATAAGGGAACATCATGGAAACCAAGCCTACCTTTAGTAGGTCGTGGACCAATTCAGCCAGCGATTGTTCAGAAGAAGAATGGAAACATTGTCGCCTTAATGCGAGATAGTGGAGATTATCCTCCACGAGTTCAGTACAGTGAATCTTCAGACCTAGGAGAATCTTGGACTAGCAGCATAAAAACAGAAATGCCCAATACTGCAAGTGTAGAGCTTTTGGTGCTAAAAGATGGCCGATGGGCATTTATTGGTAATATACTTCCTGATGGTAGAAGTCAATTAAGTCTTTATTTATCCGATGATGAAGGCAAATCTTGGAAATGGAAGACTTTCCTTGAAAATGACGAAACTCAAAAAGGTAGTTTTTCTTACCCAAGTCTTATCCAAAGCCAAGATGGACTCTTGCATATTACCTATTCCTATCATTTGGATGGTGATACAAAATCAATAAAATACGTGGTTATTAATCCTTCAAAAATCTCAAACTAATTATAATGAAAGCATTCTTTTTGTTTTTCGCATTCGGTCTTTATTTAAATGTTTCGTTCGCCCAGAGCAAACAGCCTATTTATCAAGACAAACCCTTTTGGCAAGATTACAGCATAAAGTTTTATGGAGAAGGGAAATTCAAAAATTCATTTTCCGACAGGAATGGGAACATAAAAGTTTATACCGAAAGCGGTGTAATGACTCCTTATGATGGGCAGTTTTTATACCCTGGTACTTTTGTAGAAGATAAGACCTATCACACGCTAGAAAACAAGAAAATCGCAGCACTTGGGGTGGATAAGAATCAATTCGTGTTATTAGATAACCAAGCGGTGCTAAGTAATGCATGGGCAGGCAGCTTATTTTCTAAACACAATTTGCCACAGGCTTCTATTTTTGAAGCAGGCGACGATTTTGGTTATTTGATATCGGATAAGCAAAATCTGCACTTTGTAAAAAACTCTCAAACCTTGTGGAAAGGTGCTTTAGCAAACGATGTGGTGATAGCTATTAAATTTCAGGCGTCGTCCAATAAGTTTTGGATTTTGGGTCAAAAAACTATTGCTGCTTATTCAGTTAAAACAAATTCCCTTTCTAGCGTCCTTAAGGGAAAGGGTTTTACGGCATTTGATCTGAAAGGCAACAGCCTTATTGTGGGTACAAACAATGGTTACTTTGAATTCAATACAGCTACCAAAAAGCAAGGCGTTTTACAACAAAAACTGCCCGTCACCGAAATCACAGCAGTGAAGGTTTCGGGTGAAAAAATATGGTTTGGGTCAAAAAACGGTGCTTTTGCCAAACGTAGTGATGGAAAATTCGATTACTACAATGGTGAGCGATGGTTACCAAGCAATAGCGTAGTTCATATTTCTGAAGGACCCGACAATTCAATGCTTATCTTGACCGAGGCTGGATTGGGTCAAATCTGTTTCAAAAAAATGACGCTTGAAGAAAAGGCTAACTTTTTTGATAAGCAAGTGCGTAGCAGGCATATCCGTAATGGTTTCAATGCCTCGCTTAGTCACATGGAAAAGGGAAATATTGCTACAGGCTACCTTTCAGATTCTGACAATGATGGCCTATGGACGACCATGTACATGGGTGGTGAGATCTTCAAATACGCCACTACAAAAAGTCCTGAAGCTTTATTGAATCTAAGAGAATCATTGGATGCCATGGAAAGGCTTTATACCATTAATCCAGTTCCTGGTTTTCCTTCTCGTTCTTTTGAGCGTAGGGGATTTATTGAGAAACTTCATGATCCTGAGCGTTGGCAACATGCACCTGATCCTGAATGGGATTGGAAATCAACGACTAGTAGCGATGAAGTAATTGGTCATATTTTCGCTTTTGGTGCCATTGCCGAGTTGATTCCTGATCAAGAAATGAAAAAGAGGTCGATAGCCTTAATAGATACTTTGATGTCGCACATTGTAAAGAACGATATGTACTTGATTGATTTTGACGGAAAACCCACACTTTGGGGAAAATGGAATCCTGACTATGTCAATTCATTTCCTACCAATATTGGGGATAGAAAACTTAATTCGTCCAACATTATCGCCATGTTACAAACAGCTTATCATTTCACCCAAAAGGAGAAATATAAAGAGAAAGCCATGGAGCTCATGTACAAATTCGGTTATTTGGAAAACCTATTGAGACCAATGGAGGAAATTGGTAAAGCGAACGACAATGACAATGATAAGAGTAAATTGCTGTCTGATTCTTGGAATCACTCCGACGATGAAATGTACTTTTTGGGTTATTGGGGATTATACCGCTATGCTTTTGACGAAACCTTACGTGAAAAATACAAAAGGGCTATTATTGATCATTGGGAGGCAGAAAGACCAGAAAAAGAAGGAGCTTGGAATATTTTCACAGCCTTGACCAATACTTCTGATTTTGATTTGGAGGAAGCAGTTTGGTATTTACAAGAACACCCAATCGACCTGATAAATTGGGACATTAGTAACAGTCACCGAAAAGATATCGAATTGTTGGAGCCAAATTTCAGAAAGCAAACCACCAAAGAAGTACTTCCACCAGATGAGAGGCCAATTCAAAGACACAATGGTAATATGTTTAATTTGGACCGTCAAGGCGGAAACGGTGTATCGGAAAATAGTGCAGGTGATATTTGGCTTTTACCTTATTGGATGGGGAGGTATTTAGGAGTGATAAGTGCCCCAGTGGATGCTGCTCCAGTGAAGAAATGAAATATTTAATTGTAGTTGGTTTTTGTTTTTTAATAGGCTGTAAAGCAATGAATTATAGTGAGGAGCGTCAAGTTACTAATGACAGTGATTACAATCATGACTTAGACAATAATGATAATTTTTCACCCGACGATCAATGGTTGGTTTATGATACAAGAACAGATTTAGGAGGTATTGCAGCTTCTTCTAAAGTTGAAAAAGTAAATATCACTACAGGTGAAAAGAAAGTATTGTATCGTATTGACGGAAATGAAGATTTTGGCCCAGGAGTAGGAGCTGTGAGCTTTTCTCCTGTGGAAAATGAAATCGTTTTTATTCATGGCTTGGGCAATTCAAGTGAAAGCAATCCGTATCAGCAATGGCGAAGAAGTGGAGTCATTGTAAATGAATCAAACCTTGATAAACCAATATTTATGGATGCCCGAGACATTGACGCTCCATATACCAAAGGAGCTTTAAGAGGAGGTTCCCACAGGCATGAATTTAGCGGAGATGGCAATTGGGTAGGGTTTACATACAACGATGCCATCATGCAAGCTTTGGAAGTATCCACAGGCGAAAAACACAATTTACGTACAATAGGGGTTTCAAAGAGAGGACAAGCGGTTTCGGTAACTCAATCGGGTGAAAACTTTAGCGGCAAGTGGTTCAGTGCTTTGGTGGTTCGAGTGGTACCGCAACCCATTCCCGGTTCCGATGAAATAAGCCATGCTGCAGGAGATAGTTGGGTAGGGAAGAATGGCTATTTGAAAGCAGACGGAAAGCTGCAATTAGCTCGTGCATTTATAGGCACTACAAAAAATAAAGACGGCGAAAATGTAGATGAGGTTTTCATTGTTGATATACCTGAGGATATAAGCAAAAATGGAGCTTTTGGCCCACTAGAGGGGACAGAAACAAGCTTGCCTATGCCGCCCAAAGGTGCAACACAACGACGTTTAACTTTTACAGCCAATACAAGCCAATCTGGTTGCGAGGGGATTGTGAGAGCTTCATATGATGGTAGTACTTTGGCTTTTCTAGCCAAAGATGAAAACGGAATCAAGCAAATATTTACGATCAATCCCAATGGTGGAGAAATGACGCAAGTTACTTTTCAAGATACAGATGTGGAAGGCAGCGTTAGGTGGCATCCAAATGGAAAAGGCCTTTTTTACATTTGTGAAAAGAGCATATTCTTTTGCCAACTGGGTTCAAGTAGAATTGATAAAAAACTTACACAAATATCAAAACCCACTGATGATTCGCCAACAAATTTGGTGGTGTCGCACAGTGGGAAATTGTTGGCTTTTAACAGAATTGTTAAATACAAGGAGAAGGCAGCCAAGCAGATTTTTGTAATTAAATTAGAGGATTAATATTCAACCAATAAAGTATACAATATGGAAATGTTGCCAAAAGGGCTTTGGCCGGTAATGGTTACACCTTTTACAAATAGTAACGAAATAGATTTGCCAGGTTTAGAAAGGCTCACCAACCTGTACTTGGATGCAGGCTCAAATGGTCTTTTTGCCAATTGCCTCTCAAGCGAGATGTATCAACTAACTACAAAAGAGCGACTTTTCTTAACCAGTAATGTGGTGAAAATTAGCAATAACAGAGTACCAGTAGTTGCTACAGGGACATTTAGTAGAGACCAAAATGAGAATGCAGATTTCATTAAAAAGATCTACGATACGGGTGTAAATGCTGTGATTTTGATAACTAGCCTTTTGGCAGAACCAGATGAAAGCGAGTCAATTTTAAAAAGTAGAATAGAAAAATTACTAACCGATACTGGAAATATCCCTTTGGGTGTATATGAGTGTCCTATGCCATACAAGCGACTTTTGAGTCCTGAAATTATGACATGGATGGCTTCATCAGGCCGATTCGTTTATCACAAAGACACAAGTTGTCATTCTATTGCACTGGAGAAAAAAGCAGCAGCGGTAAAAGGCACAGGCTTTGGGGTTTATAATGCGGATACCACAACAGCCTTAGATTCGCTCGAAAGTGGCTCTAGAGGAATTTCGCCCATATCTGGAAATTTTTACCCAGAACTTTACAGCCATTTATTGAAAGAATACTTTGCCAATGGGCGGACCGATGAAGTAAACCGTTTACAGGCACTTTTGACAATGATGGATCGGGTTACGCATTCATTTTATCCTTATTCATCAAAGTTATTTTTGATAAAAAGAGGATTAAAGATCGAAAGCAATACACGCATACCTCAGGATACATTGAGTTATGTAGATAAGCTTAGACTAGATGCCCTATTTGACTCATTCAAAGCACTCGCAGATATGTATGAGGTAGACCTTGTTTTATAACAAACTCAAACGACATATTGTAAGAAGATCTTGAACCTAAATATAAACTTAACGAATACAAAAAAAGTGGGACGAAGGAGTCCCACTCTAATTTGAGATATTCGTATTTTTATAATTATTCAGCGACTCAATTTTTCATCAGTTTTATAATTTTATTGACCTTCGAATTTTGGAGTTGGAGAATGTACAATCCGTCTCGCAGATCTTGTAAATTTACCTGAAAAGAGCTGTTGTAGTTTGTGATGTTCAGAGGGACTTTGTGTCCGTTGGTATCATATAAATGAATTTTTTCAAAATTGTTTGGGATTTGAAAGGTTACAATTCCTGTACTAGGGTTAGGACCAAAACTAATTTTACTTTCTATATTTTCGTTTACCAAACTACTTTCCTGAGCGGACTGTAAACTAAAGCTTTGAATCGAATATGGACTTTTAAAAGCTTCTTTATTTGCTATGTTGATAATGAAGTTTTGGGTCTCGGTTTTTGAGGCGGATTCTAGAACCGTAACTGAGATTTTTTTTGCAGATACATTCCCACTTTTATCAGTTGCAATGATTGTAAGGCTGTCCGATGGGTTAGCGATGTTAAAAGTATCTTTAGAAACTACGACCTTTTGAAGTCCACAATTGTCGTAAACTAGGGTATCAATAATTGATTGCGAAAGAATGGCTACCCCATTTTCGTCAGCATATAAAGTTAATGGCTTATCAATAATATAAGGCTCGGTATTATCTACAACCTGAACAGTCACGTTTTTAGAACTTGTATTTCCACTTTCATCTTTAACGGTGAGGGTTACACTATTGAAACCTACATCTTCACAAGTAAATAACCTCTTGCTAATGGTTTTGTGAACCCAGCTCACGTTGTCGTAGGACCTGTCATCAACATCTTCTATGTTTAGCTCAGCATATCCATTGGCTTTGATAAATATCACTGCATTTTTTGCCAGAACCACTGGTGGAGTATTATCTATCACAGTAAGCGTGAAATAGCATTTAGAATTTAAACCATCAGGGTCGCTTACTGTCAGTTCTATCATATGGTTTCCTACTCCATAGGGACCTTCTGGATACAAGCTAAAAGTTAAAGGATCGCCGTTTGGGTCAGTAGAACCTTCGCCTGCTTGATAGCCCCATAAGTTTACCATAGTACCATCACCTACAGAAAGTGTTCTATTGGAGCAGTTAGCAATCGGAGCTGCATTCAATGACATAATGGAAGCTGACTGTACCCCAGAAGAACTTTCATTGTCCACATAAGGAGGAGAAAATGGAGTAGGAGGGACTTGAATTCTAATGACCTCAATGAGTTCAACTTCGTAAGTGCCAGGCGTTAAATTATTGATGGTATATGACCTTGAGGCACTTGAGATATTATCTATTGTGGTAGCAGAACCTCCTGATGGTTTATAGATAAGCTTGTACTTATGCAGGCTAGTTCCTGGGTCACTAATGTTAACGTCAGTTTCACCCCAATTGATCTGTAAATTCAAGGTGCCAGATACTTGGCTTGCATTACTTATGAATGTGGTTGCCTTGGAATCCAAAGTTGCAACGATTAATAAAATAGAGAGTAAAATATACCTTTTCATTATTTTAGAAGTTTTGTGTGACTTTTTTACTTAATTAATTCTTTTGGAATAATGTTGCTTACTCGAGAATTGGCACTTCCTTCATTTTGGCAGGCATTCTTAATTTTGGCAGAGAAAACCGAGCCAGTCTCAGCAAGAAAGCCTGGCCTGAGTTCAATGGAGTTTCCAGCTTTAAAGTCTACTCTTGACCCAGCAAGGTTTTTATTAATTGCTACACCAAAAGATACTGCTTGCGAGTTGACAACGCCGCTTATGGTGGACACATGAACAACCGAAATAGCCTCCGCACCTATAGAGACGCTTAAAACAGCTGTGCCTGAATAGCTCGTGCAAATATCCTTGGTGAGTTTGCAGCGATATTGATTGCCATTGAAAGCCACCGAAGGGAAGGTCAATGTTAAACTTGACGTATTAGCACCTCCATAAATTGTGGAATTAGAGATGTCTACCCAACTATTCCCCTCATATACTTGCCATTGATAATTGACACCAGTTTGATTTGTAATAACATTGAAAATAGTATTGTTTCCTTGGCAAATACTAGTGCTTTGAGGTTGGGTTAAGATCGCAATCTCTGTGCTTTCTTGTATCACTGCTGTAGTTGCAGAACTTGTACAGCCATTGGCAGCAGTTACGGTTACGGTGTAAGTCCCAGTGGAATTGATATTTACTGTGGCATTTGTTCCTAATCCGTTAGACCATGCATAGCTAGTTCCTCCAGATGCTGTTCTGCTTACTGAGGTGGTGGAACAAGTGAGGTTTTGTGTACCTGAGATACTTGCGGTTGGTGGCGTGTTGTCAATAGTCACTTCTGTAGTAGCAGTGCTTGTACATCCATTCGCGGCAGTGACCGTTACAGTATAAGTTCCTGCTGCTGTAATATTGGCTGTAGCATTGGTTCCCAAGCTATTCGACCAAGAATAAGAAGTTCCACCACTTGCTGTTCTTGTAACAGAAGTGACAGTACAAGTGAGGTTATCTGACCCTGTGATACTTGGAGTCGGAGGCGTTATATTTTGGCTTACAGCTGTAGTTGCTGTCGCTGTACAGCCATTGGCGGCAGTGACTGTTACCGTGTAAGTTCCTGCAGCATTTATTGTCGCAATCGCTGTATTGTCTCCATTTGACCAGGAGTAGCTTGTTCCACCAGATGCTGTTCTGCTTACCGAGGTGATGGTACAGCTTAGGTTTTGCGAATCTGAGATGTTTGCTGTAGGTGGCGTATTGTCAATGGACACCTCTGTAGTTGCGGTGCTTGTACATCCATTCGCGGCAGTGACCGTTACAGTATAAGTTCCTGCTGCTGTAATATTGGCTGTAGCATTGGTTCCCAAGCTATTCGACCAAGAATAAGAAGTTCCACCACTTGCTGTTCTTGTAACAGAAGTGACAGTACAAGTGAGGTTATCTGACCCTGTGACACTTGGAGTCGGAGGCGTTATATTTTGGCTTACAGCTGTAGTTGCTGTCGCTGTACAGCCATTGGCTGCAGTGACTGTTACCGTGTAAGTTCCAGCAGCATTTATTGTCGCAATCGCTGTATTGTCTCCATTTGACCAGGAGTAGCTTGTTCCTCCAGATGCTGTTCTGCTTACTGAGGTGGTGGAACAAGTGAGGTTTTGTGTACCTGAGATACTTGCGGTTGGTGGCGTATTGTCAATAGTCACTTCTGTTGTTGCAGTGCTTGTACATCCATTCGCGGCAGTGACCGTTACAGTATAAGTTCCTGCTGCTGTAATATTGGCTGTAGCATTGGTTCCCAAGCTATTCGACCAAGAATAAGAAGTTCCACCACTTGCTGTTCTTGTAACAGAAGTGACAGTACAAGTGAGGTTTTGCGAATCTGAGATGCTTGCTGTAGGTGAGGTATTGCAAATACTACTACCTAAAATGGCGAAGGTGTAAGGGCTCTCATCAGCATCGTCATTGGCAATACTTATAGTGGCGTTTCTCTCTCCGAAAACCGAGGGGTCAAAAATAATATCAAGGTATACACTATCGCCCGGAGCTATGGTAGTTTCACTTGGCTGAACAATTGTAAAATCAGCTTCATGTGGTCCAGATTTAGTAACAGGATTAGCACCTAAAGTTAAAGTGGAGGTACCTTCATTTACTATCGTAAAAATATTGGAAATAGTTCCACCAGTTATACCCGCTACACCAAAGTCTGTCAAGTCTGAAACCGATGGACTCATGTCTCCATTGGCTATGCTTACATAATTTCCTCTTACGTCTATTTCTCTAAAGTTATCAAACAGGAATGGTACCACATGGCTACAGGCACCGCCATTAGGCGTTACTTTGGCATAAAGTGTTTGACTGCCTAAAGGCAATGTACTTAAGGGTACAAAACTATTGGGAGTAGTAAACGCACCTGCTGAAACGGTAGCAGCTTCATCTGTGAAAATACCATTGACCGTACCGTTAAAAGTACCACCATAGCTAAAGATGGTAGAAAGCGTATCATTGACAATGACAGAAGAATCTGTACTATTTACAACTGGGTTTCCTGTTTGTACGCCGCTTTTTAAAAGGCCATCATTAGTGAATATGCCTTCATTTTCTAAGGTATCAGCCAAATAGACATAGCCCAAGTTAGTGACTGCTGTTCCATTGTTATTTCTAAATTTACCCTGTTCAATTTTAAGGTTGGCACAAATACTATTATTAAAAGTTGAAAAATTATAAAAGCCATAATCACCTATTCCAGTATTTGAACCAATGGTAATATTAGCATCATTGGTTATGGTACCAACATTTAATATGGCTGCTTCTGTACTTCTATCAATGATGACTTCTCCTCCTACATTATTGTTAAAGTGAAAATAATTCGCCAGACCATAGTCATCGATAAAATTTTCAATTCCGATAGTTAATGTACCATTGTTTTCTACTGTGCCAGAATTAATGAAAGTGTATGATTCAATATTAAAATTAGCTTTTGACCCATAAAGCTCCAACTTGCCACTGGCCGCTATGGTAAATATGGCTCCAGATTCTACTTTCATGCTCCCAGCTTTGGCCGTATCAATAGTTATAGTAGGCTGATTTGATAAACCCCCAGGAATAATTACATCATTAGTAGCAGTAGGAATACCTGCGGGAGACCAGTTACAGGCATTGTTCCAGTCAGTGTTTTTTGCTCCTGTCCATGTGAGTAAGTCAGTAGGGGTGGCTACTACATTATTGTAAAGGAAAGGTACTATAACTGGCGAGGTACATGAAGAAGATGTTATACTAGCATAAAGGGTTTGTGTACCGCTAGGTAAATTACAGGCTGCTATAAAATCAACATCTCTATCTACTTCATAAGACCCAGCTGAAACTGTGGCCGTTTCATCCGTGAAAATGCCATTTACCGTACCATTATAAGTGCCACCATAGGTAAAGATGGTAGAAAGCGTATCATTGACAATGATAGAAGAATCTGTTGAATTTGCGACAGCGTTACCAGTTTGTACACCATATTTTAATACGCCGTTATTGGTAAATGTACCTTCATTTTTTAGGCTATCCATAGTTAAAATATAGCCTGTGTTTGTTACTGTTGCGGTAAAGTATTGTGTTGAATTATTGTGTAAAATACCCTTGAAAATTTTAAACTCAGCACACAAGGTGTTATTAAAAGTGGAGTAATTATTCTCCAATCCATTCTTAATCTCTGTGGAGTTGGCACCTATAGTAATCTTACCTTCATTATTAAAAATAGTACTTCCAGAGATGCTTATACCTGTGTTTGCTGTATTGTCAATATTAATTTCTCCTTCTGAAAAATTCGTAAAAGTGCCTTGAAAAACTGAAATCCCTGTAGAACCTATAGGGCCATTGGTACCTATGTTGATTTTACCACTATTTTTAAAAGAAGCAGTATTGAAAGTATTACTTAAACCACCTGAAGTCGTATTGTCAATTATAATCTCTCCTTCCGTATTATTGTTAAAAGTTCCTCTGTTAAATAATCCCAAGTTACTTATAGTATTCAGGTTTTCTATGACTAATTCACCATTGTTATGAACCGTACCCCAATTATAGAAATTGCCATTAAAACTACCGCTTGGGAAAAATATTGCCCCATTAAGTTCCAGTTTTCCGTCAGAGGCAATGGTGAGTTCTCCATATACTTCCACTGTGCTTGCCACGGCATTAATAATGGAGATTGTCGGCTGGTTTGTTAGCCCTGCAGGAATAATTACGTCATTAGTAGCAGTAGGAATACCTGCGGGAGACCAGTTACAGGCATTGTTCCATACTGTATCTACTGCTCCTGTCCATGTGAGTAAGTCTGTGGCGGTGGCGAGTCCTACACTTGCACCTTCATAGGCTCCCATGTCTATTCTGCCATCTAAAACTCTTGGGTTTCCTGCCAAATCTATCAAGCCTAAGTTAAGTCCTGTGGTATCTGCGGTTCCTTTATCTATTACTGGCGAACAAGCCTGCAGCCTAAAGTCACCATTGGCAGCATCTACAAAAAGTGGGTCTTCATTATTAATGATGCCCGTTCCTGTACTAAAATCACTGTTTTCTTGGGTAAGGGAGTAGGTTGCGTTCGTGGCACTTCCATTGTCTGATATATCCGCTCCTGCGACGGCATTGCCACCCAATTGAGTATTCTCCCAAAAAATAGTATTTGCGATTGTTGGTGAAAATTGTATGTTATAAATTCCGCCACCTTTTAAAGCTGCATTATTATTTACAAAGGTGGTGTTGGTAATTGCTGGCGAAGAAAACTCGTTATAAATTCCTCCTCCATTTCTATCAGCGTTATTATTGGCAAAAACAGAATTAGTAATTGATGGCGATGAACCATAATTTGACATTGCACCACCGTGAAAATCTGTATTATTATTGACAAATGTGGTATTGGTGATGAATGGTGAAGAAGTAAAATTATATAATCCACCTCCTAAGCTACCGAAAAAACTCTTAGACTGATAAGTAATAGCTCCAGGAGATACATTAGCATTCCCCTTCGTAATGGTAAATCCATCAATTATGCTTGAGGTGGTTAAATCTGCAGTAATGAGTACATGGATAGCATTCTCTTCATTATTAGTAAAAGATAAGCTGCTACCGGCTCCTGTTACCACATCATTACCATCAAAATCACCACTTAATATAGTGACGTTTGATTCCCAATCTCTTTGAGAGAGTGCAGTCTCTGTACCATCAAATCCACCGTATATTTTCATATCTGTGCCTATGTGAAAACTTTTATCACGAGGGTCGGTAGATATGTCATCAGGTGAAGCTGTAGGCAAGTAAGTGCCCGCGGCAACCCAAATATCTAACCCATTGCATTGGTTGTCTATGGCATCTTGTAAATCAGTATAGGCATTTGCCCATGATGAGCCATCATTGTCACCAGTAGCATCTTTTTTAACGTAAATGGCAGTGCTACTAAAAGGGTTTCCTTGATACTCATAGGCTCCCATATCCACTATTCCAAAATGATTATTACCCAATATATCGGTAGTATGACTTACCGTAGTGCCCATATTAATAGCTGGAGAACAAGCTTTTAACCTATAATCCCCATTGGCAGCGTCTACAAAAAGTGGGTCTCCGTTGATAGACCCTGTACCGCCAGCGTAGCTTTGTAATGAGGTATATGTGACTACAGGTGAGGATGAACTATAACTTTCCATATCTGCCCCAGCTGCGGTTGTGCTTGTACCTTGCATATTCTCCCAGAAGATGCAATTTGTTACTACAGGAAAGCATGTATTGTTATTATATATTCCGCCACCATAACTTGAACTTGACGAATTGGAAAAGAAGGTTACATTAGTAAGTGTTGGCGAGGAGAAATCGTTGGCCATTCCACCACCAAGACCTGCCGAATTGGAAGAGAAAAGCACATTGGTTAAGATAGGAGAAGAATAATAATAATTCTGCATCCCGCCACCGATATTCGCTGTATTGGAGGCAAAGGTCAGATTACTTAAACTAGGTGAAGAATTTCCATTATATATCCCACCTCCGCCATCCGCCTTATTGAACACAAAGTTCACATTGGTAAGTGTCGGAGAAGAATTTTCATTCAGCATCCCGCCGCCAATGTTACTCGCCGTATTGGACAAGAAGGTCACATCTGTAACTGTAGGTGAAGAATTATGATTAATCATTCCGCCGCCATTACGTCGACTCAGCGATTGAGATGCGTAGGAAATAATACTACTTCCATTTGCATTACCGTTTTGTATAGTAAAGCCTTCAATAACCGCTGCATTAGAAAGACTAGCAGTAATAAAAACATGGTAGCTATTGTCCAAAGAATCTCCTAAAACGCCTATATCTCCACTTAGGATGGTTGGATTGGCTGCTGCATCTCGCGTACCCCCACCTGCTGGGTAGCCTCCTAGGAGTATTATGTCTTGGTTTAGATAAAAGGTCACGTCTCTAGGGTCTGCTGTTACCACTCCCGTAGGTTTGCTGGTAGGTAAATATGTCCCTGCTGCTACGAGTATACTATCTGTATTGGTACATACTCGGTCTATGGCCTCGCTCAGGGTTTTGAATGCGGTGCTCCATGAACTACCGTTTCCGCTGGCTGCTATAGTGCTATCTACATATAATGTAGCAAAACTACACACTACATCTTCATATGCCCCCATGTCCACCGTTACATCTTGTATACGTACAGCTCCTGTGATATCTGTGGTGATACCGCTGGGTATAGCTGCATTGTTTCCTGCATTTATAGCGAGACTACCCATTACTAAGCGTAGTCCATCATCTGCAGTCATCCATACATTATCTGCTCCATCTGCATCTGTAGCATTTACAAATAGCGGGTCTCCAGTAATACATCCTGTACCGCCGGTATAGCCCTGAAGTGAGGTGTAGGTGACGGTAGGTGTAGAAGAAAGATTTTCTATATCTGCTCCCGCAACGGTAGTGCTTGTACCTTTCATATTGTCCCAAAAGATAGAATTGGTAATTATAGGAGAAGAGTTATAATTATACATCCCGCCGCCGTTAGTCGCTATATTCCCCTTGAATGTCACATTGGTCAATGTAGTGGAAGGAGAATCACGATTATACATTCCCCCGCCGTCGCCGGAATTCGACGTGTTTGAAGCAAAGATTACATTGCTCAGTGTAAGGGATGAAGAAATATTAAACATCCCGCCACCGTCGCCTGTGGATGAATTTGCCGAGAAGATTACATTGTTAACTGTAGGTGAGGATAAAGAATTATACATTCCGCCGCCGCCGCCCAAATTAGCCGAATTTGCGGAGAAAGTTACGTTTTTCAAGGTGGGGGAAGAATAATTTTGATTATGCATCCCACCTCCGAAGCCGAAATTAGCCGAATTTGCGGTGAAAGTTACATTGTTAACTATAGGTGAGGAAGAATTATTAAGCATCCCTCCGCCGTAATCAGCCGAATTTGCGGTGAAAGTCACATTGTTAATTGTAGGGGAAGAAGAAACATTACTCATTCCGCCGCCACCAAGTCGCCACAGCGGTATAGGAGATGAGTAGGAAATAGTACTACTTCCGTTTGCATAACCGTTTTGTACAGTAAATCCATCAATAATCGCTGCACTGGTAAGGTTAGCTGTAATAAATACGTGGTAGCTATTGTCTGTGCTATTACCTACGGTGCCTATGTCTCCACTTAGGATGGTAGCATTGTTAGTCCAGTCTCTTTGAGATAGTGCAGTCTCCGTACCATTAAATCCACCATAAATTTTCATGTCTGTACCTATATGAAAACTTTTGTCACGAGGGTCGGTAGATATGTCATCAGGTGAAGCTGTAGGCAAGTAAGTGCCTGCAGCTACCCAAATTTCTTGGTTTGCAGTAGCTGCGTCTATGGCATCTTGTAAATCTATGTAGGCATCTGTCCATGAAGAGCCGTTATTGGCACCAGTGGCATTTACGTTTACATAAATATCCTGTGCTAAACTTATAGAAGTAAAGCATAAGAAGGTGAGAATGAGTTGTAAAAGTTTTTTCATATCTATTGGTTTAAGAAAGATGTTAGCAGTTGTATGCTTCATCTTCTGTAGGGGTTTTAATTATTTAGGCTGGTAAAGGCCAAAAAAGGTTTAGCCCTGCGTCGTGATATTTTCACAAGCTCAGGCTTGCTTTTTTCGGTGGTTTGTATTTCTAGGTTTTTTTCGCCCGTCTTAATAATATGACGGGTATTTATGATAGTGGAGCGGTTCACTCTGAAAAAAACATTTCCTACTAATCTTTTTTCAATGGTACCCATAGTGGTAGAGCTCAATATCTTAGAACCATTTAAAAGAAACACTTCAGTATAGTTTTGGTCGGCTTTAAGCATTAAAATTTGGTTTGGAATCACTTCCATTCGACTTCCTATTTTAACAGGAATATGAAGCTTAGCTGTATTAGGAGTAGTTTTCATGACATTTTTTAAGTATTTCTTATTTAGCTCACGCTTTAAATTTGAACCTATTTAGTTTATTAAGAAACCGTTCTAGGACGAAGCCCCTGTTTTTTTGTCCGAAGGCCCTGTTTCCCTGATCAAAGGACAGAACCTCAGGCGGCTGTTTTCTTAATTTGCTTTCATGGCTATAAGGTTGAGCAAGCTAAATATCCTAAACATTAGAAGCTGTATTTTTTTGGTATAGCTCTAGGGTATGTTTCGGTGTTTTTTCTATTTAGCAAAGATATAACTCATTGAAAATGAGTGTTAGGACAAACTGCCCAAATAATGGGACAAACTATGCATTTGTCCTTTTTTGGAAAGGGAAAAGCTCGACTTAATAAAAGAAGGAGGAAAATTGCGGCTTTATTTATTCACGAGACACTATCCCTCATTTTCTATTTGTGATTGACAGCTTAGTGTTTTTATGCATTGTGAAATGGAGTATTCTATACGGCTCTTCACTTTACTGTTCCTATGATATATAAGTCCACTATTTATTATTCATTTGGACAGGGGGCTTTTATTCTAGCAGTAAAAACAGCACCAGAGTGAGCATGAAAGCCAGGGTTTAAAATAACATCGTTCCCCGCCCTGAACTCCGCTTTACCAGTAGATAAGATAGAATTGGTACCTAAAACGGAAATTGCCGCTTGTGTTACACCATCATCATTACTGATGGGAGCAGTGTAGGTGACGGTTTGACCTAGAGCTACTACGCCTATCGCTACATCGGCAATAGCGGAGGTATCTGCAAGTAAATTACATGTACCGCTTCCAGAAACTACACAACGATATTGGTAAGTATTCATGTCAGCTGTAGGGTATGCTAAATTTAGGGAAGCAGTAGTGGCACCTTGATAAATTCCGCCATCTGTTAGGTTTGTAAATCCTGTACCATTGGCTACCTGCCATTGATAATTCAATTCGTTTCCATTGGCTAGCACCTCCAAGGTAACAGGGTTGCCTGGGCACATATTTTGGCTTACGGGTTGAAGCGTAATACTGGGGATTGTACATTCGAAATCAAACAGAAACGGTACTATATGGCTGCACCATCCCTCAGGGCTGATTTTAGCGTAGAGTGTTTGAACACCCAATGGCAATGTACTTGATGGGGTAAAACCATTTGGGGCTGTAAATGTACCTGCTAAATTAGTAGCTGCTTCATCTTTGAAAATGCCATTCACGGTACCATTAAAAGTGCCTCCATAGGCAAAGATGGAAGAAAGTGTGTCTTTTACAATGACGGAAGAATTTGCGGTATTTACGATAGGATTATTGGTTTGTACACCATATTTTAGAATGCCATCATTTGTAAAGGTGCCCTCGTTTTTCAAAGAATCCGACACAAGAATATAGCCAGCGTTTGAAGTAGAATATGTTGCACTATTCAAAAAGTCACCCCGTATTAGTTTAAGTTCCGCACATTGAGAATTTATAAAAGTGGAGCCATTCTGAACTCCATTTATACCCACAGGGGCATTTTCCCCTATAGTTACCTTGCCGTAATTTGTAAAAGAAGAGCCAAGGGCGTTCCATATTCCTTTTTGACCCGTCCTATCAATAGTTATTATACCATTAGCATTATTATTAAAATAACTATTGTATCGATTATCGATACCACTTGTTTGAAGCGGGGAATTTGCACCTATTGTTATTTTGGCATTATTACTAATTATTGCTCCTTCTACATTGCTAATTCCATTCTCTGTTCTATCAATAGTTATTTCTCCTCCCGGGTTATTGTTAAAGGTTGATTCGTCATTAGTTAATCCGAAGGTACCTGAATGAGAATTTGCTCCAATAGTAATTTTTGCTTCATTGTTAAAGTTTCCTCTTGAGTTGAATATACCAATTAAAGTAGTATTGTCTACGAGAACCTCTCCGCCAGAAATGTTATTAAAAGTTGAATGATTTGACAAACCGATAGAACCAATTGCATTTATATTACCCATAACTATTTTCCCTTTATTATCTACCGTACCATTATTGTAGAAAGTTGAGTTTAAGGCACTCAAAATGGCCCTTTCCCCATTAAGCTCTAGTTTTCCACCTGTAGCAATGGTGAATGTGGCTCCAGACTGTACCTCTACCGTGCTGGCAGAAGCATTATTAACGGAGAGTGTAGGTTCGTTTAACGTGCCACTTGAAATTACTACGTCATTTGTGGCAGATGGAACCCCTATGGGTGTCCAGTTACAAGCTTCATTCCATACATTGTTTTTAGCTCCTGTCCAGGTGAGCAAGTCCGTTGGAGTGGCTGTTATGCTACAAGTTGTACCAGTACCCGTAATTGCAAACGTAAAAGGACTTTCATCCACATCATCGTTGGCTATGCTCACAATATCTGTTCTCAGGCCTTCTGCAGTGGGGTCAAAAGTGATTTGGAAAGAGACAGAATCTGCTGCTGCAATAGTGGTAGGACTTGGCTGTGTTAAGGTAAAGTCAGCTTGGTTGGTCCCTATTTGGCTTATAGGGTTTGCTCCTAAAGTTAAAGCTACCGTACCCTCATTTATAATCCAGAAAGTATTGGTGTTGCTTTGGCCCATGGTTATGGCTCCAAAATCTGTTGAGTCTAAGGCTGATGATGTAGCGGCTGCATTGACAATGCTTACATTGTTTCCCTTAACGTTAATTTCGCGGCATGCGGCAGGGACATCTCCTGTTATGGTCCAGCCTTTGTTAGTTATCAAATTATTTCTGGAAATTTGCCCTGCACAATAGCTCAACGGTGATGCATCTCCCAAGTTTTTATTGGTATAACCCGCATTATCCCACGCTTTTAAGATTGCATCATAAGTACTTTGTGAAATACCTGAATTTAGAAAAATATTAACCATGTTAGTAACATTACTTAAGTTAAGGTTGCCAACATATTGGTTAAAAGCACTGCATCCGGTAAATATGTCACGCATTTCTATTACTTCACCTGTATTAAAGTTCTGAGGCAAGGCTTGGTTATAAGCACTGGAGCCATAAAACATGCCATTCATATACCTTACTTTCTCAGTATTAAAACTTTCTGGTAACGCTTTGTTAAAAGAGGTACAATTAACAAACATACCTTCCATGACAGTAACATTGCCCGTATTAAAACTCATTGGCAATATTTGGTTAAAAGAACTACAATTGGAAAACATGGAACGCATATTGGTTACGTTCGTGGTGTTAAAACTGTTGGGTAAAGCTTGGTTGTAGGAAGTGCAATACTCAAACATACTCTCCATGCTAGTAACATTATTGGTATTAAAACTGTTAGGTAAAGCTTGGTTATACGCGGTACAGAAGGAAAACATTCCCCACATATTTGTTACCGCCGAAGTGTTAAATCCATCGGGTAAGGCTTGGTTAAAAGATTGACACAAACCAAACATAAAACTCATATCGGTAACTGCGGCCGTGTTTGGGATATCTGTTGCATTTAGCACCATATTTTGACAACCAAAGAAAGCACGTCCCATACTTGACCAGACAATATCGCCCCATTGGTCAATTGAGACCAGTTTAAGCTTATCTCCACTGTTACTAAAATAGATTCTTGGGAATGTTCCTCTGATAGCTACGCTGTAAGTACCGGCTGTACCATAGTCGTGCGTGACAGAACCCGTTACTCCAAATTCATCATAAGTGCCATCATTGTTCCAGTCCACATCGTAATTGTATCCAGTTCCTTCTGTTGGGATAGTGATGGAGGTACTATTTGAAGAACCTGAACTTAAAGCTGCTGTATTCCAAGTGGTGATAAAAGGAAGGAAGGCAACTCCATTTGAAATGTTATCAGGTTTTTTACCTGAATTATCGTTGGTACGGTCAATAGAATTTGTCTTTAAACTTGATACAGTCGATTCATGATTTACAATAAATGCCTTTTTATCAGCGGTATAGGGCTCGAAATGTTCGTTTTTAGGGTCATTTAAATCACCATTTCCGTTTTTATCGACTGCATGCAAGCTGCCAAAAGAGCATAAAAGCAAAACAGTAATGAGTAGTTGTTTCATCATAAAAGGGGTTTTAAATTATTCAGGTTAGTAAAGGCCAAAAAAGGCTTAGTTCTGCGTCGTGAGATTTTTATGACCAGAGGTTTACTTG
The DNA here is from genome assembly GCA_900230115.1 of Spirosomataceae bacterium TFI 002. Taxonomy (NCBI): domain Bacteria; kingdom Pseudomonadati; phylum Bacteroidota; class Cytophagia; order Cytophagales; family Spirosomataceae; species Spirosomataceae bacterium TFI 002. The sequence goes on along the minus strand of LT907983.1, from coordinate 1,883,363 downwards.
TTTCAGTGGTTTGTATTTCTAAGTTTTTTCTTCCAGTATTTATAATGTGCTGGGTGTTTACCACCGTTGACCGGTTCACCCTGAAAAAGGTATTTCCTACAAGTCTTTTTTCAATAGTGCCCAAAGTGGTGGAGCTAAGTATTTTAGAGCCATTTTTTAAAAATACATAGGTATAGTTTTGGTCGGCTTTAAGCATTAAAATCTGGTTTGGAAACACTTCCATTCGGCTTCCTATTTTTACAGAAGCATGAATCTTAGAAGAATTAAGGGTAGCTTTCATGACAGTTTTTAGCAAGTTTTTATTTATCTCACGCATTAAATTTGGGTCTATACAGTTTATTAAGAAACTGATCTAGGACGAAGCCCCCAATATTTTACCCGAAGGCCCTACTTTTCTTTTCGAGCGATTATTAGGATTTTAAAACCAAGTTTTTTTTGGTATTAATTAGTCTTCATGGCTTTAAGTCGAGAAAGTAAAGTATCCTAAGCTGAAAGGGTTTATGCTTTAGTATTATTCATTACCTTTTGCATTAAGGTTTTCTCTGATTACAAAGTTATAAGGCCTAGATAATGAGCAGTAGGACAAATTGCCCAAATAATGGGACAAACTGTGCGTTTGTGAGTTTTTGAAGGAATATTGGCTTAGCTGCGGAGGAGCGTGGTTTAGCTTATAGCCTTTTGGAGAAGTGAAGAGTTGTGCCTGATTTGAACTTTAGGAACGCCAACTTTGCGGAGTTTTGCCAAATTCCTTTTTAAAGATTCTACTGAAATATCCAGGGTCGTTAAATCCTGAATTCGTAGCAATTTGACTTATGTTTAAGGTAGAGTTTTCGAGCAACTTTTTGGCATTTTGCAGCTTAATTTGATTAATTAACTTGTTGGGTGAAATACCTACTAAAGCCATTAGTTTTCTGTGTAATTGGGAGTGAGATATGCCTATAATAACGCATAGACTTTCCACATTAAATTCTTGATGGAGCAGGTTATCTTCTATAATTCCTTGTATTTTCAGAATGAATTCGTTCTCTGGGTTTTGCTCATTAACCAGCTGGGCACTATTACCGATTTGAGAAAGATAAAAAGCTTGTAGTTTTTTCCTTGATTCCAGCAATTTGCTTATTCGCATGATAAGCTCTTCACTATGAAAAGGTTTTGCCAAATAGGCATCGGCACCCTTCTCAAAACCTTCCAGTCTGCTTTCTAAGTCAGCTTTGGCGGTGAGTAAAATGATAGGAATGTGGCTTGTCTTTATTTCATTTTTTAAATTGTGACATACTTCATAACCATCTTTAAAAGGCATCATGACATCCGAAATGATTAAATCAGGAATGAATTCCATAGCCATATTGACCCCTTCTTGCCCATTTTTAGCTAATCTAATTTCGAAGTCCTTTTCTAGGCAAGAAACGATATAGGTTACCATATCGGGGCTGTCTTCTATTAAAAGAATTTGTGGCAAACCTTTGTTGGTTTTCAAGTTCATTTCCTTAGGCCAAATACCTTGCTTTATCAGTTTTGGTTTAGGTTCTATTTCTTTGAAGTCGTCTAAGGGAGCTTTATTTGTGACGGGAAGCTCAATGCTGAATTTGGTTCCTTTATTGATCTCACTTTCTACTCGAATGCTTCCTCCAGTGAGCTGTACAAGTTCATTAACCAAAGCAAGCCCAATACCTGATCCTCCAATTTGCCTTGTACTGGTGTCGTCTACTTGATAAAAACGATTAAAAATGTGTGGAATATGCTTGTTTGATATACCAATACCGGAGTCTTCAACGCTGATATGAAGCAAGGGTTTCTGCTCAGCCTTTAGTTTGATAGCTACATTAACTTTACCGCCATCAGGTGTGAATTTGATCGCATTGGTGAGTAAATTGAGCATAATCTGTTGGATTTTATCTTTGTCAAAATCCAACATTTTCTTTTCGTCAGCTGAATTGAAAATCAATGTGATATTTTTCATTTCAGCAAGAGAATGAACGCTTTCTGTCAAGTATTTGAGGTAGGGGGCTATATCTGCTTGAATGGTATTAAACAGCATGTTTCCACTCTCAAGTTTACTTAGGTCTAGCATTTGATTTACTAAAACCAATAAGCTTTCCGAATTGCGAATGATCATTGACATTCCTTGATCTAGCCATTTTTTTGGGTTGTCGGCAATTTGATTTGCCATGCCCGAAATAACCGTCAATGGTGTACGGAACTCATGAGTAATATTGGTGTAAAATCGGGTTTTTGTTGCTTCTAACTCTTGTAGTTTAATGTTTTGCTCTTCTGCTTTTTGTAAGTCCAAAAAACGAGTATATAATTGCTCAAAAACCTCACCAGAGCGAATTAAGACCTGTTTGTCGAAATCGGAAAAGGGCTTTCCCACATTGTTAAGCATAAAAATGCTGGTATTGTTGGAAATAGTTGCCACCCTAGCGTAAGGTCCTGGCAAGGCAAGCATCCTCTCTTGAGCTTCTAGGGGTGCTTTATCCCAAGGATGGTGCTTAAAAAGGTGCTGGAAGAATGCTATTTTGTCTTTTTTTGAAATTACTTCATCTATAAATGCCGTTTTTTTAACAATGGCATTGCGGAGGTTTAAAAATATGGGATTGTCTATATAAGGCACCACGGCTTTTTGAACATAAGTTGCTGCCCCACCAGAACCCCACAGCGGAACATCTTTATCAACTTCACGATTGATACAAATAAAAACGCCTCCGTTGATGTCTATTTGGTTTTTTTTCAAATGAAGCGATACCTCGTTTACTAAATCTTGTAGCTCAGTGGTATCTTTCATGGCCATGCCTTTGACCCGTACGTTTTCTAAGGAAGCTTCTATCTCTGCTTTTTTGATCAGCAATTCGGAGTTCAATAACTCTAAGTAGCGGAAGTACGCTTCTTCAAAAAGTTGTACAAAACGCTGCGTAAATTCGCTGTTTATTGACTCTGCTGAATTTCCTATAACCATTAGCCCCGTTTTACTTGCAAAACTCAAGTAGACCCTTAAGTTTTTGCAAGTTGCTGCTTCTGGGATTTCTCTTTTTAAATTTTCTAAAAACTGAGTTTCTTCATTATTTAGACCGAAAGAAGTTGACTTATTGTGTACATGATGATCATGAATGGTATTAAACCAAATGTCATCTTGAAAGGGTAAATGAATTTCCTGAATCGATGGAGAACTTCCATTTTGTTTTACTTCCCAAAAACTTAAATCCTTGGATGTAAAGTCAACTTTTTTGTAAAAATGAATAACAGGGATACTTAAATCGAGAGCTCGAAACTCCTTAAAAATGGCCAGCGGTATTTGCTCAAATTGCCAACTATGGTTTATACTCAAAGTTTTAGAACGAATCTTTTCAACAGATTTCTCCATGGCTAAGGCCTTTTTGAGGAGGTCTAGCTCATTTTGTAATTCATTGATGATTCCTTGTTGTGTCATTAAAGTAAGTACGCCGAGCGTGAATATAAGTTTTTTTACTCAATTCAGATTCAAATGGCGAATTACTCATATGACCTATAAATATAAAAAAAGGGGACCCTAAAGCCCCACCTTAAACTTTACCCCTAAAGTTTAGTTTAATAACATTTTAAAAACTGCCCATTTAGCAACTCAATACTTCATCAGTTTGATGATTTCATTGGAGTTTGAGTCTTGGAGTTTAAGGATGTATAATCCGTTTTGTAGGTCTTGTAAGTTGAGCTGAAAAGAGCTGTTTTGGTTAGCAATGTTTACAGGTACCTCTTGCCCATCAGCTTTGTATAAAATAATTTTTTCGAAATTATTGGGCATTTGGAAATTGACTATACCACTGCTAGGGTTAGGGCCAAAACTAATTTTATTACCAAAGTTTTCGTTCACCAAATCACTCTCTTGAGTCGAATTTAAACTAAAGTTTTGGAGTGAATATGGACTTTTAAAGGCTTCTTTATTTGCTATGTTGATAATGAAGTTTTGGGTCTCGGTTTTTGAGGCGGATTCTAAAACCGTAACTAAGATTTTTTTTGCAGATACATTCCCACTTTTATCAGTTGCAATGATTGTAAGGCTGTCCGATGGGTTAGCGAGGTTAAAAGTATCTTTAGAAACCACTACTTTTTGAAGTCCACAATTGTCGTAAACTAGTGTATCAATAATTGATTGCGAAAGAATGGCTACCCCATTTTCGTCAGCATATAAAGTTAATGGTTTATCAATGATATAAGGCTCGGTATTATCTACAACCTGAACAGTGACTTGCTTAGAAGCAGCATTTCCATTTTCGTCGGTTACAGTAAGTGTAACACTATTGAAACCTACATCTTCACAAGTAAATAACCTCTTGCTAATGGTTTTGTGAACCCAGCTCACGTTGTCGTAGGACCTGTCATCAACATCTTCTATGTTTAGCTCAGTATATCCATTGGCTTTGATAAATATCACTGCATTTTTTGCCAGAACCACTGGAGGAGTATTATCTATCACAGTAAGTGTAAAATAACATTTAGAATTTAAACCATCAGGGTCGCTTACTGTCAGTTCTATCATATGGTTTCCTACCCCATAGGGACCTTCTGGATATAAGCTAAAAGTTAAAGGATCGCCGTTTGGGTCAGTAGAACCTTCACCGGCCTGATATCCCCAAAGATTAACTGTTGTGCCATCACCTACAGAAAGCGTTCTATTGGAGCAGCGAGCCACGGGAGCTGCATTCAATGACATAATGGAAGCTGACTGTACCCCAGAAGAACTTTCATTGTCCACATAAGGAGGAGAAAATGGGGTAGGAGGGACTTGAATTCTAATGACCTCAATGAGTTCAACTTCGTAGGTGCCAGGCGTTAAATTATTGATGGTATATGACCTTGACCCGCTTGAGATATTATCTATTGTGGTTGCAGAACCTCCTGATGGTTTATAGATAAGCTTGTACTTATGCAGGCTAGTTCCTGGGTCACTGATGTTAACGTCTGTTTCTCCCCAATCTACTTTGAGGTTGGTGGAGTTGCTTACTTGAGCAACACTTGTGATCAATGTGGTCGCAAAAGAATCAAGCAGTAGACCAACAAAAACTATGGAAAGGAAAATTGTTTTTTTCATTTGTATGAGATTTTTAAAAGCCATTATTACTTAATTAATTCTTCAGGAATACCGGAGTTATTTCCTGCGTTTGTACCCGAATTGCTTTGACATGCATTTTGGATTTTTGCAGAAAAGACTGCCCCGGGATCAGTTTCAAAACCTGGTCTGAGTTCAATGGAGTTACCAGCTTTAAAGTCGACACGTGAAGTAGCGAGATTTTTGTTGATGGCAACACCATAAGCTACTGCTTGAGAGTTGACCACGCCACTAATAGTAGAAGAGTGAACGATCGAAATTGCTTCCCCAGAAACCTGAACAGTTAAAGTTGCTTCTTGCGAGTTAATGAAGCATGCATTACTACTTATTTTACATCGGTAGGTATATCCACTATATGATTGAGCAGGGAAGGATAATTGCAGATTAGCTGATGAGGAGCCTGAGTACACCTGGTCATCTGTGATATCTGCAAATCCCCCTCCAGTGTCTACTTGCCATTTGTAAGTCAGTCCGCTACCAGTTGCTTGCACTGTAAATTCAGCATGATTCCCTTGGCACAAGGAGACACTCTTAGGTTGACTTTGTATGGCAACCGACTCTTGAGTTACCATTGTGGTAGCTATGGCAGAACATCCATTTGCAGCTGTTACCGTCACGCTATAAGTACCCGGAGCAGTTATTGTTGCAACTGGATTATTTCCTAGTCCGTTTGACCACGAATATGATGTTCCACCTGAAGCCGTTCTAGTGACCGAAGATGTAGTACATGTTAGATTGGCATTTCCTGTGATACTGGCAATTGGCACAGAAGCATCTTGAGTCACGGCAGTAGTAGCAGAAGCAACACAACCATTTGTATCAGTAACGGTTACAGAGTAAGTACCCGGAGTAGTCATATTTGCAAGAGCAGTATTAGCAGAGAAAGAATTTGGTCCCGACCAAGCGTATGAGTTACCACCTGAAGCCGTTCTAGTCACCGAAGTAGTTGCACAAGTTAGATTGGCATTTCCTGAGATAAGAGGAACGGGCAGTGAGTTTATAGTAACACTTACATTCGAACTGTTTGAACAAGCACCTGTTGAGGTATAAGTTATTAAATAAGTGCCTGGCGTGCTTGCTGATACATTTATCTGACCTGTTGAGCCATTGATACTTAAACCTGCTGTACTACTGAATGTTCCGCCTGCTACTCCTGTAATTGTTGGCGTAGGGTCAGAAGCACTCACACAGTAAGATGCAGCTGAATAATTAAAGCCCGCATTATCTAGAGAATTAATGGTTACCGAAGTAGTCGCAGTAGCAGCATTACAACCACCGGAAGCTGCAACTGTATATGTGACAGTGTAAACACCTGCTGTACTGCTAGAAGGTGTTATTTGTCCTGTGGTGCTGTTGATCACCAATCCTTCTGGTGAAGACGTAAATCCACCTCCAGTTGTACCTGTTAAGGTTACCGCTGCTGACGATGCAGAGCTACAATAAGGAGAACCTGCATAAGCAATTGTGGCAGAAGGATTATTGGAAATGGTTACCGAAGTAGTCGCAGTAGCAGCATTACAACCACCGGAAGCTGCAACTGTATATGTGACAGTGTAAACACCTGCTGTACTGCTAGAAGGTGTTATTTGCCCTGTGGAGCTGTTGATCACCAATCCTTCTGGTGCAGATGTAAATCCACCACCTGTTGTACCTGTTAAAGTCACCGCTGCTGACGATGCAGAACTACAATAAGGAGAACCTGCATAAACAATTGTGGCAGATGGATTATTGGAAATGGTTACCGAAGTAGTCGCAGTAGCAGCATTACAACCGCCGGAAGCTGCTACTGTATATGTAACAGTGTAAACACCTGCTGTACTGCTAGAAGGTGTTATTTGCCCTGTGGTGCTATTGATCACCAATCCTTCTGGTGCAGATGTAAATCCACCACCTGTTGTACCTGTTAAAGTCACCGCTGCTGACGATGCAGAGCTACAATAAGGAGAACCTGCATAAGCAATTGTGGCAGAAGGATTATTGGAAATGGTTACCGAAGTAGTCGCAGTAGCAGCATTACAACCACCGGAAGCTGCAACTGTATATGTGACAGTGTAAACACCTGCTGTACTGCTAGAAGTTGTTATTTGCCCTGTGGTGCTGTTGATCACCAATCCTTCTGGTGCAGATGTAAATCCACCTCCTGTTGTACCTGTTAAGGTCACCGCTGCTGACGATGCAGAGCTACAATAAGGAGAACCTGCATAAGCAATTGTGGCAGATGGATTATTGGAAATGGTTACCGAAGTAGTCGCAGTAGCAGCATTACAACCACCGGAAGCTGCAACTGTATATGTGACAGTGTAAACACCTGCTGTACTGCTAGAAGTTGTTATTTGCCCTGTGGTGCTGTTGATCACCAATCCTTCTGGTGCAGATGTAAATCCACCTCCTGTTGTACCTGTTAAGGTTACCGCTGCTGACGATGCAGAGCTACAATAAGGAGAACCTGCATAAGCAATTGTGGCAGATGGATTATTGGAAATGGTTACCGAAGTAGTCGCAGTAGCAGCATTACAACCACCCGAAGCTGCAACTGTATATGTGACAGTGTAAACACCTGCTGTACTGCTAGAAGTTGTTATTTGCCCTGTGGTGCTGTTGATCACCAATCCTTCTGGTGCAGATGTAAATCCACCACCTGTTGTACCTGTTAAAGTCACCGCTGCTGACGATGCAGAACTACAATAAGGAGAACCTGCATAAACAATTGTGGCAGATGGATTATTGGAAATGGCTACCGAAGTAGTCGCAGTAGCAGCATTACAACCACCGGAAGCTGCAACTGTATATGTGACAGTGTAAACACCTGCTGTACTGCTAGAAGGTGTTATTTGCCCTGTGGAGCTGTTGATCACCAATCCTTCTGGTGCAGATGTAAATCCACCTCCAGTTGTACCTGTTAAAGTCACCGCTGCTGACGATGCAGAACTACAATAAGGAGAACCTGCATAAGCAATTGTGGCAGAAGGATTATTGGAAATGGTTACCGAAGTAGTCGCAGTAGCAGCATTACAACCACCGGAAGCTGCTACTGTATATGTGACAGTGTAAACCCCTGCTGTACTGCTAGAAGGTGTTATTTGCCCTGTGGAGCTGTTGATCACCAATCCTTCTGGTGCAGATGTAAATCCACCTCCAGTTGTACCTGTTAAAGTCACCGCTGCTGACGATGCAGAACTACAATAAGGAGAACCTGCATAAGCAATTGTGGCAGAAGGATTATTGGAAATGGTTACCGAAGTAGTCGCAGTAGCAGCATTACAACCACCCGAAGCTGCAACTGTATATGTGACAGTGTAAACACCTGCTGTACTGCTAGAAGGTGTTATTTGCCCTGTGGTGCTGTTGATCACCAATCCTTCTGGTGCAGATGTAAATCCACCACCTGTTGTACCTGTTAAAGTCACCGCTGCTGACGATGCAGAACTACAATAAGGAGAACCTGCATAAGCAATTGTGGCAGATGGATTATTGGAAATGGTTACCGAAGTAGTCGCAGTAGCAGCATTACAACCACCCGAAGCTGCAACTGTATATGTGACAGTGTAAACACCTGCTGTACTGCTAGAAGGTGTTATTTGCCCTGTGGTGCTGTTGATCACCAATCCTTCTGGTGCAGATGTAAATCCACCACCTGTTGTACCTGTTAAAGTCACCGCTGCTGACGATGCAGAACTACAATAAGGAGAACCTGCATAAACAATTGTGGCAGATGGATTATTGGAAATGGCTACCGAAGTAGTCGCAGTAGCAGCATTACAACCACCGGAAGCTGCAACTGTATATGTGACAGTGTAAACACCTGCTGTACTGCTAGAAGGTGTTATTTGCCCTGTGGAGCTGTTGATCACCAATCCTTCTGGTGCAGATGTAAATCCACCACCTGTTGTACCTGTTAAAGTCACCGCTGCTGACGATGCAGAGCTACAATAAGGAGAACCTGCATAAGCAATTGTGGCAGATGGATTACTAGAAATGGTTACCGAAGTAGTCGCCGTGGCTGATGCACAACCTCCTGATGCTGCTACCGTATACGTAACTGAATAAGTGCCTGGCGTGCTTGTTGATACATCTATTTGACCTGTACTTGCATTAATACTTAAACCTGCTGTACTACTAAATGCACCGCCTGATTCGCCTGTAATCGTTGGCGTTGGGTCAGAGGCATCTACACAATAAGATGCTGAACCGTAACTGAAACTGGCATCATCCAATGCGGTTATTGTTACACTTACATCCGAATCATTTGGACAAGAGCCAGCAGTCGTATACGTTACGGTATAAGTCCCCGGTGTACTTGCTGAGACATCTATTGCTCCTGTTGTTGTATTGATACTTAAACCTGCTGTACTGTTAAATGTCCCACCTGCTACTCCTGTAATTGATGGCGTTGGGTCAACTGAATTTACACAATAAGATGCTGCTCCATAATTAAAACCTGCGTTATCTAGCGAATTAATGGTGACACTCGCCGTAGTAGTTACCGAAGGACATCCTCCACTTGCTGCGATGGTGTACGCTACGGTATAAAGTCCTGCAGAACTAGTGGATGGAGTAATCTCACCTGTAGTTCCATTTAGCGTCAAACCTGCTGGTGAAGACGTAAATCCGCCACCTGTGGTACCTGTTAAAGTAACACTTTGCTTAGAAGACGATACACAGAATGATGGAGCTGAATAAGAAATAGTTGCGGAAGCAGTGCAGTTAACATAAGTAAACGGCACTACGTGAGCCTCTGTACAGCCACTCGGTGTAATTTTGGCATAAAGAGTCTGAGAACCAGAAGGCAAAGAACCAGATGGCGTAAAAGTATTAGGTGCCGTGAATGTCCCTGCCGAAACGCTAGCTCCCTCATTGGTATAAATACCATTCACTGTTCCATTATACGTTCCCCCGTAAGTAAATATTGGCGTTGGGTCATTATTGACAATGATTGACGGGTTGGTGGCATTGGCGATAGCAGTTCCAGTAGTTGAACCGTATTTTAAAACACCATTATTGGTAAAAGTTCCGTCGTTTGAAAGTTCATTAGACACAAAAGTATAGCCATTATTAGTATAAGTACTTTCAGATGCAACAAATAACCTCCCTTGCTTCATCAATACCTCTCCGCAATTATTATTATTGAAAGTAGCCCTGTTAAATAAGCCATACTCCCCTACGCTTGCGTTTGCTCCAACGTTTATCATAGCCGCATTTGTAAACGTGCCAGAATCGTTATAAATTCCTCTTAAAGTCGAGTTGTCAATATTGATCTCTCCACCCGTGTTATTATTGAAAGTTGCACGGTTGTCTAAACCATAATTTCCTACATTTGCGTTGGCTCCAATCGTTATCTTCGCTGAATTGGTAAACGTGCCGATATTGTTATAAATCGCTCTTAAAATTGATTTGTCAATATTGATCTCGCCTCCAGCATTATTTTTGAAAGTTGCATCGTTATTTAAGCCAGAGTTCCCTACACTTGCGTTTGCTCCAATTGTCATTTTTGCTGTATTCGTAATCGTACCGAAGCGATTATGAATACCACTTGCCGTTGAATTGTCAATATTGAGCTCTCCCCCAGCATTGTTGTTGAATATTGCATCGTTAAGTATTCCGTTAAGTCCTATACTTGCGTTGGCTCCGACCCTCATCACAGCCATATTAGTAAACGTGCTGCGATTAAAAAGCCCGCTGGAAGTTGAATTGTCCATATTGATTTCCCCACCAGTTGCGTTGTTAAAAGTTCCATCATTGGATATGCCATTACTACCTACACTTGCGTTGCCTCCTATTGTTATCACAGCGGCATTTGTAAAAATGGAGTCATTATAAAGCCCTTTTGAACCTGACCTATCAATACTTATATCACCACCTGCATTGTTGTTGAATATTGCTGAGTTATGTAAACCATTACTCCCTGCACTGGCGTTTGCCCCAATGTTTATTGTTCCTGTATTCGTAAACGTACCGGAGCGATTATAAAGACCACTTAAATATGAGTTGTCAATTTTAAGCTCCCCGCCTGCATTATTGTTGAAAATATTCAAATTCTGAAGACCATAGAAACCAACTGATGCGGAATTCCCTAAAACTAGACTTCCGCTGTTTTCTACCGTGCCTTGGTTGTAGATGGCTGATGAAATCCCACTAAAATCCCTTGAATTATTAATAGTCAAACTACCTGTACTGGCAATGTTAAATATTGCCCCGGTTTGCACATGAACACTCTTGGCATTGGCGGCTGTACTTGCGGCAATGGTTGGGCTGTTGGCTGTACCAGATGGTATCACCACATCGTTCGTAGCCGTTGGAATGCCATTTGGTGACCAGTTGCAGGCATCGTTCCATGTGGTGTTTTTGGCACCAGTCCAGGTTAATAGTTCGGTGGTGGTAGCAACAGGGGTACAAACATCCGTTCCCGTTCCCCGAACGGCAAATGTATAAGGATTCTCGTCTGAGTCATCATTGGCAATGCTTACAGTTGCTTCTCTTAAACCTGTCGCCGTAGGGTCAAAAGTGACTTGGAAAGTAGTGCTTCCACTAGCCGCTACTGGCGAAGTTGGTTGTGCCGTTACCGTAAAATCTCCGGCGTTGGCTCCGGTAATAGTAACTTTATTTGGGTTTCCGGTTAAGCTTAAGGCACCTGTTCCGGTATTTTCAATGGTAAACGTTTTGACGATAGTCCCTGAACTTACACTTTGAGAACCAAAATCAGTATTATCTGCTGTTCTTGGAGAGGTATCACCATCTGCAATGTCTTGACCGTTTCCTTTTACATTAATTTCTGGTGATGAGCAACTTTGAGGAGTTACTGAATTTACTGCATTAGCCGAGGTAGAAAATGGCAAAAAATCAAAATCTCCAGAAGAGTATACCATGGCACTACCTCCACTGCCTTTTATTGTAGTTTCTTTAAAAAGACCTACACCTGTCCCTCCAGAATTTGTAGCGTAATTTGGTCCGTTAGATGATCCCCAATAATTATTCTCAAAATTATATTTTCCAAGGTTATCAGCTGCTCCATAAAAGCCATTTGGAGCTATACCGGCAATGTGTGTAACACCATAACTTCCACTGGTGAGGTTATAGAAATTATTGTTATTGACAAAAGTGACATCAGGAGAGTCTTCCCAACCCGCTATCTCAATGGCAAGACCATTAAAGGAATTAGATATATCATTATTTGTAATATGAACACCTTTAACATCACTTTGAAGTAGTGTAATTGCCCCAATGCCTACTTTTTGACTTGTATTGGCATTGGTAATTGTATTATTTGAAATGTAGGCATTTGTAGGGTAATAAAAAGTATTGCTATTTGAACTAAAACCGATCTGAATTCCCGCGTCAATTGTTTGATTTATGGTGTTTCCTGATACCGTCAAGGCTCCCCCATCGGCTAAATAGGAACCTCCGCCATAGCCATCTGCCAAGATTGCCGCCCATTTGGTGTTTATTATTGCATTATCTTTAATAAGTATACTTGAGCCTGCATCGCCAATCCAGATACCGGAAACGTTCATAGGAGTTAAACAATGACCACTGCCATTATAAAAGCCAATATTTTCAAAGTAGTTTCCAGTAATATCCCAAGCCTGTTTGTCTACAGAATAAGCACCAAAGCCGCTACTAGCGGGACTATCAGTCTTAATTCCATGTCCTCTTGTATTGGTAATTTTGTTTTTTAGAATTTTGACATTAACTGCAGGGTCATAGTCACAACAGTTAGAGTTCCAAAAAGCATTAACTCGAACACTATCAAGATGAAGTCCTTGAATCACTGTATTATCAGCCCCTCGTAAATTAATTCCGTAACCAACTAGCCTAGCATTTGAAGAACAATAGTCACCCGTTTCAGATGTTATGGTTATACCTTTTTCATAAACATTAAGATATAGGCTTAAGTCCTGAGCTGTACCAAAAAGACTACACTCCGTGGAAGTAGCTTCATTGGGGTTTCTGTAGGTACCATTTGTAACATAGACAATATCGTTATTGGCCGCGGCGGTTATCGCTGCTTGAATTGTGGTATACGTCGTTGCTGCAGTACTATAAGTTACACCATCCACCACCACAGTAGATGGTCTGGTAGCACTTTCATTATTCACCCATCGAACCACACTGCCAGAAAACCCTGTTCCCGAAATACTAACATTATAAACTGCTTCGTCAGTATCATCGCTATTAATATTAAGTGTGGTGGTTCTGGTACCATCAGCTGATGGATTAAAGGTTACAGTAAAAGTAGTTGTACCACCTGCTACCACTGTGCTAGCCGGTTGTGTCAACGTAAAATCAGCAGCATTCCCACCGATTACAGTTACACTTGAAATATTCAAAGTTCCGATTCCAGTATTTTCTATAGTATACGTCTTAGTGATGCTTCCTGCTGAGGTAAACTGCCTTCCTAAATTGGTATCATCACGTGTGGTGGGGGAGGTATCTCCATCTAATATTGATATGTTTCGGCCTTTTAGGTTTATTTCGGGATCTAAGCTTAAATTGGGACTAAGGTAGATAAATGGTTCTTGGCCATACAGTTCGTGATAGCCACCAAAAACTAAACTATTTCCAAACTTTGCTATGTTTGTTGGGCTTAGATAGCTTTGATGCGTACCTGTACTTACTTGCATAGTACCAGCAGTAGTACCATCTGTTTTCCATAGATTTTTAATAGATTGTGAAGTATTACCAGAGAAGTAAAGGTTATTCCCTTGAACAATAAAATTGTCGATTTTTGGCGAAAAGCCCGGAAGGTTTAAATCAAATACTTTTACAGTCCCACTTGAGGTACCATTACTTTTCCATAAGTCGTAATCATAAACGCCGGGTGTGGAGGAGCTATTGGCAATAAAGAAAAGTGTGCCATTGAAGTCGATCAATTTCGAGGGATTAGAATCATTTGAGCCAGAATTAATATTTTTTACCAATACTGTACCCGATGCTGTTCCATCCGTTTTCCAAAGTTCCTTGCCATTTACACCATCATTGGCAACAAAAAAAACTTGATTTCCTACTTTGGTTAATTCAGAAGGAGTTGACGAACCAGTTGTATTTATTTCTTTAAGTAAAACAGTCCCACCTGTCGTACCATCGCTTTTCCATAGTTCACTATTGTTACCTGTATCATATGCCGAAATTATAAGATTTCCGTTCAACTCAATCATTTTATCACTTATAATGATATCCTTTACTAACACAGTGCCAGCAGAAGTACCGTCTGTTTTGTAAAGTTTTTTATCATAATAACCTCCCGCCTGAAAATACAGAGCACTATTGAATAACTTGAAATCAGAAGGGTAAGAACTTTGGGTGCCAGATACAATATCCAATATTATATCGGTACCAGCAGTGGTACCGTCCGTTTTAAATAACTCAAGCCCTACGTTATCTCCATTTGCAGAAAAATAAGCTTCATTATTAAACAAAATAAAATCGGAAGGCCCACCTGATTGGCTACCAGTTTTTAGCTCTTTGACCTGTACAGTTCCTGCATTTGTTCCATCAGATTTCCATAACTCATAACCTGTATAGCTATTACCTCCCCAAAAAAGGAGACCGTTATTAAAGTTAAAAAGTGTTGAAATATGATAATCACCTACTGCTTTAACCAACGAGGTTCCACCAGAGGTACCATCTGTTTTATAAATTCCAGAATTACTTCCACTTACTGCACCAAAAAAAGATTTATTTCCAATGGTGGTGAAAAATCCTGGATTCGAACCAAGGTTATCGCTGTATATATCCTTCAATAAGCTTGTACCACCAGAAGTCCCATCTGATTTCCATAGTTCAGTACCATTAATACCATCATCTATAGAAAGAAATATATTATCATTGTGCGTGTAAACCTCACTAATGTAATCAAAACTTGAGACCATACTAGTACCTCCGGAAGTTCCATCGGTTTTCCACAATTCGTATTGTGGTGAGTTGTAAATGGTAAAATAAAGTGCTGTACTGGTTTTATAGAATTTGGTGGAGAAAGTGTAGTCAACAGAGCTTACAAATGAAGTACCAGCTGACGTTCCGTTGGTCTTCCAAATACCTGTGTTGGTACCATCTGTTGCTAAAAAGTAAAGTGAGCCGTTAAAAACAGTGTAAGCAATCGGATCTGAACTACCACTAGGATTTATATCTTTAACTTTAATTGTTCCGCCTACAGTACCATCTGTTCTATAAATTTCTCGTCCATCTGTACCATTACCTGCCGTAAAATAAAGGTGTCCTGAAAACTCAGTATAGCCTCTTGGTGTGCTCCACTCTGAACCTGGGTTTATGTCTACAAAATTAGATGTTCCTCCAGAGATTCCAGTGGTTTTCCAAACCTCCGAACCGTAAGTACTGGCGTCATTTCCTGTAAAGTAAACCACATTATTAAAAGCGGTTAATTCACTAGGTGAAGAACTTACAATACCGCTTCGAATATCTGCTAGCAAATATGTGGTCGTGCCATCGCTAGCAAACAATTCTCTATTGGAGGTACCTGATGGCACAACTAGAGGATCAGAGCGGTCAGCAGAATAGACAAGATAATTACTTAAAGAAGCAAATCCAGAAGGTCTATAACCTTGTCCAGATATTGAAACAGTACCGCTTTCTGTTCCATCAGACTTCCAAAGCCTCTCTCCATCAGTTCCTCTTGCAGAAAAATAGAGCAAGTTATTGTGAACATAAAGAGAAGTCGGGTTTGCATCTGCGGAACCAGCTCTAATATCCTTAACCATATAGGTTCCATTAGGTGTACCATCCGATCTCCAAAGTTCCTTACCATGAAAGTAGTCGTCAGCAGCAAAATATAAAATGTTGTTGAAACTTACCATTTCAGTAATATCACTGTTGGTATTTTGTTGGTATGAGGAAGTGGGATCCTGATTAATGTCACTCACCATCACTGTGCCAGAAGCCGTACCATCGGTTTTCCAAAGTTCAGTTCCTAAATGATTCTTTGCTGCAAAGAAAACAGTATTCCCCACTGTTGTAAATGATGAGGGGTGGCTTGAGTAGATATATGGACTGTTATTAAGGTTACCTAAAAATTCAGGTGTTTGGGCTTTTACATTGCTAACTGATAAAATTAGAAGTGCTTGTAAAAATACAATAGAGGGCCAGAGAACTTTGAATAAATCTCTGTTGGGAAGGACAATCCTATAAATGTTTTTCATAATGAATTGAGTAATTATCGTGGAGGCAAAGCTATTGTAGCGGGCATCAAATCATTAACTCATTTCGGACTTTCTTTAACTCATTTCAACCAAAATGGGCTCAAAGCCTAGGTTTTGAGCCCATTTTAAAAATACACTCGTATTTTTATCGAAATTTACGGACAAGCAGATAGGTTTGCTCTCCCCAAAAACACCGAGCCATTTTCTACCTCAAAACCTGGGTTAAGATTAATGGCTTTGCCACTTTCATAAACCACATTTGCGGGGTTAATAATTTTGTTTGTAGCATCAATGTATTCTATGGCTTGCTTGGTATCTGTTCCTGTAATATTACTGGTCAAAGTTTGGTTCAGCGGAATTCCGCTAGAACTTGGCAATACGGTTACTTCGGCTGTAGCTACTCGGTCGCTAATGCAAGAGCCATCTTCGCAACTGGCGTAATATGTTGAGGTAGCACTAACGTTATAGACTAGGCTTTGACCTGAACCTATGCTGCTTCCACCAGCGTCTTGAGTATACCATATAACAGTACCAGATGAGCAGTTAGCTGAAAGTGTAATGTCTGTATTTGCACATACTTGGGTATTATTTACCGAAACGGAGGTTGGAATAGAAACTGGCTGCCCTACCACCACTTCGTCGGTTGCTATTCTACTGGAAACGCAACTGTAATTATTACTCACACACTCTGCATAATAAGTAATGGTACTGGTAGGCGTGTGATTAAAGGTGTTGCCTGTACCTAAAAAATTGCCACCACTAGCGGCATCATACCAATTGGTTACAGTTCCTCCTGCGTATGAAGTACAGTTAGCAGTAAGTGTTACCTCGGTATTATTTGATGCACATAGTGCGGTTTCGGAAACTGTAACAGATGGTGGGGCGAAGTAAAAATAGGAATCGGCAGACACCCTGCTGCTCGAGCAAGTTCCATTGGTACATGATGGGTAAATTCGATAATAACTAGAAGTTCCATGGGAAGGGGTAAAAGTATAGGAGTTTCCCGTACCAATCGGGTTACCACCAGAATAACTGTTATACCACTCCACGGTGCCTACGGCACAACTTGCAGTATAGGTAACTTCCTGACCTGCACAAACATAACCAGGGCTAGCATTGTCACCAGTAGGTCTGGCCAAGACCTTAACAGTTATTTCTTCTGCTTCGCTTAAGCAGCTTCCATTTTTACATTTCACAAAATATGTACTTGTGGTATTTGGGCTAACCTGGAAAGTAGCACCAGAACCTATCACTGTCATAGAACTATTATACCATTCTGCCGTAGTACTGTTTATACAAGAAGCCGATAGGTCTACATCGGTATATGGACATATATCATTTTGGCTAGCAGCAACTCCCGTAGGATTGGCAGGAAGACTTACCGTAATATCGGGTGTGGCTACTCTTTCTAAACTTACACAGCTGCTACTGGTTTCACAGGATGCATAATATTTTGAGGGATTTACTAAAGGTGTTACGGTAAAATTCGTTCCTGTTCCGATGCTACTTCCGCCACCTGCTTCGTCATACCATGTGAGTGTTCCCTGTGCACAGGAGCCAGTTAAATTTACAGTTTGCCCACATGTGATGCTATAGCTGCTTGCTGCCACGCTGGTAGCATTTTCTGGTGAGTTAACTATAATTTCAGGTACTGCTATTCGCTTTAAACTAACACAAGTAGCACTTGTTTCACACGCTGCATAGTAATGAGCAGGACTCTCCAAAGGAGAAGGAGAAACTGTAAAATTAGTACCTGTACCAATGCTACTCCCACCACTTACTTCTTCATACCAAGTTAGCGTTCCCTGTGCACATGAGCCAGTCAAATTTGCAGATTGCCCACATTGAATATTATAGCTACTTGCTGCTACACTAGAGGCATTTGCTGGTATAGTAGAAGCACCTTGAAACTCATAGGCTCCAATGTCATTTTTCCCGTCTATAGGACGATTTTGATTCGCTATATCTTTAGTTAGGCCAGCAGCTGCATTATTTAGCAATGGTGAACAAGAAATGGGTATGAGCCCATCATCACTTGTAAAGTACTTACCATCTGCTCCAGCTATATTTCCTGCATTGGAAAACTGAGGGGCTAAATCTAAATTATTCCCTCCATCAGTTCCAAAACCGCCGTTCCAATCAGAACTTCCTCCTGAACCTTGTATTGAAGAATTAGATACAGTCAAACTATGAGCTGAATTGTTAATCACAGCATTGTTAGCCTCTACCTCTTTCCATAAAATTGAATTCTTAATTTGAACAGTTCCACCCTGAATTATAAAGAAATTTGAATATTGACCATGAGAATTATTAAATGCTGATATATGATTATAGTTAATACTATTACCATCCGGCATATTGCTGGAAATATACAAAACTGAATAGTAAGTACTGTTTGATGCAAAGACGTTGTTAGTAACTTCAGTTGGCCCTCTATGTAGGTATAAAACTCCATTGTTAGCATAATTTCCTACCCAAATCAAATTTTCTATCGTGGTAGTCCATCCACCAGAAGTGTTCTGATTATTCTGATATAAAACACCGCTATATCCCTCATTTCCACTTATTACGCAGTTTCTAATTTGCGGAGCAGCTCCAGAACAGTACAAAGCCGCACCTCTAAAAGAGCTAAATCCATAACCACCGGCATATTGTGTTGTGTATCCTATAGAAGCAGTATTCTTCCCACCTGTAATTATAAACCCATCAAACTCAGTAGTTTCTCCTGTTCCTGGAAATACAAATACGTGATACGCATTATCACCTTGTATATCGGTATGACTCTCATTGATAAAGTTACCATCTGTATTGGTGTCATTGTTGTCAATATCACCTGAGAGAATGGTTTTATTTGTTGCGAAATCTCTTTGTGTGAGTACAGTTTCTGTCCCTACAAACCCACCGTAAAGCTTCACCCCGTCCTTCATATAAAAGAGTTTGTCTCTAGTATCTGTAGGATTTGTAACACCTGAGCCATCCGCTAATGGCTTATAAACACCAGCAGCCACCCAAACTTCATCTCCACTGCTAGAAGCATTTATCATTGCCTGCAAGTCTGCAGAAGCATTTGCCCAAGTGGAACCATCTCCTGCTCCTGTGGCTGTAGGTTTTACATAACGTATGGTGGCAAAGCCCAAATGAGCTATTACACTAAATAAAAGGGTCAATTTAACCAGTCTCGTCGTTTTCATAATTATTGACAATTAATTTTCAAAATCTTATATTATTAAAATCCTTAAGGGCAGGTAACTATATCTGCACGGGCAAGGAAAACAGAACCGTTTTGAGACTCAAAACCTGGGTTCAAATTCACGGCTTTACCACTATGATAAATAACATCGGCAGGTGATATTATTTTATTGGTAGCATTGATGTAATCATTTGCCAGTTTGATAGTGTCTGCTGAATAATCTGTGGTAAGCGTTACCGTATTTTCTAGGTCTGCAGCATTTGGAAGTATTTGAACTTCTTCCGTAGCCGTTCTTGGACCTTCACATGCTCCTGCATAACAAGCTGCATAATAAGTGGAATTTTCTGTTGGGTTTTGTGTAAACGAAACTCCTGTTCCTAATGCTGTGCCGTCTGTAGCCACATCATACCATGTCAATCCTCCACTACCTTCGCAGCTTCCTGTCAAAGTAACCGTACTTCCAGAGCAAACATCAATAAAATCTACCATGACATTTGAAGCCACTGCTTCTAAACCACTGACACTTTGATATTCGTAGGCTCCTATGTCTGCAGTACCAAGTCTGGCATTGCCCAATATATCTGTGCCAGAAATCCCTGACGAAGTACCTGTATTTATGGCCTGAGAGCAAGCAGTTAATGAAAAGCCATCATCGGCAGTAAACCAAGTATTATCTGCTCCGTCGGCATCTGAATTGTCTAAAAACAAAGCTGGAACATTTATCCTATTCCCATTTACACCATTCACTAATCCACCTGCATTTGTACTTCCTACTAAGTTATTAGTGCTACCTGCCCCAAGGTCTGGCGAACTATGACTAATATCCTTATAGTTGTTCCCAGCAAAAATGCTATTAACTATAGTAATTTTGGCCGCCGAGCTACCTATATCGATACCCTTGGAAGTATTATTGGCTAATGTACAATTGGTCACACTAGAACCTGCCCCACCGCCAAAACTCACTCCATTTTCACTATTATTGACAAAAAGGCAGTTGTTTAAGGTAATCACCACACTACCATTGTTTGTCTGTATTCCAGAGCCTCCATTATTGGAAAATATAGTATTATTCGCTGTGGTAGAATCGCCATACATGGTCATTCCATTTCCGTATTGGTTACCGTTATTGTCGCTTACATTGCAATTATTAAGAACTATCACCTCGTCGTTTTGAATAGCATTTCCTTGCGGTGATTCATTACCGGTGATGTTGCAGTTATTAAGTGTTAGCCTACCGCTATTTTGAATTCCGCCAGCTTGGTCGGTTGTTTCACCATTCGTTATATTCAAATTGCTTAAAACCGCCGTAACATTGCTTACGGTAAATATTCTAAACTTAGAAGCCGAACCTCTAGTGATGGTGACGCCACTTCCACCATCAATAGTCATGTCTTTATTTATCAATAATGGTCCGGAAGTTAAGTATACTACACTCACACCACTAAACGTAATGGTATCACCTGTCGAAATACAATCCATGGCCGCTCTTAAAGAGCCAGCACCGGCATTGTTTCCATTAGTTACTACCACATTTTTGCCTTCATTAAGGCTAATTTCATTTGATGTTACTATGCCACTTCCGTTTGATACTTTGCAGCGATACATATAACCATTTAGACCTGAAGAGTTTGAAATTACCAGCGTAGCTTCATCCTCTCCGCTGTAAGGAGAGCTGCTTGGAACGTCAACCCATCCGCCGCCATCATTCACTTGCCAAAGGTAAATCTCCACATCACTGGCCACTATGGTGGCACTCCCAGAAGACGAAGGGCAAACATTGATATCTTGAGGCTGACTAGAAATAACTGGTGTAGGAGGAGGAGGAGAGTTTAAAGTTGAAAAAGTAAGAATATCTGTAGCTGCTCCGCATCCATTTGACACACTTACCGTGTATGCTGTAGAAGGTGAAGTGGTGGTGGGTGTACCCGAAATTATACCGGTAGAAGGATTAATAGAAATACCTGTTACTAAAGCAGGAGAAACGGTGAAGTTAGAACTAGGACTCCCTCCACCAAGTACAGGATTAAGAGGCGAAATAGGGTCACCAACCAAATAATAATTCGAAACTCCAGCATACATTAAGGTCATTGGGGCATCTACGGTAAGAATCGCCTCATTTGACATGGCACTGGAATTATCGGAGTTGTAAGCTAAGCATCTAAACTTGTAAGTATCAAGACCCGTTACATCGCTTATACCTAATGTCGCAGTGGTTTCCCCTGTATAGATACCGCCTGAGGGCACATCTGCCCATGAAGCACCTGAGTTAAACTGCCATTTGTGGCTAATTCCGTACGAATTAGTTGTAACCGAAAGTTGACCTGTGGCACCCTCACAAAAAGAAGTACTTACAGGCTGAAGTGTAAAAGTAGGTAGAGGAAGATCTTGCGAATATTCATAGGCTCCCATATCGGCTGTACCGCTGTTATAAGGTCTTGTGTTTCCTAAAATATCAGTAGCTAAAATACCTGTGTTAGTACCACTATTAACCGCTGATGAAGTTGGATTTAACCTTAATCCATCATCTGCAGTAAGCCAGATATTATCTGCTCCATTTGGGTCAGAGAAATTAAAGAGATCAATACTTCCATCATTTACAATGTTCCCATTAACACCATTAACTAGCCCACCTGAGGCCGTAGTTCCCACAAAGTTATTGGTAGAATTACTCCCAAGCCCAGAACCACTATAACTTATATTGCTAGCTCCGTTTTCAGAGAAGATAGAATTTACTATAGCCACGTTACTGGCAGAAGTATTCAATCGGATTCCGTTATCAGCATTACTGACAAAAGTACAATTCGTTATTTTAGAACCTGAAGCAGCTGAGAAGGTCATCCCATAACCAGGCCTTGAACCAGAAGAAGAATTGTTGATGTTTTTACTTACAATACAATTCGTAAGGGTAACAACAGTATTGGAGTTTCCTGCTTTAATTCCAAAACCTTGGTTTCCCGAAAAAACACAATTAGTAGCACTAAAAGATGTTCCATTCGTTACTAAGCCTCCATCATATAGATTATTGATGATTAGGCAATTGGTCATAGTAAGCACTTCATCATTTTGGATACCTCCAGCCTGAATTGAAGAATTGCCAGAGACTTCACAGTTTTCCATGGTAAGATTGACTCCATTTAAAATTCCACCTGCCTGATCTGACTTATTACCATTCGTAATTTTCAGATTCTTTAGAAATACATTTTTCGATGAATTGACAGAAAACTGGAAAATCCTAAATGTACCTGAAGCTCGGGTAATGGTGACTTTGCCTACACCACCATCAATAGTCAAACTTTTATCTACCGTAAGCTGTGCTGAAGTAAGTGAAACCGTGCTCACTCCTAAAAAGTCAATAATATCTCCATCACTTGCGTCTGTAATGGCTTGCCTGAGTGTTCCTGCACCAGCGTCTCCGCCATTGGTAACAGTAATGGTTGTTGCAAAAAGGTTGTGACTCCAAAAGGTCAGTGATAAAATAAACAGTAAGGGGTAAAAGTTATTTTTTTTCATAGCTCTATAGGGGTAATTAAGTTTAAAAATGAGGTAGTTCTCCTCCTGGAAGTTTTGAAAAGGTCACCATTGAAAATCTCAATATTGACCGTATCGTTTTCTTCCCAAAAATTGGTAATACAAGCAATGTTTATAACCTGCTGGCGATTAATTCTAACAAAGGATTTTGGGTTCAAACCTTTCTGTATATAACAGAGGCTTTTAGCTGCAACTACTTTTTTTGGTAGTGAGGTCTGATGAATAATAGTATAGTTACTATCGCTCTCTAGATAAACAATTTGTTCCGATTTAATAGTCTGCTTTCCTGGTAGTACAAGTGTTTCCATGATGTAGCTAATTGGTTAATAATTGATATGTAAATATCAATTTTAGCTAATCATTCCATTAACTCATATTTTACTTTCTTTAACTCATTTCAACCAAAACCATCGAAATGTCGCTTTAAACGTACTCTGAAGGCAAGCATCCATACTCTTGTTGGAAAATTTTGGAAAAATAAGAGAGACTCTCATATCCAACATCAAATGCAATTTCCGACACTGATTTTTCACTCTCCTTTAGAAGAATAGCTGCTTTTTCTAACCTGAATTTTCTAATGTATTCATTAGGCGAATACGAACTTATACTTTTGAGTTTTCTTCTCAATTGTGTATCGCTCATTTCTAAAGAACTAGAAATAGCCTGCACGTTCAAAGTGGAATCATGGTGATGACTTTCTAAGAAATCCCTTACCTTATCTATAAATTCCTTTTCTAGCTTATTGACCTCAACTTTGTCATTATTTTCGAGTGATAAAACATCTCCTCTAAAAATCCCCCGAAGAGCTTTTCTGTTTTCTATACAGCTTTTGATCGCACTGCTTAGTTCATCTGTATCAAAGGGCTTTGTCATGTAAAGGTCAATCCCAATTTCCAAACTCTCTAGTCTACTTTCTTTGGAGGATTTGGCCGTAAGCATAATAATAGGCACATGGCTGGAAGCGGCATTAGCTCGTATCCTTTTGCTAAACTCAAAACCGTCCATTATGGGCATCATCAAGTCACAAACTATCAAATCTGGAACCTCTTCTTTTGCTTTTTCAATACCCTCGGCCCCATTAAAAGCTTGAATGATATCATATTTATCTTGAAAAAGGATTTTGAGGTATTCCTGCATATCAGGATTATCTTCTACCAGCAGCAGTAGTTCTTTTTCCTCATTTCTTACTTCCCGCTCGGTCTCCATAATAGTCAGATTTGCCTCAGCAGGCTCTTCCAGTACCTCTTCGGGAATATGCTCGCTCCAAGTCTCTTGGTCAACAGGCATAGAAATCAAGAAAGTAGTTCCTTCTTTTTCTACACTTTCCACGTCAATAGTTCCTTTTAATGCTGAAACTAACTCTTTGACTAAAGAAAGACCTACACCAGTACCTTCTGAATTATTTTGATTTACTTGAAAGAACCTATCGAAGATTTGTGGCAAATCGGTCTCCGAAATCCCATGTCCCGTATCAGATACACTGAGCGTAAGTCGCTTTGGATTTTCTTTATATATCACCTTAATCCTTACTGTACCTCCTTTGATATTGTACTTTACGGCATTGGAAATAAGGTTATCAATAATTTTGTCAAACTTATCTTTATCAAAAAAAGCATGAAATTCATTGAAGTTTTGATTGAACTCTATTTTTATACCGTATGAAGATGCTAAAGACTCAAAAGAAAATATATGAAGCCTGAAATATTTAGCTAAATCAGACTTTTCAATATTGAAATTAACCTTGCCAGCTTCTAATTTCTGTACATCTAATATTTGATACATCAGCTGCCTCAGCCTTTTCACGTTCGGCTTTATCAGCTTAAAAAGTCCCTCATCGGGATATTTTTTATTCAATTCGTTAATTGGACCTTCTATAAGTGTCAGCGGAGTTTTGAGCTCGTGAGAAACATTGGTGAAAAAGTTTGACTTCAATTCGTCCAACTCGGTGAGCCTCACCTTCTCTTTGGCATTATAAATCACCTCCTGCTCCAGCCTAATTTGTTTACGCTGACCTCTTAAAAATAGATAAATGAGAAAAGCAGATATCAAAACATAGACCAAAATACTCATCCAATTCCAATACCAAGGAGAGCTTATTTCAAAGTTTAAAACAAGCGGTTTTTGTCCTTCTCCAAAATCCAGTGAAGAACTAGTAAGCTCAAAGCTATATTTTCCTGGTGGAAGCATGGTATAATTAATCGTTCCTCCTGGCCCCATTTCTACCCAAGTATCACTTGCCCCTAAGAGCCGGTATTTCAATCTATTTACACCCTTATTTAAATCTGTAAACTCTAAACCAATATTGTTCTGATCATGGGCTAGCTTTATAAAAGGAGTGTATTCTATAGATTCGGTCAAAAGACCTGTTTCATCAAAAGGCCGAATACTTTTATTATTTACCTTGAGGTCAACAAATTTTAGGTTTATCTCACTTTTAGCTTTATTCAAAAAACTAGGTTGCAAAACACTCACGCCCCTGATTCCACCAAATACAAACTCGCCATTCTTCCCCTTAAAAAAAGAACCCATGTTAAACTCGTCGGAGATTAGACCGTCTTTGGCATTAAAAAGTTTTGATTGCTTTAGCTCCAAGTCATAAACTACAACACCCAAATTTGAGCTTAACCAAACCCTTTTTTCAGATTCTGGAATAATACCAGCCACGTTATTAGATGGTAAACCATCTTTGGTACTTATACTTTCAAAAACATCGCTGGTCTTGTTAAGTTTGAGCATTCCGTTACTATGTGTTCCTATCAAGAGAAAGTTTTCAGGGTCTGCCGGAAAGTCGACAGCACAAGTAGTAAAATCACTTGGAATGCTTGCGGCATTGTCGGGGTCATTATTATATCCTTTAAATGTATATGCCGCTGATTTAGGTATTATTTTGAGTAAACCAGACTCCCCAGAGACCCAAATATTATGAGATACATCTTCATAAATATGTAAAGCACCTCGAGAACCAAAAATGAAGTTCTGCGAAAAATTAAAATAATTAAAGTGTTCGCTAGCTGGGTTAAAGCGAATAAGCTCATTACTAAAACCCACAAAAACCAAATTGCCATTATAATCTTCTAAAAACCTTATATATGGAATACCAGCGGCTCTTTTAAAGTCATAAATCTTTAGACTTTTGAAACTTGCATCCAAATGCTCTAAGTAGATATTTGGACTCTCCTTCTGATTTCTTATCAGCTTCCAGTAAGTCCCATCTTTGGTTTCTATCAATGCTCCTTGGGCAATCCCTGGGCTTATCTCAGAAACTTTTAGCCCACTTTTGTCACTTTTAAAAAGCCTATTAAAATCCCACGAATATAGGTTCCCTTTAGAATCAAGATATACTTGCCAAGAAGACCAACGCTCAAGGTAATTTCTTGCTCGTTTTCTCTTATGCCTTATTTTTACAATTCCGTAACCATTTGTGGCTAACCAAAAATTACCTTGACTATCCTTTTTAATTAGCTTTATTCTTGCGTTTTCAGTTACTTCCGCCTGAAAGTTACTGGGGTCAAAAATGTTGTGGATATTATGGAGGTTCGTTTTATAAATGACAGAGTTTTTTATACCCCATACATCACCATAGGCATCCATAGTTATGATATAACCTTCTTTAAAATGAAATTCATCAATTATTTCAACCTTGCCATTCGTTATTTTAAAGACATTTTTATTAGTCAGAAAAAGCTTCTCCTTCCCATTTTTGAATACACTTGATAGTAAATAGTTTCTACTATCATAAGTGCTATTTACTGGAATATCTATGTAGGAAACCGTATTTTTTTGAATGTCAATACTAACATAGTAGCCGTTTGACAAGGCCATTATTTGGTCGCCACTGTCTTTTGCAAATGAATAAATACTGTTGTCTTCTCCTTTTCGTGATTCTATAGAAATCACATTTAACTCTTCACTTATGTCGGGATTGAGACCATGGAAATCTTTTTTGATTCGCTCTGATAATTCTATCTTTAGTATTTGACCTTCAGTACTTCCAAACCAAATGTTTCCATTATCATCTTCATAAATGGCATTGATAAGGTTATTGGGTAAATCACTTGAAACGCCGTGATCTAAATTTGCGTAATAAAAACGTTGTGTTTTGGGTTCAAAAATTATGAGTTTTTTCTCACCAGTACCTATCCAGATTAGTCCTTTATTGTCTTGAAGTAAGGCGGTTATTTGATTGGTAGCTATGCTATAAGGGTCATTCTTGCTATGAAGGAAAGTTTTGAAATTGGTACCATCATATCTATTCAATCCATATTTAGTGGCTACCCAAATAAAGCCTTCTTTATCCTGTAAGATGTCAAAAGCCATCCCTTGAGATAAGCCCTCTGAAACTGAGATATTTTCGAAAGAGCTGTGCTGACCAAATAGCAGGTGGGCACATAATAAATTTAAGAGAGCATACTTCCAGCCGTTCTTATAAGCTTTAATAACTTTTTCAAAAATCATGTTTCAAACTTTTTGTATTGAGCAGTTTAAGGAATTACTAACTCTGTTATTTTAAAACCTTACCTAATCCTTCACTGGAATTGATATACTCTGAAGGTAAACAACCATATTCCTGCTGAA
This sequence comes from Spirosomataceae bacterium TFI 002, assembly GCA_900230115.1. Taxonomy (NCBI): domain Bacteria; kingdom Pseudomonadati; phylum Bacteroidota; class Cytophagia; order Cytophagales; family Spirosomataceae; species Spirosomataceae bacterium TFI 002. Next base: position 1,855,840 of record LT907983.1, on the reverse strand, counting down.
ATATCTTCGCAAAATATGAAAGGTTCTCATACCCCACGGCAAAAGCAGCTTCGGATACAGATTGCGAACCATCTTGCAACAAGTCTGCGGCTCTTTGTAATCGAAATTTTCTTAAAAACTCATTTGGTGATAAGCCAGTCAAGCCTTTTAGTTTTCTTCTAAGCTGAGTTTCCGATAATTTCAATCCTTCCGCAATGTTCTTGACACTTAAGTTGGAGTCTTTATAATTCAATGTAAAAAACTCTTTTAATGAAGTTATAAAAGGATTTTCCTGCTCAATGATTGACGCTTCGGTTTGGCCATTTAGTTTTTTCTCAATGGCCTCTTGCAGTCGCTTCCGATTGTCAAAAATTGCGTTAATTATTGAGACTAGTTCATTCTTGTCAAATGGCTTGGTCAGGTAATAATCAACCCCAGATTGGTAACCTTCAAGCTTTCGCTCCATGGATCCGCTAGCCGTGAGCATCATAAGTGGTATGTGGTTACATAGGTTGTCTTTTCTTATTTCGCGAGAAAACTCCAAACCATCCATTACAGGCATCATGAGATCAGTGATTACTATGTCAGGAACGTTGGTTCTAGCCACTCTGAGACCATCTGCTCCATTTTCTGCTTCTATGATATGATAATCAGACTCTAAGAGCATTTTTATGTAGCTTCTCATATCACTATTATCATCTACAATCAGTAACAATGGCTTCTCTTCCGAAGTGGAAATATCATTGCTTACCTCAAGTGCGGTAGTTGATGTGAGCACAGGCATTTCTACTGTAAAAACAGCTCCTCTGTCGGTATGTACTTTAATGGAGCCGTCATGAAGTTCTATTAAATCCTTGACCAGAGATAGACCTATACCTGTACCTTTCGATTTAGAAGTGCCTTTTTTATGAAAATACCTGTCGAATATATGTGGAATGTTTTCTTTCGAAATTCCAGGGCCACTATCCCTTACGGTCAAAGAGAGAGCGGTTGCTTTTTTTGCAATATGTAACTCCACCTTGCCACCTTTGGGAGTATATTTTAGTGCATTCGAAAGTAAGTTATTCAAAATTACTTCCATTTTGTCTTTGTCCGCTTTTACCAAAATTTCATCATCAGAAAAGTGAGTTAAAAGACTAATATTGTTGGTAGAGCTATGGGAGGCATAAGAGCTCACCTGCATTTTTACATAACGAACTATATCGAATACACTTGACTCTAGCTCCATCTTTTGAGCATCCAGTTTTTGCACATCCAAAATTTGATCTACCAGTTTCTGTAGTTTCTGAACGTTACCTTTTAGAATTGCAAACATACCATTGCCAGGAAATTGCTTTTCCATTTCGGTAACTGGTCCTGCTATCAGCGTGAGAGGTGTACGTAACTCATGTGAAATATTGGTAAAGAAATCATTTTTTAAAGTGTCAAGTTCTTTTAACTTTTTTGCTTGCTCTTTACTGAAAATAAGATCTTGAATTGCTTTCTTTTCGTTTACTTCTTTCAGACGGAAAATACGACCGAGGTAAAATATGAACAAGAAAATTTCAACGAGATATAACAATTGACTTATTTGGAATATAGCTGGAGCTTCTACGTAGCCAAGCAATCGGGCGTTCATAAAAAAGTAGCCTGTCGTTCCCAAAATAAAGGGTATAGAGTAATATTTGTTATATGGAAGCTTTTTGAAAATAGCCACAAAGAACATAGCGTACACAATGGTGTAAGTAAATAGAATATTCTCCATCCCTAATTTTAGCCAATCTGGAGTGGTATATACGAAGGCACCCCATTGTATAACAATGGTAGTAATCATACCAAAACCCAAGAGCCATTTAAAGAACTTGGGAAGGTCTTTTAATGGTAGTACTGTTCCAGCAAAAGCGATATAAAATATGGGTAAACATGTATACGATGCATAATCGATTTTCATTACCAAGTCTGGGTCTCTCGAAAACATAGGCCCCAGTACATTCTGAATGCCCCAATAACCCACTGTTTTACCTATAACCACTAAACTGTAGAAGAACAGTCCACGCTCTCGGATCACAAAAAAGCTTAGAATAACAACGAGTAAAAGTCGAAATATGAGTAGTCCACTTATTAAACCCCTTTCAGCAGAATCTTTGTTATAGAACTTGTCGTAAGTCAGTTTATCATAAACCATTAATTTAGAAAAGTGGCCTCTTCTTCCTCTTACCTTTACATAGTACGTTTTTTCCTCACCAGCCTGCTGAACAATGTTAAAATGCGGTTCATATCCCATTGTAAAAACATCGTTTTTATTGGCATATGGCATGTCGGTAAGTTTTGTGAATTTATCGCCGTTTGGGACGAAAAGACTAACTTCTTCTACCAGTGCATTGTCCCAATATACCACTAATTCTTTAGGATTGTTGGTGTTGTTTTTTAGGTCAAACTTGATCCAATGATTTGCATTTGAAAAAGGATATAAGAACGACCTTTTCTCAGTTTGGGTAAACCTTTCGTTTAGGATATCTTCTATTTCTTTGTACCCAGTTTCGTCTTCATAACTTTGGGATTTAGCACTAATATTTTCTTGGGTAAAATTATCGTCAACTGTAACTTTTTGACTGAAGGTATTGGTATGTACAACTATAAAAATAAGTAGGCATATTTTGCCCCAAAAAACACTTGGTTTAAACTTATACTTCATGCAGTATCTTTTTCTTGACTAGGCGATTGAATAAGAATTCAGTGCAAGTTAATGAATGAAGTCCATGCTTTTAGCATAGTTAAAGCAATGATTTTATTTAAATATTAAGAGGTGCCGTTTTTTAGCAAAACCTTGTTATTGTGGGTTTTGGCCTAGGATATTAAGGGGTGGTACGCTCATAAATGCTTTGTTTATAGCCTAGAAAGCCTACGATAGTAACAATTGTTGAATTAAGTTCAATTGTATATATTCTAGAATTTACACTATTTGGAAAAGTATTCATCAGCCTCGTGGTACCCAGAAGTAAACAATCACAACCTTTGAAGTAATTCGGTAGCTTTTTCTTGCAATAATCCACCTTCTAATGTTCTAAGTTTTTCCAAAATAGCTTTAGCTTCTTTTAATTTTTCGTTCTTAATTAATGCTAAAGCGTGGTACCAATCATTGTTCTCTTTCCATGGTACTTCAGAGCTATAATTTGCCTTTTCAAAATGTGCTACCGCATCATCAATTTTGTTATTCTCTAACAGACACACTCCCCAGTAGAAATAGCTATAATCGCTTTGATCTTTTTGATATTGATTCCGGAAGAGTACTTCCGCTTTGATATAGTCTTCATTTTCGTAGGCTTCAAATGCACTAGATGTACTAGTATTGCCTCTAACTACTGGTGATACAACATTGGGGAATGGTTGGTAGTAGGCAGTATAAAGTTCTTCGCTTAGGTTATTTGAACTTAAATAAACCCATAAGAAAGCTCCCAGGATCAAAACTGCCGCTGCCGCGAACCAAGTTTTGAAGGAGAAAACTTTGACAGGTTTATGATAGGTCTTTAACTCATCTTTTAATGCTACTCTTTCACGTAAATGGATTGCTTTACGCACCTCTTTTTGAAATACAAATTCTTCCGCAAATTCCGCGTCCAATTCAAGCATTTGATTCAACTCAAGCTCATCTTCTTTGCTTAAATTTCCTTCAAAATAGTTGTCGATTAAATCTTGTTTGTCCATAAATAACTATGCCCTTTTTGGGGCATTAGGCTTTCATTAATTCTTTTAATTTCTTTAAACACCGCGACTTCTGGCTTTTGGTAACATCTTTTGATTCATAGCCCATTTCGGTGCTGATGCTATCGAGTTTTTTATTGTCGTAATAAAACATTGTCAATAGCTTTTTACATTGATCGCCGAGCTTACTAAGGGAGCTATTGAGTAATGCACTTTTTTCCATTTCGGCGTCATCATCAAACTCTTCCCAAACAAGTCCTAAACTATCAAATTCGCTTCTTGCTTCAGTTTTACTTCCCTTTTTTAGTTTTTGGAAAATCATAAGTTTTCCAATCGCAAATAGGTAGGTGCCTATGCTACTTTTGAGCGTACTCACCTTTCCCTTTCTAATATTCTCAATCAATGCCACAATGGCGTCTTGGTAAATATCTTCTATGTCCGCTTGCTGAACACTAAACCTCGAGGCAAACCGCAAAAAAGGTTGTTTGCTGTCTTCATACAGTGTTTTGACGACGGTGTTATCGCCTGATTGGATTCGTTCCTCTATCGTCACAGTTCAACAATTAGTGTTTTGAGATGAAAAAAGTAAACATCGAAAAAATAAAATTACAATCGTGTTTACTTTTTTGGATTGTGAAAACTAATAGGAAATAACATTAAAACCAATGAAAAATAAAGCATTCGTATTTGTGATTTTATTAAGTTTTACTGCATCTATTCTCAATGCACAAATTTATGATCCCAAAGAAACAGCTAAGCGAAAGGTGAATGACCGAGCGAATAACAAAATTGACCAAGGGATAGACAAAGGTTTGGACAAAATAGAAGAGGGGATAGGGAGTATTTTTAAGAAGAAAGAGAAAGCTCCAAAAGAAGAGAAGCAGTCTACCAGCGAAGTGAAAGAAGCTAGTAACTCTGGCTGGTCCAAAGAACCTGCACAGCAAAGTACTGCTCCTAATGATGATAAGCCAAAGGCAAATTCCAATGATCAACCGAAGTTCAACGCCAACTCAAAGTTTGACTTTGTTCCTGGCGAGATAGTGATTGGCTTCGATGATTTCTCAGAAACTACTGTTGGTGATTTCCCGCTGGGTTGGAACACCAACGCATCAGCAGAAATTGTGACATTTAACGACAGTCCTGAAAAATGGCTGTTTATGTCGCAAGACGGTTTTTTTCAGCCTGATTTCGTGAAAGACATGCCTGATAATTTCACGCTGGAGTACGATATTTTTACGCGTTACGCCAGTAATAATATCCTGAATTACAACTTTAATATCTACGCAAGTGATAACCCAAGACGTGATTTTGCGGAGGTCTATTTTCAAAACGGTATCTATTTCAATTGGTCGGGTGGCACGTCCAACGCCGGATTTATAATTTACGAAAACGGTGATGAAATTAATAAAAACGAGAATTTGGCCATACAAAGTTTGGATTGTACGGGTGAAAACAACGAAGACCCCAGCAAGGTGCATTTTGCAATTTGGCGTCAAAAAAACAGACTTCGGGTGTATGTAAATGAGCTGAAAGTTTTGGATTTGCCGCAGGCATTCAACCCAAAATTGACGTATAACGCCTTTAAGTTGGGTGCAAAATACATGAACTACTCAACCGCCGACAACCCAGACCAGTACATGGTGGCCAACGTTCGCTTCGCCGTAGGTGCACCCGATACCCGCAGCAAACTCATCACCGAAGGGCGTTTCTCGACAACGGGTATATTGTTTGATGTCAACTCCGACCGAATAAAACCAAGCTCCGAAGGTGTATTGAAAGAAATAGCTCAGGTTTTGAAAGATAACCCAAATGTTAAAGTTCAAATCATTGGTCATACAGACGCTGATGGGTCAGATGCCGCAAACCAAACACTATCAGAAAAACGTGCAGAAAGTGTAAAAAATACATTGGAAAGTGATTTTGGAATAGCTGCTGACCGAATGCTTTCTGCTGGGAAAGGTGAAAGCCAACCAGTGGATAAAAATGATTCACCACAAGGGAAAGCAAATAATAGGAGAGTAGAATTTGTAAAACTTTAAAAAGCAGAAAAATGGAAAGAGTATTTAAAATAGTATGTTTCGTTCTGTTCCCAATATTAACCTTTGCTCAGGCTGTTATAATTGAACCAGCGATATCAAGTTACCAAGGAAATGATGTAGAGATATTTGGAAAGAATACTTCTTCCAGCCCTTTAAAGATTTTTTCAAACAGTCCTTACAATTACCTGCGATTTTATACACAAGGTGGTCAAGAACAAGGACATATTATTGCCGAGAATGGGATAATAGGACTTAAAGGCTTTGGAAAGACAACTTTGAATGTCAGTAGTGGTCCTAAATTAACTGTCAGCTCTGGTGGAAATGTAGGAATTGGCGACGATTATAATGGAGATACTTATAAGCTGAGCGTAAAGGCAAATAATAGTTCTGTTGCATCTTTTTTTAATGAAGACCCAAGTGGGGATATCTATATAAATTATCACAATAAGCATTACCTGCAAGTAAGCCCTACGCTAGCAAGGTATTATGGCGATGTCAACTTAGCATTTCAGGCACCTACAAGCATTAATTTTGAGACGAATGGTACATCTAGACTTTTTTTGGGGGAGAGTTTCGGCAATGTTGGTATAGGAACTACCACACCCGATGCTAAACTAGATGTAAAAGGTGACATTAAGGCTTTTGGAATGGCTGTTGGAGATAATACAAATTCACTTGGAGATAATGCCATTTCATTTGGAACTGGATCTTATGCCCTATCAAAATCTTCCTTAGTGATAGGGGAGTATAATGATATTTCAGATAGCCCCAATGGGTCACTTTCAAACCTCACTGACCGAGTTTTTCAAATTGGTAATGGTGCATCAGATGTATTAAGATCTAATTCATTAACAGTTTTAAAAAATGGAAATATCGGAATAGGTACATTAGAACCTATTTCAAAACTAGAGGTAAATGGTGAAATTAAGTCAACGGAGCTAGATTTTACTGGCACTACAGAGCGTCGTCCTGTTTTCGCAAATAAAGACGGAATTCTTCAAATTGAAAGCACTTCATACCATTATATGAGTTATAATTTCTCGAGTGTTCAAGCACAAAACTACGACGACCAACTCATTAGAGGAAGCGGATATGCTTGGTTCAATACAACTACAAGCCCCAAAACTTTGTATGTGCCTGTAAACCTTCCAGATGGTGTTAAAATCACAAATGTGAGAATGTACTTATTAGACAATTCGACTTCTAATTTGTCTTTTGAGTTTAATAAAAATACGCATGTCTCCAATAATTTCACCAACATAGCTACAGCTACAAGTTCTACAAACACGGCAAATATTTTTAGCATAAATAGTGCTGCCAATGAAATAATAGATAACCAAGCAAACTCTTATTACATAAATGTATCCTCCAGTGGAAACTGGATAGGAAATTCACTTCGATTTCATAGTGTTATTATAACTTATCTATACTAATAAAATGATAAAATACACCCTACTCTTTTGCATTTTAGTCTGCAGTAAATTCGGTTTTACGCAGCAATGCAGTAATTATTTTTTGCTCAAAGAAGGCTCAAAAATCGAATTACAAAACCTTGATAAAAAAGGTAATGTAAGCACTGTTTTAAAATACAATGTTCAGCAATTGAAACAGATAAATAACGGCTTTGCAATTCAAATGCTGACATAAACCTATGATCCTAAAGGGAAATTGATCGTAAAAGGCGAAGTAAATGGTAAATGCCAAAACGGAGACCTCTATACCGATGTACAAAACATAAGTTCAAGCATGTTTTCGAAGTCTCAAGATTTAAAAATGAATATTGACGGTGATCAGCTGGTTTATCCTGCAAACATGAAAGTGGGAGATAATTTGAAAGATGCTAAAATCTCGGTGAGTGCTTCTCTTTCTACAGGAATGTCTTTGATGAATATGTCGGTCAATATTTCCAACAGAAAAGTAGAAGGAACTGAAACGGTAGAAACTCCTGCGGGCAAGTTTGAATGCATAAAAATGTCCTATGACCTCAATATGAAAATGATAGTCAAAAAGGATGTTCATGTAGTAGAATATTTCTTTAAAGGGTTGGGTATAGTGAAAAGTGACACCTTCGACGCTAAAGGGAAATTGGAGTCATCTTTGGTTTTAAGCAAGCTGGACAATTAATAAAAGCTCAAATGTCAATCAACATAATTTCACGAATGAAAACGAAACGAATATATTCAGCTGTTGTAATTGTCTTCTTTATCTCCTCATGTCAATTTGTCAAAAACAAAACCCAAGAAGGTGTAAACTCCACGCTTGAGAGTGTAATTGAAAGTCAAACTGGGCAGGATATTGACCTAGCAGAGCTAGACAGTTATCAAGATCAAAAAGTGGAAGCCAATTTTGAATATGATGGTAAGGAGCTACTCAATGAGAACGTAAACTTTTCTGGGTCGATTTTAATCTCTAAATCTCCCGAAGAGTTAAATATTTCTTTTCAATTAGTAGATGAAAGTGGGATTTCACTCATGGGCGTCTTCTCTAATTTTACAGAGGACTTTAAACTCCCACTCGTGGGGAAATTCTCACCTTCAAATACCCCAACTGAAGGTTTTGCAACTGCCACTTTGATATTAACGAAAGTATCAGAAACGGGCATGGAGGAGCTGCCCATGCCATTTGAAGGGAGCATGACTATGCTCAGTATAAACGAAAAAGAAGCCGAGTTTGAGGTAAATGCCAGAGGTGGGACTTCACAAAATACCAACGATCCTACCTTATGGAAAAACATTAAATGTAAAGTCAAAATAAGCAACCCTATTTATCAAAGCATAGGAATAAAAAAAGAACAAATTTTTAAATAGAAGAAACATGAAAACTACTTGCAACATAATTTTAATAGCAATTACAAGTTTGCTGATAAGCTCATGTGGTAAATTGAATGTCACTCCCAAAGAAGATGATGCTAAGTCTGGCTCAAAAGTAACTGGCACAATGAAAGCTAAACTTGACGGTAAAGACTGGGAAGCAAAAAAGGTTTCTTTTGGTGGAATCTTTGCCTTGATTCAGGCGAACGGATATATCGACGACGATAATTTTATTTCCTTGGAGTTTGACGATTCCAAGTTGAAAGTTGGCACTACGTATATACTTGGTAAGGACAAGCCAGAAGGTGAAATACACTCACTTGTATATAGGACATCTGCGATCACTTACTTTGCCACATCTGGCAGTTTTAAAATCACAAAATATACAAGGGGAAAAAACATAGAAGGAGAAATAAATGCGAAACTCTATGATTTTGAAAAAATGAAAGAGATACCATTGGACAACTGTACCTTTTCTATGTCTTATAACTGAAAATAAGGCGTTTATAGCTTGTTGAAGGCAGTTTGATTATTGAAAAGCGAAATGTTGCGGAAAAATATATTTTATAAAGTTTGATTGAATTGAATCTGGATTGAATGAATAATCAGAAAAATGAAGTACATTTTCTTATTATTTCAGAGGCAAATTTTATTGATCAATGAGGCCAATCCTTTTCTTGTGTTTTCTGAGTGGTTATTACCTTTTGTCTCTTCCCATTTTTGGGCAAGATATATCAATAAAGAAACTTCAAGAGCAAGCGGATAGTCTCAGCAATTGTGGCTATCATAAACAGGAAATAGAATTCAGGAAAAGCATTTTGGCGGCACTACCCAAGCAGAGTGTTGAACATAATGTTGCGTCAGTTTATTTGCAAATTGCGGAGGTAAATCAGCTCGGCTTAGAAGAACGCCACGATGAAGCTGAGAAGGAATATAGGCATATTTTAGCAAGCTATTCGCGAATGCCAGTAAAGGAGCAAAGGATACTTTCGCTTGAAGTGAATAGGATGAAAGCGGGGTATTTGAGCCAAAATAATAAAAAAGAAGAAGCAATTATTTTATTGAAGTATTTACTCCGTAAAGTAAAAAGTAATTCTGCTAAAGCAGCTGAGCTCAATCTCAATATTGCTCAGCTATATGCCAGTCAAAAAAACTACTACCAGGCAATAGGCTATTTCAAAAAGGCGATAGATGGTTTCGAGAAAAATGGGAGAGGAAATAATTATGAAACTGCCCTCGCTTTCAATGATTTAGGGCTTGCTTATGACTATGCAAATGTAGAAAAAGACATGATACCGTCTTTTGAAAAAGCATTACAGATTTGGTCCACTTACTATAAGGAAGATGCGGCAATAAACTCAGTGGCGTATAATGATTTCCTTTTTGTATTGATAGATTACGGTGATAGACAGAAAGCCTTTGAGTATCAACGAAAATTTGAAGCCTATATGAGTGATTATGCCAATCCTCTAAACGCTAAAAACTATATAAACACAAGCCCGTTTGATGCATTCAATGCACTGTGTATGTATCATTTGAGCTCCATTAGGTATTATGATTTTGAGTTTAATGAAGCGAAAATCTTGGAGCATCTGTCAGCTCAAGAGAAGTTATTTGCCTCGGCTCCCAAACCATGGAAAGCGAAAGAAATCAACGTCTTACTTTCATCTTACGATAGTGCTTCTTATGCTTTTTACATGAATGAGCAGTCGGAAAAAGCACTGGCTTACAACAAAATACTGGAGAATTTGACGGATGATGACTTCTATCGAATGAAAGTATCAGCCAATAGGGCGATGCTGTATTATTACAAATTTGATTATGCTCATTCTTTGGTTCACAATCAAAAAGCATTGGACTTTTTACAGTTATTGGGCTACAAAACCAGCTACCTCACTTTGCTTGCCTTAAAAGCTGAAAACTTGGCAAACCTTGGAAAAGTGGAGGAATCAAAGCACACCCTAAACGAGCTGTACGAGCTAGAGTTTGACAAAAAAATCTCTCTAGAAAAGATCAAGAAGACTGATTTTGAGGATAGAATAAATTCATCTTATATCAATATCTTAATTCATTCGGGAATTGCTTATCGTAAGCTTTATGAGCAAAACGGAAAGAATAAAAAGGACTTAGAAGTCATGAAGAACTTCTACATAGTGGCAGCTCAAATGTTTCAAGCTTATTACCAAAAAGGCTTATTTAATCCAAGTTTAGAACGCCAACTCAATAATATAAAAGAAGGGCTCTTGTTTACTGCAGTACAAACGCCAAATGATAAAGTGTTTCTTGCAGAATGCATCAATGCATTAGAAAATGCCAGTTCTCAGCACCTTTGGAAACAATTTACTGCTAAATACAGTGATAATCTTAATATCCCCAAAAGTGTTCTTAACCAACTAAATGAGACAAAAATAGAACTCAGCTATTTAACACAAAAAGAAGAAAAGAAGGAAGATGAGCTAAAGCGAGTTTCACTTTTGGAAAATAAAGTAAAATCAGTTGAAAATGATATTGCGAAAAAATACCCGTCTTTTCAACGCTTTCAATCTGCTGAATTTGACATTCAAAATTTACAAAACCAGCTTGAAGAAAACCAAGTTGTTTTGAATTATGCAGTAACGGATTCTTCGGTTTTCATATATAAAATTGATAAGTCGACAATCGCAATAACTTACTTAGGAGATCGAAAAGAAATTGAAGAAATCGTCAAGACATATTATGATCAAATCAAGAGCATCAATTTTTCTTTTGAAAAAAATGCTAAAGTCTTATTTCAAAAGTTAATCAAGCCACTCGCTATAAAGGAAAAGGAGAACTTGGTAATTGTGTCTGAAAACATATTAAGCTATCTTCCTTTTGAGGCACTTTTAGATGATAAATCGAAGCCATTGACACTGAAAAACAATATTTCATATGCCAATTCTCTTAAGTTTTTGATTTTAGAAAAGAACAGTAAATCATTCAGTTTTGATCATCTCTTAACAGGTTTTGCTCCTCAATATACCAATGGGGTAGGAGTAACTCGAAGCGAAAATGGAGCATTGATTTACACTGGTAAAGAGTTGGAATCCATAGCATCCACTTTGGGTAATTCGGCTATTTTTCTAAATGAAAACGCAACCAAAGCAAACTTCCTGAGCACACTTGGGAATAGTAGAATTCATCACTTGGCAATGCATTCCATGGTCAATGAAAAAGACTATTTGTATTCAAGCTTATTATTTCAAAATAATGAGAAGTTACATTTCTATGAATTGTATTCGCTCAATTTCCCCTCGGAAATGGTGGTGCTGAGTGCATGCAATACGGGGGTTGGGATTTATGCCAATGGTGAAGGACTCATGAGTATCTCAAGGGCATTGAACTACGCTGGTGTAAAATCTACGGTGCATAGTTTGTGGCAAGTACCTGATAAGGAAACTGCAGAGTTGATGAGCTATTTCTACGACCACCTGGACGATGGACTTGAAAAAAATGAAGCCCTCGCATTGGCAAAAAAGAAGTTCATAGAATCAAACCCAATGAAAATTCACCCGTTTTATTGGGCCGGGTTTGTTGTAAATGGGGACATTTCGCCTGTATCTACTGTAAACTATTGGAAATGGTTGTTGGTCTTTTTAGCGATATCGGGTATTGTGGTTTTTGCCTACACTAAACTAAAAAAGAATAATTTGGCATAGTGTGTTTACTTTTTCTCCAAAAGGAAACTAATGATAAATCATTCATCATTTAATCCTTTTGTAACCATGAAAAAGTTAAACGCTATTATTACGCTTTGTCTCACTTTATTTACTACTATTTCTTGTAGTTCTAGTAACGATTCTACCTCTGCTAATGCTACTGAATCCACCCCTAAATCTCAATCATTCGATGCAGATTGTTTATACGCCTATATGCCGAAATACAATGAATTACTGACTTTAGAAATGATTCAAGCTCATTACAAAGGCGATATGTCAAAGTCCGAAATGAAATACAGAAAAAGCGAAAAGATTTCTGGGCAATCGACGGATAAGTGTATTTATTCATGGGGAAGCGACCGCATCCGAAAAATGGATATGATGGGTGTTAAAATGGAGCTTCCTGAGCCAAACGAGATCGGAATTCAATGGCTTGGCAATGATCTATTTATGATCAAAGGCTTATCCACGTCACTAGAAAACTTTCAACAATACTATCGCAATATTACTAAAGAAGAAGCCGATGAAGCATTTGCCAAAGCAGAAAAAATAGTACAAGAAAAAGAAGGAGTGAGTGCAGAGGATGCTAAAACTGCCACATCTATAGGCAAAGGTTTAGCTGATGGTCAAACATTCGAAAAAGTAGAAGGGGTAGGAGAAGCAGCTACTTGGGTTACAAAAGAAAACCATTTGGTGGTTTTGGTAGGTGAAAAGACCTTTCAAATTGTAGCCAATGTAGGTGCTGATAAAGAAGCAAATAAAAATTTGGCGATTGCTCTAGCCAAAGAGGTTTTGGCGAAGTGTAAATAAAAACACTCTTTGGATTTGCCCTTCGGTGGTAAAGCTATATTTTAGCACGGTAAACTAGATATTCAACTATGCTAAAGAGCTTTTCAATCCTTGTTTTATTTTTGAGTTCAATTCTGAACCTTGCCGCACAAAAAAAGCAATTCCTTCCGATAGATAGCACAGTTGTAACGAAGCATTCTGCAACTATTAATGGAAAAACATTTGCTTATACTGCAACTACTGGTTTTCAGCCGGTGTGGGATGAGAATGGGCAGCCAATCGCTTCGCTTTATTATACGTATTACAAAAGAGAAGATGTTAAAAATATAGGGGAGCGTCCATTGCTTTTTTCATTTAATGGTGGACCTGGCTCAGCTTCTGTATGGATGCATTTGGCTTATACAGGACCAATGGTTTTGAATATTGATGATGAAGGTTATCCTGTGCAGCCGTATGGTTACAAAGAAAATCCTTATTCTATTCTCGATGTAGCGGATGTGATTTATATTAATCCGGTGAACACCGGGTATTCACGTACGATTCCGATGGATGGTAAAGACGTGAAAAAAGAGAAGTTTTTCGGCATCAATGCCGATATAGAATATTTGGCCGACTGGTTGAATACTTTCGTAACTCGTTCTGGCAGATGGACCTCTCCCAAATACATGATTGGCGAAAGTTACGGTGGTACACGCGTGGCAGGTCTTGCCTATAAGCTTCAGCAAAATGCTTGGATGTATCTCAATGGAATCATCATGGTTTCTCCTGCAGATTATAAGATCTATGGCACGGATGCACCTTTGGCATCAGCACTTAATCTGCCTTATTTCACGGCTGCAGCTTGGTATCACAAGATGTTACCAGCAAATCTCCAATCCCAAGACTTAGAAGCAATCTTGCCAGCTGCAGAGGATTTTACAATCAATGAGCTTTCTCCTGCTCTTACCATGGGTGGTTTTATTTCGCCTGAAAAGAAAAACGAAATAGCAGAGAAAATGTCGCGTTATACGGGTCTGTCGAAGAAGGTAATTTTACAAAACAACTTGGACATTGCTACTTCCTTGTTTTGGAAAGAGCTATTACGAGATCGCGACGGTTACACCATAGGGCGATTGGATTCTAGGTATTTAGGAATTGATAAAAGCGACGGAGGAACAAGAACAGATTTCAACCCAGAGCTTACTTCATGGTTACATTCATTTACTCCGGCAATCAACGAATACATTCGCAAAGAGCTAAATTTCAAGACTGATTTGCAGTACAATATGTTTGGCAATGTGGGGTCATGGAATCGTGACAACGACAATACTCGCGACAACCTTAGACAAGCTTTGGCACAAAATCCATACATGAAAGTATTGTATCAAGCAGGTTATTACGACGGAGCGACCAACTATTTTAATACCAAATACAGTATGTGGCAGCTTGACCCAAGCGGTAAACTGAAAGACCGATTGAGTTTCAAAGGCTATAGAAGTGGACACATGATGTATCTTCGAAAAGAAGATCTAAAGACCGCAAACGACGATATTCGCAATTTTATCCTTTCGACTAATAGCAATGGCAAGTCGGCGAAATATTGATTTTGAGTGAAAGAGTTTGTTATAGCGGTTCTATTATTTTTGAGTTTATATTCTTGCATCCAAAGTGACGCTGATTCTACGCAAGATGTTGTTGCTTTTTCACCCGAAAATGAAGTTTTAAAAACGAAAAAAGATAATATTCTAACATTAGCAGATGCTTATGAGTTAGATTCTGCAACCGCTTTATTGACTTCGATAGATAGTAGTAAACTAGATGATCCATTGTCAAAAGGCATTTACTTTTACTTAGATGGATATATTTTAGACTACCGAGAAAAGTTTGTAGAAAGCATTGCTCAGTATCAAAAAGCAATAAAAATATTTGAGAGCAATGGCCTACAAAACTCCTTAGAACTAGGCCTGACTTATAATGACCTTGCCTACGTTTACAACGAAGTTTCACTTGAATCAGAGGCTCTAAAAAGCTATAAAACAGCTTTCGATATCATCTGGAAAAACCATCAAAACGATCCCTCCGAAGTGGCAAGTATTTCCAATAACTACCTTGGAGCATTGGTTGCTTATGGAGATAAAGCTAAAGTAAAAGCGTCGCTACAGCTGACAGAGGGCTATTTTGATAAATACTTGAGCAATGAATCCGGTTTTTTACCTAAAAACGAAATTGAAAAATTCGATTTACTAAGTATTTACTACTTGGGAGTGATAAAATCTTCCAACCTCATATTTGATGAAAGTAATCTCAGATTTTATTTACACAAAATGGAAAGCCTTTTTGAAAATACGAAGGGGATAGATAAGTCTGGGTTTTACAATAGATTGGTTTATAGCTATGATTATGCTGGCTATGCGTATCTCAAAAACAAAAAATATAAAGCATGTGAGGAGGTTTTTCAAAAAATGAAGCAATTGGCGAAGTCTCCTACTGAGCAAATGAAAGCTCGTTCCAATTTTGCAGCTTTATATTTACAAAGTGGGCAATATGTCAAAGCAGAACAGGCGTACTCCGAATCTCTGAAACTAACAAGCTTTGGTGAAGATGATATCAATTATTTGATGCTTCAAGCCGCTAAAGCTTGGATGGTTAGTAAGCAAGCTAGGCACTCGGAAGCTGTTAAATTGATAACGAAAATGTGGGATAGACTGGGCTTTGAGAAAACAAAACTCGCCCTTATTAAGCTTGAAGAAATAGGTGAGGTGAACAGTACCAGGTGGATGTTTATACTGAATACGAGTTCTGAGATTTTTCGGAAGAATTACCGTTCCAAAGCAGCTGATGAAAACGAGTTATTAATTGCAAAAAACATGGCAATGCTTGGAGCTGAAATGTTCCAGAAGTATTATCAAAAAGAGGCTTTCAATGCTGATCTGAATGAGATAAATAATGTGAATAGAGAGCAATTATTGAGTGTGCTGGCAACAGAAAGCTATGGTAATTTAGAACAAGGATTAAGCCTTTTGGAAAACAACACTTCTCTGCATCTTTGGAAATCATTTTTGGCTAAAAATGAAGACATTCTTAATATACCAAGTGAATTGATTCAAGCTAGGAATCAGTTGGCTATTAGTAATTTACAAAGCGATTCTGTGCCTCAGGTTTTCAGTAAATTGGAGGAAATTCAAGCAAAAATTGAAAAAACAACTTCTGGTTTTGAACAAAACAAACACCGTCAGATTACATTATCGGTTTTGCAGAAAAAAATACAACCTAGCGAAGCCATAATTAGGTTTATTTACGCCCAAGAAAATGTCTACGCAATTTATCTTACAAATCAGGACCTTAAACTTTTTGAAATAGGCTCTGTAATGCATGTTGATTCATTAGCAAAGGAACACTATCACAATCTTCAAAGCATAGATAAATCGTACAGTGAAACTGCGAAATCGCTTTTTGAATTATTATTTAAGAAAATCCCATTGGGTACTCCAAAGCGGCTTACAGTTATTGCAGAAAATGGACTTTTGAATATCCCATTTGAGACCTTAATTTCTCCATCAGGCGAGCCTTTAGGATTAGCATTTCCTATCAGGTACTCTCACTCTTTTCATTTTGAGAACGCAACAACTGCAAACCCAAAATGGAGTGTTGACAATCGCTTAATAGCATTTGCACCTTCCTATGCAGACAGAAAGTCAAACAGTCTTGAAAACTTGGAAAATACTTTTGAAGAAATCTCTGAGATATCTACTGTTTTTGATGGAGAGTTTTTAGAAGGTGACAAGGCAACAAAAAAAGCATTTATCGGGGGATTAACGGACTTCACAATTCAGCATTTGGCAATGCATGCTGTTATAGATTCAGCAGTTTATGAAGATTCAAAATTAGTATTTGCCAATAACGAATCGCTTAAATTTAAAGAGATATATGCTCTTAATTTACCTGCAGAGCTTGTAACACTTAGTGCATGTAATACAGGAATAGGAACATATCACAGCGGTGAAGGACTCATGAGCTTATCGAGGGCCTTGGTCTATGCCGGTACTCACGCTGTAGTTCATAGTTTATGGCGTGTACCAGATGAAGAAACAGCTGAACTTATGGGTTATTTTTATCAAAATCTAAATCAGGGTTTAAGTAAAGATATGGCTCTTCAACAAGCCAAGCAAAGGTTTGTAAGTAACAACCCACTCAAGGTTCACCCTTACTTTTGGGCTGGGTTTGTTCTAAACGGTGACCCAAAACCGCTAAAGAATGCATTGCCGATTTATTGGCTAGCGGTAGCGTTAATAATAACTGTAGCTATCGGTTTTTACATTTTTTGGAGAAGAAGGCGTGCCTTGGAATTCCAAACAGAATTACCATCTGCGAGGTGATTTAAGATTGGTTTTGCTGCTTCATTATCGCCCTTTTTTATATACAATAAAGAAAGGTACCAGAGTCTATGATCGTCGTATTCATCTCCAAAAGAAATCGCTTGAAAATGATTTATCGCTTCCGCTGTTTTACCCATTTCTATTAGGCAAATTCCTTGAAAAAACGGTGCTGATTTTTCAGTGCTCAGTTTGGAGAAAAGTTCGTAAGCTTGGTCATAATCTCCAGTATCATAAGATTTAAATGCAGTTAACCTTTCACTATCGCTTCGAGTAATTGGAGCTATTATATTGGGAAATTTTTCATAATTAGCTGAAAACATATCTTGATTTGATGAAGGCTTAAGAAAGTACCAACCCATCACCGAAACGCCTATAAACACTGCAGCTGCAGCCCACCATATCCACGGCTTTAGGTTTTGAGAAGTTTTAGCCTCGTGAGCTTGTAGTTTTTGTTTTAGTTTTTCTCTTTGATCTGATACTACGCTTTTTTTAATGTTTAATTCAAAAGCATATTGCTCTGCATACTCATTGTCTTCGACCATGTTCTTTTTAAAAACCAATTCTTCGTCCTCCGACAGTTGATTTTTTAGTGCTTTGGTAAGTATTGTTTCCTTATTCATTGTGAAGCATTATTTCTTTGAGTTGCTTTAGGCAGCGTGATTTTTGACTTTTCAATACATTTTTAGAATCATAGTTCATTATTATCATAATGTCATCAAGCTCTTTTTCTTCAAAATAGTATAGCTTTAGCACCTCTCTACATTTTTTACCTAGCTTCTGAAGGCCTGATTTTATCAGTCCAATCTTGTCGCTATTTTCATCAGCTGCAAAAGGGTCAAAATAGCTTTCGCTCCATTCTTCGTTTATTGCAATTGAACTTTGTTTTTGAAGTTCTTTGAATCTCTTATATATCAAGAACTTACCTACTCCAAAGAGATAAGTTTTTAGTGAGCTTTTCAAGGCCTCTAGTTTGCCTTTTACTGCATTTTCAAAAACAACCAAACAAGCGTCTTGATAAACCTCAATCAAGTCCTCATTGGGCATATTATACTTTTGAGCAAAGCGAAGAAATTCTACCTTATGCTTGTCATAAAATGCAAGTTGAGCACTTTCTTTTCCTTCCCTCAGCGTAGTTTCTTCGTTCAACCTTTAGTGCGATAAATATTTCAAAAGTAAACATTATGAAAAATATTTTTGCAAAATGTTAACCTTCAAATAGAAAGTTCACACTAATGGAGTAAAAGTATTTACCATGAAAAAAATAGCAATACTCCTTTTTGCCTACTGCTCTGTGTTGAATGTTTATGGCCAGAGTACGACGCTAACCCCAGGTTCAATTCTTCCAAATATGACCACGGCACAGCGAACTGCGGTTTTGAGTCCGCCCAATGGCATGTTGGTTTTTGATAGCAATACCCAAAGCTATTGGTTCAGACAGAGCGGAGCATGGGTAGAGTTACCCAAGGGCGGCAGTACCAGCAATTATTGGGAATTGAACGGCCTTGGTGGCAATGAACTTAAAAACACCAACAGTGGTGGGTTTTGGAGTGCGAATCCGACTGGTCTAACATTTGCATCTGATAATATCAGTAACCCATCCACAGCTCCGGTAAACGGAGATGGCACCCGAATGATGTGGATTCCTTCCAGGTCTGCTTTGAGGGTTGGGACCGTGTATGGTAATACGAAGTCATGGGATGCAGATAGTATTGGATTGTTTTCTTTTGCAACGGGATATAATACAAAAGCTAAAGGGAGCTTTTCCACGGCCATGGGTTATGAAACAAATGCAAGTGGAAATTTTTCCACGGCGATGGGTGGTTTTACTACTGCAAGTTTCACTCTTTCCACTGCCATGGGTGGTTTTACTACTGCAAGTGGCTATTCTTCCACGGCCATGGGTCGCAATACTACTGCAAGTGGCTTTGTTTCCACTGCCATGGGTGAATATACTACTGCAAGTGGCGAATTTTCCACAGCCATGGGTAGGGAAACAGCTGCAAGTGGTGATAATTCCATAGCCATGGGTGATAGTACAAAAGCAATTGGCGAAACTTCCACGACAATGGGTCATAATACAACTGCAAGAGGCAGGGCTTCCACAGCCATGGGTTATAATACAACTGCAAGTGGCCCTTCTTCAACATCTATGGGAAGGGAAACAACTGCAAGTGGTGATAATTCCATAGCCATGGGTGATGGTACAGAAGCAATTGGCGAAACTTCCACGGCCATGGGATATGGTACAACTGCAAGTGGTGATAATTCCACGGCCATGGGTCTATATACAACTGCAAGTGGCGGTTCTTCCACGGCCATGGGTTCTGGAACAACTGCAAGTGGCCGTTTGTCTACGACTATGGGATATGGTACAACTGCAAAGTCTTATGCCGGAGTGGCACTTGGAATATTTAATAATATATCTGATAATCCAATTGGTAATATTGCCGCTCAGACTGACCGTATTTTTCAGATTGGGAATGGAGTATTTTCCTCGAGGTCAAACGCCATGACTGTTCTTCGGAATGGTAATATTGGTCTTAATAACATAATTGAACCATTATCCACACTTCATATTAAAGGTTCTGGAACAGACAGACTCGGGCATATTGTTTTAGAACGATCAAACACCACAGATTTTAGTACGATATATACGAATCAAAATGGGCTAAATTTCGAAAATTCTGTTGCTCCAATGAATTTCAATTTTAGAAACAACTTGGGAGTTGCAAAGGCCGTGATTAGTAATAGTGGATATATTGGTGCTCTAGTCTCGACACCTCTTGCTCCTCTTCATTTAGGTAATGGGCCAAGTACCTGGGAAAGGCATATTAGAATGGACTTTAATGCATCTACAAATGAATATGGCAATATTGTTTACGATGATGAAGGAATGAAGTTCCGAGCCTGGGGAGATGGAGACGATTTCTATTTCAGAAATTCACTTAATACGTCTGTTGCTCGCATAAACGATGATGGTAACATGACCATCGCCGGCACCCTCACTCAAAACTCCGACGAACGCCTTAAAACCAATCTTAAAAAAATTAAAAATTCATCTGTCAAACTAAATGCCTTAAACGCCTATCACTACCACTGGAAAGCCGAAGACAGAGAAAAAGGTACTCAAACTGGCCTTATTGCTCAAGAGGTTCAAAAGTATTTTCCAGAGCTGATAAATGAAGATGAAGAAGGGTACCTGAGTGTCAATTACATCGGTCTTATTCCTCATTTGATAGAAGCTCATAAGGAATTGAAAGCTGAGAATGAAATGCTCAAAGAGCGTTTACAAAAAATTGAAGAAAAATTAAATTTTGATACTCAAACTGCTTCTACGAAATGAAAAAACTTTTATTTTTATTCCTTTTAGTCTGTAGTTTCGGTGCCTTTTCACAGAGCGTTACCATCACACATAATGGTATTACACCCAATCAGGGGGGTGTTCAAAAATTGACATATGATCAAATACGCCAATTACCTAATCCGCAAGAAGGGGATCTAGCTTACGATCTCACATTCAATTGCTTAAGACATTACAATGGTACAGAATGGCTATGTGTTACACAAGAAAACAGTCTTATACCTAATGCGGCTATCGTCAAGCTGCTTACTTCTTCAAGTGTTGAACCAACTGGTTTAGAACTCGACTCTCAGGAAAATATAATTATCATGGGGGTTTTTAATGGAACTATAAATTTTGGAACTACAAGTCTTACCTCCATTAATTCAGACATGTTCCTTGCCAAATATGATAAACATGGGAATGAGATTTGGGCATTACAAGAGGGTGAAAATAGTGATTCGCAGGTTTTCCCTTCCCAAATTGCCATAGATAATGCAGACAATATTTACGTATCTGGATCCTTTTGGGGAAGAGCACAATTTGGAATAAATGTATATGTGGCTGCTGTGGTAGACATGTTCTTGGTTAAATATAATTCATCTGGCGTGACTCAGTTTACGAAAAGATATGTCTCGGGCGATGGAGTGAAGATTACAGGTTTATCCGTTGATATTGCTCAGAATATTTATAGCTGTGGCAGCTTTAATTCTACGATTACCTTAGGAACGTCAACCTTTACAAATTCTGATACAGAGGAGGATGCCTTCGTAATAAGACATAACTCCGATGGAAATTTAGCTTGGTCAAACCAGGTGATTTATACAAATGAGAAGGCTAATGTCTTACTTACCTCTGATTTAATTGGCAACCTCTATTTTTGTGTAAATCACATCAGAGAAGTTTCATTTCTTTCTACTTCCTATTTTTCTTCAGGTGGTGCAGATTTTAAACTATTCAAATTAAATAATGCAGGAGCCTTAGTTTGGGTAGAGTCAATCAACGGGTCTGGTAATCAAACAGTGCAAAGAATACAGTCCTATGGGAGTAAAGTAGGTGTCGTTGGTACTTTTGGTAGCAGCTTTACTTTTTTAAACCAATCCATAAGTTCTTTAAGTTCAACTTTAACCGATCACAGTTTTATCCTACAGTTTAATGGTACCAACCGTAGTTTACTTTGGCAAACAATTATTCACTCTTCCAGCTTTCAAGGTGATTATGCCCTCGACCACGATGCATTAGGTAACGCGTATATAGGACTTGTATATAGTAGTAATATCGAAGCAGAGCCTTTTTTCTTTCAATCTATAAACAGTAGTACCGATATATCATTCTTAAAATTTTCAGGTAGCTCAGGCGAAATATTGGAAGCGAAAAGTATAGGTGGTATCGGAATAGACGCACTCAGGGGGATTCAAATCAGAACTGCAAATGGAAAGGTGTTTTTAGCTTCAAAACACTACGATTCCTCCTTATTCATTGGCACAGAGAAAATTCCAAAAGATGCTTCAGCAATAATTGTACTGGACTAAATAAAAAGAAATGTTGACACAAATAAATAGAGTAATTATTTTTATTTTTCTAATCTCGGAGGTCGCAATTGCCCAAGACATTTCGGGTTCAAAAGACCACCCACTTATTACCCGTTTTCCGGGTAGTGAAATCACGCATTATTACGAGCGAGATTACAATGAGGTAAATATGGCAATAAAACCCGCTGAGGCCGAAAAACCACCTCGGGAGTTTTTGAATGCCGCTGGAAAGCACACATCCATCCGTTACAATGTTCCTGAGAAAAGGACTCCGCTTGAGGTGATGCGTAATTATGAACTCGCTCTGAAAAAAGCGGGAGCAGAGTTTGTTTTCAAATGTGCTGGTGGAGCCTGTGACGGTACAGAATCTTGGTATGCAGCAAAATTTTTCAATTCGGTCTATAACAATCGCAAAGGTGCAGAAAATAGCCATTATTTTCATCCCTTCGACACATTCAATGCAGAGCAACAGTATTTGGTAGCAAAACTCCCCACCGCCGAAGCCGATTACCTGATGGAAATAGGTATTACAAAACCATATGAAGGTGTAACGCAAGTAATGGTGGAAGTGGTGCAACAAGAAAAAATGGACGAAGGCCTCATAGTAGTCAATGCCGACGTGATCAAAGAAAAGATGGCCAAAGACGGAAAAATAGCCTTGTACGGTATCTTTTTCGATACGGGTAAGTCTGAGATCAAGTCAGAGTCTGCCAAAGAACTGGGTATTATTGATGAATTTTTAAAAGCTAACCAAAACGTGAAATTGTACATCACCGGGCATACGGATGACACTGGTAGTTTTGAAACAAACAAGAAATTATCAGAAGAAAGAGCTACAGCAATTGTGAATTATTTGGTCAATATTCATGGTATTTCTGTTAGCAGACTTCAGCCTTTAGGAGTGGGGCCTGCCTCCCCAACTTCTACAAATAGGTCAGAAGAGGGACGTGCAAAAAACCGAAGAGTAGAATTAGTAGAAAAACTTAACAAATAGAATCATGAAAAAACTTGTATTAATTTTTATCCTGCCGCTTTTGTCTTGTAACGGCTCAACTTCCACAGAGAACTTAAATACGGAAAATAGAGATAAAGTAACGGCAACTGAGAATTCCGATTTGAAAAACCAAGTCGCTTGCGAGACATTTAAACCGTCAGACCTAGCCAGTATATTTGAGTGGGATGTAGCCGCAATTTCAAGCGAATCGATGGGGCATTCTGAAGGAAAGCGTTCCATTTGTAGATTTGCTCATCAATCAGATATTTTATGGGTTCGTTTTGGTTGGAAATCTGAGAAGGCAATAGAAAATAAAGTTCTAGAAACTCAGTATAAGGGATATCTCAATAATGGGGAAAATGGTATTACCTATGAGTCAGTGGAAGGAAATTCAATGTTAATTGGGCAAAAACCAGCAGACGCTGCAAATCCCAAACTCTTCATTTTTAGAAAAAGATTTGACAACAAAGCGGAGGTCACTTTTGAGTTTTACAGCAATGTTAAGAGTAAGGAGGAAGCCTTGAATGTTTTTAAAACACTTCTAGGTAAAGTTTAGGACAAGCCAATTAAGGTATGTTTTAATTACAGCCACCAATCTCCACCTTGAATACCGATCCAGAAGCGGCTTGAAAACCTGGCTGTAAGATCACATCTTTTGGAGAGATGTAGTGTAAGTTTTGAGCGTTAGCAATCTGTTGAGTGCTGTTGAGTTCTAGCTGGCTTTTATAGCTATTACCGTTTGATGGGCCACTTAATTGTAAATCTCCAAAATAACAATCCGATACATGAATAAAATGCGAAGCAGGGTCAGTGCTGCAAAAGAGGTTTTTACACTTTAAGGTATAAGTAATGTCTGAGCTGGGTTGTATAGATATGTTTGAAGTCAATTGACCTTCGCCCCATTGATAACTGCTGCAACCTGCACCTGATAAAACAGAAGGTTCCTGCTTATAAAGAGTAGTTACGCCACTTATACTTGGCGTAGGTGGGTATACCGCATTTTGTAAGTTGAGTGGTGGGCTAAATGCTCTCTTTCCACTCGTTTTGATAGCCTGTAATTGAAACATGCCAGTGCCACTTGTTATATTTTGTGCAACCGAATACGTCCAGTTTTTTCGATAGTAACCTACTGGTGGGAGCATCGTAAAGTTGTTGAAATTATCATAAGTATAACCCGTGGCCTCCACATCGGTATTATCTCTGTTTGACCAAGCATATGTATTAAACGAGTTGGCACTTGAAAGCTGCAACTGACCATTGCTCAAACAAGATAAATTAACATCAACAAAATCTAGCGGTAATACAGGACTGCTGTTGTTTAGGAAATTAGTGTAAAGGATCTTATCTCGCCATAAATTGGCATGTTCAGTCATTGCCAATTGTTTATCTAAGTGGACTCCATCCCCACGATAATCTTGTCCTATTAGGACATCAGTATCTGGCCCTTCAAAGGCATTAGCATCTGCAGCTACTACTTGTTCTTGTGCCCATCTCACATTGGAATGAGGCATATTGTTGGTCACCGATACTTTTGCAATCATCCACGGCAAAGTCGGGGCTTCTATATCGACTCGTGATTGTGCTATAAGGCTTTGCAATGTCTGCACATATTCTAAGGAATCTGTAGCTACATCTGCTTCCCCTTGATGCCAAAGAACTGCTCGTAGACCAGTAAGCGAACTATAATATTGTAATACTGAGCGTAAACCGCCATAAGGCTGGTGCTTAGCTTCTTTTATTTCTTCTTGTGGATTTGTGAGCGGTAGATTATGAGCAGACTCGTCCCACCATTTTACTCTAGTGCCCGCATAGGCTGTTCCGTAAAATAAAACGGGAACATTTAAGTTGCTAATGAGTAAATCTGCAAGATTACCCCAGTTCCATGCGGCATATTGCGAAGGGCCAAGACTCAAGAAACCACTACCTGGATTCACCATTTGACTAAAACCAATAGGTAGAGCATTATAATCGTTTTCTTTGCTAGAAAAGTTCAGCACATTGGCTCGGTCATCATTTGCTCCAGGTCCCTGACCAGCTGCATAACCAGTTGCATTAGACTGACCAGCTATCGCAAATACCTCACCAACACCTACTCTGTCTACTACATCACTTGCTACTACATTGCCATTGCTAAGAGCTCTCACTGTTAATGAATACCAACCACCAGCAACAGTTATATTACCTTTGAAGTACGGCTTGTCATCTTTAATTGCGATGGTTACCCAATTAGTGGCGGTGCCTTGACCGGGTTGTCTAGGATCCACCTTGGCTTGTATACTATCAAATGAAACATCATAGGAACCTGCAATTTTGATCACCCCTGTATTGTTGTTACTTCGCTGAATGATCATGCGTTCTGTAGGGAAGTAGACATTGATTTGACCAAAGGAAAGGCCAAGATGTAATAGAAAAAAGACTGTCAGTACTAGCTTCATGTAATGACAAAAGTAAGGGAATTTTCAAAAGAAATTTATCATTGAGCTAGTCAAAGCCAATTAGGTTTTCGAATAGTTGCATCTTTCGTTATCAATATTGATCATGTATGAGTAATTGGTTCCTTTTTATTCTTTACTAGCGAGGTACTTTTTTCATCAATCCTTAAAATCAACCATTCGTTGCTCATAATTTACGCCCTTCATAAATTGGTTTGGAATGTAGTGGAGTTTTGCGTGATTTACATTCGCAAAAAACCGCTGTACTATGAAGTTTTTAAACCTTGTTTTCGAAAGTTTTAGATTTGCTTGGCAGGCACTAAGAGCCAATATGATGCGAACAGTACTTTCGTTGCTTGGTGTTACTGTTGGAATTTTCTCTATCATAGGAGTACTGACGATGGTGGACTCGCTAGAAGCCAACATAAAAGGTAGCCTAAGTAGTATAGGTGAAAAAACCATTTACATTGACAAGTGGCCATGGGTTTTTGGAGAAGGAGACTATCCTTGGTGGAAGTATTTTATGCGTCCACGTCCTAAGTATTCGGAGTTTCAATTCCTCAAAAGCAATTCGAAACACGCCACTGGAGTTACCATCATGGATTTCTCTATGACCAATGCGAGGTATAAGAATAGTAGTTATGATGCTCTTTGCCAGGGTATTACGTATGATTTCAATCTCATTACCGAAGTGCCTGTTATAGAAGGAAGGTATTTTACAGAACAAGAAGTAGATGCTGGTAGAAACGTAGCAATTATAGGTGGCGAAGTAAGCGAAACACTATTTGGTCAAGAAGATCCACTGGGAAAGTCTCTAAAAATCAAAGGACAAAACTTTATAGTAATTGGGATTCAGGAGTTAAAAGGGAAGCAGTTGATAGATGTAGGAGGTAACCCCGATACCAAAATCTATATACCATTTGTGAAACACAAACGAATGTTCTCTTCGGGAAATTTATATGGCCAAATCGCCGTGCAAGCTCGTGAAGATGATAAAAATATGGAAATGCTGGAAAGTGAGCTCACAGGCCTAATGAGAACAAGGCGTGGTCTCAAGCCTGCTCAAGACGATAATTTTGCCCTTAATAGACCCGATGCTGCAGCAGAAGCAGTCTCTGGAGTTTTTGGTGCACTTAAGATTGGAGGATGGATCATTGGCTTTTTTGCATTGCTCATTGGTGGTTTTGGTATTGCCAATATCATGTTTGTATCTGTGAAAGAACGTACCAATATCATAGGAATTCAAAAGTCATTGGGAGCCAAAAACTACTTTATACTCTTCCAGTTTTTGTTTGAATCTGTGTTCTTATGCCTTATTGGCGGCTTGGCAGGATTGTTCATCGTATATCTAGCCAGCTTTATCAATATTGGTTATTTAGACCTGATCCTGTCGACCAGCAACATGATTCTAGGCCTCGTCATTGCGAGTATTATTGGAATTGCATCAGGAATTATACCCGCGTCACAAGCAGCTAGAATGGATCCTGTAATTGCAATTCGTAGCAAGTAAACAACTTACCAAATCATTTTTTACCTTTGTGCGTAATAATTGGAATAGGACCTCAATCAACATTAAATAAATGAAACTTAGAATTACCTTACTTTTTATACTCGTAATTGCCTGTGCAGTTTTTTGGTACATCAGCACTGGATACTATAGCTCAGGAGAAAGAGCAGGAACAATATCCAAGTTCAGTGAAAAAGGATATGTTTTTAAAACCTACGAAGGAGTACTAAACGAAGGTGGTTACTCTGGAGAAACAGGAACACTTACACCAAGGTACTGGGACTTTTCTACAGTTGAAGATACAGTAGTTTCAAAACTAAGAACTGCACTTTCCACTGGAGAGCGTATTACGCTTATATACCAAGAGAAATTTGTAAAATTCGCATGGAATGGGGATACAAAATATATCGTTACTGATGTATTGTTTTTGAAAAGACCAGAACGTCCAGTTTACGAAAACTATCAACAACAAGTACCTCAGCAAGCACCAGTGAGTCCTGCGGATACAATGAGCTTAGCTCCACCACCACCACCTGCACAATCTGTTCCGGCAACATCGGCTAAGCCGGTACCGCAACCGATTTAAAGCTTAATAAAACTTTGTACAAGCGAATGATCGCCATCCGACAAGTGTAAGAAATACTTAGCGGATGGTAATTTACTTATATCTAGTTTGTTACTAAAGATTGGCACGCTAAGTCTTTGTCCTACAGCATTAGAAATATAAGCATTTGTTAAATCGTAATTCTCAACACCTATAAAATCTTGACTTGGGTTTGGGTATAGGACTAGCTTACTATTTTTCCCGTTTTCAGTTGCCAAAACTCCAGTTTTTGTGGCCTTCACAGTTATATTTTTGAGTATGTAATTGAAAGGGTCAAAGTTGATCTCTTTGATGTTTTTCTCAAGGTTTTCTAGGTTGATTTGACTTTCCTTTTGATCTACCAAGATGGTCTGAATTTCATTTGATCCATCTTCAAAGAAGACTTGAATTTGCATAGGCATTTTGAAAAGAGCAGTGCTTCCTCCAAGCGTACTTTGGCTAATTGCAATAGCTGCATTTTTCCCAGATACGGAGTAATTAATGCTGTAGGATGGGTAGCCATCTTTGTACAGCCATTGATCAAAGAAGTCCACTAATACAAGGCCAGAAACCTGCTCTGCGACTTTTCTGACATCTTCAATAGAAGCCGCTCCAAATGCAAATTCGCCATTGGCATATTCTTTCATGAATTTGAAAAATACCTCATCGCCCATTACTCCGCGTAGCATGTGTAACACTACTGCACCTTTGGCATAAGTTCTTTGAAAGTTGAATATTTCGTTGATTGAATTAGTGTTTTGGACAAAAATAGAACCTCTTGCATCCTTTGCAAGGGTCATATTTTGATCTATATCGGAATCGTAAGTTGACCTGCCGTAGGTGTCTTCAAGGTAAATTGCCTCTAAGTATGTGGCAAAACCTTCGTTTACCCATATGTCTTGCCAAGTTTTACAAGTTACTTTATCTCCGTACCATTGATGGGCAAGCTCGTGGGCAATCAATGTTTCATTGAAACCTCCCATACTACTTATGGTTTGGTGTTCCATTCCCCCTCCAAAATTGAACATTGCATGACCGTACTTTTCCTTGTAGAAAGGATAAACCCCAAAATGATCAGAGAAAATATCTAGCATTTGTATGGTTCTTTGTATTTCTTGTAAAACAGCTGGATTAGTAGCTGATCTTTGATACAGGTAATCAACCACATCCATTTTGATTGAGTCCCCGTAAGACCAAGTAGTTTGCTTGAAATCGTAGTTGGCTGCTGCAATAGAGATCAAATAATGGGCAATCGGGTATTTGTGGGACCATTTATGCCTCTTTTTATTGTTGCCCACATCCGATGCACCTAAGAATTTCCCGTTCGAAACTGGGATAAAATAATTGTTCATTGTGATGTTTACGTCACAAGAATCGGCTTTGTCTTCAGGGTTATCATTACACGGAAACCAGCTTATTGCCCCATAGGGCTCACTTAGCGTATATACTACTGGATTGTTGCTATTAGGCTCATTTTCGAAGAATATGCCTTCTTCTATCACTCCAGTAGGAGGAACACCCCTGTAGTATACGATGGCTTCTTGGCTTTGAAGTGCAACAGTTGCAATGCTAAAAGGAACTGTAATTCGATTGTTTTGATGCGTAAAACTAACTTTAGTACCATTTAGAGTGAGCGAGTCGATTAAAAAATTGCTATGCAAATCGAGTTGGAAGCTTGCTGAGTTTGCAGTCAGGGTTTGAAACTTAATCGTTGCAGCACCCATCAGCATTTTAGGGTTGGTTACGATTTCCAAGTCTAAACCATAGTAGTTAACATTAATATTAGGATCACCTGGGAAAGCAATACGAGCATTCGGACTTCCTAAATCTTTAAATTGAGCAATTCTCGCTTTTGAACATTCAAAAGAACCTCTTACTTCTTGCCCATGTGATATCACCGGGAGGCTTAGTAAAATAGCGAATAGGATATTTTTTAGCATAATCTTTCTCAATTCTAAACTAAATACGAACAAAAAAGGCCTATCGTCTAGAATAGGCCCTAAAAACATAAATATCTCAACGATTTACACGCTCATGATATCTTTTTCTTTTGCTTTGAACATGCTTTCGGTTTTGTCCACATATTCGTCAGTGAGTTTTTGTACTCGCTCTTCGCCTATTTTGATGGCATCTTCCGATACGCCTTCATTTTTGAGCTTGCGAAGTTCGTCATTTGATTCTTGACGTACCTTACGCGTATTAATACGAGCAGTTTCAATTTCATTTTTCACCATTTTCACTAGATCGAGACGACGCTCTTCTGTCAACGGTGGTATGTTAATTCTGATGGTCTCGCCATCATTGCTAGGTGCAAAACCTAAATTAGCATTGATAATTGCTCTTTCTATGTCATTCAAAATACCTCTTTCAAAAGGCCTGATGGCAATAGTGCGAGCATCTGGAGTAGTTACAGACGAAGCTTGATTGATAGGGGTAGGGACACCATAATAATCTATGGACACGCCTTCTACCATTTGTGTATTTGCTTTTCCAGCTCTTATTTTGCGAAGTTCGCTGGCGGTATAGCTAAGAGCCTTATCCATGCTCTCTCTTGCCATATCCAGTATCATTTCTATTTCTTCCATTGTATTATTATTTCCTTTTTATCGAATTTAATTCTCTACCAAAGTACCAATTTTTTCACCAATCACAACTTTGAGTAAATTCCCTTTTTGGTTCATATCAAAAACCAATATTGGTAAACTATTCTCTTGACAAAGCGTAAAGGCTGTTTTGTCCATTACTTTGAGGTTTTGATTGATCGCTTCGTCAAATGTGATGGTATCATACTTAACCGCATTTTCGTCTTTTCGTGGATCAGCATTGTACACGCCATCTACGCTTGTTCCTTTAAGGAGTACATTTGCCTCTATTTCGTTGGCACGAAGTGCTCCTCCACTATCAGTTGAGAAAAATGGATTTCCAGTTCCTGCACCAAAAATCACCACTCTACCTTTTTCTAGGTGGCGAATCGCCCTCCTACGTATAAATGGTTCAGCTATTTGTTCCATTTTGATGGCAGAAAGCAAACGAGTGTAAACTCCCAAACTTTCAAGGGCACTTTGAATCGCCATACCATTGATAACCGTTGCAAGCATTCCCATGTAATCGCCTTGTGTGCGGTCAATTCCTGATTTTAACGAAGCTCCTCGGTAGATATTTCCTCCGCCAACTACTATGGCTACCTCGCAACCAATGTCAACAACAGATTTTATTTCTTGGGCAAAATCCAATAAAATATCACTACTAATTACTTGGCTCTTGTCGCCACCGTTAAGAGCTTCACCACTAAGCTTGAGAAGAATTCGTTTGTACTTTAATGCCATAATGCAAAGATAAATTGTCTGGTTTTGTAT
The DNA here is from genome assembly GCA_900230115.1 of Spirosomataceae bacterium TFI 002. Taxonomy (NCBI): domain Bacteria; kingdom Pseudomonadati; phylum Bacteroidota; class Cytophagia; order Cytophagales; family Spirosomataceae; species Spirosomataceae bacterium TFI 002. The sequence continues at coordinate 1,824,766 of LT907983.1, read as the reverse complement.
TCAAAAAAACTACTTCTTATTAATTAAATAAATTCCTGTAAGAATCACTAACATGCCGCCTATGTGCCATACAGAAATTACTTCACCGTCCATTGCACCAGCTATAGTTGCTACTATGGGGATAAGATAAGTAACCGAAGAGCTGAATAGTGGGCTGGTGATCTGTATTACATAATTAAATATTACAACGGCAACTGCCGAGTTAAATCCTCCTAATATGAGTAAATAATATACGGCTTGCCTATTTGCTGGGTCATAAACTTTTGCAAAAAAGTCTGTAAAAAAGAGTAAGACCACAAATGAAATGAGGCCAACCACCATCAATGTATAAGCTGTGAGCTTGATTGGTTTAATGCCTTTTAAATATTTACCTATGATGTGGACATTGAAACCATACATCACAGTTGCACCCAATGCCAGCAAAGCCAATGGATTGTCAAAGTTGAGATGACCATCACTACCCGAGAGTACCAATAATAGGCTACCTGCAAAGCCCATAAGAATCCCGAAAATTTGATTTCGTGTGATGACTTGGGCAAAAAACATTCCGCCCACAATGAGTGTAAAAATTGGTGTGGTGGAATTGAGCGTTCCGGCAAGTGAACTATTAATTCTGCTACCTAAGTAGGCAAAAATGAAGGCAGGGAGGAAAAATCCTAAGAATCCAGAAAGTAAGAAGTACTTGTTTTTTTCTTTTGGAAAGTTTTTGATGTCCTTCATTGCCCATGGCAATAAAAAAAGTGCAGCAATAAATACCCTTCCAGCACCTATTTCAATGGCACCAAATGTAGTTGTTACCTTTTTGATTAAAATAAATGAGAGTCCCCAAACAGTAGCTAGAAAAACAAGTAAAATCCAAGCTACAAGTGCTTTGTTGTCGAGAAATGATGATGGTTTTGACTCCAAGGTTTCAGAAAGTTTGGCGAAGTTATGGATTTACTAAAGATAATGAGATAAATTCGAGTGCATATTTACCTTTAGCTTGAAGTCAGTAATCTTCATTTTATTATTTTTATCTTCATTTTCTCTGCATTCACAGTCGCCTGTGTCCAATGATTCGCTTGAAAATTATTTTCAAGGTGCACTTTCGTTTTTAGAAAATAATCAAGAAAAGGAAACTGTTTTTGGAGAAAAATATAAAGGAGAGTGGCCAGGCGAAATGGCCCTTACAACTACTTATATATTCATTGGGCGTAAGCGAAAGGCTCGAGACTCCAATTGCTTCACCGTTTCCGCGATACATAATTTTTTAGCAGAAATGTACCTAGAAGATCCTTCCTTGGGACGTATAAAACCAATGTTGAAAAATGCTTTTGAAGAAATAAAAACTTATGAATCAAATAAGGAATTTCACTTTTGGAAAAAACTGCCACCCAATCGAAAACTAAGTTTATTTAAAAATCCTGATACCCTTCATTTGGTATCGCGACCTACCAATTTCAAACTCAGGTCAAGGTTTATAAACAATACTGCAAATGTTCCTGCAGATGCTGACGACACCTCGTTAGGAAACCTCGCTTTTCATTATCAAAATTCGATATTTGGCACAAACCATAAAATAGCAAATGCCCATACCTTCGATAAATGGCACGATACCAATAGAAAGAATAGGCAATGGTATAACTTTCATTTTCTTCAAAAAGAGGAAACTAATGCGTACCTCACTTGGCTACATCCAGAGCATGAATACAAGCGATGGAATAGCGTAAAAATGTCAATCAACACATTTTTTATATTTATGCCAGGTAGTACGGCTCGCCCCAAAGCCTACAAGCCTTGGGTGCCGTTTGGATCAAATGATGTGGACATTGTGGTGAATGCCAATATTTTAAGTTATTTGGCGATAACGAATCAAACAGAGAATTCTACAATTGCTTCTCAATCTGCTGCTTTTCTCAATCAATTAAGTACTAAAGAAAGGTATTGGGATGAAGCGATTTATTACCCCAATAGCTTTCACGCTTTTTATGCTTGGGCAAGGGCGTATAGGCACGACGGTGGCATAAACGAAAAAGCAGCTTTACAAATGGCGAAAGATTTGACTGAATTGCAGCAAGCTGATGGCTCATTTCAAAGCTCTCGATTTTTGAAAGGAAACGACCCCATCCAAGCTACGGCATATGGGCTACACGCCATGCTTGACCTAAAAGAGAAAGGTATTTCGATTCCAGATTCCAATTTGGACAATGCTGTCAGCTTTTTACTAAACCATGCTAAAGTCAGTGAACAAGGGGTGCATTGGGAAGGTGGAGTTTTCTTTTCGGGAGGAACAGTGCTTCGTAATATTCTTCTTTGGAAATCAGACGCTTATACAACAGCTTTGATTGCGAGATGCATTCAGAAATATCAAAAAAATGCTTACTTTTAAAATACCCATTAACCTAAAATAGAAGAGGAGTCTTTGATTGAAAACCAATTTAGGTATTCGGATAGGATGATCTTCTTCAATCTATCTATGAAAAATATAACATTCATTCTGCTGTTTTTTGTCTCGATACTTTCCACTGCTTTTGCTGAGGATCGCAAAACACTTTCGGTAGGAGAAAAGGCTCCAAGCTTTAACCTCAAAGGAGTGGATGACAAGATGTATTCACTTGAAAATTTTAAAGAAGCGAAGCTGCTGGTAATTCTTTTTACTTGTAACCATTGCCCTACCGCCCAAGCTTACGAAGATAGAGCAATTGCCTATGCTGCAAAGTACAAAGACAAGGGTGTTCAGTTGGTGGCAATTAGCCCTAATGCAGATAATGCAGTTCGTTTTGATGAATTGGGTTACTCCGACCTTGGAGATAGTTTCGAAGAAATGAAAATAAGGTCAAAAGATAAAGGCTATAACTTTCCTTATTTATATGATGGTGCAACACAAGAAGTTGCAAATGCTTACGGACCGGTTGCAACTCCTCATGTTTTTGTTTTTGATCAAAATAGAATCTTACAATATGTAGGTAGAATTGACAACGATGAGCACATAGGAAAAGCCACAAAGCACGATCTTGTGGCAGCGACAGATGCCCTCTTGGCAGGTAAAAAACTAGAAACCCCTACAACCAAAACCTTTGGCTGTTCGGTAAAATGGGCAGAAAAAACGGAATGGAAAGACCAAGAGGTTCTTAGCTGGGCAAAAGAACCAGTTAGCGTAAGTGTGGCTAACCTAGATGAGCTAAAAAAAGTAAAAGCCAATAAAGAAAGCGGAAAATATAGACTGATAAACCTGTGGGCAACTTGGTGTGGTCCATGCGTTGCGGAGTTCAAGAGCTTGGTAGAAACAGAGCGAATGTACCGTGGCAGAGACTTCGACTTTGTAACTATTTCCATGGATGCACCGGAGGTAGAACCTAAGGTGTTGAAATTTTTGACCAAGAAATTCGCTTCAAATAAAAACTACATTTTCAATGGAAATAAATACGATCTCATAGAAGTCATTGACCCTGAGTGGCAAGGGGCTTTGCCTTACACAGTGTTGATTTCTCCCGAAGGTGAAATTCTATACAAACAAATGGGAATGATTGATATTTTGGAACTGCGAAAGGCAATTGTAGAGCAGATTGGGAGGTATTATCCGTAATTATTATGCCTTTTACCGAATAATAAAATTCGACTGAAATAGTTGATAGTCAGGGTTTTCTTATGGAGTTTTAATACAAAAAGCACCATGGAAACCAAATATGGATTTACCAAAATGTCAGTTTCGGAATTTGAAACTTGGATTAGCAACCAAAGGGTAGGTAGAACCATCATCTATTTGCAGCAACACCACACCTATATTCCGACCTACCAAAACTTCACTGGTTCCAATCATTTTGAAATGCAAGTGGGGATGAAAAACCACCATGTGGTGTACAACGGATGGAATGACATCGGGCAACATTTCTCCGTTTTTCCTGATGGTATGATTCTAACTGGTAGAAATCTCGAATTTACTCCTGCGTGTATTTTGGGTAACAACTCCAATGCGATTTGTATTGAAAACATAGGGAATTTCGATACCGGAAATGATCAAATGACCACCTTGCAGCAAGATTCCATTGTTCGCTTAAGTGCTGCAATATGTAAGAAGTTTAGTATTCCCATTGACTCAAATAAAATTGTCTACCACCACTGGTTCAATCTCTCAACTGGTGAAAGAAACAACGGAACAGCCTTCAACAAATCATGCCCGGGCACTTCTTTTTTTGGTGGAAATAAGGTTGCAGATTGTGAAGCCAATTTTTTACCCTTAGTTCAGCAAGCTTTGACTGGAGGAATAACTCCCAATCCTATTCAACCTATAAAATATGCCATCGTAACTGCTCAAAGCCTCAATGTGAGAGTTGGTCCCGATTGGAGACTTAACAAAGCAACGGATCGTGAGGCTATAATCATTGGCTCTATCATTAGGGTTTATGAAGAGCAAAACGGTTGGTATCGCATTTCCTCCTCACAGCAACATTGGGTTTCTGGGCGATATACCGACGATGTTCGCAGAGCATTGGTAAATGCAAGCACGTTAAATGTAAGAAGCGGCCCAAGTACTTCATTTTCTAAAGTAGGTTCATTTATGAAAGGTCAGGAAGTGTTCATTATTGAAAGTGTCAATGGTTGGTGTCGCATCAGTATGGACAACAAATGGGTGAAGGATAACTACTTGGATTTTTGAGGTTTACTGTGATAGACTTTGTCATACACCTTAGAGTGTAAAGCTATTATTGACTACTTTCGAGGAAGAAAATCGACGATTTTTTGTACTAAATGCTTTAAGGATAGCACTTTATTAACAATTATTTCGCGGTAATTAAAGGTGATTTAACAGCTATGAGTGAGCTGTTTTAAAACTTTTAGGCCTTAATCCTCCATCAAATTAGTCAGATTTATTGAGAACCTCGGAAATAAATATTGTTAGTAATAACTTTGCCAAAGAGCAAGATCAAGTCCTGTGGATTGAAATGCTCTCAGGAAATAAAATAGCTTTTGAAGCTATCTATAATCAATATTTTACGGCATTAATAAATTATGGTTTTAAGATCTCAAAGAGTGAAAACCTTACAGAGGATGCTATTCAGGAGGTTTTTATTAATATTTGGAATAAGCGAAGCACTCTTCCCGAAGTTAAAGAAGTGAAGTTTTATCTTTTTCGATCTCTTAAAAATAGGTTGATCAGGAGTTTAGAAAACGACATCATTCAAAAATCAGAAGACATAGACACTTATTTAGACTTTCTGATAAGTGTATCAGAAGAAGAAAAGAAAATAGATTCCGAAAATTCGGAGCGAAGTATAGAAACACTTCAAAAAGCAATTTCATACCTACCAATACGACAGCAAGAAGTAATTAACCTAAAATACAACCATGATTTCACCTTGGACGAAATTGCCAGGTTAATGGATGTCAACAAGCAATCGGTGAGTAATTTACTCTTTCGATCCTACGCAACATTGCGATCAATCCTCAAAAACATAATGATTCCAATATTTATTTTAAAAATATTTGGACTTTAGTGAGTAGGATTCTTAAAAGCGTGTATCTCTATTTTTGAAAGCTTTTCAAACGGCTTTTTTACAAAAATGGAATACAAACATTTTCAGACAGAAGATTTTATTAAAGACGAGGTTTTCATCCGTTGGGTCAAATACGGAGAGAATGAATCGTTTTTTCAGGAGTTTATTTTGGAAAATCCTCATAAGAAGTCATGCATTGAAGAAGCTTGCGGAATCGTTAAGCTTTTGGTTAAAGCCGAATCTGGCGAATCAATTAATATTGACCAATCTAGCGTTTGGTCTCATATCTCGGACAAATTAGAAGAGCCTCAAACTATTCCTAAAACAGTGTTTCTTTCAAAAGTGAAGCACTTCAAATGGACGAAGACTTTTTGGGCTGCGGCAGCTCTATTAATAATAGGTTTAGTTTCAAAGGGAGTTTTGGACAATACGCAAAGAGAAACAATAAGCTATACTGAGTTACTAGAAGTTGCCGAAAAGCAAACCAAGTTGATAGAAAAGGTCAATAACTCATCGGAGCCACTTTTAGTAGAACTCACCGACGGAAGTACAATACTACTCTCACCAAGTGCAAAGGTTAGTTATCCAACCAAGTTTGACGAAAGTAAAAGACAGGTGTTTTTAAGTGGGGAAGCATTCTTCGATGTAATAAGAAATCCACGAAAACCATTTTTTGTGTACGCCAATGAGGTCGTTACCAAGGTACTTGGTACAAGTTTTACCATAAAGGCCGAAGATGATGATAACAACGTGGTAGTCAGTGTGAAGACAGGAAGAGTATCGGTTTTTCAACAGAATAAAATTGACCTCATTGACCCAGAAGAGAAAGGCCTCATTATTACTCCAAACCAGCAAATTGTATTTTCTAGAAAGGAAGAATCCCTTAAAAAGTCATTGGTAAATAGCCCAATCCTAGTTCAGGATTTAAGTTTTTTCAAAGAGCGAAGTTTTGAAGATAAGCCAGTTACTGAAGTTTTAAAGGTAGTGGAAGAAGCTTATGGTGTGCATATCATTTATGATGCAGATCAGCTATCCAATTGTATAATAACAACAACCCTTGCCGACGAATCTCTATACAGTAAACTTGATGTTTTGTGTAAGACCATTGGGGCCAGTTACAAGGTAATAGATGCCCAGATTGTGATACAATCGGGTGGATGCGATTAATTAATATTTATTCAACTATAAACTATCAAAAACATGAAATCAATCAACGATCCATAAGCAAAAAAATCGAGGGAAAATGCGTCAACATTCCTCCCTCGATACGTCCAGCCTATACTTTGGAGAGATAGGCATGAATCTTATTTTTCTTTCAAAAAACATTTAAAACTATGACTAAATATAGTACTAAACAAAAATTGCTTTTGTTTATGAAGATCAATTTAATACAGATATTTCTCGCCGTAGTCTTTGCGGCAAATGCAGTTGCACTGCCCATAAATGCTCAAGAACTACTAAAAGAGAAAGTGACTATTTCACTGAATAAGGGTAGTATGAAGACTTTGTTGAAGTCTATTGAGAAGCAGTCAAATGTATTGTTTTCGTATAAAAAGGAGCTTTTAGAAAATGAAGATCCTATCAGTCTTGATGTTAAAAATGAAAAAGTGGAAGATGTGCTCCGAAAAGTACTGCTTCCAAGAAATATCAAGTTTGAAAACATGGGTGGCAGACAAGTTATCTTGTTTAGAACTCAAAAAATGGGTTTGGAAGTAATTGAAGAAATTCCGAATAATAAAGCTAAACTAGCAAGTTATATTCCCGCTGATATTACCATTAGAGGTACTGTGAGTGACGATACAGGCGAGTTACTACCCGGTGTAAGTGTTGTGGTAAAAGGGACAACTCGTGGAGGAAGTACAAATTCACTAGGAGAGTATACAATTGCAGTTCCAGATGCCAAGACAGTTCTTGTTTTTAGCTTCGTAGGTTATGAACCTAAAGAGGTATTAGTAGGAAACCAGACTCAAATAGATGTTAAGCTTTTTTCTGATATTAAAACCCTAGGTGAGGTAGTTGTCGTGGGTTATGGTACTCAAAAATCTAAGGATTTAACAGGTGCTGTTGCAACAATAGATCAAGCTATAATAAAAGATTTACCAGTAGCATCCGTAGATCAAAAAATGATTGGTCAAGTTGCTGGTGTTCAGATTCAGCAACCATCTGGATCTCCAGGAGGAGGAACTTCAATTAGAATTAGAGGAAGTGGGTCGCTAGGAGCTGGAAATGAGCCTTTGTATGTAATTGATGGTTTGCCTTACACAGCTGGCTTGAGCACTGACTTTAATCCATTGTCACTTATTAATCCAAATGACATAGAGTCAATTTCTATTCTCAAAGATGCTTCTTCTACAGCCATTTTTGGTTCTCGTGGTGCAAATGGTGTAATCATGATTACTACCAAAAAAGGAAGCTACAATAGCTTAAAAGTGAATGTTTCTTCCATGCGAGGAGTGCAAAATGTTCCACAAAAAGGGAGGCCACTTTTAATGAATCAGCAAGAGTTTGTTGACTTGCAACGTAACAAAATTGACATAGCAGTTAAGCGAGCAGAAAACAGAGCAACCACGATCAATGACTATCCGCTCGAATATCAAAATCCATCTCAATTGGTGGGCGATGGTACGGACTGGTACGATTTATTGCTACGCACGGCTTCTATTCAAGATCACAATATTAGTATTCAAAAAGGAACACAAGATTCTCGTATGAATCTAAACTTGGGTTACTACAATCAAGAAGGGGTAGTGCAGTACACTGGTCTTGAGCGTTTCAGTGCAAACCTTTCTTTTGAGTCGAACATATCAAAAACTGTTACAGTAGGAGCTTCTTTGCAGCCTACTTTTATCAATCAAAACAGAACCAATACAAACTCAAACCGTGGTGATATCATTGGGATAGCCAACTGGGCAAATCCTGTTTTGAGTCCTTACGATGAGAGCGGAAATCTTGTTCCATATTTGCAATCTCCATCTAGTAAGTATCATTCTGCTTGGAGTTTTCCAAATCCACTTTTCGCATTGCGTGAAACGGTTCAATTGCAACAACAATTCCAAAATCTTGGGTCTACTTTTCTTGAGTGGGATATCATTCCTAACCTAAAAGCAAGAACATCGCTGAGTACAATTTGGGCAACGTCTAAATACAATCAGTTCAATCCAAGTACAGTAGGGTCACCAAACATTCCTCCTGTTGCCGGTACTGGAAGGTCATCAAATGCGAGGGCTGATAATTTTAACTGGTTGATAGAGAATACACTGACATACAACAAGACAATCAACAAACATAGATTCAATGTATTGGCTGGTTATACGACTCAGAAAAACACCGAAAGTAGCATTAGCTTATCCGCGTCGCCCTATTCCAATGACTTGATTGAGACGATCAACGGAGCACAGGCAATAAACTCTTGGGGAGAGTCGGCAAATGAGTGGAGTATCATTTCTTATTTGGGAAGGATCAATTATGCTTTTAACGACAGGTATTTACTTACCGTTTCTATGCGTTCTGATGGTTCCTCTCGATTTGGAGTCAATAATAGATATGCAACTTTCCCTTCTGTGGCAGGTGCATGGCGAATTTCTGACGAGCCTTTCTTAAAAGACAATCCATTAATTAATAGTCTGAAAATAAGAACTAGCTATGGTAAAAGTGGAAATAACAACATCGGAAATTATTCACATTTAGCGTCTATTAATCCAGGTGCATATGTATTCGGTGGGAATCAAGTTTCTGCTTCATATGTAGGTATTGCAAACCCAAATTTAACATGGGAAGAGTCTGATCAAATTGATGCTGGACTCGATGGTGACTTTTTCAATTATAGACTATCTATGAGTTTGGATTTCTACAACAGGAAAAGTGCTAATATGCTTCTGAACGACGTAATTCCTGCTATTACTGGTTTTAACTCACAGATCGTGAACAAGGGAACCGTTCGTAACCGTGGAGTTGAATTATCTCTTGGTGGTACGCCAGTTACCGGTGATTTTAATTGGGATGTGAATTTTAATATTGCTTTTAACCGCAATAAAGTACTTTCTATCAATGATAACGGAGACAGAATTTTGTCTGGAAATAATGACAACAATCCTACTCACGTTACAGAGGTTGGTTTGCCAATTGGTAACTTTTTCGGATTTGTGTTAGAAGGAGTTTATACAGCTCAAGATTTGGAAGATCCTAATTTGGTAAAAACAGCTCAAGTATATGAAGGAAATACCAAGTACAAAGATGTTAACGGAGATGGAATCGTAAGTGATTTCTTGGATTATACCATTATTGGTAACCCTCAGCCAAAGTTCATCTATGGTTTCTCAAATTCCTTCTCTTACAAGAGATTGACTTTGGGTGTGATTATGAATGGTCAATATGGTGGTCAGGTTATGAATGGTTTAAGACAGACAACCGACAACCTACAAGGTTTTTTCAATGTTAGTAAGGTATGGGTTGATCGTTGGAAAAGTCCAGAAGAGCCAGGTGCAGGTAACTTATATGGTGTTCCAAAACTTACGCCAAGCTGGGGTCACCGTGTAAATACGCTGTGGGTTGAAGACGCTACTTTCTTAAGAATTTCAAATGTGTCATTGGGCTATACATTGCCAGAGGATTTGGTGAAGAAAACCAACTTTGTCAAAAGCTGTAGAATTTACCTAACAGGCAATAATTTAGTTACTTATACCAAGTATAGCGGAGCAAATCCGGAAGGGCAATCAAGGAATATTGACAATACTTTATCTCCTGGATTTGACATGTCATCTTACCCACTTGCTCGTACAACATCTGTTGGGCTCAATCTTTCATTTTAATTTTTCGGAATTGATTTTAAATAGATATTCAAATGAAAAAAATAACATATATACTTTCTCTTTTTCTTCTTTCGAGTTGCTCTAGCGACTTTTTGGAATTGTATCCAAAGGCAACGCTGAATGAAGGAAATTTTTATCAAACGGATGTAGAATTCACATTATTAGCAAATGGATGTTACGTCCCACTGCGTGATAATGAGAAAAGCAACCACTGGATTTTGTCCGAGTTAATATCAGACAATTCGAGCTTTCAAAACAACGTACGTACCGGTGAAGCCTCTAAGGGAATCATTGACCAGTTCATTTTGATAAGTAATAACATAGCTTACGCCAACTATTGGAATATTTCATATAATGGAATAACTCGTTGCAATAAGCTATTGAATGAACTAGAAAGAACAGACGTAGCATGGTCTAAGCCATCATTGAAAGATCGCAGTGGAGGAGAGGCTTTATTCTTAAGAGCCTTATACTACTTTAATTTAGTAAGACAATACGGTGGAGTACCATTGGTTTTGGAACCAGTAACTTCTCAAGAGGCGGTAGGAATCAAGCGTTCTACTGAAGCCCAAGTGTACGATAGTATCATCAATGACTTGAAACTAGCTGCAACATTATTGGGCAAGGCCAAAGATGTAGAGGAAAATGGACGAGCAAATGAAATGTCGGCTATTGCCTTATTGGGTAAGGTTTATCTTACAACAGGAAAATACGCAGAAGCAGAAACAGCACTAAAATCGGTAGTGGCTTCTGGCAAGTATGAACTTTTAAATGACTACGCTGATGTGTTTAATCCTTCTAAGAAAGATTACAAGGAGACAATTTTTGCGGTTCAATACTCTGAAAACAGTGCGGAATTAGCAAATAACTTCATTTTTACATTTGCTCCTCACACTTCTGGTGGTGCGGTTACGCAGCGTCCAAATGTAAATATCGTAGGTGCAGGATGGAATCAACCAACCAATGATTTGATAAATGCTTTTGAAGCTGGGGACAAAAGAAAAGATGTTTCAATAGCTTTTTGGAATGGAATAGATTGGGATAATATTGTTCGTCCTATTCCTTATTGTGCGAAGTTCAAGCCACCAATTTCAGCTCCAGATAATCGTTGTGGTGATAACTTCCCTATTCTACGTTACTCCGATGTTTTATTAATGCTTGCCGAAACCATGAATGAGCAAGGGAAAACTGCCGAAGCTATACCATTTGTACAACAAGTGAGAACAAGAGCAGGATTGACAGAGCCAATTACAGCCTTGAGTAAGGACCTTCTTAGTAAACTTATTGCGAAAGAAAGACAAGTGGAATTCTGTTTTGAGAATCAGCGTTGGTATGACCTAAAACGTACAGGAAAGGCGATAGAAGTAATGACGGCACATGGATTAAGGGAGAAAGCCCTAAAGACATTTTTGTACCCTGAAGCTTACGCTATTGACCCAAACAAACTTTTGGCACCAATTCCAGTGAATGAAATTGCAATTAACAAACTGGTACAAAACCCAGGATATTGATTGTACCTTTCACAGGAGATAATAATTTTTTAGATTCACTTATATAAACTAAACAGCCCTGAAGTTTCATTATTTCGGGGCTGTTTCTGTAAAATTTTCAATCACGCTTATTATTTTAAATTAAAAGAAAGCATTGTCATGAGGTATTTCAAGCAGTTATTGACTGTGATTTTATTTTTAAACTTTGGATTGGTAAATAAGCTATTCGCAAATGTCACAGATTTAAAACCGATTAATCTTCGAACTGAATATAAAGTCAATCCAGTGATTGATTCATCTAAACCAAGATTTAGTTGGGAACTCACTTCCAATGTAAGGAGTCAATATCAAACTGGGTATCAAATATTGGTAGCTTCAAGTGTCGAGCTTTTGTCGGCAGGAAAAGGAGACATCTGGAATTCGGAAAAAGTAATGTCCAGTGCCACAAACCAAATAGAATATGCAGGCATTCCTTTAAAATCTAGGATGGTGTGTTATTGGAAAGTGAGAAGTTGGGACAAAAGTGGGCAAGTAAGTTCATGGAGTAGCACTGCAACGTTCGAAATAGGATTGCAAAGTAAAGCAGATTGGAAGGCAGATTGGATCGGCAATGATTTGAATTCATTAGGCAAAGGAGCAGTGTATCATTTACCACCGGCACCGTTTTTTAGAAAAGAAGCTAATGTAAAAACAGGAATCAAAAAAGCTAGACTTTACGTGACTTCTTTAGGGCTATACGAGTTCGAAATTAACGGGAAACGAATTGGTAAAGACTATTTCACTCCAGGTTGGACAGATTATAACAAAAGGGTTTATTACCAATCATACGATGTAACTAGCAATATAAAAGCAGGGAAAAATGCCTTTGGAGCCATCATTGCCGATGGTTGGTTTGCAGGTTACCTTGGCTATGCATTATTAGTTAAAAACCCCGTTGTGAGAAATTTTTACGGAGACGTACCACTCCTCAAAGCCCAAATAGAAATTGAATACACAAATGGTCAAAAAGAAATTATTGTTACAGATCAATCTTGGAAAACAAACCATGGACCTATCCTAGAAGCTGATATTTTGAATGGAGAAACTTACAACGCAAATTTAGAATTTAGCAATTGGAGCAAATCAGGTTATAATGATGCTTCTTGGAAAAACAGTACGATTTATCAAGATAAGCCTGAAAGAAAAATTGAAGTGTATCCCGGCAACCCAATTCAGTTTTTTCAGGAATTAAAAGCAAAGACTGTCAGTCCTCGTTCTGGAGGAAAATACGTTTTTGATTTGGGACAAAATTTTGCCGGTGTTGTAAGGCTAAAAGTTAAGGGTAATAAAGGAGACACTATAAGATTAAAATACGGAGAAGTATTATTTCCTGATGGCGAAATAATGACCGAAAACCTTCGCAAAGCACGTGCAATGGATACTTATATTCTAAAGGGAAATCCAGCAGGTGAAACTTGGACACCAAGATTTACCTACCATGGTTTTCAATATGTGGAGGTAAGTGGTTTCAGGAGTACTCCATCTTTGGATGCGATTACTGGCATTGTTTTGACCTCAGCTACACCAGAAGTTGGTTCGTTTGAGACAGACAATAAAATGATCAACCAGTTGTACAAAAACATTGTGTGGACTCAGCGATCTAACTATTTCGAAGTACCTACAGATTGTCCTCAGAGAGACGAACGAATGGGATGGACAGGTGATGCTCAAGCTTACATTCAATCGGCAACTTACAATACAGATATCTCAGCTTTTTTTACAAAATGGTTGGTGGATTTGAATGATGCTCAGCGAGAGGATTTTACATATCCGCTTTATGCACCAGCACCAAGTCTTAGACGCACAGATACCTATTCCCCAGGATGGTCGGAGGCAGGTATCATATGCCCTTACACCATTTATAAAAGCTATGGAGACACTAGGATAATCAGTCAGTTTTGGCCTAATATGGTCGCATATCTCAAATTTATGGAAGAGAAGAGCGGGGGCAAATATATTTACAAAGAAGCCAGTTTTGAAGACATTTCTCCCAAAGGTGGTTTTGGAGATTGGCTTTCAGTAGGAAAGAAAACACCACCAGATATGTTGGCAACCATGTATTATGGTTATGTCGCTTCCATGATGTCCGAAATGGCAAAAGCTATAGGTAAGAAGGAAGAATCGGCACATTATGATGCTGTATTCCAAAAGATAAAACAAGCTTTTCTAAATCACTATACCGATGCGAACGGAAAGTTTAAAACGAATTCTTCTGCTTATGGAGATGGTAAAGGATATGTAGACGGAAGCATGGGTTTCGAGGGGCATACACAAACAGCTTATGCCAATGCCATTTATATGAATTTGTTAGCACCTGATCACCAACAAAAAGCTGGGGAATGGTTGGTGGAGCTAATCAAAGCGAATGACAATAAACTCTCTACAGGTTTCCTAGGAGTAAAGCCATTATTGCCTTCGCTTTCAAGTACGGGCAATACCGACGAGGCTTATAAATTATTGTTAAGTACCGAATACCCTTCTTGGGGTTTTGAGGTTGTAAATGGGGCAAATACCATCTGGGAGAGATGGAATAGCTATATCAAGGGTAAAGGTTTTGAAAATAATGCTGGAATGAATTCATTTAACCATTATGCTTTTGGTTCAGTGAATGAATGGCTTTTTTGCAACGCCGCAGGAATTAATAACAATGGATTGGCTTACGATAAAATAATCATAAGGCCAGAAATTGCCGAAGAAGGAATAGGTCTAGTAAAAGCGAAATACCACGCCATCAATGGAGAAATTGAGTCTTCTTGGAAAAAAGAAGGAAATAAAGTTATTCTCAGTGTTAAAATCCCTGCAAATGCGAAAGCGAACGTGTTTGTACCTACAATAAATACAGAAAGTGTTTTGGAAAACAATAAATCAGTTAAGTCCAACTCGGATATCAAAATAATAGGATACAAAGACATGTACTTAAACTTGGAAATAGGCTCGGGTTCGTACGAATTTATTTCAGAAAACTAAACTAGTCAACTAGCTAAGTTGATTAATATTAATCATAGTGAGTTTTTGCTGCTAGATGAGCCCTGCTCTTAGCTTGCGAAAACTCACTTTTGTTTTATCCAGGCCATGATTTGATCTATATTTTGAAGAAAAGCTAAATGTATAACTACTACTTTTGTTGACGAAATCCAATGGTGTCTTGAAAACTACTATATGTGTAAAAGATTATGTGGAACAATTTTTTATCAATAGAGTTACAAGTGTAAACTTAAGTGATCAACCAATTTTGTTCATTCACGAAACAGCCAAATTGGAACTGTTTTTGATATTATCTGTTTAAGCACGAAATAGAATTAAAAAGTGTTTGTCTCTTAATAGAACATGATGGTTCAACATCACAAATTGTAACCATTTGTTAAGCATGTACATATATTCAATAATAAGCGTATATTATAATGTACTTGGTCGTTAAGTTATTAAACAGCAATAAATCACAATGAAAAAGCAAGCAATATTCTTTTCTCTTATTTTACTTATCTCAATTCCATCACTAGCACAAAATGTGGATAGCTTGGTTAGCCGCTTTGTGGCAAGCACAGGTAGCGAACTGCTCTATGATGGAATAAAGACATTTTCGCTAAAGCAAACATCCATTGATACTAAAATTCCTTTTGAAAGTACATTGATGGTTGCTACAAATAGCAAAAATGTAATGCGTACAAAAACCATTTTGAGTAGAAGTTTCATTTACAAGCTTGAAAATGACAAAGCTCAATTATACATACCTACTGGTGGTTTAAACAGATCTACCACTTACCAAAAGCAAAACTTGAGTGACTTCGAAAAAGGAAAGTTACAAATGGAATTGAATGGTGGTTTATGGGAGTTTTTGGATTACCAAAGCAAAGGATACAAGGCAGCGTTCATAGGTGAAAGTACAGTTTTAGGTAAAAAAATATCTCAGGCAAGTTTTAAAAATAGTGATGCTACAATCGTTTACTTTTTTAATAGCACAACTGGTTTGCCAGTAAAAAAAGAGATTACCTATTCGAACGGAGAAAAAATCGAAACAGATTATGCTGATTTTGCACTGAACTCCTACGGAATCAAATATCCACTACAAACTACCACCAAAGAAGGTGAAAAAGTAACAATACTGAAAAATACCCTTGAAATCAACAAACTCAACGACACCGACTTCTCCATCAACTAATAAGTTAGCCACATTCTTCAAGGTTGGTGCATGGGTAATTGGCTTATTGTTGGTTACAATGCTCGGCGTATATGCTTACGTCAATTCTGAAGCGGGGCAGCGGAAAGTAGCAGACGTAGTTAATAAATACATTTCCGACAGAATTGATACCCCTTTTCGTGTAGGTAAAATTCGTTACGATTTACCGGATTGGGTGTCTGCAAGTGATATTTATTTCGCTGACCAATCTTTGGATACGCTACTCGCAACAGATAAAATTAGGGTGGATATTGACATGCTCGACCTTATTCGCGGTAAAATTAGTATCGATGAAATAAGAGTTCAGAATATAAAGGCTCACCTAGAGCAAACACAAGCAGCGAAAGAATTCAATTACCAGTTTTTGATAGATGCTTTTTCAAGCACCGACACAGTAGAAGTGCAAGCAGCAACTTCGTCGTCGATCAAACTTGTCATAGACGATATCAATGTTGATGGGTTAGAATTGACCTATTTGGATGAAATCACAGCGATTGATTTAAAAACGAGGTTACAAAAAGCTCAAGTCAGTTTTAATAAAATTGACCTTGATAAAAACAATTATGATGTAGAAGGCCTTGCACTTGAATCAGGGTTTGTATCGCTTCGCACGGATGTAGCCAATGAAGTTTTAGAAGAAGAAAGCACCGGAGATGCACTCGGTTTTAATATTGAACAAGTCGCTATAAATAAGGTTGATTGGGCTTATAACGGAAATGACATTGGTGTCAACAATAAAATCAGTTTCAACAAGTTTGGAATAGATTTTAACAAAATTGACTTGGCGAATGAGCTAGTGGATATTGATGAAGTTATTTTAGAAAACAGTGAAGTAACACTTCAATTATTTCAAGTTGCTTCTTCAAGCTCGGCGGTTTCAAGTAGTACTACACCCTCAAACTGGAAAGTGAAAGTTGGTGATGTATTACTCAAAAGTAATAAGCTAACCTACGATGATTTGGCAAGTCCAGCGACTTCTAAAGGCCTAGACCCAGGGCATATTCAATTAAGTAATTTGAATGCCAAAATTCAAGATATTGGTTATTCTAATGAACAGACTTCGCTAGCAATTGATAAACTTCAATTTGAGGATAAATCAAGTTTTCGCATCAATGAATTTGAAGGGAAAGTAAGTTATACAGATCAAAAGATCAATCTGGAAGACTTTAAAATTGCTACACCTCAAAGTAAGCTTGACTTCAATACTTTACTCACTTTTAGCAGTTTAGAAGACTTAACCACAAGCATCGAAAAGGTGAAGTTTGACGTCTCAATAGTAAACAGCTTTATAAGCATGAAGGACGTGCTTTTACTTCAACCTACATTAGTGGCTGATTCTCTTTTTGACAAAATGGAGACTTTGAATTTGAAGTTTGATACCAAGTTGGCGGGTTCTTATGGAGATTTTGTGATTGACCGCATGAAGATAAGCGGGCTGGAGAAAACAGAATTATTGCTGAATGGAAAAGTGAAAGGCCTCAACAATTTTGAAAAATTACAAACAGATCTAGCAATTACTAAAATTGCTACTTCACGCCAAGATATTGAAGTGCTCGTAGGAGATATGGAGGCCCTTGCGGATATCAATATTCCTGAAGAACTATCACTAACAGGAAAAATCAAAGGAAATGGAGAAAGAGTAGATATCAATGCCGCTTTACTAACAACTTTAGGCGAACTTAAGTTAAACGGAGCATTGCTTAACCTTGCCAACACATCTTTAACAACATACGAAGGAAGTGTAGAAACAGAAGAGTTGATGGTGAATAAGCTTTTCAAGGAAGATTACCAGCTGGGTAGGTTATCTACAAAAGTGGATTTGATGGCGAACGCGGCCTTGTCAGACCTAAAAGTAAAAGGACTCATTAGTAAGGTTTTCTACAATGGATATGATTATTCAGATCTGAATCTAGACTTGGCAATGAAAGATAGCATTGTCAATCTTGTGGCCACTTCTTTAGACCAAAACTTTAACCTCGAAACGGAACTGGAGTTGGATCTCAATAATGAGAAAATGCCAGCAAAAGGACAAATCGAAATCACTAACATCAATCTTAAAAAAGTTAATATTTACGACTTGCCAGATCCAATAAGCGGCTTTATTCAGTTCGATATGAGCTCGACACTTCCCGAAAGCTTAATTGGTAATTTTGTCAGTAATAGATTGAAAATAGGGAGCAAGAGTATTGGAGAAAGTAAAGGAGTTTTTGAGAATAATGCAGGTGTTAATCAAGCTGATTTTAGTTCTGGTTTTATGAATTTAAAACTAAGTACAAGTGCTCCATATACAGAGATTTCAGACGTGGTGCTGGCAGAAATCAATAATTACTATCTTTTGGATAGTACAAGGTATAGCAGTGAAATTACTTATCACAACTTAGACCTTAATTTGGTTGTGAAGGATCATCCTATCTGGTCAACCTTTGCTCCTGATTTAACTTTCAAAAAGTCTATAGTTCTTAATATTGAAAAAGATAATAGTGGCCTTAAAAGTACTGCTAGTTTTGGTGATATAAGGTATCTGGATTATGAACTAGAAGGTTTTGACTTGGCAATGAACGGAAATGGGGAAGCTCTTGATGGACTCGCCAAACTGAGTAAATTTGCTGTAGGTACAACTAGATTGGATAAAAACGAATTAGAAATTAATGTTGCAAATAGTAAGTTGCAAGCCACCTACATCTCCAACCCAGAGAAAGGGAAAGAGGCAAGTAATAAAATGAGCTTGAGTGTTGAAAAACTCGCAGATGGTATTCAATTGTATCTTCAAAAATTAAGGTTAGAAAATACGAACTATACTGTTAATGATTCACCCATTTTTGCAAATGAAAACGGCGTACAAATCAATAACCTGATCCTAAGTAAAGGCAGCGAAAACCTAGTGATAAATTCTAGTTTTCAAGAAGTAGCCATTAAACTTAATGGCATTGAGATTCGTCCTTTTGTAGATTTAGCTGGATATGCTTCATACGATATTAATGGTACACTTTTCGGCGATTTTTATATCGAAGATTACATGCAAGACTATGTTGCAAAAGGAAACATAGGGTTGAAGAAGTTCATTGTACAGGGTGTAGATAATGGAAATGTAAATGTGCTGATTTCTAGGTTAGATGGAGACCAAGTGTCGATAGAAGCCGAGGTGATTGGTAAAAACACCAATGCGACCTTAAATGGCTATTTGGGCTTTCAAGACAACTTGCCGCTAGATTTTGATGTTGATTTACAGCGTTTTGATACCAAGCTAATTGAGCAGCTTGCTCCCGATGCCGTAAGAAGTGCTGATGGGTTTATTTCAGGAAAGCTTTCGCTCAATGGAACTTCAGATAAACCGAACGTAACAGGAAAGCTGGGTTTTGAAAAAGTAAAGATCAATTCTACCTACCTAGGCACGCCAATTAGAGTAAATGACCAAGCCATTAAGTTTTCGGGCCAAGTGGTGAGTTTTGACAACTTTATAATTCTTGATTCTCTAAATCAGAAACTAAAACTTAATGGAAAAGTCAATTGGTCGGACTTGGATAAAGTGAATTATGACTTGGCATTGGATACCAAGAATTTCTTGCTTCTAGATTCTAAAAAAGGAGTTAATCAACTTTACTATGGTAAGGCAAATATAGACGCCAACCTGAGCATCAAAGGCATAGGAGAGAAGCCAACAGTGGGCGGGAATGTTAAAGTGAATGCAAGTAGCGACGTTACTATCATTATGCCGGCCGAGATAGAAGACATCAATGGTTCAGATATTGTAACATTTGTTCCTCCGAAAGATTACAAAGCTCCCGAAGAAAGTGAAGAGGAAAAGCAAAGTAACCTAGAAAGCATTGCCAGTTTTACCAATGAGATTATTGTTGACATAGAAACCGACCCAAAAGCACAGCTTGCCATTGTGGTCGATGAGTTTAGTGGTGATAATATAAAGGTGAAAGGGCAAGCGAATATTACTGCGGGTATTTATCCGTCAGGTGATTTATTCATGATTGGTGTTTATGAGATTGAGTCGGGTTCTTATGACTTCTCATTGGAGTTTTTGAAACGAAACTTCCAACTTGAAAAAGGCGGAACTATTATTTGGTCTGGTGATCCATACAAAGCATCAATTCAGTTGCAAGCATATTACGAAGTCAATACCGATATTCAATCTTTAAACTCTCTAGGTTTGAATGTGAATTCGTATGGAAAAGTGCCTATAGACGTTCTTTTGAAAATTGAAGGTACCATAGAGAATCCGCTCATTTCCTTTGATTTTAGGCCATCTGCAAAAGCAGAAAGTTCTATAAAATCATTGATGGAAAGTAATGACATTTTTGCCTCCTTACGCAAGAACCAAAGCGAAATGAATCAGCAAGTTTTCTCATTGTTGGTATTCAATAAGTTTTTTAATGATCAAACAATTAGCTCAAGTGGTAGTGTGATCAATTCACAAGCCATTGCACGCCAAAGTGTAAGTAAGCTCCTCACCGAGCAGTTGAATATGTTGGCAGATGACTTTCTTGGTTCAGTTGGATTGAATTTTGGACTTGACAGTGATCAGTTGAATACCGGTTCTGGAGAAGCATATCGAACCAACTTGAGCGTGGGATTAAACAAAACATTCCTAAATGACAGAGTGAGAGTGAGTGTAGGTAAGAATTTTGAATTAGAGAATACAAGTGGTTTGGATCAAAACTCAGCCGAAATATTGGACAATATAGAAGTGTCGTATAACATTACTCCAGATGGCAGATATGCTGTCAAAGTGTATAGAAATAATCAATTTCAGACAGTATTAGAAGGTTTCGTGCTTGAGACTGGTGTAAGTTTTGTACTCACTGGCGATTATAATAGTTTCGGTGAGCTCTTTAATAAAAACAAGGATAAATGAGAAAGAGCATCTACTTACTATCATTGTTAATTGTAATGGCTTCTTGTTCCATTACAAAGAAAATACCTCAAGGGCAAAGGCTATATAATGGAGCCGAGATAAATATCCTGAATGACAGCCTAGTTTTGGACAAAAAGGCTCTTGTGGCTGATTTGTCTCTTGGGGTTGTTCCTCGAGAAAACAAAAAAATATTTGGTTTTCCATATCAGGTTTGGTTCTATTATAACATTGGAGAACCTAAGAAAAAGGTTGGTGTGAGGAATTTCTTGAGGAATAAACTCGCAAAAGAGCCTATTTTCTTTAGTAATACACAGTTGGCTTATAATGAGAAAAGGATTGCAAATTCATTAGAAAACAAGGGTTATTTCAGGAGTACTGTTCAATCTACTTCTGAAATTAATAAAAAGAATGAAAAGGCGATTTACAACATTGAACTAAGTCCTAGGTACTATTTAGACAGTATTATTTATGACTCCACGGTTCGCGAAAATCCAAAAATTAATATTTCACAGAATTCGTTAATTAAAAAAGGCCAACCATACGAACTCACACAAATTTCTGCCGAAAGAGAGCGAATCAGTGAGTTATTTAGGTCAAATGGATATTATTTTATCAATCCGAGCTTGTTTGAGATGCTTGTGGATACAAACAAAGGAAGCAATAAGTTTGACCTAAGCATAAGGGTAAAACCCAAAACCAATATTGTCGCCTTAAAGCAATATTACCTACGAGATATAAAAATCGTTGCCAATTCTACAACTGGAATTGATGGCACAACAGTAAACTTGGATCAGTTGATGGACTCTCGTAAGAAAATGCTATTGAATGAGCAGACCTATAAACCAAAAGTTTTCTTAGAATCAATTCTACTTAGGCCAGGAGATCTATATAGTACAGAAAAGCGTGATGCTTCACTCGATAGGTTGACAAACCTAAAAAACTTCAAGTTTATAAGAAACAAGTTTGATTTAATGGCTCAAGGTGACACCAATGTGCTAGATGCCTATTTTTATTTGACACCCGTTCAAAAGAAGTCCATTAAGTTGCAGCTGAGTGGTCTAACAAAAAGTAATGGCCTATACGGTTCCGAAGCAGCCTTGTCGTGGCAAAATAGAAACATTTTTGGCGGAGCTGAGATATTAAACTTTGAGCTTACAGGAGGAATTGACCTGCAATTTGGACAGATCGACTACGGGAACAATTACCGTAGATTGGGAATAAAAGGTGAACTTAATTTTCCAAGGTTTTTAATTCCATACAATCCTATTTCTCAAAGGTTGGGGAATGGAGTACCAAAAACGAATATTAGCTTGTCTTACGAGCTTTTAAATAGAAGAGATTTCTACACCCAAAATAGCTCAAATGCTTCCTTGTCTTATCTATGGAAAAAGAATATTGAATTTCAGCACGACTTTTCACCCTTATACCTAACCTTAATTAGGTCAAGTAATTTTTCGGATAATTTCATTGAGCAGATATTTTTAAGCGAAAACTTAACCGACATTGAGCGTTATTTTCAGATCCTGGAAAGTAGGTTAATCTTAGGAGCAGAGTACAAACTGAACTATACCCCTAAGAACCTTCAAACCAATGGAAATCGTACTGCTTTTACATTCGGTTTCGATATTGCGGGAAATTTTGCTTCACTTATTGCGGATAAAAATGAGGGAGGGTATCAATCTCTTTTCAAAATACCTTTTGAGCAATTTGCCAAACTGGATGTAGAAGGAAGGTATTACAAAACAATAAGAAGCTTCACTTGGGCCAATCGGGTCATAGCTGGATTTGGATTGCCTTATGATAATTCAATAATATTACCATTCACGAAGCAATTTTTTGTGGGAGGGAGCAACGGACTTAGAGGTTTTAGGGCTAGAAGCCTTGGACCAGGTTCTGTAACACCTGCTCAAGTCTCTGAAACGCTTTTTGGTGCGAATGCCCAAGGAGATATTAAGCTTGAGCTTAATACAGAAGCACGATTCAAAGTTTCGTCATATGTAGAACTAGCTGGATTTGTAGATGCCGGTAATATTTGGACATACCGAGATGATACATTTTATGGAGCCCAAGCTCAATTTACCAAAGACTTTATGAAACAAATGGCCGTGGATATGGGGATAGGATTAAGGTTTGACTTAACCTATTTGGTAATTCGTGGTGACCTTGCTAGTCCTATTCGTAAACCTTGGCTCACAGATTCGCCTTGGGTACTTAACGAATTTGCTCTGGGTAATAAAACTTGGAGACAAGAGAACCTTATTTTCAATTTAGCAATTGCACATCCATTTTAAGAGGTGACAAATTGCAAAGGGTTTTGAATGAGTCTTCAAATACAGTTTAAAGCCTAAAATAAGACTTTTGTCATTCACTTTTGTATTGGAGCTGAGCTTAAATTAATACGAAGTTTAAAGCCTGAATTATAAATAAAAACGACCTTCCATAATTGAATATGAAAGGTCGTTTGTTTGCTTTATTGCGTCTTTAATTACATCTGAGACAAGAAGTTAAATACTTCCTTAGATATATCTCTTTGTTTGTTTTGGAACTCGTGTCCTACATTTTGGAACTGAATAAATCTATTCTCAACCCCATTTTGAGAAAGTAGTTCGCTCATCTTTTTAACCTGTTCTACGTTTATAATATCATCGCTATTCCCGTGAAATAGAATTGTTGGTTTGCTATTAGCCGAAACCTTATAAATTGGACTGGCATTTTTGTAAGCCTCAGGGTTTTTCTCATATGGTTCTCCTATGAGCAACTCAGTAAGATTTCTATTTTTATCGTCAATGATTGACTTTCTGATTTTCTCTGATGTTAAGTCTGTTGGTGGTGCTGCTGCAGCCACAGCTTTGATGTCGCTGTTGCTTTTACGCAATTTTGAGTATTCCAAAGCTACATGTCCACCTGAGCTATATCCGTATAAAATAATATCATCAGTAAGGTTTAGCTCGCTTTTCTTCTTCTTTATTTCACTAATTACAAGGTCCAGGTCTTCAATAATTTGTTCGTATTGAGCACCATTGACACCGGCAAGTCTGTGATTAATATTGAAAATGGTAATATTTTTATTTTCTTTCTTGAACTCATCTATTTGGAGATTCATGAAACTCTTATCCAATAAGCTCCATCCTCCACCGTGTATCACTACCATTACGGGCGACGGGGTGTTTTCAGCTTTTACTGGAGAATATAAATCATAAGACTGAAACTCATCAGACCCATATTTTAAGTCTTTGTGCACTTTGTAAGAAGTGACTTGCGATTCGTTTAGTTTTTCGCCCAGACTTTGTTCCAAAACTTGCTTTGGTTTCACATCATTTTCTTCCATGTCAACCTCTGAACATGAAGTAAGTATGAATAAGGGCGAAGCGAATAAAATAAATAGCTTTTTCATAGTTCGATTGTTTTGTTTACATCAACTATGAAATTGGTGTACCAGCAGTTTTTTTGACACTTTAACTTAAAAAGTGTAGAAAAATGGGCAAGGGAGTCTGCAATTATTCGTGTAAATACCTAAACGAGACATACTTAGATACAAGGGAAAATGTTGAGTTTAATGTCGTAAAGCAAGCCTTACAATCCAATTTTGGACATTCGTATATAATAGGTATCTGCTACCTGAACACTGTGATTTTGGTAAACCATCATCTCTGCTCGCAGTCATTAATTGTAGAATCGGAAGGTGATTTTCAATTGGAACAATCTTTTTAGCAATGCAATTGAACGAAAACTCAAAGCTGCTTTAGGAGAAAGGTTCTTTTAAAGCATTCAAAAAATTTAAACTTAAAAAATACAGTTATGAAACATTTAGTAATTGCGATAAGCACAATTTTCCTGATGACATTTTCAGCATGTAATACCTCACAAACCGAAATGGAAGAAAATACAGAAGAGCTAATGTCAGACTTGAACGAAGAGAAAGAAGAACTACAAGCAGAGTTAAACGCTGCAATGGCAAAACTTGACATGAAAATGGAAAAGTTAAGCAATGATATTGAAAATGCAACTGATGAAAATCAGACTAAGCTTGAAAACGAACTGGAAGACTTGAAGGTAAAAAGAAGTAAGCTTAGTATGGAGTTGGAAGAAATTGCCAATGAAACAGAAGAGAGTTGGGCTGATTTCAAAAGTACAGTAAGAAGCGAGTTGAAAGCATTGGACGAAGCAATATTCCCAAATGAATAATTAAAACTCATTAAACTAAAAGCCCTGTAACAAGGGCTTTTTTTATGCCCAAGCCTCAATATTCTACATAGACTTCCTCAGCATGGGTATTTCTTGGAATTATTGGCAAAAAAATCATAAAGCCTTGATTAAGAAGCTGAGGCATGTTATTGCGAGGAGATTGAGGATATTATAAGTGTAGAAAAATGGGGATTAGTATTTCTTGAAATACTCAATTTTGTCCCTTTGGGAAATGGGAACGGTAATTTTAACGATTACTTCAAGGTTTAATCAAAACAAAACGTAAAATGAAAAAGCTAATAATTTATTTCTCGATTTTTTCTTTGGGTGTAGCAACTATGACTAGTTGCAATTCGCTGAGGAAGCTCACCAAAGAACAAAAAGGAGCTATCATAGGAATAGGTGCTGGTGGAGCCGCTGGTGCGGCAATAGGAGCCAAGTCGAAAAACCCCGCTGTTTATGCAATCATTGGTTCTACAGTAGGTGGTGTAGCAGGTGCAGTCATAGGAAAATACATGGACAAGCAGGCTGCCGAACTTCAAAAAGAACTGGGTAAAGTAGCAGAAGTAGAAAGAGTAGAAGAGGGGATCAAACTTACAATGGATTCAGGAATCTTATTTGGTTTTGATTCTTATCAGTTGTCTGCCAAGTCAAAAGCTGAATTACAAAAATTGGCAAATGTACTGGAGAAGTATGAGGATACAGATATTCTAGTTGCTGGTCATACGGACAATGTAGGAAGTGAAGCTTACAACGAGAAGTTGTCTAAGCAAAGAGCTCAAAGTGTATCCGACTTGCTTAGTTCTTATGGAGTGAAATCTAACAGAATGGTTATTCGTGGATATGGAGAAAATGCTCCGGTAGTGTCAAATGAAACAGAAAGCGGTCAGCAAAAAAACAGAAGAGTGGAATTAGCAATTGTTGCTAATAATGATTTGAAAAAATCGGCACAAAAAGAAAACACAATATCACAAAATTTAAACAAATAGAAATATGAAAAAGATAATAATAGCAATTTTAGCATTTACTAGTTTTAGTACTGCGGTGGTAGGTCAAGACGCCTTCAAAATAGGATTAAGAGGTGGTGTAAACCTCTCTCAAGTAAAGGGTGACGGTAACGGAAGTTCCGAAGACTTTTGGGAAGAGAACGCATCCAGAGTAACAGGATTCACTGGTGGTGTATTTATGAGAGTAGGAAATAAAGTATTTATCCAACCAGAACTTATTCTTTCTCAAAAAGGTGGTACCACGACCGGTATTTTGGGAGCAAAAAAAGAGTTCAAAAAGACGTACATAGATGTACCAGTGTTGGTAGGTGTAACTTTGGGAGATGTTGTAAGATTCAATGCGGGACCAATGGCGAGTTTTTTAATCAATAAAGAAGACAGCTTTTTCGACAACCTAGGAATTACAAAAGAAGAAGAAGGGTTTAGAAAAGCGATTTTAGGGTATCAAGCTGGTGTTGGTTTCGATATTAGCAAAATCGCAGTCGATTTCCGATACGAAGGAAACATCAATGATGTATTCAATATAGATTATAACAATAACCAAACGGAAGCCCAATTTGCGGGAAAGGGTAATCTGTTTTTTGTAACAGTGGGTTACACTTTTTAAATATTTAGTGCACAATAAATATCATTGAAAAAGTAAATCCACATAAAGCCTCTCGTTAGCCCTATACTTTCGAGAGGTTTCTTTTTTTTAGAGGTATTTTTTAAATTTTGAAAATCTTCAATTATTCTGTGAGAGGAATAAGCTGGAGATATTTCATTTTACCACGACCAAATCCATGATAAAAATAGGAATAGTAGGCTGCGGGCCACGAGGTTTAGCTTCATTAGAAGCCCTAATTTCAAAATTGAGTTCAGGGCAAATTTCGCAAGAGTTCTTCATCACCATATTCGAGCCAGCCCCTTTTCCAGGAGCCGGTAAAGTTTGGAGTCCTGAGCAATCTACGGCCAATTGGGCGAATATTTCACTTCGTTCTTTGTCCCAGCTTCCAGGTCGTGAACCACTAAAGCTTAATGATCTCACAATACCAGGATTTCCAAAATTCACACAGTGGGTATTTCAAAAACACGGTATTGTCAATAATTCTAAACAAGACCTTTTTGTAAAAAGGTCAATGATAGGAGAATACTTAAATGAGAGGTTTAAATCCATTTTTAAAGTTCTTAAAAAAGAAGGATTGGCATGCTGGAAAAGGTGTAAAGTCGAGGAACTTAAAGAAGAAAAAGGCAAGATTGCACTTCAGATAAAGAAAGGCAAAAGCGTGACGGTAGACGAATGTCTGCTTACCCTGGGCCATCTTAAAACAAAACCTGATAAGCAAATATCAACTTGGATGAAGCATGCTGATAACAAGCAAATCCAACTTTTCACAAGCCCGTATTTAAAAAAGCTGGCAAAAAAGATCAAAAGGAAAGATATTGTTGGAATAAGAGGTTTTGGTCTGGGTACGATAGACGTGGTTCGGTTGCTTACAGTAGAGAAAGGAAGTAAGTTTAAAAAGCGAAAGGATTCTTTCTTTTTGGAATATGTACCATCCAGTAAATCCATAGAAACGATTGTTCCTTTTTCGCTTGATGGTCTTCCGCCTTCGCCTAAACCGCTGAATGAGTTACTAGACTTGCAATATGAGCCATCTGAGCTATCTTTGATTGCTTTCCAGTCAAAGGTGAAGGAAAATTTAGATAAGGGCCCAGAAGCAAAATCTACCTTCTTTTTGAAAGAAGCATTTGCGAATATTGCGGTGGACACTTTTGCTTCTAAGTATGATATTTCTACACGTGAACTTAAAAAGCTAGCCAAACAATGGCTTGTGGAGCCTACGCTGAGTCATGAATTGATTTTGGATCATGAATTAGATACTGTTGAATACATGAAGAGCCTTGTTCTAATGGCTAGTGGGGAGAAGAAAGCGACATTAGATTATTGCTTTGGACAACTGTGGAGGCATTTACAACCCGACATGTACCGACTGTTTTCTCACTGCTCGTTGGACGACAAACTCATGACAGAAATAATTGAGTTAGATGAAGCTACAAAACGATATTCTTTTGGCCCGCCTGTAGAAAGTATTTTACAATTGATTGCCCTTGCAGAAGCTAAGGTTCTGAATCTTGAATATGTAAATAACCCAACAATTGATACACAAGATAAGGGGTGGCAATTCAATAACGCTATGACGTGCAGTGTAATGATTGACTCGGTTTTATCTCCACCAAAGCTTGCGGAAACAGACTCCAAATTAATTAAAAAACTAATGGATAATGATGAGCTTAAGTTGGTTACCTCCGACCTTGGTATATCTACATCGAGTGATGGTAGGGTAGAATCTAGTAATGAGAAATTGTCTCAACACTTAACAATGCTAGGTCGAAATTGTAAAGGATCTGTTATGGGCGTTGATGCCATTTTAGAATGCTTTGGTCCACGAATAGATGATTGGGCGATTGGATTTTGTGACAGGTTGTAGTTCTTCGCTTGCTCAGGTTGAATAAATAATAACATAGGGCAAAAACTTAATTTCAAAACAGAGTTTGGAATCATAGAGAAAAAGCCCAAGCAAAGATTGCAAGGGCTTTTCGTTTACACTTAACTAAAAGATATTGTCTTTAATTAAAAGCTACCATTGAGTTTCCAGCTGTAGTCCATGTATTCAAAGTCTGTTCTGTCAGGATCTACTTTATTCTTGCTGTATTTATTAATCCACTTCGCTACCGGCATCGCTTTTTCAAAATCCTTCTTATACCAATCGAATAATGGGCTTATCTTGACTCCATCTTCAGAAATTTGATTCTTATCTGAGTTCATGAATGCCTCTCCTTGTTCATCTAATTGCTTATCTAATTTCTTTGCGGTGTAGGCTTCATTTCTTAGTCTTGGGCAAGATTCTGCTGCACATACCAAGGCAAAGTGGTACCTAGGATCGTCAAATTTTCTTCTCACTTTTCCATGTTCAATATTGTTGAGGTCAAACTTTTTTCCACCTATCTCAATGAATTTTATGTCCCAAGGTGTATTTACAAATGGTATCTGAGTTTTAGGTCCAATGTCTTTAATACTCTTGATATTCTTTTCCTCATTGTCTAAAATCAACTTCACTGTAAATGCATTGTAGGCATTGATCCAATAAGCAAATGTTTCATTTGATTCCCAGTTATTTGCTGGAGGTGTTGATGATAACATCGCCAAATATTCATCAAGCTTTTCTTCGTCCTTTTTGAAACCTTTATAATCAACTACACCTTTATTATTGACATTTTTTTTCAGGAGTGTATTCCAGGTCGAGTGATCGACGAGCCCACTTTCCGAGACTTCTACTTCCTCCGTTTCGTTGGCTTTATCGTCGGCAGTCATCTCTTTGGCTACTTCCTCCTCAACTTTTTCTTCTTGTGTGTTTTCAGTATTTGTGCAGGCAAATTGTAGAAGGCCTACGAACGTAAACAATAGTATCTTTTTCATTTTTATATAATTTGGTTGTGTGAATTCCAAAACCTAAACTTCTGTTCCTTCTCAATTCTGAGGCAGTAAGAAGGTTACTTTATTAGGTTACTTTTAGACGAGAGCGTTATTACTCATTCTCGAGATCAAAATTCTAAACTCAAGGTGAAGTCTACACTTTGAGCAATATTGGGGAATTTCAACTCGCATTATTACACACTTTATCCCTGTTTAAGGCTTTTGGGGTGTGGAATCGCTTTTTAATATACTTGAGTATGTCAAACAATAAAAACACAAATAGTATGAAGAATATAGGAGGAGTTATTTTAGGAGTAGCAGCTGCCGCTGCAATTGGAGCAGCCATAGGAGTTGCTTATGCACCAAATAAAGGCGTTGTTACAAGAAAAAAAATGAAGAAAAAAATCAATAGAGCTGCGTCAGATTTGAAAGATTATGTAGACGAGCAAAAAGGTTTGTCACTAGATAAAATCAATAATCTAGTTGAGAATGGACAAGAGAAAGTTAAAGAAATCAGCACTAGCTTTTCTAAGAAAGCTGCGGTTTGATCAATATAAACAACTCAATTATAAATAGGCCATTCTACACTCGAATGGCCTATTTTCCTAAAGTGAGCTTTTGTTTATCGTTATTTTAGATCAAAATGTGTGTGAAAGGATTCACTTGATGAAATCAAGTGTTCAATGCCTGTGATGGAGCAAGTCTGCTTTCTAAGAAGCGGCAGTCTTGGATTAATTATTAATAAGCTTAAAATTTAAATATGAATACGATAGTGGAACCAATAGAAGATAAATCTCTTATAGAAAAAGGGTCGGAATTAATTCGACTTAAGAAAGAGCTTTTTGAACTCAACTTAAAAGACAAGTCATCTAAAGTGGGATCAAAGATTACTTTGATTGTACTAAGTAGCGTAATGATAATTCTAAGTTTTGTTTTTCTAGGTTTGACCTTGGCTTTTGTACTCAATAACTTGCTTGACTCTCAAGTGTGGGGATTTGCAATTACTGCTTTGCTCTTTATCATAGGGGCAATTGCCTTATTCAATGGCGGTAGCGGAATTAGGAGATCTATTTCTTTCCAAATTTTGAAATTATTGGATGAAGACGATGACGAGGAAGAATTATACTAAACATTTAAGCATATCTGATCATGGGAAATTTTAAAAATAAAGAAGAATTCAAAATATATAAATCGAGCCTAGAGCGAAGAATAAATGAATTAGAAGAGTCATTTAATTTTGGGTCATCAGGCTTGTTAAGTTCACTTAACCCTTTTAAGGCAAAGGCTAACAATCATGTTCAAAGCAACTTTACACCCAATATCGTTACGAGGCAATTGTCTTCATTACTACTTTCAAAATTGTTGGGTAAAAAGTATTCGTTTGCTGTAAATGCCTTAATACCATTGGCAGAGACAAGTGCAGCCAAGGCGATCGAAAAGATTGAAACAAACAATATCCTAAGTAATATACTTGACAGGGTGATCTATGCCACTGAACTTAATCCTGCAGAAGAGCAATTATTACGTGCCGCTGAAATTGAAGATGAAATATTAGAAATTGAGGATAAAATCAGTGGTAAGTTATCATAGTTTCGGTGCTGTAATTAATTTAAGCTGGAAAATAAATACTTATTGTAGTTCCTTCTTTTAATATGGAAGAAGCCTCAATTTTTCCATCATGATTTAGCATGATTTGTTTACATATGCTAAGTCCCATACCGGTACCTTTAATTTCCTGCTTGTTCACTAGCCTACTAAAAACGTCAAAAATTTTCTCCTTGTATTGTGGTTCAAATCCAATACCGTTATCGCTGAAACTAAACTTATGAAAAGACTCTTCGCCTTCTATTTTTTCATATTCCAATTCCAGTTTCAATAACGGCTTTGAGCTGTCTCTATATTTTACAGCGTTATCAACCAAGTTTTGGAGAAGTTGATCAATTTGAGAAGGCATCACACTTACCAGTGGCGATTGTTTAGATTTGTTGTAATACTTATAAGAAACGTTACCATCTGCAAGCACCTCAGTTATTTTGTTGCCAAATAGGTGAGCAATATCTAAATTTTCTTTTCTCAATACCTTTCCTTGCAATTTAGAGTATTCTAATAAGTCCGAAACCAGACTGGACATGGTACTCGCAGAGTTTTCAATTCTATCCAAATACTTTAAAAAATCAGCATCATTACCGCCGTTCTTTTTCAAAAAAGTGGTTCTGAACCTCTCAGAGAATATTTGAATCTTGCGGAGAGGTTCTTGAAGGTCATGAGAGGCTACGAAGGCAAATCTTTCTAGTTCAATGTTGGATTGGTTTAATTGCTTGACCAAGGCGTTTGTTTTTTCAAGTGAAAGCCTTTTTGTCCTCAGCCTTTTATTAAGAAAATACACCGCCTGAACCAAAATTGCGATTGCCCCTAGTGTAGTTAATATAATCATGAAAGGGATTGCAGCTCTGTTGTCGAGTACATTTTCCTTTCGCATTGTAATATGCTTCTCTTCTTCATATTGCATGTTTCTATACACTCTCACGATTTCTTGTGAGTGTGGTAAATTCGACAAAATCTTCGCATTTCGTTGCTCCTTACTATTTGAGCTGTCGTTGAAATAGCTGATCTCAGCATTAAATGCCGAGTCTCTCCGATTTAAAGAGACTTTCAGCGTATCGCAATTGAGCATTTGGTACTCATTGTCTTTTACAAGACTTTTGAGCGAGTCCACACTTGCGTACATTCTTTCGCTTGCTCTATCATAATAAGAAGTATAAACCGAGTCGCTTGTCAAAAGAAAGCTTCTTTGTGCTGCTACCGTTACAAGAAATTCACGCTCTACAAGCTGTAGTTGTTTTTGTACTTGATAGGTGTGTACAACCATGTCATTGGCATCATTTAGTTTCCCAAAAATATAGATCGTGGAAACGCCTAATAATGAAATGAGAACGAATGCTACAATAAATAATTTATTAGTAAAGTTTAATTTCATTCTTTTATAATTATGTCTATTTTATTCCCCATAAATACACACCTTTGGTAAGCTGTTTTTTGAAAAATTGTTTTAAAAAAGTAATTTAAATTTATTAAGTAGTTCATTATCATTGTCTTATGTGCTTTTTTAGTGCAGTTTCTCACTCACTTGAAAACAATTGGTACTTAATTTGAATTACTATAGCTAAACCTTAATAATCACATGAATATTTTCTCTCAAGTACAATCGCAAAAGCAGGGCTTGAGGATAAATCCTCAACAGATTCAATTCTTAAATTTCCTTTACTTCAATCGTCAAGAATTTGAAGAAAACATAAAGAAAGAAATTTTAGAAAACCCTTTTCTGCAAGAACAACCTTCATCTAGCCCTGAAAAGGTAAATATAGATGAAAACTTTGATCAAAACGGCCCCCGAAACACTTCGGAGATGAATGATCATTCTAGCAGCTCAAACGAGGACTTTTATAAATCTAGGAAAAATGATTTAAATGCTGATTTAGAAGACTGGAAAGATCGAAAAAATGCAAATAGAACTAAGGATGATTCTTTTCAAGAAGAGATCTTTAAGCAATTTAGGTTTTTGTGCAAAACCCCACAAGCGAGGGTGATTGGAAAGTTTATAATCTACAATACCAATAATAGGGGTTTTCTTAATTGTGATATAGATCGATTGGTAGACGATATTAGTTTTTCTAAAGGGAAAGTCTACGAAGCTGCTGAGGTACTGAGAGTCAAAAAAATGATCAATGAGATAGAACCATATGGGTTTGCGGCATTTGATCTTAAAGATTATTTGATAATCAAAATTACATTAGAACATCAAGGCCCAAAAATTATTCGAGAAAAGGCGATTAGGCTTTTGAATGAAAACTTTGAGCTTTTAGTTAGCCATGATTATTCCAAAATTGAGGAGCAGTTTGATTATTCTAAAGAAGATATTTTTGAAATAGTAAAACTGATAAAGTCTATTCCTCCAATGTTGTTGGATGGGGCGGACAATCATGCATCTGAAAATCATTCGGTGGTTCCAGATTATAGAATTTTGGAAAACAATGGAAAGCTCTTTAGTTACCTTATAGGAAAAGGCAAATACGCTTTGGACCTAAATAGTGACTACATATCTGCTATTGAGAGAACAAGCGACAAGAAAGCCAAGACTTATGCCGAGTCCAAAATTAAATCGGCCTTGTGGTACATTGATGCTATCAAGCAGCGAGAGGAAACAATGACTGCGGTAATTAAAACGATAGCTATGCTTCAAGCAGATTATTTAATGAGTGGTGATCCCAAAGACTTAAAGCCAATGAGGCTTAAAGATGTCGCCAGCTTGATTGACATGACGATTAGTACTGTGTCTAGAGTTACGAGTAATAAATATGCCGAAACGCCACTTGGAGTCATTAATTTGAAAGACCTGTTTTCCGAAAAAATAAAAATGGATAACGGAAAAGAAGTTAGCAATGTGGAGGTTCAAAGTAAGGTGAGAGACTTAATCTTAAATGAAGATAAGAGTAGCCCACTTTCCGATAAAGCAATTCAGGAACTCCTCATTGAAGAAGGAATAAGCCTAACAAGAAGAACAATAACTAAATATAGACTTAGCGAAAATATCCCTTCGTCTAACCAAAGAAAACAAATCGTGCTATGAAAAAGATCGTAATTATTGATGATGATGAGGATATTTGCTTATTGATGAAACGGTTTCTGGAAAGAAACGAATTCGAAGTACGTACAGCCCTTACGGGTGCAAGTGGTTTGAAAATTTTGGAAGAAATTAAACCAGATGTTATTCTTCTAGATTTCAAATTGGATGACATGAACGGCAATGTTCTTTTACAAAAAGTAAAGGAAATTTATCCGCGTGTTCCTGTGATTATCATTACTGGCTATTCCGATATCAAAATAGCCATTAATGTGCTAAAAAATGGTGCGTTTGATTACGTCACCAAGCCATTATTTCCAGATGAAATATTAAATACTATCCGTCAATCTCTTAAAGCCACAGATGAAGAACAGGAAGAACCTGGCTCAGTGGGGGGAGATGAGACAAGCCCTAAAACAAAGGCTAAAAAGCCATCCAAAAAATCCTCTAAGAAATATATTTTTGGTAATAGCCAGGTAGGGAAAAACCTAGTAAAACAACTCGACTTGGTTTCTCCAACGAATTTCAGTGTGATTATTTATGGAGAAAGTGGGTCTGGAAAGGAGGCAATAGCTCAAGAGATACATAATAGAAGCACGAGGAGTAACAAACCTTTCGTCGCGATGGACTGCGGGGCACTAAGCAAGGAACTTGCCGGTAGTGAGCTTTTTGGGCACGAAAAGGGTGCATTTACTGGAGCACTTCAGCAGAAAATCGGTCATTTTGAAATGGCAAATGGCGGTACCCTATTTTTGGACGAAGTCGCAAATTTATCTTACGATGTACAGGTTTCGCTTTTGAGAGTGATGCAAGAGCGAAAAGTAAGAAGACTTGGCGGCGTAAAAGAAATAGACGTAGATGTAAGAATAATAGTAGCTAGCAATGAGAGATTGCTCAATGCGAGTTGGAGCGGGAAGTTCAGAGAAGACCTTTACTATAGGTTCAATGAATTTACAATTGAAGTACCTCCGTTAAGGCAAAGAAATGATGATATCATGGAGTTTGCCCACTTTTTCCTGGAAAAGGTAAACCAAGAATTGGGTAAAAATGTGAAAGGCTTTAATGCTGAAGTGAGCGAAATATTTCTTGAGTACCCTTGGTACGGTAATTTACGTGAACTAAACAATGTGATTAGAAGAGCGACATTATTGGCCGAAAGTGATTCTATTAAAGTAGCGAATTTGCCCTATGAGGTGAGTAACCATAAGTTGGTGTTTTTTGGAGATCAAACCCAAATAAGCGTACCGAATGTAATGGCGAATTCAAAGGATCTTCAAATGGAGAATAACTCTTCGGCGAATTATGAGAATCATTCCAAAGAACAGGATATTCATGATCCCAAGGACCTTAAAGATGCAGCTGTAGAAGCTGAATATGATTTGATTTTAGACACTCTTAAAAAAGTAAATTTTAATAAAAGTAAAGCTGCGAAGCTGTTGAATATTGATAGAAAAACCCTTTACAACAAGCTCAAGCATTTGAAAAAGTAATGAATCAAGCAGAAGTGACCCATTCCAAAACGACAATTTTTGATTCTACAATTCTTAACGAATTTGATCATCCTGTTTTTATAGTTGACGATAAATTTGAAAAGATACTTCAAGAAAACAGAAATGCGGAAGATAAAATCCAGTCTTTAGAGACTAGAGAGCATTTACTTCTTTTAGTAAAAGAGTTGTATGGAGATAAAAGTGATCAAGGAATAGATATCACAAAGCTCGCATTAAATACTACAAAATATAGTAAGTTAAAAATCAGCAAGTTACATAGAGAGGATTCTGATTTTTATATGTGTCAACTTTCAAGTCCAAAGTTTGAATTTGAAAGAAAAAATGAGAGTCTTTTCGAGTCTTTCAAAGAAGCTGAGATTGGTTTAAAATTTGGAACCTGGTATTATAATATAGAGGAGAATGAAATATTTTGGTCCAAAGGAATGTTCGAAATCTTCGGAATAAACCCTGAAGAGGAGGATTCTATTTCCATAGAAACTTATTTAGAATATGTACATCCCGATGATGTAGATTATATACTTGCTCAGAACAAATTCTTTATCGAAAATGGTTATCAAAATGGTGATTATCAACACAGAATTATTACTCCAAGTGGAGAGATAAAAATCTTATCGGCTCGTGCGAAAGCGATCAGTATGGAGGATTCTAGAGTAACTCATATGATGGGTTACGTTTCTGATATTACAACTTTGAAAGAAGCTGAGAATTCGCTTTCCATGACTATTGTGGAGCTAGAGAAAACCAACTACTTACTTAAAAACTTCGCCTCCTTTGCTTCTCACGATTTACAAGAACCACTTAGGAAAATTCAAGTATTTGCAGATAGATTTGCAACTTCAACTCAAGATAAGTTAGACGAAAAGTCGCTGGTATATTGGGGTAAAATGAGGAAATCTATTGCTCGCTTGCACAGTCTTATGCAAGGCATTTTGAATTTATCTTCATTGAGTAAAAAAGAAATTGCAACTCAACCTATAGAGTTAAACAGTATAATTGAGCGAGTTAAGGAGGATTTTGAACTGAAAATAAAAGAAGTAGATGCTGTGGTTGATTTTGATTTGCCACAACTGGACATGGATCCTGTTCAAGCTTATCAACTTTTCCAAAACCTGATTAACAATTCCTTAAAATTCCATAGACCAAACGTACCTGTTGAAATACAGATTAAAAGTTCTGAGTTATCTGCCGATGAGTTGAAACTACCAGGCTTGGATAAAAACCTTAGGTATGTAAAAATCTCGTTTTCTGACAATGGAATAGGTTTTGGGGAGAATCAATCTCACGAAATGTTCGTGGCTTTTACTCAACTAAACGACAAAAAAGCTTACGAAGGAAATGGAATAGGATTGGCAATATGTGAGCGAATAGTACTCAATCACAAAGGATTGATTTTTGCAAAAAACAACAAACCGAACGGAGCAATTTTCGAGATTTACCTTCCTACACCAACACCGTTCTAATTTCTAAAAATCGTTAAAAATTAGTTAAGTACTTTTACTTTTTATTTATCATAAGTAGTTGATGTTGAGTTTTTTTAGGTGGGCTAAAATAGCCGACTGGATGACCTTGTAGATTTGATTCGCAGAGAATTAGCGATGGCCTTATGACTAATATTGAGAATAATTATTCTCGTTAAAAAGAAAGCAAGCCCAATTCGTTTAAAGGAATTAAGCTTGCGGGGTTATTTAATGCTATTTCTTCGAAGTGAGTAGTCCTCTCACAATACTGATAAGGAATAATACTCCGAAAATATAGAAAAGAATTTTGGCAATAGATGCTGCACCGGCGGCTATTCCACCGAATCCAAAAACTGCAGCTATAATTGCAATGACGAAAAATGTTAATGACCATCTAAGCATAATTGTATCGTTTAATTTAAAGATTGAATTTGACTTAGAATATAAAATTCTTATTCCAATGTCTATAGCCTAAATAATTAATAATCAGGCTTGGATGTGTTTAAAAACGAGAATTTCGTTGCCCATTTTTACTCACTTTGAATTAGGATTGTTTATTTATCATTAGAAAGAAACATCACTATTATGGTCAAATTCACTATAAAAATATTAGTCGCGTTCAAAAACGCTGTTTTAAACTTTGGAGAATACGGCATTCCTAAAAAAAGTGCATCCTTAGCTTATTACACACTATTTGCAATCGCACCTCTTTTGTTCTTTATTTTCTCAATTGGAAGCCTTTTTTATGGAGAAGAGATATTAGAAGGTCAAGTTTTTCAAAAGCTCAATGGATTCGTGGGTCCAGAGGTGGCAACATTTCTTCAGAACTTACTAGAAAACATAACCATTGGAGGTAAGTCCAACATCGCAACAATCATCAGTTTTGGTACATTACTTATTATAGCATCTGGAGTTTTTAGCGAAATTCAAGACAGTATCAATGATATCTGGAGTTTAGAAGTTAAGTCCAGCGGCGGAATCATGGGTATTATTAAAAGCAGAATCTTGAGCTTTTCTATGATTCTGTCACTAGGTTTTTTAATGCTTGTTACTCTGTTACTCAATTCGGTTTTGGCGGTAGTGGAAGATGGATTAAACGAAGTGATGTCTGGAATGTCAATTATCCTTATTACCATTATAAACTGGGCTGTTCTCATAAGTATCATTTCATTGCTTTTTTACCTTATATTTAAACTATTACCCGACGCCAAGTTCAGTAATCGAGTGAGTATTGCAGGGGCAGTTTTAACCACTTTGTTATTTCTATTGGGTAAAGAACTTATAGGAATTTACCTCGGAAAAAGTGACCTAGACTCTGTATATGGTACTGGCGGTACCATGGTCTTATTGTTATCCTGGGTCTATTATTCAAGTATGATTCTGTTTTTTGGAGCTGCATTTACTAAAAACTTAGCTAGCCTAGGTGAAGAAGGTCTCAAGTCCAATGATAATGCGGTTTTTGTAGAAAAAAAAAAGAAAGAAATAAGTGATGAAGAGGTCATAAATAAAGAAGCATGAATAGTGTAATCGCTTTAAAAGGTTTAAAGGACTGTCTTGGCAATATCGAGCTGACAAAGCATGACGAGCTTGAGGTGGATTGCAATATATGGTCTTACGATTTACGAAACATTATTTACGATGGATCGGCTCAAGTTTGCGAATTTGAGTCTGATCATTTACTGTTCACACTTGACAGTCAAATTCATCAAAATAATAGTATTAACTTCAATTGCTCGGGCATAAGTAAACCCATGATTTGTATTGTGTACAATTCAGGTGATGCCATAAGTTTAAAACAGGCCTCATATAATTATACCTACAAGATAGACTCAGGGTACTTTGCTTACATGATCATTAACAATAAAGAAGGTCTCAATTTCGCATTCAGAGGCCAAAGTCATGTGAAAACAACTATATTTTTTGTGGGACATACATTGATTCATGAAAAATATAAATGCGATGAAAAGAAGCTCCCCAAGAAATTAAGACCAATTGATTCTTCCACTTCAAGTCCTACGAGACAAATGATGAGTCCTTCTCTTCGTGAGTTGGCGACTAGGGTTTATCTTAAAGAAGATGTAGGAATAGGAAGAAGAATTAAACTAGAGGGAACGTGCTTTGAGTTATTTTCCAAAGTCATAAGTGAGGTCAGTAAAAAGGCTTCAAAATCCAAAAGTGTTTTAAAAACAGGTGAGATTCAAAAGATCATAGAAGCCGCTTCTATTTTAGAAAAACAATATAGCAACCCGCCAAATCAAAAAGAGCTAACACGAATATTAGGCATCAATAAGAACAAGTTAACCAAAGGCTTTAAGATGCACTATGGTACTACAATCAATGACTTTTTGGCGACCATTAGAATGAATAAAGCTAAGAGTTTGATCATTTCGGGTAACTTGAAATTGCAAGATGTAGCAAATCAAGTAGGACTCGGAAATGCAAGTTACTTTAGTCGAAAGTTTAAGAGTGTACATGGTATGTTACCAAGTGAGCTCATGAATATTGACCAGTAGAGCAGTTTTACAAATATTAAACTTTGCTTAGAAAACCTTTTTCAATCCCAAATTGTGACAATAAGCGTAAATTGAGTGACAATTGTGTTAGGCTGCCGTATTGATATCTCTTAGAAAGTAAACAATTTGCGAAAGCTTTAATCTCAGTTATGACTTAAAATTTGTCTATAATTTTTAGACGAAAACTTCCAAATGTCAGGCCTGTATTGGCTGTCCGTCAAGTAGTCTTTTAAGAGAATCTACTAAAACCTGAAAGCTAGAAGGCTTGATTAAATAATCGAATGCTCCCAGTGCTTTAGATTCAGAAATGTCGTAGGCATTGGAACTTGTAGAATACACGATTACTTTTAAAACACCAATAATACCTCTATTTGAGAGGTCTTGAAGGCATTCTTTGCCATTTACCTTTGGCATATTAAGGTCTAGAAACACAAAGTCGGGTAAATCAGCAGTATCAGTTGCCTTAAGAATTTCGAGCCCCTCTACTGAGTTATCAAAACATTTAAGCTCCACTTGAAGGTTCGTCTCATCCAGAGCCATTTCGA
This sequence comes from Spirosomataceae bacterium TFI 002, assembly GCA_900230115.1. NCBI lineage: Bacteria > Pseudomonadati > Bacteroidota > Cytophagia > Cytophagales > Spirosomataceae > Spirosomataceae bacterium TFI 002. Next base: position 1,784,618 of record LT907983.1, on the reverse strand, counting down.
AAATGTCATGGTCTTCGTGATCGTCGTCGATTAAGTATATTCTCATTAATATGTATTAAAAGGGAGATTCCTTTCAAGTGAATAAGTAGCAGCCACAAACATAATTAAAATTACTCAAACATTCACTTCAACTCATATGTGGTAATGTATTGTGAAGGCCCAAAACAAGTCTTAATTGTAATTACCCATTTTTCTACAATAATTCTCATTACTGCTACATTTTAGGACACAATGGGTTGAGAATGCGAGGAATAGCAATTTTATCTGAATTAGTATAAAATTCGAAACAATATGGAAATTACAATGATAGTGATATTGGCAATTTTAGTTTTACCGGTAGCTTTTTTAGTTATCAATCAGTCGGTAAAGGATTTTTATGGTAAGGCTGAAAATGAATCATATAGGTCATACGACAAGTATGATATTAGACAGAAATATAACGACCTCAGTAGGTTGGCAAGAAAATAGATTTTAGGTAGAGTAGTAATAGCACGTAAAGGAAAAAAGTAGGATAATCTTGTTCTACTTTTTTTTGTGCTAATAAAAATAGAATGGCCTTTAAGCCATTCTATAAATTTCATTAACAGAATCTCAATTTGAGGAATTGTTTCGAAATTTATTTAGCTTGGCTCAGCCACCATTACTTTTTTACTCGTAACCTTTGCTTTGGGGTTTTCATCAAACTCACCCAGCATAATTGCAAGGCCTTTCATTCTATGGCTGCGAGTTGCAAGCACTTTTAACATTGCCACACCAGGAAGCGAAAGTATCATACCAAAGGCTCCCCAGAGTTTTGCACCTAAAAGCAAGGCCACAATAGCCACAAATGGGTTTATCTTGATCTTATTTCCTATTACATTAGGCGTAATAAAGTTTCCTTCTAGAAATTGGACAATGCCCATCCATGCAATTACTCCTAGGGCGTACCATCCAGAATCCTTTGTAATAAAAGCCATAAATGCAGGTAAAATAGAGCCAATGGCTATTCCTATATATGGGATAATGGTAAGACAAGCTGCAAAAAGTCCATAGAAGATTGCATTGTCTATGCCCATTATTAAAAGTCCAACTGTGTTCATTACAAAAAGAATTAAAATAACCCTTATCATACCAGATAAGTATGATTTGACTACATCCTGTAATTCGAAAATAAGGTTGAGAGATTGCTTTTTGTTAAGACCTTTAAAAATCCTCACTACTCCAGCTACAAAAAAGTCTTTGTAGTAAATGAAGAAATAGGAGTATATAGGTATGAGGGCAAGGTCGGCCAAAAATAATACAGAAGTACTCATGGTGCCCAAAATGCTAGTGCTGTATTTGGACAATGTTTCTCCCACACTCATTTCGGACTTAAAGCTTTGCAAGAGTTGAGCAGTTACCTTGTTCTTTCCCAACATTTGAGTAACATTATTATTAAGCTCTTCTAGCTTAGCTTGCATTGCCTCCTGGTTGTCCATAAGAGAAGTAAACTGAAGCATAAAAAGATACACAACTCCTACTAGGAGGCTACAGCCAATTATAATGGTAAGACCAACAGAGAGGGTCTTATTTAAGCCCAGTCTGCAAAACATATTGGTAATAGGCTTAATGGTAATGCTGAATATCAATGCAAAAGCTATGGGGATTATAACCGCCTTAAGAACATAGAGTAGAGAGATTACTAATAAGATAGTAAGAAGGTAGCCTGCGGTTTTTATGATATTAGTTTCGGATTTGAACATGTTGGAGCTTTTTACTGTTTGCTTCCTTTTAGTTAAAATGTCATTCCTTACATTTTGCCAAGACGTATTTTGCGGTTTTATTATCACCTTCGTGGTGGAAATGAAAAGCAATATTCCTTTTGGTATAAGAATTGGGATATTGTAGAATTGAATTCACCACTTCTTAATAATAGAGGTAAATAGGATAATTGTAGAAATCTTTAAATAATTGAGATAGAATTACTCATTTTTACCCAAAAACACACATTTCGTTTTTTGATACTTACGGAATGAAATTGTGTTTCTTATTTACTAATTAAATAGCTCAATGAAGGAATATTTTATTTCAGAACGAATTACAACTTGGTTATTGGACTTCAAGAAAGGGATAGATTTTATCGTTCTTTTCTTCAAAGAAGTATCGAGAGGGAAAATTAATTGGCAAGAATTTTTCAACCAATGTTATAGCATAGGCCTTAACACGCTGCCCTTGATCAGTCTTACGGGATTTGTAACAGGAATCGTATTTACAAAACAGTCTCGCCCATCTTTATTAGAATTCGGTGCAGAGTCATGGCTCCCAAGCTTAGTAACCATTGCAGTGGTGAGAGCCCTAGCCCCGCTCGTAACTTCATTGATTGCAGCTGGTAAAGTAGGTAGTCAAATAGGAGCAGAGCTAGGAAGTATGAGGGTTACCGAGCAGATAGATGCCATGGAGGTAAGTTCTGTTAACCCTTTCAATTATTTAGTGGTTTCTAGAGTTTTGGCAACCACACTATGTATTCCAATTCTTTCATTTTATACTGGAGCTTTAGCTTTGCTTGGTTCTTTTCTCGATGTATACTCCAATGAGTTCACGAGTTTTCCGGCATTCTTAGCGTCGGCATTTGAAAGTGTAACTTTCTTAGATCTATTTTCTGCCTTGTTTAAGGCAATCTGTTTTGGATTTACTATTGGAATTGTAGCTTGTTACAAAGGTTACAACGCAACCAATGGTACGCAGGGAGTGGGAACAGCGGCAAATAAATCTGTTGTGAGATCTATGTTTTTAATATTTATGATAGAGATTTTTGTAGTACAAATTACAAACTGGTTAAGGTAATGGAAAAAGTTATAGAAATAAGAAACCTTTACAAGTCGTTTGGAAAACTAGATGTACTCAAAGGGATAGATTTAGATTTATATAAAGGAGAGAACTTAGTTGTTTTGGGTAAATCGGGAACAGGAAAGTCCGTTTTAATTAAAATAATAGTTGGGCTCATCAAGCAAGATAAAGGTACCTGTGAGGTCTTAGGAGAGGATGTTTCAGCACTTTCAAAAAAAGATTTGGATCAACTTAGAGCTAGAGTGGGTTTTTCTTTTCAGCACAGTGCTTTATATGATAGTATGAGCATTGAAGAGAATTTAGAGTTTCCGCTTCGGTATGTGTTAGGAATGCGAAGCAAAAAGGAAATGGGTATAAAAGTTGACAAGGTCTTGGAAGATGTAGGTCTTTCTCAAGCAAAGTTTCAGCGACCTTCGGAGTTATCTGGAGGGCAAAGAAAGCGAATTGGAATAGCAAGAACGGTCATCGTAAATCCTGAAATTGTGCTTTATGACGAGCCCACGGCTGGTTTAGACCCCATTACTTGTATAGAGATAAATGAACTCATAAATGAAATTAAAGAAAATTACGGTACAAGCTCTATTGTGATTACACATGATCTCACTTGTGCAAAACAAACAGGGGATAGGCTAGCCATGTTGCTCGATGGCAAGTTCCATAAAGTGGGGACATTCGAAGAAGTTTTTGATGGAACCGATCCTCAAATACAGAGCTTTTACAATTATAACTTCGTTCAATAATAAATACATAAAAATGAAATCTGCATATCATAACGCTAAAGTTGCATTGTTTGTCCTTATAGGAATTGTGATTTTTTTCGCAACTATATTGGTCATTGGCTCAATGCGTAAAGTCTTTATTAGCAAAATTGAGGCTACAGCTATTTTTAAAGATGTTAGTGGTCTTACTAAAGGAAACAATATCTGGTTTTCGGGAGTAAAAGTAGGTGTGGTGGAAGACCTAGATTTTTTACCCAACAAAGGAGTGAAAGTCACCTTTTCAATAGAAGAGAGGTCTCAGAAGTTTATTTATACCGACTCAAAAGCAAAAATTAGTTCTGATGGAATTATAGGAAGCCCAATTATTGTGATAGAGGGTGGAAACTTAAAGCAAGGAGTTATCCAGGATGGACACAATTTCATCGTGGATATGGAAGACACCCAGCAAGATGTTATTAAAACGCTACAAGAGAACAATAAAAATATATTGGCAATCACCACAGATTTGAAAGCAATAGTTGCCTCAATTGCTGATGGGAAAGGGAGCGTAGGAAAGTTGTTGCAGGACGAGACATTATATAACACAGTGAACGCAAGTGTAAGTAACCTGCAAAATGCTTCCGCCTCCATAGCTGGCTTTTCAAAAGACATGAATAAGTTTGGCAAGCAGCTAAACAACCCAAACTCGTTGCCAAATCAGCTATTGAATGACACCAAGCTGATGCCACAAGTTCGCAGGAGTGTTGATAAGCTTGAAGCTAGTGTAAACAACCTAAACGAAGGTTCTCAATCATTGAAAAATGGAGCTCAAGATGCTTCTTATTTAGTAAGCGATATGAGAAAAACAGTTAACGGAATCACTCAGGATACGCTTAGCCCAGTAGGAGTGTTGCTTAATGATAGGAGTTCGGCTGCTTACCTGCAGTCAACATTGCAAAATATGGAAACAAGCACGGAGAAGCTGGACGAAAACTTAGAGGCATTACAGCATAACTTCCTGTTCAGAAGGTACTTTAGAAAGAAAGAAAAGGGCAAGTTGTAAAAGCTTAAATTATTGAGATATAAAGGTATCATTGGTAAAACGATGGTACCTTTTTTCATGTCAAATGGTGTGTAGGGCAGTCATATAACGTAGAACTAATAAGTCTAAGTGTATTTCAACTTCACTATGATTACCTATTATTTAATGAGGGTATATTATGTTAGTTACTTTCTAGTTTTCAGGCTAAATGGATTCGTCTTTTCTAGATAGAATTTAGGCCATTTAGTGATATGGTCACAACAACTTTGGTTTTATATCTATTTTAAATGAGAAGAATATAGCAAGGCTGATTTATAATTAGCCTTAATTGATTTAAACGGGAAAATGCCTTGAACCCTATTGGTTTCAAGGCATTTTTATTTCTAGTTTGTTGATTTAGAATTATACAGATTCAGCAGCGTTTTTAAGTAGTAATATAGCCCCTTTCGCTGCTTTCAACTCTGCGAGTTGTCTTTCCAGTGTAACTTTGACAGATGGTGTAAGAGTTTTTTCAAGGCTGCCTTCGTATGCTCCTATGATTACATTTTCACCAAATTCACATGAGCTCAAGATTGTCTCACGGTCTTTTTTTGCAAATGCTGTCTTTATTTCCATCCATACCTGGTGCATTTGTGCCATGAATGAATCTTCAGCTACAACATCACTTTCTCCACATTGCGAAAGCAAGATGTCAAGCTCTTTCTTTTGTGACTCACTTTGATTCATGTTATTTTTAAACATTGCCTTTAAATCTAGATCCCAAGTTCCCAACTCTTCATAGGCTTTACGGTACCCTTCTATTCTGTCAACTTGTAGTTCTGCTAGTGATTTTAGGCTTCTTACTATTCCATTTTGATTTTCCATTTTTGTGTTTTATTTGGTTCGAAACAGAATTTAAAACTTCTGTTCCAAAGCCTTTTCTACCTTAATTAGGGCATATATATAGGTAAGCCTCACATATCTACACATTTCACATATTCTCAATTTTGGACATTTTGCCACACTTCAACAATAGTGGTAGTGGAATGACATTTTAAGTTTGATAAGTGAACTATTAAAATTAAATACAATGAAAAATTACATAATATCTTCACTTGCATTTTTATTTATTGCAACAACTATCGCTTGTACGACTTCAAAAAAACCAACAACAGTTAGGATTGAAGATGAGCAAAATAATGTGATAGAATATCAAGTAATGGATTACAATTATCCACTTGCCGACAGCATAGCCAAATACTCAGAAGCAGGGGCTTCAAGTGATAAGGTTGCGAAAAGAATGACTACATACGCAGATGACCTTAGACCCAACATGAGAGATAGGGCTTCTGTGATGCAATTCAACAATGGTATCATTGTAGCCATGGACAAAGGAAATGTATTCGAAGTATCGGATGCAATTCTTACCGAAACTGGAAAGCAACAATTGCAGCACCTTGCTTTTAACTTAAAGCAAATGCCCGATACTTATATTTTGGTAGTGGGAAGAACCGACAATACAGGAACACAGGAACTTAACGAAAAACTAGCCTATCGTAGAGCTGCTTACGCTGCAAATTACCTAAGAGGTTGTGGAATAGATGAAAGCAGACTTTTTATTGATTCTTTCGGTGAAAAATTCCCTGACCATGGTAATAACTCAGCGTACTTAAGAGCAAAAAATAGAAGAGTAGACTTTATGATTATTCCTTCAAACGAAATGAATAAGGAACAATAAAGCGAAATAAATAGAAGGGAGTAGGTAGGGACTACATTCCCTCATTTAACAAGCATGTCATGCCAAAAAACAAATGGTTTTGGATTCTGTTGGTAGTTATAAGTATCACTTTATTAGTGTCTGTTTTTTCTAAAAAGATATCGGTTTTACCCAAAATTGGAATTGTGGTTTTACAGGTAACGGACTCAGGTAAAGAAGATATTGATATGCTTGTTCAGTTAAATATTAAAAACAAAACTCCCTTCTATTTTAGCTCGGATTCAGTATTTGTTTCGGTATATGCCAACGACGTTCAAATACTGAAAAGCAAGGCTTATGCTCAGGCAAATGTGTCTGCTTTTGGGAGAGGTAATATTGATATTCCCATAAGGGTTGATGTGCCAAATCTACGGTCGTTATCATCCAGTCCAAAACTCGGCGTAATTGATAGTTGTCATTATAAGCTTATAGTTTCAATGTCCGATTCTAAGAATTTTTTACTCCCCGATTCTTTCACAATTACTCAGGAGGCTTATTTGCCTCTTTTTAAGCTTCCTAATGTCACTCTCATTTCGAGTGAGGTAAAAAATATTTTCAAAAAAGATGAAGCAAAAGTGCTATTGGAGTTAGAAGTTACAAACTTTAACACCGTAGAGATTGTGCTTAAAAACCCCAAATATTCAGCAAGCTTTGGCAATGATATGCCCGTCATGGAAGGTGCATTGGATAGGCTAGTGGTAATACCTCCTTTGTCTCGAAAAAGGATCACCATACCATTGAGTCTCGATGTGAAAAAACTCCTCGGTAAAACAGGCAAAATTCTCTTCAATAAAGACGACTTGGATGTAAAATTAGTACTCGAGGGAGAAATACAAAGCCCACATGAAATATTAGAAAATTTTAGAATCAAATCAGTGGTTAATAGCGATTTGAAAACATTAATAAAATAAATATGAAGCTCTTAAAAACAGTTCTAATTGTCCTTGCGGCTTTAATTGTGTTTAGATTGTTTCTTCCCACAATTGTCAAAAAATATGTAAACAAAACATTATCCGAACTCGATGATTACTCGGGAAGTGTACAGGATATTGATATTTTCTTATTTGGTGGGTCATACACCATTAATGGCCTAGTAATCAATAAGAAAAACAATAATAATGAGGAGCCATTTTTGAATTTGCCTTCTACAGATCTATCCATTCAATGGAAGTCATTGTGGAAAGGCGAAGTGGTGAGCGAAATTATTTGTAATCAGCCTGAAGTTAATTTTGCGTTTAGCGAAGAAGAAGAAAGTAGCCAAACAGGAGTAGAGGAGGATTGGACTAAAGTCATTAAGGATTTGATGCCAATAAGGATCAACAGGTTTGTGATAAATAATGGCAAGGTGAATCTTATCAATGCCGTCACTCAGCCCAAAACAGACCTAGCACTTAAAGACCTCAATGCAGAGCTACTTAATCTTCAAAATGTTACTGAAAGCTCAAAGAAACTTCCTTCTCCAGTTAAAGCAACTGCTAATTTGGAAGGATTTGGAGGAAGGATGGAGTTTAATGCAAATATGCTTTTACTCAAAGAAACTCCAGACTTCGAATACGATTTAAAGTTGCTAGATATAGAAGCCACTCAGCTTAACCCCATGTCGGAATATTACGCCAATCTTAATTTTGAAAAAGGCTCAGTGAGTATTATTAGTGAACTAGCTCTATACGATAACAAGCTGAAAGGCTACTTTAAGCCTATTGGGAACGATGTGGTGGTTTTTAGATTTAAAGAAGATAAGAAACGTAATTTCAAACAATTCTTCACGGAGTTGTTTGTTGAGATAGGCAAAACTCCATTGACTAATATCAAAAAAGACCAAGTTGCGGCCATCATTCCTGTGGAAGGGAACGTTGATAATATTGAGAGCTCTTTTTGGCCTATACTTTTCAGTTCTGTTAAAAATGCTTACGTCAAGGCATTTGAAAAGAAAGTAGAGAATAGAGAATTCTTTTCGGAGCTTTAAATTGGAATTAACTTGTACAAAATCAACATTCTATACCGAATCAAATTGTTTTTGAATGGGTTGCTGATTGCAGCCAAAAGAAACGAACGCCTGCTCGATTATAAAATGCTCCGCTTCAAAAGGAAATTGTTTGCGATTAGAAAAAGACGCAAAATTTAAACCCCAGTTGTTTCCTCCTCCCCATCAATAAAGCTTTTTAGACTTGAGAGCAACTCTTGGTTCTCCTTATAGTGTCTTTCAATGATATCATTTGCGTCAGACTCAAGTAAAAGGGACTGCTTGGTTGCATTTTCATAGATATCTTTTAAAGTAGCTTCTAATGCAATAGCACTGTCCAAAGAAAGCAACCTATTCTCAATTTCATTAATACTTTCGCTTTCATCTATAGATTCAATGGGTGCAAAAACACTGATCTCTTCAATTTGATGTGTTGCTTTTTGGGCAATTGTATTGTAGATCAAGTGGAGGTCCATGTGTGTTACCCCCATTACAACAGCTTGTCTTTCAAAAAAGAGTTTACGCTCTATTTGTTTTTCAAGGATGGTTTCAAAAATTTGATTTTTCATAAGGTCTTTAGTTTTAAGTTATACTATTTATTAAGCATAAAAAAACTATACCTAGCTTTTGAGTACTTGGAGTTCATTATTAAGTGATACGCCTCCTTTAATTCCGAAATCGAGCGTACGGATTGGGAATGGTATAAGGATGTCATTATTTTCAAATGCAGTCTTAATGGCCTTAATACCTTTGCTTTTAAGCAGTAGGCAGTCTTTTTGCCCACTCACTGTCATCCAGTATCTCACGGTGAAATTAATGGAGCTATCTCCAAATTCCGTATAAATAATTTCCATTGACTTATCTACCAATATTCCAGGAATAGACTTTATTGCTGACAAAACAACTTCTTCCACTTTTTCTAAATCATCTCCATAACTCACTCCACAGCTAACATCTATTCGCCTTTCGCCCGACACCGTGTAATTCATTAGTGGGCTTTGGAGTACATCTTTGTTAGGGATGACCACTTCTTGACCAGTTGGAAGTTTCAACTTAGTTGCTCTTAAATCTATATTTTGAATAGTTCCAAAATGCCCATTGGTTTCTACGAGGTCTCCAATTTTGTAGAGTTCTCGCACAGACATGAAAACTCCAGAAAATAAGTTATTCATAGGGTCTTGTAATGCAAGTCCTACAGCCAAACCAAGCACACCTGCAGTGGCGAGTATTTTGTTTATTGTACCACCAAGATCAAATACGCTCAGTATCAATAAGAACATCAATACGGAAAACAGTACCGCACTTAAATTGGACACAAGGTTAAGGATAGTTCGGTTTTCAGTGAATCGTTTGGAGGATTTTACTGCGATTTTACGGACAAAGTTGGATGCGAAATATGCAATAACAGTTAGAAGTAAAGCAATAATCAGGTTGGGGATGTTAAGAATAATGAGGTTAATCCATTCTTGTAGTTTAACGATAACGTTTTGGTAAGACCCTGAAAGTTGATTTAATAACTTATCCATGTATATTTAGTTGGTTTATTTATATACGGTGCCAAAGCAGTTATTGTTCGTTGAAAAGTGGAATAGGGTTTTAAGCTAAGAGATATCGAATGTCATTACAAATACCAATGAAGTGAAGAAAAAAATACTCAAATACCTACATTTTCTGGATTCCAACATAGCGACTTATCCTACGATCATTGCTCTGTTTCTATTATGTCTTTCTTTTGTCATTGTGAATGTGGAAAGTGACATTTTAAATGAATTAATCGAGTCAAAAGCACCAAACCTTATCATCAAAGATGTAGAAACCTCAAGGTCAATTTTATCGACTTTGATAGGTGGAATAATTTCTCTCACAGTGTTTAGTTTTTCAATGGTGATGGTGTTGTTAAGCCAGGCTAGTTCGAGTTTTTCGCCAAGACTGCTGCCAGGTCTTATATCTGACCATAAAAACCAAGTTGTGCTTGGGATGTATCTTGGTACTATCGCTTTCAATATTATTATACTTATCAACTTGACATCAAAAGGGGAGGAGCAATCTATTGTAGGCTTTGGGGTATTGGCTTCTATTATTTTGGGCTTTGTGTGCTTGGCATTTTTCGTGTTTTTTATTCATTCCATCAGTAACGCGATTCAAATAGAGCACATTCTAAAAAACATTCACTTAAACGCGAACAATGCGATCTGTGGTTTAAAGGAAAAGTTTGAAAGCTCAGAAAGCCAGCAAGTTGCCACGGAAACAGAAAGTTGGTTTGCAATAAAGGCCAAAAAATCAAATTACTTTCAAGGAGTGGAAAAAGAGGAATTATGCAGATTGGCAGACGAATTGAATACTGATATCCAAGTGCATTTAGTTAAAGGCGAATTTGTGCACAATGGAGCACTGATTGTACATACGAGTAAAGAGCTTTCAGAAAATGAAAATGAAAAACTATTAAGCTGTTTGATTTTTTCAGGGCAAAAGAAAGAAGAGTTTAATTTCGTTTTGGGTATTCAGGAAATTACGGAGGTGGGAATAAAAGCAATGTCCCCAGGCATAAATGACCCAGGTACGGCGATCATTACATTGAATTATCTATCTCAATTGTTTCAAGAATGTTTAACCTTATCAGAGTGGGAAGTAGAAAGGAGTAAAGGCAATCATCTTTTAGCAGTTAAGGTATTTGATTTTGAAACTATGTTATACAATACCTTCGCTTCTTACCGCCAATATTGTAAACACGATTATGTGCTTATGGAGAAGCTCTTAAAGACACTAAAGTATCTTTTACGTCAAGATTTTTTATCAAAGGAATTTAGACAAGTAGTAATAGAGCAAATTTCAATTCTTAAAGAGGATGCGATTCAAAGTCTCATGAATGAAAGTGATCGAAAAAAGTTTCTCAAAACAGCCGATGTGTTGTAGTTTTAGTATAAATTATTAATAATTGGATCCATATCAATGACGCTCATTTATATTTTATCCTTATTGACTGTCACCGGAGTTTTTATCCCAGAGACAAAAAGCGATTATTGGTTAATTAGAAGCCAAGATTACATCAAAACCATATATGCTTTATTATCATTATTGCTAATTGGCTTATTCTTTGCCTTCTCAGATTTTTCAATCATCGATATAGTCTTTATCATTGTTTTAGCTATTGCTGGAGCCTACTGTTCAACTTTAATACTTCCATTTACGCCTTTTTGGGGAAAAAAGATAGCAACAGCCTCCAACTCGACTGATCGCCCTTTGCAGTTTTTTATTTTCAATGTCTTGCAAGATAATGACCGCTATAAGGATACAATAAAATTGATTCATGATCGCAACCCTGATGTTGTTCTTTTGATGGAAACTTGCCATAAATGGGATACGGCAATGAACCCATTAAGAGAAGTATATAAATATGAGAAAAAGGCAATTCAAGAAAATAAGTATGGCATGCTTTTCCTATGCAAAATTCCATTTAATGAGGCAATTGTGAATTATGTGGTCTCCAAGGATATACCTTCTCTTGAGGTAAGCTTTAATATTAATGATAAAGAAATAAGAGTCTTTTGCCTTCATCCACGGCCTCCGATTTTGGGAGAGGCAGATTACGCAACTAATAAGGACAAAGAAGTGGTTCGTACAGCTAAAAAAATAGCTCAAGATTTTAAAGATACTGATTGTATTCTCATGGGGGATTTAAATGATGTTGCATGGAGCAAAGCATCAATCATATTCAAAAAATTAACAGGAATGCAGGATCCACGTGTAGGTAGAGGATTTTATGCTACTTTCCCATCTTATTCTCCTTTGAAAATCCCAATCGACCAAGTTTTTTGTTCGCCCACGCTCAAGCTAAAAGAGTTCGAAGTGCTGGAGGATATTGGAAGCGACCACTTGCCTATTTTCATTTCTTTGCAGCGATAAGCTACTCAAAAAGGAATTATTAAGAAAGTACAATTCCTGCCTTTGCTAAGCCACCATATACGCTCACAAGAGCTAGATTGATAACTTCCTTTTCAGAAACGCTTTTATCGAAAGTGTTTACCCAAAACTGAACTTCCAACTGAATAGTACTGGAATTGAATTCTGTAGCAAATGCAAGTGGTTTTTTATAATCTGATATGATGCCTTTCACGGTTGAGAGGCTATCTATTATTGCTTTTCTGGCCTTTTCCACATCTGTTTCTTTAACTACAGCTATTGTAAAGCTTTTTCTGACATAGCCGTCTGTTGTGTAATTGTATAATGGGTTTTTGATGATTTGAGCATTCGGAATAAATACATCTTTTCCATCAGAAGTTTTTACGTGAGTATCTCTGATATTCAAGGCCAATATGGTTCCAACAACCTTATTGGATTCTATCGTATCACCAATTTTGAAAGGTCTCTTAAATGCCAATATTATTCCTGCCAAAAAGTTTTCTCCTATATCTTTAAAAGCAAAACCAATAACAAAGGCGGTTACTCCGGCAGCGGCTAGAATTGTGCCTGCAATTCCTTCTAAGCCAATTACGTACAAAAAGAAAAGTACAGTAATAATAGTGTTAAAAAAGCCTACGATTCTTTCTAAGAAATTAACAAAAAGGGGGTCTTCTGCCCTTTTCAAAATCATTTTAAAGACTTGCTTGCGGGCATAGGATAGTAAAATAATTAAAACTGTAGACAATACTATTCCCAATGCAATTTTTGGCAATACGGAGATTAAGGAACTGTAGTAGGTACTTATTTCGGATTGTAGATCTGTTAATATTTCCATTATTCTTGTGTTCTTTTTTAATACCGTTCAAAAGCTCATTCCAATTGTGATCAGAATGAATTAGAAATTAAATCCAGTGTGGTTAAAATATAAGTGAATCGTATTCCCCAAAAGTCTACAAAATTTAAACGTGCGTATTGCTAGGCTTGGGTAAGAAATAGTAGTTTTTATTGAATAATGTACTGAATAGCCAAACTTAGTAGATTTTGTACATAAAGTGAATTTACAGTCGCTAATCCTCATGATTTTTGGAACAGATATTTTAGACCTAATATCCAAGTACAAATTAAAATATTAGCGATATGAACGAATGTGAAGTAAGTTTTTCAACTCTTTTTCAAAAGAATAAAATAGCACTATTCGGTTTTGCCCTGAAATTGACTCATGATGTGAACAATGCTGAAGACCTTGTGCAGGAAACAGCCTTGAGGGCATATAGGTCTTTTCATACTTTTCGCCGAAACTCTAATTTTAGAAGTTGGAGTTTTACAATTCTCAGGAATTTATTTATCGATAGCTATAACAACAATAAAAAGAGAGCCTTGATAGATGAGGACATAGAAATGGTACGGTTCAACTTGCCAAGCGAGTTTCGTGTAGATAATGAAGCAATTTCAAATCTGGAATATGAAAACATTGTAAACTGTTTGGAAGGGTTGAGCAGCTCTCTTAAAACCCCACTTTTACTATTCACTCAAGGTTACAAATATGAGGAAATAGGAGAAAGGTTGAATATTCCGCTTGGCACTGTTAAAAGTAGAATTAACTATGCTCGTAAGAATCTCAAAAGGCTCATGCATAATCAAAACAAGCAAGCAGCATAGGAAAAGTGGCAAATTAAGTGGAGGGAAAATAAATAGTAGCCCCGGGCAGAATCGAACTGCCATCAGAGGTACCGGAAACCTCCGTTTTATCCATTAAACTACGGGGCCATTTAGGCTACAAACTAACTTTCTTTTTCCTCCCTATAGCAATTGGGAAAATTACGGTGCCAAAATGGTGAACAAAAATAGACCTTATTTCTATTTAAATTTTAAAAAGCTAAAAACTTATCAATCTGCTGAGAGATAAACTCATTGTATTTTGGGTGTGAAAATTCTTTTCCGTCGAAATGCGAGTAAATGTCTCCAAGCTTAAGCCTCAGTCCAAGTACATCCGCACCCATGTAGCTCAATATATCGCTTAGGTGGCTTAGGCCAACTGCATTTCCATGAACACCACTGGCAATTCCAACTAAAGCTACTTTTTTTCCATGCATGGTATCTGGATACCTCAATCCATCAAGAAATGTTTTCAAAATCCCGGGGAATGAGCCATTGTATTCAGGTACAAAAAAGACTATTTTCTCTAGTCCATCAATTTTTTCTTGATAGGTATTGAACAGCTCGTTTTTGCCTTGATTTCCATACAATGCAGAGACTATAAAGTCGGAAGGGAGTTCTTTTAAGTCTATTAGTGTGCTACTGATACCTCTTGAGGCATAGAGTGTTTCAAAATACTTTGCTACTTGGCTAGTCATCGCGTTTTCACGATTGGTACCAATAAGAAGTCCTAATTGATTGTTCATATTTATAACGATACATGAAATTAACAATATCTGGCTTAGTAGGTTCAAAACTTAAAAGGGAAAGACCAGTATTTGATTGTGAAATACCGTAATTTGTACCCTTAGAAGGAGCAAATGAGTATAAAAACACTTTCGATTGTTATTCCAGCTTTCAATGAAGCAGCCACCATTCACCATATTTTGGACAAGGTTCGTACATGTAATCTCGTAAATGGTATTAAAAAAGAGGTAATCATTGTAAATGATTGCTCCACAGATGATACTGCGAAAAGTATCATGGCGTATCAAAGCCAGTTCTTGGACTTTCCGGTTAGGTTATTAAATCACGAAGTAAATAAAGGTAAAGGAGCAGCTTTACATACAGGTATTCAGGCTGCACAGGGTGAATACCTCATCATTCAAGATGCGGATTTGGAATATGATCCTGAGGAATATAACGACCTTCTTAAACCAGTTTTAACTGCTCAGGCAGATGTCGTGTATGGGTCGCGTTTTATGGGAAGTAATCCACACCGAATCCTGTTTTTTTGGCATACAATAGGTAATAAGCTATTGACATTTTTGACCAATATGGTGAGTAACCTCAACCTTACGGATATGGAAACTTGTTACAAAATGTTTAGAACTGAATTGGTTCAAAAGTTGACTTTGAAAGAACAACGCTTTGGATTTGAACCAGAGGTGACCATTAAAATTGCTCGGATTCCAAAAATAAAAATATACGAAGTAGGTATTTCCTACTACGGCCGTACTTACGACGAAGGAAAAAAAATTGGTTGGCGAGATGGATTTAGAGCTATATTTTGTATCCTAAAATACGGAATTTTTAAGGCATGAATCAGATGATTAAAACGTTTTTGAAAGCCTATGCTTACACACTTTGTTTCTTAGCAATTTTCTGTATTTACTTCTTCAACCTCTTTATTGATATCATGGAAGTGGATGCGGCACAATATGCCAGTATTGCACGTGAAATGGTGGAAAGCGGCAGTTACTTAGAAGTGTTCCACAGAGGTGAAGATTATTTAGATAAGCCACCTTTGCTATTTTGGCTATCAGCATTTTCGTTTAAGTTGTTCGGTTTTCATAATTGGGCATTTAAGTTACCTGCGGTACTTTTTCTAATTGGGGGAGTGTTTTGTACTTATAAGTTTGCAAGACTATTTTACAGTGAAAAAGTAGCCAAAAATGCAGCACTTATATTAGCCTCATGCCAAGCGATGATGCTCATGACTAATGATGTCCGTACGGATGGAGTTTTAACCGCGACAGTTATTTTTACGATTTGGCAAATGGCAGCTTATCTTAAAACCAATTCAATAAAGTACATATTTGGAGCGGGTTTGGGCTTGGCACTGGCATTAATGGCAAAAGGCCCAATTGCTGCTATTATAGTTGCAGCGGCCATAGGAGGTCACTTATTATTAAAGAAAGATTGGTTGAAAATCATTGACCCAAAGTGGCTTTTGCTGTTAGTGGTTTCTTTGATTTTACTTGTTCCAATGTGCTACGGACTTTACACTCAGTTTGACCTTCATCCCGAAAAATATGTTTATGGTCTTGATGGCCCCTCAGGCTTAAAATTTTTCTTTTGGACACAGAGTTTTGGACGTATTACTGGAGATATTTATTGGTCTAATAATACGGGTCCATTTTATTTTCTCAATACCATTCTCTGGGATTTTCAGCCTTGGGTTTTAGTATTCTTTCTTGCTTTCGCAGGACTTATTTTCCGAATGTTGAGAGGGAATAAAACTCCAGAATACATTACATTAGTTGGCTTTGTGATACCCTTTATGGCACTTTCGTCGTCAAACTATAAGTTACCTCACTATATTTTTGTCCTACTACCATTTGCGGCGGTAATAACATCAAACTGGCTGGCAACCTTAAAACTTAAAGGCTTAAAGGCTTTTACTATTGTACAGTTTTCAGTAATGCATTTGTACTTTATACTTGGAGGTTTAAGTCTGTTTTACTTTTTCCCAGAGACCAATTTCTTTATCGTTTCTGGCTTTGTACTGTGTTTTTTATTGTTTTGGTGGACGTTTTTAAATTCGAAAAGCAATCGGCTACTTTTTACTACGGTTGTAGCTGCAGTTGGTTTGGGTTTGGTAATGAGTACTTCGTTTTATCCTCACTTGGTGCAGTATCAGTCTAGATCGGTAATTGGTAAAAAGGTGAACGAAATGAAAATTCCTCAAGATCAGTTTTACAGTTTTGGAGAGATTTCTTTCGCTCTTGATTATTATGCAAAGAGAACAGTCCCACTCGCAGATTCTTCGAGTTTCGATTCGATGAAAAAGGGAACCTATGTTTACACTGATGAGGCGGGAAAGGATTTTATTACAAATAATTCTCGGGCTAATTTTGAGGTGGATGGAGTATATGACGATTTTAGGGTTACACAGCTACATATCAACTTCTTAAAGCCAGAAAGGAGAAAGGAAAAAACTAGAACCACCTACTTATTGCGAAAGGAATGACAGCTCAAATAATCATTGATCGGATGTTTGATCTTTCAGATGAAACTCGTGCCGAGGGCCAGAGGCGTTTTTTCAAAACTGGTAAAGGAGAATATGGCGAAAACGACAAGTTTATTGGAGTTAATATGCCATCTCTGAGGGCTACAATTAAAGATGCTCATGCTATTCCACTTGATGAATTAGAAATATTATTGGATAGTGAATTTCATGAAATTAGAATGGCTGGGCTCTTGATTTTGGTTCAAAAATACAAGAAGAAAAAGCTCTATTCACAGGATGAAATGGTAGCTTTTTACTTAGATAACTTAGCGGCTGCAAATAATTGGGACTTGGTAGATAGCACTGCTTATCATATCCTAGGTGATTATCTTTTGGATAAGCCCAGGGAGACGCTATATGATCTGGCTTCGAGCGAAAGTGTGTGGTTTCGAAGAATTGCAATCGTTTCAACCCTAGCTTTAATTAAGAAAAGGCAATATGAAACTACTTTCGAACTTGTGGAAATGCTGAAACATCACAAAGAAGATATTCTTCAGAAAGCATTAGGTTGGGCTTTAAGAGAAGTAATTAAAAAAGGGGGTAAAGTAGAAGGATTGGGCTATATAGAAAAAAATAAGTTATCCTTACCCAAAAAAGTTATAAGCATCGCAATTGAAGACCTATCACCAATTGAAAAATCTAAAGTGAGAGGGGCCTAATAGTAGTTATAAAACTTATTGTTTTTTCTTCTCAGACTTGTCCTTTCCACCAAATAGGGAAAAATGAACATAACGTTTTGGGTTTTTCTTCATATCTCCCAAAAGAGCGTCTAGCGAAGCTGCTGTATTGTCAAGGTTGAGGTACAAGCTGTCATTTGAAGTAAGTTTCCCAAGTGTACCTTTACCTTTATTTACATCTGCCAGGATCAATTGCAAACCAGCAATGGTAGTATTCAATTGTGAAACCGTGGTTCCAAGATCAAGTTTACTGAGCGAGTCAGTAAGTGAGGTTGTATTGGCAAGAATTGGCTTGATTTGTCGATCCAAATCCATCGTTAAAGTATTCAAGTTATTGGTCAACAAAGCAGCATTTGCAGTTACAGTTTTAAGGCTGTTAGCGTTGCTTGCAAGAATTGAGTTAACACCATTTGTTGTTTTGGTCGTACTTTCCATAAGTGCGTCTAGAGCAGGCACACTTGTTTGAAATTGCTTCACAAGAGTTGTTAGATTCACTACTAATTCATCCAAGTCGTTTAGAGCTGGAGTTATTCTTTCAATCGCCGCATCTGCAAGTCCAAGCTCCATGTCGCCTATAAGTTCGCTTCCTTCACCTATTGGTGAGCCATTTCGAACATCGAGTTTTATCATTTTACCGCCAATAAGTCCATCATCAGCAAGAAGTGCTCTTGTGCTATCAGTTAGAGCAATTTTTTTATTGATTGCCAAAGTTACTCGTACTCTATCATTTGCCTGATCAGTAACCATGTCCATTACTCTACCTACAGTAACTCCTTTATAGGTTACAGCATTAGAATTTTGTAGTCCATTTACTTCCGAAAAAACAACAGAGTATTCGTTTTCAGACGAAAATATATCTGATCCTTTGAGGAAATTAAATCCTAAGTAAAAAAGCACTAGTGAAATGATTCCTAGTAGACCTACCTTTATTTCTTTATTAAACTTCATAATTGATTTCAAAACCTAGCCTTCTCTAACATATATACAAATATAATGCCTTATTAATTTGCTTCTACCTCTTGTTTGTAGGATTTAAAGGCTGCGAATATTGCATTTGAAATGTTCTCTCTTCCTTTTTCACTATCTAGAATTTGTCTGTCTTTGGCATTTGACAAATATCCTGTTTCTATGAGCACACTTGGCATTGTAGTTTCCCAAATTACTAAAAAACCAGCTTGCTTTACACCTCTACTTGTGTGGCCATGGTCTTTCATCTTGTTTTCTACTTTCGATGCAAATCGAATGCTTTGATCCATAAATGCACTTTGGTAGTTGGCAAGCATGATATGTGCAATTGGTGAATTTGGATTAAACCCTTTGTAAGACTTAGCATAGTTATCCTCAAGAAGAATTACATTATTCTCTCTTTTTGCCAATTCTAAGTTCGCTTCCGTTTTATGCAAACCCATTGTGTAAGTCTCTGTGCCGCTTACACTTGTGTTTTTGAAAGCGTTGCAATGTATAGAGATAAATAGGTCTGCCTGATTTCTATTGGCAATGTTAGCTCTCTCGTGAAGTGGAATGAAAATATCTTTATCTCGGGTATATATGACTTCAACATTGTTAAGACCCGACTTTATTTTATTTCCCAGTTTGAGAGCAATGTCTAGAGCGTATCGCTTTTCTTTTCCACCTCCAGTACCAGGGTCTTTGCCGCCATGACCTGCGTCTATGACCACTTTCCTGATTTTACCGTAAGGATTACGGTTTATTTCACTAAATGAACAAAGCAGAAATAAGCTCGCAAATAGTCCTATTATGATATTCTTTGATTGAAGCATCGTAAGTTAAATTATTTTAACATCACTTTTCAGCATCTTCATCGTTAGATAGAAAACGATTTAAGCTACTTTTGTACTCGTAAAATTACCTTTTTTGTTACAACTTAAAAAATCGAAAAATATTGTTTTTCTTAGAAAGCCTAGAGTTGCTATGCTCTTGACGCTAGGTATTCATAAAAGTATCGGTTTTTGCTTTCTGTTTTTCTTCACTTTCGCGGCATATGGTCAAGTAAAAGAACAAGAAGAATTCAGAGGTATTGGTGCCAAGGTGCCAAGCTATCAGCGAAACATCAAAAAAGATTCTATTGTATCGGTAATTCCAGATTCCTTACGAAGCCCAGAAAATGATATTGAAACCACTGTAGTGTACGATGCTCAAGATAGTACAATCATGGATGTAGGTAAACAGGAAGTTTATCTTTATGGTGAAGCAGAAGTAACATACGGCGATATAGTTCTCAAGGCGGACTACATTAAGTTGAATTGGGACAAAGCTGAGGTTTTTGCCCATGGTTTGCCCGATTCCACAGAGCAAGGTGCAGGTAAAGTGAGGGGTAAACCGATTTTTACTCAAGGTGCAGAGACCTACAATACTGATACGATTAGGTACAATTTTAAATCTAAGAAGGCAATTATTAAAGGAATTGTTACTCAGCAAGGAGAGGGGATCATTCAAGGTGAAAAAGTAAAAAAAGATCCAATTGACAATCTTTATTTATCCGACGCCAAATACTCGACTTGCAACTTGGCTGAGCCACACTTTCATATAGCAGCCAAAAAAATCAAATTGGTAAACAAGAAGTCAATTGTCTCAGGGCCGTTTAACTTGGTACTTGCCGATATTCCCTTACCCATTGGTTTGCCTTTTGGATTTTTCCCCGTCCCCAAGAAAAAAGAAATAGGTACTTCGGGTTTTATAATGGGTAATTATGGTGAAGAGCCTAATAATCGAGGTTTTTATCTTCGAGATTTTGGCTATTACCATGCATTTAATGAATACATAGGGGCAAAGGTGCTCGCTCAAGTATATTCTAGAGGTAGCTGGGGAGTAGGTTTACAATCCAATTATACAAAGAGATATAAGGTAAACGGAAACGTAAACATCCAGTACAATTATAATAAGCCTGGAGATGATTTTTCTACAACAGGTGCTACAAATGATTTCAATGTGTCGTGGTCACATTCTCCACAAAGTCGCAGATCCGATCGCAGTTTCTCAATGAGTGTGAATGTTGCTAGTAATGGTTTTAATCAAAACAACAGAAGACTCGATGAAGTGGATAATTATACTTCCAATACTTCGGGTAGCTCAGTGCAGTTCACTCGTAATTTTGGAAAATTACTAAGAACTAGCTGGGGCTTACGTGCCGATCAAAACTTTTCGACCAAGGTTTTTAATAGCAGCATGTCCTATAATATTGCACTTAATCAATTCAATCCTTTTGTGCCAGAGAAGCTACAAACTGGGAAATGGTATGAGTCTTTTAGAACAGGTCTCAATGTTAGTGGAGGGTATAGAGTGAATAATTCTAAAACAACTCGATCTACAACTTATACAGACTACAATATTGCGGGAATTTCCAATACTCCAATTACGAATGAGGAAGAACGAGAAATTACTGAGATTCAAAATTTACTGCAACAGCGAAACTTAAGTGATGCGGAGCGAGCAGCTTTACAAGACAGATTAGCGGAGTTGACGAGTCCAGTTTTAACGGATTTTAGAGAAATACTTGACAACGGGATTTTTAATAACTCATTTTCTGTACCTATTGCCCTTCCCAACTTCAAAATTGCAAAGTACATTAACGTTACTCCAAGTATTTCCTATAGAGGAGATGTGTATACCAAAAGCTTATCATATGAGTTTTTGAATCCAACTAGTGGTCAATTGGTTGCTAGTAACGGGACTATTGTTAGATTAGATCAAACTGCCGATGAGATTACAAGCTCCTATGTTGATGGAAATTTAGTTGTGAATCTTAATCCCAATAGTGGTGGTGTGGTGGTTGTAGATACTACCAATGGAGTGGCTTTTGGACAAAGTCTTTCTTATGGAACAAGTATGAATACTCGTTTCTATGGTACTTATAATTTTAAGAAAAACGGAAGACTTAAGGCAATTCGACATACAGTAGCTCCATCCATTAGTCTGAGCTATACACCAGACAATTCAGGTTCAGGTGGATATGCAGTAAGAACTGTTATCAGTGAAACAGATAGCATTAAAACAGAACGATATTTGCCGAGATTCATAGGAAGCTCAGGAGGGGTTAGTGCGGCATCTGGAAATTTGAGTTTTGGAATAACCAACCAGTTGGAAGCAAAAATTAGGAGTAAATCGGACACAGCCGAAACTGAATTTGAAAAAATCTCACTTTTGGATAATTTCAGTATTCAAAGTGGCTATAATTTATTTGCCAATAAAGATTTAGGCGAATTTGCCTTGTCTAATGTTAGTTTAAGCACAAATACATCTCTTTTCAAAAATCTAATTTCGATTAACGCCAATGCCTCATTGGATCCATATGCCTACGAGGAAGATGAGGTCATTACGAGCAACCTCGCAGGTAAGAGAATTCAAACTTATAAGTGGAATTATAAAGATGGTGATGGAGGAAACTATCTGAACAATGCAAACTTGTCTATCAGCACGCGACTTTCTCCCAAGACTTTACGAAAAGAAAAGCCTATGCCAGTTGAGAATGATCCTGTGAAGGAGGCGATGGAAAAATTTATAGCGGCAAATCCTTTGGCCTATGTTGATTTCAGTATTCCTTGGAGTTTTAATATTGGTTACAATATTAATTATTCGAAGCAAGGTCTTGCAGATCCTCGGATCACTCAAACCTTAAACTTTAGTGGAGACCTCAGCTTGACAGAAAAATGGAAAGTAAGCTTGAATTCTGGTTGGGATTTTGAATATAAGGCTGTTACGCTTACAAATATATCTTTATTGAGAGAATTGCATTGTTGGGATATGAGCTTCAATTGGACACCAATTGCCGGAAACGCACAAAGGTCGAGCAATTATAGCTTCGACCTTCGTGTTCGTAGTTCCTTATTGAGCGATCTTAGAGTTAGTAGAAGACGTCAATATTATGATAGAGGAGGATTCTAAATACCTTTAGCTCAATTCAAAACTAGCTAACTGTACAAACTCCATTACTCTATTATCAATTTCTGTTTCAGTAAGGTTTTGCATTCTTTCTGTCCCAAACTTTTCTACACAAAAAGAAGCCATTGCTGAACCATAGATTACCGCTCTCTTCATATTTTCAAAGCTTAGGTCATCTGTTTTTGCTAGGTGACCAATAAATCCTCCAGCAAATGAGTCTCCCGCACCCGTTGGATCAAAAACTTCTTCCAAAGGTAATGCTGGGCAAAAGAATATTCTTTCTTCATGAAAAAGTAAAGCCCCGTGCTCCCCTTTCTTTATTATAAGAGTTTTAGGTCCTGTAGCCATTATGATTTTTGCTGCTTTTCTAAGCGAATATTCACCACTTAGTTGTCTTGCTTCTGAATCATTAATAGTGAGGCAGTCAATCTCCTTTATCACAGCCTTAAGGTCATCCATTGCTATATCCATCCATAAGTTCATGGTGTCTAGCATGACAAATTTTGGTCTTATGCTGAGTTTTTTTAGAGTTTCGTGCTGCACAGCTGGTACCATATTACCAAGCATTAGGTACTCCGTGTCTTGATATGAAGCAGGAACCTTTGGTACATAATTATCAAGAACATTTAGTTGAGTTTCTAATGTATCTCTACTGTTCATGTCATTATGATACTTACCTGACCAGAAAAAAGTCAAACCGTTTTCGTCTTGCTCAAGTCCCTCAAGTCCAATTCCATGATTTTTTAAAATTGTGACCATAGATTGGGGAAAATCTTTCCCAACTATTCCGACAAGGTTATTTTTTTTTGTAAAATATGAAGCGGCAAGTGTAATATAAGTAGCAGCTCCACCTATTATTTTGTCTGTTTTGCCGAATGGAGTTTCGATTTTATCGAAAGCAACCGACCCAACTGTTAATAAACTCATGTTTTGTTTCTTTTTAATGTTGCCGCAAAACTATAAGGAATAATTATTTATACCTATTTATACGGCGTAAATGCCGATTTGATTATCTTTAAACTCTAATAAGTTTTATGTATTTGAGTTTGTATTAATACTTTGTTGTATTTTTACCGACTCTTTCAAACTTTTATAAACTTCTATATAATGAAGAAATTAATATTTTTTGGGGCTTTTGTTATTGCTTCAATGTTATCTACACACATTAACGCTCAATCTCAATACGAGTGCCGAGATATTTTAACTAATGCTTTTGGAGATTATTCTACAAAAAAACCAGTTAATTTAACTCGTTTAGGTACTAGTCCACAATTTGGAGAAATTCTTGATTTTTCATCAGAAGGGGCATATAAGCACTTGAAAAAAGTTTATAGTGGAAACTCTAGAAGGAGTAGAGTAGAAATGGATAGACTTTTAAAGTTGTTGGGTTATTCAGGTTTTAAAGATCCTAGCTTCACAGCAAGTAAAATTGTTCCAGAGGTTTTGCCAAAAGGAACTTTGGGATGGATGGGTGCTTACACGAGAAACCACCAATATCGTTGGTCTGTATTGGCTAGAGAATTTAGAACATTTAAAATCTTAGCTAAAGACGGCCCTTGTTACCTATATATAATGAGAAAGTGTGGTAACGCACTTTATATACCTCAAAAGCCAGGTGAATTTGATTGTCCTCCATGCCCAGATTGTCCGAGACCTTCAAGTTTCATAGCAAATAGAGACCCTTATTGCCCAGCATGTGAAGTTTGTCCTCCTCCATGTAAAGTTACTACCATTAATATTTCAGGAGAAGGTAAAATTGCAAGTGGTGATATGATTCAGAAATCATCTGAGATGCCATTGATCGCTATGTATGGCGGAGAAAAAGTTTGTATTGGTACTTATTCAGTTCCAGTAAAAGCAACTTATGAGTATACAGCTACTGGTTCTGCAAAGTATTCACAAACAATTGATGTATGTGATAACGGAGCAGGAGTTCTTCCTAATATGGACATTAAGCTTCCAGTTAATCTTGGCTTCAATGTTAGCGAAAGTCAAATGAGCGTAGGTGAGTCGGGTGCAATGATTCTTAATGTGGCAAATGCAAAAAGGTTTAAGAGACTTAAAAAGCAATATGGTTCATGTCCTGCAGATATGACTACCACTACAGAAATGCAAGAACTAGTTGCTGCACAATCTGACGAAATGAGCACAAGTACTACTGCTCCAGCAGGAGCTAGTGGTGGAGGTGATGGAGAATGTAAAAAGCAAACGTTAATGTTCAATGGTTCAAAAACAGTGAATGACGTTAATACAAAGACATTCACAAATAATGTTTCGGTTATAGGAGTTTACAAAAAAATGGGTAAACTAGTTGTTGGAGAATCTGCTGACAAGTACCTATGTCTAGGAACTTATAGTGTACCAGGAAAAGCTAGCATGGTTTATAACTTGAAAGGTCAAAGCACTTTGTCTCAAGTTCTTGAGATTTGTGATAAAACAGGAAATGCAACTCCCGAAAGAAATATTGATATTCCAGTGGATTTAAACTTAGACATCGACAATCAAAAAATGACTGTTGGAGATGGTGGAAAGGTTTATATTCCACTTACAATGAAACAATATAAGTCTTTGGGTAAGAAATTCTCAAGATGTTGTTCTGATGGTTCTAAAGGTTGTTTCTAAACTTTAGATTCCTTAAATAAGGCTATAAATGAAAAGCCCATGCATTTGCGTGGGCTTTTCATTTATATATATAATGTGCATTGAGACTTCCGAAATTATTTTACTTCATAATTTAGTAGGTTCTCGTAAGCTTGTTCAACCTTACCGAAGTTTAATTCATTAAGAATCAAGTCCATTCTATTCTCTAATACACTATTGTCAAGGTTACCTATACTTCCCTCTAGTGTATGATTTAGGTCACGCTTAGGGATAAACTTTCCGTCATTTATTCCTTCGCCTACAATTCTATATGCATCTCTAAATGTGGTGCCATTGTTTACGAGGTCATTTACATTTTCTACGCTAAATAGTAAATCATATTTAGGGTCTTCGAGCAAGTCCTTATTTACTTTGATATGCTCAATCATGAATTCACATAACTGTAGTGCATCTTTAAAGTCAATAATCGCAGGTATGATTAGCTCTTTCAGTAATTGAAACTCTCTGTGATAACCACTTGGGAGATTTGATGTAAGAGAAGATATCTGAGTTGGGAGTGCTTTAAGAAGATTGAACTTACCTCTTAAGATCTCTGCTACATCCGGATTCTTTTTGTGAGGCATTATGCTAGATCCAGTAGTAAGTGCAGTAGGGAGTTCAATAAATGCAAAATTCTGGCTGCTATATAGGCACACATCCATGGCAAACTTAGAAAGTGATTGAGCTATGCTGCTAATAGCCATACTAACCAAGTATTCAGATTTACCTCTGCTCATTTGGGCATATACTACGTTGTAATCCATTTGGTCAAAACCCAGTAATTCGGTAGTTAGCTTACGGTCTAAATTAAATGAAGACCCGTAACCAGCACCTGAGCCTAGTGGGTTTTTATTCACTACTTTATATACTCCTGCTAAAACAGATAAGTCATCAATTAAGCTTTCGGCATAAGCACCAAACCACAAGCCGAAAGAAGATGGCATTGCAATTTGTAGATGCGTATAGCCTGGTAGGTAATCATTTTTGTGCGAATTACTTTTGGCAATGAAGCATTTTGAAAGGGAGACGATTAAATTAGTAATTTGAGTAAGTTCATCTCTCAGGTACATTTTAAGATCCACGAGAACTTGATCGTTACGTGATCTACCACTATGAATCTTCTTACCTATATCTCCTAATTCTTTAGTTAGTTTGTATTCTATCTGCGAATGCACGTCTTCAACGCCATCTTCAATTTTAAATTTGCCTTTGGAAATCTCATTTTGATTTATATCTTTGCATACTCTGAGCAGTTTAATCAGCTCGTGCTTCTCCAATAGACCAACGCTTTCGAGCATGATAGCGTGGGCAATATTTCCTAATAAGTCAAATTTTGCTAAATGAATATCCATCAATTGGTCTTTTCCAATTGTGAATGTTTCTATGTTTTTCAAAGTTTGATCCGAATTACCTTTTTGCCAGAGTTTCAATGTTTCTATTCTTTAGATGGATATATCCACAAAGAAATGAAAAAACGTTGGATAGTTAAATGAAAGGGATGACAGAAAAAAAAGTGATACCGTTTAATCTTTTTTAGCACGGTATTTGCACTGTTACACTTGATCTATATCAATTATAGTTCTCTCTAGAAGAAAATGTGATTTCACAACTGATTTGTAGTGACATCTTCCATAGAGTGACGTATTAAAGAGTAGAGATGCCGAGATTGGCACAGTTTTATTTTCATAAAATTCAATCTCAAAAAGCATGCCAAGTCTAGATTGGTCAAGAAAAGCTAGAGTGAAAAAAGAATTATTTCCCGAAAGGGCTTTAATATATTGAGTTGAATCGAATAAAATTCGAAACTATTGAGTGAACCTATACTAATTGTCAAAATGAGTAACATTTACCGTTCTTCTGCAAGAACAAGTAAGCTGATGTTTAAAACATTGAGCTTATTTGGCGTTTTAACCACCCTTCTGTTTTCTAATGTTTCCTTTGCTCAGCTTACTAAGGCTGATGCAAGTAAGTCTGCTGCTAACAAGCAACTTAGCAAAGATAACGTTTGGAATAAGACACCATTTCAATTGTCCTCTAAGGCAAAAGATGGTTCGGAAGAGATCAAATTCTTAGATCCAGAATTTTATGATTCCAACGGGAAGTCTTTGGTGGTCTTCTCCAAGCAAACTCCAAAATTGATTGAAGCTAAAGCTACAAACACATGTAAATGTGATTTCAATTTTGCAGTAAATGGAGATTTCAACGGAGGAACAACCAATAGTATGCCCAAAAACTGGAGCGTTAGTCCATCTAACTCTCCATTTGGTCTATATAGTAATAGCCAAACGGGTAACTATGGTATTCTAAATAATGGAGATGCATCAGGAAGCTACTATGTTACTCAAGTAGTAGAGAGTCCTTATGCAGCTGGACAGTCAGTTTCGATGGATGCTTTTGCCGCAACACATAATGTTAGCGGAACGGCACAATTATGGTTCGAATTTTTAAATAGTTCTGGAGCGGTTATAGGTACATCTCCAAAAAGAACAATCACAAATGCTTATGACGATAATGGTACACCGCTTGATGCAATAAATACAATTACTGCAACCGCACCTGCCAATACCGTAAAAATGAAAATTGTTGGTTATAGTAATGGAAGGGCATTAAAGTTTGATTCAGTAGTATTGACATATTGTTCAACTTTAAGTATTTCAAATTCTCAGCCATCTGCTTCAACGGTAAGTAGCGGTTCTTCATTGACATTAACAGTAGATGTCACTAGTGGTGTTTATGTTGAATGGGTAATGTCTACTCAAAATGTAACGTCATTAAGTCAGTTAACAAATAAAACGGTTGTTGGAGGTGTAAATGCATCTGGGGGGAAGGCTTCAATTACAACAACAGTTCCAACGAGCACTGGTACATATTATTATTACGCTTGTTTTAAACCACTTGATCCTTGTGGTGTTTTTGCAAAACACACCATTACTGTAAGTAGTATTCCTCCTCCTCCAACTTCATGGGATTTTGGATGTGATGATAACAAAAGAGTTGTAATAATTGGAAAAGGAAATAAGGGGCAATCTTCTACAACACTTAGTACTGGAGGTGGAAGTATTCATCAAGTTTATGCAGAGGTTGTATATAAAGGAGGGAATCCAGGAAATGTTGTAGAATTTAAAGCAGCAAACGGTACAACTTATTCAGCATCTAGAATTACTCCTGTAAGTTCAGGTCCTCATCAAGATGTCTGGGTATATAGAGCTACAATTCCTAGCACAACTTCAGTATTGTATACAAACACATACGACAACTCTAAGTTACAGTCGTTCGTTTTGTATGTTGTAAAAAATGAAGCTGGTTACAATAGTAAGGGTGTCTTCTCAGAAAGAAGTGGATATAATAATGTTGAGACAATTACATTTTCAATACCAACCGCCACTTCGGATAGAAACATTGATCTTAAAATTCCTATTTCTGAACTTACAACAGATGGTAGATACCTTTTAATAAAGGCGGAAACTTCTGGTGGAGTAAGTGGTCAAAAAATCATTTACGGACCAGATGCTTCTTTGGGTTCTTGTTGTTTAAATATTGTTGACTTAAGTTTAATTAATGTTCCAGCTTCAGCAAATTCAATTACATTAACTATTGATTCAAGAAATAGTCAAAATGGTCAATCTGTAAGTGGACAATCTTGGGTTTTAGCAAGTGCTATAGAAACCAATATCGAGTGTTCTACACCACCACCACCTCCCGGATCTGACCCTATTTGTTTTTCGTCAAGTAGAAACTTGACGGATAATCTTTTGAGCGGAGCATGTAATTCATCAGCAACTCAGTGGTATTCTATGTGGGTTCCATTGAAAGCTTCGGGCCAATCATCTGTAAGTTATTTTAAAACTAACAATTTGAAATTTGAGGAGTACTGTGATGGTACTGCAAAAATTTATGGTAAAGTATGTTTATCTGGTGGAGGTTCAAGTGATTGTTTCAATGTAGAATACAACCTTTCTGGAAGGACTAATAATACTGCACCATCTGGAAGTCCAAAACAGAATACTTGTACAACACTTGGTACTGATCTTTATTATTACACTGGTGGAACAGGAACAATAAGTGGTGTTAATGGTGGAAAGTTTACAGACTTTGAAGCTACAATAGCAAGAACGGGTGAATCTTTCCAGATTGGTACGGGAGCTAACCTTAACACTAACACTTTTGGAGCTAGTGGATGGTTTACAGTTAATATAACCAATGATGGTTCATATAATTGGAGCTTAAATAACTCTACTCATGGAGATTTCAATTTTAACTTGGGAGGT
The DNA here is from genome assembly GCA_900230115.1 of Spirosomataceae bacterium TFI 002. Taxonomy (NCBI): domain Bacteria; kingdom Pseudomonadati; phylum Bacteroidota; class Cytophagia; order Cytophagales; family Spirosomataceae; species Spirosomataceae bacterium TFI 002. Next base: position 1,755,064 of record LT907983.1, on the reverse strand, counting down.
ATTATTCCGTTCGAGTTAGAAGCAACTGCTTCAGCATCAGCAGTTTGTTTGGAGGGTAGTGTTAGTTTAACTGCCCAATTTAAGGGGAATGTTCCTACGAGCTGTAGTCCAAGTTATTCGTGGAAAGCACCAGGTGGAGCAACAGTTAGCTCATCTCAAACATATAATATAACTAATATTCAGTCCAACCAATCTGGTGTTTATACAGTTACAGCTTCATTTACTTCTGGCGGTAAAAATTGCTCTGCTACTAGCACAGTAAACGTTGTGGTAGATGATAATTGTAACAGTACACCTGTATGTTTGCCAAACTGTACTTCCACGACTTTAGTAAATTGGAGTCTAAATGCTTGTAATACAGGTACTGGAGGAAACTGGTATGGAGAATTTACTCCACAAACATATAACAGTGGTTGTTCAAAAATAGAAGCAAGTACAGTTTATAGAGAAAATCCAGATGTTAATAAGCATTCTTGTGCTACAGGACCAGATGGTTCTGATGCAATGTGTATTGACGGGGTTAACTCAACTTCTACACCAAATCAAGGTAATAGTAAGGCTGTTAAATTTAGTGCTACAATTACACCTGGCTCAGGAAAGGCATATAATTTAGCTCAACTTTCTTTTAATTATAAAAGAAGTGGTTACCAGTGTAATGATGGTGGTGCTCAATCGGTTGTATTGTATGTATATAAGAATGGAGTTAAAGTTTATGATGAAGTCATAACAGGTTTAACCAAAACATGGAAATCAAAAACTGTTTCATTTGGTGGAACTCAAGATTTTGTTTCTGATGCAGCAACAACTTATGAATTCGAACTTATTGGGTTTAATCCTACTGGCGGTTGTACTGTTTGGGAAATTGATGATGTTAAGCTTAGCGGATGCTGTGGAACTTCAGTATCTAAGCCTGTTATAAATGTTAGTAGTGCTTTAGTATGTAAAGGAGAGGCTGTAACGCTTTCAGCTGAAAACTGCTCAGGTAGTATTTCATGGAATACTGGAGCAACAACTGCTTCAATAACTGTTAACCCACAAACGACTACTAGTTATACTGTTACTTGTTCGCTTGGAACTTGTACTACACAAGAGTCAGTAACTGTGACAGTTGATCCAAATTGTAATAATAATGTATGCTTAACATGTGATCCTAAAACGGTAGTTGAATGGAATTTAGATCAATGTTTATCATTAGATGAGGCCTATAATTATAGTGAATTTGTACCTGCGTATCCAAACTCAGCGAACTTCATAAGTATTGTAGCTTCAAATGTTTTTAGAGATAATCCTAATACTAATTTTCACAGTTGTACTGTTGGTCAGTCAGGTAGAGCTATTTGCATTTCGTCAGGTTCAGGAAATAGTGCCGACTGGAGCAAGGCTGTGAAGTTTAATGTAACATTAAAGCCTTCACAAATAGGTGGTGTAACCAGTTTAGTATTTAGACAAAAAGCTGATGATGATTTGACTTATGCTCCAAACCCATCTTCAAGTGGTGGAACAGGAAAGAATAACTATCCAACTAAATATGCAGTTAGAGTTTACAAGGGCAATACTCTTGTGTTCGAATCATTAGATAGATCAACTAATCCCCAAAACTGGACAAACGAAACTATAGATCTTTCAAACGATCCAGATTTTGAATTCACGACTGAAACGACATTTAAATTTGAGCTTGTATCTTATAAGCCAGTTGGAAACGGATATCAAAATTCTGTATGGGATTTAGATAACATTAAAGTAATTGCTTGTAATAAGTCAGATATAATTACTGTTGCAGCTAATAATAATTCACCAAAATGTGAAGGCGAGACTGTTACATTAACAGCTTCACCAGTAACTAGCGGTGTATCTTATTCATGGTCAGGACCTTCTGGGTTTGTAACTCAAAGTGGAGTAACTGCAACAACTACCATTTCTGGTACATACACTGTTACTGCAACAGCGGCAAATGGATGTAAAGCAACTGCAACCACAAAGGTTACATTTAATCCTAAGCCTGTAATTTCTGTTGATTCTAAAACAGTATGTTTAGGTGGGTCTGCAACTTTAACAGCTAGTGGTTGTGTGGGTAATGTTACATGGAATACTGGAGCTTCTGGAAATACATTGACTATTACTCCAAATGCAGTAGGAGCTGTCACTTATACTGCAACTTGTACTAACTCAAGTGGTTGCATTGGAATTGCGACAGGAAAAATAACAACTGAAGCTAAGCCGGTTGTATCATTAGGGGCTGATGTTGAAATTTGTTTAGGTGATTCAAAAACTCTTACAGCCACAGGATGTACTGGAGGAACATTATCTTGGAATCAAGGAATTATAAGTACATCTTCAACAGTAACTGTAACACCTTCAGTTACAACAACATATACTGTTACTTGCAAAACTTCAAATAATGATGGTTGTATAGCAACATCATCTACTAAGGTTATAGTTAATCCTTTGCCGGAAGGAAATATTCCGCCAGTAAATACTATTTGTCAAACCTTTGATTTGAAGTTAAAGTCAGGAACTTGGACAAATGCAGATTCTTATGCTTGGGAAGGACCAAATGGTTTCACTTCTAATCAGCAAAACCCAACAATTGCGAGTGCAACTCCGCAAGCTTCAGGTACTTATACATTAACTGTAACAAGTTCTAAGGGTTGTACAAGTACTGCCACAGTTGCAGTTGTGGTTGGAGTTTGTGAGTATGATCTTGCTTTAGTAAAAACAAGAGTAGGACCTGCCATTGTAAATCCGAACTCAGAAGTAACTTTCAATATTACGGTTAAAAACCAAGGAGAAATACCTAGTGGTGCATATGAAATTAAGGATAGAATTCCTTTAGGAACAGAATTAGTATCTGCTCCAGGTAATACTAATGTAACTGGCAGAGTAGTGACTTGGTCAAATTTACCAAATTTAGCCCCTGGTCAAACTGCTACTTACCCTATTACAATTAAGATAGTTGATCCTTCTAAACGTCAATTTAGAAACTGGGCTGAGATTTCTGATGATAGTTCAGAAGATTATGGAACTACAGATGACGACAGTACACCAGATTCAAATATTGGAGATGATAATGACTTAGGTTTTGGAGTACCACCCAATGATAATGTTGTAAATAACAATGATATCAATGCTGATAATATTCCGAATGATGAAGATGACAATGATTATGAAGATGTTGATGTAAATGTTCTTTATGATTTAGATATTAGTAAAGAAAGAACAAGTCCAGCAACTGCTAGCCCAACAAATCCTAATGTAAAGTATTCAATTACAGTTACTAACCAAGGTAACGTTGAGTCTTTCGCCTATGCAGTAACAGACTTGATTCCAGGCGGAATGGAGTTCGTGAGTGCGAGTGATAATGGCACAGCGACAGCAGGTGTAGTAACTTGGAACTTAGCGAATAGCTTAGCTCCAGGCGATAGCAAGACAGTAACATTAGAATTAAAGATTGTAGACTTTACGAAGAGAAGCTATACGAACTTTGTACAAATCAGTGATGACAGTGCAGACGAGTATGGCATTGATCCAGTCACAGGTCAGCCAGAGAAGGATGTCGACAGTGTACCAAACAATGATGACAGTAGTGATCCAGATGCAGGCCCAGGAACAGACAATACCGCAGACGAAGACGATGAGAGCAGTGCACCAGTAGACTTGGATGTAAACTATGACTTGAGATTAGTTAAGACCAGAACCAGTGCCGCAGTAGCTAGCCCAGCGAATCCAAATGTGACTTACGATATCGTGATCACTAATGATGGAGATGTTGAGTCTTTCGCTTATGCAGTAACAGACTTGATTCCAGGCGGAATGGAGTTCGTGAGTGCGAGTGATAATGGCACAGCGACAGCAGGTGTAGTAACTTGGAACTTAGCGAATAGCTTAGCTCCAGGCGATAGCAAGACAGTAACATTAGAATTAAAGATTGTAGACTTTACGAAGAGAAGCTATACGAACTTTGTACAAATCAGTGATGACAGTGCAGACGAGTATGGCATTGATCCAGTCACAGGTCAGCCAGAGAAGGATGTCGACAGTGTACCAAACAATGATGACAGTAGTGATCCAGATGCAGGCCCAGGAACAGACAATACCGCAGACGAAGACGATGAGAGCAGTGCACCAGTAGACTTGGATGTAAACTATGACTTGAGATTAGTTAAGACCAGAACCAGTGCAGCAGTAGCTAGCCCAGCGAATCCAAATGTGACTTACGATATCGTGATCACCAATGATGGAGACGTTGAGTCTTTCGCTTATGCAGTAACAGACTTGATTCCAGGCGGAATGGAGTTCGTGAGTGCGAGTGATAATGGCACAGCGACAGCAGGTGTAGTAACTTGGAACTTAGCGAATAGCTTAGCTCCAGGCGATAGCAAGACAGTAACATTAGAATTAAAGATTGTAGACTTTACGAAGAGAAGCTATACGAACTTTGTACAAATCAGTGATGACAGTGCAGACGAGTATGGCATTGATCCAGTCACAGGTCAGCCAGAGAAGGATGTCGACAGTGTACCAAACAATGATGACAGTAGTGATCCAGATGCAGGCCCAGGAACAGACAATACCGCAGACGAAGACGATGAGAGCAGTGCACCAGTAGACTTGGATGTAAACTATGACTTGAGATTAGTTAAGACCAGAACCAGTGCAGCAGTAGCTAGCCCAGCGAATCCAAATGTGACTTACGATATCGTGATCACTAATGATGGAGATGTTGAGTCTTTCGCTTATGCAGTAACAGACTTGATTCCAGGCGGAATGGAGTTCGTGAGTGCGAGTGATAATGGCACAGCGACAGCAGGTGTAGTAACTTGGAACTTAGCGAATAGCTTAGCTCCAGGCGATAGCAAGACAGTAACATTAGAATTAAAGATTGTAGACTTTACGAAGAGAAGCTATACGAACTTTGTACAAATCAGTGATGACAGTGCAGACGAGTATGGCATTGATCCAGTCACAGGTCAGCCAGAGAAGGATGTCGACAGTGTACCAAACAATGATGACAGTAGTGATCCAGATGCAGGCCCAGGAACAGACAATACCGCAGACGAAGACGATGAGAGCAGTGCACCAGTAGACTTGGATGTAAACTATGACTTGAGATTAGTTAAGACCAGAACCAGTGCAGCAGTAGCTAGCCCAGCGAATCCAAATGTGACTTACGATATCGTGATCACTAATGATGGAGATGTTGAGTCTTTCGCCTATGCAGTAACAGACTTGATTCCAGGCGGAATGGAGTTCGTGAGTGCGAGTGATAATGGCACAGCGACAGCAGGTGTAGTAACTTGGAACTTAGCGAATAGCTTAGCTCCAGGCGATAGCAAGACAGTAACATTAGAATTAAAGATTGTAGACTTTACGAAGAGAAGCTATACGAACTTTGTACAAATCAGTGATGACAGTGCAGACGAGTATGGCATTGATCCAGTCACAGGTCAGCCAGAGAAGGATGTCGACAGTGTACCAAACAATGATGACAGTAGTGATCCAGATGCAGGCCCAGGAACAGACAATACCGCAGACGAAGACGATGAGAGCAGTGCACCAGTAGACTTGGATGTAAACTATGACTTGAGATTAGTTAAGACCAGAACCAGTGCCGCAGTAGCTAGCCCAGCGAATCCAAATGTGACTTACGATATCGTGATCACTAATGATGGAGATGTTGAGTCTTTCGCCTATGCAGTAACAGACTTGATTCCAGGCGGAATGGAGTTCGTGAGTGCGAGTGATAATGGCACAGCGACAGCAGGTGTAGTAACTTGGAACTTAGCGAATAGCTTAGCTCCAGGCGATAGCAAGACAGTAACATTAGAATTAAAGATTGTAGACTTTACGAAGAGAAGCTATACGAACTTTGTACAAATCAGTGATGACAGTGCAGACGAGTATGGCATTGATCCAGTCACAGGTCAGCCAGAGAAGGATGTCGACAGTGTACCAAACAATGATGACAGTAGTGATCCAGATGCAGGCCCAGGAACAGACAATACCGCAGACGAAGACGATGAGAGCAGTGCACCAGTAGACTTGGATGTAAACTATGACTTGAGATTAGTTAAGACCAGAACCAGTGCAGCAGTAGCTAGCCCAGCGAATCCAAATGTGACTTACGATATCGTGATCACCAATGATGGAGACGTTGAGTCTTTCGCTTATGCAGTAACAGACTTGATTCCAGGCGGAATGGAGTTCGTGAGTGCGAGTGATAATGGCACAGCGACAGCAGGTGTAGTAACTTGGAACTTAGCGAATAGCTTAGCTCCAGGCGATAGCAAGACAGTAACATTAGAATTAAAGATTGTAGACTTTACGAAGAGAAGCTATACGAACTTTGTACAAATCAGTGATGACAGTGCAGACGAGTATGGCATTGATCCAGTCACAGGTCAGCCAGAGAAGGATGTCGACAGTGTACCAAACAATGATGACAGTAGTGATCCAGATGCAGGCCCAGGAACAGACAATACCGCAGACGAAGACGATGAGAGCAGTGCACCAGTAGACTTGGATGTAAACTATGACTTGAGATTAGTTAAGACCAGAACCAGTGCAGCAGTAGCTAGCCCAGCGAATCCAAATGTGACTTACGATATCGTGATCACTAATGATGGAGATGTTGAGTCTTTCGCTTATGCAGTAACAGACTTGATTCCAGGCGGAATGGAGTTCGTGAGTGCGAGTGATAATGGCACAGCGACAGCAGGTGTAGTAACTTGGAACTTAGCGAATAGCTTAGCTCCAGGCGATAGCAAGACAGTAACATTAGAATTAAAGATTGTAGACTTTACGAAGAGAAGCTATACGAACTTTGTACAAATCAGTGATGACAGTGCAGACGAGTATGGCATTGATCCAGTCACAGGTCAGCCAGAGAAGGATGTCGACAGTGTACCAAACAATGATGACAGTAGTGATCCAGATGCAGGCCCAGGAACAGACAATACCGCAGACGAAGACGATGAGAGCAGTGCACCAGTAGACTTGGATGTAAACTATGACTTGAGATTAGTTAAGACCAGAACCAGTGCAGCAGTAGCTAGCCCAGCGAATCCAAATGTGACTTACGATATCGTGATCACTAATGATGGAGACGTTGAGTCTTTCGCTTATGCAGTAACAGACTTGATTCCAGGCGGAATGGAGTTCGTGAGTGCGAGTGATAATGGCACAGCGACAGCAGGTGTAGTAACTTGGAACTTAGCGAATAGCTTAGCTCCAGGCGATAGCAAGACAGTAACATTAGAATTAAAGATTGTAGACTTTACGAAGAGAAGCTATACGAACTTTGTACAAATCAGTGATGACAGTGCAGACGAGTATGGCATTGATCCAGTCACAGGTCAGCCAGAGAAGGATGTCGACAGTGTACCAAACAATGATGACAGTAGTGATCCAGATGCAGGCCCAGGAACAGACAATACCGCAGACGAAGACGATGAGAGCAGTGCACCAGTAGACTTGGATGTAAACTATGACTTGAGATTAGTTAAGACCAGAACCAGTGCAGCAGTAGCTAGCCCAGCGAATCCAAATGTGACTTACGATATCGTGATCACTAATGATGGAGATGTTGAGTCTTTCGCTTATGCAGTAACAGACTTGATTCCAGGCGGAATGGAGTTCGTGAGTGCGAGTGATAATGGCACAGCGACAGCAGGTGTAGTAACTTGGAACTTAGCGAATAGCTTAGCTCCAGGCGATAGCAAGACAGTAACATTAGAATTAAAGATTGTAGACTTTACGAAGAGAAGCTATACGAACTTTGTACAAATCAGTGATGACAGTGCAGACGAGTATGGCATTGATCCAGTCACAGGTCAGCCAGAGAAGGATGTCGACAGTGTACCAAACAATGATGACAGTAGTGATCCAGATGCAGGCCCAGGAACAGACAATACCGCAGACGAAGACGATGAGAGCAGTGCACCAGTAGACTTGGATGTAAACTATGACTTGAGATTAGTTAAGACCAGAACCAGTGCAGCAGTAGCTAGCCCAGCGAATCCAAATGTGACTTACGATATCGTGATCACTAATGATGGAGATGTTGAGTCTTTCGCCTATGCAGTAACAGACTTGATTCCAGGCGGAATGGAGTTCGTGAGTGCGAGTGATAATGGCACAGCGACAGCAGGTGTAGTAACTTGGAACTTAGCGAATAGCTTAGCCCCAGGCGATAGCAAGACAGTAACATTAGAATTAAAGATTGTAGACTTTACGAAGAGAAGCTATACGAACTTTGTACAAATCAGTGATGACAGTGCAGACGAGTATGGCATTGATCCAGTCACAGGTCAGCCAGAGAAGGATGTCGACAGTGTACCAAACAATGATGACAGTAGTGATCCAGATGCAGGCCCAGGAACAGACAATACCGCAGACGAAGACGATGAGAGCAGTGCACCAGTAGACTTGGATGTAAACTATGACTTGAGATTAGTTAAGACCAGAACCAGTGCCGCAGTAGCTAGTCCAGCGAATCCAAATGTGACTTACGATATCGTGATCACTAATGATGGAGATGTTGAGTCTTTCGCCTATGCAGTAACAGACTTGATTCCAGGTGGAATGGAGTTCGTGAGTGCGAGTGATAATGGCACAGCGACAGCAGGTGTAGTAACTTGGAACTTAGCGAATAGCTTAGCTCCAGGCGATAGCAAGACAGTAACATTAGAATTAAAGATTGTAGACTTTACGAAGAGAAGCTATACGAACTTTGTACAAATCAGTGATGACAGTGCAGACGAGTATGGCATTGATCCAGTCACAGGTCAGCCAGAGAAGGATGTCGACAGTGTACCAAACAATGATGACAGTAGTGATCCAGATGCAGGCCCAGGAACAGACAATACCGCAGACGAAGACGATGAGAGCAGTGCACCAGTAGACTTGGATGTAAACTATGACTTGAGATTAGTTAAGACCAGAACCAGTGCAGCAGTAGCTAGCCCAGCGAATCCAAATGTGACTTACGATATCGTGATCACTAATGATGGAGATGTTGAGTCTTTCGCCTATGCAGTAACAGACTTGATTCCAGGCGGAATGGAGTTCGTGAGTGCGAGTGATAATGGCACAGCGACAGCAGGTGTAGTAACTTGGAACTTAGCGAATAGCTTAGCTCCAGGCGATAGCAAGACAGTAACATTAGAATTAAAGATTGTAGACTTTACGAAGAGAAGCTATACGAACTTTGTACAAATCAGTGATGACAGTGCAGACGAGTATGGCATTGATCCAGTCACAGGTCAGCCAGAGAAGGATGTCGACAGTGTACCAAACAATGATGACAGTAGTGATCCAGATGCAGGCCCAGGAACAGACAATACCGCAGACGAAGACGATGAGAGCAGTGCACCAGTAGACTTGGATGTAAACTATGACTTGAGATTAGTTAAGACCAGAACCAGTGCAGCAGTAGCTAGCCCAGCGAATCCAAATGTGACTTACGATATCGTGATCACTAATGATGGAGATGTTGAGTCTTTCGCTTATGCAGTAACAGACTTGATTCCAGGCGGAATGGAGTTCGTGAGTGCGAGTGATAATGGCACAGCGACAGCAGGTGTAGTAACTTGGAACTTAGCGAATAGCTTAGCTCCAGGCGATAGCAAGACAGTAACATTAGAATTAAAGATTGTAGACTTTACGAAGAGAAGCTATACGAACTTTGTACAAATCAGTGATGACAGTGCAGACGAGTATGGCATTGATCCAGTCACAGGTCAGCCAGAGAAGGATGTCGACAGTGTACCAAACAATGATGACAGTAGTGATCCAGATGCAGGCCCAGGAACAGACAATACCGCAGACGAAGACGATGAGAGCAGTGCACCAGTAGACTTGGATGTAAACTATGACTTGAGATTAGTTAAGACCAGAACCAGTGCCGCAGTAGCTAGCCCAGCGAATCCAAATGTGACTTACGATATCGTGATCACTAATGATGGAGATGTTGAGTCTTTCGCTTATGCAGTAACAGACTTGATTCCAGGCGGAATGGAGTTCGTGAGTGCGAGTGATAATGGCACAGCGACAGCAGGTGTAGTAACTTGGAACTTAGCGAATAGCTTAGCTCCAGGCGATAGCAAGACAGTAACATTAGAATTAAAGATTGTAGACTTTACGAAGAGAAGCTATACGAACTTTGTACAAATCAGTGATGACAGTGCAGACGAGTATGGCATTGATCCAGTCACAGGTCAGCCAGAGAAGGATGTCGACAGTGTACCAAACAATGATGACAGTAGTGATCCAGATGCAGGCCCAGGAACAGACAATACCGCAGACGAAGACGATGAGAGCAGTGCACCAGTAGACTTGGATGTAAACTATGACTTGAGATTAGTTAAGACCAGAACCAGTGCAGCAGTAGCTAGCCCAGCGAATCCAAATGTGACTTACGATATCGTGATCACTAATGATGGAGATGTTGAGTCTTTCGCTTATGCAGTAACAGACTTGATTCCAGGCGGAATGGAGTTCGTGAGTGCGAGTGATAATGGCACAGCGACAGCAGGTGTAGTAACTTGGAACTTAGCGAATAGCTTAGCTCCAGGCGATAGCAAGACAGTAACATTAGAATTAAAGATTGTAGACTTTACGAAGAGAAGCTATACGAACTTTGTACAAATCAGTGATGACAGTGCAGACGAGTATGGCATTGATCCAGTCACAGGTCAGCCAGAGAAGGATGTCGACAGTGTACCAAACAATGATGACAGTAGTGATCCAGATGCAGGCCCAGGAACAGACAATACCGCAGACGAAGACGATGAGAGCAGTGCACCAGTAGACTTGGATGTAAACTATGACTTGAGATTAGTTAAGACCAGAACCAGTGCCGCAGTAGCTAGCCCAGCGAATCCAAATGTGACTTACGATATCGTGATCACTAATGATGGAGATGTTGAGTCTTTCGCCTATGCAGTAACAGACTTGATTCCAGGCGGAATGGAGTTCGTGAGTGCGAGTGATAATGGCACAGCGACAGCAGGTGTAGTAACTTGGAACTTAGCGAATAGCTTAGCTCCAGGCGATAGCAAGACAGTAACATTAGAATTAAAGATTGTAGACTTTACGAAGAGAAGCTATACGAACTTTGTACAAATCAGTGATGACAGTGCAGACGAGTATGGCATTGATCCAGTCACAGGTCAGCCAGAGAAGGATGTCGACAGTGTACCAAACAATGATGACAGTAGTGATCCAGATGCAGGCCCAGGAACAGACAATACCGCAGACGAAGACGATGAGAGCAGTGCACCAGTAGACTTGGATGTAAACTATGACTTGAGATTAGTTAAGACCAGAACCAGTGCAGCAGTAGCTAGCCCAGCGAATCCAAATGTGACTTACGATATCGTGATCACCAATGATGGAGACGTTGAGTCTTTCGCTTATGCAGTAACAGACTTGATTCCAGGCGGAATGGAGTTCGTGAGTGCGAGTGATAATGGCACAGCGACAGCAGGTGTAGTAACTTGGAACTTAGCGAATAGCTTAGCTCCAGGCGATAGCAAGACAGTAACATTAGAATTAAAGATTGTAGACTTTACGAAGAGAAGCTATACGAACTTTGTACAAATCAGTGATGACAGTGCAGACGAGTATGGCATTGATCCAGTCACAGGTCAGCCAGAGAAGGATGTCGACAGTGTACCAAACAATGATGACAGTAGTGATCCAGATGCAGGCCCAGGAACAGACAATACCGCAGACGAAGACGATGAGAGCAGTGCACCAGTAGACTTGGATGTAAACTATGACTTGAGATTAGTTAAGACCAGAACCAGTGCAGCAGTAGCTAGCCCAGCGAATCCAAATGTGACTTACGATATCGTGATCACTAATGATGGAGATGTTGAGTCTTTCGCTTATGCAGTAACAGACTTGATTCCAGGCGGAATGGAGTTCGTGAGTGCGAGTGATAATGGCACAGCGACAGCAGGTGTAGTAACTTGGAACTTAGCGAATAGCTTAGCTCCAGGCGATAGCAAGACAGTAACATTAGAATTAAAGATTGTAGACTTTACGAAGAGAAGCTATACGAACTTTGTACAAATCAGTGATGACAGTGCAGACGAGTATGGCATTGATCCAGTCACAGGTCAGCCAGAGAAGGATGTCGACAGTGTACCAAACAATGATGACAGTAGTGATCCAGATGCAGGCCCAGGAACAGACAATACCGCAGACGAAGACGATGAGAGCAGTGCACCAGTAGACTTGGATGTAAACTATGACTTGAGATTAGTTAAGACCAGAACCAGTGCAGCAGTAGCTAGCCCAGCGAATCCAAATGTGACTTACGATATCGTGATCACTAATGATGGAGATGTTGAGTCTTTCGCCTATGCAGTAACAGACTTGATTCCAGGCGGAATGGAGTTCGTGAGTGCGAGTGATAATGGCACAGCGACAGCAGGTGTAGTAACTTGGAACTTAGCGAATAGCTTAGCTCCAGGCGATAGCAAGACAGTAACATTAGAATTAAAGATTGTAGACTTTACGAAGAGAAGCTATACGAACTTTGTACAAATCAGTGATGACAGTGCAGACGAGTATGGCATTGATCCAGTCACAGGTCAGCCAGAGAAGGATGTCGACAGTGTACCAAACAATGATGACAGTAGTGATCCAGATGCAGGCCCAGGAACAGACAATACCGCAGACGAAGACGATGAGAGCAGTGCACCAGTAGACTTGGATGTAAACTATGACTTGAGATTAGTTAAGACCAGAACCAGTGCCGCAGTAGCTAGCCCAGCGAATCCAAATGTGACTTACGATATCGTGATCACTAATGATGGAGATGTTGAGTCTTTCGCTTATGCAGTAACAGACTTGATTCCAGGCGGAATGGAGTTCGTGAGTGCGAGTGATAATGGCACAGCGACAGCAGGTGTAGTAACTTGGAACTTAGCGAATAGCTTAGCTCCAGGCGATAGCAAGACAGTAACATTAGAATTAAAGATTGTAGACTTTACGAAGAGAAGCTATACGAACTTTGTACAAATCAGTGATGACAGTGCAGACGAGTATGGCATTGATCCAGTCACAGGTCAGCCAGAGAAGGATGTCGACAGTGTACCAAACAATGATGACAGTAGTGATCCAGATGCAGGCCCAGGAACAGACAATACCGCAGACGAAGACGATGAGAGCAGTGCACCAGTAGACTTGGATGTAAACTATGACTTGAGATTAGTTAAGACCAGAACCAGTGCAGCAGTAGCTAGCCCAGCGAATCCAAATGTGACTTACGATATCGTGATCACTAATGATGGAGATGTTGAGTCTTTCGCTTATGCAGTAACAGACTTGATTCCAGGCGGAATGGAGTTCGTGAGTGCGAGTGATAATGGCACAGCGACAGCAGGTGTAGTAACTTGGAACTTAGCGAATAGCTTAGCTCCAGGCGATAGCAAGACAGTAACATTAGAATTAAAGATTGTAGACTTTACGAAGAGAAGCTATACGAACTTTGTACAAATCAGTGATGACAGTGCAGACGAGTATGGCATTGATCCAGTCACAGGTCAGCCAGAGAAGGATGTCGACAGTGTACCAAACAATGATGACAGTAGTGATCCAGATGCAGGCCCAGGAACAGACAATACCGCAGACGAAGACGATGAGAGCAGTGCACCAGTAGACTTGGATGTAAACTATGACTTGAGATTAGTTAAGACCAGAACCAGTGCCGCAGTAGCTAGCCCAGCGAATCCAAATGTGACTTACGATATCGTGATCACTAATGATGGAGATGTTGAGTCTTTCGCCTATGCAGTAACAGACTTGATTCCAGGCGGAATGGAGTTCGTGAGTGCGAGTGATAATGGCACAGCGACAGCAGGTGTAGTAACTTGGAACTTAGCGAATAGCTTAGCTCCAGGCGATAGCAAGACAGTAACATTAGAATTAAAGATTGTAGACTTTACGAAGAGAAGCTATACGAACTTTGTACAAATCAGTGATGACAGTGCAGACGAGTATGGCATTGATCCAGTCACAGGTCAGCCAGAGAAGGATGTCGACAGTGTACCAAACAATGATGACAGTAGTGATCCAGATGCAGGCCCAGGAACAGACAATACCGCAGACGAAGACGATGAGAGCAGTGCACCAGTAGACTTGGATGTAAACTATGACTTGAGATTAGTTAAGACCAGAACCAGTGCAGCAGTAGCTAGCCCAGCGAATCCAAATGTGACTTACGATATCGTGATCACTAATGATGGAGATGTTGAGTCTTTCGCCTATGCAGTAACAGACTTGATTCCAGGTGGAATGGAGTTCGTGAGTGCGAGTGATAATGGCACAGCGACAGCAGGTGTAGTAACTTGGAACTTAGCGAATAGCTTAGCTCCAGGCGATAGCAAGACAGTAACATTAGAATTAAAGATTGTAGACTTTACGAAGAGAAGCTATACGAACTTTGTACAAATCAGTGATGACAGTGCAGACGAGTATGGCATTGATCCAGTCACAGGTCAGCCAGAGAAGGATGTCGACAGTGTACCAAACAATGATGACAGTAGTGATCCAGATGCAGGCCCAGGAACAGACAATACCGCAGACGAAGACGATGAGAGCAGTGCACCAGTAGACTTGGATGTAAACTATGACTTGAGATTAGTTAAGACCAGAACCAGTGCAGCAGTAGCTAGTCCAGCGAATCCAAATGTGACTTACGATATCGTGATCACTAATGATGGAGATGTTGAGTCTTTCGCTTATGCAGTAACAGACTTGATTCCAGGCGGAATGGAGTTCGTGAGTGCGAGTGATAATGGCACAGCGACAGCAGGTGTAGTAACTTGGAACTTAGCGAATAGCTTAGCTCCAGGCGATAGCAAGACAGTAACATTAGAATTAAAGATTGTAGACTTTACGAAGAGAAGCTATACGAACTTTGTACAAATCAGTGATGACAGTGCAGACGAGTATGGCATTGATCCAGTCACAGGTCAGCCAGAGAAGGATGTCGACAGTGTACCAAACAATGATGACAGTAGTGATCCAGATGCAGGCCCAGGAACAGACAATACCGCAGACGAAGACGATGAGAGCAGTGCACCAGTAGACTTGGATGTAAACTATGACTTGAGATTAGTTAAGACCAGAACCAGTGCCGCAGTAGCTAGTCCAGCGAATCCAAATGTGACTTACGATATCGTGATCACTAATGATGGAGATGTTGAGTCTTTCGCCTATGCAGTAACAGACTTGATTCCAGGCGGAATGGAGTTCGTGAGTGCGAGTGATAATGGCACAGCGACAGCAGGTGTAGTAACTTGGAACTTAGCGAATAGCTTAGCTCCAGGCGATAGCAAGACAGTAACATTAGAATTAAAGATTGTAGACTTTACGAAGAGAAGCTATACGAACTTTGTACAAATCAGTGATGACAGTGCAGACGAGTATGGCATTGATCCAGTCACAGGTCAGCCAGAGAAGGATGTCGACAGTGTACCAAACAATGATGACAGTAGTGATCCAGATGCAGGCCCAGGAACAGACAATACCGCAGACGAAGACGATGAGAGCAGTGCACCAGTAGACTTGGATGTAAACTATGACTTGAGATTAGTTAAGACCAGAACCAGTGCAGCAGTAGCTAGCCCAGCGAATCCAAATGTGACTTACGATATCGTGATCACTAATGATGGAGATGTTGAGTCCTTCGCTTATGCAGTAACAGACTTGATTCCAGGCGGAATGGAGTTCGTGAGTGCGAGTGATAATGGCACAGCGACAGCAGGTGTAGTAACTTGGAACTTAGCGAATAGCTTAGCTCCAGGCGATAGCAAGACAGTAACATTAGAATTAAAGATTGTAGACTTTACGAAGAGAAGCTATACGAACTTTGTACAAATCAGTGATGACAGTGCAGACGAGTATGGCATTGATCCAGTCACAGGTCAGCCAGAGAAGGATGTCGACAGTGTACCAAACAATGATGACAGTACCGATCCGGATGCAGGCCCAGGAACAGACAATACCGCAGACGAAGACGATGAGAGCAGTGCACCAGTAGACTTGGATGTAAACTATGACTTAGCTATCTACAAAAAGTTAGCTGATGGTCAAGCTTCGAAAGTCCAACTTGGTGATGAAGTGAAATACCAGATTTTTGTAAAAAATCAAGGAGATGTAGAAAGCTTTGACTTCAAAGTACTTGACCAAATCCCGGCAGGAATGGAATATGTTTCAGATGATAATTCTGGAACAGTCAATTCAACAGCAAATACTGTAGAGTGGACGTACAACAATTCTCAACCAAATCAAGAATTTGTAATTAATTTAACCTTGAAAGTTGTAGATCCTTTAACAAGAGACTACAGAAACTGGGTAGAAATTATTGATGATAGTGCTGATGAGTACGGAATAGATCCATTGACAGGGCAACCAGAGAAAGATGTTGACAGTACTCCAGATACCAATACTGGTAACGATGATGGATTAGGTTTTGGACAAGCACCAAACGATAATGTTGTAAATAATAACTCGTTTGTGAACGATCCAAATGATGAGGATGATAACGACTATGAAGATATTACTCTAAAAGTTGCAGATCTAAGTATAGTTAAAACAGTAGATGATCCTACTCCAAATGTTGGACAGGTTGTAACATTTACTATTGAACTTAGAAATGATCCAGCTTTTGATGATGGAACTGGTGTTCAAATTAAAGATTATGTTCCGAACGGGTATTCAAATATAACGGCGATTAGTAATGGAGGTACATATGATAGTGGTACAAGAACAATTACTTGGAATAACTTAAATGCTCCAAATGATGCGATTGTTCCTTTATTCTTCAGTGCGACAGTTGAAGCACCGACGGCAACAACCGAATACGACAACCTAGCTGAAATTACTGCTGCAGACGAATTCGATATTGATTCGGATCCAACAGATGGTATAGACCCAGATGGAGATGGCTTAATTGGAACAGAAGATACTAATCCAAATGATGGAAGTATTGATAATAATGGAGACGGAGAAGATGATGAAGATAACGAGCCGGTTGTACCATGTACAACAACCTTATCAGACTTAACTAAAAATGTTTCTTGTTTCCAAGGAAATGATGGTTCAATTGATATCACGGTATCAAATGCAACTGCACCAATCGCATATTCATGGAATGATGGGGCAACTACTGAAGACAGAACTGGATTAATTAAAGGCGTTTACACATTATCTGTTGAAGATGCTAATGGATGTACTGCGAGTATCTCAGTTACTGTAGAAGAGCCAACATTATTAGTTCCAGAAATAGTAGCTGGAAGTGTTGTTGACGTTAAATGTTTCGGCGGAAATGATGGAAGTGCGACAGCAAGTGCAACAGGTGGAACACTGGGTTATACTTATAGCTGGAGTAATGGTCAAACGGGAGCAACTGCAAGTACATTGATAGCTGGCACATATACAGTAACAATAACAGATGCGAATTCATGTACAGCAACAGCGACTGTAGAGATCAAGCAACCAACAGAATTGTTAGCGAGTGCTACAGGCGTAGATGTTAAGTGTTTCGGCGGAAATGACGGAAGTGCAACAGCAAGTGCAACAGGTGGAACACCGGGTTATACTTATAGCTGGAGTAATGGTCAAACCGGAGCAACTGCAAGTACATTGATAGCAGGCACATATACAGTTACAATAACAGATGCGAATTCATGTACAGCAACAGCGACTGTAGAGATCAAGCAACCAACACAATTGTTAGCAAGTGCTACAGGCGTAGATGTTAAATGTTTCGGCGGAAATGATGGAAGTGCGACAGCAAGTGCAACAGGTGGAACACCGGGTTATACTTATAGCTGGAGTAATGGTCAAACCGGAGCAACTGCAAGTACATTGATAGCAGGCACATATACAGTAACAATAACAGATGCGAATTCATGTACAGCAACTGCAACAGTAGAGATCAAGCAACCAACAGAATTGTTAGCGACTGCTACAGGCATAGATGTTAAGTGTTTCGGCGGAAATGACGGAAGTGCGACAGCAAGTGCAACAGGTGGAACACCGGGTTATACTTATAGCTGGAGTAATGGTCAAACCGGAGCAACAGCTTCAACATTGATAGCTGGCACATATACAGTAACAATAACAGATGCAAATTCATGTACTGCAACAGCGACTGTAGAGATCAAGCAACCAACACAATTGGTAGCAAGTGCTACAGGTGTAGATGTTAAATGTTTCGGCGGAAATGACGGAAGTGCAACAGCAAGTGCAACAGGTGGAACACCGGGTTATACTTATAGCTGGAGCAATGGTCAAACGGGAACAACTGCAAGTACATTGATAGCTGGCACATATACAGTAACAATAACAGATGCGAATTCATGTACTGCAACAGCGACTGTAGAGATCAAGCAACCAACAGAATTGTTAGCAAGTGCTACAGGTGTAGATGTTAAATGTTTCGGCGGAAATGACGGAAGTGCAACAGCAAGTGCAATAGGTGGAACCCCAGGTTACACATATAGCTGGAGCAATGGTCAAACCGGAGCAACTGCAAGTACATTGATAGCAGGCACATATACAGTAACAATAACAGATGCGAATTCATGTACAGCAACTGCAACAGTAGAGATCAAGCAACCAACAGAATTGTTAGCGACTGCTACAGGCATAGATGTTAAGTGTTTCGGCGGAAATGACGGAAGTGCAACAGCAAGTGCAACAGGTGGAACACCAGGTTATACTTATAGCTGGAGCAATGGTCAAACCGGAGCAACTGCAAGTACATTGATAGCAGGCACATATACAGTTACAATAACAGATGCGAATTCATGTACAGCAACAGCGACTGTAGAGATCAAGCAACCAACACAATTGTTAGCAAGTGCTACAGGCGTAGATGTTAAATGTTTCGGCGGAAATGATGGAAGTGCGACAGCAAGTGCAACAGGTGGAACACCGGGTTATACTTATAGCTGGAGTAATGGTCAAACCGGAGCAACTGCAAGTACATTGATAGCAGGCACATATACAGTAACAATAACAGATGCGAATTCATGTACAGCAACTGCAACAGTAGAGATCAAGCAACCAACAGAATTGTTAGCGACTGCTACAGGCATAGATGTTAAGTGTTTCGGCGGAAATGACGGAAGTGCGACAGCAAGTGCAACAGGTGGAACACCGGGTTATACTTATAGCTGGAGTAATGGTCAAACCGGAGCAACAGCTTCAACATTGATAGCTGGCACATATACAGTAACAATAACAGATGCAAATTCATGTACTGCAACAGCGACTGTAGAGATCAAGCAACCAACACAATTGGTAGCAAGTGCTACAGGTGTAGATGTTAAATGTTTCGGCGGAAATGACGGAAGTGCAACAGCAAGTGCAACAGGTGGAACACCGGGTTATACTTATAGCTGGAGCAATGGTCAAACGGGAACAACAGCAAGTACATTGATAGCAGGCACATATACAGTAACAATAACAGATGCGAATTCATGTACTGCAACAGCGACTGTAGAGATCAAGCAACCAACAGAATTGTTAGCAAGTGCTACAGGTGTAGATGTTAAATGTTTCGGCGGAAATGACGGAAGTGCAACAGCAAGTGCAATAGGTGGAACCCCAGGTTACACATATAGCTGGAGCAATGGTCAAACCGGAGCAACTGCAAGTACATTGATAGCAGGCACATATACAGTAACAATAACAGATGCGAATTCATGTACAGCAACTGCAACAGTAGAGATCAAGCAACCAACAGAATTGTTAGCGACTGCTACAGGCATAGATGTTAAGTGTTTCGGCGGAAATGACGGAAGTGCAACAGCAAGTGCAACAGGTGGAACACCAGGTTATACTTATAGCTGGAGCAATGGTCAAACCGGAGCAACTGCAAGTACATTGATAGCAGGAACATATACAGTAACAATAACAGATGCAAATTCATGTACAGCAACAGCGACTGTAGAGATCAAGCAACCAACACAATTGGTAGCCATTGCTACAGGCGTAGATGTTAAATGTTTCGGAGGAAATGACGGAAGTGCAACAGCAAGTGCAACAGGTGGAACCCCAGGTTACACATATAGCTGGAGCAATGGTCAAACTGGAGCAACAGCTTCAACATTGATAGCAGGAACATATACAGTAACAATAACAGATGCAAATTCATGTACAGCAACAGCGACTGTAGAGATCAAGCAACCAACACAATTGGTAGCCATTGCTACAGGCGTAGATGTTAAATGTTTCGGCGGAAATGACGGAAGTGCGACAGCAAGTGCAACAGGTGGAACACCGGGTTATACTTATAGCTGGAGTAATGGTCAAACCGGAGCAACTGCAAGTACATTGATAGCAGGCACATATACAGTAACAATAACAGATGCAAATTCATGTACAGCGACAGCGACTGTAGAGATCAAGCAACCAACACAATTGTTAGCCATTGCTACAGGCGTAGATGTTAAATGTTTCGGCGGAAATGACGGAAGTGCAACAGCAAGTGCAACAGGTGGAACACCAGGTTATACTTATAGCTGGAGCAATGGACAAACCGGAGCAACAGCAAGTACATTGATAGCAGGAACATATACAGTAACAATAACAGATGCGAATTCATGTACAGCAACAGCGACTGTGAAAGTATCTGAACCAACTGACCTTACAGCTAATACTACGGTTGTAAATGTTAAATGTTTTGGAGAAAATAACGGTGAAATTACAGTTAATCCAGCTGGTGGTACACCAAATTATAAATACTCTTGGAGTAATGGTGCGACAACTAAAACTATCTCAGGCTTAATTGCAGGTACTTATTCAGTTGTGATTACTGATGCTAACGGATGTATAGAAGAAGTAAAAGGAATAACAGTTGATCAACCAGATCAGCTCATTGGATCAGCGACAAGTAATTCGCCTATATGTTTTGGTGAAACAATTCGCTTAAACGCGACGGGAGGTTCATCATACAAATGGTCAGGTCCAAATACGTTTACTTCAAACATACAAAACCCAACAATTGTGAATGCACAATTAAATATGGGTGGAACATATTCTGTTACAATAACAGATGCAAATTCATGTACTGTTACAGCAACAGTTGCGGTTGAAGTAAGAAAACTGAATCCTTTAACAAGTACTACTTCGACAATATGTGCAGGAGAGGAGTTGACCCTAATTGCTCCTGATTATGGAGTGGGTGCAACATATGAGTGGAATGGTCCAGATAATTTCATATCTACTTTAAGAGCTCCTTCCATTTCAAACGTGTCGGTAATAAACCAAGGGAAATACACTATCACCGTAACTTTAAATGGATGCTCAGTTTCTGGAAGTGTTGATGTAACAGTTAAACCGCTTCCAAACCCACCTACAATTAGTATTGATGGACCAGTTACATTGTGTGATAAAGGTTCAGTTAAATTAGTTGCAACAGGATGTACAAGCGGAGTAATTAAATGGTCGAATGGATCCAATGGAAGTACCATTACTGTTTCAACCGAAGGAATCTATACAGCAACTTGTGAATTGAATGATTGTACAAGTCCTAAGTCTAATTCAATCGAAGTTAAGAAGGGTAGTAAGCCAGAGGCACCAAGTATTACTACAGATCGCACAACATGTTGTGAAGGTCAGGTAGCAACATTGACAGCAACTGGATGTACAGGAACTTTGAAATGGAGTACTGGAGCAACTACAGCTAGCATCAAGGTAAGTGCATCAGGTGACTACACAGCAACATGTAGCAACAGTTGTGGAGAAAGTACTTCATCGAATAAAGTAACAATTCAGAAGATACCAACACCAACGACGCCAACGATAACCTCTACCAAGACAGAGTTATGTGATGGAGCAACTGCGACATTGACAGCTACGAACTGTAATGCGAACTTGAAATGGAGCACAGGAGCTACTACAGCAAGTATCACAGTAAGTACAGCAGGAACGTATACAGCAACGTGTTCAAATATTTGTGGAGAGAGCCCAGCATCAAATGCGATAGTAATCACCACAGGCAGCAAGCCAAACGCTCCAAGTATCACGTCGAACAAGACGACGGTATGTGGAACAGAGAAGGCAACGTTGACAGCAGCAGGTTGTACAGGTACATTAGCATGGAGTAATGGAGCAACTACATCAACTATCGAAGTAGGAGCAGGAACATACACAGCAACATGTAGTAATTCATGTGGAACATCACCAAATAGTAATACAATTACTATTGGAACTGGAACGCCACCAAGTGCCCCAGTGATTACTACAGATCGCACAACATGTTGTGAAGGTCAGGTAGCAACATTGACAGCAACTGGATGTACAGGAACAATTAAGTGGAGCACAGGAGCAACAGGATCAAGCATCCAGGTAAGTGCATCAGGTGACTACACAGCAACATGTAGCAACAGTTGTGGAGAAAGTACTTCATCGAATAAAGTAACAATTCAGAAGATACCAACACCAACGACGCCAACGATAACCTCTACCAAGACAGAGTTATGTGATGGAGCAACTGCGACATTGACAGCTACGAACTGTAATGCGAACTTGAAATGGAGCACAGGAGCTACTACAGCAAGTATCACAGTAAGTACAGCAGGAACGTATACAGCAACGTGTTCAAATATTTGTGGAGAGAGCCCAGCATCAAATGCGATAGTAATCACCACAGGCAGCAAGCCAAACGCTCCAAGTATCACGTCGAACAAGACGACGGTATGTGGAACAGAGAAGGCAACGTTGACAGCAGCAGGTTGTACAGGTACATTAGCATGGAGTAATGGAGCAACTACATCAACTATCGAAGTAGGAGCAGGAACATACACAGCAACATGTAGTAATTCATGTGGAACATCACCAAATAGTAATACAATTACTATTGGAACTGGAACGCCACCAAGTGCCCCAGTGATTACTACAGATCGCACAACATGTTGTGAAGGTCAGGTAGCAACATTGACAGCAACTGGATGTACAGGAACAATTAAGTGGAGCACAGGAGCAACAGGATCAAGCATCCAGGTAAGTGCATCAGGTGACTACACAGCAACATGTAGCAACAGTTGTGGAGAAAGTACTTCATCGAATAAAGTAACAATTCAGAAGATACCAACACCAACGACGCCAACGATAACGTCTACCAAGACAGAGTTATGTGATGGAGCAACTGCGACATTGACAGCTACGAACTGTAATGCGAACTTGAAATGGAGCACAGGAGCTACTACAGCAAGTATCACAGTAAGTACAGCAGGAACGTATACAGCAACGTGTTCAAATATTTGTGGAGAGAGCCCAGCATCAAATGCGATAGTAATCACCACAGGCAGCAAGCCAAATGCTCCAAGTATCACGTCGAACAAGACGACGGTATGTGGAACAGAGAAGGCAACGTTGACAGCAGCAGGTTGTACAGGTACATTAGCATGGAGTAATGGAGCAACTACATCAACTATCGAAGTAGGAGCAGGAACATACACAGCAACATGTAGTAATTCATGTGGAACATCACCAAACAGTAATTCAATTACTATTGGAACTGGAACGCCACCAAGTGCCCCAGTGATTACTACAGATCGCACAACATGTTGTGAAGGTCAGGTAGCAACATTGACAGCAACTGGATGTACAGGAACAATTAAGTGGAGCACAGGAGCAACAGGATCAAGCATCCAGGTAAGTGCATCAGGTGACTACACAGCAACATGTAGCAACAGTTGTGGAGAAAGTACTTCATCGAATAAAGTAACAATTCAGAAGATACCAACACCAACGACGCCAACGATAACCTCTACCAAGACAGAGTTATGTGATGGAGCAACTGCGACATTGACAGCTACGAACTGTAATGCAAACTTGAAATGGAGCACAGGAGCTACTACAGCAAGTATCACGGTAAGTACAGCAGGAACGTATACAGCAACGTGTTCAAATATTTGTGGAGAGAGCCCAGCATCAAATGCGATAGTAATCACCACAGGCAGCAAGCCAAATGCTCCAAGTATCACGTCGAACAAGACGACGGTATGTGGAACAGAGAAGGCAACGTTGACAGCAGCAGGTTGTACAGGTACATTAGCATGGAGTAATGGAGCAACTACATCAACTATCGAAGTAGGAGCAGGAACATACACAGCAACATGTAGTAATGCATGTGGAACATCACCAAATAGTAATACAATTACAATTGGAACTGGAACGCCACCAAGTGCCCCAGTGATTACTACAGATCGCACAACATGTTGTGAAGGTCAGGTAGCAACATTGACAGCAACTGGATGTACAGGAACAATTAAGTGGAGCACAGGAGCAACAGGATCAAGCATCCAGGTAAGTGCATCAGGTGACTACACAGCAACATGTAGCAACAGTTGTGGAGAAAGTACTTCATCGAATAAAGTAACAATTCAGAAGATACCAACACCAACGACGCCAACGATAACGTCTACTAAGACAGAGTTATGTGATGGAGCAACTGCAACATTGACAGCTACGAACTGTAATGCGAACTTGAAATGGAGCACAGGAGCTACTACAGCAAGTATCACGGTAAGTACAGCAGGAACGTATACAGCAACTTGTTCAAATATTTGTGGAGAGAGCCCAGCATCAAATGCGATAGTAATCACCACAGGCAGCAA
Source organism: Spirosomataceae bacterium TFI 002 (assembly GCA_900230115.1). Classification (NCBI taxonomy): domain Bacteria; kingdom Pseudomonadati; phylum Bacteroidota; class Cytophagia; order Cytophagales; family Spirosomataceae; species Spirosomataceae bacterium TFI 002. The sequence continues at coordinate 1,730,417 of LT907983.1, read as the reverse complement.
GCCAAACGCTCCAAGTATCACGTCGAACAAGACGACGGTATGTGGAACAGAGAAGGCAACGTTGACAGCAGCAGGTTGTGCAGGTACATTAGCATGGAGTAATGGAGCAACTACATCAACTATCGAAGTAGGAGCAGGAACATACACAGCAACATGTAGTAATTCATGTGGAACGTCACCAAATAGTAATACAATTACTATTGGAACTGGAACGCCACCAAGTGCCCCAGTGATTACTACAGATCGCACAACATGTTGTGAAGGTCAGGTAGCAACATTGACAGCAACTGGATGTACAGGAACAATTAAGTGGAGCACAGGAGCAACAGGATCAAGCATCCAGGTAAGTGCATCAGGTGACTACACAGCAACATGTAGCAACAGTTGTGGAGAAAGTACTTCATCGAATAAAGTAACAATTCAGAAGATACCAACACCAACGACGCCAACGATAACGTCTACTAAGACAGAGTTATGTGATGGAGCCACTGCAACATTGACAGCTACTAACTGTAATGCGAACTTGAAATGGAGCACAGGAGCTACTACAGCAAGTATCACGGTAAGTACAGCAGGAACGTATACAGCAACTTGTTCAAATATTTGTGGAGAGAGCCCAGCATCAAATGCGATAGTAATCACCACAGGCAGCAAGCCAAACGCTCCAAGTATCACGTCAAACAAGACGACGGTATGTGGAACAGAAAAGGCAACGTTGACAGCAGCAGGTTGTACAGGTACATTAGCATGGAGTAATGGAGCGACTACATCAACTATCGAAGTAGGAGCAGGAACATACACAGCAACATGTAGTAATTCATGTGGAACGTCACCAAATAGTAATACAATTACAATTGGAACTGGAACGCCACCAAGTGCCCCAGTGATTACTACAGATCGCACAACATGTTGTGAAGGTCAGGTAGCAACATTGACAGCAACTGGATGTACAGGAACAATTAAGTGGAGCACAGGAGCAACTGGATCAAGCATCCAGGTAAGTGCATCAGGTGACTACACAGCAACATGTAGCAACAGTTGTGGAGAAAGTACTTCATCGAATAAAGTAACAATTCAGAAGATACCAACACCAACGACGCCAACGATAACGTCTACTAAGACAGAGTTATGTGATGGAGCCACTGCAACATTGACAGCTACGAACTGTAATGCGAACTTGAAATGGAGTACAGGAGCTACTACAGCAAGTATCACAGTAAGTACAGCAGGAACGTATACAGCAACGTGTTCAAATATTTGTGGAGAGAGCCCAGCATCAAATGCGATAGTAATCACCACAGGCAGCAAGCCAAACGCTCCAAGTATCACGTCAAACAAGACGACGGTATGTGGAACAGAAAAGGCAACGTTGACAGCAGCAGGTTGTACAGGTACATTAGCATGGAGTAATGGAGCGACTACATCAACTATCGAAGTAGGAGCAGGAACATACACAGCAACATGTAGTAATTCATGTGGAACGTCACCAAATAGTAATACAATTACAATTGGAACTGGAACGCCACCAAGTGCCCCAGTGATTACTACAGATCGCACAACATGTTGTGAAGGTCAGGTAGCAACATTGACAGCAACTGGATGTACAGGAACAATTAAGTGGAGCACAGGAGCAACTGGATCAAGCATCCAGGTAAGTGCATCAGGTGACTACACAGCAACATGTAGCAACAGTTGTGGAGAAAGTACTTCATCGAATAAAGTAACAATTCAGAAGATACCAACACCAACGACGCCAACGATAACGTCTACTAAGACAGAGTTATGTGATGGAGCCACTGCAACATTGACAGCTACGAACTGTAATGCGAACTTGAAATGGAGTACAGGAGCTACTACAGCAAGTATCACAGTAAGTACAGCAGGAACGTATACAGCAACGTGTTCAAATATTTGTGGAGAGAGCCCAGCATCAAATGCGATAGTAATCACCACAGGCAGCAAGCCAAACGCTCCAAGTATCACGTCAAACAAGACGACGGTATGTGGAACAGAGAAGGCAACGTTGACAGCAGCAGGTTGTACAGGCACATTAGCATGGAGTAATGGAGCGACTACATCAACTATCGAAGTAGGAGCAGGAACATACACAGCAACATGTAGTAATGCATGTGGAACATCACCAAATAGTAATACAATTACAATTGGTCAAGGAACAGCACCAGCAGCTCCAATCATTACTTCTAACAAAACAGAAGTATGTGGAACGGAGAAAGCAACGATCACAGCAACAAATTGTACAGGTACACTTACTTGGACAGGAGGAGCAACAGGATCAAGCATCGAAGTAGGAGCAGGAACATACACTGCAACATGTAGCAATGCATGTGGAACATCACCAGTGAGTAATACAATTACTATTGGTCAAGGAACAGCACCAGCAGCTCCAATCATTACTTCTAACAAAACAGAAGTATGTGGAACAGAGAAAGCAACGATCACAGCAACCAACTGTACAGGTACACTTACTTGGACAGGAGGAGCAACAGGATCAAGCATCGAAGTGGGAGCTGGAACATATACAGCAACATGTAGCAACTCTTGTGGAACATCACCAAACAGTAATTCAATTACAATAGGTACTAAGAATCCACCAGCAGCACCAGTGATTACTTCAAACAAGACTGAAGTATGTGGTACTGAGAAAGCTACATTGACAGCGACAAATTGCACAGGCAACTTGAAGTGGAGCACGAATGCAACTACGGCGAGTATCGAAGTAGGAGCAGGAACATACACTGCAACATGTAGCAATGCATGTGGAACATCACCAGTGAGTAATACAATTACTATTGGTCAAGGAACAGCACCAGCAGCTCCAATCATTACTTCTAACAAAACAGAAGTATGTGGAACAGAGAAAGCAACGATCACAGCAACCAACTGTACAGGTACACTTACTTGGACAGGAGGAGCAACAGGATCAAGCATCGAAGTGGGAGCTGGAACATATACAGCAACATGTAGCAACTCTTGTGGAACATCACCAAACAGTAATTCAATTACAATAGGTACTAAGAATCCACCAGCAGCACCAGTGATTACTTCAAATAAGACTGAAGTATGTGGTACTGAGAAAGCTACATTGACAGCGACAAATTGCACAGGCAACTTGAAGTGGAGCACGAATGCAACTACGGCGAGTATCGAAGTAGGAGCAGGAACATACACTGCAACATGTAGCAATGCATGTGGAACATCACCAGTGAGTAATACAATTACTATTGGTCAAGGAACAGCACCAGCAGCTCCAATCATTACTTCTAACAAAACAGAAGTATGTGGAACAGAGAAAGCAACGATCACAGCAACCAACTGTACAGGTACACTTACTTGGACAGGAGGAGCAACAGGATCAAGCATCGAAGTGGGAGCTGGAACATATACAGCAACATGTAGCAACTCTTGTGGAACATCACCAAACAGTAATTCAATTACAATAGGTACTAAGAATCCACCAGCAGCACCAGTGATTACTTCAAACAAGACTGAAGTATGTGGTACTGAGAAAGCTACATTGACAGCGACAAATTGCACAGGCAACTTGAAGTGGAGCACGAATGCAACTACGGCGAGTATCGAAGTAGGGGCAGGAACATACACTGCAACATGTAGCAATGCATGTGGAACATCACCAGTGAGTAATACAATTACTATTGGTCAAGGAACAGCACCAGCAGCTCCAATCATTACTTCTAACAAAACAGAAGTATGTGGAACAGAGAAAGCAACGATCACAGCAACCAACTGTACAGGTACACTTACTTGGACAGGAGGAGCAACAGGATCAAGCATCGAAGTAGGAGCTGGAACATATACAGCAACATGTAGCAACTCTTGTGGAACATCACCAAACAGTAATTCAATTACAATAGGTACTAAGAATCCACCAGCAGCACCAGTAATTACTTCAAATAAGACTGAAGTATGTGGTACTGAGAAAGCTACATTGACAGCGACAAATTGCACAGGCAACTTGAAGTGGAGCACGAATGCAACTACGGCGAGTATCGAAGTAGGAGCAGGAACATACACTGCAACATGTAGCAATGCATGTGGAACATCACCAGTGAGTAATACAATTACTATTGGTCAAGGAACAGCACCAGCAGCTCCAATCATTACTTCTAACAAAACAGAAGTATGTGGAACAGAGAAAGCAACGATCACAGCAACCAACTGTACAGGTACACTTACTTGGACAGGAGGAGCAACAGGATCAAGCATCGAAGTAGGAGCTGGAACATATACAGCAACATGTAGCAACTCTTGTGGAACATCACCAAACAGTAATTCAATTACAATAGGTACTAAGAATCCACCAGCAGCACCAGTAATTACTTCAAATAAGACTGAAGTATGTGGTACTGAGAAAGCTACATTGACAGCGACAAATTGCACAGGCAACTTGAAGTGGAGCACGAATGCAACTACGGCGAGTATCGAAGTAGGAGCAGGAACATACACTGCAACATGTAGCAATGCATGTGGAACATCACCAGTGAGTAATACAATTACTATTGGTCAAGGAACAGCACCAGCAGCTCCAATCATTACTTCTAACAAAACAGAAGTATGTGGAACAGAGAAAGCAACGATCACAGCAACCAACTGTACAGGTACACTTACTTGGACAGGAGGAGCAACAGGATCAAGCATCGAAGTGGGAGCTGGAACATATACAGCAACATGTAGCAACTCTTGTGGAACATCACCAAACAGTAATTCAATTACAATTGGTAGTAAGAATCCACCAGCAGCACCAGTAATTACTTCAAACAAGACTGAAGTATGTGGAACTGAGAAAGCTACATTGACAGCGACAAATTGCACAGGCAACTTGAAGTGGAGCACGAATGCAACTACGGCGACCATCGAAGTAGGAGCAGGAACATACACAGCAACTTGTAGCAATGCATGTGGAACATCACCAGTAAGTAATACAATTACCATTGGCACGAAGAACCCACCAGCTGCACCAGTATTAGCAAGTAATAGACTTGTATTATGTACTGACGAAACGGCTACGATTACTGCAACAAATTGTGTAGCTGACTTAAAATGGTCAACCTCTGCAACTACGGCAACAATAACTGTTAGCGAGGCTGGAACATATTCAGCGGTATGTGTAAATGCATGTGGCGAAAGCGTTGTAAGTAATATTATAACAATTACGAAAGGCAGAAAGCCTGCAACTCCAATTATCACTACAAACAAAGTAAGTGTTTGTGGAGAGGAAAAAGCGACTTTAGAAGCTGTTGGATGTGAAGGAACAGTAACTTGGAGCAATGCAAGCACAGGAGTTTCTATCCAAGTGGGTTCTGGAACATATACTGCAACATGCAGCAATACCTGCGGAACTTCTGGCTCAAGTAATAGTGTAGTTATTGAGAAAGGTCAATCACCTTCTGCTCCGAACATTACTTCTAATAAAACTGAAGTTTGCGGAACAGACAAAGCCACACTTACAGCTAGTAGTTGTATAGGAACTGTTAAATGGAGTACAGGTGCTACAGGAAATACACTAGAAGTAGGAGCTGGAACATATACAGCAACTTGTTCTAATGAATGTGGAAGTTCGGCTAACAGTAATGCAGTAACTATTGGTCAGGGTCAAGGACCTTCTGCACCAAGTATTACATCTAACAAAACTCAGGTTTGTGGAAGTGAAAAGGCAACTTTAACAGTCACGAATTGTACTGGGAATGTTAAATGGAGTACTGGAGCAACAACTACAACGATTGAAGTAGGCGAAGGAAGTTACACTGCAACTTGTTCAAATTCATGTTCTCAGTCTGGAAACAGTAATGTTATAGTGATTGGAAAAGGTATTGTGCCAGTTGCACCAACTGTAGCCGCGAATAAGGATAAATTATGTGGAACTGAGAAAGCGACATTGACTGCATCAAATTGTGATGGAACAGTTGCTTGGAGCACAGGAGGAACCGGAGCTACCATTGAAGTTGGCGAAGGGACTTATACAGCAACTTGTAGCAACACTTGTGGAACTTCTCCAAAAAGTGTAGCGATTACAATAGGAAAAGGTGCGACGCCATCTGCTCCAAGCATCACTTCTAATAAAACTGAAGTGTGTGGAACAGATAAAGCAACTTTAACTGCTACAAATTGCACTGGAACAGTTACTTGGAGCAATGGTTCAACCGGAGCTTCTATAGAAGCTGGTGCAGGAACGTACACTGCAACATGTAGTACAAGTTGTGGAACATCTGGAAATAGTAATTCTATTACAATTGGAACAGGCCAAAAAGCTACTCCTCCTACTATTACAGCAAATAAAGCAGAAGTATGTGGTGCTGAAAAAGCAACAATCACTGCAGTATCTTGTGTAGGAACTGTTAAATGGAGTACTGGTGCTACTGGATCTACAATTGATGTAGGAGCTGGTACTTACACTGCTACTTGTGAAAACGCATGTGGAGAAAGTGATAAGTCTAACTCTGTAGTGATTGGAGTGAAAAATGTTCCAACTGCTCCAGTATTAAGTACACCTAAAGTTGAGATTTGTGGAACCGAGTCAATTGTGATTACGGCTATCAATTGTTCAGAAACAATTATGTGGTCAACATCGGCAACAGGAAATACAATAACAGTATCTGAGCCTGGTACATATTCTGCAACTTGTGTAGGAGCATGTGGCGAAAGTGGTGTGAGTAACATCATCACAATCAAGAAAGGTAAAGTACCATCTACACCTATTATTACTACTGATAGAGTGAGTGTTTGTGGAGAAGAGAAAGCTACACTTGAGGCAGTAAGTTGTGAAGGTACAATCGAATGGAATACCGGAGCAACTGGTATGTCAATTGAAGTAGGTGCTGGAACTTACACTGCTAAGTGCACTAGTTCATGTGGAGAAAGTGGATCATCTAATGCAATTGTGATCAATAGCAACGGTGTACCATCAGCTCCAAACGTGACTTCTGATAAATTGAGTCTATGTCTACCAGACTCTGCTCAGTTAACTGCCAAAGCATGTGTTGGAACTGTGAAATGGAGTAATGGAGCTACAGGTAACTCGATAGCTGTGACTGAAGCTGGAACATATACTGCTACTTGCACAAATGCTTGTGGAACAAGTCTGAATTCAGAAAGTATTACAATTACTTCTGGAGGAAAGCCATCTGCACCTATTTTGAAAGCATCAGCAACTGAAATATGTGAGACAGAATCGTCAACTCTTACAGCTACTGGTTGTAATGGTACGGTAGAATGGAATACAGGAGCGACAGGAACTACACTAGTTGTAACTACTCCTGGAACTTACACCGCAACATGTACAAACACATGTGGTAAGAGTGATGTTTCTACTGGACTTATTATCAAACTTAAGACTGATGGTTGTGGTACAGGTTGTGACGTAGCTGCACCAGTAATTAGTAGCACTGTAACATCAGTATGTACTAGTACAGAAATCACCTTAACCGCAACAGCGTGTACAGGTGGAGAAGTTATCTGGTCTTCAGGACAAATTGGTCAATCAATAAAAGTTAAGCCACAAGCAACAACGACATACACTGCTGTATGTAAAGTGAATGATTGTGTAAGTTTAGCATCTAATAAATTGAAAATAAATGTGGGTCTTGCTCAAATGCCAATTCTAAGTTGTAGCACTGATCTAGTGTGTGAAGGAGAGTCTGTAGTACTTAAAGCTTATGGCTGCTCTGGAACAATAACTTGGTCAACCGGTCAAACTGGCGAGAATATCACAGTAACGCCTACAGCAACAACAAACTACTCGGCAATTTGTACGATTGGTGATTGTGAAAGTGCACCTGCCGATTCATTAAATATCGCTGTAGGAAACCCTAACAAGCCATTCATTACTTGTAGAGTTTCGAAGATTTGTCTAGGACAGTCTGCTACACTTACAGGATCGGGTTGTACAGGAGTAATCGAGTGGTCAAATGGTCAGAAAGGTGGAATACTTGAGGTAACACCTACTCAAGCAGGAACATATAAATACACTGCAGTCTGTAAGTCAGTTGGCGGTAAGTGCGTAAGTGATACTTCAAACGTGATTAGTATCACAGTTGGTGGAGTTGTGAAAACACCTACGGTAATTGCAGAATTGACTAATACATGTCCTTTTGAAACAGTAGATCTAGGAAGCTCTATATTGAGTACGCCTTCTACAACAAGTGGAATCTTTGAGTTCAGAGCAAGTAATTCTCCTAACTCGGCACTTATCACAGCACCAGGAATGGTTAGCAATGGTACATTCTATGTATTCGAGAGAAGTTCGGCAGGATGTTACAGTACAGCAGCAGCTGTGAAAGTTGTTATCACGGATTGTGGTGAAACTGGTATTACTCCAGATAGCACTCAATACGTTGATCTTGCAGTTGAAAAATCAGCTGCATCAACTGTAGTTCCTGTGGGAGAGATTGCAAACTACAAAGTAGTTGTAAGAAACATCGGACAGCATGTAGCAACTGGGGTAGCTGTAAGAGATATCTTACCAGGAGCTCTTCAGTTTGACGAAGTAAGCTCAAATGCAAGTCACTCAGGTGGAATAATTACTGCAAATATGGATAGCCTAGCGGTTGGTGATAGTTTAGTATTTACTTACTCTACTAAAGTGACAGCTGCTGGTAAAATTGTTAACAAGGTAGAGCTATTTAAGGTGGATCAAATTGATAACAAGCTAGCCAACAATGTAAGTGAGTTTACCATCAATGACCTATCTGAAGGTAACATGATTGGAATAAGCAAAGTGTGTGGTACGTCTACATTAATAGGGGATCAACAATTCTCTGTACCATTTACTATTTACTTAACTAACATGGGTAATAAAGACCTTACTAACATTCAGGTTAAAGATGATCTGGATAGAGCGTTTGGAAACGGTGCAGTTGTCTTGGATACAGTAATTGCTGTTCAAGCAGACAGTGGATTAGTGGTAAATACTAATTACACAGGAAGACCAGGCCAAGATAACTTGCTTGTAGATTCTTTAAGTGTCTTGAAGGTTGGTCAGAAACTAGAAATCAACTTCACTGTAAAAGTGGACTTGAGCAATTCTAATGCTGACGAGTTCTTCAACGTTGCTGAAGTGTTCGCAGGAAGTGACAGTCTATGTCATGATCTTTCAACAAATGGAACAAATGCTGATCCAGATGGTGATGGAGATCCTACGAATAACGATGAGCCTTCACCTATCTACTTCGATGTGAATAATTCTCCAAACTTAGCTGCCATTGGAGTTGCATTGAGTATAGTGGATAGCATGGAAAATGATGCCATGAGCTACGACGTTACTTACCGTGCAATTATGAAGAACATAGGTTCTGTTAAGTTGACCAATGTACAAGTCTACGATAGCTTGATTTATACTTTCGGAGATAGTATTCAGTACAGCGTTCTTGATAAGCCAGTTACAAACTCAAATGGTAAGTTGAAGGTCAACAACAACTTCAATGGAAAGACTGACAATAGATTACTTGTAAGTGACTCTACTTGTGTCTTAGAAGTTGGAGTAGCAGATACTGTATTCTATACCGTAAGGGTATTCCATGAAGGATTTGCAGGACCATATTTCAACTCTGTTTTAGCTCAAGGAATTGGAGCAAATCAAGTTGTAACTGATTCGTCTAATAATGGAGATGTAATTAAGATCGGTGTCAATTCACCAACTGTATTCACTATTCCATTAGAGTCTACGACTACATTAATGATTCCAGAAGGGTTCTCTCCAAACGGTGACGGTGTAAACGATAACTTCGTAATCACTATACCAAATGGAGTTGAAGTTGAAGTTCTTGAACTATACAACAGATGGGGTCATTTAGTATGGAAGCCTACTATTATGAAGCCTTCAAATGGCAAGTTTGAGTGGGATGGAAAATCAAATACGGGCATATTAATAGGCAATGATAAATCCGTACCAGACGGTACTTACTTCTACTCAGTTAAAACAAAAACTGATAAGGAGAGTAAAGTTGGATTTATCACTGTTGCTCGCTAAGTCAGGAAAAAGCAAAGTTAGCCACTACGATTTTTCGTAGTGGCTAAACTTTTTTAATTGCTAAAAACTTATTCAAAGGCATGATAATTGCTTTTAAATACGTTAATCTATAAAAGTACCTGTTCCATAAAATGCGTTTTAAATTAACTCTTTTATTGCTGCTGATCTTGCAACAATCCCTCGTGGTATTTGCACAATCAGGCAATAAGAGCTTAAAGAAAGCCGCGGAACTTGAAAGTAACTTAGCATACGCCGATGCTATCGGGGTATATGAAGAATACCTGTCAAAAGAGAAGGGTTTACTTGTAGACGAAACGAATAGAATAAAACTCAAACTCGCCAATTTATATTACTTGGTAAAAGACTTTACAAATGCCGAAAGGTATTTTTCTGAGGGTCTTAGTTCTTCTCCAGTATTGAAGGGTGAAGAAATTAAAAACTATCTAAAGTTCGCTCAAGTGCTTTCTAGCAATGGAAGACATCAGCAATCTAGGGATATGTGGATCAAGTACACTGCATTGGATGAGCAGGATAAAATTGGAGAAAAATTTATAAAACTTTACTCAAATCTAGATCCACTTACTCGAAATGTTAGTAGCTATGAAATTGAGTACGTTGGAATTAATACAGGAAGTGCCGACTTTAGTCCATCCTATTATGGAAATGGACTAGTTTTTGTTTCAGGAAGGGAGAAGAAGTCAGGGATTAAAAGGGTATTTAGCTGGGATAACTCTAGTTTCTTAGATCTTTACTTTCTCGAGGATTTAAAAGTTTTGGGAGAAAAACCTGCAGTAGCTTCTGTATCTTCGGGTCAGAAAACTACTGAAGATCAAAAAAAGCTAAATGGATTAAGTAAGCTTGGCACTGACTACTATACCCCTCAAACGCCCAATGATGTACCTTTGATTGGAAATAAAGGTTCAGATTACATTAATGGTAGTAAGAACTACGAAGAAAATGCAATTATTCTTGCTAAGAAGTTTAGTAAAACCCTAAACTCAAAATACCACGAAGGACCTTGTACTTTTTTTAAGGATGGACAAAGGATAATTTTCACAAGGAATGGTGTTGGAAGCTTTGGTGTTAAAAAAGATCAAATAAATAGGTTACACCTCTACTTTGCCGAGAAATCAAATAGAGACTGGAAAAACATAACTGAATTTCCCTACAATAGTAATGAATATAGTACTGGGCACCCTGCACTTAATTCTACTGATGATATTCTATATTTCGTTTCCGATATGCCTGGAGGCTATGGAGGGACAGATATTTACTATTCTATTTTCAAAAACGGAAAATGGAGCCAACCGGTCAATCTCGGTGGCGTGGTGAATACGCAAGGAAATGAAATGTTTCCCTTTATCGACGAGTCCAATAATCTTTACTTTTCATCGGATGGCCACCCAGGACTTGGTGATCTAGATATGTTTTTTGTTGAAATTAATAACGAAAACCTTAGTCCTCAGAGCAATGTGAAGAATCTTGGGGCACCTCTTAATTCTAATCGAGATGATTTTGGTTTATTGACAGATAGCGATAGAACAATGGGTTACTTTAGTAGTAATCGAAAAAGAGGGGGAGCAGATGATGATATTTATAAGTTTAATAGGGTAGGAACAAAGTATGGTTGTAAAGATCTAATTGTTGCTGTTATTAATAAGGTTTCGAAAGAAGCTATTGGAACAGTAGATTTTGAATACCAATTGGTTGATGGTAGTAGAAGTATCAAAGAAAGGGCACAAACGAACGCTAATGGAACGATAAAGCTATGTCTCCCTGCTGATAGTGAATACTATATTTACATTGAGCAAAACGGCTATGAGCCGGTAAAGCAATTCTTTTCTAACAAGGATGCATCCGATTTTGAGCCTTCAGAACTTATGATTAGTCTTACGCCATTGGTAATAGAGCCAATAGTCGAGGAAGTGCCAAAGGAAAAACCGAAAGAAAGAAGGATTTTAACACAGAGAAGAGATAACTCTGATTTAACTAAATTCAAAGGTGTTATTGCTACAGGCGAAGATCAAGTGCCAATTGGTGGAGTGAAAGTTAAGTTCATTAATAAGTGTAATGGTCAGGTTCAAGAAAAGTATACAAAACGTGATGGTAGTTATCAGTTTGACCGTGACCCGGAGTGTGATTATGAGTTAGTAGCATTGAAAGATGATTTTGCAACAAGTTTTGAGCTCATTGAAAAAAGCTACGATAAAAACATTTTCAAGAAAAAGATAAAGGTTAAATCTAACTATGAAGGACCAAGGTCTTTATTTGATACAAAATTATATAAAGTAGGTGATGTGGTTCAGTTAGAAAATATCTATTACGATTCTGATAGTTATAAAATAAAGGCTAAAGCATTGGAGTCCTTGGATGATTTAGTAGAAATACTGAAAAGATATCCAGATATGATCATAGAGGTATATTCACATACCGACACAAGAGGGAATGCTGCTGACAATTTATACCTAAGCCAAAGACGAGCACGAGAAGTAGAAGATTATATTGCAAAACGTGGAGTTTCAAGAGCTCGAATCAAGGCAATAGGAAAAGGTGAAAGTAGTCCAGTGAATGAATGCAGCGACGGAGTACAATGTACAGAGGCTGAACATCAAAGGAATAGACGCACAGAATTTAAAATTCTTCAAATAGAGAAGATTCTATAATTAGAAAGGTAGGTCATCCTCTCCTCCATTATTAACCAAGCTGTTGTCAGGTTCAGATAATGTATGACCAGAACTTTGAGAATCATCTTCCTGATTACCATAGTTGTTATCTCCACCTCGTGCACTACCCAACATTTGCATTGAAAGCCCTCTTATTCGAACACCAGTCTTTTCTTGACCATCTTTATCTGTCCAGCGTTCATTTCTTATTTTTCCTTCTATATATATAGGGTCTCCCTTTTTTACGTAACGTTCTGCAATAGTTGCAAGGCCATCCCATAACTCAATTCTGTGCCACTCGGTTACTGTCTGCTTTTGTCCAGATTTGTCATTGTAAGATTCTGATGTTGCCAATGAAAAATTTGCAACCTTACTTCCTGATGGTAAAGATCGGATTTCTGGATCTCCACCAACATTACCTATTAATAGTACTTTATTTAAACCAGCCATTGTTTATCCTTTAAAAGTTGTTTTGAATGTAATTTACAATAAGTTTAGGTTTTGGAAGCTGCTCAATCTCAGTTTTGCTAAAATAACTAGCATCATTTAGCTCAAAAATTTCTGCTAAATCAATTTCCCAGAAATTTGCTTCAATTACCTGATGAGTTAAAATATGCTTTTTAGTTTTTATGAGTTTAAGTTCTTTGGATTGAATACCGTTGGACTTCAAATAATTCAAAACACTTTCTTCATCATTTAATTGTTCAGTTTCCAAAATTGGGAAATCAAACATACCTTGCCATATATCCCCAGCTTTTCGCTCCTTTAATAACCATTGATTGTTAAAACGAATTACTAAATATTGAAAATATCTTCGTTTAACCTTAAATTTTTTAAGCTTAACCGGTAGAGTCTCTATAGTTTTTTTCTTTTTTGCTTCACAATGTAAGCTCACTGGGCAAATGTCACAAGAAGGTGAGATGGGTTTGCATATCATCGCCCCCAGCTCCATTATAGATTGATTGAAAATACCCGGGTTTTCAGAATCTATTAGGCTATCAGCTAAGCTTTGAAATGTTTTGATTCCTGAGCTAGAGTTTATAGGTTCACTAATGTTGAAGATTCGTGACAAAACTCGATATACATTTCCATCTACCACCGCTTTAGATTCTCCAAAAGCAAAAGATGCTATTGCCGCAGCAGTATATGGCCCTATCCCTTTAAGTTTAAGTAGTTCTTTATAAGTCTTAGGGAATACTCCATTTAGTTCGTTTTGGATAAACTTAGCTGTGGAATGAAGGTTTCTAGCTCTACTGTAGTACCCCAAGCCTTGCCATAAACGTAAAACATCTTGTTCATTGGCATTAGCTAAATCATCAACTGAAGGAAAGCTTTCAATAAATTTATAGTAATATGGTTTTCCTTGCTCTACTCTGGTTTGCTGAAGGATGATTTCAGAGATCCATATCCTATATGGATCATCGGTTTCTCTCCATGGAAGTGACCTTTTAAATTCTCTGTACCAGCTTATTATTTCCTGAGCTATCATTAAAAACTAAAAATATCTTGCATAATTCAAACAAAGTATTATAACTAACTAGTTTACAATAGTTTATAAGAAATATTCTTAAAAACATGAATCTATTTTATTTGTAATCACCTATCTTTGCACTCTCAAAATAGAGGGAGGTAAAAAAATCTCCAATTATCTAACATTAAAACTACTAATAATAGTGACAAAAGCAGAAGCAATAGCAGCCATATCTGATAAGACAGGAATCGACAAGGCGAACGTATCAACTACACTAGAAGCATTTTTTGTAACGGTTAAAGATACAATGGCAGGAGGAGAAGCACTTTACATCAGAGGTTTTGGTAGCTTTATCAACAAGAAACGTGCAGCTAAAAAGGCTAGAAACATTTCGAAGAAAACTACAGTAACAGTTCCGGAACATCACGTACCAAGTTTCAAGCCATCAAAAGAATTTGTTGAGCTTATCAAATCAAAAATCAAGTAAACCTTGAAGAAGAATTCACACTTAATTATAGTAGGCATTGCAGGAACACTCCTGGCATGTCTACTATTTTTTTTACCCCGCACCGTTGTTAAGGACAAAAGCGACACAATGGCTTCTAGAGAAAGCTCAGGCTCTACCAATGAAGATCACATGGCCACAATAGAGTTATCACCAGAAGTGAAAAGCTCCCTTGAGCAAAAAAGAGATTCTCTTAACAATGAAAGAGGAAATAGAACTGAAATTCTTTTGAGCATTTCATCTTTGTTTCAAGCCAATAATTTATTTGACTCCGCGGGTTATTATACTAATATTGCCGCTAAGGATATAAACTCAATTGAGCTTGTAGGCCAGGCAGCTGATCAGTATTTTCAAGCTTATTCTTTAAGCCTAGACCCTGTTTACAGAGAAAAACTAGCTGAGAAAACTCGTGAGCTATATGATTTAGTTTTAAAGCAAAGCCCAAGAGATCTCCATGCTAGAACAAATAAGGCCATGACTTTTGTTACATCTGAAGCTCCTATGCAAGCTATAATGTTGCTTCGTCAGGTATTAGATGATGAACCTCGTTATATACCGGCTTTGATGAGTATTGGTGCACTTTCTATGCAGTCGGGTCAATATGATAAAGCTGTACAGAGATTTGAAGAAGTTTTAAAAATAGACCCTAATAATGTTAGAGGAAAGTTGGGATTGGCCTATTCTTTGTTGGAAACAGATCAAAAGAAGAAGGGTGAAGATATTCTCCAAAGTATCTTAAAAGAAGAAATTGATGAAGTGTTAAGGAATGAAATAGAAAACACTTTGAAAAATATAAAGAAATAATTACTTTTGCAGCTCGATTTTATTTAGCCCAACAATCCTCAGTCGGGTGATGAATATAAAGATTATAGGAATTGGTTAACAAGTCTTTAGAGGAGAAGACATAAAATTCACAAATATGCCTTGCGGAAAGAAAAGAAAAAGACATAAAATGTCTACTCACAAAAGAAAAAAGAGACTTAGAAAGAATCGTCATAAGAAAAAATAATATGACCTTGATTTTGTAGTCCTATTTTTTAAGGAAATAGTAAACAGTTAACAGAATCCATAGGTACACTATGTTTCAGTTAACTGTTTTTTTTTACTACATTCTCTACTAAATCAATTTGTTAAACCATTTAATTCTAACTCAACTTTGAGCAACGAATTATTCATTAGTTCTACCGATAAAGGAGAACGAATCGCCCTTTTACAGGATAAAAGGCTTGTTGAGTACCACTTTGATCAAGCTGACCACTCTTTTGCAGTCGGTGATATCTATTTGGGTACTGTCAGAAAGGTAGTCTCGGGACTTAATGCCGCATTTATTGATATAGGTTATGAAAAAGATGCTTTTTTGCACTATCATGACCTAAGCCCTAATATAGAAACTCTAAATAATTTTACTAAAGAAGTAATTGCCAATAAGCCGGTAAATTATAAGCTAAATAAAATTAAGATTCTTCCTCAAATAGATAAGTTAGGAAAGATCACAGATGTCCTTACCAAAGGCCAGCCAATACTTGTACAGGTTGTAAAGGAGCCAATATCATCCAAGGGGCCTAGGCTTTCTTGTGATATCTCTATTGCAGGTAGGTATGTAGTTTTAGTACCATTCGCCAATTCTGTAAATATTTCAAAAAAAATAACTAGCAAGCAGGAAAGAAATAGGCTACATAAGCTGCTTTCCTCTGTAAAGCCAGATAATTTTGGAGTTATTGTACGTACAGTTGCTGAGGATTGTGACTTGGATGACCTACAAGCAGATCTAGAGGAATGTGTATCCAAGTGGGATAAAGGTATGCGAAAGCTTCGCAAAGCTAAGCCCAAGGATTGCGTTATAAGCGAGATTGATAGAGCCGCATCACTTCTTAGGGATATTTTGAATGACGACTTCGATCAAATCGTCGTTGATACCAAGGAAAACTTTGATAAGCTTAAACATTTACTTCATGTAATAGCTCCTCAGAAAGAGAATATTCTTAAGCAGCACAACGGCAAGACGAAGATTTTTGAACAGTACGGAATAGAAAGGCAGATAAAATCTCTATTTGGGAGGTCTGTAAGTCTTCCTAGTGGTGGTTATTTAATCATCGAGCATACTGAAGCTTTGCATGTTATTGATGTCAATAGTGGCAACAAATCGACTCGCGAAGACGATCAGGAAGCAACAGCCATAAATGTTAATATGGAGGCTGCTAAAGAGATAGGTAGGCAACTTAGGCTGAGAGATATGGGTGGTATTGTGGTTGTTGACTTTATCGATATGAAAAAGCCAAACAATCGCAGAGATATACATAATGCTCTTAAAGAAGAGATGAGACCAGATAGGTCGAAGTATACCATATTGCCTATATCAAAGTTTGGATTATCACAGATTACAAGACAAAGGGTTCGTCCAGAGATGAATATCTCGACACGTGAAAATTGTCCAACTTGTAATGGAACAGGAACAATTCAGGCAAGTATAGCAGTTACTGATCTAATAGAGAATAACTTAGATCATTTGCTTACAAGTCAAAACGAAAGCAAGATAAGTGTAATCTTGCACCCATTCATTTATGCTTACTACCGTGAAGGTATATATACTCGCCAAATGAAATGGTGGGTGAAGTACAAGAAATGGATCAACCTTATCAAGGACTCTTCATTAGGAATCACAGAATTCCATTTTCTTAACGCTCAGGGCGAAGAAATAGAATTAAGCTAAAAAGAAATAAAAAAACCAGCGATTATATCGCTGGTTGATAATTTTCAGAAAAAGCTTTAATGCTCTCAATGACTCTTCTAGAAGGGCTCATTGTAATTTTATCCATACTTGCTTTAAGTGCAAGGCTATCAAGATAAAAATCTAGTAAGTCTCCATCTTTACAGAGGTCGTTTTCGAGCTCCAGGTTTTCTGTGTTTGTAGTTTCACCATAAAGGTATTTTACTACGTCATTTAATTGTGTTGTAGAGGTTTGTATCATACGCATAAACTGATTTACTCATCATTTTCCTTAAATTGATGAGAGCATAACGCATACGACCCAGTGCTGTATTGATACTTACTCCTGTGGAGTCAGCAATTTCTTGAAAGCTCATCTCTTCATAATGTCTCATGATGAGAACCTCTCTTTGCTGATCTGGAAGTTTCTTTATTAAGTCTCTAAGATGATCGTGCGTTTCTTTCTGCACTTGTTTGTCCTCGATCGTGTTCTCAGAGAAGCTCAATGAATTAAACACATTGCTTCCATCTTCAAATACCACACTTGGGTAGCGTTTTGCTCTCCGGAAATAGTCAATTGCTAAGTTATGAGCTATTCTCAATATCCACGGCAAGAATTTACCTTCCTCGTTATAACGGCCATTTTTCAATGTCTTAATCGCCTTTATAAATGTATCCTGCATGAGATCTTCCGCAACGTACTGATCCTTCACGACAAGATATATGGTTGTATAAATTTTTGACTTATAACGCTCAACTAATATGTTGAATGCGTTCTTATCACCACGAATGTAGGCTGATACAAGCTCACTTTCGTTAACTCTGACTTTTTCCATTTTGTATGTCCTTTAGTTAACGTAGAGTTTTATATCATATTGTAGTGTTTGTGTTTTTAGTTAGTTAAACTGTAAATATTGATTGCAAGTTATCAAAAGAAAACTGTAAATGTCAAATATTTCTAAATAAATAAAGTTAATGGTTATTAACATAACCTTGAAAATATGGTATTACTTCATCTTTTGAAGGTATTACAATAACTACGCCAAATTAGTTTCGTTTAAATAGAAATGCTATGTACAGGCTCAAATTGCCCACAAAATTTATTATTATTTGTTATTGAAAGGTACGGTATAATTTTTGCGACTTATTAAAAGGATACATATGTTCATCCAAGATTGATATTGAAGATTATGAAATTTGTTCAAATTACTATGAGTCATTACAGGCCTTTCTTATATAGGTTTTTAGTCTTATTCGCATTAATAAGTATTGGTTTTTCGGTTAAAGTACATGCTCAGCGTGATTTACTTATTACGCAAGCGGGTGAAGAAATTAGGTGTCGAATCTTAGACGAAACCCCTACAAGATTTATTTATGCTTATGTTGACAAAAGGGACAAAGTTTTGAGAAATGAGATCTTCAAAAACTTAGTTACTTCTTTTAAGTACAACTTTTACGATACAGATCTTGTAAAGTCAGATAAACTTCCCGGAAACTCGAAAAGAGAAGGAGGGAAAGCAGAAAGGGTAGATACAAGAAAGGAAAGCTCAAAGAGTAGTAAAAAGCAGAAAAAGGCGGATAGAGCAGAAAAAAAAGAGAAATTGAAGGAAGAGTCTAGCGAAGAAGAAGTTAAAGTCGCTTCCAAGCCAGAAGCTGAAGCTGTTAAAAAAGTAGAAGCACCATTAAATGCTGAGAAGAGTAATCCTAAAGCAGACATAAAAGAAGAAGTAGAAAAGCCAGCGAATGAAATAGAAGTCGTTGTTTCTCCTGAGGTGGCTAAAAATCTTACAGATGAAAAGCCAGTGGAAGAGCCAACTAAAAAGGAGTTAAAGAAAGAAGAAAGGGCCGCTAAAAAAGAGAAATCAATTGATGAATTAAGCAAAAAAGATAAAAGAGAGCTTGATAAGGAGGCAAAAAGACTAGCTAAAGAGGCTAAGAAGAAAGAAAGCTCAATTGAGAATGCCGAGCTTTTGGCAGCTCCAGAACAGGAAAATGAATTTAAAAATTATTTGAAATTTAGAGTAGGGGTTAAGGGTGGAATTAGTAATATCATCAACAATTCATTGGAAACTAATAATGCCTACGACCTATATAGAGAAAAGTTAAACAAAGGTTGGACCTTCGGAGCAGATGCGGCGTACTTTATTACTGAAGGGATAGGTATTGGTGGCATGTTCACCAATTTTATGTCAAAAAACAGTGCAGAAGGATTAACTTATCCCAATCTAGTAAGTCAAGTTAATGTTGACAATGGAAGCCTATCTACTAATATTTCGAACAAATTTGCTGGGCCAGTTTTATACTTAAGAAAGGCAATAGACTTCAAAACCTTTGTAGTTCTCGGTCTTTCTCCAGGAATGAATTTTTACAGTGAAAAAGGGAATTACAATGGTGAAAACTTCGACTTCAAAGCAAAGCAATTTGGAGGAGCTGCTACATTGGGTCTAGATTTTTTACTTGGAAATGATATTATTGGAAGAGATATCATTCTAAGCTTAGAAGCTGGTTACAATTATAGTCGTTTCAACGAAATGGATTATGGGAGTATTCGAGGTTTAGAAACACTTGCATCGCCTTTAGTAATGGATAGGTTGGACTTTTCCATTGGATTGAGGTTTATGAGATTTCCAAAGTACTTGAAATCAAACTCCTTTTAAATCAACTCCGCATACAAGTCAAACTCTTCGGCTTTAGTGATTTTAACATTTGTAAAATCACCCAAACCAACATATTGACTACTGTGTAGCAAAACTTCATTATCAACTTCTGGAGAGTCGAATTCTGTACGACCAATGAAGTAATCACCTTCCTTTCGATCGAATAGGACTTTATATGTTTGACCCACTTTAAGGTCATTAAGCTCTCTAGAAATCTCTTGTTGAAGCTCCATGATCATGTCATTTCGCTCTGCTTTAACAAGCTTGTCAATATCGTCTGGCATTGAGAATGAGTGCGTATCATCTTCATGAGAATATTGAAATACTCCAAGGCGATCAAATCTCATTTTTTCAACAAAACGGTACATTTCTTCAAAATGATCTTCTGTTTCACCTGGGTGACCAGCAATAAGAGTAGTTCTGATCGCAATGTTGGGCACTGTATCTCTTATTGTATTGATAAGGTCTTCAGTTTTCTCTCTTGTGATACCCCTACGCATTATTTTTAGCATTTCTGAGCTACCATGTTGCAAAGGCATATCCAGATAGTTACATACATTTGGACGATTTTTAATTACATCCAAAATGTCCAAAGGGAAACCAGCAGGATAAGCATATTGTAAACGAATCCATTCAATTCCTTCTACATCTGCTAGGCGATCTAGTAATTCAGCGAGATTTCGTTTCTTGTATATATCGAGACCATAATAAGTAAGATCTTGAGCAATTAAAATCAATTCTTTAGTGCCTTTTGCAGCAAGTTTTTGTGCTTGTTCAACCAGTAATTCAATTGGTTGAGAAACATGCTTTCCTCGCATTATTGGAATCGCACAAAAAGAGCAAGGGCGATCGCATCCTTCGGCAATCTTGAGGTATGCATAGTGTGAGGGTGTAGTAAGTAGTCGTTCTCCTAAAAGTTCTTTTTTGTAATCTGCTTTAAGTGTTTTTAGCAATCGAGGTAAATCATTTGTTCCAAACCATGCATCAACTTGCGGGATTTCTAATGAAAGCTCGTCTTTATATCTATGAGAAAGGCATCCAGAAACGTAAACCTTTTCAATGACTCCGGCTTCTTTGGCGTCTACATATCTCAATATAGTGTCTATAGACTCTTGTTTGGCATTGTCTATAAAGCCA
The DNA here is from genome assembly GCA_900230115.1 of Spirosomataceae bacterium TFI 002. NCBI lineage: Bacteria > Pseudomonadati > Bacteroidota > Cytophagia > Cytophagales > Spirosomataceae > Spirosomataceae bacterium TFI 002. Next base: position 1,709,274 of record LT907983.1, on the reverse strand, counting down.
CAAGTATTTACTACTACAATATTAGAAGTGTCGTCGTCAGCCTCATGGCTTACAGCTACGCCATTGCCTTTAAGCTGGGTAAATAATACCTCTGAGTCTACCAGGTTTTTTGAGCAACCTAATGTGACAATATTTACCTTATGCTTTCTATTTCCCTTTGTTTTCATTTCCTCTTTTCTCTACAGCCTGCAAAGGTCGCAAATAATTACTTAGAAACCGTCGTCTTCCTTTACCGGTGCTGGCTTTTGACCAGGAATAGCTGTTTTAGTTTCTGGAGTAACTACTTTTTTGAGTGTTGCAGGTGAACTAGAGATGCTCGACTTCTTGAAATCTTCTTCGTTTGCTCCTAAGTAATTGATCAAAAACTTTTTACGGTAGTCCATTGCTTCCTTGAGGTCAACGGCTATTACCTCGTAATCTTTGTTGGTGGATTTACCACCATCTTTAGCTTGAAGTGCTTGATTCATTTCAAAATCAGAAGAGACAATTCCCATTTGTCCGTTTTTGAAACCAAGGTAATACCATTCACTGTCTGATACTTCTAGGAAAAGGTATATTTCATCTCCGGTTTTATTATTCTTTACAATTTCAAAATAACCGTTCATCATTGCATTGATGTCGGTTTCGCCAATATTTGAAATCCCGAGTCTGCCTCTATTGTGGAACGAGTTTGAAACAGGGTTCCATTTTAGTTTTAAATCACTGAAAAGTATGGTTGCAAAAAACTTAGGGTTGAACTTGAAAAGAGGAATGTGTCCTTTGGCATATTCAGTTTGGAAGTTTTCGGCAGATTTTTTTCCAGTAAACTTTGACATTTTCGAAATGAATTCAGGGTTTTCGAAATCAATGGCACTTTCTGCAACTCCAAGGTCTAGGTTGGTTCTAACTATGCTTTGGCCCATTTTAAGCAGGACAGGAGGGGCTACAGGAAAGTTATACTTCATCATTGTGTTGAATTCGTACTGGAGCGAATCTAATAAAACTGTAGCTACCCCAACCGTTTGAATGTTTTTGGCATAATCTTCCTGAAGTAATTTAAGATCACCCTCCATTCTTATTATACCTTGATCGTCGTAAAGTTCGTATCTATCAGGTGAATCATTTTTTCCTTGAGCTTCAATCACAAAGCGTTTGTTTGCTTCATCTCTTTGGAAAAGCCCATTTGCTAGAAATATATTGTGGTCATATTCGTACCTTTTGGCCGAAAGAAATGTAGGATAAAGAGCATCAGCAGATGTTGTGCCTTGTAAATGAAGACCAGCAAAAAGCGGTTTTCCGCCATCTTTGAGAGTGTTGTCAACATTAATCTGAATGGATTCAGACTTATTACCCGAGTAGTTTATCCAGTTACCACCAAGAAATGGATACTTCGTCAATAGGGGTCTTACAGATCCGTTTAAGTTTAGGTTTTTAAAAGGAGCCAACATGGTAATATCTCCTTTGTAAATAATTTTAGGAGAAAGGTACACGCTATCAGCTTCTACAACTTTCGCATTTGCTATAGTTGAGAGTTTTTCAGATTTTTTGGAGTTAAGAATTTGACCATCTTTGTCTACTTCGGCAAACTTAAACTCACTCATTTTTATATTAAATGTATCCGAGCTAACATTTACAAATTGATAAGAGCCACTACCACTATAACTTAGTTTAGAATTAACAGTGATATTGGCGTTTGCTATAACGTGATATTGGTTTAGCGAATCAGCAAGTACTTTTGCATTTACAAATGGCTCTAATTTTCCGCCTTTTACTATTACTTTTCTATCATTTGGTACAATGATGGCATCAACAGAGTTTACACCCTCTACACCTGTAATACTTAAGGAATTCTCTTGAATATCGTAATCGGCTCCGGTCCCGTTGAAGGCCAAGCCGAATTGATTAGGAGTAGTTGCAAAGAACCTAGATTTGGCCAGCTCTCCTGTCATTATAATTTTCTTATTCTTAATATTCCATTTTGCATTATTGATGGTTGTTCGATAAGCTGCATTTGGAAATTGAATAGAGGAAGAAATAGAGTCATTGAAACTTTGCTCTATAGGCGAGATGTCCACAATTTGATCACTTACCTTAAAGTCAATATCAACATTTTGACCCTCTAAGATTGCTTTTGCTTCAGTGTTTTCTGCTTTAATTTTAAAGATGGATTTTCCTGCTAAAAAACCATCTTTGTTAAACTTAAAAGCTTTGGAGTTTGTCTCAGAATCATCTCTGTCCAAGTTGCCTTGCCCATACAACCCACTAGTTCGTACCACTAGATTTCCTTTTAGTTTAGTAGTGCCGTTGTAAAAACTAACTAGCTCAGGAGATGCAATACTCAGGCTATCAACAAAAGGTTTCCACGTAGAATTATATTCGTTAATGGCAACTGTAGGAAAATATGCTTTGGAAGAGACGAATGCCTCCTTGATATCTGCTTTTTCACCTTTTGCAACAAATAAAGAATCAAAAAAGTAGGCTTCACTAACCTGTAATTCACTCGCTAAGTGTTTCAAAACACCAGAGGCTGTTAAACCCTTTTTGGTCATTTTTAATGGCTCTACAAAAGTGAAAGTAGATTGAGTTTGATATAGTTCATAGGGTATTTTTGCTTTATGAACGAAACCAATAGAGGTGTCGGGCATAGTTGTTAAAATTTCGGTAATCGGCTTTATCAATCCTCCAGAATAAAACTGACCCTCATAGGCCATGTCTACAACATTGAGGCTGTCGTGCGAAATCTTTGGAATTTTGAATTGTACCCTATCGCTATACTTTTGTTTTCTATCTGTATTGTTAAAGAAGACCACGGCACCTTCCGGGATCTCAAGTTTTGGATAAGCAACGAGCTTTTTCCGACCAGATTTATTGTCGGGAGCATTAAGATATAGAATACCTTTTGAGCCGTATTGAACATGTGCACCTATATATTTTTTGCTGCCTTTGTTGTAGAGGTCAATTGGGATAAAATCGATTGTATCAATCCTCTTTAGATTAACCTTGAAATTGTCGTAGTCAACATCAAAATCACCTATAAATCGGTAGTTCTTTACAATAATTTGACCCTGAAATTTGAAAGAATTACTTCCTTCCATTTTCATTTCCTGGTTCTTGGGTAAAAAACGAATTCCTAGCGAATCTGATAAACGGAATTCTTGTGTTCCTGCTATGTCTAGAGAGTTAGACTCTCTGTCAATAGAGGCATTTCTGTTACCTGAACCCGAAACGGAAGAAAGGACAAGGTCATCATAGTCACCCATGCCAGTGGCCGACTTATAATAATGAATACCCTTACGGCTAAGTGAATAGCTATTAGATGCCGCATCGTAATCAACAAAGCCCATTTGCATGGTTGTGATTATGCCATTTTTAATTTGATTTGGGTCTTTTTGGACAAGCTTGTATAGCTCATTTAGTGTAAATCGATTTACTTTTTTTCGCAAAAGATAATTGCCCAAATACATTAAAGGATTCCATCCAACCTCTGAGCTGAGTCTTCTTAGCCTGTCAGGATTATAGTAATTAAAAGACTCAAACACTGCTGGAACTTCACTTTTACCAGCAATGATATAGAAATTCATTTTACCGTTATTGAGGTTCCATTGCAGGGCATCGCATAGGATGTCCATTTCGTGGAAAGTGTCAGAGTACATTGCACTTCTAAAACCTCCTTTTTCAACTTTATAAAGTTTAAGCTCTTTAGTTATTGGTTCATACCTGAACTGAACTGCAGCATGATAAATGCTATCCTCTCCTAAATAAGTATTAAATGCAACTTGTTTTGAAACTATCAGTGAGTCAGTAAATTCAAAACGTCTGCCAGAAACGGTAAAATTATTAGTTAGGCCTTTGTTTACCGTCAAGGTTGATAAATTATCGTACAGAGCGGTGGAAAATACCCGGTTTCCTACTAAAGAGAATCCACCATTATACGTGATGTTGAGATCAAGTTTAGTGAATTCAGCATTGTTTTTATAGCTTTTAAATCTTGGGTAACTTGCTATTGCATCTTCTTTTCTTTTTTCTCCTTTAATCTCTAATATTCCTTTAACAGGAGCTTTCAAGTAGTCATCGTAATGGATGGTAGCATCTTCAGCTTTGATTTGCGGAGTTATGATTTTGAAAGAAAACTTGTCAAGCTCTGCATATGCATTCGGAATAAATACATTTTCCCATGTGGTCTTTCCGCCTTCCCCTACAAAAGTCCCTTGAAATAGGTCAATTGTACCACTTGTGTTTTCTAGTATCAGTGAGTCTGACGGGCTTACAATAACCAATGTTGCGTTTTGAATTTGAAGTAACAAGTCCTTCACAAGTGGTAACTGAATGTACTTTCCAGATGCCGTTTGTGGCAAATTCAGGCTAGGGCTATCCCAAGGGTCTTCTTCCGTATCTTCTGTATCCCACACATCAAAAAGACCAAAATCTTCCTCTTTTTGAGTTTCTTTTATAGGTTCTGAAGCTACTTCATCAAATGCACTTACTTTTTTAGACGAATATTTGAAAGTGAAATTTTCGGTGATGACGTAGAGTTTATTGAATTTCCCTTCGTAAATGAGGTCTTTTTCAAAGTAATTGCTGAGCATTTGAATTACTTCAACCACCATTTTGGATGGATAGTCTTTAACGCAATTCTCAAGATAGGAGTACAGCTCCTTAGTTTGTTCTGTAGAAAGTTTATTTGAAACGAAGAGTTTATTGTTTAAAACAAACAACGCTTGAAAGTCAGTTAGCCTATGATTTCTCTTGGCCATGCTTTGCGATAATTGAATGAACGCCGGTTGTATGCCACTACTTTTTAGAAGTGAATCGGTATTCGCCCATTCATTTATCAGAAATGCATTTTTTGTCTTTTTTGTGAGTTTTTCAAAATACTCACTGAATTCTTCGCTGTCGGTAGGTACAATAATCTCTTGACTGAATGTATTGCCTAGAGTGGCAAAAGCTATGAAGAAGGAGAGAAGTAACCTTTTGAACATTAATGTATTGGATTTTAATTAGTCATGTTTAAAAACGACCGCTGCCCAGTTATTCTTACCTTTCTGAGCTATTTTTTTAAGATCATTTTTATTGCAAAGTGCTTCAATATCAGCAATATCCGTTTCGTAAAAACCACTTAGTAATAAATAACCACCATTATTCATGAATTTGCGATAGGTGGGGATTTCACTTAATAGTATGTTTCTATTGATATTGGCGATTACGATGTCGTATGTTTGGGGCTTTTCATCAGCTATTGTTCCCAATCCTACAGAAATGTATGAGCAATTATTGAGTTCTATATTTTCTTTTGTGTTTTCTACTGACCAATCGTCAATATCAAAAGCACGAATTGAGCTTGCACCTAGCTTTTCGGCTAGAATAGCCAAAATTCCCGTTCCTGTTCCCACATCCAACACGCATTTTCCAGAATGAGGGATATTGAGTTGATGCTCCATTATTTGAGCAGTGGTATCATGGTGTCCTGTACCAAAACTCATCTTAGGGGTAATAATTATTTCATGCTCAAAACTAGGTTCTGCCTTGTGAAAATGGGCTCTAACCAATATTTTGTCTGCAACATTTATGGGTTCAAAACTTTCTTCCCAAGTTTGATTCCAGTTAACTCTCTCAATTTTCTTAAGGGTATAGATAATGTTCGTTTTGGAAGCATACTTTTCCATAACGTCTTTCATTCCTTGCTCATCAAAGTTTTCTTCGGTTACATAGGCTTGAATTCCAGTTATGTTTTCGACAAATGAGTCAAAACCAACTTCTGCAAGTTCGGCGATTAGAATTTCGGCAAATTCAGAATCTACATCAATGTTTAACTCTAAGTAGTCCATTTTTAAAAGTGATCTTTTAATTGAAGAAGGTTTGTAATATGGTGGTCATGGTTGTTGTGATTTTCTGGAGCAAAGTAGATCGCTTTCATGCCGACATTTTTTGCACCAAAGATATCAGCGTCATAACTATCGCCTATCATAACTGCGTCTTGAGCTTTACACTTAGAAGCCGTCATTGCATAATTAAATATGTCTTTTGATGGCTTTCTAGCACCAGCAATTTCATTAGTTACAATTTCTGAAAAGTAATGAAAAATGCCTGAACCACGCATTTTTCTCAATTGTACTTCATAAAAGCCATTGCTGATGATATGAAGGTTGTATTTGCTTTTGCAATAGTCCAATATTTCTATTGCATTTGGAATTAGTGTTGTTTTTGTTGGTAGCAACTCAAGAAATAAATCATTTAACTTTTTACCTTTTTCCGCTTGAATACCATGATTAAGTTGAGCAAGGGTTGTTTTGAATCTATTCTCTCTAAGGTAATCGTGAGTGATTTCTTCTCGCTCAAGTGCTGCCCACATGTTTCTATTTACAACAGAAAAAGTATCAACGAAGTCACTTGTCGAGAAGTCAACTTCTTTACTTAGTAGCTCGTCATAGATTTGAACTAAGCATTCTTTAGAGTTTGCCTCAAAGTCCCAGAGGGTATGATCAAGATCAAAGTAAAGTTGCAAATCAATTAGTTAAATTTCAATTCAAGTCGCTCCACTACTTCGTTATTCACTAGGTGCTTTTCAACTATTTCGTTGACATCGTCAAGGCTGACATTCCCGTAGTAAGTTCCTTCCGGGTATATAACCATTGATGGACCGAAAGCACAAGCATCAAGACATCCAGCCTTTTGAGCACGAATCTCGGTATTTAGTCCTTTTTCTTTTAAGCTGTTTTGAAAAGCAGCAACTAGCTCCAATCCTTTCTCACTACTGCAACATTTTTTTGGAGCAGGTTTGTCATTTGCACAAATAAAGATGTGTTTTTTGAATTTCATATAATTAGCAATTTTATTGGTTCCATATCTCCCAAGACTTTTCAGCTTGATGAACTAGCATATCATAGCCATTTTTAACTTTAGCACCCATTTCGAGACCATTTTTCATAAAAAGGGTTTCTGTTGGGTTATAAACTAGGTCAAAGAGAAAATGATTTGTACTTAATGATTTATAATTTATTGAAGGACATTGATCGGCATTAGGATATGTTCCTACAGGCGAGCAATTAATAATTAAATGATGTAAGCTTAATAAAGAGTTGGCTTCTTCATAGCTAATCGCAGTATCACTCGCTTGGCGAGATACAACGGTTACGAAAATTCCTAAATCCTTTAAAACGGCTTTTACTGCTTTTGCTGCTCCTCCATATCCCAATATCATCGCATTGGATACTTTGGCACCATTTAAGAAATCCAAAAGGGATTTTCGGAATCCGTAGTAGTCTGAGTTGTAGCCAATAAGACCATTTGATGTCTTTTTGATTACATTCACGGCACCCACTTTTTCAGCAGACTGGTCTAGGCTACTTAAGAGCGGCATGACTGACTGTTTATGGGGTATAGTAACATTGATTCCATCAATTTCTGGATTGGAATTCAGTATTTCTAAAAGATCAGTGGCATTCTCAATTTCATACAAATCATATTGATGAGTATGAGATAAACCAATCTTTTCGAACTTCTCGGTGAAGTACTTTTTTGAAAAAGAGTGCGTTAACGGAAATCCAATGAGGCCATATTTTTTCACGATGAAAGGGCTTTACGCTTTTTTAAGCAATTTAGCTCTTAACACACCTATAATCATAGGTGCAACGGAAATTAAAATAATCCCAAGTACTACTTTCTCAAAATTTGCCTTAACAAAAGCATTGTTTCCGAGGAAGAAACCAATCAAAGTGATTGAGCCTACCCACAAGACAGCACCCAGGAAACAGAAAAGTATATACTTTCCGTATTTCATGCTACCCGCACCTGCAACAAAAGGTGCAATAGTACGAATGATAGGCATGAAACGAGCCAAAATCACAGCTTTTCCGCCATGCTTGTCGTAAAATGCCTCAGTATTGGTAATATATTCTCTTTTGAGAAAAAGAATTTTGTCCTTCGATTTAATGAAGTTTCCAAACTTGTTTCCCACAAAATAATTAAGGTTGTCACCCAATAGAGCGGCAAGTATTAATAAAGGAATAACAATTGCAAGATCTAACTTTCCTGTAGTTGAAGCCAATAAGCCAACAGCAAACAGCAGAGAGTCGCCAGGTAGTAATGGCATAATGATAAACCCAGTTTCTACAAAAATTACCAAAAATAGTATAGCGTAGGTGAGTGTATCGTAAGTTTCCAAAAAGCCCTCTAAAGTGCTTAGCGGATCCTTAAGAAAATCGAGCAAAAAATGAATTATTTCCATTATTAACGTGTGTTTAACTTAACCTTAGTCATTTTGAGTAATTCTGTCGTCTTGATAGTATTTTCCTAATTTGTACTTTTGCTTGATGTCATTTGGCAAGAAAGTAGCAAAAGTATCTCCTCTTAAACCTAGTCGGATAGTTTCAAGTGGAATAAGCTCGTTGGGAGCAATATTTCCTAAGTTCACGTTTGCTCCTACTAGTTTTACGAAGTACACTTGTTGGCCCTTTTGAGGAGCTTCCCAAATAATTTTTTCGGCAGGTATGGCTCTGATAATTTCATCTACAAGACCTTGTCTTACCTCTCCACTGCTTCTGTAAAGACCAATATTTCCACCCTCACGAGCTTCTCCAATAACTTTCCAAGCTCCTGCATCTAGCTCTGCTTGCATCATTTCGATCCATTTGTATGGAGCAAAAATCTTTTCAGCGTCTTTTGAGCCGACTTCAGAAAGTACATTTACATGTTTTGCAAGTTTTTTAATGTAATCGCATTTAACATCATGAGGAAGTGTAATGGAGCCATCGGAAACCTCGGCATGTTCAAGACCAAATTTTTCAATTACTCGCAAGTAGTCTTCAAATTGGTTACGAACGACGAATGCTTCAAATAGAGTACCACCAAAATATACAGGTATACCTGCGTCTTGGTAAAGTTTTATTTTATCCTGGATATTGGGGGTAACATAAGATGTTGCCCAGCCAAATTTCACAATATCAATATAGTCCGCAGCAGTAGAGAGAATATCTTCGGTTTCGCGAAGACTTGAACCCTTGTCCATTACCATGGTAAGTCCAGATTCTCTTGGTTTTTGTACTCTTTCGGGAATAAGCGAAAGGTTATAATTCATTAAAGCTTTGTTTAAAGGTTTGTTTCATTCAAAACGCCGCAAAAGTATGAATTTTTTAAGATGCTTACAACGATCAAACCTTAGATCTCATCTGAAAGCTTTTGATATTTTTTGCAATGAAGTACATCCTATCCAATTGTTGAGGAGAAAAGCGAGTGCGACAACTTCCATAATAGGACATAAAGTTGTTTAAATCAGGCTTATAGCTATGTCCGTTTGTATCTTTATAGTCGCCAAAGAGTGAGCAGTCGCTTTCGATAAAACTTGCACCTCCAGGAACATCTAATGGCGTGTCGCATATTTTGTCACCATCAATTTCGCAGGTTAATTTCTTTTCGGCTGGTCTGTCATTTTGTTCAAAAGTGTGTAACAACCCAAAGAAATGGCCTAATTCATGGATAAGTGAAGGGTCAAATAGCTTCTCTCTCGCAATAAATAGTCGCTGCGAGTTTTCAATGGGGTAATGAGTAAAACCTACTACTTGATCTGTATTTTCAACAATGTAAATATTTATCGTACTCGGGTCGTAGCTATTCCTCGTAATTTCTCTTTCCAAAATTCGATTGTGGTAAAAGACATCCACAGGGGCACCACTAAAAATGTATTGGGTTTCGTTAGAATTTTTGAAAGATATATTTGCTTCTTCAAAACTAGCATTCATGTAAGCCAACAAGGGCGAAAAGTCTTCTTCTGTAAGCGAAGTACCTTCAAGTGGTCTAATTACATTGAATTTTACGTCAAAAGTAATGGGTTTCTTTTCTTTTTCTGGATGTGCTTTTTGTAAGTCAATTATCTGATTTAGGTATGCTTGGTAATTAGAAACATTATCTAATCCACAAATGGCATTTTCCAGCTCACTCACCTGTTTTGGTTTGGAGAGAAAGCAAGAACTAAAGAAAAAGGCGATAACAACGGTTGTGAAAAGCGACTTCATAACATCAACGTTTGATTCCTAACGAGTAAAGAATTCACAAATTGTGCCAAAATGTTTACTTTCAGTCGGTTGACTTTGCGTTTATAACATTTACGGTTTTAATATTTAGTGCCCGCCAGAAAAGTTAACAACGGTATCAGCTTTTAGTTTTTTAGTTGGTTTAACAAACAGTGTAGCCACAGCAGCAATGAGTAATAACACGCCAGCAAATGTAATGGCATGTCGAGGGTCATTATTTAAGAAATGCTTTAGAATATAACCAAAAGATAAGCTCTGCATAATCATTGGGATTACGATCATCATATTAATGATACCCATATAAACGCCATATCTTTCTTTTGGAATATCACCAACTACAAATAGATAAGGGATTCCCATCATACTTGCCCACCCAACTCCAAAACCTGTTATAGCGGCAAAGAGGAGGTATTTGTTTTCGATGTGTGGAAAAGCTAGAAAACCAACTCCTGCTAATACGAGACATACTATATGTACTAGTTTTGGATTGTATTTTCGTGCTAAATAGGCAAGCCCAAATGCTGTGAGGAATGTTACGACATTGTACCAAGTACTTACTAACCCGTACCAACTAACAGCTTTTTCGTATAACTCCGGCTCTGAGGTAGGTGTTGCATTCCATACTGATAATGCAACGCTTTTGGAGGAGTTTTGCCAATAGCAAAACAAGGCATACCATTGGAATAGATACACTAGAGCTAATTGCCACATTACTCTTGGCATATCTTTAATAGCGGAGAAAATCTCTTTGAATGGGGCGAAAATCCCTTTTTCGGCATTTTTTATTTCTTCTAGTTCTTCGGGCGTAGGAGGTATCTCGGGTGTAGTTTTAACACTCCAGAGAATTGAACCAATTGAACATACAGCACCTAAGAAAAATGATGCATAAACCCAATTTGGCAATGAGCCAGTTTTTCCAACGATGATTAGTGGGAAAATGAATAGTGAAAGTGCTGCTAATGTTTGTCCAAAACCCGTAAAGAAACTCTGAGCTTGAAAACCAGTTGGCTGTTGTTGGTCATCAAGTTTATCAGCGATAAAGGCTCTATATGGCTCCATAGCGGTGTTATTCCCCGCATCAAGTACCCATAGCAAACCAGCGGCCATCCAAAGAGAGCTACTGAAAGGGTAAATAAGCAAGCAAATGCTACACATGAGTGCACCTACTAAGAAATAAGGCTTTCGTCGCCCCCATTTTGGATGCCAAGTTTTATCGCTCATGGCACCTATTATAGGTTGTACGAGGAGCCCTGTAACTGGGCCAGCTAAATGAAGTAGTGGGATTTGGTCTGGGGAGGCTCCCAGCATGTCATAAATAGGGGTGACGGCATTTTGTTGCAGTCCGAAACTATATTGAATTCCAAAGAATCCAACGTTCATGTTGATAATCTGCCAAAATGATAATTTTGGCTTAGTTATAAAGTTCATAGGTTCAGGTTTGGAGTATTTTGGCATAAATATAGATATTATTGTGATCTTTCAAGGGCTTGTCTAAAAGACAAAGACCTTTATTGAGTATCTTGCGTATTAGTTTTAAAAGAGGGAGTCTAAATTTGGTGAGCAATAAAGTAGTTTTAATTTTTGTATTGGTGCTGAGCTGTTGCGGCACTTTGCTTGCGAATGAATTTGTTTCTGACACGTTGGAGCTTCGGTCTGTTCAGATTGTAGGGAATGGGCGTACCAAAGACAGTTACATTTTAAGAGAATTATCTGTTTCTTTAGGTGAAAAGATGCCGCAAGCTCTTATGGATAAGGCGGTTGAAAGGAGTCGTCAGAATATTTTCAATTTGAATTTATTCAATGCTGTTGAGTTAGAAAAAAGTATTGATGAAGGGTTTTTGGATCTCAAAATTGTGGTGAAAGAAAGGCTCTACCTTTTACCATTACCCATTTTTTTCTTGGCCGATCGTAGTTTTAATGAGTGGTGGTACGACAGAGAGAGGGATTTCAAACGAACAACCTATGGAATTCAAATGAATCATAGTAATCTTTCTGGCAATGGGGACGAGTTAAGGGTAAAAGCTTACGCAGGTTTTATTCCTTATGTTGAAATGTCATACAACAGGCCGTATATTGACAAAAGGCAAAGAATGGGGTTAAGGGGAGGTTTGTTTTTTTCTACCCAAAAGACCTTAGCTTACAGAACTTGGAATGATAAGCTCGATTTCTATAACACTGAAAAAAGGATGCGTGAGCGAAAGGGAGCATATGTAGAGTATAACCTCAGAAATGCCTTGTATCATTTCCATAAAGTTTATTTGGGTGTAACTGGTATGTCGATTAGCGACTCTATTGTAGATATAAATCCGAACTATTTTGGCGATAACGGTAAGAACTTAAATTACTTTTCGCTTAGTTACGAATATAGGATGGATAAAAGAGATAACTTTCAATATCCGCTTAAAGGTCAAGTTTTTCAAGCTCGTATTACAAAATATGGACTTGGGGTATTTAAGGATGCAAACCAGTTAGATGTTAACACTGTATTCGTGAAATACATCCCGCTTTCAAATGCCTTTTTTGCTGATTTGGGATTCAGAGGTAAAGTATCATTCCCAAAACTTCAACTTTATCCCTTTGTGCAAGGTTTGGGATATAGAAATAACCTCGTGAGGGGATATCAACTGAATGTGATTGATGGTCAAAATTATGGTTTAATTACTTCGAACCTAAAGTGGAAGGTGTTTGAGAAACAATTTGATTTTAGTAAGTTTTTGAAGATAAAACAATTCAATACCATTCCCATTGCTACATTTGTGAAATTTTTCGGAGACGTGGGATACGTACAAAACTTTTTTCCCGAATTAAGTAATAGCACACTGAGCAATAAGGTCTTATGGGGCGGTGGTATTGGAGCGGATATAGTAACTTATTATAACACAGCTTTAGATATTAATTACTCTGTGAACCAATTTGGCAGTTCAAAGTTTTTCTTCACGGTGCGAAGAGGATTGTAGTTTTTCAAATTGTATATTTCTTTCAAAAAAATATGAAAATTAAACATTCGATCTTATATTTGGTATTTGTAATAGCCTGTTCTAACCCAAAAGAATCAGAAAACTTGGAAATTTCAGCTTTAAAACCAGTTGAGGAAGTTGTTATTCCTCAGAACGTCACCAAAGTATTTAATAAAATTCTCGGTAATCAAGAGAGCGTTTTTAGGGGGTATGACTTTGGAGATGACCTTCGCAAAATTCAAGAAAGTGAAGTATTGGAGCAGTTTGAGGATGTTAAATCCCACATTGGGTATTCATTCGATACTCCTAATATGGAAACTGTTGATATCTTGTACTTTAGAGATAAAGAAGATCGACTAAAGGCTATCAATATTGACATTTACATGAGCAGTGAAGAGTCTAGTAAACAGTTATTGCAAGCCTTTACACAATACTTTAACACTAAGTATGGCGAACCATCGGAACACGCTGGATTACCAACGTGGGAGACTGATGATGTTACTGCTCAAATCAAAATGATAAGAACCAAGATAGACACAGGCCTTCAGATTATATTTGAGCCGTAGGTTAGCTTCTTTGTTTTACTAAATCCTCTAACAATTCGATCCAAATAGGAGAGTCGTTAAGACTTTCAACCAAGTCCCATTGGTGACCTCCGTTTTCTTCAAAAAGCTCCTTGTATTCGTCACCTACTTCCAATGTGGTTTCTAGGCAATCGGCAACAAAAGCTGGCGAAAAGGCTAAAACCTTAGTAATTCCTTGCTTAGGTAAGTTTTGGGCCATGTCTTCCGAATATGGTTCAAGCCATACTTCTCGGCCAAGTCTTGATTGAAAACAAGTAGTGTAAGACCCTTCTTTTAGTCCAAGTTTTGCTACTAAAAGCCTCGTTGTTGCGTAGCATTGGGCTCTGTAACAAAACTGGTTGTCTTTGGTAAGTTGCTCACAGCACGAACCAAACTTACAAGTATTTCCAGTATGGTCTCCCTTGCGGATATGTCTTGCAGGAATACCGTGATAACTAAATAAGAAATGCTGATATTCATTTTCAGCGATCCATTTTCTTGCATTGTTTACATAGCCTTCAATAAGTTTTGGGTGATCCCAAAATGTGTTGACCATTACGATTTCTGGAACTGTAAGCCAGCTTTGTACTACTCGGCATATTTCGTCGTAAACAGAGCCTGTAGTTGCTGAAGCATATTGTGGAAATAATGGTATTACTATAATTTTGCTGACACCTTCGGCCCTAAACTCCTCCATTTTACTTTTAATTGAAGGGTTTTGGTACCTCATTCCTAGTTTTACGGAATATTGGCTACCAAGCACATCTTGTAACTGTTTTTCGTTTTTAAGGCTATAGACTTTCAAAGGTGAACCTTCGTCTGTCCACAATTCTTGGTAAGTTTTGGCCGATTTAGGAGATCTAAAAGGGGCAATTATTAAATTGATGAGCATCCATCTTGGAATAAATGGAAAGTCAATAACTCTCTCGTCCATAAGAAATTCGCGGAGGTATTTTCTTACATCTGGAACGCTTGGACTATCGGGAGTACCCAAATTAACGATGAGTACGCCTGTTTTTTTATCTAAACTCAAGGCAATTAAATTTTTACTGTTTCAAATGATTGATAAACGCTATCGGGTAATTTTTTAAAAACCTTGATATCGCTTAATTTTCTTTCCCCTCTATCTCCTGATAGCATTACTTTGCCAAATGGCTTGTAATCTTGCCATGGCATAGCGAATGATGCTTTCTCGTCCGAAAAATTACGATAGAAGTCCCACTGATTTACAAGGTGAGAAGTAGGGTCAAAGTAGATGTGATACTTGTTGTCAGGAGTATTTCCAACTTCGTTAAAAGTTATTTCAATGACATCTGCCATTGTTCCGTTAAGTGTTTCTTTTTGACCTAAATACTTTTGATTTACACCGGGGTCATTCAGTTTGAAGGGCATAACAAGCCAGTAGGAGTCATTGATCCAAATACCTTTAGCTTGAACCATTGCTTTGGCAAGTTCTTCTTTATCTGTAATCTCTTGCCCTTCAATCGATGCTTTTCCTTGGTTTGTATTTGCATTCCAAAGCAAAACTTTATTGTCTTTTGGTATTTCAATTCTTACGTCGCCATTGTGCTTATTCCAATACAATGTACGCCCTCCAAAGAAATTCCAAGACAGATGCTTGACAGCGTTATAAGCCTGTTGCCCGCCCATGGCTGTTTCACACTTTTCAATGAGTTCGGCACTTTTAGCATCATTTTGGCTTAAAGCATTAGTAGAGCTGATAAAAACCAGTACAACTAACCGTAGAATAAAAATTAGCGATAGTGCTGGTTTGATGTTAAATAGCTCTGTTATTTTGTTGTACTTCATCATTTGAATTTATTATCATGGAAAAAGAGAAGAAGGTCAAAAACATAGTTGAGAGTTCAACAATTAGTATTCACGATTGTTTGAAAATGATAGGACTCAAAGAAGTCGCAGCTAATATTTATTCTCTACCAGGTAAAAATAAAAAAGTAAAGGCTTAATAAGCTCTTACCATTTTACCTTCCATAAAGTTACTAAAAGCTTTATTTACAACAATGTTACCACCCGGTGTAGGGTAGTTACCTGTAAAATACCAATCTCCCAAGTTTTTCGGACAAGCTTTATTGAGGTTTTCTACCGTTTGGTATATTACCGCAACTTCGGCATTCAGTTTTTCTGGAGTTATTATTTCAGCAATTTTTTTGGAAACATCCTCGTAAGGGAATGCATCATATAGTCTCTTCACGTAGTTTTCTTCATGAGATTGATTTGCAGCATATTTCTGCTGTGCAATTTCATTCACTTCGCTTTTGAGGTATTCAAGTCCTCTTTCTTTCAATAAGGCTAACATTGCTCTGAAAGCAACAAACTCCTTAACCTTAGACATATCAATACCGTAACAATCGGGATAGCGGATTTGAGGAGCGGAGCTTACTATAACAATTTTTTTAGGCTGTAGTAAGTCTAACAGTTTTAAGATACTCTTTTCCAAGGTAGTTCCACGAACGATGGAGTCGTCAACTATCACAATTGTATCTACATTTTTCTTCACGACTCCTTGCGTCATTTCATACACCTGAGCGACCATTTCTCCTCGGTCGTTATCGTTGGTAATGAAAGTCCTCAATTTTACGTCTTTAGATACTAGTTTTTCAAACCTTGGTTTAAAATTCAGTATCTTATCTAATCTTTTTGGGTCGAAATCGTCTTTTAAGATTTGATCTTTTCTCCAGTCTGTCAAATATTCCTCTACACCTTCCATTAAGCCATAAAATGCTGCTTCAGCGGTATTCGGGATATATGAAAAGACGGTATTTTCTAAATCATGGTTGATTTCTTTCATTACTTGTGGCACAAGTAACCTACCTAATTCTTTTCTTTCCTTATAAATTTCAGAATCGCTACCACGAGAGAAGTAGATTCTTTCGAAGCTACATGCTTTTCGTTCTGCTGCAGGCATAACTTCGTATTCGCCAAATTCACCGTACTTATCGATAATTACCGCATTCCCAGGGCTGATTTCTTTGATTTCATCAATTTCGCAACCAAAAGCTGCACGAACTGCTGGTCTTTCAGAAGCAACTACCACAACCTCGTCATCTGCCCAGTAATAGGCTGGTCTTATTCCGTTGGGGTCTCTTACTACAAATGATGCTCCGTATCCAGTGATTCCAGCCATTGCGTATCCTCCATCAAAATCTCGACAAGCTCTATGAAGGACCCTTTGAAGGTCCATATTGTCTTCTATGATATCTGATAATGCGGGGTTTTCGTAGATTCCCTTGAAACGTTCAAAAACTCTTTGGTTCTCTTCGTCCATAAAGTGACCGATTTTCTCCATTACGGTTACGGTATCACCTTTTTCTTTAGGATGCTGTCCAAGCTTTACGAGTTTTTGAAAAAGCTCTTCTGCATTGGTCATATTGAAGTTACCTGCACACACGAGGTTACGGCTTCTCCAGTTGCTTTGGCGAAGCATAGGGTGACAGTTCTCAATTTCGTTTTTACCATGTGTACCGTACCTAAGGTGGCCAAGCCATACTTCTCCGGTAAATGCCACATTTTTTTGTAACCAATCCGCATCTTGCATCATTTCAGGATTTGATTTGATTACGTCACGGTACTTTTCATTGATTTTGCCAAAAATATCAACTATTGGCCTATTGGCAATTGACCTATATCTCGAAAAGAAACGATACCCAGCAGGGACATCTAGTTTCACATTCGCAACACCGGCACCATCTTGTCCTCGGTTAGACTGTTTCTCCATAAGGACATACAGTTTATTTACCGGATAAAGGGGCGTACCATATTTGTCTATGTAGTATTGGAGAGGTTTGCGGAGCCTAATTAAGGCGATTCCACATTCGTGCTTGATAGCTTCGCTCATGATAAAAAACGTTCAATTGGCTAGGTGAATTAGCCTATGGTTTTTAAAGTACAAAGGTGGAGATTATAGGAAGAGCGTACAAGGTTTTTTTGATCTTTTCGGCAATGAGAGTTCTTGTGCCTAAATGATTTGTGTTAGCCTAAGTTTTTTCTTTCTTCTATGATATACCGCGGTCTAGCTTTGATCTCCTGATACACCTTACCAAGATATTCACCTACCAATCCAATCGCGATCATATTGGAACCGCTAAAATAGGCCATAGGAAGTAGGGTGGAGGTCCAACCCTGAACTGTTGTACCCATGATTTTGCTTGCTATCACATATACAGTAATGCCTAGAGCTAGGAGGAAATTAAAAAAACCAAACCATAATACAATTCGCATAGGAGTGGTAGAAAACGAAGTAATGCCATTCCATGCAAATGCGAGCATTTTACTGAGGGGGTATTTGCTTTCACCTGCTTCTCGTTCCTTACGGGCATAAAATACTTTTTCAGACTTGAAACCAATAGTTGGGATGATCCCTCGTAAAAACAGATTCACTTCTTTGTAGGATTCTAGCTCGTTGATTACAATTTTATCCATAAGTCTAAAATCGGCATGGTTATGAATAACTGGAACACCCATTTTTAGCATCAAGGTGTAAAAGGACTCTGCGGTAAAGCGTTTGAAAAAGCTATCTGAAGTGCGATCGTTTCTCACTCCATATACAACCTTAGCTCCTTCGCTATGTTTGATGACCATTTCTTCAATTACCGCAATGTCATCTTGTAAGTCTGCATCAATCGTGATAAAAAAATCATACAGGTCTTTTGTCTCCAATAGGCCAGCAAGAACTGCAGATTGATGCCCGAAATTCTTGGAGAGTTTTAGTGATGCAGCCAAAGGGCTTTTAGCACATAAGTCTCCAATGATTTGCCATGTATTGTCTTTGCTCCCATCATCTACCATGCAAACCTTGCTATTGTCACTGACAAGACCTTTTGCGATGAGACCATTTAGATACTTCTCAAGTATGTCAAAAGAATTTAGAAGTATTTCTTCTTCATTGTAACAGGGAACAACCAGAAGGAGCGATTTTGGCATGTGTTTTTTGGATATTGGAATCAAAAGCAAATTTAACACTAATCAGCAAGGTTCATTGAAAATTGCATTTTTTTACCTTTAGTAGTAAAGCTTCCTTAAATTTGAACAAAAAAAGCATGCGAGTTTCTATTGCTTGGCTGAAGATAGTCACGCTGGCTTATGTTGTTTTTCCCTTTTTCCCTTTCTTCATTGGTTGGGTGAAGCCTATTTATGCCATTCCCTTATGCGGGTTACTCATTTTAGGAATTTATAATTTTATCAAGGATTTAGATTTTCGTCAAGTAGAGAGGTATAGCCTACGTTGGGTAATTGCCACTTTAGTTTTGCTCGGGATTTGGTTTAGTTTTTCGGGAACTGGTGGTGTAGGTTACCAAGTATCGGATTTGGACAAGGTCAATACCATGGTAAAGGATTTGTCAGAATTGCCTTGGCCTGTAAGCTATGAAGTAGATGGGGAGAAACTCTATTTTTCTCACTATTTGGCATATTATTTACCAGGGCCCACTTTGGTTGGTTTTTTAGGGTATAAGTTTGTTCAGTTATTTCTTTTCCTTTTTACAGCTCTGGGTTTCGTATTGGGGATATTCTGGTTGGTTCGCTTTGCGGGTGAGCACCTTTTTAAGTTTACTTTACTTTTTATATTGTTCGGAGGAGTTTCAATTGTTTCTTTTTTAATCAAATTTGGTACAGGAACCTTCAGCGAAATATGGTCACGTCTTCTAGATCATGGATTTGTTTTTTGGATGAATTGTTGGGATGTGATTCCGCTCAATTATAACTCCATAACCGATATGCTTTATTGGACTCCTAATCATGGTATTGCTGCGTTTATTGGTGTTGGTCTATTGCTTAACGATACTTTTGTTGATAGAAAAATCAATTACCTCCCATTCTTTCTTTCGTTGTTATTGTTTTGGTCTCCTTTGGTGCTTGTTGGTTTGTTCCCTTTCTTTTTATACAGTCTGATTTATCACCGTTTTAAGGGAATATGGAATGTTACCAATTTACTGGTAGCACCCTTGGTTTTCATTTGTGTTGCATTTTTTCTGCTTTCAATTGAGTCCAGTGATTTAGTGAAACACTTTATTTTTTCGCCAATGGAGCTTGACCTCCATACCGTTTGGGAGAAAGTAGGTGTATATCTTTATTTCGTGTTTTTTGAGGTTATTATATGGGCAGTTCCTATTTATTACTTTTTCAATAAACATTTCAAAAAAGACGAGAAGAGTTTGTTTCTTTTTGCTGTTGGCTTACTAATTCTAATTCCTCTTTATAGGTTTGGTTTATGGAATGATTGGTGTACTAGGGTATCATATCCGGCACTCATTGTTTTGGCTGTTTTTGCTGTAAAGGCAATTTTGAATACATCTCAATGGAAGCAAATGGTACTTTTGGCAATATTAATTTGTGGTAGTTTATCTGCTGTTTTGGCAATAGGCGGTTCTGCAATAGAAAAGAATTTTCGTATAAGTTTTGATCCACCACCAGCACATCAAGTTGAGGATTTGCCTGGTGTTTGTGTATGGTATCCTTTGGATCAATTTGTAGCGAAAGAAGACACCTTTTTCTTTAAATACTTGGCACAAGACGAAGATGGTTTTTAAGCTAATTGGAAAACAAGTACATTTGAGCCAAAATTGATAAGATGTCTACCCCAACCACCATTTTGATACCCGTTTACAATGACTGGGAAGCACTTGGGCTTTTGCTTACGCAAATAGATCATGAGGCTTTGCGGTTAGGGCAAAAGTTTGACGTCTTACTCATGAATGATTGTTCTGCCGATGAGGTGAAAGTAGATCGTTACCCACATTTGTCGATAAAAGTCATTTCGCTTTATCGTAATCTAGGGCATCAGAAAGCGATAGCGATTGGAATGTCGCACTTAGCAAATCAAGAAAAAGAAACGCAAGTATTGGTTATGGATGCCGATGGGGAAGATAAACCTTCGGATATTCCTGCTTTATTGGAGAAAGCTAGCAATTCTAATGGTAAAATAATTTTTGCTAAACGTAGCAAACGAAGTGAGGGACTTGTTTTTCGAGTTTTCTATTTGATTTACAAAAGCGTTTTTAAGCTGCTCACTGGAAAAACAATCAACTTTGGTAACTTTTCCCTTGTGCCTAGTAGTTTGATTAAAAAAGTAGCTTTCCTTTCTGAAATTTGGAACAATTACCCTGGAGGAATCATAAAATCTCGATTACCATTTACGGACATAGGCATAGATAGAGGCAAAAGGCTCGCAGGAGAATCCAAGATGAATTTTATATCCTTGGTACTACATGGAATGAGTACAATTTCAGTGTTTTTAGAAACTACCGCGGTGAGGATTTTGGTATTTGCTGTGTTCATGGTTTTTGCTTGTCTTGTTGGTATTAGTGTTGTTCTAGAGTTGAAGTTTATAGAAGAAATGGCAACTCCAGGCTGGGCTAGTAACCTGGCAATTGCATTGTTTATAGTAATACTCCAAGGTTTCTTTATTTCCTTATTTTTGGTATTTATGGTGCTCAACCATAGAGGAAATAAGCAGTTTATTCCATTTTACGAATATGAGAATTATATAGAAAGTATTCAATCGATTTGATTCCAATGACATTTTTAGAAAGCATATACAAGCGAATAGAGCAAAGTACGGAGCGATTTGTAAGCTCTCCGAACTGGAAAATGAATACGGTCGTATTTGGTATTGGAGTAATGTTGCTATCATTCTTTAACAACTTTTCGCCTCTTTATTCTTTTAAGGATTTTTACCAGACGGTTATCAAAGAGCGAAAGGAATACCATATTTATCAAACCGTAAAAGATCGATCAGAGAACTTGACGGGTAACTTTGAATATGAGCCTAATATTGGTTTAGAAAGCAGGGTTTTCAGGATGACAATGCCTGTTATTGCCAAAGTTTTACACCTCAAACGAGTAAGTCTTTCACTTTATGCTATTCAGTTTGTGCTGGGTATCCTTTTCTTATATTTATTGGTATGTTTTCTTAATCAAATACTTGACGATAAGGTAGAAGCGTTTTTCGCTTTTATAGGGATCATGGGCTTGTATGTAGGTAGTAGTTTTTTTATTGATAATGCATCATACGGAGACTTTTTTAGTTATTTCTTCCTCTTTTTGGCTGTAAAGTATTACCGCCAACCTTTATTGATATTCCTGTTTATTCAGCTTGCCATGTGGAACGATGAGCGTGCATTTGTGGCTTCTGGGCTTGTTTTGATGTGGTATTGGTGGTATCCACAATATTTAGCTGGCGAAAAAATTAAAGTAAAAATCACCATTCCAATGTTGATAGTAATGGTCAGTTGGGTAATCTTCTTCGCAGGACGCTGGTACTTGGAGAACAAAGCAGGCATGCTAGTTACGTATTTGCCCGAGAGTGAATACATGACGAAGCTTCCGGCAAGTTTGAACTCTCTTGGGTTTAGGGTCTTGTGGCCTTTTGAAGCATGGTGGATGTTGTTTTTACTGGCGGGTTATATGCTATGGAAAAAGAAAGAATATTTGACTTTAGCAGGTATTGGCTTGGCATCATTAACATCTATTTTCTCGGCGATGATTGTTTATGATTCCACCAGAAGTGCATCTTTTGGATATCTTACGATCTTTTTTGCTTTACTTATTGCTAAGAAGCACCTTTCCCAAAAAGAGCTGCGAGTACTGTTGCTAATAATTGCTATCCTTTGTTTTCTACATCCTATGGCAACCAAAACACATGGTATTGGCTTCTTCTTGATGTAAATAAAGCTTATTTAATAAGTCCTTGAAATACTTCTGGAGCAAAGAATAAATATACAAGCAGACCAGCAAGTATTGAAAGTAAAATAGTACCTCCTATATAAGACTTTGTCGAGTTTACTTCACCTTCTTTCATAAACATGAAATATGGGATTCTAAGGTAATAAAATAACGAAACAGCAGTATTTAAAACTCCAAAAACAAGTACCGTTGTGAATAGTGAGTTTCCGTCCGAAACACTAGGAAGCAAGGAAGTGAAAATTAAAAATTTGGCAGTAAAACCAACTGTTGGCGGGAATCCTATCAAAGCTATCATCACAACGATTGCTACTAAGCCAATTGAAACATTTTTGGATCCCATTCCTACAAATGAAGCTAATTCATAGCTTCCACTTCTTTTTTGCAAAAGATCAATCAATAAGAAAGCTGCGGGGTTCATGATCGCATAGATAAGTAGGTAAAAAGCACTGGCATCATTTCCTGCGGTGGAGGATGCCATCAATCCGATAAGTATAAAACCAGCGTGTGCAATTCCTGAGTAGGCGAGCATTCTTTTCGCATCTTTTTGCCAAAGTGCTGCAAAGTTTCCAATTGTGATGGACGCTAAAATAATTATTGCGAAGTAATTAGAGAAGTCGAGGTTTCCGAAAGAGAAAAGCCTTAATATGACTAAAAAAGCAGCTATTTTGGGAGCTACACTTAAAAATGATAGAGCAGGGGTTGGTGCTTTTTCGTAAGCATCTGGAGCCCAAATATGGAATGGTGCTGCCGACATTTTGAAGAGTAAGCCAGCCATCGCCAATAAAATCAGAACATTAGCAATGGTAGCCTCTTGTTCTGCAATTCCAATTGTTATTTGATCAAAATATAAACTGCCACTCACGCCATAAATAAGCGAAATGCCATAAAGCATTACAGCAGAAATGATGGCTCCTACAGTGAGATACTTTATACCAGCTTCATAGTTCAATGACTCTTTTTGAATGGAGATAAGAATATAAGAGCAAATGGAAACGAGCTCCAAAAACAAATACATACTCATGAAATTGTTACTCATGCTGAGTAGAAGCAAGCCAAGTACAATTGCCAAAAACATGAGAAAATATTCTGCAGAGGTGCGGAAATTGACAAGCTTTGCATGAATAAGGCTAAGTATAGCTACAAAAACGACGACTATTTGGAAAAAAGAAGCTCTCTTGTCAATTAGTAACATTCCTTGGAAAAATGCATCTTCCCGACCAGTAGATAAAGAATACCTACAGTAAAGTGACCATGCTGTGAGCCCAAGTATAAATACTGTTAAGTACAAAAGTTTATCGAAAATGTGTTCTGGGGTAGGTTTTTTGGTAAATGAGATAAATAGTGTCATTCCCAATATTCCAATGAACAGAATGATTTCTGGTTGCAAAGCAGCCGTACTATCCAAAATGTGATTGAGAAGCTCTTTCATTTAGGGTATCAGTGCAGTCAAACTTTGATTTGTAATATCGAATATGAGTTTTGGGTAGATTCCAAAAAGAAGTACCAAGGCTGCTAATGTGAAAAGCATTATTTTTTCTCTTAGCGACAAGTCAGTCATGCTTTCGACTAAGTCGCGATTAACCCATAGTTTCCCAAAGAACATCCGTTGCATTGCCCATAACAAATAGGCAGCAGATAGTACAATACCTATTACTGCCAATGATGGAATTACCGCTGAGTAGTTATCGGTTTTAAAAGATCCCATCAGTGTAAAAAATTCTCCTATGAAACCAGAAAGTCCGGGTAGGCCCAAACTACCAAAAAATGCAACAATTACTACAAAAGTGAAAAGGGGCATTTTTGAAGCTAAGCCTCGGTAATTGCTTATTAAACGATTTCCTGTACGCTCATAAATCACTCCTGTAATAAGGAAAAGCATGGAAGAAAGTAAACCATGGCTAAACATTTGGTAGACCGCACCGCTAATTCCTTCCGTATTAAGGGCTGAAAAACCGAGGAATACAAAACCCATGTGTGAAATAGACGAATAAGCTATGAGTTTTTTAAGGTCTTCTTGTGCCAAAGCATTGAGGGCCGCATAAATGATAGATACTAGACCTAGTATTGCGATTACATGGCTGTATTCAGTTGCAGTTTCAGGAAAAAAACCAATGCCCATTCTCAAGAAACCATAAGCACCTACTTTAAGTAATACGCCTGCAAGAACCACTGAGATAGCTGTGGGAGCTTCCACGTGTGCATCAGGAAGCCAAGTGTGAAGTGGAACTGTAGGTAGCTTTATTCCAAAACCAATAAGTAATAAAAAGAAAAGAGCTGTTGCAAGGGGTACACCCCAAAACTGCACTTCGGAAGTTAGCATATTTGTTTCAAGCAATGCGAGTTTTCTAAAGTCAAAGCTGAAAACATCAGGCCCAGAATTGAGACCCATTACTAGCATCACAATTAAGATAAAAACGGAACCTACTAGTGTGTAAATGATGAACTTGAGAGCAGCATACTCTCTTCTTTTTCCACCCCAAATTCCAATGAGAAAGTACATTGGAAGAAGCATAAACTCGAAAAATAGAAAAAAGAGGAAGAAGTCTAATGAGATAAAACAGCCCAATGTAGAGCTCATTAGCAGCAAATAAAATGCGTGGTAAGCTTTTGTGCGTTTTGTTATCTTAAATGAAGATATAGATGCTACGCTAAATACAATTCCAGAAAGTAGCAACATGCTCAAGCTTACTCCATCAATACCTAGAATAAACCTAACATCAAAAGTGCCGAAAGAACCCATTTGTAATTGAAACCAATCCTTATCGGTCAAGTAAGAATATCCAGTTAAAGTGGTATCGAAGTTGGCGTAAAGTGTAAGGCTTGCCACAAGGACAAACAAACTGATTGCTAGCGAAATCCATTTAAAAGTTTTTTGAGTACTTTCTGGTAGCATCAAAATAAGCAAACCTCCCAAAAGAGGTGCAAAAATCAATAATGGTAAAAGTGTCGCTAGCATTTTTGGGGTTTAGAGAATGGTGGCTACCAAAACTGTAAAAATAAGAATTAGAACTGTGGCAATAAGGTATTCTTGCAATTTTCCACTTTGCAGTCGGCGAAGTCTATCGCCAATTTTATTTATTTGATAAGATACTCCGTTTACGATTCCGTCAACGACCTTTCTATCGAACCAAGCTGTTATGGCGGCTAATTGTACAGATAAATAGGCAATGGCGTTGACAAATCCATCTAACACAATACTATCAAATTTATAAGCCAAACCTGAAAGGCCATTTTTAAATAGTTTAGACTGAGACTCGTCAGACCTGCTTCCAGTGATAGATTTACTAATAATATTTGTAATGAAATAATCAATATAAAAGTGGTTGAAACCAATTTTTACCCAAATGGAATCACTGACAGGTTTCTCTTTTTTGAAATGTAGAAAACTCATTATAGCCAAAGCAATACTTACCAAAACAACCATCCATCCAAATGTATGATGATGTGTTGTAGGAATATTAAAATATGAGGCAAAAGTGGAATTTGTTGCGTCCAGTAGATCGAAGCTATGTGGTAATGCCAATGATAATATTGTCAATATGGCAATGATTACTTCCATTGTAGACCAATGACTTGTTCCTTTTTGCTTGTTCTTGAAAAATACGTAATAGCCTATTTTGCTCAAATAAACAACGGTGAATAAGCTTGAGACAACAAATAGAGAGGGGATCAAGAAATCAATAGCTGTGTTTCCGGAGTCCCATTCTAACGTACTTAAGAGAATAACTTCTTTTGATAAGAAACCAGAAAATAAGGGAAATCCGGCCAAGCTCGCCCCGCAAATAAGGAAAGCTATTTTAAGAAAAGCCTTACTTGTGGTGATTTCACTCAGCTTTCTAATATCCTGTTCATGATGAACGTAGTAAATAAGTGCCCCAGCAATTAGGAATAGTGCTGCTTTAAAAAAAGCATGAGTAAAAAGGTGAAAAAGAGCAGCATCAGATTGCCCTATTCCAATTGCCACCATCATCATTCCTAGTTGTGAGATGGTACTGTATGCTAATATTTTTTTGATATCCCACTGAAAAACTGCAGAGTAGCCAGCTAAGAAAGCAGTTAGTGCACCAATCGTTGCAATACAAACGAGGGTAAAGTCTGTTAGTAGAAAGTCCAATCTAGCCAAAAGAAAGATACCTGCTGCAACCATGGTAGCTGCGTGAATCAATGCTGAAACGGGTGTAGGGCCTTCCATTGCGTCTGGCAACCAAACTTGTAAAGGCAGCTGAGCAGATTTGGCAAGAGAGCCGAGAAACAACATAAAACTCGCAATAGGAATTAGACCTAAGGTTGGGTTCTGTATAATAGCGGTATGAATTGCTTCAATTTCAAAAGTGCCTGTTGCAGCATATATGAGCCCGATACTAATGAGTAAGAATGAGTCTCCAACCTTATTGACCATAAATGCCTTGGAGGCAGCTTCGGTTGCCGATTGCTTGTCGAACCAAAACCCAATTAACAAGTAAGAGCAAAAACCAACCAATTCCCAAAACAAGAAAGCAAAGAGTAAATTTCCTGAAATTACTAAACCCAGCATGGATCCAATGAACAAGTTCAGGAAAGCGTAGTAAGTAGTGATTCTTGAGTCCTTTTCCATGTATTTTATGGAAAAGAGTTGAACTCCCAAGCTGATAAATTGTACCAAGCCTAGCATAAGCCAAGTGGCATTGTCTAAATAAATATCAAAGTCTATTTGCGTGCTCCCAATTGTTAGCCAAGGGAGTTTGGCAGTAGACAAAGTAGAATTAGCAAAATAGAACACCATTGCTAAGCCAAGGGAATTAAGCAAGATACTCCTGAAAATGGCAGTTCTTTTATTCTCCATTTTTCTAAATGCCAACATAAACATACTTACGAGGAAGTAGATTAATGGCAGACAGAATATGTAATGCTCTTGAGTCATTTGGAACGTAAAGGTATCTGAAAAAACATAAATCTACCTATTGGGTAGACTACTGATTCCTTTTAATGCAAACATAACAATGAATTGCGAAATATTAGGAATAGATTTCGGGCGTTTTTTGACCAAAAGATGGATTAGTCTAAATCCGCTTCAAAACCAACTCACTTACTGTTTTACCAATCGCCAAAGACGAGGTAGCAGCAGGAGAGGGGGCGTTACAGACATTGATTGCTTGGTCATTTTCAATGATTGCGAAATCATCCAATAAGCCTCCGCTGTAATCACATGCCTGTGCACGCACTCCAGCTTCGCCAGGAATAAGATCATCAGCTTGAATCTCAGGGATAAGTTTTTGAAGAGCTTTGGTAAAGGCCGCTTTGGAGAAAGAGCGGTAATATTCGCCCATTCCAGTTTTCCAGTATTTGGCAGCTACTTTTTGGAATCCAGGCCAAAGCAAAGTTTCTTTTAGTTCACCGAAATTGAAATCGGTCTTTTTGTAACCTTCTCTTCTAAAGGCAAGTACAGCATTCGGTCCAGCTTCTGCACCACCTTGAATCATGCGTGTAAAATGAACGCCTAAGAATGGGAAATTGGGATCAGGAACTGGATAGATTAGATGCTTAACTAAATATTGTTTTTCAGGCTTTAGCTCGTAATATTCTCCACGAAACGGAATGATTTTGAGGTTGATTTTTTCTTGCTGACTCATTTGAGCGACTTTATCGGAGTATAGCCCAGCACAGTTTACAACTAAATTTGTTTCATGACTTCCTTTGTCGGTCACTACAGTTGATTTTTTATCAAAAACCGAAATCGAGCTTACTTGCTCTCCGTAATTGATTACCCCACCCAATAGTTGAACTTTTTCAGCGTATTTTTCTGAAACCAATTTATAATTGATGATTCCGGTTTGAGGAACTTTAATAGCTTTTACTCCAGCCACGTGAGGTTCTATCTCTTTCATTTGGCCTTCATTGAGGTACCGTAGGTTTGTCAATCCATTTTCCACACCTCTTTGATAGAGCGTTTCCAACATTGGGATTTCTTCGTTTGAAGTGGCTACCACAATTTTACCACATAAGTCGTAAGGGATATTCTCTTCGTTACAAAAATCCAATAATTGATTGTATCCGTCAATGCAATTTCTGGCTTTGAGACTACCTGGTTTATAATATAATCCAGAGTGAATTACTCCACTGTTATGACCAGTTTGATGCTGAGCAGGCCCATTTTCTTTTTCTAAAACCAAAAGTCTTGTTTGAGGTCTCGATTTTAGAATTTGAAGAGCTGTTGCAAGCCCAACTATACCTCCACCAACCACAATTACGTCGTACTTCATTGATATTTTATAAGTATTTAATGAAAAGAGACTGCAAAAGTGAATGTTTTAAAGTTTTAGTCCAATATATTTTGGCTTTTAAGGATGCTGAACTTATTTTTGTGCAAATTTTAAAAGAGCGATAATGTTGAAGAAACTAAGTTTACTAAGTCTTTTGCTTGCTGGTTGTGCTGTAAGTTCATGTACGTACCAAAAAAACAATAGAATTGACCAAGATGATGTGAATGCTGGAAATGAGCGAGTATATGGAGTTCATCCTGATTCTTCAGCTCGCCAGTTAAAGGTTAAATATACTTCAAAACCTGAATTAGGGGCCAAAGCGGTTGAAATCCGTGAAAAGTGGTTCAATTGATTTTGAGTTTTTATTAATTAAAATATCGAACGAATGGTTGATGCCATTCGTTTTTGTTTTTATAAATTTAAAAAATATGAATGTTGCTATTGTAACTGGTTCGGCAGGTTTGATTGGTAGTGAATCTGTTGCCTTTTTGTCAGAAAAATTTGATTTGGTCATAGGGATTGACAATAATTTACGTCAATACTTTTTTGGTGCAGAGGCTTCCACGGAGTGGAATAAAAATAGAATCGAGTCACAATATAGTAACTACAAGCACTACAAGGCTGATATTCGTTCTGAAGAAGAAATTGGAAATATTTTCAATGAATATGGAAAGGATATAAAGTTGATCGTTCATACTGCAGCCCAACCTAGTCATGACTGGGCAGCTCGTGAGCCGTTTATGGACTTTACTGTCAATGCGAACGGTACACTTGTAATGCTTGAAATGACAAGGTTACATTGTCCTGATGCCGTGTTTATCTTTACTTCTACCAACAAGGTATACGGAGATAATCCTAACTTCTTGCCATTAGTGGAGCATGAAACACGCTGGGAAATTGCTGAAGATCATGCGTATTATGAAAATGGGATTGATGAGCAAATGAGCATCGATCATACAAAACATTCTCTTTTTGGAGCATCTAAAGTTGCGGCAGATGTACTTGTACAAGAGTACGGTCGCTATTTTGGAATGAAAACTGGAGTTTTCCGTGGAGGTTGCCTTACTGGGCCAAATCACTCAGGAGCTCAATTACATGGATTCCTTGCTTATTTGATGAAATGTGCAATTACAGGTAACCACTACACGATTTTTGGATACAAAGGAAAACAAGTGCGTGACAATATTCACTCTTGGGACTTGGTAAACATGTTTTGGCATTTTTATGAAAATCCACGTCCTGCGGAGGTTTACAATGCTGGTGGTGGTCGTTTTTCTAATTGCTCAATGCAAGAAGGAATTGCTCTCTGCGAGGAGATTACTGGAAATAAGATGAATTACAGCTTATCGGATGATAACAGAAGTGGTGATCATATCTGGTACATTTCTGATTTAAGTAGGTTCAAGGCACATTACCCTACTTGGGATTGGAAATATGACCTAAAAACTACTTTGGTGCAGATGCACGATAATATTTCGAAAAGAGTTTAAGGTTTTAGGAAAAAGATATTTATAAAAGAGACTGGCTGGGAAGCTGGTCTTTTTTTATGTCAATAAACCTTCTCAACTTTCTTGGGTCTAACTTTCCATGCAGTTTAAATCAATTTTTGTCCTCATTTTTGGATTTATCATTTTTGTGGCCTGTAAATCTACAATTGAAGAGGACAACCTTTCTCCAAACTTAAGTGATCGCCCAAATGTCTTGCTAATCATAGGAGATGATATGGGTAAGGATGCCATGAATGGTTTTTCAGAAGGAGTTTTGAAACCTCAAACACCCAACTTAGACAAGCTAATGGCCGATGGGCTTACATTTACCAACTTTTGGACAAATCCAACTTGTAGTCCAACTAGGGCAGCGATTTTAACTGGAAAATATGGCTACCGCACAGGTGTAAAAGATGCAGGTGATATTTTGTCTAATACGGAAACAATTATACACAAATACATCAACCAAGAAACTGACAATGCGTACGCAACAGCATTAATTGGTAAGTGGCACTTGTCAGGTAATCAGAATGTTACAAGTCCTGAAGACCTAGGAATGGATTATTTTTCGGGAATTATGAAAGGCACTGTAGGTGACTACTACAACTGGCTATTAGCCGAGAACGGTAGTGAGTCTATTTCTACTGAATATGTATCTACAAAACTTACGGATCTTGCAATCAATTGGGTAGGAGAGCAGGAAAAACCATGGTTTCTATGTCTGTCCTATACCGCACCTCATACACCTTTTCATATTCCACCATCGGGCACTTTTTCTCAAGAAATTCCTTTTGGGAGAAATAATTTAGAAACTTATATAGCCGCGATAGAGTCTATGGACTACGACATAGGTCGACTTCTAGCGAAAATTCCTGCTGAACAATTGAAAAACACCACGGTCGTATTTTTGGGCGACAATGGTACACCTAATCAGGTTGCTCAATTCCCTTATACGGCATCAACAGTGAAAGGAACGATTTACCAAGGAGGAATTAATATGCCATTAATAATCTCTGGATATGGAGTGGAGCGAAGAGGTAAAGATGAAAACTTAATTGCAGCGACAGATCTATTTAGTACAATAGCAACGATTGCTGGTTCTTCAGTAGAGAATATTCATGATAGTAAAAGCTTCAAAAAGCTATTAACAATAAATGGAGGCCATAGAGATTATGTTTATTCTGAGCAACCAAACGGCTATACAATTCGCAACTCGCAATTCAAATTAATTGTCTATGCTAATTCTGAGGAGTTGTATGACCTGAGTGTTGATCCTTATGAGAAGGTAAACTTGATGCTAAAGCCCCTAGCTAATGCAAGCGAGATAGCTAGAAATTCTTTATTGTCAGAATTGAAATCGATTAGAAATTAGAATCCAGCCAATAAAGGGACTTTGATTAACTAGAAGTTGATTTCCTGTCCAAACTCAGCAACTTTATAACCGTTCTTAAGCACACTTTTGTATGCATCACTTTCTTTATCAAGCAGTGGGTTGGTATGATTGAGATGTATAAAGTGAACCTTCGCTTTATCTTTTTTGGAAAGTTTTTCAAAGAGTTTCATGCTTTCAACCACAAATGGGTGTGGGATTTCGCTAATGTCTCTTTTTACTTCATTTTGATCAAAAAATGTGGCATCTACAAATGCCAAATCTGAGTCATGTATTTTTTCTGCTATACTCTCCTCCCAAACTGACCATTTGTTAATATCTGGGATGAATAGAATCTTTTCGCCCTTCACACTTATTTGGTAACCAACTGTTTCGGAGTATTCATCGCGATGTGGAACTAGAAAAGGAGTAACGATTAAGTCTTTCTCCAGTTTAAATGACTTTTTGTTTGCCATTTCCTTCAATTCAATGTTTTGAAGTGCCACCAATTGACTCCAAGGGCCATTTGTGTTCAAGAAATGTTTCATTTTTGGCATGGTGTAAACGGGTATCTTATCGGCACCTAAGCCTTCTCTACCAAGGTACATTAGCCCAGTATAGTGCCCTATGTGTGCATGAGTAAGAAATATTCCGCTTGGTAATTTATGGGGATTTACCATTCTGATTTGGGCTGGGAAATCTGGAGTTGCGTCAAAAATATAGTATTCACCTGTTTGCTTATTTTCAATGGCTAGGCAACTCACTTTTCTTTGGCTTTTAGCTTCTAAACTTAAATCACTACAACAGCTTTTGGTACAAGATATATGTGGTGAGCCTGCGTCTTGTACGGTGCCGAGAACGTGTAATTGATAATTGTTTTGGGCAAAAACGCCAAGTGAAAGAAGGGTAAATAGGTATTTTAACATAGCGAAAAAGAGCTTTTGTCAAATATAATTCAATGTATAAAGAAAATCACCTTCTAATCTCCAATATCCATTTGTCAACATCGCCAATTATCCGCAACTTTGAGTTATGAAATTAAGCGTAGTTATTCCTGCTTACAATGAGGAGGAATCCATAGGAGAAACCTTACACTCCCTTTACAATTCACTTAAAAAGCACAACATAGACCACGAAATATGGGTAACAAACGATAATTCGAAAGACAACACTGCAGCGGTTTTGACCGAATTGCAAAAAGAAATCCCAACCCTGGTATTTGAAACTAATAAAGGGCCAAATGGCTTTGGCTATGCTGTGAGGTATGGTTTAGAAAGATATAGTGGAGACTGCGTTGCTGTTTTCATGGCAGATATGAGTGATGATCCTGAGGATTTGGTGAAGTATTACCGCACCATGCAAGAGCAAGATGTAGATGCAGTTTTTGGTAATCGCTGGGCAGAAGGAGGAAAAGTAATTGACTATCCAAGGCATAAAAAAGTAATAAATAGAGTTGCAAACTTGATCGTGAGAATGGTAATGGGGATTTCTTATTCCGATACTACAAACGCGTTTAAACTATATAAAAGGGAAACAATGGACGGGATAAAGCCATTTATGGCTCCGCATTTCAACCTCACAATAGAATTACCTCTCAAAAGTATCGTTCGAGGCTACTCATATGCAGTTGTACCCAATAGCTGGACGAATAGGAAATATGGTGAATCTAAACTGAAAATAAAGGAGATGGGAAGCCGTTACTTCTTTATCTTAATGTACTGTTTCATCGAAAAGTATTTCTCTCGCGGCGATTACATGAAAAAGCATCCTAAATCTTAAGCAAAAAATGAAATTTCTATTTCCGTCAATTCTGTGGGCTTTAGGTGCATTGGCAATTCCGCTTATTGTGCATTTGTTCAATTTCAGGCGTACCAAAAAAATCTTTTTTACCAATGTTGCTTTTCTTCAAAAAGTTGAAACTGAGACTTCTTCTTTTAGAAAACTAAAGCAATGGCTCATTATGGCTGCCAGAATGTTGGCATTGGCTTGTTTGGTTTTTGCTTTTGCTCAGCCTTTTCTCCCTGCTGCAAACCAAAGCTCGCTAAGTGTGAATGGGGTAAATAGCATATACTTAGACAATTCACTAAGTATGGAAAATACGACAGATAACAAAAGGTATATCGACTTGGCGGTAGTGAAGCTGGAAGGTTTGCTAGAACAGCTCAAAAACTCCCCGAATTTGCAGTTTCTTACTAATGATTTTGGAGGGGAAGATTACATGCTTAATAGTGGTACTTCGCTAAAAGAGAAGTTGACGAGTTTAGAATTTGGAAATACGCCTAGGTCGCTTTCGGCTGTATACAAAAGGCAGAGTAATTTAGCCCAAAAGCAAGATTCTGAAGCAGGAAATAACTTTTTCTGGATTTCAGATTTTCAAAAAAGCACGATTGGGAATTTGAAAGACATAGAATTTGATTCTACTAATACAGTGTACGTGGTGCCGGTTATTGGTGCTGTAAATCAGAATGTGTATGTGGATTCTGTGTGGTTGCAAACTCCCTTTATTCGCGAAATGCAGAATAATAACTTAAACGTTGCATTTAGAAATTCGGGTAATAAGGATGTGGTAAATCTTCCAGTGAAACTACAGATAGACGGTTCTCAATCCTCTGGTTCTTCTGTTTCCATTCCTGCAGGCGGATCTGCGAAAGCTACCTTTAGCTTTTCGGTTCAAGATAAGGGGCAGCACAAAGCTGAAATTAGTTTCGATGATCAGCCATTAACTTTTGACAATAGTTACTTCTTTACCATTGAGGCTTCTCCAGCCATCAAGGTGCTTCACCTTTACGATGAGCGAAGTGAGCTCGATTACATAGGTAAACTGTACAAAAATGATAGCCTTTTTGCATTTCAGTCTTACAATGTCAATAATGTTGACGTGTCTAGAATGGCTGATTTCGATTTGGTGATTTTAGAAGGAATAAGAAATTACAGGACGAATCTTGTGAATGGGGCAAAAGAATTAGTTGCCAGTGGCGGGAGCGTTAGCCTTATCCCTACTGCACAAGGCGATTCTTCAAGTACAGCTAGTTTATTGAGCAATTTTGGAATTCGAGTTTCAAAAATTGACCGAAGTAAACTTGACCCTACTTCTCAGCGAAAAGTAAAATATCCAGATGTGAGGAATCCATTTTTCTCGGATGTTTTTGAACAAATCAATATTCCAAATAATGTGGAATTACCTGCAATGCAGCCTGTACTTGCTTGGGAGGGAATAGGGGAGCCGCTGCTCTACTTTAGCAACGATCAGCGATTCATGACTCATACACAAACTGGAAGGGGAAGTGTATATGTATTTGCCAGCCCATTGCTCAAGGGTCATGGTAATTTTGCTGAGCATGCGTTTTTTGTCCCAACCTTTATTAAAATAGCTTCAAATAGCCTGAAATCTTCGGCATTGGCATATAAATTAAGTGAAGAAAATATCGTTTTAGAACTCTCTGATCTCAAGAAAAATGCAACTTATAAACTCGTAAAAGATGGAAATGAGATTTTGCCAATTCAAAGAGTTGTAGATAACAAGTTGTTTTTAACCTTACCTTCTAACTCAGATTTGCCTGAGAATTCTGAGATTGCTGCGGGGTACTACGACTTGGTGTTTGATGGAAAAGTTTTGCACACTTTGGCTTTGAATCATGATCCAAAAGAATCTCAGATGGATTTTTATACTTCAGAAGAACTAAGAGAAGCTTTTGCGGGAAATGAGAATGTACAAGTTTTTGATGGTCTCTTGGAAAGCGACTTTGTAAAATCTTTCACCGATCAAAATATTGGAAAGTCTCTCTGGGTTTATTTCTTGATTGGAGCACTTCTGTTTTTGTTAGCAGAAATGCTGTTAGTAAGGTTCATGAAAGGCTAATTAAGCTTTTTAGGAATCAAAGCCGGTACTTTTTCCATGTAGTCTTTGTAGGCTTTGCCAAATTTTGCAATCAGTTTTTTCTCTTCCCAGTGGATGCCAATGAGCGTGTATGCATGCATGGCAATTGCCAGGGCTAAATTGCAGTTGGTATTGCTAAACAAAAACCAACCATAAAAGAACAATAGCGTTCCTGAATACAGCGGGTGCCTTACTTTGGAGAGATAGCCTGTAGTGATCAGTATGTCATTTGGTTCTTCTTGAGCAAGTCCTACAAACTGCTTTAGGTCATAAGCTTGAAATGCCCGCTTTATAATAAACAAGCCACTTGTTGCCATCGCTGCTCCCGCCAGTTTTTGAAAACTAGAATTCTCCCACAATGCTATAGATGGTGAAATCAAATGAATATACAAAGCAGGCAAGAGGGAAAGAATGGCAATGATTACAAATAGTAACCGATATCGCTGTGCAGACCACGAAAAGGTTTGTTGTACAAAGCTTTTTACTTGAGAACTAGCAAGAGCACTATGCAAAAGCCCATAGGCCAACCATACAGTAAAAAGTGAGAAGAAATGTTCCATTGAAAAATCGATTTTGAAAGAATTCAAATTAAGACTTTTCTTTCTTATTCAGTATTAATATCGATCCGAAAGGGATTTTAAGGTTGTATTAATATAAAAAACACTCCGTATCATATGGATTGATAACGGAGTGCTCGTTGTAAATGAGTGTTTTAAGTTTATTCTCTGCTAATTCTACTTGCTCCTGAGGAGTCTGAGGTTAGGTTGGTCACTTTTCCTAGGGTTACTCTACTCGCTCCACTAGATTCTACATTTGCAGTGGTAATGATACATCTTTTTGTTTCTGCTCTACTGGCTCCCGATACATCTAAGTCAAGTTTAGATACCCTACCTATTAGTTCAGCTCTGCTGGCTCCATTTATTTCCATGTTGAGGTTATCTATTTCTAAATCTAATGCTGCAACAGATGCCCCACTTAGCTCAACGTTCATTTTACCAGAGTTTTCATAATTCAGAACTTTGATTCTACTTGCTCCGCTTAAATCAAGGTCTTTGATATCTGGCATAGTGATAAATACCACTACTCTGTCTCGATCTGTGAAGAAGTTATCGGTAAACTCGAAGGATAGTCGACTGCCATCTTTGTCTACATCAACATCACTGAGGTCACGATCTCTATCGGCAACAACTTCTACGCTGAAAGAATCGGCTTGAGTAATAATTGCTTGGAATGACCCAGACAACTCGATTGAATCAAAGTCTTTGAAATTATAAGTCTGTCTATATGGAGCTCTTTGTTGGTAATCGCGATCGGCGACATCATAATCATTTCCATAGTTTCTATCTAAAGCATCCCGCTCCACATCTGAAAGAGCAGGGCAATCTACACAGGATAGTTCACCTTTGTCATCCATGATGTAGACGATTTCATTCAGTTTAGATCTATTAAGACCATACTTATACATCATTGAGCGTTGCTGCCCGAACAATCGAGATACGAAGTTTTCTGAAAGTCCAAACTGTGTTCCTTTAGGTATTCTTACTAAAAGTCGTACCTGCTGATTTCTGAATGGTTGATCATTTTTTAATGAAAGATCCGAATCAAAAACTATCGTATCACCCTTTTGTACAATATTGTAAATGATGTTTTCGGCATTTTCTCTTGCCTGTTTTGTACTGCTACCTCTAGCTTCTAATCTTTTTACAATTTCGATATTGCCATTAGTACTTTCTTCAAAATCTAAGTCAATATCAAAGTCGAAGTCGTCGTTGTAGAAATTATCACCATTTACCTCGAAAAACAATTTATTAGAAGTAGTGTTAAGTGTGATTTCTTCAGTTACAACATCTCTTTTGTTGAAGTTCATAGCGTAAGTACCACCATACATGGCAAGGCCAAATATTCCTATTACCCATAGAGCAAGTGCGGTGAGCCAAAAGTTTCTAGTTCCAACTCTTTGATTAGAGATAAGGCTAAATCCTCCAAGAGTGGCAGCTAGGCCGGGAAACAATGTAGCTAGGAATAAGAAGATTCCTCCAGCTTTGGGTACTTCTCCAAACAGCATTCCTACATTTCTTGGCAAGTCAAACAAGTGAGCATTGGATGTAATTCCAAAGAAGGCTGTTGTAACACCTAATGATGCAAATAGCATTGCGATACCTATGAATGCTAAAAACAAACCTGCAACCACTCGAGCAACAGGACCAAGGTGGCGAAGTAGATTTCCTAAAGCCCCAAAAATCATTGATATAACTCTAAATGGGAAAAGTAAAATCTTGGTAATGGTATTTTCTTCTTTTTCATTAGTGATTCCTTGGCTTTTGCGAATTGAGTTTTCGATATTTTCCAAAGTCACTGGTTCGCCCTTCATTTCCATTTTACGGGTTAGGCTGTCGGCATAAGGGGCACCTATCCATAGTGCGAGGTAAGCAATGACTCCAATACCTATACCACTAAATACGACAAATAGTATACGAATGAGAGCTACGTCAACATTGAAGTAGGCAGATAGTCCACTTGCAACACCAACTAGCACTTTTTTGTCGGGGTTACGATAAAACTTTTTGATTTTGCTATTGTCTTCTAACTGGTCATTTGGCGGGAATGCGATCCAGCAAATAATATATGCTATTAGTAAAAATCCCGAAGCTCCTGTTTCAGTTATGGGTGTAATACCAATGAATAGCAAGATAAAGATGACCCTGATCCAAGTGACATCAAATTGGAAATAGTGAGCAAGTCCTGCCAAAACACCTCCAAGAGCTTTTCTTTTTGTGTCTCTAAATAACCTTTTCGACTTAGGGTCTTGACTTGCAGCAGCTGCAAATTCTTCCTTCTTTTCTTCTTTAGGCTGTGCATCCTCACGGAAGTCAACTTCCTCTTCAAGAGCCTCGAAGTCTTCAACACTTCCCATTCTTGTAATTACGGCGTCCACGTCAGAAAGTTTGACAATAAGCTTTTCGGCGTCTCCTTTGCCAAGAAATTTTTCTGCAATTCGTGATTCTATGTCGGCAACAATTTCATCGGAGCTTTCAAATGCCGAGAAATAATGTTGAATTGATTTTAAGTAAGTGCTGAGTTTGCTGTATGCATCTTCCTCAATATTAAAGAGAATGCCAGCTATATTGATTTGTACGGTCTTTTTCATAATCGTAAAAGAGTTTAGCTTTTTTTAGAGGAGTTTGAGATGATGGTTTGAACAGAAGTGGAGAGGTTGGTCCAGGTGTCTCCAAGAATATTTAGAAATTCTTTTCCGGTCTCGGTGAGAACGTAGTATTTTCTTGGTGGCCCTGAAAGTGACTCTACCCATTTGTAATCGAGTAAGCCATCATTTTTTAAACGGGTTAGGAGCGGATAGAGCGTACCCTCTACTACCATGATCTCCGCTTCTATAAGTTCATCCAAAATCTCCGAAGCGTAAATTTCGCCCCTGGAGATGATTTGGAGGATGCAATATTCGAGGATACCTTTCCTCATTTGCACCTTTGCATTTTCTATTTTCATAAGTGGTTCTTTTTTGTGACTTCAATAGCCACGGTTGTTGTTAAAGTAAATAGCTTTCTCATAATCTGTGATGCAAATATATGTATATAGTACTTTGCAATACAAGATACTTGGTGAAATTATTTTCCATTTTATGGATGAATGGTTTTTGGGGTGGCTTGAGTGGTGTTTTTGAGGTAGTTTATTTTTGAAGGAGGAAGGAGGAAGGAGGAAGGAGGAAGGAGGAAGAACTCGACTTTTGTAATTAAGGTAGGAGGAAAAGAGTGTTGGACAAAGTATAAATGGGATATTTTTAAAGTTAGAATCGGCAAAATCAGCCTAAATCATTTAGATCAGTGTGTTATAAGAGGCAAACAGGGAAATAACGGATTATAAAAAGCGGCATAAAAAAATCCCCCACTCGTTGGAGCAGGGGATTCTCGTATTAATTATTATTCAAAGACTTATAGCGTCTTAAGCAATTTCTCGTTCAAACGAACATAGTCCATGTTTCCAGCTTTTTGAGCTAATTCCATAGAAGCTTTAGCAGTAGCTATTGCATCTTTTTTCATACCTGATTTAGCTTGTACTTTAGCAAGAAGGTGTCTTACCCAGTAAGCTTCTGGTTGAGCATCAACAGCTTTTTTAGCCCACTCAAGTGCTTTTGCATTGTCTTTGCCATTTTCGAAGTAATAAGACGCAGCAGCAAAGTATGGCTTATTGTCTTTGTTCATTACATTCTCAATTTGGCCCATAACTTTAGCGTCAACATCAGCCTTAACTGGAATTGCCACATATACATTATCCCACATCATTCCGATGTCTACAGTGTTATCTGTTTGAGAGTCAAAAAGGATTGTAAAATTCTCAATGCTCATTGGTAATTGTTGTACATCCACTGAGAAACTAGCAACATCACTACCTTCTTTGTAGTTGAATGCATTCATGTCAGTTTTTAATAATTTAACTGTCCAGCTGCTTCTTCCTGGCATTGTTACCATGTTGTAAGTGCCAGCTTTTACAGCTACACCACCGACTGTTACGTCTTCACCGAAAGTTACTGCAGTAGGAGAATTAGCTCCAGTTCTCCAAACTTTGTCGAAAGGAACTAGGTCACCAAAAATCGCACGGCCTTTCATTGCTGGACGAGAATATTTGATTTCAATGTTAGAAAGTGCAAAATCTTGTTTGATAGTCTGTGTTGGACTTGGAGCTGGTGTGTTTAGATTTTGTGCAGTCACTGAGAATGTTAGCAAAGCTGCAACAAGTGTCAAAAGTTTCTTCATTAGTGTATTTTTTTGGTTAATTATGTTGTAAAGGACGACTAAGCTTTCAAAAAGCTGCACCCTATTACATATCAATGTATATACACCTATCGGCTTACAATAAGTTCCACGGTTGAATGATTGTTCCAAATCTCTGGCCTACATCTTCATTTCCGCCATAAATGAGGTATTTGTTTTTTAGTTCGCTACCAATTAAATCTCCAAACTTGTCAATGCCCTTTAAATGGCTTTTCAAAATAGTTTTAGACGACTTTATTTCGAAAATATCCAATTGCTCCTCATTAGGTCTGATTAAATCAACTTCGTTTCCATTTGAGTCTCTCCAGTAAAAGTATTGCTCCCAGGTGTAGTTATGATAGCTTTGTTTATGAAGTTCGGTAATGATCATGTTTTCAAAAATACTACCTCTTTGGCGATGCTTATTCAGGGATTCAATTGATTTTATTCCTAGCATATTGCACAAAAGACCTGTGTCGTAGAAATAAAGTTTTGGGCTTTTGGTAAGTACTTTATTGTAATTTTTGAAATATGGCGGGAGGAGATAAATGATATAACTACTTTCCAAAACCGACAACCATGCTTTTGCAGTAGGCTGACTAATTCCACACTCACGCGAAAGACCATTAATGTTAAGACTTTGCCCAACTCTCGCCGCACACAATCGCATAAATAATTTGAATTGATTAATGTCTCGAATATTAATAATGTCAGTCACATCTCTTTCTACATAAGTTTGTATATAGTTAGGGTAATACCTATTTGGGCTAATATCTCTATCATAAAGTGCGGGATAAAACCCGTTAAACATTATTTCTTCGTAACTTTTAGGTAAGAGATTCGCAGCCTTTAATTCCCTAAAATCAAAGGGCATTAGTTTTAATAAGCCAACCCTTCCTGCCAAGGTTTGGCTAATTTTTTGGAGCAAAAGAAAGTTTTGAGAACCAGATAAAATAAACTCTCCCATTTTTCCCGATTCATCAACCATTACCTGCAAATACGAAAACAGCTTGGGTACTTGTTGAGCTTCGTCAAATATTACCTTGGTATGGTATGTTTCAAAAAAACTTTTGGGGTCACTGTTAAAAAACTCCTGCGTGAGTGGGTTTTCCAAATTCACATATTGATAATCCTTGAACTCCTCTTTTAAAAGTGTGGTTTTCCCTGCCTGCCTGGGACCGGTTATAGAAATTATTGGAAAAATCCCCAGAAGTTCTCGTGCTACTTTATAAATACTTCTTTTGAGCAAAACATACTTATTTTTAGGCTCAAAAGTAATGCTAATTTTGAAAATAAATAGCTTAAACTTTGAAAAAAGATAAAAAAAACTTTGAAAATAAATAGCCTAAACTATGAAAATACATAGAATTTATTTTGAGAAAGGATAAATAAAAACAAGCCTAAATCTGCTTTCTTAAAGTTTTGGCTCTTTTGTCTTCACCATCATGTGACCAGCCAGGTGCTTTGAAAATGTACCTCAATTTATTGGCTAGACTATCTGTCTTTTTAAGATCATTCCAAATTGCTCCATATTCATGAGTGGCTACTTTTGCAACTTGATATGTGTTAATGTTTTCGGTAAGCCCATAAACTGGTTTTTCGATTTCCAATTCTTCGCTAAAAGTGCCAAATAACTTATCCCAAATAATAAGCACACCTGCATGATTACAATCTAAGTAGCGAATATTACTAGCGTGATGAA
This sequence comes from Spirosomataceae bacterium TFI 002, assembly GCA_900230115.1. Taxonomy (NCBI): domain Bacteria; kingdom Pseudomonadati; phylum Bacteroidota; class Cytophagia; order Cytophagales; family Spirosomataceae; species Spirosomataceae bacterium TFI 002. The sequence goes on along the minus strand of LT907983.1, from coordinate 1,667,610 downwards.
CTCGATGATGAGAAGGAGTATTAAATATGGCTTCGTACCAAGAGGGAAGCTTATCCACGACTTCGGTATGTACAAAAAATTGGTAGACCAAACTTACAGATATCATAGTGAAAATCATTAGCGGGTCAAAACCCAGCAAAGGCAACCAAAGCCAAAAGAAGAACTTATGAATTCGCTCTCCAACCCCTTGTCGCAGTGCTGTGCCCAAGTTATAATGAGTAGAAGAGTGGTGAGGAACATGACCAGCCCAAAATAAGCGAACTTCATGATTTAGCCTATGAAACCAGTAATAGGAGAGGTCGTCGGCAAAAAACAGGAGAACCCAAGCCCACCATTGTCTTCCTATAATATCTTTTAGTGGTGTAATTTCATGGAGATAATAAAAGGCAATGAAAGCGAATACTTTGGGTAGAAACTCAACGATGCCAGATAATACGCCCATGGCGATGGAGACCCAGAAATCTTTGCCAGCATAAAGGTTTGGGAATTTATCCTTTGCAAACCAATACTCTACAGCCACTGAAAGCAGGAAAACTGGAATTGCAAAAAATAGCAATTGATCGTTTTGGAGAGAGTGTAGGGCCGATTGGAAGTTCATTTCAAACTAAATATAACACTAATTTTGTGTCTACTGCTTACAAGGAAGGGCGAATGCGAAATTACAAAAGAGTTTTACACTCTTTTTCGCTTATAATGATCTTGAACTACTTGGCCAAAAAACACCTCGGAGTAGACATGGTGGAATCTTAAAGGTTCGGACAAATCACCAAAAAGCGAAAAACCTCCTCCAAGTAAGATAGGTATGGTTGTTAACCTAAGTTCATCTATCAAATCCTCTTTGAGGAAATTTTGAATGGTACTTCCGCCGTCTATGTATAGCGTATAAAATCCTTTGTTATGAATAGTGTTAAGAATTTCCTGAGGTTTTCCAGCGAGTAATTCCACTTTGCTAGCATACTGCTCTGGCACTTTAGTTAAAGAATTACTCAACACAAAAACCTGCTTTGTATAAGGCCATTCACCTCCAAAGCCACATACAGTTTCGAAGGTAGTTCTACCCATTACTATTGCATCTATTTCAGTCATGAGGTTTCCAAAACCCATGTCAATTTGATCTGGGTTTGGAATCGAATGAAGCCAATCCAGTTCACCATTTTTACCTGCTATATAGCCATCTAGACTTTTAGCAATAAATACAATGTTTTTGGTTTTCATTCACCTAATATACGCTAGGGGTTTCTTAATCCAACTTGGCTTTTTCAAAAACCATATAGGTGCCGCCATCTCTTGGATTGCTTTCTGCTGTACGAAAACGTCCAATTTGTAATTCGCCAGAGTCGCTAAATCCAATATCACCTGCTTCTTGGAGCATTTGTAAAAACATAGTTTCACACTGCATTACAGGCTCTGGGCCAGCCATTTTGGTGCTTCCTATTGGGCCCACTTTTACTTTTCCTTGCGAAGTAGTTTTATCAAAGCTCAGTAAATCGAAATTGCCGAAATAATTATTAACTGGAGCAGATCCAGAAATTTTTAATTGATCTCCGTCCTTTTCAATTTTTAATGTCATGCTGCGAACATCTTTCGCTTCCCAGCCGCAGCCTAGCATGATTGCATCTCCCAGAAAAAATTCTTTGAAGATCCATGTTCCTTCAATACTTTCTTGATTTTCCAATTTATTTTCCTCGCAGCTAGATAGATAAGTAAATAAAAATATACTGAGAAGGCTGATGATTTTTGTCATTGATTATAGCTTTTTATTAATGATTCTCAATCGTTCAAAATAGTTGCAACGAATTATTTATATCCTTCTGCTTGAAGGCTAAATAGCTCGGAATACAAGCTTTTATTTTCGAGTAGTTCTTCATGCGTTCCTAGCTCCAATACTGCTCCGTTTTTTAGCACCATAATTCTATCCGCCATGCGAACCGTACTGAACCTATGCGAAATAATAACGGAGGTTTTACCCTTTGTAAGTCCAATGAAACGCTGGAAAGCTTCGTATTCAGCTCGTGCATCAAGTGCGGAGGTGGGCTCATCAAGAATCATGATTTCGGCATTTTTCATGTAGGCTCTTGCTAGGGCTATTTTTTGCCATTGTCCGCCAGAGAGGTCTTTACCTTGAGCAAATCTGCGGCCTAGTTGCTGCTCAACACCTTTTGGTAAATCTCCAATCACCTCATTGGCTAGGCTAAGCTCTGCCGCTTTATTGATAAGTGAGTCATTTTTAACCTCATCTATTTTACCCACAGCAATATTTTCTCTGATCGTCAATTCAAATTTGACGAAGTCTTGAAATATGACCCCAAAAAGTCTTTGGTAATCCACTTTTTTGAAAGTTTTGATATCTACGCCGTCTAGTAAGATTTGCCCTTCTGTAGGGTCGTAAAATCTTAGTAAGAGTTTGATTAGCGTTGTTTTTCCGGCACCATTTTCACCTACAAATGCCATTTTTTCACCTGCTTTCAATTCGAAATTAATACCACGAACAACATCTTTTTCAGTATTTGGGTAACGAAAGGCAACATTTTGAAAAGTAAACCCTTTCTTTATTTCGCTTGGGATTGGTGTGTAGACAGTTGTCTCATCTTCATCATTTTTGATATCCAGAAAATCAAAATAATCTTTGAGATAAAGTGCACTTTCGGTGATGCGAGTGAAACGCGTAAAGATACCTTGTAGGTTAGTTCTCAGTCGATTAAAGGAGCCAGATAAAAATGTGAGTTCTCCCACGGAAATTACGCCAGCAACTACTCTGAAAATGATCAAAACATAAGCTCCATAATAAGAAAGGTCCCCAAGAACATTATATACCGCTCCCCAAGAGGCACGTTTGATCGACAAGGTTTTGTTGAGTTCGTAGTATTTGTCCGAAAGGGTTTTGAAACGCTCCGAAATGTAATCTACAAGCCCAAAAAGTTTTACTTCTTTAGCTGTAACGTCACTTGCACCTGCGTAGCGGAGGTAATCAAGTTCTCGGCGTTCGGGAGTCCAGCTTCTAGCTAGTGAATAGCTAGTTCCGCTAAACTTAAGCTCGTTTAAAAATGATGGTATGATGGATACTATGAGTAGTACGATGAGCCAAGGTTCAAATACCACCAAACCAGTAATAAGAGAAACAACTACAATGATATCTTGTCCCTGACTTAAAATATTAGACATCAAGCCTATTCTACTCGTTGTTTGTTGTCTGGCTCGTTCTAATTTGTCATAAAACTCTGAATCTTCTAGTTGTTGAAGATTCATTTCAGAAGTTTTTCGAATAATCTCAATAGAGGAATCATTGGCATATAGGTCTCCCAAAAGCCCGTCAGAAAGGTTAATGCCTCTATTTAGTAAATTAGAAATGAGGGCTAGTCCAAATTCTAGACCAACATATGACCATAGGTTTGTCAAGTTTTTACTTTCGGCAGCTGCTTGAAGAATGACTTCGTCAATAATCATTTTGCCTACCCATAGCATGATCACAGGTATAAATGCACTGATTAATCGCCCAAGTACATTGAGGGAAAATAGTTTAGGACTTACTTCCCATATTTTGCCAAAAAAGCGAGGAATATATTGAAGTGCAGCAAAGCTATCTTTAAAAGCAATGCGATTTGGTTTGAGTGATCTTACTGGTGGTGGTGGCATGGTCTACTGAATAACCAACCACAAATAAAATAAATTCAGGCAAAGTGAAGCCAATACATTCATCAGCATGGTGTTTTTAAAATTGGCATTAGATTCGTTTTGAAAAACTTTAAAAATCCACCAATTAAAAAACACAAAGCTTGGAATATTGAAAGCCAAAAAGATCAAGAAAGTATCCCAATCAAAATAGAAGTAATAGCACAAAAATCCAACAGCAAATGAGATCATTGAAAAAAGAAATGTTCCCTTAATGCCGAGTAGAATACTTAGTGTTTGGTCACCATTGGCAGCATCTTGAACATGCTGATACACTTGAGTGAGCGGGTAAACCGCCCAAAGCATGATGCTGGAAGCCAAAGCTGCAAGTAAAATACTTGAATCGCTCAATAGGTATGCAAAGTCAAATCCGGTGAATTGACTATAATGATAGACGATTAAATAGGTAAAAGCACCTTGAAAAAGACCAACAATTAACCAACTAAGAATAGGGTATTTCTTTAACCTGATCTTGTCGTAACTGTACGCTCGAGAAACCATACTGTAAATAAACACACCAAGGCCAAAACCTGCATCAACTAAGAATAAGGCTAGAATAAAACCAAGTCCATCTACCCTTATGGCTGTTTGAAAGAGTGCACGTGTCACTTTTGGAGGATTCTTGAGCCCGCCGATGCTGCCTTCGTCTTTATCAAAATAGGAGTTATAGGCATTGGATGCCGGGTAAATCAACAAATGAAGAATGACAAATATCCATATAGACTTTTCAATGTCAGGATTTTCGGCTTGACTGATCGCAAACCAATACACTGGCATGAGAAACAGCGAAAACGGAAAACGAAGATGGAGGATGATGTCTTTTACTTTCAAGGTGGCTTGGGGTCTTTGTTACAATATTAGTGAAACGATTATTAAAATGGAGTAAAGTCTTTACTAGAAATACTATTTGCAAGTCTTATTTCATTTAAAGCTTACTAGATAATCTCACCTTAATCTCCTCTTGATTTTCTTCAAAATACTTTTTTTGGTAATCGATTTGTCAATTAATCCAATAGTAAAACTCTGCTTTTGGGCAAGGAGAGGTGTTGTGCCTTTTCCTCTACCAAAACCAAAAACAACCATTCCGTCGAGTGAGTTATTTCCGTCCAAAGTGTTTCCCATAAAACCGAAAACATCGTCTAGCTCATCGGCTTTATCTTGCGAAATGAAGAATGTGTTTTTACCATCTTTATCTCCAAAGTAAACCGTTTGCCAGTTTTCAAAAACACCTTCGTTTTTAATGAAATCGGGCTTGTCTTTTCTTAAGCCGTCCACATTTGTTCCCCATAGGTCATTTTCTGGTTCATAATTTCCACCTATTGTTCCTTCGTAAAGAAACCAATAGCTTCTGCTTGGGTCTGTTTTAATTAAGTTCAATTTTGCATGATCAGGGAAAAAACGCCACTCCCATTCCCATTTCCCATCATTTGATGTACTTCTTATTGTATTCTTAGTTATAATTGTGGAGGTGCATTTTGAAAACCCGGGATGACCAAGTCCACCTTGTGGTCCTCCATGTACTAAGTTTGGCAAACCACGATAATCAGAAGCTGCAGAGGCAGGAAAAGTGCTTTTAGGTTCGGTTTTAAAGTTGATCCAATCATTGCCGTATGTATCAATAATACTAGAGAATCCACCAGCTTCTGTTTGGTAAAAATAGGTTGCACTTTGTGTTTCAATTTTATACGCACGCATTCCTTCGTCATTACTTTCTGTAATTGTGACTTGTGCTTTGGTATTAAGAACAATCAGGAACCAAAAACAAAAAAAGATTGATCGCATAATGGGATTAATTTATTTTTCTTTCTTCTACTCCTTCAAAGGTCATTTTGATCGGTTTAATGGTCCCATCGGCGTTAAACTCCATTTTGTCCAAACAGGTTACCCTATGATCTCGTCCTTCATTGGGAATTGGGCGTCGGTGGTAAACCATTACCCATTCGTCAGTATTTGGAATTTGAATAACTGAATTATGTCCTGCTCCTGTTGCAATTTCAAGATCCGATTCTAGAATGGTACCCATTCGTTTAAATGGCCCAGTAGCTTTGCCTGCTATGGAATAAGCAACTTTATAGGTGTCTTTCCCCCAACTTCCCTCACTCCACATGAGGTAGTATTTTCCTTTTCGGATAAACATAAATGGACCTTCTACATAACCTTCAGGAGTTATTTCTTTAAAAAGCTCTCCATTCTCCCAAGGTTTAAATCCTGTAAATTCATCATTCAAAATTCCAATGTTGCAATGTCTCCAACCGCCATAAAAAATATAATGGGTACCGTCAGTATCCTTAAATACAAACTGATCTATAGGTTGAGCATCGTTGTGAAATTTACTGATAAGCGGTTTGCCCAAATAATCTTTAAATGGTCCGCCGGGCTTATCTGCTATAGCGACACCTATCCCTCCATAGTGATTGATATCGTTATTAGGATCGTATGATTTACGCCCTGGTCTTTGAATATCATTTGCACCAAAAAATAAATAATACTTACCATTCTTTTCAATAGCAGATGGTGCCCACATTGCCTGTCGAGCCCATTTAATTGCAGCATTGTCCAATATACGTTCATGCTTTTGCCAACTCTTAAGGTCTTTTGAAGAGAAAGCATCGAAGAATAATTGATCTCCATAGGCAGCAGAGTAAGTTGGGTAGATCCAATATTCATTTCCGAAAACTACTCCTTCGGGATCGGCATACCAACCTGGGTCAATTGGGTTTAATGAAGTTGCTGACTTTGGGCTTTGAGAATTGCACGAAAAATGTATTGATGCTATTAGAAACATTGAAAAAGCAGTTCTTTTAAAATTTGAAATGAAGTCTAATGTCATAGATCAGAATTTACAATGGCTTGAGAGTTTTCGAAAAGTGAATAACTTAAAACTAACGAAAATCTCATTTGCATTTTCTCAGTCAGTCTTTATTGTTTTGGAACCTAGGTTTGCACATTTGTGTAGTCTGATTGAAAAAGGATTTGCTAGTTTTGAACTTAGATCTGTTTTTAATGAAAAATATACTCACTTTTTGTCTTCTTTTTGCTTCGATATCATCTGCCATGTCTCAAAATATCGATAGCAGCGAAATTGCTATCGATACCATTTTCGTGAAGGCTTTTGAGCAAAATAGAAGTAAAGTAGAAGTTGCATCGCCAATTCAGGTTATTGATGCAAAAGCTATTCAAAGGTTCGATAATCAAGGCTTAGTGCCAATCTTGAACCAGTACCCAGGAATAAGAATGGAAGAGCGTTCGCCAGGAAGTTATAGGCTTTCTATAAGAGGAAGTTCTTTAAGGTCGCCATTTGGAGTGCGAAATGTGAAGGTGTATTGGAATGAAATTCCGCTGACTGATGGCAATGGGATCACTTATTTTAACTTTTTGGATATTAATACGGTAGAAAGCCTTGAGATTTTGAAAGGACCTAGTGGCAGCATGTACGGTGCAGGAATGGGAGGGGTTGTTTTGTTGAAATCAAATGACGCTAAGCCAATTAATGGTTCAAACAATTCGATTAATGCAAACTTCCTTGTAGGAGGATTTGGAACATTGAATACATCAATAAACCTTCAGAATGCAAGTGATAAAGTAAATTCTACTTTGTCTTATGCCAAATCAAAGTTTGGAGGATATAGAGATCACTCCAAAATGGATAGAGAGGTGCTAAACTGGCGTTCGAGTTTTTTCTTGAACGATAAGTTTACGCTAAGTGTAAACACCATGTATGCGAATTTAGAATATCAAACCCCACTTGGTCTAACTGACTCATTAAGCAAAGCTAATCCACGTCAAGCTCGTCCAGGAAATAGGTTTGTCCCTGGTGCTGTAGAACAAAATGCTGGAATCAAGCAGAAAATACTTTTGATTGGCTTGTCACAAGAGTTTAGGCCAGTTAAGAATTGGAAAACGACATTTAGTTTATTTGGCAATAAAACACAGCTAGAAAATCCTTTCATCAATAACTATGAATTCCGCGATGAAAGAAGTTTTGGGCTGAGGCTCATTAATAATTGGGATCACTCAATTGCAGGAGCAAAAGCAAGGTTAAATTTTGGGTTTGAAGCACAATCCACCGCCTCTACATTTGATGTGTACGATAATAATAAAGGTGAGAAAGGAGAAAATCAGTCATTGGAAGAAGTGACAGCTAGTCAGGGAGTTGCATTTTTACAATACGATGTAGAGCTTGCCCAAAGTTGGTTTTTAACCGCTGGTTTAAGCCTCAATACTCAAAAATATGTTTACACGAACCTAAATCAAGTCCCTGTTAATGAGGTGCCAAGTGATTTTGAAACTCCGTTAATTCCTAGAATCTCGATTTTGAAAAAAGTGAAAAATACATCTGTTTACCTGGCTGTCGCTAATGGTTTTTCTCCGCCAACAGTGGCGGAATATGTAACTGCAACCAAAAATATATTACAGGCAGAAAAAGCAACAAATGTTGAGTTTGGGCTAAAGCATCAGTCAACAAATAGGAGACTATATGCGGAACTAAGCTTTTATAATCAAAACCTCAAAAATGCGATAGTGAGAGAATTTGATGCAAACGAAATCCAAGTTTTTGTCAATAAAGGAGGAATTAGACAAAATGGCTTAGAGGCTTTTCTTTCGTACAAGCCTATAAAACTTATCAAGTTCTTTACGAGCCTAAACCTAATAGATTATCAATTTGTAGATTATAAAGATCTGGAAAATGATTTCTCTGGAAACAATATTCCTTCTGTTGCTAATACTAATTTCACTGCTGGAGTTGATTTTGACTTAACGCAAGGCTTCTTTTTAAACTCCAACTTTTCATATACAGGTGACGTTCCTCTCAATAATGCAAATACCGTTTATGCAGATTCATTTTGGCTGCTTGATGCTCGCTTGGGCTGGTCCAAAAACTGGAATAGATTTAGGTCAAAGTTGTTTGTAGGTGGAAATAACCTTACAAATGCTACTTACGGATCAGGGAATGATGTAAATGCATTTGGCGATCGTTTCTTTAATCCTTCCCCTACAAGGTACTTCAATACTGGTTTGAGTCTGAGTTATTCCTTTTGAAAAAAAAACATTATTTGAATGCTAATGAAACTTTATGAGTAAATATATGTTATTACATTAAATACAAAAGAATATAAAAATGAAAACCATAGTACATCAAGCAAATCAAAGGGGCATGGCCAACCATGGATGGTTGAAAAGTGCACACAGTTTTAGTTTCGCAAATTTTTATGACCCTTCTAAAATGGGTTTTGGATTATTAAGAGTACTTAATGATGATTTTGTAGAAGGAGGAATGGGTTTTGGGACACACCCACACGACAATATGGAAATTATCTCTATTGCAATGGAAGGTGAACTGGAGCATCAGGATAGTATGGGAAATAAAGCAGTTATTAAACCTGGCGAAGTACAAATCATGTCGGCAGGAACTGGGATAAAGCATTCTGAAAAAAATAAAAGCAGTAAGGAGGCAGTTAAGTTTTTGCAAATATGGGTAATGCCTAAGAAAAGGAATATTACGCCACGATACGATCAACAATTTTTTGATCCAAAAGAAAGACAAAACGCATTACAAGTAGTGGTTTCTCCAGACAATACAGTTGAAAAAGGAGTTAAAATAAACCAAGATGCTTGGTTTTCGCTTGCTGACTTGGAAAAAGGGAATTCTATAAATTATGATTTCAAAAAGAAAGGCAATGGTGTTTATCTGTTTGTACTAGAAGGAGAAGTAGAATTAGCAGGAAACAAGTTGAATAAAAGAGACGCAATTGGCTTGACAGAAACAGATAGTTTTGAAATAAAAAGCACTGGGAATTCGAAATTACTTATCATGGAAGTGCCAATGGCTTAAAACAAATAGAAAAATGAAAAAGATAACATACACAGTAAGTACAGCTGCAAAACCTATTGGTGAGCATACCATGTATGAGCCAATGCCTGATAGGAATTGGGAGCAATTTGATCCATTTTTATTATTACATCATCATGGGCCACATAAGTTTGAGCCTTACAATCAGGGTTTGCCATTTGGACCTCATCCACATCGAGGATTCGAAACACTTACACTTATTTATAAGGGTGAAATTGAGCATGCCGATAGTCAAGGGTTCAAAAGCGTAATTGGCGAAGGTGGAATCCAGTGGATGACAGCAGGTAGAGGAATTGTACATTCAGAAAACATAACTGCTCCATTGCGAGAAAATGGAGGAGAAATGGAAATTATTCAGTTATGGATGAATCTTCCAGCTGCCAAGAAAATGACACCAGCACATTATGTTGGAAAGCAAAAAGACGAAATCCCCGTTGTACAGTCTAGCGATGGAAAGATTGCAACGCAAGTGGTTTCGGGAAACCATAGTGGCAAGCAGGGAGCGGTAACTTCTATAACAGATCTTACAATATTAAATGTATCAGGTAAAGAAGGTGGGGTAGAGACATTTCAACTGCATGAAGGTGACACAGTTGTATTGTATTTATTATCAGGAACATTGCAGGTTGGAGAAAAGAAACTCACTCCTAATAGTATGGCAATGCTTAGCAAAGAAGAGAGTGAATTGAGTATTGAAAGTTTAAGTGATACGCGGTTTTTAATAGCTTCTGGCACGCCATACAATGAAGAGATTGTTGCTCAAGGTCCTTTTGTAATGAACAGCACCACAGAGATTATGGAAGCAATGCGTGACTATCAAATGGGAAAAATGGGAGTGATGTAAAGAAATAAACTTGGTTAATTAACATCATTTTAAGACTGGCAATTCAACGAATTGTCAGTTTTTGTCGTTAACATCTTGTAAAATAGTATTTTTGCACCCGATTTAAGATTAAAAACAGGACTAAAGCATGTTAAATACCAACATAAAACCGCTAATAATTACTCTATTTGTAATAGCAACTCTAAGCTTTTCGTGTAATTCACAAGAAAACAAAAGTGATGTAAAAACTATACCAGTTTCTATAAGTGGAACAATTAAAAGCGACTATCCAAAGAAAGTGTTTTTGGAAAGAATGAATGAGCGAAATATCGCATCCAAGATTGACTCTGCCGTCATAAACCCTGATAAAACCTTTACTTTAAATAGTGGGATTCCAGAACCAGGGATATACCAAGTCAACTTCGACAACCAACAAGTTATAGGCTTGTTGCTAGATGGTAATGAAAAATTATTCATTACTGCAGATGGCGAAAATATGGAAGGTCAACCTGCTGCATTTAATGTAGAAGGATCGCCAAACATGATGAAGTTCAATGCTGTGGTGCAAGAAATGAATGTTTTCAATCAACAGAAAACTGAGATGGAGCAGCGTTTTCAAACGGCCAAAGAAAAAGAAAAGGAAGCAATAAGAAAGGAATTCCAAACTGCGAATGATGCTTTTAGAAATAAAATAAAGCCGATGATTTCCGAAATGGGAACATCTATGGGAGGTATTATTGCAGCGAATAATTTCTTAGTACCTGAGTTGGATGGTGAATACTTAGATATTTTGGCCCAAAAGCTGAAAGCTGAGAAAAAAGACCATTATTATGCCAAATTGTTCCTTGATACCATGGAGCGTAAGTCTGCTGGAAAAGAAGGGTCTATGGCTCCTGATTTTGAGCTAACAACTTTACAGGGTGAAAAAGTTAAACTTTCAGACCTAAGAGGTAAAAAAGTAATTATAGATTTCTGGGCAACTTGGTGTGGGCCTTGTATCATGTCTTTTCCTGGCATGAAGAAAGCTCAAGAAAAGTATGCGTCTAATCCTGATGTTCAGTTTTTATTCATCAATACTTTTGAAAGAGTATCTCCAGAGCAATGGCAAGGTCACGTAGCCTCGTTTGTAGAAAAGCGACAGTTTCAATATCTAAACCCAGTATTGGATATAGGTAATGGTACGGCTATGAATTATGGAGTAGAGGGAATCCCTGCTAAATTTTGTGTAGGACCAGATGGTAAGATAATCCATAAAAGCACAGGATATTTAGGCTCTTCAGATGCCGTATATAAAGAAATGGTTGAGTGGATCGACGGGGCTAAATAAGACTGCCAAAGGTAGAAATCAAAAAAGATATTACTTTTGCACAAAATTACAACGTCCCAACACTGAATGTCCCAAAAGGCTGTATTTACAATTTGTTCAATTAATTATTTAGCTCAAGCTAGGGTTTTAGGAGAATCGCTTCTGAAATTTAACCCCGAGTATTCCTTTTTTATCGGCTTATGCGATAAGATAGAAGGAAGTGGAGTGGATAAGTCTAAACTACCAGATTTTCCTATCATTGAAGCTCACACCATAGGTATTGAGAACTTTGATTGGATGCAGGAGAACTACGACATTACGGAGTTTAATACTGCAATCAAGCCTTTCTTTTTACAATACTTTTTGGACCAAAACCCTGAAATTGAGTTTCTATATTACATAGATCCCGACATTCAGTTTTTTGATAAATTGACAGTTGTTGAAGACGGTCTAGCAAATCATGATATAGTACTGACTCCTCACTTTTACACGCCTGTTTACGATGATTTCAAAATGCGTGAGCAAGAAATGTTTGTGAATGGAATCTATAATTTAGGTTTTTTGGCTGTGAAACGTTCCAAAACAGTTGACGAGTTTGTGAAATGGTGGCAAACCAAGTTGGCCACTGAGTGCTTTATGGATATAAGCAAAGGTATGTTTGTAGACCAGTTGTACTGCAACATGGTACCTTTATACTGGGACTCGGTTAAGATAGAAAAATACCCAGGACTCAATATCGCTTACTGGAATCTTCACGAAAGAACAGTTAGTGAAAAAGAAGGTAAGTTTTATGTGAATGGAGTTCCATTGGTTTTCTTCCATTACAGTGGCATTGATGTCAACAATAGAGAAGGGATCTCTAGGTGGCAAACTCGTTTTGATTTTATAAAAAGACCAGATTTAAAACCAGTTTTTGATCAATATAGAGACTTGCTTATATCTTATGACAATGACTACTTTAGAGGTATTCGTTGCTATTATCATAAGCCGGAACCTGTGCCACCCAAGAAAAGTTTTATAAAAAGAGCATTAACCTCATCAACTTTTAGATTTTACAGGTTGATGGAATCCTTACCGATATAATTGTAGTATGAAGATATTAATAGTTTCGGTGGTGTTTCCGTTTCCAGTAGATGCTGGTGGGTCGGCAGGTACATACAAGATGATAGACTATGCTCGTAAAGAGCATGATATTACTTTCTTGAGCCTAGCTACCAAGCAAGAGAACTTAGACCAACTAAGGACACTTTGGCCAAATGTTGATATTCGTACTGCTCAACAGCATCAAGAAGCTCCTGAGCCAAGTTTGCTACGAAGAATTGCGAATTTTGTAAGAGGAAATAATAGTGCGATTAATGATCGTAAGAAAAAGAACATGATCCTTTATGGCACCGACTTGGATATGTGCTATTTCCCTGAAATAATCGATTTGCTGCAAGACACGCTGAAGGAGAAAACTTTCGACCTTATTCAGACCGAGTATATTGATTTTGCTCCTTTAGTTCACTTTTTGCCAGAAGGGATTCCAAAGGTTCACGTTCATCATGAGCTTAGATTTAGAAGAATGCAATTGGAGTATGACCTTCAGGAAGTGAAAGATCATGCGGATAAATGGCATATTGAAACCACAAAAACACTAGAGGTAAATACCTTAAAGTTATATGACAGGGTTTTAACTGTATCTCAAAACGACGCCAATATATTAGTTGATAATGGGCTCGCACCTGAGAAAGTAAGTAGCTCTCCACTTCCGGTTGAGCCACTTAGAGACAATGTCAAATTGCCATTTAAGTTTAAAAACAAACTGGTTTATTTGGGACCACAAGTTCATTATCCTAATTATGATGCTGTTACTTGGTTTTTGGGAAATATTTGGCCGAAGGTAAGTGAAGCTAACGAAAATATTGAGTTTCAGGTAATAGGCAAGTGGCCACAAGAATTCATTGAGCAATTCAAGGATTTACGAAATGTTTCATTTTTAGGCTTTGTTGATAACCTTTCTCAAGCAATGGAAGGTGCAATTATGGTTGTTCCGCTAAGAATAGGAGGAGGGATGAGAATGAAAATATTGGAAGCAATTTCATGGCAAATTCCGGTTATCACTACTACGGCAGGAGCCGAGGGGCTTCCTATGGTTAGTGGCGAAAATTGTCTGATTGCCAATACCCCAAATGAAATTGCAAATGCTATAAATAACCTAAGCAGTTCAGAGAAAATGCAGAATGATTTTATATCCGCAGCAAGTCCAATTCTTAAATCTAATTTTTCGATTGAGAAATGTGGAAGCCTTCGTAACCAATTGTACCTTGAAATTAAAGGACAGAAAGCATAATTCACTGCTGTTTTAAACTCTATTTTTTTACCATATATTTGCAGCTTAAAGAACAAAAGCGATTATGAAATTGTACTTTGAAAAGGAATCACTTCAAAGATTAGCGGAAAAACACAAAGAAGAATATAGTAAAGCAAGTCCGTATCCGCATATTTGGATTGATAATTTCATGGACCCAGCTGCTTTAGACAAAGTACTTGAGGAGTTTCCAACACCAGAAACAAAAATTTGGAAAGAGTATGAAAACTTTTTCGAAGGTAAATTGGAAGCTCAAGGGGAAGAAAAGTTGTCAGACTTTACTTCTCAATTGCTTTATCAGTTTAATTCGGCTCCCTTTTTAGTGTTCTTAGAAAAATTAACTGGAATTGAAAATCTTCTTCCTGATCCGTATTTTTTCGGTGGAGGTTTGCATCAAATGAAACGTGGAGGAAAACTTGGCGTTCATGCAGATTTCAATAAGCATGGTAAATTGCCTTTACACCGTCGCCTCAATGCGATTGTTTATTTGAACAAAGATTGGAAGAAAGAATATAACGGAGATTTTGAAATTTGGGATAGAGACATGAAAGAGTGTCACAACAAAATTCAGCCGTTGTTTAATAGACTGGTTGTATTTGATGTAACCGATTTCAATTACCATGGTGTACCTGAGCCACTTATGTGCCCAGAAGGTATGACACGTAAATCCATTGCTTTATTTTACTTCACAGTTACTCGCCCAGAAGGCCAGGTTCAAGAAGGTAAAAACTCAACACTATTTAAAGCAAGACCGCAAGATGCAGTTCCTGATGGTACTCATTTTGATCGAGATACTTATGATGGTGTAAAAGTTAATAAAAACTTTAAGTGGTACATCGGACAGGTAGTGCCACCTATAATTATTTCTGCCATCAAAAAAATTACGGGCTAAAATAATTGTTTCCAATCATTAATGGCAAAACCAAAGGTACTCGCAATACATTTACCACAGTTTCATCCTTTTTCCCAGAACGATAAGTGGTGGGGAAAAGGCTTTACAGAGTGGACAAATGTTGTTTCAGCAAAAAAACTTTTTCCAGGTCATCATCAGCCACAGTTGCCAAGCGATTTGGGCTTTTATGACCTACGTAATCCTACTGTTCAGGCACAACAAGCAGCCTTAGCAGCAGAATATGCAATATCAGGGTTTTGTTACTATCACTATTGGTTTAGCGGTACTCGCCTGATGAAAGAGCCAATTGATCAAATTTTAGCATCTAAAAAGCCAGATTTTCCTTTTTGCTTTTTTTGGGCAAATGAGTCTTGGTCGCGTAGGTGGATGGGAGAGGAATCGAATGTGCTTATAAAGCAAGAGTATTCGGAAGAAGACGATTACAATCATGCTAAATGGCTAGTAAAAGCTTTTAAGGATGATAGATATATCAAAATAAATAATCGACCGCTTTTTCTATTTTACAAGCCATTTGACTTGCCAAACCCTCAAAGGACGATCGAAATATTTAGAGAAGTTTGTGCCGAAAACGGGGTTGAAAACCCTTATTTGGTTGCATCCAACTCACATAATAAAGATAAAAATCCTAAAGATTACGGTTTTGATATTTCGCTAAACTTCGAAACAAGACATCATTTACTTTGGGATTTTAACAAAGACGGCCCAACTTTCAAGAAGTTAATTGGAAACCTTAAGCAAGGAATTTTAAGTGCTAGCTTAAAAGTTTATCCTTACAAACTTTATAAGGAAAGAGCAGCAAATTTAGATTACAATTACCCTGGCTTTCCATGTGTAAACGTTGGTTTTGATAATACTGCTAGGAGAGGAAAAAATGCGGTAGTTTTAAAGGGGCAAAATAAAGAAGACTTTAAAGAATCACTTATTTGGGCCAAAGAGAAAGCAGAAGCACTTCCAGAAGAAGAGCAGATTGTATTTGTAAATGCTTGGAATGAATGGGCAGAAGGGAACCAATTGGAACCTAGCCGCAAGTTTGGTCATGCATTCTTGGAAGCTGTAAAAGAAGTGTTTGCTTAAAAATGAATGCCAGCAATAAGCGTCATATTACCAAATTACAACCATGCTAGGTTCTTAAAACAAAGAATCGACTCTATCTTGGGTCAAACCTTTGTGGACTTTGAGTTGCTCATTTTTGATGATGCCTCTTCAGATAAAAGCCAAGAAATAATTAATACTTACTCGGACCCAAGAATAACCCAAATCGAGTTTTCTGAAAGTAATTCTGGGTCTCCCTTTAGTTTTTGGAAAAAAGGTATTGCTCTGGCAAAATCTCCTCTCATTTGGATAGCGGAAAGTGATGACTATGCGGACCCTGCTTTTCTTGACACTACATTTTCAGCATTCCAAAATGACGATTCGCTACAAATTGCGTTTAGTGCTTCTCATTGGGTAAATCCAGAAGGTGAAATAATTCATTCACCTGACCACGAAACTAATTCTTTCAAAATATCGTATGCTGATGCACTTAGTAATCAGTTTTTAAAAGGGCCATTGGTCTACAATGCTAGTTCGGCAGTTTTTAAAAAAGCAGCTTTGAATAGCTTAGATTTCAAGAAATTGAAAAGCTTTAAATATGCGGGAGATTGGTTTTTTTGGAGCAGTTTTGAAACTAAAGGGAATGTAACCCGACTAGCACAAAGACTTAACTATTTCCGAAGACACGAGAATAATGTATCCTTTCAAGCCGAAAAAGAAGGCTTGGACCTCAAAGAAGGGCTACAGATTGTAGGCTCACTTTTGCGAAAAAACAAAACTCCCTTTGTTCAAAAACATAAGGTTTTGGCATATTGGGCAATGAAAGTATACCGCAGCTCATTGCCAGAAAAAAAGAAATATCTTGCATCTTTGCCCTCGGAAGTAAACCTATGGTACCTAGTGGCACCTATTCTTTCAAAAATTTACTAATGATCTCAAAAACAATTAAGTCAGTAATCCAAAAAATTGCCCAATCCATGGGTTATCATGTCTTAAGTAAGAACTCAATTGCTGGCGATATGGTGTTGAGTCTTAGTGGAATTAGAGACAGAGGGTTGAAAGTTGAATCAATATTAGACGTTGGAGCAAATACTGGAGAATGGAGCCAGATGGCTTCAGGGATTTTTCCCAATGCTGAGTTTTTCTTAATTGAACCTCAGATAGAAATGAAAGCCCCCATCGAAGCTTTTTTTAAGAATCAAAGAGGTAATTGGATACTGGGAGGTGCAGGTTCAACCTCAGGCGAGTTATTGCTTACTGTATGGGACGATCACGCAGGTTCGTCATTCCTAGTGCCAGAGCACGGCGAAAGTGGAGGAGACAAAGAGCAACGTAAAGTGCCAGTTTACACAGTGGATGAATTGGTTGCTAGTGGTAAAATAAAAATACCGACCTTATGTAAGCTGGATGTTCAAGGTTTTGAATTAGAAGTACTGAAAGGAGCTTCGTCTATTTTTGGGAAAACGGAAGTTTTTATACTTGAAGTAGGCTTGTTTAAATTTTTGCCAAATCAGCCACTCATAGAAGAAGTTATCGCTTTTATGAAAGAACGAGGATATGTAATATATGATTTTCCTGGTTTTTCCAACAGGCCGCTAGATGGTGCTTTGGGTCAAATAGATATTTGTTTTGCAAAAGAAGACGGCTACTTAAGAGCCAGTCACCAGTGGTAAATTATGAATGGAGTTTCAGTAGTAATTTGTTGTTTTAATAGTGAAGGTATTGTTGAAGAAACCCTTGATTATCTTCAAAAACAAGAAACAAATGTGAATTGGGAAGTGATATTGGTTAACAATGCCAGTACAGACCAAACCACCCGTGTTGCCTTGAAAAAATGGGGACTTAACCCAATCACAAATCTTGAAATAATTAATGAAACTGAGCCCGGGCTTACCTACGCAAGAAAGGCTGGTATAGCCAAAGCTCAATACGATATCATTTCGTTTGTAGATGATGATAACTTTGTGCCAGCTAACTGGGTCAGTGAAGTTGCCAATGTTTTCAGAAATCCAGAAGTTGGGATATTAGGAGTGACTGCAATAGGGCATTTCGACGGTGTGCCGCCAGAATGGTACGAAAAACATAAACATGCGTTTGCTACAGGAGAGCTATATGATTTCTCTGGAGATGTAAGCGAGATAGGTGGTGTCTATGGTGCTGGAATGAGCATTCGTAAAAAGATTTATGCCGAGTTATCCGCAAAAAAATGGCAACCACTTCTTACTGGGAGAATTGGAAAAGTACAAATGGGCGGCGAAGACAGCGAAATATGCCTAGCTTCAAAACTGATCGGATATAAGATTTATTACGCAAAAGATTTAGTGATTCAGCATTACATAAAAGAGGATAGGATAAGCGAAGAGCGATTGGTAAATATGACCATTGGTTTTGGGTTTGCCGACCTTTTTCTTTTGCCTTATGAAGTTGCTCACCGTTCTAAAATCGGTAAACCGCAGCAATTTGATGGATTACGACAATCAGTATTTTTTAATTATTTTTCGAAGAAAGTAAGACTCTTACAACTCTACTTCCAAAAGGGAAATATGACTCCTTTGGACTATAAAATTGCCAAGGTTAGAATAGATGCTTTTTGCGAAACTATTTTGGCGAGGAAAACTTCATTTATTGAAGCTTTTGCCAATGTTGACCGCCTTTTGAAATAAAAAAATGTGCTTTGTGCAATTCAAAGTTTGAATTAAGTGTTTTATCCGAAATAGAACGACAATTAAGCATTTACTCCTTTCTATATTACTCATATTTTCTGTCGAGGTCATTGCTCAGGAAAGACTGCTGCAAGGAATTGTAAAAGACCTTTCTACAGATGCTCCTCTCGCCAATGTCAATGTCAGGATGGAGGGCAACACTGATGGGATAAGTACTGATTCAAGTGGAAAATATCAGTTACGGGTTACTTCCAATTATGTCATATTCTCACGTATTGGTTATGAGACTCGCAAGTTTCTCACCACCAACTTGCCAGAAGAATTTGATATTTATCTCAAAGAAAGAACCACGGAGCTAGATGAAGTAGTGCTTACTCCTGGCGAAAACCCAGCCTGGGAGATTATTAGAAAACTTCAAGAAAACGAGCCTGACAATAATCCATTAAAGTTTGAAGCCTTTTCTGCGGACCTTTACACTAAAAACAAGGTTTTCTTGCTGGATTCTGTTTCAAGTAGAAGAACACATTTGCTTTTTCTGGAGAATGTTGGCAAAGTATATCTAAAAAATGGGCAGCGAAAAGAGGATATAGAGCACAGTTTGCAAAATATCCCGCGTCTATTTCCGCTCGATTTAGCTTTCCCAAACAATTTGAATCCATATGGTTTTTATCAACCTTATTTTAGGTTTAACCCTTTTCTTGTTGCCAGTGGAACTGCTGGATCAGTAAATGAAAGAAATTACCTTAATCCATTGAAACAAGGAAGCTTTAGTGCCTATGACTTTGAGTTGATTGATACGGCATACATGGCAGGTGATAGTGTGTATCACATCATATTTCTACCAAAGCAATCGAGCAGTTTCGATGCCATGGAAGGGTCTTTCGATATTAGTGCTAGTGACTATGCATTAACTCACTTCAAAGGAATTACAGTTGATAGCCTTTTGGTTAACCGCATTGGAATAGAGCAATCTTACCAAAGAGTGGACGGAAAATGGTTGCCTGAGACTTCTCAGGTGCAGATCATTTATCCTTTGGAAACAAAGAAGGATACCACATTGCTTTATTTCGACTTACTGAATGTGTTTGAAAATCCTAAATTAGAAATAACGAAAGGTGTCTTTTTTGATGGGGCAACAAAAAATGTAGGTGTAAAGGCTGATACGATATCTAGTGAGGCTTTTCTGAAACTGCGTCCAATCGCTCTCGATTCTTTGGAGGCTAGGATTTTTGATGAAGACAATCATTTTTTGGCAAAACATCCAGTGTTACGAAAAGGCTTGGATAAATCGGCTGGAGTGTCAAAGCTCATATATCAAAAAGGATTGGTCGCAGGACCAGTAATTCTTAGTGTTGAGCCTTCTTACACCAATTTTCATGAAAGAATAAGGGCAGGAGTTGCCATCCAAAATAACCTTACCACTCAACCAAGATTTGATACCAGAGCTTATGGCGTTGTTGGTTTACAAGACCGGGTGTTTAAATATGGTATAGAAGCCAATGTTTTAATCACAAAAGACCGGTACAACAAAATTGGGTTTTATCATCAAAAAGATCTTATACAGCCGGGGAACGTAGATTACCTACAGGCGAACTATTTGATGGAAGATTTTCCAATCCTGACTTTCGATAAGGATGGTTATAGAGTAGATATGTTTCAAAAAACAGGGGTAAACCTCTACTTCAAGCCTGTGCCATTTACTTGGTTTAGGCTTTTTGCCGAAAATGAGAATAGAGATGCGATCAACTATGAAGTTGGTAGTTTCAACTCTAACAGCAGGCGTAATTATGGCATGCAGTTTAGATTTGCAAATAAAGAAATCTTCAATCGAGTTGGCTTAGTGGAGTATCTTGTCAATACTAATTTTCCAATCGTTTCGGTCAATGTGATGCAGTCTTCGGATTTAAATAGTGATGGAAGCTTTTGGTCTGTAGACGGGGAGATAAAGCACCAAATAAGGTGGAAAAAGCTCGGTTATGATGTGTTTTCGTTGACAGGTGGCTTGGTGAATGGCGATGTGCCATATACCTATTTGTACAATACTTTGGCTGGGGTGAGAGAAACAATTTTGGGACCTTCTACGGGTTTTCAGGCTGGGAACTTGAGTAATTATGGAGCAAATGTTTATTTCAGTTTAAACTATACCCATTATTTTGGACGAAACCTTTTCAGGTCCAAAGTGAAGTTTTTTCAACCAGAACCTTTTGTGACGCACCGTTTTGCTTTGGGTAAAATCTTCAATAAGCAAGATTATGCAGGAGTACAAGACTTTTCTAATGGCCTCAAAGAAGTAGGTTTAGGTGTAAATGCACTATTAAGGATAAAGGTGAGTAGTGTATATTTTTCTTTAGGCTGTTACACGAGCTATAATTATACTGATCATTTTGATGGGAAAAATAGATTTCGTGTCAGACCCACCCTACGAGTGGATACTTTTTGATTTTTCATAATCATTCTCAATTTCCATTGGTTTACAATTCGATAAGTAATCGCTTTTAATAAAGATGCTTTTTGTCAAAAATGGTCAATTCCAATGCTTCGAAAAAAACGCTTATGTTTCAACTATCTGAATTCGTAAACACAAATAACCTTTTAACATAAAATAAGCTCGCATCGTGAGATAAAAGTTTATTTTTACAGTAAATCATAAATCTTAAAAAATTACACTACATGAAAAAGCTACTTTTACCATTAATGGTATTGGCTTTGCTAAGTATCCACACAACGGGAGACGCACAGACCAAGGCCGAAAAAAAGATTGCAAAATATGAGGCGAAGCTACAAGAACTTAAGGAGCAAATACCGCCACCTCCACCTCCAAAAGTAAAAGAACTTCCTGCACCAGTAAAGAAATCGTCGGTAGAAGGAATAACTGAATACCAACTTGCAAACGGTATGAAAGTCCTACTATTTCCAGACCAGTCTCAGCAAACTATTACAGTTAATATTACCTATTTGGTAGGTTCTCGACATGAGGGTTATGGTGAAACAGGAATGGCTCACTTGTTGGAACACATGGTTTTCAAAGGCTCGCCTAAGCATCCAGATATTCCAAAGGAGCTTTCGGATCATGGTGCAAGACCCAATGGAACAACTTGGCTTGACAGAACCAATTATTTTGAAACATTTGCAGCGAATGATGCCAACCTTAATTGGGCATTAGACCTAGAGTCGGACAGAATGGTGAATAGCTTTATTAAAAATGAAGATCTTCAAACCGAGTTTTCGGTAGTAAGAAACGAATTTGAAATGGGTGAAAATGATCCAAGTAGTGTTTTGATGGATCGCATTATTTCTTCAGGGCATGTGTGGCACAACTACGGAAACTCTACCATTGGTTCAAGAGAGGATATTGAAAGAGTTCCTATTGATAGACTTCAGGCATTTTACAAAACATACTATCAGCCAGACAATGCTGTGCTTATGGTAGCTGGGAAATTTGATCCTGAGGCAACTTTAAAATTAGTAAACGATTATTTTGGACCTATTCCAAGACCAACTCGTAAACTTCAGACTACCTATACAAAAGAGCCAACTCAAGATGGAGAGCGTTCTGTGGTATTGCGTAGAGTAGGTGATGTACAATACTTAGGAGCGATGTACCATGTTTCTTCAGGAACACATGCGGACTTCGGTGCTACTGATGTATTGGTTGATATTTTAAAAAATGAACCAACTGGCCCTTTATACAAGGCATTGGTTGAAAGCAAACTGGCTTCTTCTCAATTTGGATATGTATTTGGTTTAAAAGAGCCTGGTTACGCATACTTTGGGGTAGAAGTTCCTACAGATAAGGACCTTGCAAAAGCTAATGAGGTCTTCTTAGCAACTTTAGATGCTGCTGCAAGCATGGATATTACGCAAGCGGATGTAGATAGAGCTAAAACTCAAACAGCAAAATACCTCGATCAGGTTACTAGAAATAGTGAAGCGTTTAGCAAAATGCTGAGTGAATACATTGCAAAGGGTGACTGGAGAAGCTTCTTTTTATTCCGTGATGCAGTTCAAAATGTTACTGTAGATGACGTAAAACGTGTGGCTGCAAAATACTTCAAGCCATCTAATCGTACTTTTGGAAAGTTTTTACCTACCAAAACCCCAGACCGTGTGATCATTCCTGCCGAGCCTAATATTGAGGAATTGGTGAAAGACTACAAAGGAAGAGAATTAGTAGCCGAAGGTGAGGTTTTTGATCCATCTCCAGCAAATATTGACAGCCGTACCATAGAAGGTAAGTTTGCCAATGGAATGGAATATGCCCTGTTGCCAAAAGCAACTCGTGGTAATACTGTGGCAATGGATATGACACTCAGGATTGGTGATGAAATGAGCCTTAAGAATATGGGAGTTACTGATAATTTGACTGCTTCCATGTTGATGATGGGTACCAAAAACATGAATCGCCAAGAAATCAAAGATCAGTTGGACAAAATTCAGACTACTATGAGGATCAATGGTGGAGGTAATAGCGTTAGCATTTCTTTATTAAGTACCAAAGAGCACTTGCCAGCAGCACTTAAGATTTTGGACGATGTATTGAAGAACCCAACATTTGATGCAGAAGAATTGGACAAAATGCTACTTGAGCAAAAAGCCCAAATAGAAGCTCAGTTGAGTGACCCTATGGCAATTGCAGGTAATATTTACAGAAGAACAATGAGTGAGTACCCAAAAGGAGATATCCGCTATACACCAACTTTTGAGGAGCAATTAGCATATGTAAAAGAAGTGAACGTTGAGAAATTGAAAGATTTCCACGCTAGATTTTACGGAGCATCTTCAGCAACAGTTTCACTTGTAGGTGATTTTGAAAAAGACGCCATAGAAAAGCAATTGAATAGCCAGTTTGGATCTTGGACAAGTTCAATTCCATTCAAAAGAATGGCGACAGTATTTACACCAAACCCAAATAAGTCGGAAGCAGTAAATACACCTGATAAGCCCAATGCATTGTTCTTGGCAGGGATTAAGGTGCAAATGAAAGATACTGATCCTGATTATCCAGCGATGGTGATGGGCAACTACTTGCTTGGTGGAGGTTTCTTGAATAGCCGCTTGGCAATGAGAATCCGTCAGAAAGAAGGAATTAGTTATGGTGTGGGTTCTCAGTTTTCTGCTTCTTCGCTTGATGAGGTTGGAACATTTACCACATATGCAATCTATGCTCCCGAAAACGCGGCTAAGTTAGAGGCAGCATTTGTAGAGGAAATAAACAAAGTACGTAACGAAGGTTTCACAGAAGAGGAATTGATAGCTGCTGTTGAAGGCTTTATTCAAGGACAAACTGTCTCAAGATCAAAAGACAATGAATTGGCTGGGAAGTTAGATAATTACCTTTATTTAGATCGAAAAGTGAGTTTCGATGCAGCATATGAAGACAAGATCAAAAACCTTACGATTGATCAAGTAAATGCCACTTTCCGCAAGTATATTGATGCCAGCAAAGTAACGATGGTAAAAGCTGGGGATTTCGAAAAGAAATTTACAGAAAAGCCAGAGGAAGCAAAACCTGCCGGTGTATCTTCAGGGAAGAATTAATTTTAAATTTAATCTTTTAAAAGCTCGTTCTCGAAAGGGAACGAGCTTTTTTATGAACGTATTTTCGACTTCCTTGTTATAAGCTCAAATCATCAAGAATTATGAAAACTAAAACCGTTTTAATCACTGGAGCAACTTCTGGAGTTGGATTTGCAACTGCAAAAGCATTGGCTTCAAGAGGCTTCAATGTCGTATTATTAGCTCGCAATGAGGAAAAAGTAAACAAAACAGTAGCTCTGTTAAAGAAACTAGCCCCAGAAGCTAGCATTGACTTTGTACTAGGAGACTTGAGTGATTTGGCTAGCATAAAATCAGCTGCAGCGGCCTTTCAAGCAAAGTATAACACATTGGATGTTCTTATAAATAATGCAGGAGGTATTTTTGACACTTATGAAAAAACCAAAGATGGTTTTGAATGGGGATTTCAGGTCAACCATTTAGGGCATTATTACCTAACTAAATTACTTAAGAAAGAGCTTTTGTCTTCTACAGAGCCAAGGGTCATCAATCTTTCATCTGAGGCTCACAAAATGGGTAAATTCGATATTGAGAATTTAAACTGTGAGAAGAAGTTTAGTGGTTGGGGACAGTACGGAAGCACAAAACTTATGAACATCTTATTTACGAAAGGCTTGGTTGAAAATTTTGAAAACATAAACGCGTACGCAGTTCATCCTGGAGTTGTAAAAACAGGCTTTGGAGCAAATAATGGCGGTTTGCTAAAGTATTTCTCTTGGATGCCATTTTTGATCACTCCAGAGCAAGGAGCAGAAACATCAGTTCACTTAGCAACTGCACCAATAAGTGAACTGAAAAACGGATACTATTACAAAAAATCAAAACCTGCAGCAATTGCCAAAAACGGCATTGATCACAACTACCGCGACCAATTATGGGATGTCTCTAAAAAGCTTTTGAAGAGTAAGGGGTTTGTGGTGTGAGGTATCTTTTGGTCCTAAACCTCATTGGTTTTCAAAACCTGTGAGGTCTTGTTAGCCATGGATATAGCTATTTTATATACTACAAAAGAAAAGATTTTAATTGCGGAAGGAGTTATAAAGTATTCAAGAATTGATAAGGTTTCTTTAAACTCACTAATTCAAAGAATCCACCCGCTTCGCTCTAATGTCAAAACTCTTTTTGGAGCCAATGAAAAGCTCTTGCGAACCAGAGACTTCATATTTGTTAAGGTGTCCAGCAACGAAACTTGCGGCAATTGATCTTGCGGAGCTGTATAAGAAGTTTTCTGTGAGGATTTCGGCTTTTATTGATTTTGGCTTTTCATTTTCTAGCTCAATCTCAATGCTTCTTACAGGTTGGTCTTTATCGCTTTTAAGCGTGTAGCTGAGTATATTGCCTTCTCTTTTTTCGTCGTAACAACCTTTCATTGCTGAGCGGTTGATATCGGTACCCATAAAAATCTCCAACTCTTTTTTCCAATTGATTTCGTTTGTTTGAACGGTGTTTTTGTCACCATCCAAATCTATTACTTTTGAAAAAGTCGGTTTTGAGTTTTTTAAATCTGCTTTTTGATCTAGCCAAAAATCGCTGAGGTTGTAATATTCATCTATTAAAATTTCGGATGGCTCTTGACAAGCCGACAAACTAAATAAAAGTAGATAGATCAGGTATTTCATCAGAACATAAACCAATAACTAGCTAGGCTGGTTCAAGATTTATATCTTTTTGAGCTCCACTCTATATAATTCTTCAAAAGCTTCCAGTATTGCTGACTCTAGCGAAAGTCTGGCAGAGAAAGTGATGATATTATTTTCTTTATAATCTTGGCCAATAATATTAAGATCTAGGTCTTTCATTATTCGCATTACACCATGCATGTCATCGAAGCCGTATACTGCTTCAAATGTTTGGTCTACAGTACATTCAATAATTTTTGATGTTGCAATGGCTTCTTCTGCAGCAGTTTTATAGGCATTTATCAAGCCACTCACTCCTAACAAAGTTCCACCAAAATAGCGAACCACTACAACGAAACAATCGGTGAGTTCAGCGGAAAGAAGAGCGTTTAAGATAGGTTTACCTGCACTTCCACTAGGTTCTCCATCATCATTTGCCCTAAATAGGCTTCCATCAGGGCTAATTCGGTAGGCATAGCAGTGGTGACGTGCTTTTGGGTGAGCTATTTTTACTTCTTCTAAGTAAATTGTTACCTCTTCTTCGCTTTTTACTGGAAAAAGATAGGCAGAAAACTTACTTCCACGGTCTTTGAAAAAACCTTCACTTGCTTTACTTACTGTTTTATAGGCATCTATCGCTTCCATTGGTTTGATTTAAGGATTTCTGTCGTAATTTTGCCCACAATTGGGAGATATCCCTTAGAAAACAATAATAAAGACAATGGCTGAGGAATTAGAGAAAAGCTCAAATTTTATAGAGGAAATTATAAAAAGTGATCTTGAAAGTGGGAAGCATGGTGGGAGAGTTTTAACTCGTTTTCCTCCAGAGCCAAATGGTTACTTGCACATTGGACATGCAAAATCAATCTGTTTGAATTTTGGTGTAGCTGAGAAATTTGGTGGTAAAACCAATCTTCGTTTTGATGATACCAATCCTGTGGCAGAAGATGTAGAATATGTAGATTCAATCAAAAACGATGTAAAATGGCTAGGTTTTGATTGGGCCGATGAGTTATATGCATCAGACTATTTTGATACACTTTATGCATTCGCCGTAAAGTTGATTCAAGAAGGTTATGCTTACGTAGATGATAGTACATCAGAAGAAATGGCTGCACTGAAAGGTACACCTACTGAACCGGGTAAGCCAAGTCCGTTTCGCGACAGAAGTATCGAAGAAAATTTGAGTCTTTTTGAGCAAATGAAGGATGGGAAATTCCCTGAAGGTTCAAAAGTACTCCGTGCCAAAATTGACATGGATTCTAATAATATGCTCATGCGTGATCCTTTGATTTACAGGATCAAGTTTGCACATCACCATCGCACAGGAGATAAATGGTGTATTTATCCAATGTACGATTTTGCACATGGTCAGTCAGATTCTATAGAAACCATTACGCATTCGGTTTGTACTTTAGAGTTTGTGCATCACCGAGAAGTGTACGATTGGTTCATTGAGAAATTAGGCATTTTCCCTTCTAAACAGTACGAATTTGCAAGGTTGAATCTTACCTATACCATTATGAGTAAGCGTAAGTTGCTGCAATTGGTAAACGAGAATCATGTAACAGGTTGGGATGATCCACGCATGCCTACTATTTCGGGTATTCGTAGACGAGGTTATACTGCTGAGGCGGTTCGTAATTTCTGTGACAGAATTGGTGTAGCAAAACGTGACAATCTTATAGATGTAGGCTTGTTGGAGTTTTTTGTGAGAGATTCGTTGAACAAAATTGCCACCCGAGTAATGGTGGTTACTGATCCGCTCAAGGTAACTATTACTGGAGTTCCTGACGATTACCGTGAGATAGGAATGGTAGAAAACAATCCCGAAGACGACGAAAGTGGTTCTCGTGAAGTACCATTTACAAAAGAGATATATATCGAGAAGGACGACTTTATGGAAAATCCTCCAAAGAAATATTTCAGGCTTTCGCCAGGTGGAATGGTTAGGCTTAAAGGAGCTTACATTATCCAGTGCGATGAAGTCGTGAAAGATGAAAGCGGTGAGCCAATCGAACTAAAATGTAGTATAGTTCCTAACTCAAAAAGTGGAGAAGATACATCTGGTGTAAAGGTGAAAGGTGTAATTCACTGGGTAAGTGCAAGTGAGGCCGTTCCTGTAGAATTGAGAATTTACGATAGACTTTTCAATGTGGAAGACCTAAGTAAGGCTGAAGGAGATTTTAAAGATCACCTTAACCCAGATTCACTTCAAGTAATAAGTGCTTATGCAGAGCCTTCACTGGCTGCTGCTAGCTTAGACAGCAAATACCAATTCATGCGAAAAGGGTATTATGTGCTAGATCAGGACAGTTCAGCAGATAAATTAATTTTTAATCAAACCGTAGGATTGAGAGATAGCTGGGCAAAAAAAGGAAATTGAGCTACCAGCAAGGCAACCATTATTGACCAGATTGCATCTCATTGCTATATAAATCAAAGAATCAGTCTAAACTTTTAAAATAAGAATTATGAAAAACACTCTTTTTGCTATCCTATGCTTGTTTTCTATGGCTTCTTTTGCTGTTGAACCATTAGAAATGGATATTGATGTCAATGCTGAATTTGCAGCCTTGGATCGATTGGAACAAGCTGTTGAGGCCAACTCAAATTTAGACTATGAAACTGTAAAAGCGAATCATTCTAACTTAATAGAAGGCGTTGAAATCATGCAAGAAAGCTCCGTTGCTGTGGCTGGAGATCAAATGCCAGTTTTAGGAGCATTTTGGTGGGGATGTTGCCTTGGAATTGTTGGACTTTTGATCGTCTATATAGTAACAGATAATGATAAAGATCAGATGAAGCAAGCTTTGATTGGTTGCGTGATTGTAACTGTACTCGTAGGAGTAGGAGGGTTTGTGAATCCTTTTGGCTGGTTTTAAGTTAAGGTCAAGCAAAGAACATTTCGTGTATTCATGGTAAAGATTTACCACGAATACACGTTTTTTTGTTTTAGGAAGAAGAATTAACTTTAATATTGCTAAAATTAGAATTTTAAAGAGTTCCTAAATTCCCAACAAACCTTTTAATACTTTCTTTTTGACTTTAAAGATTGTACCGTGTCGTGTTCCTTTTGGGAAAGAGATTTCATCTTTGATACTTCTCCAAGTTTTTAAATCTGCAGATGCAATTCCTTCCATTTGATGGCGAGTATATCCATCAAAAATGAGCGTATGACCAAGCTTTGTTTTTGTATAAGTAGGGCCTTCTACCCAGTTTTCAGAAATAGGATTTCTGTCTATTGTATATGGACCAGTTAGCTTTTGGGACTTTCCTACTACTATGTTTTTTTCGGCAACAGGGATTTTTGTTTCATTTTTTAAGAACATAACCCATTCGTTGTCAATTTTCTGAATAGTGGCATCTATGCAATTGAAACCAGGGTCGATAAGTAATTTTGTATCACTGAAATTTACAAAATCGCTAGTAGTGACATAGTACATTCTGTGATTGTTTTTATTGTCCCCACTGAGCTTAGTTTCCGTGAATTTTTCAGGAATAGTAGTTGCCCAATAAATCATGTATTCTTTATTGTCTGGGTCATAGGTGATTTCAGGTGCCCAGCAATTCATCGCACTTTCTTCGTGTTCCATTACAGGTATGTACCTTTGAGGACTCCAATTTTTCAAGTCAGTTGAGTTTGCGTATCCTATTCCTTTTTCTTTCCAACTCACCGTCCAAACCATATGAAATAAGCCATCAGGCCCTTGTATGATGCATGGATCACGCATGAGTTTATCTTCTCCTACCATAGGTGTGAGGTAAGACTCGTTATTATTAAGTGCTGTGTATTTTAGTCCATCCTCACTGTAAGCAAGATGTAAACCATCCTGTCCATTGTCTTGAAAATAGGAAAAGATGTAAGCCGATCGGCAAGAAGAAAGAGATAGGCCTAAAAGTAAAAATGGAATTAGCTTTTTCATGGGGACGAATTTAGAAAAAAGTATTCCAAACTAAAAAGTGATATTCTATTCGTAAATATGCTGTACGGCTTCTTTCAATTCTTTAAAATTAAATTCAAAACCTTGCTCCGAAAGCCGTTTGTTTTCTACATAAGTTCCTTCCAAAACTAACCTTGCACGTTCTCCAAGAATGATGCGAAGTACAAAAGCTGGTACATTTGGTGCCCAAAGCGGTCTTTTTAGAACTTTTGCAACTATTTGAGTGAATTCTTTATTCCTGGCGGGGTTTGGAGCTACGGCATTATATGCACCTTGAAAAGATACCTTTTCAATTGCTTCAGCAAATATATTTACAAGGTCATTTACGTGAATCCAAGAAGTCCATTGTTTTCCATCACCTAGAGCCGATCCTACTCCAAATTTGACAGGCAGTGCTAATTTTGGCAATGCCCCTTCGTTTTTGTCTAATACAATACCAATACGAATTCTCGCTTCTCTTGTGGACATTTCATTTGCAAACTTTACAACGGCATTTTCCCAAAGCTTTGTGACCTCAGCAAGGTAATCATCACCGAAACTTGAGTTTTCATCCACTTTTTCTTCACCTCTTCCGAAACCAAAAATACCGATTGCCGAAGCTGAGATAATTGACTTAGGCTTTTGTCCCAATTCATTAAACTCTTTTGCTAAAAGTTGGAGTGGTTCTACCCTAGAGTCAATGATCAGTTGCTTCCTTTCGTCAGTCCATTTTTCATCTACAATACCCGCACCAACCAAATGTACAAGGCAATCGACATTCATGAGAGCATCTTTTTCAATAGACCCAGCTTTTAGGTCCCACTGATAATATTTCACGCCATCATTTTTCCTTTTGGAGCGACTAAGCACACGCACCTCATGACCTTTGCTTAGTAAAATACGACTAAGTTTTTTTCCAACTAATCCTGTACCGCCTGTTATTAGAATGTTCATATTTTTGTTTAATGGTTAAACCCTTCGACGAACTCAAGGCAGGAGTCAAAAGTTCAAAATTTGAAGGTCATCTTGAAAGTTTAATATTCGGGTTTTGTAACTATGGTATTTATTGATTTCAACTTTTATCCAAGGGATATTTTAAAGTACAGGAACTGTGTAACGACTAAAAAACAGCTCTTAATTTGGAAAAACGAATTTCTGTACTTTTAACATTTAACCTTCAACTCAAAATCATCTTAACTCGACCTTGTTCCCATTATAAACAACCTCCACAACAAATGTTACCAGAAAAACTGGAATTTATAAAACTTCGGTTTCGTTAAGGATTTACTAAATTGCAACAAATTAAGAAGATCAATGCTAGTTAATATATTTAAGTCAAAGATTCATCGTGTTAAAATCACTCAGGCAGAGCTGAATTATGTGGGAAGTGTAACCATAGATGAAGATATGCTCGATGCCGCCGGTATCAAAGAAAACGAACGAGTTCAGATTGTGAACAACAACAATGGAGAGCGATTGGAGACATATGCGATCAAAGGAAAGCGTGGTTCCGGAATTGTGTGTTTAAATGGAGCGGCAGCTCGTAAAGCACAAGTTGGTGATATCGTCATCATTATTTCTTATGCTTGGATGACTCCAGAAGAAGCGGCAAACCACAAACCTAAAGTTGTTTTCCCAGATGAAAATAACCGTGTTGTAAAATAAACAATGAACGTCAAAAAGGTTCTCCAGTACGCCATTTCGCTTGGTATAGCGGTTGGTTTGCTATATTTCGTATTCAAAGATGTAGATGTTGCTAGTATTTGGGAGACCATTAAGTCTGCCAATTATTGGTGGGTGGCATTGTCCGCAGTGTTGGCATTATTGGCACATTGGAGTAGGGCATACCGCTGGAAATTGATGTTGCAGCCCATTGGTTACGATCCATCAGCGACCAAAACCACGGTTTCGGTTTTGATAGGTTATATTACTAATCTTGTTTTACCTAGGGCAGGGGAGTTTGCAAGATCTGCTAGCTTAAATAAGCTTGACGGAGTTCCTTTTGAGAAATCCTTTGGGGCTACAGTTGCTGAGCGACTGATAGATGTAATGGTGCTTCTTTTCTTAATTGTACTCAATCTGACTTTAGAATATTCGAGGTTAAAAGACTTTTTTGCCGAATTCTTTGGCGAGAAACTCAGTAATCCAATATTGCTTATTGGTATTCTAGGAGGCCTTATTGTCGTTGCTTACTTAGCTTGGAAATGGATTTTGAGAAACGATACGCGACTTCAAGAAAATAACTTATATGCGAAAGTAAGAGGTATAGTAATAGGCCTTTGGGAAGGTTTTTCGGCGGTGAAAAACCTTAAAAGCCCGGGCTTATTTCTTTTTCACACGCTATTTATATGGACCATGTATTACCTCATGACATGGTTTTTGTGTTTCGCAATTCCACAAACAGCAGATATTTCACCATTGGCTGGTCTTACCATTTTGGTAATGGGAACTATCGGTATGGCTGCTCCCACTATTGGTGGCATCGGTAGTTATCACTTCTTGGTTGGTAAAATCGTTAGTTTGTACGGGCTTAATGCACAAGACGGCATTGCTTTAGCTACTTTCCTACATACCATGCAAGGGATCATCTTCGTTATCGTTTTTGGATTAGGAGCATTTGTGGTTTCTTTCTTTTTGGGAAAGAAGTAGGTTTGTTTTTATGATCACGAAGTCTCAAAGACACAAAACTTCGACCTTGCTCAGTTCGGGAGGTACTATTTTTTTTGATTCCCAAAATCTATAAAAATCAGTTTAAATCTGTTCAATCCGTGTCCCATAATCGAGGAACAAGTTGATTTATTAAATTCTATATAAAATTCGTTCAAATCATATAAGCAAAGGGACGCTGATGCCACAGTTGGCTTGGCCACTGTAGCTTAACGCAGATTTTTCAATTTCGGGTAAAAAGCAAGATCCGTATAATCTTTAATCTGTTATAATTGGCTTCCCATTTTTTAGTAATTTAAATTCATCCATAAAAAGAACCCTTTATCATCTTAATGTACATTCTAAACAAATTTTAACCTCGCAAGAGTAATCAATAGAACAGAATTTGTAGAACTTGTGTTAATTTAGTGTGAGAATAGATTCACACTTTAAAAACAAAAAGAAATAAAAGAAAGATATGTTTCATCCAATTATCATTATCAGTTTTGTATTCATGGGAATAGGCTGGTTTGTGTCGAATAGACTCAAAAGTAAGTTTGCCAAATATTCCAAAATAGGATTATCTAATGGCCTTAGCGGTGCAGAAATTGCAAAAAAAATGCTAACAGATAATAACATATATGATGTTAAGATAACCCACGTTGCCGGACAGTTAACGGATCATTATAATCCACAAAACAAGACAGTAAACCTAAGCACCGACGTGTATAATGGTAGAAGTGCTTCAGCTGCAGCAGTTGCTGCTCACGAGGTTGGTCACGCTGTACAGCATGCTACGGCATATGCAGCTCTCAAAATGAGATCAGCTATGGTGCCAGCGGTGAGTATTGCATCCAAAATGATGGGAATGTTGAACATGTTCCTTTTCATGGGAGGTTTTTACATGATTTCTCAAGGAAGTGCAATAGGTAACATGTTGCTGTATGTGCTGGTTGCTGCTAACGGAGCAATAGCTGCTTTTTCTTTGATAACTCTACCTGTAGAATTTGACGCAAGTAACCGTGCACTTAAGTGGATGGAAACACGCAATGTAGTTAACAAGCAAGAACATGCAATGGCAAAAGACGCACTTAAATGGGCAGCCATGACATATGTAGTAGGTGCACTTGCTGCAGTAGCTAACCTTGCATACTATGCAATGATGCTCCTTGGTGGTAGAGACGATTAATATGATTGAAAATTAAGAGTATTGAGCCGCTTTCGTAAGAAGGCGGTTTTTTTGTTTTATAGTGAGAGAAACTTTGTGGGCGAACTACCTTACGCTCAATAAGAATTAAAATTATTTGCTGGTAATGAGTGAGAGTTGGCTAATTTAGCTAGTAAACTAACACTTATTTATCATGAAAATGACCTTTGTTAAACTCAGCTTTATATTGCTATTTCTCACCAGTTTTGAGACAATTTCTCAGTCAGGAATCATTCTACCACATGGAATTAAGGTACCTGAGGTGACAGACCTTGACCAAGTAGTTTCCCCAGTAGAAGGTATGATGGTTTACAGTGAATTACAAAAGAGTCTATATTTGAGAAAAGCCGAATCTTGGGAAATATTGAGCGAAGCCATACCAAATAGTGATGCTCATATATTTCTTGAAATCGCCGATGTTGTACCTGACTTGTATGATGAAGCAGTTTCAGCAGGAGTTCACAGTTCAGAATCTAAAATTCTTGACATTGATTTTAGTATTTTAAGAAAAATGGGGACACAAAGTTCGGTTTCAGCGGTTTTTAAATTTAAAAAGAAAGTAGGTAGAAGTTCATTAATCATTAGTAAATCGATCATTCAAAATATAAACTACCCCGAACTAGTATTCACATTTTATGTAAGAAACCCCAACACACTTACAGACATTCCTTATTATAGATATACTTTGGAAAATGTGATATTTATTGCAGATCAAATTATCGGCCCTCATCCTGAATTAAGCACTTTAGTGCAAAGTTCCCCACAAAAAAAGCCTAAAAGCTTAATAGAAGAGGTTCAGATTGCTTTTGAAAGCATTGAAATTGAAGATCTCGTGAATAACACATCATTCCAGCATACTTTCAATTATGCCAACTAAGTTTTTTTGGTAGAATACAATTAGTTATTTGAAACAACCTTCTTCATGAATTAGATTGAAGTTCAAAAAAATAAGAAGACTGATTTAGAAAGAAGTCGGGTCCTTGTCTTTTCGGGCTATACGTTTTAACTTTAGGAAAGCCAAAAGGAAGACCTAATTTCAAGACCCAAAAATAAAACTGAATTACTTGAGTTGGGTAAAGCTAACTTCGAGAAGCTCATTGCTTTTGTAGATAGTTTGAGCGATGACGAACAAGGTCTGGACTTTCCCCCAGGGACATTGAATCGCAACATAAGAGATGTCTTGATGCATTTACATCATTGGCATTTGATGATGGAAGACTGGTATACACAAGGAAAGGTAGGCGAAAAACCTATAATTCCTGCAAAAGGCTACACTTGGAAAACCCTTCCCAGTTTAAACAATTGGATAAGAGAAAAATACAAAGAAGTTAGTTTGTACGAAGCAAAGCTGAGCTTGAAAATTAGTTTTAATCAAATAAGAGAAATTATAACTTCTATTTCTGATCCAGACCTTTTTGAGAAGAAAAAATACGCATGGACCGGAACAACTTCCATGGGAGCATACTTTATTTCAGCTACTTCCAGCCACTATGATTGGGCTTTAAAGTTGATCAAAAAAGCAAAGAAAACTTAAGCCATTACACTCATATGAAAATCACTGCCTGCATTAACTTATTAGTGCTTTCACTTTTATCGCTTTTCGCTAGCGGACAAACCTCTCCAGATAAAATAAATTTTGTTCGACAAGGGGTAAAAAGGATGATTTTTGATTCGGATCAATCTATTCCTTTGGCAAAACTTGACCCATCTAAAGTGGTTGGTTTTAGTGCAATGTACCCTACTGAGCACTATATGGATCAAAAGTCTGAAGTAGAAATACGAGATAAGATGTTGGTGATAAGTTCTCAATCAAAAACCCAAACTAGTATTTGGTTTGGTGGCTTTAACCCCGTTGCAACTTATACCATTGAACTCAAAGAAATCTCTGGAAAAGGTTACTTAGGATTTGAGTTTTCGGATGCTGAGAAAAAAGACCAATTCTTTATTAAAATTGCCTACGATGGAAATACCTTGAATGATGTAGAGTTGGTAGTTTCTCGGGATTCAAAAAACATCGTTGCACAATCCATTGCTGTAAACAAGGAGGAGGGGAGGGAGTTAAAAGGAAGAATTATTCTTCAGATGCTAGGAAGTGGCCTTACGCTATTTCATCAAAAGGAAAACTTGCCAGAAGTAATTGCAAAAAGTGATTTTAATAAATTCATAGATTTAAGAGCAAAGCAATATTTAAATACTTTTCAGTCACGACTTTTTGCAGAAATAGAAAAAGGTAGTGTTCAAATTGAAAGCGTTGACATGATACTGAGTACAGGAATGGGTCAAGCGGATATTCGGGCCATTACATATGAAAACGGAGAGCCTATGCTGGACAAGGGAAGGCTATGGTACACGATGTCGATTAGAGGAAGGGCTTTGCCACATCACATTCAAGGAGTATTTAGTATGAATCCAAGTGTTTTTGACGTCAAGTTAGAAGGTGTTATACTCTTTGATAGAAATGATGGATTGCTAAGGAATGAAGTTGCTTCTCACATTTTTTATGATAGAAAAGATGAGGTTTGGCGAGGAATTACTACGGGTTTTAGTGCCTATGCTTTTCCCGAAAAAGAGAAAAAACAATTGCTTGCCATTGAAAGCAAAAGCGACCCTAGGTTTGGTTTTTCGATCATGAAAGCAGAACCATTTGGAATGGTAGGGGACATAGAGGACCCACATTTGCTTTATGATTCTGCTGCAAAAAAGTGGAGAATGCTTACTTGTGAGAATGTAAATGGTTACAAAGCGATTGTGCTAGAGTCTGACTTTTGGAATAAAGAATTTCATAAAATAGCCGGGCCTGTTGCTTACAATTCTACAGGTACATCTATCCAAAAAATAGGGGATAAGCTTTTCTGTTTTTCGGGAAGTGCGGATCGTAAGATATTGATATATACTTATCCTGATCTCAAAGATGCAGGAAGTCTCAAAATGGACTTGCCGCCATGGGACAATACCTCTGGCACAAGGGTATGGCCCAATATTGTTCAACTTCCCGAAGGATACCCGTTTAAGTATGTTGCCTTAATGATGGATCGATTCAATTATCCAACTTTAAAAGGCCCCAATTGGACTTATGGGGCACTTTATTTATATCATGGAGCTGATTAGTCTTAATGTAAGCCTGCTTCTGCAATCAGAATAAGCATTGCAAGTTTGATCGCCAATGCACCACTTTCGTCATTGAGATACCATTCGTCTAATGAATGAGCATTTGCAGCTTTGCCTCCGCGTCCAATTGTGATAGCTGGAATTCCCAGAGCAATTGGAATATTTGAATCGGTAGAGCCGCGAGTGAGTGTTGGCTGTGCATTGAAGTAAGAAGTAGCTGCAATCGCTTTTAAAATAAGTGGAAGGTTTTCGCCCAATTCTCCAGAAGGTCGATCTCCTATCTTCTCTAAGTTTAGGGTCAAAGGCTCTCCTTTTTTTACAGTTTTATTGTAATCATTTAGAGCTCTTTCCATTTGTTCTTTCAATATTTCTTCCATTCGCAATAACCGCTGTGGGCTTACCGAACGCACGTCTATTTCCATCAAAGATTCAAACGGAATGGAATTCACAGAGGTGCCACCACCTATGACACCAACATTGTAAGAAGTTTTAGGTCCAGTTGCCACAAAGGCCGCTCCAGCAGTATCGAAATAATCGATTGCCTTGCCAATCGCATGGTGAGGGTTGGCTAAGCCAAATGCTCCCCAAGAATGTCCTCCAGGGCCATTGAAGGTTGCTCTGTAGCGAATTGAACCCAAAGCCATGTTATTGATTCTACCAATGTCGCCGCCATCTATAGCGATATAAGCGTCTATTTTTCTATCTCCGTTTTTAAATAAATGTTTCACACCTCTTAAGTCTCCAAGGCCTTCTTCGCCAACCATTCCTGCAAAAAGGATGTCGGCCTCGGTTGAAACTTTAGCTTTGTTCATTGCTTCTAGCACAGTTACGACCATGCTCAATCCACGCGTGTCGTCACCAATGCCTGGAGCATACAGCGTATCGCCTTTCATTTTTACCTTCACGTCAGTTTCTATAGGGAAGACTGTGTCTAGGTGGGCTTCAAAAACAACTGTTTTACCTCCTTTTTTGCCTTTTCTTAGTGCCAATACGTTTCCAACTTCATCAGTCCAAATGGAGTCTACTCCTGCAGCTTTCAGCATTTCAGCAAAGCGAATACCTCTTTTTTCTTCCATAAAAGGTGGTGCAGGAATCTCAGTCAACTCAATGAGGTTTTTCATTGTAACAGGCTCATTAGCCTGAATAAGATCAAAAGCTTTTTGAACCCTCGAATCAGCTGTTATTACATCTATTTCTGCTTTGTAAGCTGCTTGTACGCTAGTTGATTTTTCGTCTTGAGCAAAAGCAACGCTAGCCGAAATAATAAAAAGGGAAATAATGAGATAGGTCTTCATTATGAATAAAATTATTGATTTATAATTATCAAAAATAGTCTTATTTCCTTTACAATTAGTTACCGATTTTGCCCATTTGAATTTAAATGGATTTAAGAATAATTGAATTAAATTGCAGTATGAAGACCTTGAGATTTTTCCTACCTTTTTTATTCCTATTTGTTATCGGTTCTTCCTATGTTCCCTCACAAAAAACATGGGTGGCATTGGGGGATTCTATTACTTATCTGAATAACCATCTAAACGAAACAGGAAATAGGGTTTCGAAAGGTTATATGACTATTGTAAATGAAGAAATTCTGGAATTGCATTATATCAATCAAGGACACAATGGCTGGACTGCTAAGCGAATAGCCGAAAATATAGAAAAGCTTAAAATTGAAAAGGCAGAATTATATACCATTTTTCTAGGAACAAATGATTGGTGGGCTGGCATACCAGCCGGAACAATGGCCGACTATGAAAGTGCAAGTGGTACGGAAACAGTAGCGGGATCATTTAGGGTCATTATAGACCGCTTAAAATCTAAAAACCCGAATGCTAAATTTATCTTAATCTCCCCTATGCAACGTGGTGATTTTGTATATATCAATAGTTTTAAAAACAACGCATTTGGGTCCTACAAAGAGAAAAATGGGCAAAGCCTTGAAAGTATTGCTAACGTCATTGTAGAAATTGCAAAATATGAAAACTATGAGGCTGTTGATTTATATCACAACAAGAAATTGGGCCTCAAAAACATGGTAAAATACAAAAGGCTGAAAAATCCAGAAACTGGAGCATATCAAGATTATACTTACCCAGGGTATGTTTCAATCCCTTTTGATCCTGCCAAGGATGAATATCCTTATCCGGAAGATGCACAAAATATGACTTATGATGGACTTCATCCTTCCGACAAAGGAAATGAACTTATTGCGAAGCTCCTTATCCAAAAAATCAAAAGTTTAAAACTTTAAAAGTGGAGATTTACGATACAGACAGGTTAGTACTTAAACCAACAACTGAAGAGGACTCCAACTTTATTTTGGAGTTGATGAACACCGCTAAATGGCAAAAGTTTATCGGTGATAGAGGAGTACGTACAGTAAAAGATGCGGAGAAGTATATAAGTGACAATTACGTCCTTCAAAGAGAGCGGTTGGGGTATTCTACTTTTACCGTTATACGAAAAATAGATGAAAAAAAGTTAGGTGTTGTTGGTTTGTACGACCGAGCAGGTTTGGAAGGTATTGACCTTGGCTTTGCATTTTTAGAGAAAAATGAAGGGCAAGGATATGCTTTTGAAGCAAGTAAAATGCTTGTAGAATTGTCTTTTAATAAATTCGGATTAAGTGAATTAAAAGCAATTACAAATACTGATAATTTAGCTTCACAAAAGCTCTTAGTTAAATTGGGTTTTATTAAAAATGGACTTGTTCAGCTTAATAGCGAAAGCCCAAAAGTCCTTTTATATACTTTACATAAGCAGCTCTAGTAATTCAATTTATTCCCTTATTAAGGAAGCCAAAACCCTTTTCTGTAGACTATTTGGTTTGTCAATTTGTGCAATGCTATACCTTAATTTCCCATTCTCTTCTTTTGTACTATCGATTTTCAATCCGGCATGTGCTAAGTATTTAGGATAATCTAGCTCTTTGGTGGTGTAAACATATTCAAAGAAAATTGACAAGTCTGTTTGTGAAACTTCTTCACAAATAGCCTGAAACTCAGCTTCGGTAAAGCCTCTTTTTTCACGCAAATAGTATTTTTGATAAAGCATTCGCATTACGTCGTCTAGCGATTTCTTATTTTTTGTACCGTTTCTTATTTCCAAATCTAGAAATAAACCCACAATGGGGCCTTTGTCATAATAAGAAATGGACTTACCTTTTTGTCCTCCAAAAGGTCCATCACTCCAAGTATGATAACTAGCCTGTTGTAGAGATTGATGGTTTTTGCCTGTATTATTTTCGTGAGCATTGATATTACTTTCAAAAAAACTTAACAAAGTAGGTAAGTCAACTAAACCAGCTCTTTTTACAATCAGGTATTCGTAATAAACCGTCAACCCTTCACATATCCATAAGAGATTGGTTTTGTTGCCGTTTTCATAATCAAATGGACCCAGTTCGAAAGGTCTAATCCGCTTGACATTATAATGATGAAAATACTCATGGGCTAAGAAATTCATAACCCTATTCATGTCTTTTGGGGTTTTTAGGTCATTCCCATCGAAACTTATAGTTGTATTATTGAGATGCTCAATGCCCCCTCTACCAGGCCCTATGCCTATAAAAGTGTACTTTTTGTATGGAATATCACCAATGATATTTGATGCAGCAGTCACCATTTTCTGCAAGTTTTTTACAAAAAGTTCTTTATTAAAATCTCCTAGTTTAAACCCTACAAATTCATGAACTTTCCCATCAACATCGAAACTTGGTAAGTGATCTAAATTCCCTATTAATATTGGGCAATCATATAAAATATCAAAGTCCGAGGCAAGGTATTTATGTTCAACCTCAGAAACAGTTTCTAGACCAGTTGCTACATCATTCCAAGAGTCTACAAAGTTAAGGTTTACCAAAACAGGTGAATCCAAATAACCATCTACATAAAGGAAAGAATTGGCTGGTATAATGTATGCGTGAAGGCTATCTACGATGCTATTTGCGACAAAACTTTTATGGGTCTTAATCGTATATTTTATTTTAAAATCGTCACTTGGAAGCCTTGTTACGAGCCATGATCTTTTAGTTTTCTGTTCAAATGTCAACTGTTTTCCATTCTTGTCTTCACAAGAAAGCCCATTCAAGTCATCTGAGTAGTTCATAAGCTGATAGTAGCCTGGCATCCAGTTAGGTAACTTGAGTAAAATATTGTCCGCTTTCCAGTTTTTGACCTGCATCTCTACCTCGTAGCTTTTACTTTGAGGAGAATTTATGGAGATTGTGTATTCAAACCTTGGAAGGGTATGTTGACCCAACAATACGAAGCATTGAAGCGAAAATATTAGCGTAAAGGCAAACTTTGTAATTCTCATTTGATGTATTCGTTCAATCCCAATGTGGCCTAATTCCAGGAGCAAAAGGGAACTTGAGAGACTGGTAATATTCCAGCGTCTTTGTAGGTTTTTCTACACCTTCAGGAATCTCTTGGTTGGAGAAAGTTTGAAAGTATAAAAGCGATGCGTCCTTCCACCAAATTGCCTCTTTCAACTGAATTTCTAGCAACATGCTGACTTCTTTATAGACCTCAGGAGAAACATGTTTTTCATTGTTTTCCCAAGTCCTTTTCATCTCTTTTACTTGATTTACGCCTTCTTGGTATTTAAGTGCCATGCCATTCCAAAGTGTTTGTCCATTTTTCAATTTATAATCCCAAGGAACGTGATGGAACCAAAGGAGCAATTCTTCGGGGCAAGTATCGAGATTATTAAATGTTGCAGCAACTTCAGGAGCATACTGAGCAGTTGCATTACTACCGCTGGGTGTACGATCAAACCCAATCCCATTTTTATCCGCTTTATGATAGTAGGTCGGATTCCATTCGGGGCGACTTAGGTTACTTACCCATGGACCCGGACCATAATGATGGTTCGTGTCGAAAAGGTGATGCAGTCCGTAAGGGTTCATGTAATTTACAACTGCCTCACGTGATGTTATCATCATGTTTTTGATAGTGTTTACAAAACTAGGCTCCGTAGTGAATGTCGACTTTAGCCATTCTTCTGCAATGGTTTCTGAACTTAAATATGGATCCCAAGCCAACCTTCCAAAGCCATACCAATTGGCTTGTGCAAAAGGATGGCCTGTCCAATTGATATCTGTGCCAATGTTGGCAACGCCTGCCATACCAGTAAGCTTTTTGCTATGAAGAGATCCATCTATCACTTTGGCAACCGTAGAATTATCACCTTTTTGTTTCGTATCGGCATCCAAAACCTCTTCAAATAATTTTGGCAAATAGACCAAATGAGTACTAAAGCCTAAATATTCCTGAGTGATTTGGTACTCCATCATCAAGGGAGTTTTTGGCATTGCACCAAACATGGGATGAAAAGGTTCTCTTGGTTGAAAGTCAATGGCTCCGTTTTTCGATTGAATTAAAACATTGTTTTCAAACTGACCATCCATAGGTACAAACTCACTGTAAGCTTGCTTTGCACGATCGCTCGGGTCTAAGTCGGAGTATACAAATGCACGCCAAATAACTAAACCGTCGTGTGGCTTTAGTGCTTTGGCTAGTAAATTTGCTCCATCTGCATGGCTGCGATTGTAGTTTTGAGGACCAGGTTGACCTTCTGAATTTGCTTTGACCAAAAAGCCACCAAAGTCAGGCACGTATTTATAAATCTCACTTACTTTATTATTCCACCAAGCCTGCACAGTTGGTTCCAAAGGATCGGCTGTTTCTAGCCCTCCTAGCTCTATAGGTGCGGAGAATCTAGCTGTTAAGAAAACTTTGATACCGTAGGGTCTAAAAACGTCGGCAAGTGCTTTAACTTTTTCCAAATACATTGGTGTCAAGATTTGAGCATTCGCATTTACATTGGTTAGAGAAACAGAGTTTATTCCAATAGAAGCATTTGCTCTTGCGTAATCTATGTATCGCTGATCAATGTAACCAGGCAGTTTTTGCCAATTCCAAAGTGAAAATCCGGCATAGCCTCTTTCTACGGTTCTGTCGAGGTTATCCCAATGGTTGAGCATTCTGATATCGATTTTGGGAGCGTCTACGATACTAATTTCAGATAGGGATTCTTTCATTTGCATTATTCTCAAAAGCCTAAAAACGCCATAGAGAATTCCTTTGTCAGTATTTGCAGTGAGTAGAATTCTGTTCTTCCCTTTTAATCGAAAGCTTTTTAGAATAAAACCTTCTTCGCCAACTTCTTCTAAATCGTTTTGAACTTCATTTAGGTATTCAAAACTCAAAGCATTTTTGGTTGCTACAAAAAGCGAAGCATTTGACAAAGAAGTGACAAATTTGGGTGACTTCTCCATCATCTGAT
Source organism: Spirosomataceae bacterium TFI 002 (assembly GCA_900230115.1). Lineage (NCBI taxonomy): Bacteria > Pseudomonadati > Bacteroidota > Cytophagia > Cytophagales > Spirosomataceae > Spirosomataceae bacterium TFI 002. Next base: position 1,624,653 of record LT907983.1, on the reverse strand, counting down.
TCAAGCCTTTTGTTAGCTCTTCCTTTGCTGCAATTTGCGTTTCGCTTTCTCCAGCGAAATAAATAGACTTTATGCTCTTTTGATAAACATTGGACTTTCCATCTTTTCCATAACCTAACCAGAGGTCATATGTACTTGAGGTTTGGGTAAAGGCAACTGAGATAGAAAGGAAATAAGCGAAAAAGACAAACTTGATCGTAGACATGTTGTAAATGGATAGAGAAAGGTAATTTTATTGGAACTGAAAGGTATAAATTTCTAAAGTAGTTTTTGTGAAAAAGCAACTCAATATTGTTTTTGTAAATAATGAATTTAGGTCAAATGTAAATTTTCAATTCAAATTAGAATTATTCCAAATTGCTAAAAACCAATACTTTGATTAAACTTTATCTTTAACTTCGCACCAAATACTAATAGTACCTGAAGCAAGTAATTTCCATATCGGTCGTAATTATTTTACTTTTCGCGAGTATCCTCCCGAAAGGAATCGGCTTTTCGCAGGACTTTGCTGTGGGCGAAATTCTAACTCACTTTAAAGAACACGTGAAGGAGAGTAAGGGAGATATAGACTTTTTAGAATTTCTAACCTTGCACTATAGCTCAGACTCTGACCATAGAGAGAACAATCCTGATTCTTTACCTTGTCTAGACGGTAAAATAATGGTGGCTTTTTTATGCCTTACGCCTGTTTTTTCAGAAGCTTTCGAGTTTACTATTCCTACTGAATTTAAGGAAACGGAATCATCTCCTTTTCAAAACACCTACCATTTCGATTTTTCTCAAAATCTCCTGCATCCACCTCGAGTTTGATTTTCAATTTTATGTGGGATAATACCGCTCCTTTTTTATAACAAAAGGGACTACTTCCTGCAATTTGGTATTCTTCACCAACCATTTTTGAAAGTCAAAATTCATGTTCGAAAAAATAATACACTTTAGTATTCACAATAAGCTAATTGTGGGTATCTCAGTTCTAGGTTTAGTTATTTGGGGAGGCTTTTCGCTCTCTCAGTTGCCGATAGATGCAATTCCAGATGTAACTAACAATCAGGTTGTTGTACTTACACAAAGTCCTACACTGGCTGCACAAGAAGTAGAGCAATATATTACGGCTCCCATTGAACTCAAGGTTGCCAACCTTCAGGGAGTTACGGAGATTCGCTCCACATCTCGACAAGGTTTGTCGGTTATCACTTTAGTTTTTGAAGAAGATATAGAAATGTATCTCGCAAGACAAATGGTAAGCGAACAGCTGAAGGCAACGGAAAGCGAAATTCCAGCAGACTATGGTAGACCAGAACTAGCTCCTATTACCACTGGGCTAGGTGAAATTTACCAGTATACCATTAAGCCAAGGCCTGGTTTTGAAAATAATTATTCACTTACAGATCTTCGTACCATTCAAGATTGGATCGTCAAGCGTCAATTGGCTGGAGTGCCTGGCGTCATTGAGATTTCAAGTTTTGGAGGTTATGTAAAGCAATACGAAGTAAGCATTGATCCAGAAAAATTAAGAGCAAACAATGTAAGTATTGCTGAGATAAGCACTGCATTGCAGGAGAACAATGCGAATACGGGAGGCAGCTTTATTGAAAAAAATGATCAGGCCTATTTTATTCGTGGAGAAGGGAAATCAGAAAGTATTGAAGACCTCGCAGCCATTCGGATTAAAAATAATGGAGGCGTTCCATTATTAATAGGAGATGTAGCAAAAGTAAAGATTGGTCACGCGAGTAGGTTTGGAGCAATGACACGCGATGGCGAATCCGAAGCCGTGGGGGCAGTGGTTCTCATGCTAAAAGGGGCTGATTCAGAGCAAACGATCAAAGGAGTAAAGGAGCGTATTGATAGAATTCAGAAAAACTTGCCAGAAGGACTTGAGATTTCGGCCTTTATAGACCGCACAAAACTCATAGATAAGGCGATTGCAACAGTTTCCAAAAACTTGATTGAAGGTGGAGTTATCGTAATCTTAGTTCTCATTTTGCTTTTGGGGAGTATTCGAGCAGGCCTCTTGGTGGCATCGGTTATTCCTATTACAATGCTCATCACATTCTCCCTGATGCGGGTATTTGATATTTCTGCCAATTTGATGAGCCTTGGAGCATTAGATTTTGGTTTGCTGGTTGACTGCTCCGTCATAGTAGTAGAGGCTGTTTTATTCAAATTGCATTTAGACCGTAAGGCTAGTATCCCGAGTGATCAAATGGACAAGTTGGTGACCGACTCAGCTTCTAAAGTACTTTCGTCGGCTATTTTTGGAGGGTTGATTATTCTTATTGTTTATTTACCCATTCTATCTCTAGCAGGTGTGGAGGGTAAGATGTTTAAGCCAATGGCCATGACCGTGAGTTTGGCAATTTTAGTTGCATTGGTTTTGTCTATGACATATATCCCAATGATGTCAGCATGGTTACTGAGAACTGAAGGAAGTAAGCATTTTAAGATCTCGGATCGCATTGTTAACAAGCTCTTTTCATGGTACAATCCGTTATTACAAAAGGCACTTCATTTTCAAAAAGGAACTGTACTTACAGCCTTTCTTTTGCTTTTAGTTAGTGTGTTTATTTTTAGTAGAATGGGAGGTGAGTTTATCCCTACTTTGGATGAAGGAGACATTGCAGTCGATTTTCAAACTCCTCCTGGTTCATCCCTATCCGCAACTATAGATGCAACTTTACAGGCTCAAAAGGCATTAAAAGACAATTTTCCTGAAATAATTCAAATTGTAGGACGCATAGGAGCTTCAGAAGTACCTACTGATCCTATGCCTGTGGAAGCATCTGACCTTATGATCAATATGAAAGATCATAGTGAATGGACCTCTGCAAGTAATAGAGAAGATATGGTTGAGAAAATGGCGGCAGTCCTTGAGGCAGAAGTGCCAGGTACAAGTGCTGAATTTACACAACCAATACAAATGCGTTTCAACGAGATGATTGCAGGTGCAAAATCTGAAATTGTGGTAAAAATAATAGGAGATGATCTTGACCAACTCTCTGCCAAGGCCAACGAATGCGAAAAGTTAATTCGAAAAATAGACGGTGTAGCAAGTGTGAAAGTGGAAAGGCTAACTGGCTTACCTCAAATTCAAGTAAAGTTTGATAAGCAAAAGATAGCTTATTATGGACTGAGTGTAGCAGAGCTTAACCTCATCCTAAAAACGGCTTTTGCTGGCGAAGTTGTGGGAACAATTTTCGAAAAAGAGAAACGATTTGATGTGGCGGTAAGATTAGACGAAAGCTACAGAAACGATATTGAGAATGTGAGAACTTTGCCAATTAAGACGGCAAATGGATCATATATCAATTTTTCCGAAGTGGCGGATATCAATTATGTAAGTGGGCCAGCCCAAATATCTAGAGACGACACAAAACGACGGATTAATATTGGTGTTGGTATCTTAAATAGAGACGTAGAAAGTATTGTGGCAGACATTCAGGCGAGTATTGAAACCAAAGTAAAGTTGCCAGCTGGATATTATTTCGATTATGGTGGAGCTTTCGAAAACTTGCAAGAAGCCAAGCAAAGGTTAATGATTGCATTGCCCATTGCCTTACTATTAATTTTTGTGCTTTTGTATTTCACTTTCAACTCTGTGAAACACTCACTTATGATTTTTACGGCAATTCCACTGTCAGCTATTGGGGGTGTTTTTGCCTTGTGGCTAAGAGGAATGCCTTTTAGTATTTCGGCAGGGATTGGCTTTATTGCTCTATTTGGCGTGGCGGTTTTGAATGGAATTGTATTGCTAGGCTATCTCAATCAATTAGAAAAAGAAGGTGTCAAAAATGTGCTTGAGAGAGTCAAACAAGGAGTCAAAGTTAGATTTAGGCCCGTTATCATGACCGCAGCGGTAGCTTCATTTGGTTTTTTACCAATGGCTCTTTCTACTTCTGCTGGAGCAGAGGTTCAAAAACCGCTGGCAACTGTGGTGATCGGTGGCCTGTTATCGGCTACCCTACTTACACTTGTTGTGTTACCTGTTTTGTATGTCATTTTCACCAAAAATGAGGAGGAAGTATCATGAGGAAAATATTAATAATTATAAGTTTATTAGGAGGATTTAGTCTTCAAACATTGGCACAGAAAATAGGGCTGGACGAAGCAATAGATTTCGCATTGAAAAATAACCTTGAGCTAAAAGTTGCCGACAAAGAGGTCCAACATAAAGAAGCTTTTGTTGCTACTTTTCAAGAAATACCAAAGACGAACTTGGAGCTTCAGTATGGTAGTATTCAATTACCAAATATTGGTGATTATGCCTTTACATTGGCACAGCCATTTAACCATCCTGCTGAAAATAAAGCGAGGAAAAAGTTGTACGAAAGTTATGTAAATCAAAGTCTCACAGAAAGAGAAATAAGGGTTTTGGAGCTCAAAAAAGCCGTAAGAAGTAGCTATTATACTTTGACTTTTCAAAGTAGGTTATTGGATTTTTTGAGCGATCAAGATACCCTTTATTCCAAAGCTATTCGTAGAGCGGAAATCAGGTATAAGCAGGGAGAGACAAGTATTTTGGAAAGGACGAACCTTAGTATGCAGAGAGACCAGTTGAAGAATAATATGCAGCAAACGCAGTATCAACTATCTATGGAGCAACAAAAACTTAAAGAGTTACTCCAATGGAAAAGCGGTGATTTGATTGTAGAAAAAGAAGAATTGGAAAATGAAATTCTACTTGGCAATCCTAGTGGAGAAAGCCCATTTTTGAGCAGGTTTGATAGGCTGTCAGAAGTTAATCAAGAACAAATAAACCTTACTCAGGCAGGCTTAAAACCTAGTTTTTTGGCTGGTGTAACAAACCAAAGTATGAATGGTAGCCTGAGTCAGTTTGTGATAATGGGGGGAATAAATATTCCAATCTTTCAGAAATCAGGAAAAGCTAAGGTGGAAGCATTCAAAGTTCAAGACCAAGTGATTGCTGCTCAAAAGGAGGCTTTAAATAGCAAAATAACAATGGAAGTGGAAAATTTAGTGACGGAGTTAAGATCAAAAAACTCCGAATTAAACTACCTAAAACAAAGTGCATTGCCGAGTGCTGAGCTTATCACACAAACAGCTCAAAAGCAGTACATGATCGGTGACATAAATTACCTCGAATACCAACAAAACTTCAAACAAGCTCTCGATATTCGTCAGCAATATTTGAATAAGCTTTTGGAACAAAAAATAATTGAAATCAACATTAACTACCTTCTCGGAAGATGAAAAATATTCAAATAATAACTAAAACCCTAGCTGCAGTTTTTGCAGTGCTTGCTTTCACAGCTTGCTCAAATAATGATGTAGTAGAGGAAGAAGCTACCAGTAGCATTGCCGCTGAAGGCATTAATATCAGTACGGCACAATTTCAAAAAATGGGCCTTGAACTAGGTGAATTACAAACTATTAACATTGCAGAAAACATTTCGGCAAATGGAATGGTAGACGTACCACCCGAAAACATTGCGGAGGTGAGCTATCCAACAAATGGTTTTATTAAAACCCTCACTCATAATGTTTTACCAGGGAAGTATGTGAGTAAAGGTGCGGTTTTAGCAACTGCACAAAGCATGGAGATCATTCAATTGCAACAGGATTATTTGGAGAAATATACGCAACGCAGTTTTTTAGCTCAGGAACTTGAAAGACAGAAAGCTTTAGTACTGGAAGATGCTGGAGCAAAAAGGAGACTACAAGAGGCCGAGGGTAATTACAAAGTGAATCAGGCCATGATTAATGCTTTGGAAGCAAAGTTGAATTTACTTGGCTTGCCTATCACTCAAATCCAAAGTGGTAATATCTCGAATTTGGTAAGTATCAAAGCTCCATTCGCAGGGTATGTACAAAAAGTAAATATCCATACAGGCTCCAATTTTATACCAAGTGATGTTTTATTCGAATTGATTTCCAAAGAGCATTTACATGTGGAGTTAAAGGTTTTTGAAAAAGATGCTTTTAAGTTAAAAGAAGGGCAAACAGTTGTTTTTAACGATGTGAAAATTGGTGGAAGGGTAGAAGGGAAAGTGTTTTTGGTAGGTAAAAACTTTGAAAGCGACAGCAAAGCCATTAACGTTCACGTGCATTTGAGCAACGAAAAAGCAGAGCAAATGCTTATTCCCGGTCAATACCTGAATGGTCAAATAAGAACAGATAGTAGAGAAACAAAAGCACTCCCAGAGGCTGCAATCTTAAGAGAAGGAGAAGGAACCTCAATTTTCAAGCAGACTAAAAATGAAAATGGTCAATTAAGTTTCCAAAAAGTAAAAGTAGAAATTGGGTCTATTCAAGACGGAATGGCTGAAATTCTTTCGCCTTTGGATTTATCCAATGTGGTGATCAGGCGTGTGAATTTCTTAGCCGGAGGCTTTGAAGAAGAGTAGGATAGATGCAAAGACTAAAAGGAGCATAAGTCGGTTAATTCGAGATTTTAGTTGGTTTTTTTATACCCGTAGGTTGACATTTTTGACTAATTTTAAATTGTTTAACTGATCAATCTACCATAAATGTCTAAAATAAGCCTAGCCCTTTTATTTGTTCTAAGTATTGCCTTTACTAGTTGTGAAAGCGAGAATACTGCGAAGTCCCTTAAAGAAGTTTTTAAGGATGATTTTAAAATAGGGGGAGCCGTAAATCCAGATATGGTAAATGGTAAGGAGCAGCACAAGCAAAACATTGTGATTGATCAATTCAACTCAATCACCGTGGAGAATGTGATGAAAGCTGCACTGATCAACCCTGAACCAGGTATTTTTAATTTTGGGCCTGCAGATGAGTACATAGCGTTTGGTAAAAAGAATAACATGCACATCATTGGTCATACGCTCGTGTGGCATAACCAAACCCCCGATTGGTTTTTTAAGGAAGAAAATGGAGAACTTAAGTCCAAAGAAGCTGTAAAAGCAAGGCTCAAAGAACATATTGAGGTCATTGCAGGAAGATATGCCGGAAAGGTAGATGCTTGGGATGTAGTAAACGAAGTAATTGCTGATGATGGTTCGTACAGACCGACTAAATGGGTGATTGGAGTTGGCGATGGTGACGAGTTGGTCAAATTGTCTTTTAAATACGCTCAGGAATATGCTCCCAATACAGAATTATATTACAATGACTTCAATGCGTGGCGACCTGAAAAAGTGAAGGGTATTGTAAGGCTAGTGAAAATGTTACAAGCCGAAGGCATACGAATTGATGGTGTGGGAATTCAAGGACATTGGGGGCTCAATTATCCCAAAAATGAGTACATAGAAGCTGCGATTGATGCTTATGCTGCATGTGGTGTAAAAGTTATGATCACGGAACTAGATGTGGATGTTTTACCTGTCACTCGCGAGGGGCAAATAATTGGACAAGCATTCATGGAACCGCAATTTCAGAACGAAGAATTTAAGGAATTTCTTGACCCATATGCCAATGGACTTCCGGCAGATGTATCTAAGGCTTTGGCAGAAAGATATGTTGATCTTTTTAAGCTCTTTCATAGGAAAAAAGACAAAATTGACCGTGTTACCTTATGGGGCATCACGGATGATATGTCTTGGAAAAATGGCTATCCCATTCCCAATAGAACCAATTATCCATTGCTTTGGGATAGGGAAGGGAAACCAAAAGAGGCATTAAATGCCTTGTTAAAAATGAAATTGTAAAGCCACTAAAGCTATTCAATATTCTTGCTAGCCATTACCTTTTTTAGCACGTCTTTACCAGTCATGGCTGCCACAGTTAACACACCTGAAAACAATGCCGCACCCACACCTGCAGTAACAATATCTTGCCCTGTGAGGTAGAAGTTTTTGATAGGGGTGTGAGGTTTGAGAAAATCTTGACGGAAGCGAGAAGGTGAGTGATCCAAGCCGTAAATCTCGCCCTTGTCATAATTTACAAAATGCTTGGTGGTAAGCGGAGAAGATAATTCAAAATATTCTACTTTTCCCTCCAAGTGCGGAAGCTGTTTGTAAAGCTCAGCAAATAACCTTTCAGCGATTTCTTCTTTGAATGAATTGTATTCATCCCCTCTTTTCATCCAGTCGGTTCCTTCCCATTTTTCAAATATCTCATAAGGCATCAATGTGATGATATCAATAGTGCTTTTTACGGGGTAACGTTTGCTCCAGTCTGGGTCCTTGGCGGATGGAAAAGATAAGTAAACCACAGGAAATGGCTGGCTTATATCTGCTAAATAGCGATCTACGCAAGCATCATGATCTAGGTCACCGGGAGGATAGATCCAATAATTGGTTTTGGGTAGTTGCAGTTCTTCTGGGGAGCCTTTTAAGCCAATATAGAGACAAACATGAGCAACCGATCTTTCTATTTTTTGCAGCTGTTCTTTGAGTTTGTATTTTGAAACAATGGTTTCAGGTAGTAGCTTATTATATGTTGCAAAAACTCCCGCTCCGCTAATCGTGTTTTTGGCCAAAAACTGCTTGCCATCATTCATTCTAACACCTATAGCCTTGTTGTTTTCAATAATAATTTCGTTTACCTCGGCACTGATGAGGATAGTGCCACCGGCTTTTTCTATTACCGCATCTACGGTTTCGGCAATTCTTGATGAACCCCCAATAGGGAAGCTACCACCACTAAAATAATGCTTGACCAATGATGCATGCATGGCAAAACTACTTTTCTTGGGAGTAAGCCCATAATCGCCATATTGCCCACTCAACACTTTAATTAGTTCTTCATTTTGGGTCAGTGAGCTTATAACTTCATAGGTCGTTCTGTCCGAAAAGCTATAATATGGTTTCCTCATAAATGAACCCGCTACCTTTTCCAATAAAGGATTCATTGCTTTAGAGACGTAATACTTTTGGGCCGTTTTTGAAGCCTGAAATACTAAATCTACGTAAGCATCAATTGCGTCAGATTCTTCTGGAAAATAAGTTTTAAGCTTACTCTTAAAATTTGCTACACCTTTAACTAAGTCATATGACTTGTCGCCAATAATAATTTTGTCATAAACCTCTCCCATGTCTGCCCATTTCAGTTCCTCGTCGGAGATGTAATCAAATAGCTTTTTGATTACCGAATTCGGTCTTTGCACTTCACCTATGTAATGAATTCCTACATCCCACTCATATCCTCTCCGCTTGAAAATATGTGTAAACCCTCCTGCCGTATAATGTCGTTCAAGTACAAGCACTTTTTGTCCTTCCTTGGCAAGGATAGCAGCAGTAGTGAGGCTACCCATTCCTGATCCAATAATGATGGTGTCGTAATTTGAAGCAGTTTCTGGGTTTTGTTTGTAAGATTGAATCATTGATAAAGTGTTTTTTAATCTAAAAGTAAAGAAATCCTAATTGATGTCTTTATCTGGCTATTAACTAATTTCTGGAATTTAACGCAACATTTACGGAGATTAGCCATCTCTTTACGTGATCATTTAATATTCAACTTAAACCTTTTAGCTTTTTTTTTGTCTATAAGGGTAACATTCTACAAGCATTATGAAAAAAGAAGATATCAATCAGGAAGTCTTTGATCTTTATGATAAATACGCCCATAATCAGCTTGATCGTAAGCAGTTTTTGGAGAAAGTATCAACTTATGCCGTAGGTGGTGTAACTGTTGCCTCATTGCTTAGTTTTATATTGCCCAATTACAAGGACAATATTGTTGTCAAAGCCGATGATCCACGTTTGATCTCAGAGTTTGTAAACTATGCCTCTCCCAAAGGTGGCGGAACTATCAAAGGTCTTTTTTCTAAGCCAAAAGATGCGAAGGGAAAGTTGCCGGGAATAGTGGTAGTGCACGAAAACAGAGGTTTAAATCCTTATGTAGAAGATGTAGGACGTCGTGCTGCATTAGAAGGTTTTGTTTCCATTGCTCCAGACGCACTGAGCCCACTTGGTGGCTATCCTGGTAATGATGATGAAGGAAGAACAATGCAAAGTAAGCGTGATCGAAATGAGATGTTAGAAGATTTCATTGCTGCATTTGAATACCTCAAAAACCACCCCGATTGTAATGGAAAAATTGGTGTTGTTGGATTCTGCTTTGGAGGATGGATTTCCAACATGATGGCTGTAAAAGTTCCCGATCTGAAGGCCGCAGTTCCATTTTACGGAAGTCAGCCTAGTAAAGAAGAAACAGCGGTAATTAATGCTCCACTGCTTATTCATTATGCGGGACTTGATAACCGCGTCAATGCCGGGTGGCCAGTTTATGAAGAAAACCTCAAAACATTTAAAAAGAAATACCAAGTTCACTTTTACGATGGGGTGAATCACGGATTTCATAACAACAGCACCCCAAGATTTGACAAGGCAGCGGCTGACCTCGCTTGGGAACGAACTATTACATTTTTCAAAGAAAACTTGAAATAAATCATTAATGATGAAATTTTACTTTAGAGTCCTTACTATCCTTTTAGTATTACCAGTAGTTTCCTTTTCACAAGATATTTCGACTGAAATAAGTGGAAAAATAATAGATAAAGACACAAAAAAGCCAGTCGAGTTTGCAACTGTTATTGCAATAAATCCGACTACCAAGGCCACCATTGTAGGTACCACAAGTGACGAAAACGGCGAGTTCAGCTTAGTCAGTAATGAAAGTGAATTCAATGTGGTGGTTAGTTTTATAGGCTACTTGTCAGAGACATTTGTTCAACCTAAGAAAAGCAACAACAAAGTAACTCTTAACAATATTGCACTTGTTTCGGACTCAAAGGTTTTGGAAGAAGTTGTGGTACGTGCCGAGTTATCTCAAACAGAGTTTAAGTTAGACAAGCGTGTATTTAATGTAGGTAAAGATCTCAGTAATACAGGAGCGAGTGCATTGGAGGTACTTAATAATGTTCCTTCTGTTACTGTAAGTATTGAGGGTGCAATTAGCTTGAGGGGTAGCCAAGGGGTACAAATCCTTATCAATGGCAAACCATCAGTTTTGGCGGATCAGGCAGGAAATGCCTTAGGAACCATTACCGCCGATATGATCGAAAAAATTGAAGTGATTACGAATCCATCTGCAAAGTATGAAGCAGAAGGAACTTCAGGAATTATTAATATCGTATTAAAGAAAGAAGAAAAAAAAGGAATCAATGGCTCTGTTTCGCTCAATACTGGAGTCCCAAATAATCATAGCTTAGGGTTTAGTTTGAACCGAAGAACCGAAAAGTTTAACCTCTTTAGTCAAATAGGTGTAGGAAGAAGAACTTACCCAAGCGACGATGAAAGCGAAAACCGAGATTTGGTAAATAACACACAAGTAATGAGTGTAGGCCAAAGCAATAAGAACGAGACTTTTTACAACTTCATATTAGGTACAGATTACCATATCAATGACCTCAATGTGTTGACACTTTCAGGGAATTTTGCCTACGAAATTGAAGATGAAAACTCAGTAAGTGACTTTGAACTATTTGATCAAAATACGTTATCAAAAGGCTTTACAAGAAGCGAACTTACTACAGCCACAAATCCAAAATGGCAGTATGAGTTACAATACAAAAAGGACTTTGAAGATAATAAAGAACATGCATTGCTATTCTCAGCAATAGGAAATTACTTTGGTAAAGACCAAGGCATGAACTTTAAGAATTTAACAACACTCGGAGACGACCTCAATACAGAACAGAGGGCATTAACGAACTTTTCGAGAGCAGATTATACATTCAAGCTTGATTACACTCAGCCTTTCGAAAACAAGTTTACCATTGAAACTGGTTCTCAATATGCAATTAATAACGTGACCAACGATTTCTCAAATGCCGATCTACTTGATGGTATCTGGGTTGAAAATGTTGCTCAGTCTAATGTTTTTGAGTGGAATCAAAAAGTGCTTGGAATATATAGTACAGGAGCTTATGAAGGTGAAAAGTGGGGACTTAAGCTTGGGCTAAGACTTGAAAACACTGATTTGAATACGCTTTTAAGAACCACCAACGAGAATAATGATAAGAACTACACGAACCTTTTTCCTAGTGCTCACACTTCTTATAAAATCAGTCAAAACTTCTCTTTGCAGGCTGGGTATTCTAAGCGAATCTTCCGACCTAGATTATGGGATTTGAACCCTTTCTATAATATTAGAAATAGCTTCAATGTTCGTACTGGAAATCCAAACTTACAACCAGAATTTACAGACTCTTATGAGTTAAATAGTATTTTCGATTACGGCTCTACTTCTCTTAATTTCGCTGTTTTTCATAGCCATACAGACGACGTAGTGGAGCAAGTCGTTACATTTCAAAACAACATTAGTTTGTCTCAGCCAGTGAATGTGGGTACAAATAACACTTTCGGAACGGAGCTTAACCTTAAAATGATTCCTGCCAAATGGGTTACGATCAACGAAAACTTTAACTTTAACTATTTCCAACGAGATGGAAGTTTTGAAAATACTTCTTTTGATTTCAATGGGCAACAATGGTCAAATAGAATTACAGCCAAATTTAAATTACCGGCTGATATAGACATTGAGGTTGGCAATAATTACCAGTCTGGTTTCCGAACTTTCCAAAGAGATATTTCGCCTGCTTACTACTTTGATTTAGGTGCGAGAAAGAAGATAGTGAAAGGTAAGGCAATTCTTAACCTCAGTATTAGGGATCTTTTTGCTACTCGTATCTCAGAAAGCATAGCTGCTCAAGACAGCTTTTACTTACGAAACTTTAGCCAGAGAGGAAGATTTATCACCTTCGGTGTGAGTTTTGGATTTGGTAAAGGAGAGGCCATGGAGTTTTCGGGACAAAGACGTCATCGTTAAGCATTTTCGAATTCTAATTTTTGCTCAAAAACTGGGCTATTTGGTATAAGTTAATACCTAAATAAGCAAAGTTTTATGATACAATGTTGACTAGCTTTGTTCTCATTTGAATCATATGAAAAAACTAATAGCACTTCTATTTTTGAGTACCTCCATTTTTGCACAAACAGCCATTGTGCAAGGTCTCATTATGGATGAAAGTACCCTTGAAACGCTGGAATACGCAAGTGTTACAATCAAGTCTCAAAAAGATAGCTTGGTTTTCAAAGGTCAAATAACTGATGCAAAAGGAAATTTCAAATTTATTAACCTCGAAAAAGGTCAGTACTTTCTGAAAATTACAAACATTGGTTACAGCGATAAAAGCCTGACAATTGACCTAAAAGAAAGCTCTGAGTTTTTCAGTCTTGGCAGTATAATGATTAGCCCTTCTGAAGAGCTATTGCAAGCCATTCAAGTTACCGGTCAAAAACCTCATATGCTCACTCAACTGGAGAAGCAAGTATTTGCAGCAAAGCAGTTTGAAAATGCCAAAGGAGCAAGTGCAATTGAAGTACTTCGCAACTTGCCATCTGTGAGTATAAATGCAGAAGGTGAATTAACCATTCGTGGAGCTAAAGGCTTTTTGCTTTTGATCAATGGGACTCCTACTGTTGTCGATCCCATCACAATTCTTTCGCAATTGGCTGCAAATGACATTGAAAACATAGAAGTAATAACGGCACCTTCTGCTCGATACGACGCGGACGGAAAAGCAGGAATTATAAATATTGTGACCAAAAAAGGAGTGGCAAACGCTTCTTCTTTGTCGGTCAACTTACAAGTAGGCTTACCTCGTATTCAAGAATATTTCAATGCAGAAGAACCACAACGCTACGGAATGGATATTGGTTATGCTATGAAGCAAAACAAATGGGAAGTTTCGCTTTCTGGAAATTTTCAGAAAAATGACATTGCTGGTCGTAGAGTAGGGGATGTGAACACGACAATAGATGAAATCTTAACCGAATTTCCATCGCAAGGGGAAAGAAGTTTTAAAAAGTACAATTATGGTTTTAGAGGATTAGCATCTTACGAAATAAACAAACGAAACTCTCTCAGTATAGGGGCGTATCACGGTAGGAGAAACCAATATAGATTAGCAGATATATATTATAATAACTCCAAAACAGACTTAAGAACCAATCAAATCATTGGACAAATTGATTACTTCAACTCTAATTTAGTTAGGAAAACAGGGGACTTTAGTCTTGCCAATGTTGACTACAATTTAAAAGTTAACGAAACGTCTAATTTGACAGTTTCGGGTTTATTTGAAAGTGCAAAGTTTAGTGGTTTTACCAAAAACAGGAACCTTAATATTGCGGACTTTAGCGATACTCTTGCCTATACGCTCAATACTAACTTAAGCCCACTTAATGCTTATAGACTAAAGGCTGACTACAGTAAAAAGCTTGGCAAAGGAAACTTAAATGTGGGTTATCAATATCGTTTTCAAGACCAGATTGGGAATTACTTGTACCAAGAACAAAATGTGGAAACCAAGGAGATGCTAACAAACGAAGACTTCTCAGCTGATGTAGACATTATAAACAGGATACATGCACTCTATGCTGAATATGGATACAAAAAAGAGGGGATGAGCTTTAATGTGGGTTTACGATATGAGAATTCATTTCGTTCATTTGAAGTAGTGAATGAGGGAAAAAACGATAAGCTTGTTCTCAATAACCTATTTCCTTCATTCAACTTCCTGAAAGACTTGCCCAATGACTTTAAGCTAAAAGCAGGATTAAGCAGAAGGGTGCAGCGATCAACCAACAATGAACTGAACCCGTTCCCAGAAAGAGAGCACTCGGAGACTTTGGAGCAGGGAGACCCGCTTATTCTTCCAGAGTTTATAACCCTTAGTGAAGTAGGCTTAATTAAAGATTTTGAGAAAGGGTCTTCTTACCTAACAGTTTACCGTCAGGATATTGAAAACATCGTAAATAGGGTAAACAGTGTTTACAATGATACCATATTAAACAGGATTTTCACTAATGCTGGAAAAGCAGTTCTAATGGGAGCAGAGGTAGGTTTCAATATCAAGCCTATAAAATGGTGGACCTCCTATGTAGGTGCAAATGTTTACCAGCTCCAGATCAAAGGAGATTTGTTTAATAATGCCGTTAATGTGAATACTCAAGGGCTGGTTTACTCTATCAATACCAATCAAGATTTTAAGTTGAAAAAAGATTTTGGAGTTCAATTTAACCTCAATTACCTTTCCAAAAGGGTAACCGCTCAAGGTGAGGATTCTAGGTTTTTCTTGCCAAACTTAAGCGTTAACAAAGGTTTTAATCAAAATAAAATAGTGGTATCGCTTCAGTGGCAAAATATTGTAATCGGAAGCATGGCAACCAATGAACAGCGAATTACAACTAGCGGAACCAATTTCTTCACCACGACTAATTACATTCAGGAGACAAATATCATTCGCTTTAACTTGTCATATAAATTGAATCAAAGCCTTAAAACTAAAAACTTACCGAATAGTGAGTTTGGCGAGAGGGAGTTTTAAGTATTTTTTAATTCAAGTTTCATGGGCTAATTTCGTGCTGAAAAATGAATCCCATGAAAAAGTTTGTCCATGGCCGCCTGCTCAGCATGAAATATGCATTGAAAGGAGCCTTTTTATTAATCACAACTGAGCATAGTATCATGGTTCAGTTTGCTACTTCTTGTGTTGTTATTGGTTTGGGGTTTTACTTTGATATCTCTAAACAAGATTGGATAAATCAAACTCTTGTGATGGCCATGGTGCTAGGCATCGAAAGTATGAACACAGCGGTAGAAAAAATGGCCGACTTCATTCACCCAGATTTTAATGCCAAGATTGGTTTTATAAAGGACATCGCAGCTGGTGCTGTCACTTTTTGTGCAATAGCGGCTGCGGTTCTATTTGCTTTAATTTATTTTCCTTATTTCTTCCCAGCTTAACGATTCAAAATCTCACTGAGCGAAAAAAAAAGCGAACAAGACACTCTTATCAAAAGAATACCTTGTTCGCAGATAATATTTGTTGCAGAAAAGTCAAAGCTTAGAGGCTTATACTGCACTGAACAATGAGTTATAGGCTACTTATTTACCTCCTGGTCTACTTGGTCGTACTTCTACTTTACTTGGTAAAGTTCTAGCAGGCATTTTGATTAAATCTGAAACGATCTGACCAATATCTTCTGGTTGGATTTTCCATGCATCAGCGTCGCTTGGGATATGTCCACCAAAATAAGTAGCAACAGAACCTGGCATGATCGTACTCACTTTTACACCGTACTCACGTACATCTAGCATCATTGCTTGTGAAAAACCAACAAGGCCAAACTTACTCGCATTGTAAGCAGTACCTTGAGCAAAAAAGTTGGTTCCTGCCAAACTCGCTATTGTAATAAAATATCCTTCGGTTTTTTTCAAAGCCTCGAGTGACGCTTTAGCAGAGTTAAATACTCCTGTGAGGTTAATATCAATAGTATCGTTCCATTGTTCTGCAGTTAAGTTTTCTATTGTTGCAAAATGTCCAACTCCTGCATTCGCAATAAAGTAATCTAGCTGCCCCCAAGTGGCGATGACTTTTTTTACCGCAGCCTCTTGAGAACTCAAATCTCTTACATCGGACACGATTGCAATGGTGCTATCTTTTACTTGAGCATTTAGCTCAGCAGCAGCCTCGTTGATTGTTTTTTCGTCTCTTCCTGTGATTGCTACCTTTATGCCTTCTTTGATAAGGACTTCTGCAATTCCAAGACCTATACCCTTAGAACCGCCCGTAATTAATGCTGTTTTCATGAAGGATTAACATGCACTGAGATGGATTAGTTTTTGTCTTGATGGAATCTTATTCAACAATTTTCAACATATAATTTATCGACCTATTCAAATCCCCATTTTTTTAACATTTGGTAATTTAGATTGGCCAAAAATTTATTACGTTCCGTTAAATCTTTTTTCCCTTCGGCTAAATCAGCCATTAGTCGATATTTAAATGGTGCAAGTCTCTTATTCTTTTTATCCCATTTTACCATACGTTGTATCAAATCAAGATCAATTTGTAAAACATCAACGTTCTTCGTTTCTGGAAAGTAATTTTCGTCTACACTGTAAAAAAGCTCTGGTTTCTTTTCAGAAACTACATTTAAAATTAAAATACCTGTTTCAATTTCCTTTTCTGAAAATTCTCTTTGATTTCTTATTCTACCTTGTATATTGAAAACTATATCATATTGAAACCTTGTTAGATGTCCAGTTTCCCTTCCCCAGCTTTCAATCAATAACCAAGTTTTAGGATCAATTGATCTTAACAAATCAATATTTTGATTTCGTTGCTCTTCCAATAAGATATCATCACTTATTTTTTTTCGTTTTTCAGATGATTTGTTTTCTAAGTCTAATGATAAACTTTCTAGATCAAAGTCAAAATCTTCACTTTTGATTGCATTCCAACATTCTTCTTTTTTTGCCCATTCCCCATACAAAGAACCTGGTGCGTTTATTTTGATGTAATCCTCTATTCTAAGCATTACTTCATATAACTTTGTCTTAAGATTTTCACTCAATGATTGTTGCTTCCATATTTTGTATAAATCGAGTTTATAATTTATTTTCAGAGCTAACCAAGCTAAGGAATAAGGTACTGTTATGTATCTCATGTCACCAATGGCATTTGGTTTAACTCCATAAATTTTCTCTGCGTTTTTAAACAATATAGCTTTAGCAATTAAATCTTCAAACCAGATATTGTCTGGTTTGAAACTGAAATTATAGTTTAGAAATTGAGCATAATTTTTCTGACTTCCTCTTACAACAATATGTGGACCGATTACCAACTTTTTGCTGTGATATTCTTCAGCGTAAGAATTTATATATTTTGCTAATGATTCTTTAGTAAACATTTGACTACGAGGATTTTGCCTGTCAAATTGTTTTCGTTTAGAAGCAGTTATGCCATTTCTATTTCTATCATTCTTGAATTGACCTCTCGAACGTTCAAAAAACCAACGTGTTTGAGTCGTTTCACCCGAAATTGGCGGGGCCCAAATTGTTCTAGATAATTTTTCGATTAAAACGAGATTCTCTCTGTTTGAGCTTAAATCTGATGCAGAAACTTTATTTTGAGTATTTGCATATTCTGCAATACGACCTACTATTTCAGAGAAATTTTCTCGATTTTTTACGATGGTTAATTTAACAGGTACAAATACTTTGCTGATATCAACTTTATCTTTTTTCCATGTATGATAAACTGACGCTGTGGTTTGGCCCCCATTTACAATTTGAAAATCTCTAACTAGTGCGATGGCTTTACCTTCATTATTGGGTAAATTAGTTATGGTAACTTCTTCAGCAGTCGCAGCAATGCCATTATTAAAAGCCATAAACATATGCTGCTCTTTTAAAATAGTGTTTCGTATACCTTTGTTTATTTTACCCGTAAATTGAAGAAATGAACGCACGTTTTGTTCTAGTAGCCTTGCTCCATATTGTTCGTAAATATCAGCAAGTGCCATTCCTGGTATAATTGCTAACCAAGATTGATAATCAGAATTTTCAGCTTCATTTACAATGCAAGGAACTTTATATCCTGCACTTTCAAAATTAATTTCAATGGGTACTCTGGATTTATCTGAAAGATTGAAAAGGTAGTTTAAATCGATTATTCTATAAAAAACCGAGTAACCGGCTATCGTAGAATTTGTGGTTTTCAAATCGGTCTTTAATTCTCCATTCGTAATTAAAAAAATATTTACTCGAGTGAGGTATTCTTTTATTTCGGGTACATTAGCTAAAGTTTGTGCCAAGTCGAATATTTCGGAACTTTCCTCGATTTCGTTTACATAGTCTTTATAAATTGCATTTCTGAAAAATTTGACCGCTCTTTCTAATGTTTTTTCAGCCTCTCCTTTGGCAATGCTTTGAATTTTAGAATCAGCATTATAGATGGTTACGAACAAGTCAAGTGTTTCATAGTTTTCATAAAGTGAATAGCCATTTATTTTGTGCTCAATACCTCTTCTACTAATCTTTTCATCAAAACAAACACGATAATTTTCGGTTTCACCAGCTTCTTGAAGTAGAGATAGTGCGAGTTCAGTAAATATCTGCTCTGGGTTTGTTCCGTCTTCTTCCGAAATTAATGTTGCTTTAATTTCTTCTTGGTTATCTACATAGAACTTTTGTAATTCTTGATTCTCCATAAATAATTATTGTATTTCAGTCAAGAGAGTCTCAGTGTTAATTCTCCATTCTTCTGATTCCGATAGAATAATTGAATATTTAACATCACCAACACCAATTGGAATTTGGTTTTCGGCTATTCTCGGAAAATTTCCAGAAACTCGGTACAAGTTTTCTTGGCGAATGGAATAACCTCTATCTTCATATAAAGGTCTATGTGTTTCATAAAATCCAGATTCCAATAATTTTAGCTTAAATAAATTAGAAGCCATTGTATTGACATTCAGCAATTCCGAAACTTCGTCAATGAGTGAATTTAGTGATTCTCCATTTCCAACTCTTATGTCAAGTGAAAGATGAAACAGAAATATTTTTTCAATTATAGAATCATCCAACTGCCGTTCACTAGTGATATGAATTTTTTGATGATTATTACCATGCGTGGTTTTTACTTCAACTGCCCAATTAGAATATTGAAAGTCTTGTATTGATTTTTCAGGACCAAGCCAGGATTTTAGACAATAGTTTTTATCAGATGTATTGTTCAAGAAAAAACGTAAAAAATAAATTTCACCGTAAAGACCTCTTTGTGCTTCGTCTGATAACCCTTGTTTACCAACTTTTTCAAATAAGGATTGCCATTTAGCTAATCGCTCTAATAACTTTTCTACTAAAGTTTGTTCATTTGTTACCTCTGATACTCCAAAAATCAAATCCTCACATAGGGTTGAAAATATGTCCTTATGTTGCTTGTTAAGTAAAAGAATGAGCAAAAATTTCTTGGTTTTATCTCTTTCATCAGGAAGCGTTTCAATCTTGATGTCTTTGAGTTTGTTCCATTGATTTTCGTCAAAAGAGAATGAGACACTTATTCTAAAAGAAATACATCTTAGTTTTTCTGGAACTTTTAAAGCTATATACACATCAGGCAAAACTTCTGCTGAATATCGCTTATAAAGCAATCCTGAATGACTGAAATTATCACCCTCTAAACCGAGCCAAATATTTTCAATCTTCGTCATCTCCATAATCTTCAAAATCTTCTTCAACAATATCAAACCTGTCGAGTAACTCCTCATTAACAGCATAAGATACTGGAGCGTTGAAATTACTTTTTGGGAAGCTTATGGCATAACCAACAAAAGGATTAATTCCTTTTTCCATTGGATATTTCCAAAGACTTTCATCTGGATCGAGTAGATAGATTATAAGAAGTGGTTTTTTGGGGTCTCTAATTCGTTCTCTTACTATCTTACCATTTGGAATTTCTACATTTCCTGAAAGTCGTTTAGCATCTTCAAGTTCAGATTCAGTTAAATCAATGAATTCATCCTTACGACTGATAATATGAGATTTCCTTACGTAGAATAAATCCTCATTAGAGTTGTTATCATCTTCGCGTCTAAACCATTGTCCAATATCAGTTTCCTTTCCGCCAATAAAAATTTTTGATTGCTTAGGTGCTTTTTTATTCATAAGAGCAATTCGCCAATCAGTTAATTCACCGTTTCTTAATTGAGTGCTGATAAACTGAATTAATTTTCTAGGTTCAGCCTTTTTTAGATTTTCCACAGATTGCATTCCTTCAAAAAAGTTGACAACTTGCTCCGCAGGAATGTCATACCAAACAAAAGCATTTGGTTTGGTGGCAAAACCTGAAGGAAGAGTTCCTATAAATTTTTGAGTGTTTTTGAAATTATTATCAATTACAGAAATGTCCTTTTTAAACTCATAAGATTCTACTAATCTACCTGCCCAAGAAATTTGAACCGTAATTGCTGAACGCATTTTATTCGTTGCTGATATTTGAAGTACTCCAGGGTGCGTCCTAACTTTTAAAGCGTATTGCTCAGGGGTTGAACCTGCAACATCCGTCATATAATCAAATTCTTCTCTAAGTTCTTCGGATGCTTGTGTAATATGACAAAACCACTCATTCAATTCTCTACTTGTAAATAATCGACATAAATCAGCATATCCACCTCTATATCCGAACCAACGACCCATCTGCATCAAAGTGTCATACATTCTTGATGCTCGTAAGTAGTAACTAATAGAAAGACCTTCTAGGGTTAAACCTCTGGAAAGTTTATTTCCGCCTACAGCAATTACGGATAATCCATTTTTATGGTCAAAATAGTCTAGGGCTTCACCTGAACCGCCGTGGATTGACTTTACTTCTATTCGTGCTGCTGCATCAAACAAATGTTCTAGCACATCACTCCATAGATGGACTTGTGTTTGAGAATCCAGATTTTTAAGCTCTGAGTCCAACATTTGTTCAGAAACGGTTACAAAAGATTTATAACCATTTTCATCTTGTTCAAATGTTGATTTAAATTCATTTAGAATTACTGGATCATTTTGGTCAATGCCTCTTCTGTAATAAATAAATTGATTAGATACGAGTTCCGAAATGTGATCCTGCCAGAGAACAAATCTCGAAACGTGAATAAGCATAGAGTTATGAACAGCTGTTTGTCCTCTTAATCTTCTTATTGCACAAGTAATTATAAAACAGCGAATTGCTCTTTTTAACGATTCAGGAAGGGAAGAAGGTTTTTGGTCATCCTTTTTGTGTCTATCTGGAACAAAACCGCTGTAATCATTTATTCTATTGACAATTGGAAGAACTGTATTAGAAGCTTCATCTTCGTCCAATGGACTAAATCCAAATACCTTTTCTGGTCCAATGTAATTTGAAGGTGCTGGAATATTCTTAATAAAGTTTCTTGGGAATAAGTTTTGGTCATCCAGTGGAATAAAAATATTGGCGAATGGAGTAGCAGTATAACCGACATAGGCATTTTTACCAAAGAGATTAAGTATTTGAGTAATCCATCCGTTAATAGAGCTTTGTCGTTCAGGATCGTTTGAAATATTTATGGAAGCGTTATCTGCTTCATCATCAATAAGTAAAAGTGATTTGTTCCGAATTACACGACCAAGTTCGCTATCTTCATTTGCTTGTGCTGCCAGCCATTGATATATTCTCCTGAGAACGTGAGGATTTTTTTTAATAACCGCAACTATCGGTTCTGAAGTGTTAAAGTTTAAACCTAATGCGTTTGCTGCTCCTTGCGTAAAGTCTCCCTTCTCAATGCTTGATGTTAAAGAATGAGCAACAATTGGAGGGCCAAAGTAAGGGTCTCCAACTCCAATTTGAATACTTCTTTGGTCAAATGCCCTAGTATGTTGTGTGTCAAACCCTAAAAAACTTTCATCAATCCTTATTTGAGTTTGACTTCTAAGGTTATTGTGAATTCCAGCCAAAACGATAATTAATCCAAAACCAGCATCAGCGGCCTTACAGATAAGCCCTGTATAATTTGCTGTTTTACCTGATTGTACTTGCCCAACAACCAACCCTTTCTTGTTAATTGTAGCCTTAATTGCGGGGTCGAAAAAATTGTCAAGAATACTATCGGTTATTCTGTCGAGTTTATTTATTACATCTGGTGCAAAGTTCTTTTCTATTTCCAAATACTCTCTATACCTTCCCCAGAAACCATTTTCAAAATCAATTTCGGATCTTTTCTCATTTAACCAAGGATTATTTTCATCTTCCTTTAAAATTGTTCCAAACTCATCTTGTCTAATAGTATAAAGTTCTTCAATCCTTCTTATGAGCATTTCACGATTCTCATTTATGAAATACTTCATTTTAAGAACTTCATCAACCGCATCTTCAATTTCTTCTCTAGTGTATGAAGAGCTATCGGATAACAGTTGTCTAATATTTTTTATCGGGTCTTTTTTACTCATTTATCAAAAATTCAATGTATTCTGGATAGAAATTATAAGGTTCGGTATTTAATATTCTTGCCTTCGCTTTTTCTATAGAAAGTCCACTAATAACAAAACCATTGAAAAGCTTTTGCATTGTTTCCTTTATCGCGTTGTGATCTATTCCTTCAAAAGGTTGTCCATGAGGTTTTTCATTTTCGCTTTCTTGAAGCGTGATTAAAGGAACAGGTATTGTTTCTTCAATAAACTGAATTACCTTTTCTATTTCCTTTTTCAAATCGCCAGACTTGGAAAGTAATTCATTTAAAAGTGGATGTTTGCGGTTTATTTTATAAAAACGCTTACCGTACCTAGCTCTTTCTTCCCAAAATGGAAAATATTCATCCGAAGCCAATTTCCGCTTAAGCACCTTGCCTTTGTGCCTATATACCTCTACTGCTTGATTTCTAACTTCTCTTGCTAGTGCAAGAATTTGTTCACGGTAAATTGACGGTGGTCTAGCAATAGATTTCTTGATGTCAATTTGCCAGTCATCATCAAAATTATTTGGTAAATCAATTTGAATTCTACAAAGGTCATAATGCCCTTCTCTTTTAAAGAGACCAAGCCAGTCGCCTGCAACTAACAATCTTCGATTTCTATAAACATAAAATCCCTGATGAGCTGTCCAACTATCTTTTGGTCCTTTTCCAAGATTATACTGTTCGGCAGTAAGTTTAGAACGGTGCGGTAATATAAACCCCTTTATTTTTATGAAACCACTTTCTAACCTCGTTTCTGGTTTAGTTTGTAATCCATCAACACCAATCATAAATGGATCCCAAGATTTTATTTCTCTTTCACGTAAATAGATCTTCAAACCTTCATCCATATATCTATGAAAAACCATAGATAAGTGAGATTTTACCGAATCCATAATTCCAAAAAACTTACTTTTAGCCTCTTCATTATCTTCAGAAGTATCTTTTGTAAGCCTATCCAAATCCCACCAAATTACACAAGTGCCAGTCTCAACAGTTTCTATTTTTTTAGTCCAGTTTTCTTGGTCAGAAATGTATCTAATTAATTTCCATACCTTTTCTTGATTAACAAAGTCTAAATCCCAAGTCCAAAAAACTGGCTTGTAATCTTTTGCTTTTGAGAAAACAGTAAATTTTCTTGATTGTGAAAATGAGGCAGTTTTTAGTCCTAATCCAAATCGACCTAAATCATCTCGATTTCTTTCATCCAAAGGATTTTTGCTTCCAGGTCTCATTGCTTGAACAAGCTGCTCATTATTCATCCCTGTTCCATCATCCAAAATGGATATTGTAGTTTTTGAGCCCTTCCAATTGTAATCTATCCATATATTCTTTGCTCCAGCCGTAATTGAATTATCAATAATGTCAGCAATAGCAGTTTCTATAGAATAACCAATCGCTCGAAAGGTTTCTATCATTGAACTTGCTTCTGGTTCAGCGGAGGTGGATTGTATGTTGGAGTAGTCAATCACTAGGCTTGAATTACTTGCTTAACAATTATTTCAACCCCCTCTTCATAGGTCATAATATTGCCAAGCTCTTCCATACTTTCTTCGTCATTGTAAATTCCATTAGGATCATTCCATTTTAGCCAAAGTATTAGGTCTTCGCGACACCAATTCTTTAATTCCTCTCTTAGGCTTTTTTCATTTAGAAATGTGATTCTGTAATTAGGGTGAGAATAAATCATCTCCATATAGGTTTAGATATAATTTATAGAATTTCTTTAATTTTTACTGCAATTGCTTTCGCCATCAAAGGCGGCACAGCATTGCCAATTTGTTTAAAAGCAGCCGTTCTATTTGCTCCCTCTTTTTCACCTTCAAAATAATAGTCATCAGGAAAAGATTGAAGTCGTGCTGCTTCTCTAACACTGATTGACCTGTTTTGCTTGCCATCAGGATGAATATAATAATGGCCGTCTTTGGAAATATGGGCAACAACAGTTTGAGAGAAAGGCAAATCTGCAGCTACCACTTTAAACCTATCAAAAAATGAAGTGCGATTTCGGTGGGTTTTAAGTCGTTCTGGCAAATCGTTATAATTTAACCTTTCTTGTTTTTTCTCCCATTTCTGAACGGCAATTTTATAAATTTCTTTATCCTGATCTCTATGGGGTCTTGCAATGTGTTGGGTTAAAATGTCAATACCATTGCGTAAGGCGTGAGATTTTAAGTATTCTGTTGTTTCCGTTTTGTATTTCAAAAACCTATCTGCACCTTCACCAGCTTTAATTACTGGCAAATCCTTCAATAAATCCTGAACCAAGTAATTACTTTCAACTATTATTTCTTCTAAGTTCGGAATGTTAACTTTTCTATTTTTTTTCCAACCAAGAATCACGACTCTTTTCCTATTTTGTAAGACACCGAAATTTGTTGCTTCAAGTGTAAAGAGCTTTATTCGGTAGCCTTTTTCGTTGAAAAGCTTTTCCATTTCTTCAAGGTAGTGACCTTTCTTTGCTGACTTAAGTCCGAGTACATTCTCAAAAACAAACATTTTTGGCTGATATATCTCTAAATATGCAGCGTATTGTACGAACAAATAATTTCTAGGGTCGCCCTCCATTTTGGTCTTTGAACGAGATCTGCCAACTAATGAATAAGCTTGGCAAGGCGGTCCTCCAATAATTATATCAACCTTTTTATTTCCTAGGCATTTATCTATTTGTTTTTGAATATTTTTATTGTTTTCCTCTCCTATTGGAAGGTTTATAATAGAATCCATCACCTCATTTGGTATACTTTTATATAGTTGTTCCCGTGTTATTTCACCTTTGAGATAGGAAATGTATGTGTTATATTTCTTATTGGTTTTTAAATAGTGATAAACTGCTCTTGTCCTTAGAGTATTACATGCCGATTTTTCAATTTCAACATGAGCAATTGGCTCAAAACCAGCTTGAATAAAACCTTCTGAAAGCCCTCCAGCACCCGCGAATAAGTCTATGAAATTGTAATTTGGATCATCTTTTGTCATTCCAGTTAAACTGCCAATATGGTTTTTATCAAGTAATCAAAAATACCTCAATCGTTGGATTTACAATAATATAGGAAGATCTATTTTCGGATTTAGGGTAAAAATACTTACCATTCTAGGTATTTTTACCCCTGCACATAAAATGGCCTTATAAATTCAACCAATAATTAAGTTTAAAAACCAATGCTCTGTTCTTAGAATTGAAGCTATTGGCGAAGTAGTTTTCTGTGTAAACAATAAAAAAGTCGGAAGCAGGAGAGTATCGCCATTGAAAACGCCCATTGATATTCACATTGTCGAGTAAGTTATTGTATTGAACATAAGTTGTGATAAAGAGCTTATCGGTAAGCGTAAGGTCTAATCTAGGGCCTATCAAGAATAGTTTCTCTGCACCTCCGTAATTAGCTGGCAGCTTAAGGTCATTATAATCTACTAGTAAAGAAACATTTCCAAATGGCTGATAGCGAGCATTCAATTGTCCACTTATATTAAAATTTGTACCATTATAAAACCCGCCATAAGCACCCGATAGCGTATAGTTTACTTTTTTAATCGTGCTGCTTTGGTAAGCCATTGTGAAGGTATTCCATTTGTACACTTCATTGGTCAAAAAACTCTTGAAAACCTCAGGGTTCGAAAGCGAAAAATCATTTGTCAATCGCTGAAAAGTATGCTCAGCCGAAATTTCGAAGGATGATGTATTCAAGAAATTGAAATTATAACTAAGCCCGTAATTGCGATCTGTGAGAGGGCCACTAGGTAAATATGTTTCGCTAAATGCTACTTCAGGGCCCATAAAAACAAGTTTAGGAGCTTTTGGAAAAAACTTATATTGACTACCAATAGAATGAGATAACTGACCTGCATATACACGCAATGCAGGAGCAAATCCCGCTTCAGGATTATAGTTTTCGCCTAAATACTTTGCATTTTGAGTGATTTGCAGGTTTCGAGTGGCGTATTTGAAATAGTAACCAATTGCTCCTGTTTTATCTACCTTTTCTTCATCGAGCGATTTAGTGGCGTACGAACTAAAATACCATTTATTATCGTCGCTTAATAATTCTAAATCCGCTGTGAAGGTCCTGTTGAATAAGTTAGGTTCGGTCTGTGTTTCAGTACCGCCAAGTTTATTAAAGATGCTCTGATGAAAATACTTCAATGAATCCCCTGCACCTACACCCAAGCTTTGCTTATTTACAAAAGTGAAAGAGATATTGGATTGCCCTTTAAAATTTCTGAGGATAGTAGCTACGCCATAGTTTTGAACCGGTAAACCTTGCGAAAGCATTTCTTTGGTTTGCATGTTCATGAGACTGATCCTCCATTTTTCGTTTAGAGAACCACTAATTCTCGCTCCAAAAGCAATAGGAACTTGTTGATATAAACCCACAGAATCTTGCACCAAGCCAACTCTTCGGCTAAAGAAAGGTCTTACTCCTGGGAATCCTGCATTGGCAAATAGATCACTGTTTTCTAAGAAAAACTGCCTTCTTTCAGGGAACTGGAATTCGAAACGAGTAAGGTTTATCACCTGCCGATCCACCTCCACTTGGGAGAAATCAGGGTTCACTGTAAGGTCCAAGCTAAGTGATGGCGTAATCGCCGCTTTTGCATCAAAACCTACTTGTAGATTGCCCGAAGGTTTGGCTTCGTATGGAGCAGAATTGGATAAACCTCCAGCCACATAAGGTATCAAAGAAATGTTTCTTTTCGATTTAGGAATAGGATCATCCCACTTCAATTGTCCCGAATATGCCATGCAAGCTGTTGGGAATTGAATAGGTGTTTGTATCCAAGCCGATTTTATATTTCGTTTGGCATCATACCTGTCAAAAGCAATGTTCCATTCAGTAACATCGCTTTTGTACCTAAAACTTTTAAACGGGATGGCTATTTCACCTATCCAGTGGTCCTTGTACCTCACAACTTTGGAGAACCATTTGCAATCCCAGTAAATACTCCATGCGTTATCACTTGCCCCACCAGCACTCATGATACCTTCCATTTGGATACCTTTTGGAGTGATGATAAAGAAAAAGCCGTTTTGTTTATCATTGAAAGGACTGAATACGATTCCCACATTATCATTGAGGTTATAGTTGAAATCCCTTCTCAGAGAATTCACCATGTCCGCAGTAGTGTCGTCTTGAGCGATAAATGATAGGTATACATAATCGTCATTAAATGAAACACGAAACTCGGTCTGGAATTCAGCCAATGCGGTGTCGTAAGGATAATTGGTATAAAAATTATTAGCAACGTCGGCATTTCTCCAAGTTGCTTCGTCAAGTATACCGTCAAGCTTTATTTCCTCGGTAGCTTTTTTAATGTGTAATCCGGTTCCCGGGGCATTTTGAGCAAAAGAAAAGGAAATCTGAAGTAGTAAAATACTTATAATGAGGAGTAAGATTTTCTGCATTAAACTTGAAGTGCGATTGTACATTTGATAATGTTGCCGCAAAGATAATGATTCAAATCCCGTGAAGAAATTTCGAGGATATGGTCAGCATAAACCATAAACGCTAATCCAAAGTTAATTTACTTCAAACCAGTCTGTAAACTCAATTAATTTGAATTCAAATAGATTGCTATTCTCATCTCGTTTAATTGCCTGTTTTATTGAAATTTAACTTCTCATTACGAATTTCTAATGAATAGTGCGGGTTTAATTCGTATTTTTGCAGCCTTTTTAAGAAAAATTTATGTCAGTAAAAGTAAGATTTGCACCTAGTCCTACAGGACCATTACACATTGGCGGAGTGCGTACAGCACTCTATAATTACCTTTTTGCAAAGAACCAAGGTGGAGAAATCTATTTAAGAATAGAGGACACCGACCAATCGCGTTTTGTTGCAGGTGCAGAGCAATATATAGAAGACTCATTGTCTTGGCTTGGAATTGAATTTGATCAATCTCCGTCGAAAGGTGGGCCACATGCCCCATATCGACAATCGGAGCGAAAAGATATTTATGCTGATTATGCACAAAAACTAGTTGCTGAAGGCAAGGCTTATTATGCTTTTGATACAGCTGAGGATTTAGCAGAAATGCGAGCAAAACTAGAGGCAGAAAAAGCTGATAATCCTTCATATAACTCGGTAACGAGAATGCAAATGAAGAACAGCATTACTTTGTCAAAAGACGAAGTAGAAGCAAAACTTGCGGCTAATGAGCCTTATGTAATTCGCCTCAAAGTACCTATCAAGGAAGAAATCAGGTTCAAAGACCTTATACGTGACTGGGTAGTGGTTCATAGCTCTACCATTGACGATAAAGTGTTACTAAAAGCCGACGGAATGCCAACTTATCACTTGGCAAACATCGTGGATGATCACTTGATGGAAATCACACACGTGATTCGTGGAGAGGAGTGGTTACCATCAGCTCCATTACATATTTTACTATACAGAGCCTTCGGTTGGGAAGCTCCTCAGTTTGCCCATTTACCGCTATTATTGAAACCACAGGGAAATGGAAAGCTTAGCAAAAGAGATGGTTTGTTAGGTGATTTTCCTGTTTTCCCAATGGAATGGAAAGATGAAAGTGGAGAGATTTCTAGAGGTTTCAAAGAGGATGGTTATTTTGACGATGCATTGTTGAACTTCTTAGCACTATTGGGCTGGAATCCAGGTACGGAACAAGAAATGTTTAGCATGGAAGAGTTGATTGGAGCTTTTTCTTTGGATAAAATCAATAAGTCGGGTGCAAGATTTGATGTGGAGAAAGCCAAATGGTTCAATCAGCAATACCTTAAAAACAAGAGTGACGAGGAGCTTGCTGCTTTATTGAACCCTAAAGTTGATAGTCCAGAAATGGCCGAAAACTTGGTGAAACTCATGAAAGACCGCGTAACATTTGTAAATGAAATGGTAGACGAAATTCCATTTTTATTCACAGCACCACAAAGTTATGATGAAACCATTGCTGAAAAGAAATGGGACGATACGGTAAAAGAGAATTTTCCAAAAATAATTTCGCTTTTCGAAGCAATGGATGCCGAAGATTTCAAAACTGAAGCAATTCATAAAGTATTATTTGAAGACCTTGCAGAACAAGCAGGTATAAAACCAGGTAAAATCATGCAAGCTTTTCGTTTAGCTGTTACTGGGGTGGGGCAAGGACCAGACTTGATGCTGACACTCGAAATATTGGGTAAAGCTGAAGTTATATCTCGTATTCAGAAAGCCTTAGATACCTTGGGTAGATAAAGGAGAGAAACAAAATGTATTATACGGAACCTCATCTAGTTAAAAGCTGATGAGGTTCTTTTTTTGGGGAACTTTCAAAAAAAACCTTTGTTATCGAGGCAAAATCACCTTTCATCCATGAAAGATTCCGTTAAATAAAAGATCAATGGAATTGATGGGGGAATTAACGAACTTCAATAAAAAAATAAGCTATGGCTAAAGAGAAAAAAGAAGAAAAACCACGGGTACACAAAGATTTAGAGGGATTTGATATCAAAATCAATTCTTTCGGCGAAATTCAAATGTCGTACGATGTTGAGAAAATTAACCAGTTTTTGAATAAAAACGTGGAAGATAAAAAACTTAAAGGAGTAGAAGATCAACTAGATATATCCGACGAAGATGAGAAGTCATGAGATTGATTACGAGATCTTGGGTGAAGACATCCAAGTGGTACAGATAGAATTGGATCCAAACGAAACCGTAATTGCAGAGGCAGGAACCATGCTTTTTATGGAAGATGGTATTCAGTTTGAAACCAAAATGGGAGATGGAAGCCAGCCAAACCAGTCGGTGATGGGAAAGATCTTCCAAGCTGGTAGCCGTGTACTTATGGGAGAGTCTCTGTTTATGACACACTTTACCAATCGGGGACATGGCAAGCGAAAAGTGGCTTTTGCAGCTCCTTATCCTGGCACGATCAAGGCAGTAGACTTGTCGCAGATAAAACAGAATACCCTCATTGTTCAGAAAGACGCCTTTCTATGTGCCGCTATGGGAACGAGTATTTCCATTCATTTCAACAAGCGATTTGGAGCAGGGCTCTTTGGAGGTGAAGGATTTATTTTGGAACGTATTCAAGGAGATGGTTTAGCTTTTATTCACTCGGGTGGTGTCGTGATGGAAAAAACACTCAATAACGAAACATTACGAATAGACACAGGTTGTATTGTTGCATACGAGCCTCAATTGAATTTTGATGTTCAATCCGCAGGAGGACTAAAATCTATCATTTTCGGAGGAGAGGGAATGTTTCTCGCAACACTTTCTGGAACTGGAAAAGTTTGGATTCAATCTCTGCCAATTTCTAAGCTAATTCAAAGATTATCTCCCGCAGGTGGAAATAAAAACAAAGAGAGCGGTAGCGTTTTGGGAGGGATCACAGATTTATTTGAGAGGTGAAAAGAATTGGCTATATTAAAGAGTTCAAACATCACCTAAATGAGAAGAAGAGAATTTTTAAAGTATAGTACAGCCACGTTGTTGGCAGGAAGTTCGTTAGCAGCTTTGGCGAATCCAACAGGAACTCTCAAGAAATATGGCTGCCAGCTGTATAGTGTAAGGGATTTAATGCCAAAAGATCCCAAAGGAGTAATGACCTCACTTGCCAAAATGGGATATACCCAATTTGAAAGTTATTCTTCGGATCCTTTTTGGGGTATGAGTCCCAAGGAATGTAAGAAATTCTTGAAAGATCTTGGAGTGAAAATGATTAGTAGTCATTCACAAATGAAGGCTATAGATGACGCTTTTGCAGCTCAGGCGGCCGAGGCTGGTCTTTCATACGTGATTTGTCCTTTCATAGGAATGCAGCCGGGAGAGGATGCTTGGAAAAAGCGTGCCGACGATTTTAATGAAAAAGGAGAGATATGCAAAAAGCATGGAATTAAGTTTGGATATCATAACCATAGTTACTCCTTCGCTTTTGTGAGTGGCATAAAAGGTCAGATGGTTTTGATCGAAAATACCGATCCTGACTTAGTCTGTTTTGAGCTAGATATGTGTTGGAGTGAGGCCGCTGGCGAAAATACTATGGCACATTTAGACAAGTATGGCAATAGATACGAGCTTTGTCACGTTAAACAATTGGTAGTCAAAGAACCCAAGCCAAAACAAACCGACTTGGCGGATGGAATTATAGACTATGCGAAGTTGATGAGATCGGCAAAAGACAATGGTATAAAATATTTTTTGGTGGAGCAGGAGCAATACCCAACATCACCAATTGCCAGCATGGAAAACAATGCGGCATATATGAAGAATTTGGTATTCTAGGATACTAAAGGTTGAAAAAATGAAGATTGGAATTCCCGTTGGTCACTGGCTACGGGAATTTTTTTGTAACCATAGTTCCGTTTTGAATTCCTATCAGAAGTATTCGTAGTTATAGAAAAAATCAAGTTTTCGTGATATTGGATTTTGGGTATTTTGGTTAATAATCTCTTCACCCCTATTACTCTTTAAAAAACCTTCATCATTATATGTTTGTACTAAATTTCTTGTATTTACGGGTAATTTTTGACCATTCTCATACACATAACTACTGATGCTTTTCTCTATTCCATTTCTAAAAGCGAAAGACTTGATAAGTGGAAAACCCTTGAAGTCAGGCAAAGAGCTCAGGTGTAGCTTAGGTGGAGCATAAGTTTTATTTCTTTCAAAAAACAATGCACCATTTCGATATAGTTCGTATTTGTGTTCTAGCAAATCTGTGTTGTAATAAATGATCTCATTGTCATCTTTTTGAATATATCCATCCGCGTCTTTCTCTACCCCTTCAGGAATATTATTGTTATATTTTAAATAGGACTTGTTTCCGTTTACAAGAGAAGTAGAAATTGTTTCTTTTACGTTCCCTTTTTCATCGTAACGGTATTCCGTTACTCTGGACCCAAAATTTTCTAAATCTAGTCTTCCATTTTCATAGCCATATTTAATCTCAGATTGAGTATTTTGAAAAATACTTATAACAGAGCTAGCCCTTTTAATCAAAAAACCGTCGGAATCATAGGTATAATCGTGAATGGTTTCAGTTGACTCAAACTGATCCGTAGTTTTATTATAGATAGTATCGTTAAAAACGATTTTCGAAATTTTTTCTCCATCAAATGAGTAAGTAGTCCAAAACACATTCAGTTCTTTATTGTCATCAAAGCGTAGTTCATAACTTTTCAGCCTGATCTGCTGTGCCGGGCTTGGATCTGTAGTTTTACAAGCTTGAATGCCCAGCAATCCAATGACAATGATTACCAATATATGAACCCTTTGAATTTTCACAGTTTACCTACTTTTATTAATAATAACTTACAATGTAAGCTAAAGGTTGGTGAAAGTTTAAATTTAACCTCCCAAATCTTTTAATACTTGACTATACTTTTCAGCTGAAATACTTTCTATTTTAGCAGAATGAACCAATCGGATATGAAAAACAAATCAATCTTACTTTTTTTACTATTCTCTGCTAGTCAGCTCTTTGCTCAGGACTACAAGGCAATTGACAATTACTTCGCCAAAGCACAAAAAGACTGGGCTGTTCCTGGTATGTCAATCGGAATAGTAAAAGATGGTAAAGTCGTTTTTAGTAATAGTTATGGAACGCTAAAAGCAGGAGAGAAAGACCAACCCAACGAGAAATCGCTTTACGCCATCGCATCTAATTCAAAAGCATTCACATCTGCTATAATAGGAATGCTTGTTCAAGAAGGTAAGTTAGATTGGGATGACAAAGTAAGAAAGCACTTACCCTATTTCGCTTTGAACGATAGCTATGCGGGTGAAAATGCGACCATTAGAGACATTCTTAGCCACCGAGTTGGCTTGGGCACTTTTAGCGGAGATATCATGTGGTATAATGCAAACTTGAGCTCAGAAGAGATTATTAAAAGAATTAAATTC
This sequence comes from Spirosomataceae bacterium TFI 002, assembly GCA_900230115.1. Classification (NCBI taxonomy): domain Bacteria; kingdom Pseudomonadati; phylum Bacteroidota; class Cytophagia; order Cytophagales; family Spirosomataceae; species Spirosomataceae bacterium TFI 002. The sequence continues at coordinate 1,591,136 of LT907983.1, read as the reverse complement.
ATTCCACCCGCATACGAGTTTAGAGCTGGCTATGGTTATTCCAACCTGATGTTTATCACAGCAGGTGAAATCATAAAAACTGTAACGGGCAAAACTTGGTATCAAAATGTGAAAGAGAGAATTCTAGACCCGCTTGGAATGAACCGTACATTTGTAAATATTGATCAGGTTAACAAAGTTGGAAACGCAGCTTCTCCTCATAGACTCGAAAATAACAGCAAACATATTCCAATTCCATATACTTCCTGGGAGGAAATTGCTGCTACAGGTGGGCTTATCTCTTGTGTGGACGACCTCAGCAAATGGATGATTTTCAATCTTAATAATGGGATTATAGGAGCAGATACCTTACTTAGTTCTGCCACAAGAACGAATGTGTGGACTGTGCATAATAATTTTAAAGTAGACAGAACCACCGAAAATCCATTTGGGACGCAGTTCTCTGGGTATGGTTTAGGCTGGGGTCTACGAGATTATCAAGGTCACCTAAGGGTTTCTCATACTGGAGGGTATGATGGAATGATCACTTCTATCAATTTAATGCCAGATCAAAAGCTTGGAATAGTGGTTCTCACAAATGGACTAAAAGCACCTATTAATGCATTGGCATATTATACCTTTGATCAATTTCTAGGAAGAGAATTTACTGATTGGTCTACCATAGATTTAGAAAGAAACGAGAAAAACCATAGCAATGAAACTCGAATTGCTGACGCTAAAAAAAGTAGGGTTTCTGGTACAAAACCAAGTCAAAAACTGAGCAATTATACCGGAACTTACCATACGCCAGTTTATGGAAATATCAATGTTAAAATGGTCAATGGTAGCTTAGAAGTTGAATTTGAACATTCGCCTAATCTTACGGCTAAACTAAGTCACTGGCATTATGATACCTTCGAGATGAGTTTCAAGAAAACCCATCCTTGGTTTAGTTTTGGAACGATAAAATTCACTAGCGATAACAATCAAAGAATTAGAGGAATTGAATTTGATGTACCCAATGATGATTTCTGGTTTAATGAGTTAAATGCGAAGAAGGTGAATTAGGACTGTAGAGCGAGAACTATCACGGTTAAATATAAAAATAGCTACAAACATAAGTTTGTAGCTATTTGAACAAAGTTTTGTAATTCTTGTCTATGATTTTTCTAATAGGCTGTTATGAATTCTGGCTAGAAGCTTTTTATTCGAATACGAGCTTATGTAACTTACCTGTCTGGTAATTGAGCATAAAGATTTCACCACTTTCATCCTCACCAAAAGATGATAGGGCACCAACTAGGCTAGTAAGTCTTGTATTTGTTGCCTTTTTTGTTGTCTCGTCATATTTGAGTGCCCAAATTCCTCCACTTACATAATCGCCGTATACATAATGGCCAATGATATTCTTCAACTTGGTACCTCTATACACATAACCACCCGTTATTGATCTACCATCATTTGTACCATAATCAAAAATAGGATCTATCAATCCGGTCTTGTCACAGTTGTTTGCAGGGCTGAAGCAGTCAAAACCTTCGGTTATTTTCCAGCCATAATTGCCTCCTTTTTCAAGAATGTCAATTTCTTCTTTGGTGCTTTGGCCTACATCCCCAATCCAAAATTTACCTGTTTCCCTATCCATGGTCATTTTCCAAGGGTTTCGCATTCCATAGGCGTAAATCTCAGGTTTTGCCCCACTAGTGTTTATAAACGGATTATCAGGCGGAATACCATATTTCGAATTTTCACCTATGGCGTCCACATCAATTCTTAAGATTTTACCTAAATAGCTATTGAGGTTTTGGGCGTTGTTTTGTGGATCACCACCACTTCCGCCATCTCCACTTGTAATGTACAAGTATCCGTCTTTACCAAATTGAATGGAACCTGCGTTGTGATTAGCAAATGGTTGTTTGTAAGACAATAGTACTTCTTCGGATAGGAAATTACCGCCTCCTTTTGCAAATTGAAGTAGGGAAATCACAGTTTCAGTGCCAGCATTTTCTCTTGTGTAGTGGACATAAAGTTTGCCGTTTATTTCAAAGCTAGGATGAAAGGCCATTCCCAACAATCCAAGTTCTCCACCACTTTTTACGCGATCAGTTAAATCTAAAAATAAACTAAGACCGGGATTACCTTCGTCGTTTACAAATGAGAAAACTTTTCCCCTCTGTTCTAATACAAAAAGGCGATTTGAACCATCAACGGCTCTAACCATTTCGACTGGTTTTAGAAACTCCAGATTACTGAAAACATCTCTTACTTGCCATATCGCATTAGGATTGGGCTGCTCCTCTTCTTCCTCTTCTTTTTGTACAATTTCTGTCTTTGTACAGCTCAATGATAAGACAATCAAAAAAATAAAACTCCAAATACCTTTACTCATAATTTATTATTTGACTTAAGTACGTAGATAAAACGCTAAGGGTTCACCAATGTTTTTTTGCTCACTCATTTTTGTATCAAAAACTGATCCTTAACGAGCTTTTTCAATTCATTGCAATCAAACTATCTAAACCGATCCGTTTATTTCTGCCCTTTCGTCAGGCCCCCAACTTCCATATTCTGCACTACTGAGGTTGAACTTTACTGTTAGTTTTTCTTCGTCAAAAGTGAAAATTATTTTGTCGGTATGGATACCTTCAATGAATTTATTGCTTAGTTGAAAGTTGTTGTCATCAATCCATGTACCTGATGAAGCAATAAGCGATGGAACACCCGTATTGGCTCTCTTTGTCACCGGAAATGGATTGAGCGTTTTGGCTGGATTTACTTCCCATTTTTTTGATCCATATTTAAGCTCAATAGCATCTTTACCTTCGTTAGTTATAAATTGACAGCCATTGGTTTCAAAGTTGAACATCAGTGAATTTATATTAAAAGGGTTACTGTCCAACTTATATCTTTTACCACTATATTTTTCAGAATTGCTTGACGAACCATTCCCTTTAGGAACTGGTAATTCTTGCTCTGAGCATATTTTTAAAAGCTGCTTGTATTTTTCCTCATTTGCTTCTAAAGGCGAATCAGTCATGCCGGGTAATAAATGATCCCACATGAGTTGCATGGATTTTCCCATGTCAAAAGTTTCAGAATTAACAGCTATGATACTTTCTTGATCGGGCATTACAATGCAATATTGACCAAAAGCCCCATCTCCACGATAAAAACCTGGCTTACAACGCCAAAATTGATAGCCATATCCCTGAGACCAATCTCCGTCACCTGCCTGAGAGTCTGTTTGTTTACTAGTAGCAGTCTCAATCCATTCTTGGTTGAGCAATTGCTTTTCATTCCATTTACCTTTTTGAAGATAAAACTGACCAAATTTTGCAATGGACTCCGTGCTTAACCTAAGTCCATACCCTCCAGTATTAAGCCCATCAGGCGAAAGTTCCCAATCGTAATCAGTGATTTCTAGCGGGTCAAAAAGCCTTGGTTTAAGGTATTCGGTAATGAGCTGTCCGCTTACTTTCTCTAAAATAGCCCCAAGCACATACGTAGCACCAGTATTGTATAAGAAATGGGTACCAGGCTCATGTACTACAGGGTGATTAATGAAAGATTTTACCCAGTTTTCACCAACATTTTTTCTCATTTCTCCGAGCGTATCGGAGTCGTGACCAGTGGTCATAGTGAGTAGATGCTTCACCTTCATTGCCTTTAGATTTTCATCTGGCGTTCCCTTATATTCTTTTTCAAAGAAAGAAATAACTGGGTCCTCCACTGTTAGTAGCTTTTCTTGAACTGCGAAACCAATTGCAGTACTTGTAAAACTTTTACTCAATGAATATAAGGCGTGTTTCATACCTTTATCAAAGGGCTTCCAATAAGTCTCAGCAAGTACTTTTCCTCGTTTTAGCAGCATAAAGCTATGCCACTCTAGGCCGGATGAGTTTGCGGCATTTATAAAATCTATGATAGCTTGCGAGTGCACGCCTTCAGCTTCTGGTACACCCGTTGGCAGCAGCTTGAGCATTTCTTCATTAGTTGTACATTCACTTAGAATTGGCCACATAGCAAGTGTAGCAGCACTGGCCGATAGTTGACCTAGAAAAGCTCTTCTATTTGATTTCATTTTTTTGCTTTGGTTGAATAATGTACTAAAGTAGGCTTTTTGAAAGCTTAAAATATAAGTGGGTCAAAATAAAAAATCCTCAAGGCTAATGGGATAATTTCTTCTCCGGAATAAACAAAATAGCAACGTCACCTTTTCTTCCAAGCCGTAAGCATCTCTGCCTCTTGAGCCATAATTCCACTTTCGAGTTGATTCCTTCTTTTTTGTGTCACCGCATCGGACATCCACCAATAGTAAATATCTCTCACAGAGTCTGCGAGCGGTCGATAGGTAAGTCCTTGACTTATGGCTTTGTCAAAATTAACTCTTGCCGACCCATAGTTTTCGCCTGTGGGAACTATCCAGGGTACCATATCATATAAATTGTATTTTTCCGATAGCCAAGAGTAATCACTTACATGAGTGTATTTTGCGGGAGAACTAAAAGCTGCATGTGCACCGTGCACAAACTCTGACATGGTCATTTCGCCCGCAGGTCCTACTGCATTAGAAGTACCAGTTGTACCAGTTTCAATTAAGCGAATCATGTATTCCGCCACATCGCGTACATCTATATGCTGAACAGGATCATTTGCTTTACCTGGAACCATAATTTCGCCACCTTTTTGCAAGCGAACAGGCCAATAAGTAAACCTATCTGTCCTGTCGCCAGGGCCCATCATATAAGTTGGTCTTACAATAATTGTTCTATCGCCAAAAGCCGCTTTGGCAGCAACTTCAGAGCGGGCTTTCATCACGCCAAACCCATATTCTAGCTCCTGCATTTCGTTCAAGTTGTCTGGCATTTCCATTACTACAGGGCTATCTTCCGTCATACCAGCTCCCAAATATGGGTAAAAAACACCCGTAGACGAAGTGTAAAGATATAAGCCAACATTGTCTTTTAGCAGCTCTGCCGACATGCGAGTCCATTCTTCTTTGTTACCGCTATTGTCTATCACGGCATCCCATTTTCTACCCTTGAGAGCTTCCAGATTGTCAGCCCTGTCACCAATCAGCTGCTCCACATTGTCAAACACGCTTTTTTTTATTGTGGGAACCGTTTTGCCCCTCGTAAAAGTACTTATGCTGTGTCCGCGTTCGAGTGCATATGCAATTTGATGCGGTCCCAGAAAGCTGGTTCCTCCTAAAATCAAAATGTTGAGTGGTTTTATTTTAGTTGTTATCGGCTTCCATTCTTTTGCCATCAATTTTCCAACTGGTCCTAATGTAGCTCCGGCCAATAAACTGGCTTTTATAAAATCTCTTCTGTTCTTCATCACTGGTTTAAGTTTTACTTCCCAATTTAACTTTTTTTCGGCAGTTCCCCAGTTTCGCCTAGCGGCTCTCTTGGGGTCAGGCTATCTGCTATATCTCTCCCGAAAAATCAGGGAGAGGATACCGCGACTATCCTTCCTGCGGTGTTTTTGCTTAAGAATAGTAGTTTCGTTATGTTCATTCAAAAAAATCCAATTATGAATAACGAATTCAGAAAGGAAGGAGAATTGACACCTAATCCAAGAAAAAAAGGCTCTTCGACGGCTTCGCCTTCGCTAGTCTATCTCTAAGTCTTTGACCGAGCTATTAAACGGTAACTAATCGTTCACTCGGTTTAACACAGGTCCGACTGTTGGTCGGACTACCTTTTAATGGGGAGTTAAAACCTTTCATTCCACTTTAATCCAACAAAGCCAACAAGTCCTTTTGCTCCAGTGATTTCATGAAGGTTTCCTCTGTAGTAACAAGATCGTCGAAGAGTCTCCTTTTAACTTTTTGGAGCGAAAGGATTTTCTCCTCAACTGTGTTTCTTGAAATGAACTTGTAGGTGAAAACTGTTTTCTTTTGACCTATTCTGTGTGCTCGGTCTACTGCTTGTGCTTCTATGGCAGGATTCCACCAAGGGTCAAGTAAGAATACATATTCAGCAGCCGTAAGGTTGAGTCCAACGCCACCAGCTTTGAGAGAAATTAAGAATACCTTTATTTCTGGATCATCTTGGAAGTTATTGACTTGCTTTTCACGGTCTTTGGTACTGCCATCTAGATATGAATAAGGAATTTCGTGAAGGTCGAGGTAACCTTTCAATATCGCCAAATGCTTTACGAACTGACTAAAAATAAGTACTTTGGAACCACTTTCTATTATGTTGTTCATCTTGTGAATAACATCTGAGTCTTTGCCGGATTCCCCATCGAAATCTTCATCGATCATGAGCGGATTGTTAGCTATTTGACGCAGTTTCATCAAACCTTGCAGTACCATTAAATGAGAGTGCTTTAGCCCTTTTTGCTCTATGTGTTCTAGTATCTTATTTCTATAATGAGCTTTTGTCTCTTCGTACATTTTTTCCTGCTCATCGCTCATGTCGCAGTATTGAACAGCCTCTATTTTCTCTGGAAGTTCTGTGGCAACTTGGGATTTATGGCGACGGAGCATAAATGGCTTCACCCTAGCGTTCAGCTTTTGAGTAGCTTCTACATTCCGTTGTTTTTCTATCGGTATTTGGAATTTCTCTTTGAAATATCGCTGAGAACCTAACAAGCCAGGATTCACAAAAGTCAACTGACTCCATAAATCCATCGTCGAGTTTTCTAGAGGTGTTCCAGTAAGTATAAGACGATTGATCGAGTTCAACATTCGCACAGCTTGTGAGATGTTGGAAGACGGGTTTTTAATGGCCTGAGACTCGTCAAGAATTATATAGTCGAATCGGAAGTTCTTAATGATATCGATGTCTATTCGTATTACTCCGTAAGAACTTAGCACCAAGTCATAATCTTGGAAATGGTTCGTGTTTTTCTCTCTATTGCTACCCGAGTGAATGAGAACTTTAAGTTTAGGAGTGAACTTCTCTGCTTCTTTTTGCCAATTATAAATCAGCGAAGTAGGCATGATCAATAGGGTAGGGTGCTTGTCATTTGTTTCTTTAATGGATTGTAAAAACGCAAGTGTAGTTACCGTTTTACCCAAACCCATATCATCGGCAAGGCAACCTCCTAAGTTGAAGTTTCGCAAGAAATGAAGCCAATTATACCCTGCTTTCTGGTAAGGTCGTAGCGTCCCTTTAAAAGCTTTAGGCATTTCTATTTCTTCTATTTCTTCAAATCGCTGCAGGTTGGCAAGTTTTCTTCCTATAACCGTACTTGCGAGTCCGTCTTCTTCTAGGTTTTGCACCAATACCATGTGGTGTTTGCCTAGTACAAGCTCGTCATCGTCATTCACGTTACTTAGGGTAAAAAGCTCATGATACCTCAAGAACCATTCTTCTGGAATGACAGCAATTTGACCGTTTGGCAATCTAAATTCTCTTCTATTGCTCAATACTAACTCACGGAGCGTAACGAAGGCAATTTCAAAATCACCAAACCTTACTTTTGTTTTAATATCAAACCAGTCTCTATTTTCTACAATATTGACTTCAATACTAGATACACCAAGGAAATATTCATTTTCACTATCTTCTTTTTGCTTGATTGCTATACCTTTTTCTTCAAGTATGGCTGCATTTTGTTGTATCCACGAAAATGCTTCATTTTTAGGAAGGGTTTTACGCCCTCCACTAATTTTCAAGCCCCTTTCGACCAAGAATGAAACAATATCCTTCTCATGTGGCAAGTTGCGTTGCACCTTATGAAAAATCCAATCATCACCATCTTGCTCTACATCCACATAGGCAAATGCCGCCATGCTGTCATAGCGAAATTCGTACTTACCATAGTTGAAATGAAGGTCAAACGTAATTTTCCCATCTGTGCCTTCTTCCTCCACATCTGTTGTATCACCATCGAAAAGCGTGAGTTCTCGCACATTTTTATGGGCAATCTCTGTAAGTGTGAGTTGTGGCTTACTTGTGAGATGCTCTTTTCTAATCTCAAATCCTTTCGCAAAAACATTGAATTGTGCGATCAATGGGCCTACGAATTTTCGGAAGTATGTACTTTCAATTTTGCGATCAATGACAATATTACTTTTGTCCAAAAAAGGTTTTAGCTTTTTTGCATCTACATAATCTTCAAAGTGGTGAAGTTGCCCTTGGCTTAGCAGAAATGCAGGTTTTTCGTTTAATATTGTAGTGTTTGTAAACTGAATTTTCACTCTGTTTTCACCACATTTTACTATAGGGTAATAGAGGGTTTTGTCTGCTTGGCGGTCAAAGTGAAAGTATACTTTTGTTTTTTCTTTTTGAATTCTAATTTCAGTACCAATTGGAATACCATCGTTGGTCATGGTAAACAACCTTTTGGTGAGAATATTTGCAAGAATTCTAGCTCTATACTTGTCTAGGTGTTCTTCAATGGCGGCTCTAGTTTTGAAATCACCTTTTTCGGAACCAAAGGTTTTGCTAAAAAAATCAAATGCTTTAAGCCCTTTGGGATTAAACTTTCTCAAGATTGCATCTTGCTGAATTTGATCCATTTGTTTCACCAATTCAACATCAATTTCATCTACACCCGAAGCAAACTCCATGATGTTTTTGTGAGAAACATTTTGGTACTGATAGGTGAGGTCTCCTTTGGGACTGAGTTGTACTATAAACGATTCAAATAGATACCCAAGGTGCTGATGCTCGAATAATGAGTAAATAATTTCGAATGGTTCGTTGGGTGAAACCGTCATTATGAAATACTAATTTGAGAAGTATGCGAATTCATTTTTTCGCCACTTTTTAAAATTGATGAATCCACAATTTAAGCACAGTAAGCTTATTGGACAAATTTAATTATCCACAGAGTTTCCTTGAAAATATAAATTTTAAGGTTGTACTTTTCTTACGAGGGTGGCTATTTCAAAATCGAACTCATTCTTTTCATCTTTCTTGAAAAAAGTACTTTCTATTTTTTGGAAATTATCGAATAGCCTGAGGTCAAAAAAAGCATCACCTTCTGGTTCAGCATCTACAAGTGTGAGGTAAACTTTACTTACCATTGGGAGTGCCTGAGTATATATATTGGCACCTCCTATGATGAATATTTCTTCATTGCCATCAAGTTGCTTTGCGATATCAATAGCCTCTTGCAGGCCGTAGGCCATCAAGCAACCATCATAAAAAAGCTCTTTGCTGCGAGTAATAACAATATTATGTCGATTGGGAAGTGGTCTTCCAATGGAGTCGTAGGTTTTTCTACCCATGACTATGCTATGTCCGCTTGTCAGTCTTTTGAAGTTTTTTAAATCTTCCGACAAACGCCATATCAATTGGTTGTCTTTTCCTATTACGTTGTTTTTCGCAACTGCGATGATTAAAGAAATGCTCATAGTTATACAAAAATAAGCCTTGCTACTAGAACATCCTTGTCAACTGAAAATTAAAAGATTTTTTAAACGACAATTCACCGTTTACCAAGTTCTGTGCAATTGGGAGTTGAGTGTTAATACCAAGTGTGTATTTATTTAGATAAATATCTAAACCTGCATTTGCGGCTACAAATCCTCCTCCTGTAAAACCATTAGCTATGCCACTTTGGCGATCTTGACCTGCATATTCACCGTAAACGCCTAACATGGGCAAAAGGGTATAAGAACCTAAAGCAAGGGTTTTAAATGCACTTATAGATGTATTGATTCTATTGGCAAATTTGTAGTCATTGTTATTTTTACCATTGATCTTGTAAGTACTATTTACATTGATACCATTGTTTTTGTGCTTTATGGTATAAGTGATATTTAGTGGTATGTCCCAGCTTCCTGTTCCTAACTGAAAATTGGGATTGGCAACTTCTTCCAAGCTGTTTTGATCATAATCAAATTTCCCAACAGGGGCTTTTAATCCAGTTCCTACCAGTAAATTATGCTCCCAAGTTCTTATTCTTGTGGTATCCATAAAAGTATTGAGCAAATTGTATTGGACCAAAACCGTGGCATCACCTAGGCCGTTGATACTACTTGATTTATTGTCGCCCAGCCTTGTTTGCGAGTTAAAGTTGTAAGGTACAAAGTATAAGACTTGAGTATTTTTAAATGGATATGCTCTACCCCACAGTTCTACAGATTGAAAATCTTCCTGAGCACTCAATGTTTTACTTCCCAAATGAGAATTGAAGCTTTTGTATTTGTATTTAAGCCCCAAAAGACGAACGTGGGAATTTGGTAATATGCCAAAGAATGAACCACCATTGCCACATCCACAAATATCGCATGCCTTGGAATCAATGCTCGAAAATAATAGTATAAAAAGAACGAATATGTATCTCATAATTAAGGTGCAGCAAATCTAGGATCGCTTAGAAAATCGGGATCACTAAGTGTATTTAAAAAGGCAATTATCTTTTGTTTTTCGTCAGTATTAAGCTCAATTCCAAGCTTACCTCCTTGATTTAATATAGGGTCAAGGTTAGAAGTATTACTAACTCCTTCGCTATAGTGATTCATCACCGAATTCAGTGAGCCAAACCTACCGTCATGCATATATGGGGCAGTGTGAGCAATGTTTCGCAGACTAGGTACTTTGAATTTGTTACGATCATTTTCGTTCTCGGTTATTAAGAATCTACCAGGATCGGGTGTATCTCTAGGGTAAATTATTAACCCATTGTTTCTAAAGCTCTGATCAGTAAAAAGACTTCCGCTATGACACGAAGCACATTTTTGTTCAAATAGTCGAAGACCAGCTAGCTCATCACTTGTCATTTCTCCACCAGCTTCATTTCTTACATATTTGTCATATTTACTATTGGCAGAGACAAGAGAGTTCATGAATTGAGATAATGCAAGTAAGAAACGCTCCGTATTAACTTCTTCATCTCCGTAAGCTGCTTTAAAGAGCTTTTTGTATTCTTTATCAGCTTTTATTTTGGACAAAACAGAACCTAATTCTTCATCCATTTCTAAAGGATTGATAATGGGAGCAATAGAGAATAGGTCTAAATCAAAAACTCCACCATCCCAAAAAAAGCTTTTCATAAATGCCATATTTTGAATGGCAGGGGCATTTCGCGTACCCACTCTGTCATCAATCCCATGACTAAGCATATGACCATGATGTGTGAAAGCGTATGATTGGCTGTGACACTCTGCACAGCTAATCGTTCCATCTCGTGATAGCTTACCATCATAAAATAGTTTTCGCCCCAGTTCAAACCCGTCTTTAGTAACTGGTTTTTCTTGGATGTTGTAAACTACTTCGGGGAAGTTTTCTGGTTGGTAAAACAACTCTTTTTCTGCCTCAGGCTCAAGATCAGTAGTATCTGTCAGACCTGAGCAGCCTGACAGATACATCAATAGTATTAAAAGAAACACAGGTTTCATTTTTATTAATTGTGTACGTGATCTACAAAAAATCCATTGACATAATTGTTAGCCACGTCAATAGCAACCTTTGGGCTATGAATTTGAGGATTGCTAGTTAGTGTGATTTGTTTTGATCCAGTGAAAACTTTGTTTACGTCAAATATTACATGGACTGTAGATTCATCACTTTGTCTAACTTTAGCTTGAGTTTGAAGATCTAAGCTTATCGTTTTTAAGTTGTTAGGAGTGACAGCATCCTTACCACCAAATCCTCCAATATGATACTCAAACTTGTTTTCTGCATTGTTGGTAACAACAGATGATTTTCCTTCTATTTTGAAGAAAATATAACCCATGTTCCATGACCAATACATATTGTCATCTCCATAACTAGCTGGATCTAACACACCTTTTCGAGCACCTACTTCCGAAATACTTTTCAGGCTATCAACTCCTATTGTAAAGCTAACTTTTGTATAATCTGCAGCTTGAATGTCAGTTAAGCTTATTTTTTGAGATGCTTGATCAGCTTCACGAACCAAAAAATACTGATCGTCGATAGGGACAGTTTCTCCGTTTGCTTTCGTAAGTGTAATGTTTGAAATGAAGTAATTAAGTGTAGAAATGGTAAACGACTCCTTGGTGTCTTGGTTAGTGTATACCGTACTATTGAGTTTGATTTCATCCATGTCAACTCTGTTGTCAAATTCTAAAACTAGTGTTCCTTTTTCATCTGGGCCAATTACATCGGTCTTTTCACAAGAAACTATAGCAGCGAAAACAAAAGCAAGAAGTGTATATTTTTTAATAAGATTTTTCATTTGTATAAACGTATTGAGCAATACCTCTTCCATCTGAATGGGAGGTGTTTGGAATTTAAAATATAGGTGATTTGAATAGCCGAAAGACTATTCAGGAATGGGCAGGAATTTTAGCTCAAGAACAATTGATCTTGCAGCAATAGCATTCCTACGAAAGAAAAGAGTTATGCTCGTGGAGGTTGAAAAACAGGATTTGAAAAGTTTCTACTTTTCAAATTGAGAAGTCGGTTAATTTGATCGCATTCTATGAAATAAGTGTAGAACGAAGTGGAAAGGCTAAGATTTAGTGAGCTCTCTATGTGTTCTACTTGATAAACCTTTGCAAGGAAAGTATTCGTTGCTTGGCGTTCATCTTCTTGTTCTGTGGCTTTTATTTGTTTGGCTAAGTAGCACATACCATCGCAATGAAGTTCTGGGCGATTTTTGTTTTCACAAAAATTCTGGATGATGTAGCTTTTCCTTAGTTCATAGTTAAGAAACAATGCAGGTACGAGCAATGTCTTTGCAAAAAGCAAAGTCACTACGAGTAAAACTGATATTTGTTTCAGAAATGTCATTATTAGATACAAAGGTAAGATGTCTTCTTGATAGAAAACATGTGCTTAGTCATATTTCTCTTGGCTTTTTGTAAAGTGGTACGGTGCTACATGGTTCACCAAACATTAGACTTTTAGCTAAAGGTTTTAATAAGTTAGACGCTTCTACATATATTTCTGTTGGTACATCTACTTTACTACATCCTTTGATCACAATACGTGCATCTTGATATTGCGAGTAGTCAATTTTTGACAGCTGATTTTGGAAAAGCTTGATTTCGAGTGCTTTTAGGTCTCCAAAGTTAACCGTAGTAGCAAATTCTTCAAGTTTGAGGGCAAGGAGCATATATGCCCAAGTAGGAATAATTGCATCAACAGAGCAGCCAATAGCTACATGTTTGTCTTTATAGGCAGACCAATCGTTATCTTTTAGAAATGCCCTAAAGTCTTTTTCTTTTAAGATCATTTCCATGAACAAATTGTCTTTGAGGTCATAGAAAACTCGATCACCTTTTTGGTATAAGTCTTCAAGGTCGAAAGTGATTAACCCACTATTCGTTACTCTATTTACAATTGTTTCTTCCATAAAAAGAGAACACCATTGATTGATCGAAAGTTTTAGTCTTCCAATTTTTCGTCTTCAAGGTCGATATCTTCATCACTTTGTAGGTCTTCATCTATTTCGTCCAAAAACTCAATAACCTTGGGTGGTGGAATATTGATAGGCTTGAGGTGTAAGTATTGTGCAGCTACTCTAAGGTGAGAAAACCGGAGGAAAATTCTAATAAAGCTCACTACTTGCTGAATTATAAAGAACAGAATAATGGTAGCAATGCCAGTCATGCCAATTAGGTAATCAAGCCCTAAGTAAACTGCAAAAAGGATCATCGCGAAGGCAATTAAAATCCAAAGATTGAGCAAAGTTTTAGGATTCTTGAAAACAAAGCCGAATGCCTTAGAAAATGCAGTGCCAATGCCTAGGTGTTCGTATTTATAAAGTAAAACCTTGGTATAGTCTTGAACCGTCAGCATAAATGAAAGGCTTACTACCAAGATAATCGTAGGAATACTAAGCCAAAGAATGAGTGATCTATCGTTTCCGCTATCTGCTAATAGTGTTGCAACGAAATAGATGATCCCGCTTGCAAAAAAAATGCATATCGAAACCAACAGCATTAATACATATGCACCCAAGTATCTAGGAAATGTTCTTGCACTACTTGACATAAACCGTGAAAAGCTAAACTTCTCTTTCAAATGCTCAGCCCTGTCTACTACTCCACCTGCGAAAAAGATGTTTAGCAAAAAATACATGAAGCCCAATGCGGCAGTTGCCATGTATTGTGGTCTAAAACTCTTGCCAGCCTTTCTTGTGAAATCGAAAAAAGTACTAAAATCGAAGTTGGAAACCAAACGATCCAATTCCATACTATTGCCACCAATTGTCTCTGCAGTTAAATAGAAGGGAACTCCTACCAAAAGTCCAAAGAACAATGAAACCAAGTATAGTAAAATCCAAGTTGCTTTATCTTTAATTAATATTCTGAGCTGTTGGATAATGAAACTAATCATGTAATTTTTTATTGTTAATGTGCCTATCGGCGTCCCTTTTGGTTTTTTTATTCAGATTTTTCTGGAGAGCCTGAGTGAGGTCAACTCCTGTTTGATTGGCAAGGCAAATTAATACAAAAAGCACATCTGCCATCTCATCGCCGAGGTCTTTTTGCTTATCACTTTCCTTTTCCGATTGCTCTCCATATCTACGTGCAATGATGCGAGCAACCTCTCCAACCTCTTCGCTAAGCATTGCCATATTTGTAAGCTCGCTAAAATAACGAACTCCGTAGGTTTTAATCCAATCGTCAACTGTTTTTTGTGCTTCTTCTATGGTCATTTTGGTACAGTGTCAAGACTTATTTTAAAATGTCCTACGAAAGAATGTCTTTCAAAGGAGAGAATCAAAATATGAAGAATTTTCGGGTTTCTTTTGTCTAAAAACATCAATGGGCCATCTATTCCAATTTTATGACTATCCAGCCAATTTTGATATTGATCAGTAAGCATGGCATAATATGGGCTTTTAGACGACGAATGGGCTATTGTTTCCTCATATGAAGCATAAAATGTATGGTTTGCAATTCCCATGGAGTTTTGCCAGCCTCTATTTAGGTCTTCCTCAAGCAATCTCGGTAGATCGTTAAAGTTAATCCCCCCAAGGATCAGTTCGGTTTTGATGCTATCTTGATGATGGGTGAAGAATATTCGGATTTCACTTAAATGATCATTTTGACCATTGGGAGAACTTATTGACGAAACTAATATACTGTCAACAATAGCAAGTCGGCCCAATTCTGTTCTTCTAGGATCCTTTGTGTCGTATAAACCTTCATCTGTAAAAGTTGCAAAGGTGGTAGAGTCTGTAAGGAAATCTTGTATTTTATTGTACACTTTGGGCACCAAGATATTCTTTGCTTTCTTCTTCCTTTCTTCTTCATTGGGATATAATTTATTGTTGAGGTTTTGGAAGAACACCTTTTTTGTTTCCTTAATTGTGCGAAGCAAAGGGAAGTTTACTATTTCGTTTTCTGGATCAACCCAGTTGGTCAAGTGAGTTTCAAAATTTCCAAAATCGTCATTGTTTTTTTTCTCAAAAAGCGAAATATAAAAATCTTGTGGAAAGTCGAACCAACCATGGTAATAGGGTAGTTCTGTTCCATTTTCGTTTGCATAGAGAATAACCTCCCATTTGAAAGAACTAAGGCAGTTGCGTGCAATGTCGATTCTAGAAAGTGATTTTTCTTCAAATTCGTTTCCTGCAACTTTCAATCCTTTGAATTTCCTGTCAAAACTTACTTGCTGGCGATTCCACTCTTGGTTGATAAGCCCAATCTTAGTTAAATATTCATCTTGTCTGATCCAAGAAGGTACTGTGGGGATAAACTCATTGAGGTCAATATTTGCCAAGATCAGTTTATGTTCAATGTTGTTTTGATCCACTAATTCAATACTGAAGTTGTATTCTCCCTCTTCTGGAATAAAACGAATATTACTGTATTTGATCTTATTGTATTGCTCACTTCTAAACTCAATGTCAGGATTATCGGGATATTGCTCATCACTCAAAGCGATAATTTCAGTGTGATGAATTTTTTGGCAAGCGATCTGAGTGAAGCAGATAAATAAGATAATACTAAGTTTTCTGGTTGTCATAATTTGAAGTGGAATTATCACAAATGTACCAAATTATGAAGGTCAAAAACACTTTAGCGTTCATAGTAATGATACCGTTCAAATTTATTCCAAAGATTTTATGTCGCAAAAGTGAATATTGACCCTAGCTTTGTACCCAGAAAATACATTCCACTACAATTATGTTTTGCTTAGAAAACGAAAGCTTAAAGATTTGGATAAAGCCGAAAGGGGCTGAATTAAAGAGTATAACCAAGAAAAATACCTCTCAAGAGTATGTTTGGAACGCAGATCCACTCTTTTGGGGAAAGTCTTCTCCAATACTTTTTCCAATAGTAGGAGCTCTCAAAAACAACGAATATCACTACAACGGTAAAACCTATGAACTCGGGAGACATGGTTTTGCGAGAGATAGACAGTTTGTTTTAGAATCAAAAGCAGAGAATAAACTTTGCTTTTTGCTCAAAAGTGATGAAGAAAGTTTGAAAGTTTATCCCTTCGACTTTGAACTAAGAATCATCTACACGATTGAAGAGAGGAATGAACTTGTAGTAAGCTATGAGGTCAAAAATGTTGGCTCAAAGCAGATGTACTTTTCTATTGGAGCTCATCCAGCTTTTCAAGTTCCGCTGGACGAAGAGCTTTCTTATAGCGATTACAACTTAGTGTTTTCAGAAGTTGAAAATGCGGAAAGGTGGCATTTGAATGCTGCTGGACTTCTTACAGGCCAAACAGAACTCATGGATGCTACATTAAAGACATTACCTTTACATAAAGACTTATTCGAAAAAGATGCTTTAGTTTTCAAAGGATTAAAGTCTGAAACAATAGAATTGAACTCCAAAAACTCTAGACGAGGCCTAAAGTTTAAATTTAAAGACTTTCCATATTTCGGCATTTGGTCAGTTCCCAAGGCAAACTTTGTTTGTTTGGAACCTTGGTGTGGGATTGCAGATAGTGCAGATCACAATCAAAACCTCACAGAAAAAGAAGGTATTATATCGCTTGCTGCGGGCAAGGTATTTACTCGCGGTTGGTCAGTTCAGGTTTTTTAGAATTTATATCTCAGTTGCATTTTAACATCGGTGCGATGTGGAGCATCTATTTCATTGTTGCCGCTACTAATAGTTTCTCTATCTGTAAGTGACGTTCTAGCTACTCTAAACCACATGTCTATATTGCGAGTAATGCCATAACGAGCGACGAGGTAAACGCGAGTACCCCTTCCAAAGTACGCAGGAAAAGAAACAGCATAGAGTATGTCGTTTTCATAGGCATATACCCTAGAATTGTAATCATCGGTATCAAAGTAGGCAAATCTCGATTTTAGCTGAAGACGCCCAATACTTCCTTCAATATCTTGAATGATTGCAAATCCTTGCGAAGTGGACTGTCCCTCGTAGGTAAAAGTGTTACGTTGTAATCTTGTTTGAGACTTCCATTTTTTGAGCACTTGTACATCTATATTTGCAAGTACATTTGACCTTAAGCTGTTTACTAAATAATCACTTGGAGTATCATTGTTTGGAGCGTTTCTTTGTTTTTGCTCGTTATGAATTTGAGCGTAGAATATTGCTTTTTTTGATGGTTTATAGGTGAACCTAAGCAAATAGTCGTACCCCTGTGAAGGTGCATCAACCAAATACCTCGCCCACGGAAAAGAAAATTTATCATAAAATGCTGCAAAGGTAATTTTACGAGATGGAGAATACTTTATACCAGTGTAAACCCCTTTTTCATTGATAGTTCGGCTTCCTTCGCCAAATGAATTGGCATAAAAGGAATGAAAGTCTTTGTCGTAATTACGAAAATTCATTGCCCATTCTACACTGGGAGAAAGAGCAGCTACAAAACCACCCGTAGCACCGAAACCCCCACTACTAGATCGTGCTGCTTCGCCAAAGAAGTTGAAGTTTTGCCAACTGTATGAGAAATTAGGGCCTACTACCAAGTTTTGTTCACCGCTAAATTCAAACGCAGTATATGGCCTACTGGTGCGAGTAATATTCGCATTGTAATTTGTACTTAATGCAGTAATTCCAATATGACCATTCGGGAACTTCCATTTTCCGTTAAGGCCAACGTTGAATTCTTTTAGTATTTTTTTCTTCGCAATTTCTGACTCAGTTCTGTGTAATCCAGCAATAAGTAAGGAGCTGAAAATTTGATCTTCATCATCACTAAGGTCTGTGTTGCTACTTGCATCTCTGCCAGCAAAAGATACAAATGGAGTCATTTCGAAATTGTTTTTTGCAATCGTAACCGCCGTTCCACGAAAGAAACCACCCTCCAGTACCGAGTTGTGTGGACGTATTCCCAAGTCGCTTCGCCTAGTAGTATAAATGGGCTCACCGCCTTTGCCAGCGGCATATCCACCACTACAGATTAGTCCTTGTCCAAACTGTAATTGATAGTCACCAACAATCATGTTTTTGAAAAATCCTTTGTTTTGAAGCTGAAAATGAGCAGTGACATAGTCAGCAAAATTGGGCTCGCCGGCATCTTTTTCTACAATAACTCCAAAACTAAAATCTTTGGGATGTTGTAATCGATAACGGGCATATAACTTTTGAGGACTACCAAGGTATTTATCATCTCTATAGCCTTTCGCTTGTTCCAGTGTTTGCTCCATTCTCAAGACAAAAAAGTGGTCGGTGGCTCTTTTGAAGACACCCGTTACATCTTCAGATTGAATATTATCTCCTACGATGATAAAAGGAACAAGATTTTGAATTGTGTTGCTGTCAAACCCTTCTATCCCTTGTAATTCGTACAAGCTAACTAACCGCCCGCTATTTTGAATGTGTGAGAGAAGGTTGTTTACTTGGATCTCAGACAAAATATTTAAGTTTCTAAGCTCAGCAGCACTTGCTTTATTTATGTCCAGTGGATTTAAGTAAAACTGCAACAATGACTCATACAAATCTTCATAGTTAACGTCGTCTTGCTGAGTTGCCGCCAGTTTTTGAATAAACTCGTCGAGCTCAATTTCTGGACGAGGTACTTCTTGTGCTTTGGCAAAGACAGATGAAAAGAAAAGTAAAATGAGAATGATTTTATTTTTGCCCATCGAAGTCAAGTTTTAAGGTGAGGTGATTGGACAAGCCTAATGAGGGGTGAGTATGCAAGGCGTAGTCGAGGTTCCATTTTTTACCCATATACCCCAACCCGAAATGGTTACTTTTCACTCTTGAGTTAATCCCAGTTCGTAATGCAAGAAAGTTTGCAATTTGGTACTCTAGACCCGCTTTTACGAAGGTAAACTCACTTGGTATACTTTCGACTTCTCCTGTAATAGTGATTTTTTCACTTGGTTCAAAAGCGAAGCCACCTCTCAACACTGTTGGGATTCTTTGGTCCAAAAACAACTTTGCAGCAGTAATATTGTAGGCATGGAAACCAATACGCAAAGAAGATTGTAGCATGGCCATTACACCAAACTCCATTAATACCGTACTATTAGAGTTTACATCCTGAGCCGAAGCATTGAAATAGCTTCCTTTTATGCCTAATGCAATTCGATCAATTTTTTTTGCGAGTGTGATGCCAATTTTACTTTCGTTGTAAAGATGATCCCCAAATCGCTCAATTCCTAAGCCTAAGTTCAGTGGTTTAAGAGCAATGTTTGTATTTAGGCCAGCTGTAGAAAGTCTTGGTAAGTCGAGAGGGGCATGAAAAGAGGCTGAAGCAAAATTATTATCCAAGAAACCAACTCCAGCAGGGTTATAAAAAACGGATTGATCTTGCGGCAAAGCCACCATTGCATTTCCCATTCCCCAACCTCTTGCACCGATAGGTTCTGGACCTATTTGAGCCAAGGAGGGCATACTTATTAAAAGTAATAAACCGGTAATTTTATAAATAGTGGATTGAGTTATAACCTCAATTTAAAAATTTTAATAGTTTTTTCAATAGGAATAAAAGAAAAAAGACCGATTTTGGGTCGGTCTTTTCTTAAAATATGTTTGCCAGGTATTAGTTAAACCTTCTTCTCAAAATGTCAAAAAACTCTTCGGCTTCAGGAGATGAGATTTCCCATTTGTACTGTGGAAGGTACTTTTTAAGCATTTTTTCCTTGGCACTAGAGAAACTATCTGCTGCTTCGAGTTCGTCTATTGCATTGGTAAAAGCTTGTACATTTCCTCCAAAAAGATTGTTTATGAACAAAAAACGTTGATTAAGGGAAATTGCAGATCTGATACTCGTTATTTTACCTTTACTGTGATTATCCGATAAGCTTACAATTTCTTCTTTAAGTATTTTTTCGTTCAAGGTTTTGGTTGCACCCAAATGCTTGTCGTTGAAACTTACGGGCTCGTAAACTTTACTTTTTACTTCCTCAATAATCCTAGTAGTAGTAACCGTTTCTATTTCTATTGGTTCTTCTGCAGGCTCAAGTTTCGCAACTGGAGCTTCGTAGTGGTTCACAGTTACTGGAGGTGCAACTGGCGTCTCTGGAATAGAGAAAGCATCATCGAAAAACGATGTATTAGCAGCTACTTGTTGATAATTTTCATTGAAAGGAATTGAAAGTATTTTATCAAACTGCTCCAAATCTTGGCTAGGAGTTTCTTGTTTTGACTGCAATATTTCTTTTACCCAATCAATAGCCTGATTTGCATATACCACAGGCATTCCTTGCAGTCTATTTAGCAATTCAGCCAAAACCCAATTATGTGAAACGAAATATTTACCGTTAAGCTTTAGCCAGTCTTGTGTCAGCTTAAATTCAGGTAAATCCTTCATTAGGCCTTCAAAGAATGTTTGACTAGATAGATTGAGCTCCAAAGTTGCATATACCGCTCTATTAAGGACTTCTTCAAAATGATCCTTTTTTACAGAGATATTTCGTGAAAGAATATTTTTGAATTCTTTGAATGCTTTGTTCACTTCTTCATTGTCAAAGTCGAAATATGGACTTTTCAATCTGGCAGTTTCTTCTTGCCATTTTTCGTAAAGCACTCGCACAATCATGAGGTTGAGTTGCTTAATTTCAGTTAGTTTTAATATTTCTGAACCAGTGATACTATTTCTTGTGTTGAAATATTCGCTGCAAATTAGTTGAGAGAAAGCTTTAGCGTAAGTTTTGGCATCTGCCGAGTTCCATTTGTAGGACATCATCAAATTGATTTGTTTTGTAAAGTTTAACGGGTAGTCAAAGTAGGAATTGCAAGTACTTTGCCAGTTTCATTCAGCTAACGAATAAAATGCAAAATTAATGTTTATAGAACCAAAAAGTCGAGGTATTTCAGGACAAAAATCTGGTTGGGTGGAACTTGTGTGCGGTTCTATGTTTTCGGGAAAAACTGAAGAATTGATCCGTAGATTGAATAGAGCAAAGATTGCGAAGCTTAAAGTAGAGATATTTAAACCCGCCATTGATGTACGATATGACTTAGAAAATATAGTTTCTCATGATCAAAATGCAATTAGGAGTACACCTGTGAGTGCGGCTGAGGAAATTTTGTTGCTTTCGGGCGATTGTGATGTTGTGGGCATTGATGAAGCCCAGTTTTTGGATAATGGAATAGTGGAGGTCGTAAATAAACTTGCAAATAATGGCAAGCGAGTAATTGTAGCTGGCCTAGATATGGATAGTAAAGGAAGACCATTTGGCTCTATGCCTGCCTTGATGTCCATTGCTGAATACGTCACCAAAGTACATGCGATCTGTGTGAAATGTGGAGAAGTTGCTAATTACTCTTTTAGAACAGTTCCAGACGAAAGCCAAGTCCTTTTGGGAGAAAAAGAAAGTTACGAAGCTAGGTGTAGAAAGTGTTTTTTTGAAGGTTGATTTTTTAAAGAAATAGGGGATAGGCTATAGTTTTTTGTTGAAGTGTGAATGGGAAGAAGGAAGGTTTTAAACCTATAAAAGTGTAACACTTATTTAGGACGAGACGTAAAATAGTACGCTTCTTTATGAAAGCTCATTTACCAAATAAAATAGAACTTTGTGTTTTTTAGTCTTTATCTGCCCTTAGCACTGGT
The DNA here is from genome assembly GCA_900230115.1 of Spirosomataceae bacterium TFI 002. NCBI lineage: Bacteria > Pseudomonadati > Bacteroidota > Cytophagia > Cytophagales > Spirosomataceae > Spirosomataceae bacterium TFI 002. The sequence goes on along the minus strand of LT907983.1, from coordinate 1,569,336 downwards.
CGTGGTCACTAAGCTCAGCCGAAGAGAAGGGTGTCCCGAAAATCGCTGAATTAGCTTTAGAAAAACTTCGTGTCTGCGTGACTCAAAAAACGCAGAATTTGGTTCATGAAAATATCATCTACCAAAGCTAAAAATAGCAGGACGCTTATGAAGGTCAAGTGATTTTTCTTGTTTCCAGCGAGCTACGGTTTGGGTTTTAATCACCTGAGTTGGAGCAGTAATATCGACAGCAACAGAAAGTTTAGTGTTTGGATTACAGCTTTGAATAATGGATTCCAACATTTGATTATTGCGGTAAGGCGTTTCCATAAAAAGCTGAGTCTGGTCATGCTGGAAAGACAATTTCTCTAGTTCTCTTATTCTTTTGGCTCTTTCCTTTTTATCTATGGGAAGGTATCCATTAAAAGCAAAAGACTGACCATTGAAACCAGATCCCATTAAAGCCAATAAGATAGAGCTTGGGCCTACAATTGGATGTACTTTCATTCCTAGTTGGTGTGCACAGTCCACAGCCATGGCTCCTGGGTCTGCAACTCCTGGGCAACCAGCTTCTGAAAGCACTCCTATATCTTCGCTCAACTGACTCATAAGCGTAAGGATGTCGTCATAGTTACTATCTTTTGTAAGGTCATAAAATGTGATGTCATCGATTACTTTCCCTATTTTAAGACTAGAAATAAACCTTCTCGCCGACTTGATATTCTCAACGAAGAAGGTGTTTAATTCGGCAACTTTATTTACTACTTCTGGAGGTAATACTTGATCGTGAGTATCAGGAGCGAGTAAAGTAGGGATGAGATAGAGGTTTTGCATGGTGCAAGTTAGTAGCTTATGTGCGATTATTACTTGGAATGTAGTGAATATACCTAGGTATTAAATTAAAAAACTAGTCATAATGAAACCTACACTTAGCAATAATAAGTTGCTCGCCTTTTATTTTGTAAATAACTCTGTGCTCTTGGTTAATTCTTCTAGACCAAAACCCTTGATATTTATATTTAAGAGCTTCTGGCTTACCGATACCTTCAAAAGGGTGCCTTTTAATATCTTTTATTAGCTCATTTATTCTTTTGAGCATTTTTTTATCTGTCTTTTGCCAATAAAGATAGTCTTCCCATGACTCATCGGTGAAAAGTAAAATCATTCTTCAATAAGGCCTTGTTCAGTTAATTCACCTTTTCGAATCTTAGCAATAGAATTATCCAACCTTTGTTCATTGTGTCTTGAAGATAATTCATGTTGAGTTGCTGTGAGTGAATTATACTCATCTAATGACATTATTACAACTCCGTTGTCTTTTCCTCTGTTTATGATAAGTGTCTCAAAGTTTTTAGTAACACTATTGAGATAGTGTTTGATGTTTTTCCTGAAATCTGAAATGGAAGCAGTCAACATAGAATTAAATTGTACTTTTATGTGTACAAATATATGTACAAAAATAACCAATTCAAAAAAATAGGCTTGAACGAAAAAAGCTCAAAAGCTGTAATGGCTTATGAGGTTTTCAATAATGTACGGGGCTTACTATGCCCAAGCACCTATTACAGCACCCATTATCATCAGCATAATGATTTGGTATCCTGCATCGATGAAGAATAATTTCAATGATTTTCTTTGGTATAACTGATTGATTCCGATACTCGTAGCAACAAACATGATGCCTACATAAAGACCATGCATAATGCCGGTTTGTAAGGTGATTTCTGCTGGGTCGTCATGTCCTCTCAATAGTATTGCCATTCCAAATGACATAATTATCATAAGCACAAAACTACCCCCAAATATTTTAGCCATGTTGGCATCTTTTAGATCGTCATCTGTCATACCAGATTCGGTTTGCCAAGCTTTGCTGAAGAGCAAAGGGCTGTACCATAAAGAGCCAAAACCCCATGCAAGTAAGCCACCAACTATGATGGCTAGAAAGTTTAAATTTGATAAATCCATAGTGATTAGTTTTTGGTTAGGATAAGAAAATTAGTTTTTTGAAACTACATTTCCAACTATCGTATACAGTTTAGCGTCTCTATTGTATGAAAAAGCTACAATTGGTTCTATTTTGTTTACTACTAGTTAGTTGTGAGACTAATCCTTCTGCATTGCTTGATGTGGGTGTATGGGGAAGTGATACGGCAAGTATGTCGGTGAATGAAGAAAATGCAAGCATTCAATTTACCTGTGCTACAGGAGCTATTCCACTTTCAATCAAACTCGATGGAAAGAATAGTTTTAAATTATCAGGAACCTATAGCCGACTATCTGGCCCTCCACCTCCAGATGAAAACTATAGCCGAGCTTTTCCTGCAATATACAGTGGTCAAATTAAAGGTGATATACTAGAGCTATCTGTCATGGTAGATTCACTAGAAATAATGCAGAACTATAGTTTGAAATTTGGAGATCAAACTATAGTTCCTATTTGCCCTTAACAGTGTAGTCCTTCTATCTCTTCGGTTGTTTTTGGAATTCTTTTTCCTAAAACCTGCGAACCTTCGGCGGTTATGAGTACATCGTCTTCAATACGTATTCCACCAAAGTCGTAATAGTTTTCTAGTTTTTCGTAGTTGATAAAGTCAGTGAACATCTTTTCTGCACGCCACTTTTTAATCAATTCTGGGATGAAGTAAATGCCTGGTTCTACAGTAATTACAAAACCTTCTTCTAGTTCTTTTGCTAGTCTAAGTGATTTTAAACCTAACTGTGTACTACGCTCTAAACCTTCTCTATAACCAACGTATTTTTCTCCTAGGTCTTCCATGTCATGTACATCCAAGCCAATCATGTGACCAAGGCCGTGTGGCATGAATAATCCACCTACACCAAGTTCCACCATTGTATCCACATCACCTTTTACAAGTCCTTGTTCTTTTAGACCATTTAGCATGATTCTATTGGCAGCGAGGTGACTATCACGATTCAGTAAGCCAGGTTTGAGATCTGCAATGCAGTCCTCTTCCATCTTTAATACTAAATTATAAATGTCTTTTTGCTGGTTCGAAAATCTTTTAGAAACAGGAATGGTTCTAGTAATATCTCCAGAATAGCACATGTCATTTTCTGCTCCAGAGTCATTTAGGAACAAATCACTTTCTTGAAGTGTATTGCCATGATAATGATTGTGTAAAGTTTGACCATTGACGGTACAAATAGCTGGATAAGCCAAGTAGCAATTGGATCGCTTGGCTGTCGCATAGATTTCAGCAACTATTTCGTATTCTTTTTTGCCTGATGCTACGATTTGCATGGCATTGATATGCAGTTCTCGTGAAATATTCACAGCTTCTGTCATTTCAGCAATTTCCAAATCATCTTTTACAGAGCGTAATTTTACTACTGCTTCAATAAGTGGAACAGAAAATTCAGAACTTATTTCGGTAGTAGATTTTTTCAAAATATCTGCTAGGAAAATCACTCTATCATGTCGATAAGGCGGAAGGTAGTTTACATCATTTTTCAAGTCAGTTGCCAATGCGGAGAAGGGCTTGGTGTTTTCAACTCCTACCTGTGCACCAAGTTCTTTCATGGTAGCTTGCTGCCCCATCCAAATCACATCTACCACAGAAAAATCGTTTCCGTATAATGTTACATTTCCAGTAGATGCATCGAGTGTTGCTGCTACATTGGGTATATTCAATCCAAAAAAGTACAAGAAGTTACTGTCTTGTCTGAACCTGTAGGTGTTGTCTTTACAGTTCATTGGAGATTCATTGTTACCCATTATAAGGTAAACTCCTCCATTCAATTGTGATAATAGCTGCTCTCTTCTTTTCTTGTAGGTCTCTGCTGGAAATAATCTCATAGTTCTTTCAATTCAGCTTGCAAGTTACGATTTGCTATGTAGGATTTTGCACTAGAATTGAAAAAATAGAGCTACCAGCTTTTAGTGCAAGTAGCTCTTTGCTCGATTTTTCATGATTTTATTTAAAGTATAAACATTCTTTCTTTTGGCTTGCTCGCCTGAACTTCATTTACTTTGAATGCTACAACTTCTGTAACATAGACAGTTTGATCATTCTTATTTTTGTAGCTGCGAGTATTTAATTTACCCTCTATGTTTACAAATTTCCCTTTTACAATAAGGCCTTCACACTCATCGGCAAGTTTTCCCCAAGCGACTACATTGTGCCATGTGGTGTTACGCACTTCTTCGTTTAATTTGTTGGTATAAGTTTCATTTGTTGCAAGGCTAAATGTTGCCAATTTGCTATTTGGAGTTTCTTTTATTTGCACTCCATTTCCTACGTTTCCTATTAATTTAACTGAATTCATATTTTTCTTTTATTTTGTGAACATCGCTGTTCTTGTTCTGAACCACGAAGGCACTAGGCCACGAAGTTCATTTTTCTATTTTATTTAATAAATCTTCTTATTCCATGCTTCATTAGAGGCACATTGAAGTTTAAGAGAAATCCCAGCCTATTATCGGTGAGTTTCAAATAACTAAGCAGTTGTGCTTTCCATACAGCGTGGCTTTTCTCTGCGGATTTAATCTCAATAATTATTTTACCTTCAATCAGCATATCAAGTCTTAAGTATTCTTCTAACACAATATTGCCGTATTTAAGAGAAATTTGTTTTTGTCTTTCTACCACAAAACCTTTTGATTTTAATTCATGAGTCATGCAAGTTTCATAAATACTTTCTAAAAGACCTGGACCCATTTGCTTATGTACTCTTATTGCGGAGTCTACTATTTCTCTGGCAATATTTTCAGTTCTAAGGTCTAGTTTTTCGAAATCATCGGAATCATACATAGTCTTGGTGTTTTGGTGTCTTTGTGGTTCGAAAATGAGTTACGCTTTAGCCGTAACTTCTTCTACTTTGTAGGCTTGGATTTCTGTCACATTCACTTTTTGGTTTTGGGCATTTTCATATTGACGGTAAACGATTTTTCCTTCAATGCTTACAAACTTTCCTTTACTTAAAAGCTTCTCACATGCTTCGGCCATTTTGCCCCACGCAACTATATTGTGCCATGTAGTATTCTTTACTTCTTGATTGTTTTTATCCGTGTACTTTTCGTTTGTAGCAAGACTGAAAGTCGCCAGTTTGCTATTCACGGTGTCTTTTACTACTACTTCTTTTCCTACGTTACCTACTAATTTTACTGTGTTCATTTGTGTATGTATTTATTGTTTAAAAATCAAACCCGAGTATGGGAGAGGTCGTTGTTTCATTTCGACAATGCAAAGGTGGTGAGGAGTGTAAACGATAGTCGGATTTTAACCACTTGTATACGTATAAAAACGTTTGTAATCGTTTACTGTCGTTTATGATTTGGTCAAAATTGTGGATTTGAGGTAAATGGGGAGGCTTTTTGGTTAAAAGGTATGCTTTATACTTTTTTGTTTTCGAATAGAAAAATTGTCCTCTATAGTTTTTGAAACAAATTAAAGATTGATTTCAAATGATATCTTTTTATAAATTACTTTGCTGAAAACATTTTATACCTAATTTGCGAATAGCAATAGAGCAACTATTTCTTAGTTGAAATGACTCTTGTTTAGAACATCAATAAACGAGCATAATGAAAACCCCAATCTTATTCTTAATTCTTTCAATTTTTACCATGTTTTCTTCTCAAGGACAAACCAATAGAGTTTATACCGAAGGCGATTATCAAAGAGCCGTAAATACACTGAGCTCGAATGTCGAAAAGTACATTGACAACGATATCAGACCTAGGTGGCTAGCCGATGGTCGAGTTTGGTTTGAGACAGAAGTTTCAAACAAAGAGTCATTCAAATTATACGATCCCAAAAGTAAAACTTGGCTCGAAGCTGATTCCAAAGACGATCTATTTTCAAAAGCAGGAATTGAACAAATCGATGGTTCAAGACCAAATAGAAATGAGGTGACTTCACCTGATGGTAAGAAAGTGCTTTTTATAAAAAACTGGAATTTGTGGATTAGAGATGTGGCAACTAATTCGGAATCTGCCCTTACAACCGACGGGGTTAAAGACTTTGGATACGCAACCGATAATGCAGGTTGGAAACATAGTGACAGACCAATTGTAAGCTGGTCTCCAGACTCAAAAAAAATAGCAACTTATCAGCAAGATCAACGTCATGTGAAAGACATGTATTTGGTGAAAACTACTGTAGGTGCTCCAGAATTACAAGCATGGAAATATCCACTTCCTGGTGATGAAGATATTATAAGAATACACAGAGTCATTATCGACCTTGAAAACACTCCTAAAATAACGAGGCTTAATATGAGTCCCGATGCTAGAAGAGGTACACTTTGCGATGATATTGCTTGTGATGGAAGTTTGGGCGATGTTGCTTGGAGCGACGATTTTCAAAGCTTGGCATTTGTTTCTACAAGTAGGGACCATAAAGAGGCCAAGGTTCGTATAGCGAATACCAAAACTGGTGAGGTTAAGGACATTTTTGAAGAAGTAGTTGAAACTCAATTTGAATCGGGTAGAGGTTCTGTCAATTGGAAATATTTATCTAAAACTGATGAAATAATATGGTACTCTCAGAGAAGCGATTGGGGACACCTATACCTCTACAATGCCAAAACTGGAAAAGTTAAGAATCAGATTACAAGTGGCGAATTTGTAGTGTACGAAGTATTGTACCTTGATGAAGCTAATAGAGAAATTTACTTTACAGCTGCTGGAAAGGACAAATCCATAAACCCATATTTTAGGTATCTATATAAAGTGGGTTTAGATGGTAAAAACTTGAAAATGTTGAGCCAAGGTCTTGGGAATCATAACATCACTTTTTCTCCTGATAATAAGTATTTCCTAGACTCTTACTCACAACCCAATGTTCCGCCAGTACATGAAATTAGAAATACCAAAGGGGAACTTGTTACAGTACTTGCCAAAACGGATATCAGTAGATTAAAATCAACTGGATGGAAAACTAACATACCATATAGTGTAAAGTCGGCAGATGGAAAATGGGATTTGTATGGACTCATGTATACTCCTACAGACCTTGATCCCACTAAAAAGTATCCAGTTATCGTATATATTTACCCAGGTCCTCAAGGCGGAAGTGTAGGTTCTTGGAATTTTAGAGCTGCAAGGAATGATAATCAAGCATTGGCAGAATTGGGCTTTATTGTTGTACAGTTAGAAGGTAGTTGCAACCCCGGAAGATCAAAGTCTTTTCACGATGCATGTTATGGCAACATGGGAGAAAACACGCTGCCAGATCAGATTGCTGGCTTGAAACAATTGAAGGCTAAAAACCCATACATGGATTTGGATAGAGTAGGAATATGGGGACATTCAGGTGGTGGTTTTGCTACTGGAGCCGCAATGTTTAAATATCCAGAGTTTTTCAAAGTTGGAATCTCGGAGTCGGGGAATCATGATAATAGAAATTATGAAGATGATTGGGGAGAGCGATATAATGGTTTAGAAACTATCAATGCTGAAGGTCCTACTAATTATGAGCTTCAAGCGAATCAAACAATTGCTAAAAATCTATTAGGTAAGTTATTAGTTATTCACGGCGGATTAGATGATAATGTACCTCCCTATAACTCTTATTTGGTTCTCGATGCTTTAATTAAGGCCAATAAGGATTTCGATTTTATTTTATTGCCAAATGCTCGCCACAGCTATGGTGGTGACAGGAATTACATCATGCGTAGGAGATGGGATTATTTTGTGCAACACTTGATGAAAGGAGTTCCTCCAAAGGAGTTTTTGATAAAAGACTAAAAGAACGAGGAAACCTTATTTCTTAAAATTATAGACTCACTTTTTTAGTAAAATGACACGTCATTTGCTCGAAAAGTGAGTTTTTCTTTATAGTTTTATTAAGAATCACTATTGTTTTAAGCACTATGCCCACTCATTGTCTAGAATGTGGAACTCCTATTCAAGGGAGAGCCGATAAAAAGTTTTGTTCGGATTTGTGTAGAAATACATACAATAATAAGCTCAATACTGATAGCATAAGTCTGGTACGCAATACCAACAATGCTCTTCGAAAAAATAGAAGAATCTTAGAAAGAATATGCGGGGAAGAAAAAGCTAAAACAACGTGGAGTACGTTAAATTCGAAGGGTTTCGACTTTAACCTCATCACAAGTATTCGTACAACTAAAAAGGGCAGCACATACCATTTTGTGTATGACTATGGATACCTTGAGCTAGACAATAACTTTTACCTAATCGTAAAAGATAATCGAGGGAAAAATGAAGAGGATTAAAGATGTTACTCCAATCTGACTTCACTTGCTCCTTCTGGGATAAGCTGCTTTCGTGTAGACTGTGAAAGGTACGATGATCCCCAGTATAATTCTTTCCTTATTACTTTCCCGTTCAATTTATAGCTTAGAAGCCTATCATTTGTTTTAGGTATTATCACTTTTCCAAAGATACTGCTTGTGAATAGCTTAGCTGCACTATTGTTCTGTGCTGAGATAAGTTTCAATTCATTGTTTGCACCCATAATTTCGACAAGTGATTTTGCATCCCCAGTAACCATAAAGCCTGAATGCTTTTTTACCACAAAGTCTCCTTTGCCATTCCCCATTAAATATAAGCCATTGAACGCATCATATTGACCTACGACTAATTCATTTCCAAAGTTGTTTCCAGTGAGCAATAGGTCAAGGGAGCCATCCGAATTGAAATCGTCGACGACTATTCCATTTATAGGAGCATATTGAGCTTCAATGGGTAGGGCTCTAAGCTTAAATTGTCCATTCCCTAAGTTTTCTATATAGCTGGTACTTGAATAATTAAAATCATGTCGGGTGGCTTTAGCAAGTTCTTCTTGTGTTAAAACATTGTTGATTGTTGCGGTGGCATAGGATTTAAAGTCAACAAAACGAGTTCGTAGAACATTGAGTTGTTTGCTTATATCTCCTTTCCCATTGTAGGGAACCATTACTTTTTTGGGAGAGCCGTCTCCAGATAAGACATAATGAAATGGTATCACATCATATATTCCATTATTATCAAAATCTCCCGAAAGTAGGATGGCAGGTTCCTTTGGTGTCCCTTTGAATCTAATATTCTCGCCCAAGTTTCCTGCGATGTAGTCGATATCTCCATCGCCATCAAAATCACCTCCATTGATACTAGTCCATACTCCCTTGTATTCTTCAAGTCCAGTTATTTCTTTTTTGACCAGTTTTTTTCCGTTGTTTTCGAAAAAATGGATTGAATCAAAATCTCCAAGACTAATCAAATCGAGTTTTTTATCATTGTTGAAATCCGTCCATATTGCGTCGGATATAAGTCCAAAGTTTTGGAGTTCAGGGCAGATACTTCTTGTTACATCAGAAAAGTGAATTTTATTACCTTTTGATAGGTTCATTAGAATGACACTACTAGTGGCCTTAGGATAAGCTGTAGGGGCCAATCTTCCTGCAACAAAAAGGTCGAGATCTCCATCGTTGTCAATATCTCCAGCTCGCACGCAAGATCCACTAATTACATTTTTTGGTAGTTCGTAAGAAACATCTATAAACTTGCCTCCTTCATTTTGATACAAGCGATCATTAAATGATTCGCTGTCTGGGTAATCTTCATTTCCGCCACTCACAATATAAAGGTCTAAATCTCCATCTGAGTCTGCATCAAAAAGTAGCACACCAGTGTCTTCGGACTTTTTTGTAGTTGTATCTATGGCAGGCAAGAGGTCTTGTTTACTAAAAGAACCATTTTTATTTTGAATTAAAAATATTCCTTTTTTATACTTTGCTCCACCCACAAAAACGTCGTCGATACCATCGCCATTGACATCTCCAACAGCCATCGCTGGCCCTTGTTGGGACAATTTAAATGGAATTAAGTTTTGTATATTGTAATCAAGGAAAGGTCGTTCGTTGTGAACCCAATTGAAATTTTCATCATTTGTAAAAAGAGGCTTTTCGGACCGAACTAAGTCTTTATTGTAATCTGTAGCATCATTTTGCTTTACAACAATAGTTTCGCGGGAAGCAGTCAGATTTTTAAAAATGTTTACTTTTCCATTGGGCCATATAACCCTTACTTCAGGAATCAAGGTTTTATCGCCTAGTCCTATTTGACAAACTTTCTCTACAGTACTTTTGTACCCACGATATGGATTATTTTCCCATATAAAGTCATTATGATCGCTTATGTCAGCCTCAACAATAACTCCAATACCTTGATTATTTCCGTCGAATTGTAATCGAACAAATTGCTTTTCATTTTCTTTGGCTTTTTCTATTGTTGTATTTTTATACAAAAAACATTCTTGATTTGTATTATTTACCACATAATCCAAGTCGCCATCATTGTCCAAATCTGCATAAGCTGCACCACTTGAAAAAGATGGTATGTTTAATCCCCATTTATCTGTTACATCTTCAAACTGTAGTCCGTTAGTATTCTTAAAGGCATAATTACTTATTTTCACCTGAGGTATTTGGGTAAGAAGGTATTCTTTCCCTGCTACTTGTTCTGAGTTGGCTCTGTATGTCATGAAGTCTTTGTCAGTAACATCTTTAGGAAATCCATTAGTAACTAATAAATCTCGAAAGCCATCAATGTTAAAATCGGCCAATGAAGGAGTCCAACTCCAATCGGTCTCTGAAATACCAGCTAATAGGCCAATTTCTTGAAAACTTTCACCCAAGCCAGAATTAAGCTGAAGGGTATTTCTCATGTGCTGATAAGTGTAGCCATATTGATCGGACCTCCTATACAGTTCGGTACTATTATCAGGAGCGAACATTTTTTTACGGATATTTACTGCTGGCATCATATCCAAAGAAAGGATATCCATGAGTCCGTCATTATTAATATCTGCTATGTCATTACCCATTGCAGAGTTGCTAGTATGTTTGAAATACTTTTTAGCAATATCAGAGAAAGTACCGTCACCGTTGTTATGGTAAAGAAGGTCATCTGCAGCGTAATCGTTAGTGATATATATGTCTTTCCAACCATCACGGTCGATGTCCACAATGTTAATTCCAAGGCCAAAACCTTCTATTGTTATACCAGCTTGATTTGAAATGTTTTTAAATTGTGGAATTCCTGTAGCGTCTTTTCCCATATTTTCATATAGCCTATCAGTATTAGGATGGCTACCATCAAGCAGCTTAGGTCGAATTAGGTTTGGGTTTTGGTCAATTACATTCGTAAGAACATATAAATCTAAATCTCCATCGTTGTCAAAATCGAAGAATGCTGCTCCCTCCGAAAATCCGTCGTCATTTACGCCATATAGTTTGGACTCTTCATTGAAAATAGGAAGGCCTTCTTGATTTAACCCCTTGTTTACAAAAAGTAAGTTTTGCCTTTTTTCAGGAATTGTATTTCGGGTGGAGCTAACAGGTACATAGATATCCATTAAGTTATCTTGGTTAATATCAACGGCTATTGCTGCTGTACACCATTGCTTAAAACCTTCGAGCCCTATTTTCTTACTGACATCAGTAAATTTAAAGTTACCATTATTAATATAAAGCTTGTTTCCTGACATATTTGCGGAAAAGAAAATGTCATTTAAACCATCATTATTAAAGTCTGCAAGGGCAACGCCTCCACCATTATAGGTGTAATCAAATGTTAGTATATTGATTGAGTCATTTTCGATTACAGTATTCTGAAAACTTACTCCGCTTTCAGATGAACTGATTAATTCGAAAACTTGCTCTTTATTAGAACAAGATAAAATGACTAAAAATATAGGGAGAAGGTAAAGGCACTTTTTCATCTTTCAAAATTAAATCAATAGACGTATTAAATGGCAATATGGAGGTTTTTTTTAGTATTTTCAAGCAAAAGAGGCTGCCTCAAATGAGACAGCCTCTTCTATATTTAATAAGAAAACCTTGAAATTAATATCCAGGATTTTGCTTCAATATTTCTGTTCCTTGAACATCAATCGCTCCTTGTGGGATTGGCAGATATTCATTTTTACCTGATGTATATTTGGCACCACCAAGTTTTGCTACTAGAATAGATCCATCATGAGCTAAATACTTGGTAATCTCTTCAGAAGCGATTCCCCAACGTACTAGGTCGAAGAATCTATGTCCTTCTTGTGCAAGTTCAAGCATACGTTCAGTTTGTACTGCTCTTAAGGCAACTGCAGCATCTGTCCATGGTGTTGAATAAAGACTTATCGAGTAGTTGGCAGCAGGTTTAGTACCGTCATACTCCATAACCCATCCAGCTTTGTTAGCTGCACGAGCACGTACCATGTTAGTATATTCTCTTGCTTTTTCAAGACCACCTGTAGCAATTTCAGCTTCAGCAGCCATCAAAAGTACATCTGCAAAACGGATGATGTTGAAGTTCATAGTTGCATAACCACGAGTCCAAGAAGAACCGTCAGTCAATACATTCTCCTGACGCTTGTAGTATACAAACTTCTTTGGAGAGTATGGTCCCGCATATACTTGAGAACGAATCCAAGCTTTACCTGGATGCTCTATCCAGTCTAAGTAAGGAATACCACGACGACCTACAGTGTGATCCAATCTTGGATCTACAGGACCTTCATCTTCAGTAAATGGAGTATTTGCCTCAACATTGTAATCATCTTTTAATCTATTGGCAGGTGTATTCCAAGAACCATCAAGCAATGGAAGACCATCTTTTGTACGGTAAGAATTTGCTAAGTTGAAAGATGGTTGGAAGAATCCACAACAGTTTCCTGGACCATCAGGGCCAGTGTTATATGGATAGTTCAAATCATCAAACCAGTTCGCGTTGTTCACGTTTTGTGTATTCATTGCAGATTGTAATGCAAAAATAGACTCTTCGTGGTTGTCATTTTCTGCATTAAATATCTGAGCAAACTCAGGTACTAGAGCGTATTTCTTACCATTTGAAGTTTGACCATTATTAATCACATCAGTAAAAATAGCTTTTGCCTCAGCATACTTCTTTTGATATAAGTATGCCTTTCCTAGATATGAAGCCGCAGCCCACTTGTTTACTCTACCAGTTTGTGATTGAGTCTCAGGAAGGTTATCCATCGCAAATTTGAAATCGGCCTCAATTTTATCCCAAAACGCTGGAGAATTTTGAACTTCTTCAATACCCTTGCCATAATCCATATTCTCATCGATATATGGAACACTGTTAAAGAGTTTTTTCAACTCGAAATAGTAGTGACCACGAAGCATTCTTGCTTCTCCAGTAATTCTTAACCTATCCGCTTCCGATATTTTTTCAGAAGCTGCCGCTAAACGAATTGTTGCATTACAACGTGAAATACCTTCATACTTGGCATTCCAAGTAGAATTCACTTCACCATTTGTAGGGTCAATTTCATAACGCTGAATTGGATTGATTGTAGTAAAGTCTCCAGGGTCGGTTCCTTTGTTTGCTTCGCCACCCATGATACTTCCATACACCCAGTTGTTTGGTGCCGCAAGACGAGAGTAACCTCTTGCGTTCAACACAGAATAGGCCCCAATCAGGGTGCCTTCCACACCTTGCTTGCTCAATAACTGCAACTCATCCAAAGATGATGTCGCAGGTATATCCAAGAAGGAATCCTTACATGAGAATGATACCGAAATCACTGCAAGTGCAGTAAAGGCCATTCTTTTGATATTTGACATATTTTTCATAAATATTTAAACTATTATAGGTTAAATTAAAATTGAAGATTTAGTTGCAAGTTGTAGCTAGGAGTGATTGGGTAGTTTCCTACATCAATACCAAAGTTACTATCTGCTCCACCACCTACTGAAGGATCAAGTCCAGAGTATCCTGTGATCGTTAGCAAGTTGTTTGCAGAAACAGAGAAACGTGCATTGTTCATTCCTAACTTAGAAACTATATTAGTTGGTAACGAGTAACCAGCAGAAATGTTTTGAAGTCTAAAGTAAGACCCGTCTTCTACGTACCAAGAGTTCTCAGCACCCGATGTAGAAATGTTTGAAGCAGATTCCCAAATAGGAGCAAGTGCATTGTTTCCAAGTTCAGGAGTCCAAGATTGCTTAGCTCTTTCACCTTTACCAGCACCTTCAAATGTTCCAAAGAAATCTGTAAACCACTTAGATTGATTGAAAATCTCATTTCCAACTACGAAAGCAGTATAGATACCGAAGTCGAAGTTTTTATAAGTCAGTCCTAAGTTCAATCCACCTTGATATGGAGCCACTGGAGATCCTAAGAATGTTCTATCGTCAGGAGTAATTACACCATCACCATTAACATCCTCATACTTAAATCTACCTAGTCCAGCACCAGATTGCTCAGGGCTATTGTTTACTTCCTCAGTTGAGTTGAAATATCCAAGAACTTTATATCCAAAGAAAGAAGATAATGATTGACCAACTGCATTACGGATAGGGCTAATTCCTCTATAAGCTGAACCTCCTACGAAATCCACACCTGGATTCAATGAAGTAATTTCATTACTTAAGAAAGTATTGTTCAATGTTACATCATATTTCAAGTCCTCAGTGATGTTTCCTCTGTTGATCAATTGAATATCAATTCCTTGATTTCTCATAGAACCAATATTGATCAAAGGAGCAGCAGCACCAGTTCCTACTACTGCAGGTATAGGAGCAGTGAATAACAGGTCACGAGTGTCTTTTCTCCAAAAATCCACTGCAACTTCCCACTTACCATTAGCAAATGTTGCATCAAGTCCAATGTTTGAAGTTTCTGAAGTCTCCCACTTTGCAGCTGGGTTACCAATACGAGTTCTGTAATATCCTTCGTCAGCACCACTGCTTTGTCCACCAATAGGGTAGAAAGAAGCTCCTCTGCTACTACCAAATAAAGAGAATTGGTTGGCTGGGTTTACGTTATTTGAGTTACCCATTTGACCCCATCCAGCTCTCAACTTCAAATCAGTGAAGAATGGTAGCTCTTTCATGAACTCTTCGCTAGAAATTCTCCAAGCTCCAGAGAATGCAGGGAAGATACCATAACGAGATTCTGGTCCAAATTGTGAAGAACCGTCTCTTCTTAATACTCCGGTGAAGTAGTATTTCTCATTGAAGTTGTAATCTAATTTACCAAACAATGATGAGAAATTAACACCTTTATATAGTCCAGAGTTTACACTTGGGCTTTGTACTGCATTAAGAGTTACAAAGTTAGGATCCATAGAGAATGGGTTGATACCAGAACCATTGATATTTCTACCAGATCCAGTGTTCAATGCCTCTTGTCCAACTAATACTTTAAAGTTGTTCATTCTACCAACATTGAAACTATAGGTTGCAGTGTTAGTGATTGTCCATGCACTATAGTAACCAGCTCCTTCACCGAACGAGTCAGATGCTTGTGGCTCAGAATCTCCAAGGTATTTATTGCTGTAGAAAGAGTAATAGTTATTACCTATGTTAATACCTAAAGAACTTCTCAATGTTAAGTTTTTAATTACATCCAACTCAGCATAAATATTTCCTAATGCACCTAAGTTGAAACCTGTATTATCTTTTTGGTTCAAAACTCTATCTCTTACAGGGTTACGTGGATTATTGAATCCAGCAGCTCTTGTACTAGCATAATTACCATATTCATCAAGTACAGGAATAACAGTTGGCATTCTATAGGCTTGAAGAATCGCATTTTCATCATCAGATGATCCTCTTCCACCTTCACCACCGATTTGTCCTAAAACAGAGCGATAAGTCATTTGAAGGTTTTCTCCTATTCTCAACCTCTTTCCAAGATCAAACTCAGAGTTGATACGAGCTGTGTATCTTGCGAAATCATTGTTTAAAAGAATACCCGCTTGGTTTTGAGCAGAAAGACCGATGTAATACCTACCAGTCTCCGATCCGCCAGAGAAACCTAAGCTATTCCTAGCTAAAACACCAGTGCGGGTGATTGCATCGTACCAGTTCGTACCTTCAGTATTTGGTGCAAAAAGGAATACATTACCTGGATCGGCGGCATAAGCAGCGTCAATAGCTGCTCTATCGATAGATCCTCTCACTCCATTTTGTCCATTTGCATGTAACCAATCTGGTAAAGTTGCTTGAGCTGAAGTTCCATATTGTGGGTGAGTGTAAGCAACATCAGTTCCGTTAGCAGCAGCATTATTTCTGTATGCAACGTGAGTCCAATCAGCTTGCTCCTGTGGAGTTAACATTTTTGGTACTCCATTGATATTAGGGTCTGTAAATCCTAAAAGTCCATTGTAAGTTACAGTAAGAGGTCTCTTGCTTTTAGTACCTTTCTTAGTAGTTATTACAATTACACCGTTTGCAGCACGAGCACCATAGATAGAAGCCGCAGCGGCATCTTTCAATACAGTAGTTGTCTCGATATCATCTGGAGCGACGAAATCTATGTTCTGTACAGGTACTCCGTCAACAACATAAAGCGGCTCATTACCACCAAAGGCTCCGAATCCACGTACACGAATGATAGAAGAGGTTCCTGGTTGACCATTGGTAATTACCGTAAGACCAGCAACACGTCCTTGTAATTGCTGCTCAACGTTACCTGATGGAATTTGAACCAAGTCTTTAGCTTTTACAATAGATGCAGCAGCTGTAGACTCTTTTTTATTAATGGTAGAGTAACCTGTTACAATTACTTCCTCCAAATTTGCAATATCACTCGAAAGAGAAACATTGATGGCTGATTGGTTCCCCACTGCCACTTCTTGTGGAGTGTATCCCACAAAACTGTAAACCAAAACGTCGTTGTTACCACGAATATCGATGGTGTAATTTCCATCAACATCAGTAGTTACCCCACGTGTGGTTCCTTTGATTACTACAGAAACGCCCGGCAAACTAAGGTTGTCATCGGCTCCTGTTACTGTTCCGTTTACTTTTCTCGATTGTCCGAATGTATTGGCTGTAATGGCCACACCGCACAACAAGAATAGTAAACTCTTTAAATAAAGTTTTACTTTCATAAGAAACTAAGGTTAAAAAATGTTTTAAAATGAATCAATTAGTTCATACTTTATGTATGAATCGTCCAAATTAGTGTAAAAAGAGTATTAGTCGTAATAATTTTTAAAAAAATGTTACGATTCTCAGTTTAAATATAAGATTAGTGAAAGGAATCTTTGAAAATTACAGTTTTTCAATTATTAAATTAAATTAATAATTATTTAAAGGTTTGGTACATCGGCAAACAAAAAAAGCTCCACAGGGAGCTATTTAGATACTTTTCAAGAATTGCAATTTATTTCATCATTTCGGCATGTCCTATCACATTGATTAAGTCATCCATGTTTTTAATTTTTATGCCGTCTTCATCAATATAACTTTTTAAAGCTTCGGACTTGTCTGGGAAGAGTTCATAGACCGTTTTTTTGTTTGGTTTTATCTTAACAAGGTTATTGCTCTGATTAGCAAAATAATATGTTTCGTATGGTTCAAATTTAACATTAACATTTGCCTCGTTGAAGTTCCTTTTTTCGGAAGTTTTGTATTGAATATATTTTAGAACCTTGGAAGTGGGGCTTTGATATAATACTTGATAAAAGGTATAAGCAGTTTGTTTCTCTATTGGATAAAAGCCACTCATAAATAGGTATCCATTTGCTACAGATGTATCACCAAGTATAAAAGCGTTGACTGGGACATCAAAAGTTAATGGTTGGCCATCTTTTAGCCATTCTAAGCGTTCATTATATCCATTGTAATTTATTGGTAAATAATTAAATGTTCCATTACCGTAAATCACTTTTCCTACTTTCCAATCCTCTTGTAGGTAAGCATCTCCACCGTTGAAAAGTTTCAATTGTCTTGTAGTGATTCTATTTACGGACGTGTTAGCTAGTATGTTACTATCTTGAGCCACACTAATTACAGATGAAAATAAAAAGAGCGAAAGTATAATCCTATTCATATGAATGTCCTGGTTTGGTAATTTGAACTTACTCAATGTTAATTGCTGAATTAATTTTGGTGTAATTATAATGTATCGGCAAATTCGATTAAATCGATTGCATCGGCCCATTTCCTAAGTTTAATTTTATTATCCTTAATGTAAGATTTCAACTCTTCTGCCTTGTCAGGAAAGATAGATAAAATGCTTTTTTCAGTTTTCCTTATTTGGGTAAGTTCTTTATTTAGATTCGAAATGTAGTAATTCTTAATAGGTATGAAGTTAACTTTCGTTGTTGCGTCGTTGAATTTCTTCTCTTCTTTAGAGGCAACACGAATATGTTTTAAAACTTTAAGATTGGTACTCTGATATAATATTTGGTAGAAGCTGTATTCATTTTGTTTGTCTATTTGCCCAAATCCACTCTCAAAGAAATATCCCTTTGCAAGACTAGTGTCACCTAGTATAAAGGAATTGACAGGTTGAGTGAAAGTTAAAAACTGAGAGTTTTCCTGATATTCCAATCGTTCGTTAAGAGCATTATAATTAATGGTAGCGTTCATACTAGTTCCATTACCAAATATAACTTTGCCAATTTCCCATGTTGGCATGAGGTAGGCACTTTCCGAATTATAATTCACCTCCATTTTACTAATGGTGAGTCTTGTGTTCTCCATCAAGAGAGGTGTGTTTTGGGCGAGAGTATGCTGTAGATTTAATAGTAACAGGCACGTAATAATGTATAGGTTTTTCATTGAACGGACTTTTTTCTTTTCCATATTTTTTTCCAAACCCAAATAACAAAAAGTAGAACCAAAATGGCAATGAATATAGGAATCCAAATAGAAAATAATGAAATCCCTACAGAAATGACGTTTTCGCCCGTGGCAAGGAAATTATTTCCAAGACCACCAGTAAACTTACTTGATCCTAATCTTAATAACGATGTACCTGCTTGTATGGTGCCTGCAACTCCTCCACCAGCAACCAAGCCAAGTCCCCATTGTAAAACTGGATCGTTAATTTGAAGAAAAGATGTTGTTAATAATGTTCCTGCTACAACGGCAGATGGAGCAGCTACTGTATCCAAAAGATTATCAATAAACGGAATGTAATACGCCGCTAGTTCAAAAACTGCTGCAACAATTAGGATAATGGTGGCCGTGTCGGACGACATCCATGTAAAATTGCCTGCTAAAGTAAAAAAACCAGCTTTGCTCGCTAGGTTAGTTACTAAAAGGGGAATGAATATCCTGAACCCTGAAGCGGCACTAAGTGCAATGCCAAGTGCCAATGCGGGAATCAGGCTTAACAATTGTTCAATATTCATAATTCTAGCCCAACTGCAGTGTAATTTTGAATGAATGCTGCAAGTTCGGTTTTTAGTTCTGTGGTTATTTCTTGGTAACTTTTTTTCGTGGTGATCGTTTTGTTGAATATTACAAAAGGCTTTTGAGTTTCCTCTTTACCATCAACTGCTCAAATAAAAGTGAATTGTTTTCATAAAGAGGTAAAAAGTAAAGATGTGAAATTGCGTGTTTTCTATGGAAATGGCAAATAGTGTAGCATTCTTTGGTACATGTTAAAAGAAAATGTTTGTAATACTTATATTTAGGTGTCAGTATTTATAATCAAAGAGAAGATGAAAATTCATTCTACAAACTACTTTAATACGCTGGTTGAAATTGCTGAAGACTCACCAGTGGCAATTGCCGAAGTGCCACCATTAAAAAAGGATAAGAAATCAGTGGCAAACCTACAATTCGAAATGGTAAATAAGCATCCTTATCAATATACTTCTGATGATGTGTTTTTTAGCGTTTATGCCGAGAAGCAAGGATTAACGGTAGGCGAATTGGAGAAAGCTAGGGCTGAATTTTTCTCAAAAGGTCAACCTTGCTTTAGAGCTTCTCCCTTGACCAAAAGATACGGTTGGGGAGTACATAGTAATGAAAATGGGAAAGTTGCTTTAGTCGCAGTAGGGTCTGATGAGTACGAAAAGTTTCAGGCTGACTCAAGTGTTGCAAAAACGAAAGCAATGAGATTCAAGCGTGCCTAATCCAAATTTACTTCTTTTAAAACTCTCCATACTAACTCACTTTCAAAACCTTTGCCCAATGCGTAGCGAGCAAGTTTCTGCTTTGTTATAAGGGGATTGTCGTCTCTTTTGATTGTTTTAATTTTTTTTTCGAAAAGCTCTTTTAATGATTCTTCATAATTGTCTTGATCTATTTCTTTCATGCCTTGTTTAATGCAGTAGTCAGAGATGTTTCTTCTTTTGAGCTCCAATAGAATCTTTTTCTTACCCCATTTTTTAACTCTAAACTTACTACCTGCGAAGACTTTTGCAAATCGTTCTTCATTGATGAAGTTTTCAAGAATGAGTTCGGCAATAATTTCTTCGGCTTCGTTGCCCCAAACTTGCCATTTTTTCAATCTCTCCCTTACTTCATTTTGAGTTCTTTCTTGATACGCACAGTAGCTGCATGCCTTTAGGAAAATATTTCTATCCATTTTTCTTAATTCGGTGGAACGCATATAGCCCCATTTAGCTTTTTATTTCGCCGATTATCACTTTCAATTCTGCAATTGATTTTTTAAACTTAGTTTTACGCTTCGATTAATGAAAATTTAGCCCCAAAATATTTCGATATGTTACAGTTTTTTAAATATGTACTGGCCACAATTGTTGGACTTTTTACCTTCATCTTCCTCTTTTTCTTACTCATTATTGGGATTAGCTCAATTTTCTCTAAACCTGATGTCGTTTCTGTAAAAGAGAATTCGGTTTTGAAAATAAACATGAATCAGCAGATTCTAGAGAATTCTTCTGAGGCGGATCCATTTATGGAGTTGCTAGGAGAAGGGAGTAATCAAATTGGTTTAGTACAATTAAAAGAAGCAATAGCTAATGCTAAGATTGACCCCAATATTAAAGGTGTCTACCTAGATATCGCTTATCCAGTAGCTGGGATGGCAACTTTGGACGAAATTAGAAAAACGCTTATTGACTTTAAGGAAAGTGGAAAATTTATATATGCCTACGGGGAGTTAATGTCAGAACCTGCATTGTATATTTCTTCTATTGCGGATGAGATTTTCATTAACGAAGCTGGTGGATTTGAGTTTAATGGGCTTAGCTCAGAGACAACTTTTCTTCAAGGTTTTTTCGAGAAAATAGGAGTGAAACCAGTGATATTTAGAGTTGGGGAATACAAAAGTGCAATTGAGCCATTCATTAGAAAAGATATGAGTGCAGCGAGTAAAGAGCAAGTTTCATCCTACCTAAATGGCATATCAAACTATTTCTATTCTCAAATAGCCGAAGCAAGAGGAATGAGCATGGAGAAAACCAACGAAATACTAAACATGCCAAAGATTCATACGCCAGAAGAGGCAGTTGAGTTTGGCTTGATTACTAAAACAGGTTATTTCGATCAATTTGAAGATTTGTTAAGAAAGAAGCTGGATATTAAAGAAGATAAATCGATCACTTACATTGAGCTTAACAAATATCTAAAGGCTAAAAAGTTAGTAAAAGAAGGCGATAGAAATAATAGAGTGGCGGTTATCATAGGTCAAGGAAATATTGTTTCGGGAAAGAGTGATGGTAGTAATATTGCTAGTGATTCTTGGATTGAAGAACTTAGAAAAGCAGTAAAGGACGATAAAGTTAAAGCGATAGTACTTAGAATAAATTCTGGGGGAGGGTCGGCAATGGCATCGGATATTATGTGGCGTGAAATAGAGCTTGCCAAGAAAAAGAAGCCAGTGATTGCTTCTATGGGAGACTACGCAGCTTCTGGTGGATATTACATGGCTATGGGTTGCGATACGATCGTAGCTAATCCTACAACTATCACTGGGAGTATTGGAATATTTGGAATGCTTTTTAATGCTCAAGAGCTGATGAATAGCAAGTTGGGTATTAATTTTGACGGAGTGAAAACTCATGATTATGCTGACTTCCCAAGTCTAACTCGCGACATGTCTTCGGTAGAAAAAGGTATGATCCAAAGCAATGTAGAGGCTGGTTATGAGAAGTTTACGACTAAAGCAGCGGCAGGGAGAAATATGGATATCGTAAAGCTCAAAAGTATTGCTGGCGGAAGGGTTTGGACTGGAGAGCAAGGTAAAGAAAACGGATTGGTTGATGTGCTAGGAACCCTAGAAGATGCCATTAAAATAGCAGCTAAAAAAGGTAATATCGATGACTATAGAGTTGCTTATTATCCTAAGCCTAAAAACCAATTTGAACTCATTATGGAGAAATTAGAAAACTCCTCTCAGGTTAGGTTTGAAGAGTATTTTGGAAGCCTTGCTCCAGAAATGAAAAACATAAAGCAGATCATGGAAATGGATAAATTGCAAGCAAAGATGCCATTTGATATGCGAATTCAGTAAAGATTTTGCCGCCAAATTAACCGGCAAAATCAATTATAGATTTTAATAATTTTCTTACTCCACGAGGTTGATATCTCGTGGAGTTTTTTTTGCTTTACAGGAGGTTTGTTACCACTATTTGTGTAAAAGGTTTTTTGATTTATATTTTGATAAATATTCCTTTTTTGAACATCCACTTCAGGAGTAGCCATTCTACAAGTAGAATTAAAGCTCCCGAAACCAGTGTATGGTATCCGCCTCCTAAGAAGTTAGCGTAATTTTCACCCAAATGGATTTGAAAAGTATTGTCAATAAAACCCTCGGCAACATGTGCGATTACATAAGCAGCAATGGAGTTCATTCCGATTATTTTTAGCCAGTTGAATGGCTTTACAATGTTTTTTTGATCCACCAAGTATGTAAATAGTGCCAAAATAGCAAAGCATATACCGCCGCTAAAAAGCACCCATGAAGGAGTCCAAATCCTTTTTACAATGGGATTTATACCAATGAAGTGAAAAGTCAAGCCAAGTGCAATTAGAATAAGCCCAAGGGTAATTTGTTGTTTGATAAGCTTGTTAACTTTTGGTTTTTCATAGACCTGCTTTCCAGCTATTAATCCAATTATCATGGTTCCTAAGGTGGGAATAAAGCTTAAAGTTGAATACCCACCACCATTTGCTATGAAAGGTTCTTCTCTTGGGAAGAGGTTCATAAACCAGGTATCAAAAGCCCAGGCTGCATTGGTGTTTTTATTCCAGTGTCCTGCGAATCCACTAAGATTATGTTCCCAATCTTTGTTTAATCCAATGAGCTCGTAGTTGAAGTTGGCATCTGGCAATGGATAAACTGCAAAAAATAAAAAGTAAGAAACTAAAAGTAATGCATGGCTGACCCAGATCCATTTATAAGATTTGTTGGCCAATAGGAGCAGGAAAGGATAGCCAAGTCCTATTTGCGATAAAGTATCTTCAAATGTCCAATTGGTCATACTGGAGTGCATTGATCTTAGGAAAACACCCAAAAGAATTAAGATGAGAGCTCGCTTGAGGGTATGTATCCATATTTGTGTTGATGATTGACCTTTATTTTTTCGGGAAAAAAGTGAAAACGGAAGTGCCACACCCACTAAGAAAGAAAAAGATGGTTGAATAAGGTCGTGAAGTGAGCATCCTACCCAGGGGACGTGGCTTTGGTGAAATGCCAAAAATGACCAAAAGGAACTCTCTGGATGTGACTCAGAAACAGCATATAAGCGTAAACACTCGGCCATCATAAGGAACATCACAAGCCCTCTATAAATATCAATTGAAAGGATTCTTTTCATATTTTAAAATTAGAATACTTCTTGTGGAAAATTTCTTTTATTATTTAGAGAATGAGTAGGGCTAAGCTAAGTTTTTTTGGTCAAAAATGCTTAATTTTACGTGTTCGATTTGTAAGCTAAATCAGAATCGTTTAAGAATTGAGATTAATCTATAACAGCTACAACATTAACCCTTAAAATATGAGTGATCAATCACTAGATAGGAAGGATTATTCCGCAAATAATATTCAGGTTTTAGAAGGATTAGAGGCAGTACGTAAAAGACCTGCCATGTATATTGGAGACGTTGGTGTAAAAGGTCTTCACCACCTAATTTGGGAGGTAGTCGATAACTCTATCGATGAAGCCCTTGCAGGACATTGCGATACCATTCAAGTTTTTATAAACGAAGATAATTCTGTTACAGTTAGAGACAACGGTAGAGGTATTCCAACTGGAATGCACGAGAAGGAGCAGAAGTCTGCTTTGGAAGTTGTAATGACAGTTCTTCACGCTGGTGGAAAATTCGACAAGGATACTTATAAAGTTTCTGGAGGATTACACGGTGTGGGTGTTTCTTGTGTGAATGCTCTTTCAACGCACTTGCGTGCCGAAGTACACAGAGATGGGAAGATATTTGAACAAGAGTATCAAATAGGAAAACCAATGTATCCTGTAAGGGAAATTGGTACAACTGATGATCGAGGAACCTTCATACATTTCAGTCCTGATGCAAGTATTTTTACAACTACTGAAATCAAATATGAAACAGTAGCCAAAAGGCTGCGTGAAATGTCCTTCTTGAACAGAGGCATTCGCTTGATCCTTACAGACAAAAGAGAGAAAGACGAAAAAGGCGAGTACATTTCAGATAATTTCTTTTCTGAAGGTGGATTAGTTGAATTCGTAGAGTATATAGACCAAAATAGAGAAAGAATCATTCCTGCTCCTATGTACATGGAAGGCGAGAAAGATGGAGTACCTGTAGAGGTTTCAATGATTTACAATACGGGTTATGCCGAGAATGTATTTTCTTTTGTAAACAATATCAATACTCACGAAGGTGGAACTCACGTATCTGGTTTTAGAATGGCTTTGACGCGTACGCTTAAGAGCTATGCAGATAAGAGTGGAATTCTTACCAAAGAAAAAATTGAAATTGCAGGAGATGATTTCCGTGAAGGTCTTACGGCTGTTATTTCTGTAAAAGTCCAAGAACCACAGTTTGAAGGTCAGACTAAAACTAAGCTTGGTAACTCAGAGGTAACATCTGCGGTAAGTAACTGTGTGCAGGAAATGCTTCAGACTTATCTAGAGGAGAATCCAAAAGAAGCTAAGACGATCATTGATAAAGTTGTTATTGCAGCAAAAGCCAGAATCGCAGCTCGTAAAGCTCGTGAAATGGTGCAGCGTAAGAACGTACTTGTGGGTTCTGGATTACCAGGTAAGCTTGCTGACTGTGCAAACTCTGACCCTGCTGCTTGCGAAGTATACTTAGTGGAGGGAGACTCTGCGGGTGGATCTGCAAAGCAAGGAAGGAATAGAGAGTTTCAGGCTATTTTACCATTGAGAGGTAAGATTTTGAACGTTGAGAAAGCTCATGAATACAGAATTTATGAGAATGACGAAATCAAGAACATCATCACAGCTCTAGGTGTAACTATGGGTAAAGATGGCGATGAGAGAGCCCTCAACATGGATAAGCTTCGTTACCACAAGGTTATCATCATGACGGATGCTGACGTGGATGGTAGTCACATTCGTACGCTTATCTTGACTTTCTTCTACAGGTTCATGAAAGAATTGATTGAAAGCGGATACTTATATATTGCTCAGCCGCCGTTCTATTTAATAAAGAAAGGAAATAAGAGTGAATATTGCTGGACAGAAGAGCAAAGAGCTGCAGCTGTAAAAAGACTAGCCGGAAACGGAAAAGAGGACAGTGTGCATATTCAACGATACAAAGGTCTTGGTGAGATGAACCCTGAGCAGTTGTGGGAAACTACAATGAATCCAGAAGGTCGTACGCTTAAGCAAGTTACTATTGAGTCGGCTTCTGAAGCAGATTTACTATTCTCAATGCTTATGGGAGACGAAGTACCGCCTCGTAGAGCATTTATTGAGAAAAATGCCAAATACGCAAACGTAGACGTATAATTAGAATTAATATTTTGATTTGTTGAAAAGGGGCAACTTCGGTTGCTCCTTTTTTTTTGTTTACATTGTTAATTTACGTTTACGACCTTAAATGCAATCTTGGAATATTCGTCCTTTTCATAAAGCACACCAACCTTCTTTTTGGATAAAACTACAATGTCGGAGTAAGCTGCCGAACCAGTGTAAATGCTTATTTTTTGATTCCAAATTTTACCTCCGTCTTTACTAACTCTAAGTACGAGGTTCTTCCTGCCTTTTTCGCTATCTAAATGCGAAAGTAAAATACTTCTCTTTCCTATTTTGTTCAAGCTTCCTTCGCATACTGGGTCGGTGAGCTGCTTGTCTATGCCTTGCTCGTACCATGTTATACCATTGTCTTTGCTTCTTGCGAAGTACCTTTTACCTGTTTGCTCAGTTTGATCTCTTGCGTTCATTAAAACATCGCCATTGGCTAGTTGCACGGCTGTAGATTCATTGCTACCTTTTAAAGATAGAGGTGCGGAAAGTCGGTAGTTCTCTCCATGATCTTCGGAATAAAATGCTCCTGCGAAATATGGTATTTTACCTTCTTTAGGGTCACTTAAGCTGAAATTCATTGGAATAAATAAGTTACCATTTTTTAGCTGAATTGCATGACCTGGAGTGTTGGCATAGTGACGCCAATCTTCTTTGAAATTATATGTTGGATCAAAACTGGGCTCGTTAGGTTTGTGAACTTGTACGGTGATATTTGTAGGTTCAGACCATGTTTGGCCAAAATCTAGAGAAGTAATATACCAAACTTCCCTCACGCCATTTCCTTTTACGATCTCTCCTTCAGA
This sequence comes from Spirosomataceae bacterium TFI 002, assembly GCA_900230115.1. NCBI lineage: Bacteria > Pseudomonadati > Bacteroidota > Cytophagia > Cytophagales > Spirosomataceae > Spirosomataceae bacterium TFI 002. Next base: position 1,542,938 of record LT907983.1, on the reverse strand, counting down.
ATTGTTTCCAGTGTTATAAAAAAGGAATAGTCGTCCATTGGGATAGCGTTCATCAAGATAGTCAAAAACCGGTGCTGGGTTTCCTGCTTGCAAGTTTCCATTGTCAGCAACTACTTTTAGGGCCGACCAAGTTTTGCCACCATCGGAACTACTTTTAGTTACAATGTCTACATTGCCAAAGTCACCGCAATTCTTAACTCTTCCTTCGGCGAATGCTAAGATTTGGCCACTTTTTGAGGCAATAGTAGCTGGAATTCTAAAACAAACATAACCTTCATCTCCTGATTTAAAAACAGTGCTTTCTTGAGCTGAAGCACTAAAAAACAAGTGTAGGATAAGTATTGAGTAAAGAATCTTTTTCATGTTAGAGGGTTTCTTTTTGAAAGTCAGTTTTTCAAATTTAACTTAAATTAAGATGCGATGGATAATTCAAATAGAATATACAAAGGTATTTAGCGTTCATATGTCAAATCAAAATCTATTACACATGAAAAAGACTATTATTTGTCTATTACTTTTTTCAAGTTCTCTCGCTTTTGCACAACAAGACATAGCTGGTTCGAGAATTATAGGAATTTCAGGGAAGAGTCAGATTGCGGGCTTAAAAGGCTTCGGGCCTCGTCCAGAACTTTCGTTTGGAAAATTTTATACTTCTCACTTTTTTGTTGGCGTCAATTCATCACTGGATTACAGTAATTATGGGAAACGCTATCAAAGGCTATACAGCGGTACTTCACCTATTATGGAGGGGTCTATAGGAAGTTCGTTCTTTGCCGAAGGTAATGTTTTTGCGAAGTACTATTTAGGTGAGGGTCGCTTAAGGCCATTCTTATATGGTGAACTAGGAATGTCTTATTCATTAAATAAATCGGGTAATTCGAATTCGACAACTTTTAAATCTAGCGAATTTACTCCAGGTTACGGTTTGGGGGCGGGGATGTCATGGTTCGCAGATAAGAATAAAAGGTTTTTAGTCGAAGGTTTATTCACCATTAATAATTTTGCAAGTGGTGTTACGGTAGTTGTAGATAATGGTCAATTTTATCAGCAAAAACCTGGATTTGGGCAATTGAGATTGGGTGTTAGTTATCTTTTTAAATCAAAGAAATAAGATATGAAAAAGCTAATTGCATTACTATTAATGATTTCGGTTACCACATTCGCTCAAGAAAACCCAGTTGTTGGCGTAAAGTCTGTTGGAATAGGGTCACATGTTGGTTTTGGAAATATTAGGGGTTTTGTTGCTTCAGGGGAAGCAAATTATGGCCAATTTATAGCGAGAAACCTACTACTAGGAATTAGTGTAGACTACCAATATGATAATTATAAATATTTCGAAACATTAACAAATCAGAACGGCGAACCCGATGGATTGATTATTAAAGCTTTTAGGCCAGCGATCATTGGGAAGTATTACTTTTTGGAAAGTAGAATTCGGCCTTTATTATATGCGGAAGTTGGGCTAGAAAGAAGAGTTACGAACTCACCATTGTTCGGCGAAAAATCGTTGGTGGGATTCAGTGAGCACTTTGCCTTAGGAGGAGGTGTGTCGGTATTTTTAAATGACAAAAGAACCTTCGCTTTTGAGGCATTATACACGATTAATAATGCTAAAAGTTATAAAGCGGACACTGAAAGAAACTATTATGGTTCCGTTACGCCAATGTCCGGAAATATTAAGTTGGGGCTCAATTATTTCCTAGCATCAAAGAGAAAGTAAAAATGTAGGAAACATTCGTGGTAATATGCTGTTTTGATAATTGGACTTTCTATCAAAAAGGCTATTTTTACAATAAATAATCCCAAAACCTCTTTTGGTTTAAATTGTAAACTAGAAATTTTGGTGAGATTTTGGATTTAACAACAATCAACAAGACCTAACAATATGAATGAGCATAAACCTTGGCTTAAGTTTTACCCAGAAGGAATTCCACACGATATTAACCCAGATGCCTATGAATCTGTCATAGATTTAATGGAAGCTGGCTTTGAGAAACATGCTTCCAAAGCTGCTTACAGCAATATGGGGAAGGAGATGACCTTTGCTCAAATTGACGAGCAGTCGAAAAACTTTGCTGCCTATTTGCAATTCAAGGGGCTTTTGCCTGGAGATAGAATTGCAATTCAAATGCCCAATTGCCTGCAATATCCAATTGTATTATTTGGTGCAATAAGAGCTGGCTTAGTTGTAGTAAATACAAATCCACTTTATACTCCTAGGGAGATGACGCATCAGTTCAAAGATTCGGGTGCGAAAGCAATTGTGATCGTGGCAAATTTTGCTTTTAATTTGGAAAAGGTGCTTCCCAACACACAAATTGAGCATGTGTTTGTAACTGAGCTTGGTGATATGCTTGGTTTTCCTAAAAAGCACATTGTTAATTTTGTAGTGAAAACGGTAAAGAAAATGGTGCCATCATACTCCTTACCTAGTGCTGAAAGCTTGTCGGATGCCTTAAGTAAAGGAGGAGCAATGACTTATGCTAAACCAAAAGTAAAGAATACCGAGTTGGCGTTTATCCAATATACTGGTGGTACTACTGGAGTATCCAAAGGAGCGATGCTCACGCACAGAAATGTGGTTGCCAACCTAGAGGCAAATGATGCATGGCAAAGTGTTCTCACCAAGGATATAAAAGATGATAAAATAGTTGTTGTTGCTGCATTGCCACTCTACCACGTTTATGCTTTAACAGTAAATGCATTAACTGGACTCAAAACTGGTGGAATGAACCTTCTGATTACAAATCCTCGAGATATGGATTCGTTTATCAAAGACCTTAAGAAGAATCCTCCACATCTGTTTACAGGTTTAAATACTTTGTACAATGGTTTATTGAATCATCCAAAATTTGGAGAAGTTGACTTTAGTAAATTGGTAATTACATCGGCTGGAGGAATGGCATTGCAAAAAGTTGTTGCTCAGCGATGGAAGGATATGACTGGTTGCTTACCTGCTGAGGGGTATGGCTTATCTGAAACATCGCCAGTGTTGAGTTCAAATCCTCTTGTTGGAGACAATAGAATAGGAACAATCGGAATTCCATGGCCAAGTACAGAAATGAAAATATTAAAGGATGATGGTACTTGGGCGGAAGTAGGAGAGGTAGGCGAGATTTGTGCTCATGGTCCTCAAGTGTTTTCTGGTTATTATAACCGACAAGATGAAACTGATAAGGTGATGTTGATTGACCCTATCGATGGCAGACAATGGTTTAAAACCGGAGATGTAGGAGTAATGGATGCTGATGGATACTTCAAAATTGTGGACCGTAAAAAAGATATGATTCTGGTGTCGGGCTTTAACGTATATCCTAATGAAGTGGAAGATGTAATCGCTCAATGTCCGGGTGTACTGGAAGTTGCATGTATAGGAGTTCCAAATGATAGATCAACCGAAGCAGTAAAGGTATTTATTGTTAAGAAAGACCCTTCACTTACCGAGGCTGCTGTGAAAGCATTTGCAAGGGAGCAATTGACTCCTTATAAATGTCCAAAGCATGTTGAGTTTAGAGATGAATTACCTAAAACGAATGTTGGTAAAATTTTAAGAAGAGCCTTGAAGGACGAAGAAGCAAAATCTAAAGCTTAGTATTTGGCAGACTGGCCGATATTTAATACCCCAAATTATTTTGGGTCAAACACAAAAAATACCCCGTTGGAATCTCCATCGGGGTATTTGTTTACATACAGTTTATTAAAGGTTTATCGCGTATAAAATTTTAATTCAGTTTATAGTTAATTCCGTAACTCACTCCGAAGAATTTAGGTCTAAAGCTAAAACTCTGACTTGCATCTACTCCTGATTGCAAGGCTTGTTGGTAATTTGCTCCAATACTTGCATCCCAATTCTCATTCACTTGGTAGTTCACTTTTAGGCCACCAATACCACTCAAATTAAATGCTTTGTAAGCAGAGTTTCCTGGGGTAAGCTTACTTCCTGCTTCTGGGGTTTCGTCCAATATATTATTTATCAAAAAATCTCCTGAAATTCCGCCTGTAGCAGATATCTCAATCTTATTAAAAACGGGTACATGGTATCCAAGTTGAACAGGAACCATTAAAAACTGATAAGCATTCTTTACATCTTCAGCAGATGATATCAATGTGCTATTTCTGTTCGTGTTTTCTTTAGCAATGTAATTAGACTCCAAAAATGTACTAACATTTCCTGTGTTAGGATTATATGAGTACACATTGCTTTGAATAAATGAGCTACTTCTGGTATATCTTGCTCCGGTTTGGAAAGAGAAGTTTTTAGCCATTTTGAAACCGTAATCAACACCAAGGTTGATTGCACTTCCTGTCCTAATATTATTAAATGGTTGCGACAACGGAATTTCAAATGCATCGTTTCCGTTGGTAGAACCTGTGTTTTCAACTACACTTTTATATTCAAAAAATGAACTAGGCACATTGCCAGCAGAAACCAATGCCTGTCTTTCGAAGTTCGTTATGCTAATATTAGGATCAAAAGGAGCAAGTCCAGACATGAAGCCTAACCAAGAATTTGATTTGTCTTTCTTTTCCAACTCTACTTCACTCTCACTTAAGGGTAGAGCAAGTTTTTTCCTTTTTAAAGTTAAACTCGATCCGTATTTTGAATATGATATCTTTTCAGCAAACGCTAATTGCTCATCAGATGATATAACTCTTTGAACCTTTTCTACAAGGTTTTGAAAAAGAGTACTTTCAGGTAATTGAGAATTAATACCTTGATCTGCCTTTACTTTCTGTTGGTTTGTGTTTTGACTCAAGTTATTCGAAAATGAATTGAGAGCGTTTAGGGCATTTGGAGTACTATTAGTACTGCTTTTCTTTGAAATCAATTCTCCATTATTAGAGTCACCAATGAGTTCTTCTTGAAAAACTTCATTTGGCTTCTCGTTCAATTGCGGAATATTAGCAGCTACTTTCTTAGATGCAGCGTTGCTTACTTGTGATAGTTCTGAGCCTGTGGACTTATCAAACCAATTTGTGAGCAATGGAATAGAAAGGAGTGCGATAAGCATGGCAGCAATTGCACCTGCAATCCACTTATTTGACCACAAAAAGATAACTGGTTTTCTTTCGTCTTCTTCTTCAAGCTCAGCCTCTATGTTATCCCACAGACTTGCTGGAGGGGCAATATTTACTGAAGCAAAAACATTTTCAAATTCCTCTTCAAAACTTAGCTCATTTTCCAAAGCACTATCAATGGCATTCCAAACACTGGAGGGCACATCTTCGCTAGCAGCAACAAATTTCGAAGCAATGATGCTATCGAAGTTATTGTCTTCTGCGATTTTACTGTCAATATGTTTCCAAACATGTAGCGGAGGGTTTTCGCTTGCATTTTCCAATGCATCTCTCCACATTTGTTCGAATCTATTATCTTTCATTATATCTTCATAAGCCTAGGTCTTTCAACCATAAACTTTCTTCTCGTCTTATTTCTGCGGCAAGCTTTTCTTGCAACAATTGTTTTGATCTTGAGTATTGAGACTTTGATGTCCCTTCACTAATACCCAATTTCTCAGCGATTTCTTGATGTTTGTAGCCTTCTATGGCATACATGTTAAAAATCGCTCTACATCCTTCTGGCAATTCGCCTATCATGTCCATAAGTTGCTGGTAGGAAAGATTCTTGAAGCCACCATTATCGTAGTGAAATTCTTCTGCAATCATATAGTCACCTTCGAGGCTTTGTTCCCATTTAGAGCTTTTTTTAAGAGCCTTGAGAGCCGTATTAATGACTATTTTTCTCAACCAAACTTCCAGCGGACAATCAAATCGGAAGGAGTCAAGGTATTTAAACACTTTCACAAATGCATCTTGCAATACATCTTGAGCCGCTTCTTTATTCTTCATGTACCGCAATGCAACAACATACAATTTCCCTGAAAACAACTCGTAAAGCTGTTTTTGGGCAGCCCTGTCTTTGTTAAGACAAGCTTTTATTATGTCTGTTTCATTTATAGGCATGAAATATCGAGTGATAAGGTTTCCCGTTATCCACTCCACGTATTTCTAGGGTTGGTTAATAGGACACCATTTGTTTCATAATGGTTGGAAGCTATTTAGAAAAAACAATAATTTCGTCTTCCATGATCTTTTGTTTATTTAATGTTTTTAGGTTCAAAGGAATTTGAATTGCTCTTAGGCCATTAGCTAATAGTTTTGGGCTTTTTATAACTCTCACTTCGTCGTAGCAATCTTGCTCAGCAAATAGCTGATGGAGCCTAGGGCCTCCTTCTACTAATAACGATCTCACCTTTCTCTTATTTAATTCATCCAAAATTTGAGATATAAGGTTTTCTTTTTCAAAACTGATTTTTATCCATTCGGTTTTACCGTCTTTTTTACTCTCCTTTTGATTGAAAATTATGGTTTCAACCTGTTGGTCAAAAATGTGACTATTCGTTGGACTGGTCAATCTTCTATCAAGAATAATCCTTTTGGCATTTTTTCCTTTCCAGCTTCTTGTTGTCAACGTTGGGTTGTCATTTTTTACTGTTTGCTCGCCCACCATAATGGCGTCAATCTCGCTCCTCCATTTGTGATTTTGAACTTGACTGTATTTGTTCGAAATGGCAACTGGTTTTCCATCTTGCTGAGCCACAAACCCATCAGCGGTTTCTGCCCATTTCAATATGATATACGGTCTTTGTTCCTTTATGGATGTAAAGAAGTGTTTGTTTAGCTCTAAACCTTCGTGATCTAGTAAGCCAATCTCGACTTTAATACCCGCATTTTCGAGTTTTGAAATACCTTTTCCGTCTACTTGATCAAAAGGGTCTCGGTTGCAAATCACAACTTTGGCAACTTGATGCTTGATCAAAAGATCGGCACACGGGGGAGTTTTTCCAAAATGTGCACATGGCTCAAGCGTGACATAGACAGTAGATTCGGATAAAAGTGATTTGTTTTCTACAGCATTTATAGCATTTACCTCTGCATGGGCCTCGCCATGTTTTTGATGGTAACCTTCTCCTATTATTAAATCATTATGCACAATTACACAACCGACCATTGGGTTTGGACTGGCGTGTTCTTTTCCTAAGGCAGCTAGTTCAAGTGCCCTTTGCATAAATTGGGTTTGGTTCATATGGGTGCAACTTTCACCTCCTGAACTTTGATTTCGCCCCATACATTTTGGGTGACGTATGCCTCGCTGGCAAGGTATTGGTCAAAAGCTGCTCTGTCTTCAAATTGCATTAGCATGATAGAACCGCACATGTCACCATTATCATTGAGCATTGCTGCAGCTTTGATAAAGTTATCAGAAGCTTTTAGTTTCTTAATGTTTTCTAAGTGTTCAGTTCTTGCTGCCGTTCTTCTTTCAAGTGCATTTTCGTCGGTAGCATCGTTGGCTATGATAGCGTATTGGGTCATTATTTTTAAAATATTTTTAGAATTGGATATTGTAAATATGTTTCATCATCGAATGGACTCTGGGTATAAAACCATTCGAAAATAGCTCTTGGGTTCTTAGCGAAAGATTCGTCTTTCATTTTTTGTTCAAAAGCTGTTTTAATTTCTTGATTTTGTTCCAAAACTGCAGCCATATAAGGCTCCATAGCATAGCTCTCTATGTATTCCGTTCTATTAAAAATATGGTTCATGAATCCCCATTGAAATAGAGAAGATGGGCTGGAGGGTTCTAAAAGCAAAGCCGCTAAAGTGAACTTCTCTTGATTACTATGTACGAGGAGACTTCCAGCTGGAATCTTTTTGGTTACAGTTTTTTCTGATAAATCTGCATTCACTTTTATTCTTCCTTCAAATGGTGAGTTTGCGAATTTGGGATTACTCATTTCATACCCTGTCGCTGAAATAGTTGTGTCATTTTCGATCAATTCAAAATCAATGTGATGAATGAGGAGTTTCTCGATCACCTCATCTTGGAAAGCTGGAACAACGTAAGCTTTTGGTAATTTGATTTGATCTTTTGCAATGCTATTTCTAAAAACTGCAATCTCCTTTTCTTCTTTTACTCCTGTCCAAGCGGAATAAGTTTTGCCTGTAATTTCTGAGGTTACGCCTTTGTGTTTAACTCCCAAGTGAATTTCGGTGGCTACACTTTTTGCGTTTTTGTTTTCGGCATTCCATGGGTTGGTATTACTTACTTCCGATGTATTGGAGAAAACCCAATTCACGCCTATATTTTCTTTTTTTGAGGATTTATCCGAGTCAATTGCTTTAGCTAGACTTGTGTTTTCTTTTGCTAAAAGCTTCAAGCAGCTCTCCATTAATACATAAGTGCCAAGCACTCTTTGCTTAAATGGCTTGAGAGAATGGTTTTCGACTAAAACTGTAGGTAAGTGAATTGCATCACCATAGGCATGAGAAAAGTCAGGGTTGAAAGTATAGTCTAAATTTCCATCATCGAAGTTTTCACCATTTTTAGCAAATAGTAATGGTCCAGGGATATGGCCTTCTGCCTTTAGTCCATTATCCACAAACGGCCTTAAGGTGCTATTCAGCCACTTAGAAATATTAGGCGAATAGCCGTGCTCACCTAAATAGCCGTAGGTGATATCGTATTGGTAATCTGCTCCGTCGGTTACATGAATATCAAGATAAAGCGAAGGTTTATAGGCATTGATAACTTCAATCATCGTTGCCATTTCCAGCGTTTCGGCTTTGGTATAATCTCTATTAAGGTTGAGGTTTTTGCCATTTGTTCTCCATCCCATGTTCAATGGGCCTCGCTGATTCATTCTGTTGAATTGCGAGATACGCTCATGCCCCTCTACATTAAAAACTGGAACAATGATTAAGTTTACCTTATCTAGTAAATTAGACTTACTTGCGACTAAGTCTCTCACTAGCATCATGCTTGCATCTTTTCCATCTATTTCGCCAGCATGAATTCCAGCTTGAGCCAGTAAAATGGGTTTATTGTTATTTGGGAAATTATGGAATGACTTGTCTTTGGAAACCTTAATGAGGTGTATTGGTTTTCCGCCGCTACTTTGACCCACCATTTCTACACTTACCAAATTAGAACTTGTGGCAAGTCTTTCAAAATAGCCAATAGTTTCATCTATTAGGGCAGTAGAGTCAAAGTTGCTTCGCTCTGCTGGTGTGATCCATTTATCACCATTTTGTCGTATATGTTTTTCGCTTTTACCACTCCATTTCAATATTGGAGGTAGCTGAGCAGTGGTCTGTGCAAGTGCACATGAAATAGTAAATGAAAAGAGCAGAATGCCGCTAATTGTTTTTTTCAAAGGAGGAAATTATTTTAAGCACTAATATACGAAGCTATTGGCACAAAAAAAGACCGAGCGTTAACTCAGTCTTCTTTTAATATTATTGAATAATTCAGTATTGAATTATGCCATTTCAACTTTCTTACCCATACGCTTACGCTCGTTTTCGTCAAGGTAAACTTTACGCATACGAAGAGACTTAGGAGTGATCTCTAAATACTCGTCTTTTTGGATATATTCCATACACTCTTCAAGAGAGAACTGGACTTTAGGAGCAATTTTGGCGTTGTCGTCAGATCCTGAAGCTCTCATGTTTGTTAGCTTTTTAGAAGTCTGAAGGTTTACAACGATATCGTTTTGTCTGTTGTGCTCACCTACAACCATTCCCATATAGATTTGCTCTCCTGGATCAATGAAGAAAACTCCTCTGTCTTGTAACTTGTCAATAGAGTAAGCAATTGCAGGACCAGTAGCCATTGATATCAATGAACCATTAGTACGCTCAGGAATAACCCCTTTGTATGGTTCGTAAGAGATAAAACGGTGGTTCATGATTGCCTCACCTTGTGTAGCTGTAAGTACATTACTTCTAAGTCCAATCAATCCACGTGAAGGGATTTTGAACTCTAAGTGTTGCAAATCACCTTTAGGCTCCATGATTGTCAATTCACCTTTTCTTTGTGTTGCCAATTCAATTACTTTTCCAGCAGTTTCCTCAGGAACATCAACTACTAAAGACTCAATAGGCTCAAGTTTTTCGCCATTTTCGCCTTCTTTGATAATTACCTGTGGTTGTCCTACTTGTAGCTCGTAACCTTCTCTTCTCATTGTTTCAATCAAAACAGATAAGTGAAGAATACCACGACCGAAAACCAAGAATTTATCCTCAGACTCACCTTGTTGTACTTTAAGAGCAAGGTTTTTCTCTGTTTCCTTCATTAAGCGTTCTCTCAAGTGACGAGATGTAACGAATTTTCCTTCTTGACCAAAAAACGGTGAATTGTTGATCGTGAAGAGCATATTCATTGTAGGCTCATCAATTGCAATACGAGGCAATGCTTCTGGAGCATCTACGTCGGCAACAGTATCACCGATTTCGAATCCTTCGATTCCTGTAATAGCACAAATTTCGCCAGATGAAACTTCAGCTACTTTTACTTTACCAAGACCTTCAAATACATGAAGTTCTTTGATTTTATTTCTTTTCATGCCACCATCAGCAGTCATGAGCATTACTTGCTGTCCTTCTTTAAGAACTCCTCTTTTTACTTTTCCTACGGCTATTCTACCTACGAAGTTAGAGTAGTCAAGCGAAGTAATTTGCATTTGAGAAGGGCCATCTTCTGTTTTAGAAGCTGGGATATGTTTGATAATTGCATCCAAAAGTGGAATGATGTTATCAGTTGGCTTTTGCCAATCTTCACTCATCCATCCTTGCTTAGAAGAACCATATAGCGTTGGGAAGTCCAATTGCTCATCGTTTGCTTCAAGGTTGAACATAAGGTCAAAAACTTGCTCATGTACCTCTTCTGGACGACAGTTTTCTTTGTCTACTTTATTTACTACTACGATTGGCTTCAACCCTAGAGCCAATGCTTTTCCTAGTACAAAACGAGTTTGAGGCATTGCACCTTCAAAAGCATCAACCAATAGCAAAACGCCATCAGCAAGCTTAAGTACTCGTTCCACTTCACCACCGAAGTCAGCGTGACCAGGTGTGTCAATGATATTTATTTTAGTGTCTCCATATCGTACAGATACGTTTTTGGAAACAATCGTGATACCACGCTCACGTTCAAGATCATTGTTGTCAAGAATAAGCTCTCCGAATTCCTGATTTTCACGAAAGATTTTAGATGCGTGAATGATTTTGTCGACGAGGGTAGTTTTACCGTGGTCAACGTGTGCGATAATCGCGATGTTACGTATGTTTTGCATTTTTGTTTTGTTGGCTTTGGGACTGCCAAAGCTTTGTAAAAAGTCCGCAAAGGTAATTATTTAAAATTGCATAGTTGATAGGTCTTTTATTATTTTTATGTAAACCTTTGATAGTGAAACAGATAGTTGGTAGAGTGCAATTTGAGAAATCACTTGTTTCGTACTATTGGGATTTTATACTCCTTTTGCTTTTGAGCATCTTCGTTTTGTTTTATAATAGTCAGGTAATCAAGGGATAATATGCCTGAATTCATTAACTCAAAAAGCAGTCAAGCATTGAAGTTTGTATAAGCGAATAGAGAGCTTGATAAATTGGGTTTTTCTAATCATACTGTCAGAGAATTTTCATTAAAAGTTAGGAAACTAACCAAATGGTTAACTACATTTGCGACAGAATTAACCAAATAGTTAAACTAAAAAGTTAGCATTGATTAAAGAAGAGATAAATACCGAACAAAAAATTTTAGCGGCAGCCGAAGAAGTTTTTCTTCAAGAAGGATTCAGTGGTGCTCGTATGCAGCTCATAGCTGATAAGGCGGCAATAAATAAGGCGATGTTGCACTATTACTTTCGATCTAAGGATGCTTTGTTTGAAAAAGTATTTGACGAAAATTCAAAAAAGTTCTTTCCAGAAATGATAGAGATACTGGACACAAATCTTCCATTTAGTGAGAAGGTCGAGTCTTTTATAGATCGTTATATCGACATGTTATTGGCGAAGCCATTTTTGCCTCTTTTTGTGATGAATACCATTAATCAAAAAGGGAAAGATGATTTCATTCAAAAGCTACCGCTAGAGCTACCTCAGAAATTGATGAGTTCTTATTTTGTAGATCAGTCGAAAGGATTGGTTCGGGAAATAAACCCAATGCAATTTATGCTAAGTATTATGGGTATGTGTGTGTTTCCGTTTTTGGCAAAGCCTATGATTTCTAAGGCATTTAATATGGTCGATGAAGATTTTAAGGCTTTGATGCTGCAACGTAAACTCGAGCTTAAAACTTACACTAAGCTTATTTTAACAGTAGAGAAATGAAAGTAAAGAAAATAATGATTGCATCATTTTTGGGATTGTTTTCCCTCGGCTTAAATGCTCAGGGTATTTCACTAGACTTTTTACAAGAAAAAGCTAAATCCAATAATCCACAAACTGCATTGTTGCCTTTGATTCAAGAAGCGACAAATTTGCAAATCAAGCAATTGCAGGGAGCTTATCTGCCACAGGCTAGTTTAGGAGGCCAGGCAACATGGCAATCGGATGTAACAAGTTTGCCTATTAGCTTGCCCAATATTGAAATTGCTCCGCCACCCAATGATCAGTATAAAGTTACTTTGGATATTCAACAGTCGATCTGGGATGGAGGTATAACAAGCAGTCAAAAGAAAATAGCTACATCTCAAGGATTGGTGGAGGCTAAGTCTACAGAGTTGAGTTTATTAAAGGTGGAGGAGCAGGTAAATTCGCTTTTTTTCGGTGCTATTCTCGCAAAGAAACAGCTGAATAATGTGAATATATTATTGGAGGATTTAAACGGGAAACTTAAAATTGCTGAAGCAGGACTTGCCAATGGGATTCTGGTAAAAACCGATGTGCTGAATCTCAAAGCTGCCCAAATAGAAGCCTTACAAAATAAGGATGGTATAACTATGAAACTCTCAGGTGCTATGGAAGCTTTGACTATCCTAACAGGAGAAGCTATGAATGAAGCAACAGTATTTGTTGTACAGCCCTCCATTTTCGATTTAAATCAAAACCAACGACCAGAACTTGACTTGCTAAATCTACAGCAACAAACATTAGGAGCTCAGTCTGATCTAATTTATTCAAAGTATAAACCCAAGGTTTCATTATTTGCAACTGGAGGTTATGGTAGACCAGGGTTGAATTTTCTATCAAGCACTTTTGATACTTACTTTTTGGGTGGAGTGCAATTGAAAGTTCCATTGAGTCAGCTTTATAATGGAGGTAAATATGCTGATTTGCAGCAAGTTAAAATTGGTCAACTAAAACTAGATCAGCAAAAAGCGAATTTCGAAATGATGACTGATGTGCAAAAGGCCAGTCTCACCAAAGAAATAGAAAGAATTCAGCATCAATTAACTAGTGATGATGAACTGATTGAAATAAGAAAGACTGTAAAAGAAACTGCAGAAGCACAACTCGCAAATGGTGTAATTACTAGTGAGGCATACTTAGAAATTGCCAATAAAGAGAACCTCGCAAATGAAATGAAAATACTACACGAAGTACAGTTGCTTCAAGCAAAAGAGAATTTAAAAACACTTTTAGGACAATAATTGAACAAGAAAATGAAGAACAAATATTTATTAATTTTTGCTTCGCTCGTTGTTATGATGGGTTGCAATAATGGAGAAAATCAATTCGATGCTACTGGTGTTTTTGAATCAACAGAGGTCATTATTTCTTCTGAAACGTCTGGGAAGATATTGAGCCTGACACTTGAAGAAGGTGACGAGTTAAGCGAAGGTCAGCCTATTGGGAATATTGATTGTGAAAACTTGACTTTGCAAAAAGCTCAGGCAGAGGCTAGTTTAGAAGCTATTTCGGCAAAAACAAATAGTCCTGCACCACAGGTAGAGATTTTGAAACAACAATTGAATAGTCAACAAAAACAATTGTCGGCACAAAGAGCTCAGTTGGGTGTAATGGAGAAAGAACAAAAACGAGTTCAAAATTTAGTAAAGGCAGAAGCAATTCCCACAAAGCAACTTGATGATGTGAATGGTCAAGTAGAAGTTTTGCAAAAACAAATAGAAGCTGCCGAAAGCCAATTGGGAGTGACTCGCCAACAAATTAAGTCGCAAGAGCAACAAATAGGGATTGCGAATAGAGCGGTTTTAAGCGAAAGAAAGCCAATGCAAGAGCGAATCGCTCAGGTGGCGAATATGATGGAGAACTGTTCACTTGTAAACCCAATTAAAGGAACGGTATTGGTAAAATATGCTGAAACAAATGAAATAACTGGACCAGGGAAAGCTCTTTATAAAGTTGCAGACCTAAGTGAAATGGTATTACGAGCTTACATAAGCGGGAATCAGTTAGCACAAGTGAAAACTGGCGATAAAGTGAAGGTGATGGTTGATAATGGTACCGACGGTTATAAAGAATTAGTTGGCGAAATTTCAACGATATCTGCCAAAGCAGAATTTACACCAAAGACAATCCAAACAAAAGACGAAAGGGCGAATTTGGTATATGCTGCAAAGATCAAGGTAAAGAACGACGGGTATTTGAAAATAGGAATGTACGGCGAAGTTGTATTCAACAAATGAAAAGCGTAAGCATTCAAAATATCACCAAAACCTACGAAAAGGGAACCGTAACTGCTCTAGACAATATAAGTTTAGAAGTAGAGAAAGGCGAGCTTTTTGGTCTAATTGGACCGGATGGAGCTGGCAAAACCACGCTTTTCAGAATATTGACAACACTCTTAATTCCTGATAGTGGGTCAGCAACAGTTGACGGCAAAGATGTGGTGGAGGATCTTTGGGATATTAGAAAAATAGTTGGCTACATGCCGGGGAAGTTTTCGCTTTATCAAGATTTAAGCATTGAAGAAAACCTCAGTTTTTTCGCAACAGTTTTTGGGACAACCATCGCAGAAAACTACGAGCTTATAAAAGATATTTACGTACAGATTGAACCTTTCAAGCATCGGTTGGCTGGAGATTTATCTGGCGGAATGAAGCAAAAGTTAGCACTTTGTTGTGCTTTGGTTCATGAGCCTAAGGTTTTGTTTTTAGATGAACCTACCACGGGTGTTGACCCTGTCTCTCGTAAAGAGTTTTGGGACATGCTAGATAGACTCAAGGCAAAGGGAATTACAATAATAGTTTCTACACCTTACATGGATGAGGCTAGCCGCTGTGATAGAATCGCATTGATTCAAAAAGGTAAAATCATGGAAATAGACACTTTGGAGAACGTAATTTCAAAACATCGACAAGCTATTTTTAGTATAAAGTCACCTAAAAGATTTGAATTAATCAACGTGATCAGAGGCTTCGAAAAAACGACTTCTTGCTTTGCTTTTGGTGAAACAAATCACGTCACACTGGAAAATGGACAAAAGGATCTCTCGGCATTGAGAAGCTATTTAGATGCCAATAATTTTGCAGGTATCGCCATTGAGGAAATAGAGCCGGATATAGAAGATACATTCATTAAACTGATGCTAGAAAATGAATGAGATTGTAATTCGTACCAAAGAACTCACACGTAAGTTTGGAGATTTTGTCGCTGTTGATGCTATTACTTTTGAAGTAAAAGCAGGCGAGATATTTGGATTTTTGGGAGCCAATGGAGCGGGTAAGACCACAGCAATGAAAATCTTGTGTGGATTGCTCTCACCAAGTTCCGGAGAGGCTAAAGTAGCGGGCTTTGATGTTTACAAAGAAGCTGAAAAGATTAAACAGAATATTGGTTACATGAGCCAAAAGTTTTCGCTTTATGAAAACCTGACGGTGAAAGAAAATATTAGATTTTTTGGCGGCATATATGGTATTCCGAAAAAAGAACTAGTCAAAAAGTCGAATGAATTGATTGAAAGGCTAGGGCTGGGCGAAGAAGCGGATAAGCTTGTGGGCTCTTTGCCACTAGGTTGGAAGCAGAAAATTGCCTTTTCGGTTGCGATTTTACATGAGCCTAAGATCGTGTTTTTGGATGAGCCCACTGGTGGAGTAGATCCAATTACTCGTCGCCAGTTTTGGGATTTAATTTACGAAGCAGCCAACCGTGGCATCACCATTTTTGTAACCACGCACTACATGGATGAGGCAGAATATTGTGATCGTGTATCAATCATGGTAGATGGGGCAATCGCCGCCTTAAATACACCGAGCGAAATGAAAAAGAGTTTTGGGGTAAAGAGTATGAATGATGTGTTTTTACAACTAGCAAGAGGAGCTACAAGATCAGACTGACATGAAAATATTTCTAACATTTGTACGAAAAGAGTTTCGCCATGTACTACGTGATCGAAAGAGCTTGGTCATTTTGATTGGCTTGCCTGTGGTGATGATGCTGCTTTTTGGATTTGCTTTGTCATCGGAAGTGAAAAACTCCAAAGTTGCCATTCTTGACTTTTCTAAAGACGAAACTACTGGTCTACTGGTTGATCGAATTGATCAGAGTCGATATTTTACGGTGGACAGGAGCTTAACGAGTGAAAAAGATATAGAACCTTATTTTAAGAAAGGTCTAGGAAGACTAGTGATCATTTTTCCTCAGGATTTTCAAAACTCACTTAATCACAGTAATAAGGCACAAGTGAGATTGGTAGGGGATGCGTCTGATCCTAATACTGCGAATATTGTGATCAATTATGCGTCGGCCATTATTAGAACGTATCAAAACGAGTTAATGGGATTGCAAGAGATGCCCTACCAAATCAACATAGAAACTCGGATGTTATACAATCCACAGCTCAATAGCTCTTATACATTTGTACCTGGAGTGATGACCTTGATATTGATGCTACTTGGAGCTATGATGACCTCCGTTGCCATTGTAAAGGAAAAAGAAATGGGAACCATGGAAATTCTCCTTGTCTCACCCATGAAGCCCTTGATGGTTGTTTTTAGCAAAGCAGTTCCGTACTTGGTTTTGTGTTTTGTTGACGTCATTATTATTCTTTTGATGGCAGTTTATATTTTGGATATGCCTATTCGTGGTAGCATTCCATTGTTATTAGTTGAAAGCTTATTGTTCATTATAACGACTTTGTCATTGGGGCTTGTAGTTTCTTCCAAAGTAGATTCTCAGCAAGTGGCAATGTTCATTTCATTGGTTGGTTTTTTAATGCCAGCACTTGTTTTTACGGGTTTTATGTTCCCTATCGAAAACATGCCTCGTCCATTACAAATCGTAAGTAATATTGTTCCTACAAAGTGGTATTACAGCATTGTAAGTAATATCATGGTAAAAGGATTGGGCTTTTCATTTGTGTACAAACAAACCCTCATATTGGTCGCTATGACCATGGTCTTTTTAGGAATAGCAATTAAGAGTTTTAAGGTAAGGTTGGAGTAGTTTTTTTTGCTTTGGGTTAAATATTGAATGTTGTTTTTTAGGAACAAGGAACAAGGAACAAGGAGAAAGGAGAAAGGAACACCTTTCGACAAAGCTCAAGGTAAGCGGAGAAAGGAGGCTTTTGGAAGGGAGTTGGAAGAAGTAAGTTTACGTATTGGGATAAAATAACACCTAATCTTGGTGACTTGGTACCTTCGCCTGTCCTGAGTTTGTCGAAGGGTGGCCAAATAAAAAAGACAAAAATGAATAATTTAATATACTTACTTCAGAAAGAATTCAAGCAGATATTTCGGAACCCGACGATTTTGAAGTTGATATTTGCAATGCCTGTAATTCAGTTGATCTTGATTCCTTTGGCGGCTGATTATGAGATTAAGCACATCTCTGTTTCTGTAGTTGATTTGGATAGGTCTACCTATTCTCAGCGACTAACCCATAAATTGAGTGCTTCTGGATACTTTGAACTTATAGAATACCATTCTTCTTATGAGAAATCATTACAAACAGTAGGCGATGGTGACACGGATATAATTATCACAATCCCTCAAAATTTTGAAAAAGACCTAATCAAAGAAAGTAAAAATAAAATACACATTGCAGCTGATGCTGTGAATGGTGTTAGGGCGAATTTAGGAGTTGCTTATGCTTCTCAAATAGTGGGTAACTTTAACCAAGAAGTTCGAGAAGAATGGATGCAATTACCTCGGTTTGTTGATCAAAAGCAAGTTGAAATTACGTCGTCAAACTGGTACAACCCACACACCAATTATTACCTTTTCATGGTGCCAGGTATTTTGGCGATTTTGGTAACAATGGTTGGGAGTTTCCTAACAGCACTTAACATTGTAGCTGAGAAAGAATCCGGTACTATAGATCAGTTGAATGTGACGCCTTTAAAGAAATATCAGTTCATACTCGGTAAGTTGATTCCCTTTTGGGTATTAGGTATGCTGAGTATCACGATTGGGATCGGGGTTTCTTATATTGTCTATCAGATATGGCCTGTAGGGTCAGTGTTGACAGTTTTTGCCTATTCTGCGATTTATCTATTTGGGGTTCTTGGAATCGGGCTTCTGGTCAGCACATTTGCTGATACGCAACAACAAGCTACCTTATTTGCTTTCTTTTTTATGATGATATTTATTCTCCTTGGAGGACTTTATACACCTATTGAAAGTATGCCAGATTGGGCACAGTGGCTTACTAAAATAAATCCACCGGCCTATTTCATCAAGGTGATTCGTGCAGTGTATATCAAGGGAAGTAGTTTTACCGACTTGCTTCCAGATTTATATGCTATGATTAGTTTTGCTGTTTTGTTTAATGGCTTGGCAATTTGGAATTTCAGGAAGACGAGTAGTTGATAAAAGTGGAGAATGTCAGTAATTTTTTTTGATCTTTTAGAATAAAACATAGTCTCAAAAGGTCTTTGAGACTATGTTAAACTATTTGGTAGAAATCAAATACTAAACTTCAAGCCTATTCCGCCACCTATGGTTCTGTTACGAACATCTAGCTGTACTACAGGAGTATCAAGTATTCTACTAAATCCATGTTGGTAACGAGCTTCGGCAAAGGCAGTAAGTTTTTCGGTCATTGGTACTTCAAAACCCGCAGCAAAAATACCACTTAGCTCAATTGGCTTGAATAAGTCGTTGCTCAAGTTGGTGTTTAGGGGAAATATATTTAGAACCTTTATTCTCATATTAGCATCAGCCATATAACCAACAGAGGGCCCAGCCATTAAGTATCCATGAGTTGCATCTTTCGGTCCTAAATGAACCTTGGCGAGTAAAGGGATTTCGACATAATTCGTTCTAAAACTCACTTTGCCATTGATAGGAATATCGACACCCAAAAATTCACCACCGGCTTTAAGTCCTTCACTTATATTGAAACCTTTTTGGATATAAACCAACTCAGGTTGAATTGAGAATTTTGGACTTAGGGGTATTTCAATAAAAACTGCTCCAGATCCTGCAGGTTGTAATTTAAATTCAGGAGTAATATTTTCTATAAGGTCAAACTTCGTAACGTTTGAAGCATTGAAAGCTCCACGAAATCCAATGCTATTTTGAGCAAAACTGGTAATTGATAGTAGTAATAGTCCTAAGGTAATTGAATGTAGTTTCATAATTGTAAGTATTTCTTTGTTTACAATTATTAGATGCAATTGCAAGGTTCAAAGTATATGTTCAAGCTGTTAAGGAGACGTTAAGCAAATAAAAAAGCCCTTTTCTGTAACGAAAAGGGCTTTTTGTAATATTCTTGAATTTGCTAATTACTTAGAAGTACTGTCGCTTGGAGTGCTAGACTTTCCTTTCTTAGCTACGTATTCTTCGTTCAATCCTTTCAATACGTCTGCAGTAATATCGAGGTCTTCTTTTGCGTACAATACGCCACCACCTTTAGAGTATCCAATAACCATGTCATACTTATCACCAGCGTTATATTTTCCAAGATAGTCTTGAATATTGCTTAGCATTTCGTCTGTTTTAGCTGCTTGTTCTTGACCTAAAGATGCTGCTGCATTGTCACGATACATCATGATATCTTGCTCTTTCTTTTGCAATTGCATTTGAGTAGTTTCAGCTTGAGACTGAGACATTCCACCTGCTTGAGCTCTTTTCTGGAACAATGCTACTTCGTTTTGGAATGATTGTCCTTTCTTTTGAAGTTCGTTTTCAAGTGCAAAACGCTTGTTTTCGAATTCCTTAACTACGTCTTTGTAGTATTCGTAGTTGTTCAAAAGTGTATCAGTATTTACGTAGACAATTCTACCAGCAGTTTGAGTTGAGCTACTTGACGCTCCTTCTTTGTTACAAGCCGCAAATGTGATGGCTGCGAACGCCAAGATTAATAATTGCTTCATTAAGGTTTATTATTGATTTGAAATATAAAATTGGGTGCAAATATAGTTTATTTGATTCTTTCTTTTATGCTTGAAGATCAAGACTTTTTAGAGAGTAACCACTTAGTCCTCCAAAACCGCCAATAAGTCCAGCAATAAGGCTTATAATGGTGAATATTAGCCCCGTAGCTGGAATCTTAGCAAGTGCTGGAGCATTCGCAGTGAATAATGTGGCAATTTTTTGAACCATGTCTACTTCAGATGTAAGGTGAAGATATGCTGCATAACCTACCCAAAGGCTAATTACAGCCGCAGACGAAATAGCAAAAGCATGCTTTGCCGATTTGGCATAACGGTAGCTTAGTAGCATACATACAAGAATAATGAGCCACCAATGACCAAAAAGTGAGGTAATTGCTCCGAAAATAATGATGAGTATATAAAGCATAATATTATTTCTTAGGGTTAATAGTCCATGTGGTAGAAATTCTGTCTTTGGTGTCTTCTACGTTTTTCATAAATAGAAGTTCGTTGAGTTCTCCAGCAGTCCATTTGTCGACCATGTTATCATAAAACTTACTACCAGGGTTACCCGACTGTCCACCAGGGTATAGTCCATAAGCCTGAGGCCAATCTTTATCCAAAGCGACAATCATTCTCCAAGACGGCCCTGTTTTAGCTGTAGTTGCATTTACAATTCGCCATCCGCCGCCATTGTTCAAATCCATTCGACTAAATGAAGTAAAGGCAGGAACAAGGTGTTTTACATCAGTACTTTTAATTTTCTCCCAAGCCCATGTATCTGGACTTAAAGGACCATTATGAAGAGTAAGAGAGTCAATAGAAGCAATGAAGCTTTTGTTAATGATATCTTTTGCACTTTCTAATTTGTCTTGAGTTGAAATATCATCCCACCACTTTGAATTAGGTGAATTTTTCAACATTTCGTAAGTACGATCTTCCGTAGGATACATCATGTTTTTATCTTTCGGCAAATCATCATTCCATGTGAAGAACATGAAAAGATCCATCCATTCCTCAAATATAGTGGCACCAACTGCGTCAGCTTCATTTCTGAAATCCCACTTCTTTATAATGCCCAAAGCGGCTTTATTCTTGTCATTTGGAATTACGTTTTCTAAAAAGAAAGGAATAAATTCTCTAGCGGCCATGTTATAGTTGTCATTTTGGACACTACGTAGGCTATCTATATTGGCATTTTGCATTTGAGTTAGTCTCTCATTTATTCTCTGACCACGATAAGGGTCTGCAAATCTCCAGTCCATATAGTAAGGGTAGGTAGGATCTGTAGAGAACTGGTTGGCCGAACTCACAAACCCTCTAGCTGGATTTTTAACAGTAGGGTTTTGGTCCTTGGGTATAAACCCTTGCCAATCGTGATCTGCTCTTGTTCCATCTAGCAAAAACTTTCCTTGGCCTTCCCATTTAACAGGGAATTTACCGTTTGGAGTAATTGCTATGTCGTTTTGATTACTGGCAAAAACGAAGTTCTGAGCTGGACAAGTATAGTATGTAAGTGCTTCTTGATAGTCGGCGTAATTTTTAGCTCGGTTCAACTTATGAAATGTCATAAGATCGGAGCCATCAGTATCTAAAGCAACCCAACGCATGGCATATCCCGCAGGAGCCATATCTGAGAAGTTGCTTTCCTTTGATTCGTCATAAATAATGGGTCCGTGATGTGTTTCTAGTACAGTATCTACAACTGCTTTTCCTCCTTTAATTCTATAAGTTTCAATTCTTTTGGCAACAGGTTTCCATTTTCCATCGTGAAAATACTCGCTCTTGGTGTTGTCTTTAAATTTGATTTTGTAATAGTCCATTACATCTGAACCTACATTGGTTACGCCCCATGCGATATCTTTATTGAAACCAATCGTAACTCCCGGTGTACCTGGTAAGCAGCTTCCGTAAACATTTACAGATGGTGAGGATAGTTGCATTTGGTACCAAATAGAAGGTAGCGACAAACCCAAGTGCGGATCATTGGACAATATTGGTAAACCACTTGCTGACTTACTTCCGCTTACAGCCCAGTTATTACTACCTATGCCTTTGTTGGGCTCGGGAAGCATAGCAAGAGCATTTTCAGAATCTGTGAAAGCAAGCACTTCATCTGGCACTGCAGGTATTGCAACTGGTGTGAAATTCCAAGGTGTTCCGGCTGGAATAATTGGTGATTCGTCGGCTGGATAATTTGGGAAAAGGTCGGCAACAGTTTCAAGGCCATATTTCTGAGCGATGGTCGTCATTCTGCTGTCATAACTACGACCAGATAGGTCTTTTCTCATGTTCATGAGCATAAGAATCGTTTTGTATGGAGACCATTGCTCGGGTTTGTAGTTCAAAAACTTGTATTCAACACTAAGTTTTTGGCATTCCCTATCTTTGATGAGCTGATTTACCCCTGCACTATATGCTGTTAAAACTTTCCAGCTGTCAGGGTCATTTTGCAAGTTTTCTGAAATTTGTTTTGCAGCTTTTGCCATTCCTAAGCTACGATTGTATTGGTCATACGCCAAAGCTCTCTCGCCTACAACCTCTGTCAGTCTTCCTGCAGCAACTAATGTGTAAAATTCCATTTGCCAAAGTCTATCACTCGCAATGACATACCCTTGAGCAAAATAAAGGTCCTCATCGTTTTCTGCAAATATGTGTGGAACATGATTTTCATCCCATTTAACGGTAACTTTGCCTGTTATTCCATCCAATTCTAGGGACTTGTTTTCAAGACTTGCACCGCGTTCGGTGTTCTGCAAAAAGCCATAAAAAGGACTAAATAATTTAGCAAGTGGTGGGATTGTACCCCAAGAGCTATTAAGGAAAAGTACCAGAAAGGCACTTATAACAAGCGGGATAATCGCTTTTACAAATTTCATTATAGGTTTAGTGTTGATACATACAAATTTAGAAATAAACCAATACCTTTTTCATACTTATGTAAGAACTTATTGGATGGAATGAAAATATCCCAATTAATGTTTTGGAAACAATGACAAGAACAATTTTAATGGTCGGTTTGTTTTTTTATTCAAGTTTAGGTTTCGCACAGGTTAAAAAAAAATCGTTTGATATTTTACTGCGAAACATGCTCAACGAGTCAGTACCGACTATTTCGGTGCAGGATTTGTCTAAAAAAGATTTAAATCAATACACAATACTCGACGCACGAGAGCTAAATGAATACAATGTTTCGCATCTCAAAAACGCCAAATGGATTGGCTACGAAACATTTGATGAAAGTAAACTAAAGGGCATTTCAAAAGATCAACCCATAGTGATTTATTGTAGCATTGGAGTCAGGAGTGAGAAAATAGGTGAGAAGCTACAGGCACTTGGTTACAAAAATGTTCAAAACCTATACGGGAGTATTTTTGAATGGGTAAATCAGGGTAACCAAGTCTATGACAGCCAAGGAAAAGCTACAAATAAAGTGCATGCCTATAGCAAGACTTGGGGTATTTGGCTTGATAAAGGGGAGAAGGTTTATTGAGAAACTTTTTAACCTTAAATATTTAAGCAAATGCTCATTGTATAAGCTTAACGAACAGGAGCCACCTCCTTTACAGCTCAGGTGTAGAGGCTTAATTTTATGGAAATGACAAACAAACTCAATGATACTTATTGGTCTCAGCGTTACGAAGCAAATCAAATTGGCTGGGACATAGGTGCACCTTCTACTCCAATAAAAACATACTGTGAGCAAATTGAAAATAAAGGTCAACGTATACTCATCCCTGGGTGTGGAAATGCCCACGAAGCAAAGTTTTTACTAGAAAATGGTTTTACGAATGTCACCCTCGTTGATATTTCTAAAGTATTGGTAGAAAAGCTACAAAAAGAGCTTGCTTCTTATATTGATTTAGGTTTTTGTAAAGTATTTCATTTAGACTTTTTTAATTTGACAGATACCTTTGATCTTGTTATAGAGCAAACATTTTTCTGTGCTTTAGACCCAAGTCTAAGAACTGCTTACGTTAATAAAATGTATGAAATACTTGCCCCAAAAGGCAAAATTGTAGGCCTGCTTTTCAATCGTGATTTTGAAGGAGGTCCACCCTTTGGAGGGAATATGAAAGAATATCGCTCCTTGTTTGCTAGTAAGTTTGAAATAGTGAAATTGGAGGAGAGCTATAATTCTATTCCACCTCGGCAGGGAGTAGAAGTTTTTATTAATTTCTGTAAACAAAGTCAGTCAACAAATTGATTTAAATCCACAATTCCTCTTAATATGTTGTACTTACCTATGTTTCCACTCAATTTGGTTGCTTATCCTCACGAGCAATTAAATCTCCATATTTTTGAACCTAGATATAGGCAACTCATCCATGATTGCTTGGAGCAGAACTCCACTTTTGGGATTCCTACTTACATTGATAAAAAGCTGATGCCTTTTGGTACTGAGGTTCTTATTAGCAAAGTGGTGAAAACTTATGAAGGTGGTGAAATGGATATCAGTACCCTTGGGGTGAGAACTTTCAAGTTGGAGAACTTTGAAAACCCAATGGATGGAAAGTTGTATGCCGGAGGAGAAATTTCATATGTGCAGCACGAAGATTTAAGCGAAGAAATAGATAATGAGCTTTTCTCAATGGTGGAGCAATTTTACTCTCATCTTCAAAAAAGGTTCGATTATACTTCTTCAATTCCTCAACCATTTAGTTACCGAATTGCACATAAAATAGGCCTTTCTATCCGACAAGAATATAAACTGTTACTGTTGCCCACTGAAGGTCTAAGGCAGAAGTATTTGAAAAAACACCTAGCAAAGGTGTTGCCTATTATGAGTGAAATAGAGCGAACCAAAGAAAAAATATCTCTAAATGGACATTTTAAGAATCTAGACCCCTTGGACTTTTAGATTTTGCCTATTTTTGGGCTTTAATAAAATACCAACATGGATTTAATAAGAAGACCAAGGAGAAATAGAAAAATGGCAAACATTCGCGATATGGTTGCGGAGTTTAGTTTGTCGGTCAATGATTTCATATTCCCCATGTTTGTAATGGAAGGTAAAGGCAAAAAAGAAGCAATCGCATCCATGCCCGGAATATTTAGATATTCGCTGGATACATTGTTGGTAGAAATAGAGGAGGTACAAAAACTTGGGATAAAATCTATATGCCTTTTTCCTAACTACCCAGAAAGTAAAAAAGATAGATTAGCAAGCGAGAGCACTAAAAAGGGGACGCTTTACCTCAAGGCTTTACATAAAATCAAAAAGAATTTTCCCGAATTGGTCCTTATGACTGACGTGGCAATGGATCCTTATAGCTCCGATGGACACGACGGCTTAGTAGAAGATGGCGAAATCTTAAATGATGCTTCATTGGATATTTTATCAAATATGGCACTCTCGCAAGCTCAAGCTGGTGCAGATATCATAGGGCCGTCAGACATGATGGATGGCAGGGTACTCGATATAAGAGAAACGCTAGACGAATATGGATACGAAGATGTGAGTATCATGTCATATACAGCCAAATATGCGAGTGCTTTTTATGGTCCTTTCAGAGATGCTTTGGACTCGGCACCTAAGTTTGGAGATAAGAAAACCTACCAAATGAACCCTGCAAATCGTAAGGAAGCTATGTTGGAAGCTGAAATCGATTTTGACGAAGGTGCAGATATGCTCATGGTGAAACCTGCATTGAGTTATCTTGATATAATTTCTGATCTGAAGGGAAATTTCGAAATACCAATTGCTGCTTACAATGTATCGGGAGAATATGCAATGGTAAAAGCTGCCGCTGCAAATGGCTGGATAGATGGTGAAAAGGTAATGCTTGAGACGCTATTAAGCATGAAGAGGGCTGGAGCTGATATTATCCTAACTTATTTTGCAAAAGAAGCTGCTATTTTGTTGAAGAGCTAACTGTATAAAAAGCTAAAATCTCAATAGTAGGCTATCGAGATTTTAGGACTTATAATAGCATTTTGGGATTACTTTATTTGGTGATGCTAGTTTCAAAAAGCAACTTTCCTTTGTAGTCTATGAAGCTAAGATGAGCAATGTTTTTCTTTAAACTTATGTAAGCAAAACCTTGTCTTGACTCGGCAAAAACTGTGCTTTCCAACTTCCCTGTTGGTCTTACCTCAGAACCTGCACCAGAAACTATATGATGAGTTTTACCTGCTGGCTTAATATATTGTAAATCGTGTTCATGACCTGCTAAATAGAAATCTACATTAAATTGTTTCAAAACTGGAAGCATGTGGTTTCTAACGAAATTTTCATCTTCTATTCTTTTTCCACCCGTGTAGAGTGGGTGGTGGCCTGTCACTATTTTCCAGTCTGCATTTGATTCTGCCAAGGTTTTTCTTAACCATTGCATCTGAGCAATAGTATCTTGAGCTGCAACCTTTGCGGCATATTTTTCCTCGCCATAATATTCATCGTTTAATGGGTTCGTATCCACAAAAACAAATAGCCCTTTGCTGCCATCTTCCAGTTCCTGCTCAAAAGAGTAGTACTTCTCTGGCATATTCCACCTTCTACTGATATTGGTATAGTCTATTTCTGCCTGTATGTTTCCTCTGTAATCATGATTGCCCAAAACCACAAACCAGTTTATATTCAACGAGTGGTCAGAATAGACATCTTCAAAAGACACTTTCCATTGTGGGTCCGAAACGCTAGCTACACCATTTGGATAAAAGTTATCTCCGGTGGATATGATAAACTCAGGTTCAAATTTGGTTGCTGCAGCACCCATAGCATTGGCTAGTTCCTTTTGTTTAAATTCTCCTGCTCTTCCCCAATCTCCAAAAACAAAGATGCCAGTAGCATCATCATCGTAGAATATATTTTTATCAAGCTTTACTGTTTTCTGCCCATAAGAAAAGCTGAAAATTAAACTGAATAAGACTACTAACTTAAAATTTCTCATCTCTTTTATTTTTTATCATAAACAAAGCGATACCCAATTAATGGGCATCGCTTTCATCTATTCTAGCCGCAAATTTAGTGGCCTAATGTTATTTCTTTTTATTCAAATCAAACTTTAAACCTAAGTTAAACCTGGCATTGTAAAACTCCTTCTGCATAGTGCGAGAAGAAATACCTTGGTAATATCTCAATGGCTGGTTTGTAAGGTTATTTCCTTCAAAGTAAACTCTTAATGCTGGAGTTATGGAATAGGCTGCATTCACGTCTAAGAATGTTTGCTTATCGTAATACCTGTCCTCAAAAGCAGACCCACCCAACTCATCTATATAATCGCTTGAATAGTTCAATGATGCTCTGGCAACAAACTTCTTATTCTCGAAAGATAAAGAGGCATTAAACATATTGTTGGCTGTTCCTGGAAGAGCCAAGTTTTCATCTTCGCGTTCTTCTATTCCTGTAGTGGAAGACTTTGTATAAGTGTAGTTAAGGTAAATACCTAGGCCTTTCCAAAGCTGACGTTGAAGTGCGACCTCCATTCCAAAAAGATCTGCGGTTCCACCATTTTTTGGTAAAGTGTATTCTAGGTCATTGCCAAAAACGGGATCCGAATAGTTTTGGATTGTTTGTGAGTAAATAAAGTTATTTAAGTCTTTATGGAAAAAACCAGCTGAAACAATTCCTACGTTCTCAAAATAGTTTTCTGCCATTACGTCAATATTTGAAGCAGTGGTTGCCTTCAATTCTGGATTTCCTCGCTCCAATTCGCCATCTTGAACACTGTAATTTGCATAAGGAACTAAGTCATAATAGTTGGGCCTTGCAATGGTATTTGTCCAAGCGAACCTCAAAATTGCATTTTTCTTTAAGTCATACTTTACATGAACACCCGGCATGAAATTTCCGTATGAATTTGATCTTGAATCTTTAGAAATAGACTCGTCATCAATGTTATACACGTTTCCAGTGTAATCTATATTCGTAAATTCATACCTCAGTCCTAAAATAGCCGAAAGCTTAGGCGTAATTTGCTGATCAACCATTGCATATGCCGCCTGAATACTTTCGTTAGCAGCATAAATTCCTGAAATGTACTCCTCAGGAACGTCTTTCTTTTCAAAAAGAGCTGGATTGTTTAAGTCAAGGTTTCCTAGGAATTCTGGTGTAGCAAATTGTCCCACTTGATATTGCGATCCAGGCAAAAAGCCAGCATCAGAGTAATCTGCATATGGAATACTACCAATGTTAGTTATCGTTTCATTGATCTCTTCGTATTCGAAGTAGTTCAAGTCTCTTTTCTTCTCCTTGTTTCTTGATCTACCACCAAATTTCAAAACTCCATTATTGGAGTAAGGTAGTTGAAAGTCTAATTTGGCATTAAGGTCTTTATCAAAAGTATACTGATACTGCTCCGAAATAGCGTCAATTCCAATAGCAAGGTTATCTGCTCGATTTGACAAATAGGTAAATGGAGAGTTGGTGTTTGTTACATCAATATTAACAGTTTGTCCTTTATCTCTAAAGCTGATGTAACGCTCATTTGGTCTTTCTTCTGAAGCTTTTGCTAGAGTTACATTCCACGTAGCGAGTAATTTATTGAACAGGTGATTCCCGTTAATAGTGTAGTTATATACTCGTTGGTCTTCTAGCCTTTTGGCCTTATTTCTGTCTGTATTTAATCCTCCTTTGGTTTGGTATTCAACTCTCCCGCTTGGTGAAGTGAATGTTCCGTCAGCATTTAAGGTAAAGTCACCATCATCAAAAGCGTCTTCTAGTTGACTCACTCTCATTCTAAACCTATTCTCCCAGTCGTCTCTCCAGTTATACATGGCAGAGAATCCAATTGAATGATTCGCACTGATATCATAATCAAAGTTTGCTGACAAACTTCTTCTTATTCGCTGAACTTGATAAGCTCTTATATCTAGTTCATCAATGACTGCACCTTGGTCAGTATCAATCCAAACTGCCTCCACATTATCAGAACCAAAGTTATGGTCATTGTAAGAGCCAGAGAGTACAAAACCTAATTTCTGGTTGAAAACTCTATTTCCAATGACAAAAGCTCCATTGTAAATTGGCTTTTGAGAAAGCATATTTACACCCGAACCCAAAGTACCAGAAACTCTCAAATCGTTTGGAGCTTTGCGGGTTACTAAATTAACAGATCCACCAATGGCATCTCCGTCCATATTTGGCAATACAGCTTTGTTAACTTGTATGGTTTGAATCATATCCGAAGGAATCAAGTCCATTTGCACCATTCTGTTATCTCCCTCAGCAGATGGAATTCTCTCTCCATTTAAGGTAACCGAGTTCAGTTGAGGAGCCATGCCTCTTATGACAATATTTCTAGCTTCACCTTGGTCGTTCTGCATTGTAATACCCGGAATTCTCTTTAGAGCGTCTCCGATATTCGAATCTGGAAATCTTCCAATTTGGTCAGACGAAACTACGTTGGTAATATTGGCATTAGTCTTTTGTTGGTTCAAAGCTTTCGCTTGTCCCTTCAGCCTGTCTCCTAAGATTATCACCTCTTTTTGCAATGTTACTCCCGAAATCAACTCAAAAGTAATCTTGTTGGGCCCTGCAGATAGGTTAATGGTTTTATCCAAAGGGTTATACCCGATATAGGAGATTTGAATATTTTTAGAACCTGAAGAAAGGCTTGTAAAATAAAAGACTCCGTTACCGTCAGAAATGGCATGTTTGCCATCTAGTTTTACAGTAGCACCAGGAAGTACCAAACCGTTTTCGTCATAGACATGACCCGTTAGACTAGCAACTTGTGCTATCGATAAGAAGGGTAAAAGAATTAGGGTAATTATAGTAAAGATCCTCTGCATATTTTGGGTATTTTGTTACAGGTCGCAAAGGTATTTTTCTAGTATTATGAAATTATTAAGCTAAAGTTTCGATTTTGTTTAAGTTCTTAAGCCAATATTAAATCGGCTTAACATAAATTCTTTCTTAATGCTTTTAAAATGATAAATGCATACCAAATCCTTTCTTGGAGAAAAAACAGTGATTGTAAGTAACAAGATAAATCAAATTTATCCATTCGATAACATGAGGGTGTGAGAGATTCCTAGTTTATTAAACAGGAATTTAGTTCTAATAAAGGTTTGCCAGTCTACTTTGAAGCAATAGCAACTCTTCCTAGTATATTTTTGACGATTTGCTCAGTGGTAACACCATCTGCTTCTGCTTCGTAGTTGAGGATAATTCTATGATTAAAGATATCTGGGGCACATTCTTTAACATCTTCTGGCAAAACGTAATCTCTTCCATCGAAGAATGCCATCGCTTTAGCCGCGTTGTAAAGTGCGATTCCAGCTCTAGGAGAAACCCCAAACTGTACGTAATGTGCTTCGTCTTTTAGTCCATAATCTTGAGGGAAACGGCTGGCAAATACGAGCTCAATGATATATCGTTCAAGCATATCCGAGATACTTACAGAGTTGATTTGGGTTCTAATGTCCAAAATGTCAACAGCTGTTAGAATCGGTTTCGGTTGGTAATTAAAATTAAGATCAGACATACGTCTAATCACTTGAAGTTCGCTCTTTTTGTCCAGGTAGTTGACGAATACTTTCATCATAAATCTATCTACTTGAGCCTCTGGTAGGGGATAAGTACCTTCTTGCTCCACAGGGTTTTGTGTTGCCATTACAAGGAATGGCTTATCAAGTGGGTAGGTAGTATCGCCTATGGTTACCTGTTTCTCCGCCATTGCTTCGAGCAAAGCTGATTGTACTTTTGCAGGGGCACGGTTTACCTCATCCGCAAGAATAAGGTTGGCGAAAATAGGTCCTTTCTTTACTTCAAAATCACCCGATTTTTGGTTATAAATCATGGTACCAATTAGGTCCGCAGGTAATAAGTCGGGAGTAAATTGTAACCTATGAAAACCCAAGTCCAGAACTTGAGCAAGAGTATTAATAGTTTTTGTTTTTGCAAGACCCGGAACCCCTTCGAGCAAAATGTGGCCACCAGTAAAAAGGCCAATGAGCAACCTATTGATCAAATAGTCTTGACCAATAACAATTTGCTCTACCTCTTTAAAGACTGCTTTTATTTTACTTTGTAATTCTTCTGAATTCTGCATTGTGGGGTCATGCCTTGTTTGGCGTGAAATTAATTAATAAGTGGGGTTATATGACTACTTTTTTGCAAAAATGAACCGATCCTTGCCAAAAATATCTTGCCTAAGCTCTGTTTCTTCAAAGCCATTATCTTGAACAATACGACTGGTTTCTTTCCCTAAGGCACTATTAATTTCAAAAGCTAATAAGCCTCCTTTCTTTAGGTTGTTAAAAGCATAAGACGAAATTTTCGAGTAAAAAATCAACGGGTCATTGTCGCTTACAAATAGTGCTAAATGAGGTTCATGGCTAAGCACATGCTCACTCATTTCTAGCTTTTCGGAATCCATTACATATGGAGGATTGCTAACTATGAGATCAAAGGCTTGTACTGATTTTTCCTTGTGACTAAGAATGTCTACTTGTTCAAAAGTTACTATGCAATTGTTTAAAATTGCATTCTTAGTGGCAGTCTCAAGAGCTTTAGGTGAAATATCCCAAGCTTTCACGTTCGCATTAGGCAAAGCTTTTTTAAGCGAAATTGGTATACAGCCACTACCTGTTCCTATGTCCAAAAGGCTAATTTCGGAATCGACAGGTAAAAATTCGTTTAGTAAAATAGTTACAAGCTCCTCTGTTTCGGGACGTGGAATAAGTACGGTTTCGTTTACTTCAAATTTATGATCCATGAAGTAAGTAAAACCAACAACTTGTTGAATTGGAATCCCACTATTCAATTTGGAAACATCTTTAGCCAATTCATCTTCAGGGATTGAAAACTCATTGGTAACGAGAAAAAGGTTTTTATCTACCTCGTATTTGTCTTCCAGTAGAATTTTGGCAATTGCTCTTTTTTCTTCCATTTCGGAAGGGTAAGTCAATTGGTCAATAATGTTTTGGAGTGTTACCATATAAAAGAAAAGGAGGGCTTACTGGGCCCTCCAATCATTCTTTATGAAATAAGTTTTACAGTTTTCTTAACCAAATGTTACGAAACTGAGTCTTGTTACCATGATCTTGAAGAGAAATCACATCGTCTCCATGTGCACTTGGATAGTTGTGAAGACCGATATAATAAGTGTTACCGTTAATGGTAGTATTGTTTTGAACCAAAACTCCATTGTGTAACACTGTTATTCTTGCAGGTGCGTCTAATCTTCCGTCATCTTTAAACCTAGGTGCAGTGTAAACTATATCGTAAGTATTCCACTCCAATGGGCTTTTCATTGCATTTACGAGTGGTGCGTGATCTTTATAGATACTTCCCGCTTGACCGTTTCTGTATGTTCTGTTATTGTAAGAATCAAGAATTTGTAATTCGTATCTATTTTGCAAAAACAATCCACTATTTCCTCTTCCTTGGCTAACTCCTTCTACTTTGTCAGGAGCAGAGAATTCAATGTGTATTTGGCAATCACCAAACTTCATTTTGGTTTGGATTCCGCCTGTGCCAGGAGCAACTTCCATGTGGTCGTTATTCACGATTTTCCAAGGAGCTGCTTTTGTTGGGTCTTTTTGACTTACCCAGTTATTTAAATCAGTGCCATCAAATAATATAATTGCATCGGAAGGCGGATTCCAAGGTAGTTTCCCCGGAGTGACAACTGATACTTCTGGCTCCCAAATTTCCGTCATTTCTGGCTTCATTGGCATTGGAGAAACCTCAGGAGGGGTACTAGAGTATTGAGCGTTTGCAGCTATTCCACAGGCAACAAATGCCAGAATTGAAACTACTTTTTTCATATATATAGGTTTTGCTTAAGGTTTATTGAATTCCAAAAATATAAAACTTTGATCTTAATTATCTCTTTCTAGCCAGAAACTCATTCACACCCTGTCTACCGGACATGATCATGTTGTCTTTTTCTACCGTTTCCAGTTTTCTTGGTCTTGGACTCATTCCCAAATCATTGATATAAACAGTACGAGAAAGGTCTTTAGGGTGGGCAGGACTCACATTTCTCATTACAACCGTACTTAATGCCGACATGTAACTCGAAAAATCATTTATTTCAAATGGTGCGATACCGTGTTCGTTTCTTTGTTCGTGGTCAATTTGATCACAACGTTCTAGTCTAAAGCCCAAAGTTTCTTCATTGAAAATTGCTTCTGGTTCACCAGTATGATCTCTTATGTATTTTGAATGATCGAAAATATTGATTGGGAAGTTGAGTAGTAAGCCTCCATCAACAAAAAGTTCGGCGTCGTCCTCAGGCTTAGGATTATCTATCACTTTTCCTTCAGGGTTGATCCATATAGCACCATAATAAAGAGGAATGGACATGGAAACTCGCACAGCATCCGCAACCCTCATTTTAGGATAGGTTTCATGAGAAAAAATTTGATAGTGTTGTGACGATAGGTTAACACCAACAACATAGAGGTCTCTAAATGGATATGACTTTGCAAGCTCGTGAAGTTCCTCAAAAGTTAAATTAGGATCACCTGTACGGTTTGCAATTAGCTTTTCCATTGTTTTGAGAAATGTATCTCCTTTGAACCAACCATATTTTTTGAAAAGCCTTTTGGTTCCATATGCAACAAAACCATCATCATTGAAAGATTCAATTGGAGTATCACTTATAATTTGCGAAATCTCTTCGCAAGAATAACCTACTGCCAGCAAGCTAGCTTGGATAGCCCCAGCGGAAGTTCCTGCAACTCTCTCAATGCTTTTTAGGATACCTCTTTTTTCTAGCTCAGCCATAGCTCCTCCATACGCTACTCCCTTGATACCGCCGCCTTCCATCACAAGGTTGCGATAGACATGCTCGCTATCCTGAGCTGTAGTTTCAAATTGAAAAAAAGCAAAACAAAACAGAATTAAAAAAGCTCTAATCATTTTCATATAAGTCATTTATCTTTAAATGAAATCAAACGGAAAAATGTTCATCTCAAAAGCTAAAGAATTGTTAAACTCAAAAATCTTAATTTAAGTCTTGAAGTGAAATGGTCTTTTTGCTTGACCAATCAATTCTGTGATCCGCTTCTGCGATATCAATAAATTCAAATTCAGCAGTATACCTCTTGAGTTTTTCGAAACTACTTCCTAGCCCATAGTAAGATTTAAACTTTCGAGCCAATGATAAATCGGCAATCACAGGCTGCCCTGGATCAAAATCTCTTGGATGAAAATAGGTCATCACATAAGTTGTTTGGTTCGTCAATCGCTTAATTAAGGAGTATGGGAATAATCTAAAATACCCACCACCAGAAAATATAATTTCTTTGCCAAGTAGCTTGTGCGTATTAATCGGAAATTCTTTCATTTTCATACCAGCGTGGGTAAGCATGAAAGGTTCTTTTATTTCAAAATCGGCAATTCCTCCATGCTGTCTTGGAGCAGGAAAAATAGAGGAATCTGTCGTTATTCCATATTTTATCAAGGACTCCAAAGCCCAAAGATTGTCTTTGATAATAGAAAAGCCAGGTGCTCTAAAAAGTGTGATTTTATCACCAATAATGTCTTCCAAAGTATGAATAGAGCGAGAAAGGTCTAGTTCAAATTCTTCCTGAGTTTGTGTATATATGAGCTGATGTAAATGAGTATGTGAGCCTATTTCATGGCCTTGTTCATTTATTTTACGAATTACCTCAGGAAACTTTTCTCCAATCCAGCCTAAGCAAAAGAAACTTGCTTTTTGCTTTGTCTCTTCTAAATAGTTAAGAATTCTATCGCAATTTTCATGGATTCTATAGTCAAATTTAGCCCAATCACTTTCCCCTTGGGTTGATTTGTGGTCGAGGATATGAAACCATTCTTCTATATCGAAAGTGAGTATATTCATTAGAAAAATTTACGCCCGTTTTTGTAAAACTCTCTCACATCTTTTCTTGTGGGAAAGCTAAAATAAGTCATTTCTTCTGCAGGATTTGGGATCAATTCCACCTTGTCTTTTTGAATTAAATCGATACTTTCAATAATTGCATCCATTCCCAATTTCTTTGATTTAACTATCAGCTCGTTTTGAGTCATGGTTGGGGTAATTGCAATCCTCTTTTGAACGATGATAGGACCACTATCAATACCTTCATCTACAAAAAAAACTGATGCTGCAGTTTCTTTCTCATTGTTTTTGAGCACCCAGAAGCTTGGCATGAGTCCTCGATATTTTGGTAAAAGTGCCGTGTGCAAGTTGATACAGCCTTTTGGGGCAAGGTCTATAAGTGGTCGTTTGAATATCTGGTTACCCGCAATGGAGATTAATAAATCTGGTTTTAATCCTCTAAGGATATCTAGAGAAGACTGATGGTTGATCCCCTTTTCAAGTTTGATGACATCGATTCCATGTTTTTGAATGGTTTTAATGACATCTTTTTTCGGGTTGAATTTGTTAAGTATAAATTGGGTGCCATACCATAGCATGAACCTATTGCCCATGATCTTGTAGGTATCTCTGATTTTCTCAAAAAAGCTTAGTTTTTTTCCAAAAGGAGAAGCATCAAAAACGACACATGAAATCACTTCTGCACCATTCGGAATTCGCTGAAGCAAATAGTCTAAATTCTCGGCTAAATAGAATGGATCTTCTTGAGTAAGTATGATGAGTTTCATTGTGTAAAATATACTTGAAGTAGAGCGATGGCTCAATTGAGCCGCAAAAATAGCTAATTTTTATCAATAGTTTCTTTTAGCTTTGCGATTGCATTATCCTCTTTTTATGAAAGTTTCTATCGTCACGGTTGCCTATAATTCTGCTAAAACCATTCAGCAAACAATTGAAAGCGTCCTTTCGCAAGATTATGACAACATTGAATACATCATTGTAGATGGTGGCTCCAAAGACGGAACTCAAGAAATTATCAAGAAGTATGGTGATAAAATCAAGTGGATATCAGAACCCGATAAAGGGATTTATGATGCCATGAACAAGGGTTTGAAGCTAGCAACGGGTGATGTAGTAGGCAATCTCAATGCCGATGATTTTTATCCTGATACAACCGTTACTTCTTCTGTGGTTCGAACTTTTGAGCAAAATGACTGTGACGCAGTCTATGGCAATAAGCAATATGTAGACGAGGTGGATACAAGCAAATTGCTTCGCAATTGGATAGCAGGGCCTTACAAAAAAGAAAACTTCTTAAATGGTTGGATGCCCCCACACCTGAGTTTTTACCTCAAAAAGGAAGCATACGACAAATACGGAGGTTACAATGACACTTTTGTGAGTTCAGGAGATTACGAAATGATGCTTAGAATGCTCTATAAGCATAATTTGAAACCTGCGTACTTGGACAAAGTAACGGTAATCATGCGGGATGGAGGTACAAGCAATGCAGGTATATCAAACAGAATAAGAGCGAACAAAGAAGATCGCCGGGCATGGAAAATCAATGGATTAAAACCACGCTGGTACACGCTTTATTGGAAGCCACTATCTAAAATTTCACAGCTTTTTGGTAATTAAGCGTTATCGAATAACTGTATCAGTTTTTCTTCACTTTAACTTTTTCGCTATTCTCAAATGGAATTGTTAAAAAC
Organism: Spirosomataceae bacterium TFI 002; assembly: GCA_900230115.1. NCBI lineage: Bacteria > Pseudomonadati > Bacteroidota > Cytophagia > Cytophagales > Spirosomataceae > Spirosomataceae bacterium TFI 002. The sequence goes on along the minus strand of LT907983.1, from coordinate 1,506,426 downwards.
CATGTTTCGCTGTCGCTTATTACCTTGAGTTTCACTTCATTATTAGTACTTGATAGCAATTCTGCTCTTACGTTTTCTTTCCTGTCTTGTGACGGGAATATTAGCCAAACAAAGTTTTTATCGCCATTAATTTTTGTAGCATACTGGCTAGTTATATTGGGTTCAAAAATATTGTAACTTTCGCTATACCAACCTTGTATTTCAGGCTTTTCTTGACCTTTGATAAAACTGATATCGAAATCGGTGTTGCCAACGGGAAGGATAGTTAAGTTCCCATTTTCATTTTTACCAAATACTTGGCTCCCGTCCTTTTCAACCGAACATTGTGGATGCCAATGCCATAGTGTTTCTATTTCCCTAGGTTTTGTGGTTTTAATGCGGTCAGCAACGACCCAAAATTCGCCACGAACATAAAGTAAGCTTCTTGTATGGCTCACTTCTCCTTTTATTCCTCCAAAATCTGACATGCTTTGTGAAGCATAATCGAATTCAGGGCTTATTTTAAAGTATTGGTTGGAAAGAGGTTCAGTGGCCAGTTTAGGGCCTGGAGCTTGTCCCTTATGATCAATTAAAACTAGATTGTGCCCTTGGCTACCTTTGGCATAAGGTCTAAACTTATCGGCTGTTTCACCAGTGTAAGCGAACCTTCCAGCATCTACTAAAAAGTCTTTTCCGAAAGCCGAAATGGAAAGGTGTAACTTGTCATTGTGCTGATGCCCGCTTCCCCAAGGCCCCACATCAAAAATCGACCAGTGAGCTTTTTCACTGAAATCACTTCTTGAAAAAAGATGACCAGCCCAAGGATAAAAATACGAAGGTCCATCGGATGGTTTTACCCCTTCTTGTCCATTTGTGACAATATATTTCCATGTAGGTTGGTTATAAATCTCGGCACCTTTAAGGATCAATGCTTTATCGCTTCCTCTATCTCCATCGTTATTCAAAGCTCTAAAACCATCGGGTCTTACCGCATGAGAAATGTAGCTATAACACTGTTCTATTGTTTTATTATAAAAGTCGGGTAGCGGTTTATTCAGTCTGTCACAGATTGTTTTTAATAACTCAAAATTTAGAAGTGAGACATTGTGATAGTGAGAGGTCAGTTCTGTTTGAACTCCATCGGGATAGATTTGCCCTTTCATACTCTCCACCATTGTTTCTATGCTGTAAGCTAGCCATTCGTCAGCAGTTTTGAATTCATCAAAATGGGTTGCAAATGTTGCTAGAGCAGTGATTTCCATTGTCAACCAGTTGTTTTGAGAATGGAATTGTCGATTATAGTGAGCATGGTCAGGCAAACTGGTCAACATCAGCAATCGAGTAGCTGGCGAAAAGTATTCACAATCTTGAAGGCCGTAGAAAATTTTGGTCCACACTTTTACACGAGCTGCCACCTCAAGCCCTCTCCATATTGATTCACCACCTTTTTGGGCTGGATATGGCATACTTTTGATAATGAAGTCTCTCAAAAACTCATCAATGTAAATAGCATATTCGGGGTTTCCAGTTTCTAAATAGGCTTCATAAACTCCTAGGAGTTGCGTATGTCTATTGGAAAGCCATGCCCACTCTCTGTCATTATTTGGCCCTTTAAAATACCAATCTCTATGTCCGTCTTTTCCGTATTTAACTTCTCCACGTACATTTTGAACAAAAAAGACATTCTTTAAGGTTGTATCTGCTTCTGCCACTATTTGGTTCGTGACTTTGGGTACCGGCTTTCTTAGGTAATCAACCTTTCCATTGTTTTTATAATAAGCAAGCAACTCATCGCAAGCATTTCCAAGGTTACCACTTTGGTATTGAAGCTTAACTTTTTCAAGTCCAGCTTTATTCAAATCCAGCAGTAGAAGAGTCTTTTCGAGCTCTTTAGGATAGGATAAGACTAAATCATTGCTTGTCTTAATTTCTTTCCATTGCATTTGAGAAATTGATTTTAAAGGCGTTGCCATTAGTATGACAATTAATCCAAATAGTACTTTTTTCATTATTAGCTTTTTGTTTTGGCTGTTGGTTTTCATTTATTAGTCTTCTAGCGTTTCCTGTTCAAAATCACTGTCATTTACCCATCCAGTGATCATTTTTTCTCCTGCCATAAAACGTTCGTAAAAGTTCTTTTGATTGGCGACAGGATATTGTTCGTAAATATGTCCAAAACCTGACATCCTTAAATCATCTTGAGAAAGTAGTTTTGCTTCCATTTCATTCTCCATTTCTCTTACGACTGAGGCATATTTTGGTTCGTTTGCAAGGTTGATGACACAATCTTTATCATTTGTCAAGTCATACAACTCTATTGATTCTCTTTTTCCAAAATTGAGCGACCAGTAGTGTTTTGGCTCTCCATTTCTTCTTTGGTTCAAAATAAAGGACTTGGTTGGGCTTCCATCACAGTTGAGATAGCCAGTGATAGGGTCGCAAACTGGCCAACGACTTGTTTCGTAATTTTTGAGAAAAAGAAAGCCGTTTTTGTGCATTCCTCGGATAGGGTAGCCAACATCACCTGGTCGGCCAACATCATGACGCTCTTGACCAACCAGGAGGAAATCTCTTTCCTGATCTACTTGACCAGAACGACCACTTTTAAAAATTGGTAAAAGACTTTTGCCTACAATTGGTTGCATTTTACTTTCTACCATGCTTATTCCAGCGGCTTCCAGTAAAGTAGGTGCAATATCTACAAAGCTTACATAATCGTTTACGTTAAGGCTTTTACCTTTTATCCCATTTCCCCATCGCACAGCCATGGGAACATGATTGGCATTCTCGTATTGATTGCCTTTTACTCTAGGGAAAGGCATTCCGTGATCTGATGTATAGATGATTAGTGTATTATCTAATTCACCTATTTTTTCCAAATGATCTAGAATCTTTTGTACATGATCATCTACGTATTCTATTTCATAAGCATAATCCAGCATGTCCGATCTCACACTATCAACATCCGGCCAATAAGAGGGTACATTTTCGATATCTGACTTCTTTTTACCACCTAGCTTTTCACCTGATTGATATTCGTAGGCTCTATGGGGTTCGGTAAAGCCGACCCAAAAACACCATGGTTGAGCTGAGGAGGTTTTACCTACGAATTCTTTAAAATTAGCCGTATAATCGTTTTTTGAAATAAACTGCGTGGGTGATTCCATCGTATGAATGTCAATTCGCTCGCCCATTAATTCTCTTTTGCTTCCATCAGCATTAAAAGCTACTCCAGGCCCCCATGCTTTACCCGTATACCCGACTCTATATCCATTTTCTTGAAGTGTTTCTGGGTAGGTTTTAAATTTGGTTGGGAAGTGCATCCAATGATTAGCAGCTGCATCAAGTTGCCATGAGTTGCGACCAGTAATTATAGAAGAACGCGATGGGCCGCATTTGGCATTTGGAGTATAGGCTTTATTGAATAAAATACCTTCTCTTGCGATCCTATCGAAGCCTGGTGTATTTACCCAAGTTCTACCGTAAGCACTCATGTCAAGACCAGCGTCGTCCATGACAATCATGAGTATATTAGGTTTTGAAGTTTGCTTAGGTTTAAGAAATGCAAAGGTTACAACGGCAAGTAAGAATACAAATGCGATTTGAATTACTTTTTTCATTATTATTCGTTACAAAAGAGTGGTAGCTCTTTAGGAGAGTTAGGTTGAATTGGAATAAAGATAAAAACTATAAAAAGAAGTCTGACGTTTTGGATGAGCAATTATCCTCCAATTCGCGGAAAATTTGATTCAATATAGGTGTACGAATGGTTCATTAGCATGTCTTACATTGTATTTGAAGTAAAATCTGTGCTATTTCAATAAAAAAATCTGAATGACTAGACACTTATTATTCCTTTCTGCCTTTTGCTTGTTTTTGATCTCTTGCCAGGATAAAAACGAAAACACCGAATCTACAAAGCCCAATATCATATATATATTAGCGGATGACTTGGGATATGGCGATTTAGGATGCTATGGACAACAGATTATACGTACTCCTAATATAGATAAGTTGGCGGCAGATGGTATGCTATTTACCGATCACTATGCAGGTAGTTCGGTATGTGCTCCTTCACGTGCGACATTAATGCTAGGCCAACATACAGGTCACAATAGAGTAAGAGGAAACTACGAAACTGGCCCTATGGGTTTTGGTGCTTGTCTTGAACTTAGAGACGAAGATGTAACTATTGCCGAAGTACTTAAACAGCAAGGTTACACTAATGGTATCATTGGAAAGTGGGGAATGGGAATGGACGGAACCACTGGCGAGCCAAACAAACAAGGTTTTGACTACAGCTATGGCTATTTAAATCAAGGGCATGCACACAATCAATTCCCTGCTTATTTGTTTAGAAACGGTAAGCGATTTGAGCTACCAGAAAATCAGAATAGGGCAATGAAATCTTTTTCAAATGACTTATTTACTAAAGAGGCCCTTACATTTTTGGAAGAGAAAAAAGAAAATCCTTTTTTCTTATATATGGCTTATACAACACCGCATGCAGAGATGCATTTACCATCAAGTGACATCTTTGATTCTTACAAAGGAAAAGTAGATGAAAAGGCTTATAAAAATATGAGTGAGCCAGACAAAATCGATGGCAACAAGGTAGCATATCGCTCACAAGAATTTCCTGCTGCTGCTTATGCCGCACAAATCACTCATTTGGATAGTTGCGTAGGAGTTTTGGTTCAAAAACTAAAAGATTTAGGATTAGAAGAAAACACGCTGATCATGTTTTCTAGTGATAACGGACCACATTCTGAAGGCGGAGCAAATCCAAGATACTTTCAAAGTAGTGGACCACTACGTGGCCAAAAAAGAGATTTATATGAAGGAGGAGTTCGTGTTCCTTTCATTGCAAAATGGCCAAGTAAGATAAAGCCAAATTCAGTTTCTAACCACATTTCTGCTTTTTGGGATATGTTTCCTACGTTTAGTGAGGCTGCAGGTGCTACCTTTGACCAAAAAATTGATGGTAAATCTTTATTACCAACTTTGACAGGCAATACTGCTGCACAAGAAAAACAGGATTATTTATATTGGGAGTTTCATGAAAATAGAACAACCAATCAAGCCGTGAGAAAGGGAAATTGGAAAGCAGTAAGAATGGATCCAGATGGCGAAGTAGAGTTATATGACCTTACCAAAGACATAGGAGAAACTAAAAACGTAGCTGGCAACCATCCTGAAGTAGTGATGGAAATGACAGATTTGTTAAATAACACAAGAACTGAACACGAAATATGGAAAATGAGAGGTTCAAAAAAGTAAATGAGAAATAAGACGAGATACATAGCATTTTTATTCCTTTTCTGGACCGTAAGCACATTTGCTCAGCAAATTACTCCCGAAAATGCTATTGTATCTCGTGAAAATTGGTTGCCAAATAGAACGATTAATGCTATTTTTCAAGATTCTGAGGGGCTTTTGTGGGTAGGGACTACCAATGGTCTTTATCAATACAATGGTAAAAACGTTAAGCATTTTACCACCAAACCCAATAAGCAAAATGCCATCTTCACAAATCTAGTGAATGATATTGGCGAAGACGCTGATGGTAACATCATAGTGGCTTTAGAAAGTGGCTTAAGTAGCTACAATAAAGGGCAAGTCAAGTTTTTGACCTTGTCTCCAAAAGTAGAACACTATGGCCGAGTTTGGCAAGACGACTACAAGCGTGTTTGGATTGGTGTCGATAGAGCAAATGCTTTCGTATACAGTAAAATTGAGAATGGGGACAGTTTTAAATTTGATCACAAGTTGTCGATAGAACAGTTCGAAAAAGATTCTCCTGTGGCCATCAAAGATTTTGAATTGCTTTCAAAAAATCAATTGCTTGTTGCAGCTAACAATGGACTTTTTAGGGCCGACTTGGCAATTAATAAAGTTTTTGATTTAGGCCTCAAATATTCAGTGAGCGTTATTCGAAAACTGGTGAGAAATGAATACCTCGTTGGTACGAACGACAATGGCCTCTTGCATTTACGAATTGACAAAAGTGGTATGAGTCAACTAGGACAATATCATTTTGGAAAAGCAAATGAAGTAGGGCATGACCGCATCACTTCTATTTCCGTAGGTCAGTATGGTGAAATACTCGTTAGTACTGCGAAGAATTTATACCAAGGGATTAAAACTAGTAGTGGGTTTAGCTTTTCCACTTTGATAAATGATGATCAAATACTCCAAGACAATAATATACGTACCACCTATATCGACCAATCTGGAATTTATTGGATAGGGACACTAAGAGGCCTTTATAAAATTAGACCGGGGCTCTTGGCAGTAGAACGGCTCCGAATTGAAACGCCTAATTATAATCCTTTAAATCAAAATGTGAATTTTCTTTTCAAGGAAAATGAAAACAAATTTTGGCTCGGGACTACAGATGACGGCTTTTTTACGGTTGACCCTACTACTGAAAAGTTTTCCAAGGTTCAGTTTGATAAAAACATTGCAAGAGTTTATCAGTCAAGTAAAGGGTACTTTATTGGGTTAAATACGAAGAGCGTTTTCAATTTTGGAAGCTCAGAAAAACCCGACTTGAAACTTGTAAGTACCTCAAATCAAGATATGACTACTGCTATAGAGGTTGCCCCTGGAGAGTGGTGGATTGGTTGTAATAAACGTGGCTTAATCTCCTATGATGATGATGGAATTGAGCTTTATGTAGACCTTCTACATGAGGCGAATAAGTTTACAAATAACGTTTCTACCATCTTTACGATTATCAAAGATAGCAGACAAAATGTGTGGGTAGGCTCAAAAGGGGATGGTCTTCTAAGGATAAACTTGGCGACAGGAGAAATTAAAAAATATTCGGGAATCAATGTTAATAGCGAGATTTCTCGACGAATTCTCCATATCAAAGAAACCAGCGATGGAATGATTTGGATTGGCACAAGAGAAGGTGGATTGTATAAATATGATCATGTAAATGACTCATTTGCCCAGTTTACCACAGCTCATGGTTTACCAAGCAATGTGATTTGTGCGGTTGCAGAAGATGAGCACAAGAATATCGTTATAAGCACCAATAATGGTTTAGCTCTTTATAATGAAAACGGTTTAGTGCCTTTCAGAAGTTATGGAGAACAAGACGGGGTAATTTTTGGCGATTTTTCCTTTAATGCTGTGATCGAAGGAAAGGATAATTGCCTTTTCTTTGGCAATAGTAATGGTCTCTATAAAATCAAAAAAAGAGAAGCTGCTCCTTCGCAGCAAAGTAAATTTCACTGGAATGCAGTAAAGCCAATAGCGAGTGAAGTTTCTAAGATATTTTCAGAAAGCAAAAATTACTTGGAGGGTTGGGGGGCAACAGATCAAATAATAGAGCTAGCACCAGCCGACAATAATTTCGAGGTTTCTTTCGCCTTGTTAAATTTTAGTGATCCCGAGAAAAATGCCTACGCCTACAGAATGAAGGGTCATATAGAAGAATGGACCTATATTTTGAATCGAGAGCAGAGTGTTAAATTGTTAGATATACCCTACGGCGAATATCTTTTTGAAATGAAAGCAGAAGATAGTTTTGGCACTCCAATGGCCGAAACTCAAGCTTTAAGACTCAGAGTTTTACCACCATTTTGGCTTAGCCCAATTGCTTTTATCATTTACTTTATGCTTTTCGTTGCCCTTTTAGTGGTCGCTTACTATCTGATAAAAAGGTGGAATCAGCTTCAACAAAAGTTAAAAGAAGAAGAGGCACTCGTGGAGATCAAAGACCAGCAAATGGTGTATTTTGCAGATTTGTCTCACGAAATAAAAAATAGACTTTCTTTAATTCTTGGTCCGCTAGAAAATGCTTTGTCTGGTAAAAAGGTTAACCAAGCGGTATTGAATAACATTTATCAGCAGACCTTCAAGTTAAAAAGGATTTCAGATCAGATCATGGACCTGAGAAAAAGTGAAGGTGGACAGTTTTTACTTCAAGTAGAAAAAGGAGATGTTTTTGAAAGTTTGGAAAAGCTTTGTTTAGAAACTCAGCCATTGGCCATAGTGCGAAACATCACGCTTAATTACGAATTGGAAGAAGAGGCTGATGAGGCTTGGTATGATGAAGAGTTACTGGAGATTATCACATTGAATTTGCTTAATAATGCGATTAAGTATACCCCTTCTGGTGGTACAGTAAATGTAAAAGCTAAAACGGTATTCTTAGAAAAATCTGATTTGCCAGATATGGCTCCTTCTGAAGGGCTTTATTTGAAATGCAAGATTTCGGATACAGGAATTGGAATACCTAAAAATGACGTAAAGAACTTATTCAATAGGTTTTATAGAGCTTCTAATGCACGAAAGAATCTCAAAGTAAAAGGAGCGGGTATTGGGCTTTCTTTGGTTGGAAGGTTGATCAAAAAGCATAGAGGTTTTATCGATATCAATAGTGAGGAGGGTGATGGCACAAGGGTTAACTTTTATTTACCTTTAGAGAAAAACCACTTTCAGCTCAATGAAATCAAACTATCAGGTAGTGAGATTCCTATCATTGAAGGTATATTGCCAGAGTACTCACCATTGGACAATACCAGGTCTACTGTGCTATTGGCCGATGATAATGAGGAGATTTTATCATTTTTGGATGAACATCTCAGTCTAGAATTCAACGTTGTAAAAACTTCAAATGGAAGTCAAGCATGGGAATATTTACAAGAAAACGCTGTTGACCTAGTGGTAAGTGATTTATCAATGCCCGAAATGGACGGTCTTGAGTTAATGAGAAGGCTCAAAGAACATGAAACATTAAAGCATATTCCATTTATCATCTTGACTGGTCGCAATAGTCATTCACAAAAATTGGCTTGTATTCAAAATGGTGTCGACGATTTTGTAGACAAGCCTTTTAGCCTAGAATTAATTACTTGGAGAATCAAGGGACTATTGTTTAATAGGAACTTGATGAAGAGTTCTTTTAGCCGAAAAGTAAATGTAGAACCTACAATAGAGTACAGTATTTCTCCGGACGAACAATTTATCCAACAAGTAGTAGGTCTTATTGATGAACACATCCAGAGCAAAAACTTAAGTGTTGAGTTTTTGGCCGAACAATGCAACATGAGTAGGGCTACCTTTTATCGAAAAATGGAGAATTTGATGGGTTCTGCTCCATCAACATTTATAAGAAAATATAGGTTAAAAAAGGCTATTAAACTGCTCAAAAGTGGGAATTATTATATTTCGGAAGTAGCATATCAAACCGGGTTTAGTACGCCAAAGTATTTCACGAAATGTTTCCAAAAGGAGTTTGGTTCAAGTCCAACAGATTACGTTAAAAGCCTAACAGACTTATTTAAAAATTAAGCAAATTATGATGAGAAGGATACTTTTTTTGGCTGTGGTATGCCTATCGTTTTATTCTGTCAATGCCCAAAGACAAGTGATTTTGATCCTTGCAGATGATTTAGGCTGGAAAGATGTGGCTTACAATGGCTCATCTTACTACGATACTCCCAACTTAGACAAACTGGCTAACAGCTCACTTAATTTTACAAATGCATACGCCAATGCTTCCAATTGTGCCCCAAGTCGAGCTTGTTTAATGACTGGTCAATATACGCCAAGGCATAAAGTTTACACCGTTGCACCTTCTGCGAGGGGAGATGTTCGATCACGTAAAATTATACCTACCCCTACGAGTAATGTAATACCAGAGGATGCAATAACGCTTGGTCATTTATTCCAAAATGCAGGATACGTTACTGGAGTTTTTGGCAAATGGCATATAGGGCAAGATCCCACAAAGCAAGGTTTTGATGTTCATAAGGGTGGAGGTAAAAGTGGACATCCCAAAACATATTTTAGTCCCTACCAATTACAGTTTTTGGAAGACGGTCCAAAAGGAGAGTATTTAACCGATCGAATTACGCAAGAAGCGATTGGCTTTATGGAAGCAAACAAAGAGAAAGATTTCTTTATGTACCTCCCACATTTTGCTATACACACCCCATTACAAGGGAAGGAAGAAGACAAAGCATTTTATGCTGACAAGACAGAGCTAGATGGGCAAGGTGGTAATAAAGACTACGCAGCAATGGTCAAAAACTTGGATGATAACGTAGGGAAAGTACTTGATGCAGTGAAAGTATTAGGATTAAAAGACCCGTTAATTATCTTTTCGAGTGATAATGGAGGTATTGCTAGTTTGTCTCGTCAGTGGCCACTCAGAGCCGGGAAAGGTTCTTATTACGAAGGTGGAATCAGGGTTCCGATGCTTGTGAATCACTCGAGTATCAAAGCTGCTAAGTCCGATGATCCAGTTTTATTATTCGACCTTTTTCCGACACTTTGTGACTGGTCAAATTTGAATAATCCTACTAATCACACAGTCGATGGACTTTCCATGATAGATATACTTGAAGGAAAACCCAATACCGATCGAATTGAAAGACCCTTGTTTTTCCACTTTCCGTTTTACTTGGAAGCTTATAATGTGGGTGGAGATGACAGCAAAGATGATTTTTTTAGGACTAGGCCAGGAAGCGTTGTAAGAGTAGGCAAATGGAAATTGCATCACTATTTCGAAGATGGTGAGCTAGAACTTTACGATCTCAATAACGACCTAGGCGAAAGAATAAACCTCGCTCAATCAAATCCTAAAAAGGCCGATGAGCTGTACAAGGTTTTGGACAAATGGCGAAATGAGGTTAATGCCCCAGTTCCAACAGCACTGAATCCTGAATATGAAGAGGGATTTGTACCAGTTGGAAGAAAAAGGAAGTAATAATTGTCAATAGTTGCGAATGGCAACAGAATTAATATTTCGATGCTTTTTCGCTTAATTTTTTTATTGGCTTCAGGTACAAATGATCAAATTCTACTTCTGACCCTTCAGATTGTAGAGCAAATTGACCTTCTGATGCCGTTGCATTAAATCCATGGTTAACTAGCACGCCGTTGTGCCACACTTTCACCTCATTTCCCAAACACTCAATTTGCATGTGATTCCACTCACCTAGTGGCTTTTCTACGCCGTCAACAAGGTTTGGAATTCTTCGCTTTTTCTTGCCATCAACTCCCCATTCTTCTTTGGGGCCACGTCTCTCTTCCATGTTTGGGACTTCTATATTCTCACCTATACACCAAAAATCACCAGCATTGTCGTGCATAAGCTGAACCTCAATACTTTTGGGAAACATCTCGTACAATCGTCTCATGGAAGATACATGAACCAAAGCACCACAATTGCCCGGTTTTCCAGCGAATCGATAATCAAATTCTACTCTATAGTTTGAGAACCTTTTATCAGTGATGATATGACCACCCGGCTTTCCTAAAGAAACGAGTTTGCCGTCCCTAACAATAAACGGATTTATGGTGTCAGGATTTTTGTCCATTGCTGGAACATCAATGTACCATCCATTCAAGTTTTCTCCGTTGAAAAGGCTGCTAGCACCCTTTCTCTGAGAATAGGAACTTATTGAAAGTGTAAGAAGAATTGAAACGAGAAATAGCTTTTGAATATCCATTTTGTATTAATTAGAAATCAACCGATAAGCTACAAATTATTTCTCTACAAAAAATGAGAAAGATAGAATTGATAAAAAAGTGAAATGCATAGAATTGTGCGTTCAAGAGGTATTTGACATGGTTTTGACACAGATGTACCCCTTCAATGAGACATTAAAGAAGTGAATAGGGTATACCTTTGTCTCAACATTTTTTCACCTATTTAAACTTTTAATCTCTTATGAAAAGAAAAATACCGATTATCAATTCCATTGTTATGGTGTTGGTTTTTCTTGGCTTTGTCTCGTTTGCACAAGCACAGGTCAAAGGAAAAGTAACTGATGCCAATAGTGAAGAGCTCATAGGAGTGAGTATTGCAGTTCAAGGAACGAATCGAGGTGTAATTTCAGATGTTTCCGGAAACTTTTCGATCGATGCCAAGCCAAGTGAAAAACTTGTTTTTTCTTATGTTGGTTACGAGCCACAGGTAATAACTGTAGGAAACCAAACCACTATTAATGTAATCCTAAATGAGGATGCAGCGGTATTGGACGAGGTTGTTGTGGTAGGTTATGGTGTTACAATGAAACGTGACCTTACTGGAGCTGTTGGTCAGATTGATGCTGATAAACTGGCTGATGTACCTGCATCAAGAGTTGATCAAATGTTACAAGGTAGAGCTGCTGGAGTTCAAGTAACAGCAGTAAATGGTTCTCCAGGAGCTAGGGCATCAATAAGAATTAGAGGTGGTAACTCAGTAAATGCAGACAATGAACCTTTATATGTAATTGACGGATTTATTGTAGGTACAGATTTCAACTTAAACAATATCAATACCAACGACATTGAGTCTATTGAGGTTTTGAAAGATGCTACAGCGATTTCTATTTATGGTACTCGTGGTGCAAATGGTGTTATCCTGATTACTACAAAAAGTGGTAAAAATGCGGTTAAAGGTCAGCCAAGAGTTGCTGTCAACTTTTATGGTGGGGTACAAAACCTTGCACGAAAGATTGATTTTCTAGATGGAAACGAAAGAGTGGCTTACGGTAAAGAGCTAGCAGAATTTGCTGGAGAAGCCGATCCATTTACGAACCCTGCCGAATTGGCAAATACTGATTGGCAAGATTTAATAACACAAACTGCGACAGTATTTAATGGAGATGTTTCTCTGTCAGGAAAAACAGATGCAATGAACTACTACGTGTCTGTTAATTACTTTAATCAAGAAGGTATCATAAAGGCAACTGGTTTAGAAAGATATAATCTTCGAGCTAATTTTGATTTTAATGTAAGTAAAAAGGTAAAAGCTGGAATTCGTTTCAATGGTGCATATACCAAGACAGACAATAACAAAATAGACCTCTGGAACATGCGTGAAACTTTAACTGCATTTCCTGTTTACAATGACGATGGAGGTTATTGGAATCAAAACATTGTAACTGGTGGAGTTTTGAGAAACCCAGTTGCAGATATAGATTTAACAACTGACTTTACGATTGGAACTAATCTTCTTACTACTGCTTATGTAGAATATGAACCAATCAAAAATGTAACAATCAGATCTACGATTGGACCTCAAGTATCTTGGTCAAGAAGAAACAATTTTGATCCAAGTTCATTACCTGTTCGTGCTGCTGCCCAAACAGGTGGGTTGGCATTCATAAATAACAATATGGGTTATGATATTTTGCAAGAAAATACCATAACATGGAATAAGGAGTTTAACGAAAATCATAGATTAAATCTATTAGGTGGATTCACTTGGCAAAAAGGAGCAAGCGAGTTCTTTAGTGCACAAACTCAAGGGATTTCGGTTGATGCGATCAGTTATGACGCTTTGGAACTAGGAGATCCTCTTACCTATAGTGTAGCGTCTAATTTCAATGACTCACGTCAGTTGGCTTCATGGCTAGGTCGTGCGAACTATAGCTTAATGAATAAATACCTATTTACTGTGGTAGGTAGAGTAGATGGAGCTTCGGTTTACTCTGGCTCAAATAATGCATATGCTTTCTTCCCTTCAGCAGCTTTTGCTTGGAGAATTACGGATGAGCCTTTTATGCAGACTCAAACATTGTTTAGTAACTTGAAATTTAGAACAAGTTTTGGTAGTTCTGGAAAAGAAAGTATCTCTCCATATAATACTTTGGCTGTACTTTCAAGCGGTACTTTGATTTTCAACGATACGCAACTAGTCGGAATTCGTAGAGGTCGCCCATCTAACCCAGATTTGAAATGGGAAACTACAGATCAATTAGATATTGGACTAGAGTTTGGTTTTGCCAACAATAGAATTAGTGGTGAAATTGATTACTACCACAAAAAGACAAAAGACTTACTTTTGGCTCGTCAAATACCAAGATCTACTGGTTTTAATACTAAGCTTGAAAATATTGGTTCTATTCAGAACCAAGGCTTAGAGTTTGTTTTAAACACTGTTAATGCAAACAAAAACAACTTTAGATGGGAATCAAATCTCACTCTATCAGGTAACAGGTCTAAAGTCTTAAACATTGCCGGGGTTGATGAAATTGTAATTTACAGTTTGGAACAAGGTGGCCCAGGAGCAAAGCTTATCGTAGGTCAGCCAGTTGGAGTTTTCACAGGAGTTGAATACCTAGGAACTTACAAAAATCAAGAAGAAATAGATAACGATGGTAATTTAGGAATTCGTCAGGTTGTTGGTGGCCCAAGATTCAAAGATGAGAATGGGGATGGCACAATTAATAACGATGACCATGTTGTGATGGGTAATCCAGAGCCATTATTCTTTGGAGGATTGAATAACACGTTTTCTTACAAAAACTTTAGCCTTGATGTATTTTTTCAAGGAACATATGGAAACGATATCTACAACGAATATGTACAAAGAGGATTTTTTGGACGAAGTACTGCTAATTTTTATGGTGAGTTAGTAGACAGATGGACACCAACAAATAATACTTCGGATATTCCTCGTGCAGGGAGTATGGTAAGTATTGCAGACATACGTTCAAATTCTGCAATGCTAGAAGATGGTAGTCACCTAAGACTTAAAAATGTAAAACTTGCATACAACGTACCTGTAAAGTCAGGAGCAGTTAAAAGCTTAAACGTTTACATGGCAGGGTCTAATTTATTTTTAATATCGAAATTTAGAGGTTACGATCCTGAGGCAAATAGGTTGGGTACAAACTCTACTGTACGTGGTATCATACGTGGAGAATATCCAAATGCAAAGACGGTAACTTTTGGTCTAAAGGCGAACTTTTAATTTAAGAAAACAATGAAAAAACTAATCATATTATTTTTGGCCATAGGCCTTTCGAGTTGTGATGATTTTTTGAAGGAAAATGTCCGTGGAATCATTTCACCAAACAATTTTTACAACTCTGACCCTGAAGCAATTCAGGCTGCAAATGGACTTTATGTCACATATCGTGAAGATGTTTATCGTAACTGGGCAGGTATAACAACTTGGCAATTCTTTGGTACTGACGAAATCATGCCAAGTAGAATTTTCGGTGGCCTTGCTGCTGTAATGGACTATAATTTAACAGAGACAAATTATGCAAATGCTTATGGTATGTGGCAAGACCTGTATAGGGTTGTTGGTGATGCCAATTCGGTAATTGCAAACCTAAAAGACAACGATAAAATTTCGATAGCTGTAAAAGACAGAAGTATGGGAGAAGCTTATTTCTTAAGAGCTCTTGCCTACCATAACCTTACCAGTATATGGGGTGATGTGCCGTTTTATACAGAAGAGCTTACTTTGGCTGAAGTTGGAGTGTTGGGAAGAACAGATAAGAGCCAAATTCGTACTGCAATGATCGAAGACCTTAAAATAGCTGAGGGTTTATTGCCAAGTAGTTATACAGGTAGTGATATAGGAAGATCGAGTAAGTGGGCTGCAAAGTTTTTACGTACAAGGTTACACCTTTGGTTAGAAGAATGGCAAGAAGCATTAGACGCATGTAAGGATATAATTAACAACTCACCTCACAAGCTAATGCCAACTTATGGTGAAATTTTCGATGTGAATAATCAGTTTAATGAAGAAGCGATATTCGGGTGGGATCACCTTACAGGTGTGCAAGGACAAACAATCACAGACTCATTTAACCCAAGATTAAGAGACGAACCAAGAAACTCTGCTCAGCGAAACGAATTTGCTGGGGTATTGGCAAGTAGAGGAGAAGAGTTTAATGGTTATGGATTGGCTGTACCTTCAGATGACGCAGTTGCGAAACATCCAAATGACCTACGTAAGCCATATAACTTGATGGATAGTTATTTAGGATACGATCTTACTTACACATACCTGAAAAAAAGAACCAATTTTGATTTTGTTCAATCGCCCCGTGGAGGCCACGGTGAGTGGTGGATCACAATGAGAATGGGACAAGTTTACTTAATGGCGGCTGAGGCTGCTAATGAAGTAGGCGATGCATCAGCTTACGATTATATCAATGCAATCAGAGATAGAGCTTATGAGGAAGATGCAAGCCTATCAGGCTTAAGCAAAGATGAGTTCAGAAAAGCAGTACAAGATGAACTCAAGTGGGAGCTTTTGGGAGAAACAGAAAGAAAGTATGACTTAGTTAGATGGGGTATATTTTATGAGACTATTAAAAATACCAACTATGGTAGATTTTCTGGATCTGAGAATGTTCAGCCTCACATGCAATATGCTCCAATCCCTGCAGAAGAAATAGTGTTGAATCCTGCTTTATTAGAATCAGATCCAACAAATAACGGTTACAGATAGATACATAGGTTAAAAGTTGTAAAGTACAGGTTCATTGAGCCTGTACTTTTTTAAATTGTACTCTTATGAAAAAATTACTTTCTTTTAGTATTCTGGTTTTATTGACTTTTTCAGTACAGTCTTTTGGGCAACAAAAACCTAATATCATTTATATACTAGCCGACGATTTAGGCTATGGTGATGTAGGTTTTAATGGACAAGACAAAATCAAAACTCCCAATATTGATCGCTTGGCGGCTGAAGGAGTTATTTTTACCAATCACTATTCAGGCTCTCCAGTATGTGGACCTTCCAGGTCATGCTTACTCACGGGTATGGATACTGGTCATACCACAATGCGTGGAAATCCAGGTTGGGCATCTTCTGGAGAAATGGTGGTTTTAAAAGCTGAAGATATCACAGTTGCAGAGGAGCTCAAAAGAGCAGCTTACTCCACTGGAATATTTGGAAAATGGGGAATGGACGAGGCAGGTACATCTGCACAAGCAAATGCTCAAGGTTTTGATGAGTTTTTTGGATATCGTAGACATGGTGCGGCACATCATTATTACCCCAAAGAGTTATGGCATAACAATAGTGTTTTTCCATTTCCAGATAATATTACGGAGGAAACAAAAGGTAAATACTCACATGATGTCATCATAGAGAAAGCTTTTAATTTCGTTGATGATCAGGCCAAAAGTAAAACACCTTTTTTCTTGTATTTGGCACCCACGATTCCTCATTATGAGTTAACCGTTCCCGAAGATTCCAAAAGCCAATACTTAGAATTAGGATGGGAAAAGCGACCAATGAAAAAAGGTCACTATTACAATGACGAAGAAGGAAATACGACTTATGCAGGCATGATCTCTAGGTTGGATAGAGATATTGGAAGACTGTTAGATCAACTAAAAGCTTTAGCCATTGACAAAAACACAATTGTGATTTTTACTAGTGACAATGGGCATGAGTACGACCGAGGATTTTTCAATAGTAACTGGAAGTTTAAGGGAAGGAAGAGGGATACATACGAAGGTGGAATTCATGTTCCTTTCGCCGCTCGCTGGCCAGAAATGATTCCTGCAGGAACGGTAAGTAATCATATTTCTGCTTTTTGGGACTTTTTACCAACCGTATGTGATTTAGTAGGTATACAGCCAAGCTCCACAGAGATCAATGGAATTTCGTACAAAAATGCACTTCTAGGAGAGGTTCAGCAGGCACACCAATACCTTTATTGGGAGTTCAATGAAGCCAATGGTCCACGACAAGCACTTAGAAAAGGAGATTGGAAATTGATACGCTATTGGCAGAAAGAAGATGAGCTCTATAACTTGAATAATGATATAGGAGAATCAACCAATTTGGCCCATGAGTTTCCCGAAAAGTTAAAAGAGTTACAGACCTTACTTGTAAAAGCAAGAACCAATGACCCCAACTACGATTTGGTTAAGCTCAAACGGAAATAGGCATAAGCTTATTCCAGTTATTTGCCTGCTAATTCTTTTTTTAAGAAAAAGCCTGTATAGCTGCCTTTTACTTTTGCTACTTGTTCTGGAGTTCCTTCAGCGATAATTAAACCACCTTTAGAGCCGCCTTCGGGACCCAGATCAATGATGTGATCAGCTACTTTGATTACGTCAAGGTTATGCTCAATAATAAGCACTGTGTTTCCCTTATCGGTTAGCCTTTGGAGAACATCCATCAGTTTTTTAATGTCGGAAAAGTGTAAACCAGTTGTAGGCTCATCAAGAATGTAGAGCGTTTGACCAGTATCTTTTTTCGACAATTCTTCTGATAGTTTCACACGTTGTGCTTCACCTCCAGAGAGGGTAGTAGCATGCTGACCAAGGGTAATGTATCCTAAGCCAACTTCAAACAAAATTTGAACTCTACGTTGCACTCTTGGGATACTTTCAAAAAACACCATTGCTGTTTCTACAGTCATGTCTAGTACATCAGCAATAGACTTTCCTTTGTAGCGAACTTCTAGGGTTTCTCTATTGAAACGTTTTCCTTTACAGGTTTCACAGTCTACGTGAACATCTGGCAGGAAGTCCATTTCAATTTTCTTCTTTCCTGCACCTTGGCAAGTTTCGCATCTTCCACCTTTCACATTGAAAGAGAAACGGCCAGGCTTGTAACCCCTTATTTTGGATTCAGGTAATTCAGAGAATAAGGCTCTAATGTCAGTAAACATGCCTGTGTAGGTGGCAGGGTTACTTCTTGGCGTACGACCAATTGGACTTTGGTCTACTTCTATTACTTTATCTATATGCTCTAAGCCTGTCACCTTTTTGTATTCCAAAGGCTCTCTTTTGGCCCTGAAAAAGTGATGATTGAGAATGGGGAACAAGGTATCATGAATGAGTGAAGACTTTCCACTACCACTAACTCCGGTAACACAAATCATCTGCCCTAGAGGAAGATTGAGAGTTACGTTTTTGAGATTATGCCCTACCGCTCCCGAAATTTTAAGGTTATTTCCGTTACCTTTTCTACGTTCTGGAATTTCAATTTTTACTCTGTCAGCTAAATAGTCTGAGGTAATTCCTCCGGCTTTTAAGAAATCTTCTGGAGTGCCTTTACCCACTATCTTACCACCATGTCTACCAGCTCCAGGACCAATGTCCAAGATATAATCCGATTGCAACATCATGTCTTTGTCGTGTTCCACAACCAATACAGTGTTACCAAGATCGCGGAGGTCTTTAAGTGCTTTGATAAGCTTAACATTGTCACGTTGATGAAGTCCAATACTAGGCTCATCCATGATATATAAAACACCTACAAGTTGGGTTCCTATTTGAGTTGCAAGTCTAATTCGTTGTGCCTCTCCTCCTGAGAGAGTCTTTAGTGGGCGATTTAGTGTCAAATAGTCGAGACCTATTCCAAAAAGGAAACCTATTCGTTTTCTTATTTCTTTGAGGATTTCTTTCGCTATTTGTTGTTGTTTGTTGTCGAGTTTTTCTTCTACGCTATCGAACCAAGGTGCAAGATCGCTGATGTCCATATCAGCTAACTGGGCAATATTTTTATCTCCAATTCTAAAATGCCTAGACTCAATTTTCAGTCGCTCGCCCTGACAGTCAGGACAAGTTTTGATCAACATAAAATCTTGTAACCAATCTTGGATTTTATCGTTGTCGTTTTCTTGTTGTCTTTTCAAAAAGTTGATGATTCCCTCAAACTTCGTGTCCCATTTTTCTCCAGGGTTCTTTTTTGATGGAACTGCTACAGGTTCATCACTTCCATAAAGAATAGTTTGCATCGCCTCCTCAGGAATTTTCTCAATAGGAGTACTGATGCTCACTTTGTATTTCTTGAGAATAACAGAAATTTGTTTGAAAATCCATAAGTCACGGTAGTCACCCAAAGCAACAATTCCACCTCGGCTAATGCTAAGCGTCTTGTCTGGAATGATAGACTCTTCCGTTATTTCTTCCACCTGACCAAGCCCATTACAAGTTTGGCATGCTCCATAAGGTGAGTTAAAAGAAAAGGAATTGGGAGATGGCTCTTCGTAAGAGATTCCAGACTCTGGATCCATGAGATTCTGCGAAAGATATTGGATATCTTCAGCTTCGTTCATGAGCAGCATAGAACCTTTACCTACTTTTAAAGCCGTTCCTACCGACTGAGAAACCCTGTAGCGATCCTCTTTTTTAGGAATTATTCTATCTATTACAATTTCAATATCATGAATTTTGTAACGGTCCAACTGCATTTTGGGTACCAAATCTTGTACTTCGCCGTCAACTCTTACTTTGGTATAACCCATTTTGCGAATCTGAACGAAAAGTTCGCGGTAATGACCTTTACGGCCTTTTACAACGGGAGAAAGTAAGCTTACTTTTTTGTTTTCATAGTCAGAGAAAATTTGATCTACAATCTGATCTTGCGATTGCTTAATCATTGGTTTTCCAGTTACATAACTGTAAGCTTTACCAGCCCTAGCAAACAACAGACGAAGAAAATCATAAATCTCAGTGGTGGTACCAACAGTAGAACGAGGGTTCTTAGAAGTAGTTTTTTGCTCGATACTGATTACAGGGGAAAGTCCATTGATCTTGTCGACATCTGGCCTTTCCATATCACCAATAAAACTACGTGCATAGGCAGAGAAACTCTCCATGTAGCGTCGCTGACCTTCGGCATAAATGGTATCAAAAGCCAAAGACGACTTACCGCTACCACTGATTCCAGTAATTACCACGAGTTTATTTCGTGGAATCTCAACATCAATGTTTTTCAGATTATGTTCTCTAGCTCCCAGCACCTCGATGATATCGTGTCCTGTGAGTTGTACGTCGTTCAATTGTTTTGTAGCCACTAATTTTTGATCTGGAAATAATGTGCAAAGGTAACCAATTATTAGGGAATAGGGTTTGAGGAAATTGGCATTGGTTTTAGCAAAAGTAGAATGGGGCGTAATGAATAAGATTTTTCACAAGTTCTTTTAGCAACGAATTCACGAATGAAATACGAAATAGGATAATAGCGAGGACTAATAACTTTGGTCTGATTTTAAAATACGTGTTCCTTTAAATGACTGCGTAAATAAATTATATTCTAAAACACCGCCTTCCAAATCCCACTAGCACCAATAACCGCAATAGAAAGAATACTCAACCATAGAAACATATCGTAAACTCTCCTTGGTTTGAAAGCCGCTGGAGTATCGTAATACCTAAAATATATAACCGCATAAACCACCAAAAACAGTAGTGCAGAACCAGTCACGCCACCAATGAGCACCATAAGTACTGGTACTTTCATAAACATAAAGAAAGTAGCCCAAAGCATAGGAATCACCCATGCAAGAATGGCGATTGACTTCTTTCGTACTTTGAGATCAGAGAAATCTATCCAACCTATTTGCCCGAAAGTATCGGAGATTTGCCTTGTCCAAGCGGCTAAAGCTGCAAAAAGGGTAGAGAATAATACTACAAAAGCTCCAAAGTAAAAGAAATATCTCGCACCTTCGCCAAGAGACAAGGTGTACATTTTACTTAGCTGTTCTACCATTTCGTAGCCTTCAGGCAGTGAGTCTTGGTTACTTAGCACCGCAGCACCTAGCAAATAGAAAGCAGCCGTAACAGTAGTGTAAATAATCATCGCAAAAATGGCATCCAGCTCCATTACTTTGATCCAACCTTTTGCCCTTGTTTGCCAGTCGATAGAAGCTTCTTTTGGGCCTGTGTTGGCGGCATAACCTTTCTCCAAGCACCAGTAATTGTAATAGATGATTTCATCTCCACCAACTCCCGTAATTCCGAATGCACCAAAAACTGCGACTAAATGTGCAGCAGGCAATTCAAATGTCAAACCTGAAAGAACTTGCGAGAATGAAATGGCATAAGGCGTGTATTTCAAAAAGTAAAGCGAGGTAAAAGTGAAAATAGTAAAGAATGCGATAAGCCAAATCGACGTTTTCTCTATAAAATGATAATAGCCTCTATAAACTAAAGCAGCCACAAGAACCGCCATTCCAAATGCGAAAATCATCAAATCTATTTGTGGAAAAAGCATGTTGAGAATAATTGCCACTCCTCCTATGATACCACCAACTTGAATGAGTTTGGTAAGCATTATAAATAGCACAAACCACACGCTCCAATGTGCCTTGCCAAACTTGCGACCTGGCAATTCGTTCAGTGATTTCATGGGTGTATTTCCTGTCAAGATCGTATGCTTGGCAAATTCTACTTGAACAAGCACTTTGATCAAACAACCCAATAAAATCACCCAAAATGCCGTAAAACCTGCTCTAGCTCCAAGCGTGGTCGTGGCAATGAGTTCTCCGCTTCCTACAATCGCTGCCGACAAAATTAGACTTGGGCCAAGGTGTTTAATCCTTTCTTTGAAAGTAGTTGGAGCGGCTAGTATGGTGTCCTCTGTTATGCGATAAGGGTCTTTGCTATGCATGCATGAATTTAGAGAAAAGTATCTAGATTTGGTGTGCCCTGAAAGTACAAATGCATTTTGATCGCTTTTAAATAGAGATTTAACCAAAATTTGTTTTTCGAGTAGGTCTATAAGTACACAGATAAAGGCTAGCTATTATTTGATCTTGTCAGTACATTTTAATATAGAAATGCTTCGTATAATTGGAATTGGAACATAGAAAAGTACAAATAACTCAACTACTTACTACACATTTTTTAAACAAGAATGAAGCTATTAAATTTACTTTTTACTTTGCTCTACAAACCTTTCCATTGGCGTCATGCTAGCTAATTTTTCAAGCTCCTTAAGTTGTTGAACTTGCTTTAGTAAGTCAAGGTCATAATCTGATCGATCCAACAGTTTAAGCACATTTCTACTGCCCTCAAATTCACCACTTACGCTTTCAGGGACATCTTTATACATTCCCAAAACAGTAACTTCAGGATTGGACGAAACCTTTGACATTTCTCCCGTAACAATATGAACCCAATGTCTAATTCCGTTAGAAATATATTCGTCAAGTATTTTTTGTTCTTTCTCATCAATTATTTTCTCAATGGCTTTACCATGAAAACTTGAATCTATATAGGCATATAGTTCAAGATTAATTGGCCTATCTGTATACATCAAACCTTTAACATGAATTTCTTCGTTATAGTCATTAATGACATAAATACCCGGTTCATTAAAATTAAAGACCTTTTCAGTGCCTGATGAAGAAATGTGCATTGATTGTTCTACTCCATTCGCATCGAAAAGGTACTCGTACTCCTTTTTTCTGTCCTTTGTCCGTTTTTTTACTAGGGGGTAATCTTCTTTAATTTTGAGCTCAGGATCGGTTGAGATAACCAAAACCCTTACTTCATCACTATTGCAAGAGCTTAAAAACAAGCCAATTAGGAAAATGAGAAGTATTTTTTGCATGGGAATGAGTTTTTAGGAAAAAAATCAAAAACCATGCCAAAAGAAAATCAAATAACTGCCATTGTGCCCCCACAGTAAATAATGTGGAACCTACCCAAATTAAATTTACCTGTAGTCTTGCCAATGAGTTTAAATTTCAAGATCAACTTTTTCGCTCTTATCAAGTGCCCCCAAAAACACAACGACTCATGCTATATAACCTAGATTTTATTCCCTCTTGTCTAAACCAATGCGTTGAAACCCTGAACTTAGCTATCGCCTTCAAGGATCAACAACTTCGCCATGAGTAAGACTTATAATCTTACTCAGCACTTTCGGTTGTTTTTTTAATACACTAAGTACAGCATTTGTCATCGTATTTTTTCCAAATACTTTTTGCAAATTCCTTCCTGCCCATAGGCGAGTTTGAAAAGTTTGCTTCCATTCTTTTGTATACTTTCTTTCCATATCTTCTCTTGAAATGGAGCCTTTTAAGTAAGCCGAAGCATTGTCTGCAGCCAACTTTCCGCCATGAATTGCCATTGCCATGCCGTTTCCACAAAGTGGAGTGATAAGTCCGGCTGTATCTCCTATCATTAAGATGTTCTGTTCTATAGGGGATTTCTTCTCAAACGATATTTCGTTGATTACCAATGGCTTTTCGTATATAAATGTAGCTCTTGAAAAGATATCATCGAGAAATGGGTTTTTGCGAAGTACATTTTGTTCTACTCCTTCTACCGATTTGTATTTATCAAAATTGCTGCGATGTGTAAGATAGCAGAGACAATATTTGTCTTCTTCTATGGCCGACATGCCACAATAACCTTCAGCAAAATTATGAAGCGAGATCAGGTCTTGGGCATCCTCGAGTTTAATATGATATTTCACTCCTACATATGGGGAGCGTTTTTCCATAAAAGTACGTTCAAACTGCTTGTCGAGCTTTGCTCTTTTTCCGTAGGCACCCAGTACTACTTTGGCTTGATAGGTCGATCCGGTTTTTGTTTCAACTTCATGGCTATTTTGTTCGAAAGTTATTTTTGTAACCTCTGTTTCCTGCAAAAAAGCAACTCCCAGATGTTGAGCGATAAAAAATAATTCTTGATCCAACGTATATCTACTCACACCAAATGCTCCTAAATCCAATTCTCCATGCAGCTCAAGACCATTAATTCCTGTTACTCTCAGCCTTTTGATTGCCTTTGCACCAATATTTTTGGGATCTAGACCTAAGCTTAGGAGGTAAGGTAGTACTTCATTTGAGACATACTCGCCACAAACCTTGTGAAATGGATAGGCGTTTTTTTCGATTAATAAAACCGAGAAACCTTGTTGTTTTAAGCGAATACTAGCTGTAAGACCAGCAAGTCCTCCACCAACAATTATTATTTCGTAATTACTTTTACTGCTCAAGGTATCTTTGTTGATATTTGGTAAGTTAAATGAAATTTCACTTTTTGAACAACCTTACACCTCAAAAATGAGTATATATACTAAAAGATCTTAATGGCAGTTATTTCTCACATCGGCACAGCCGTTCCACAGTATGTTCATTTGCAAGAAGACATACGTCTTTACATGCAGCGTCAATTGCAATTGGACTCCAAAGCTGCCAAGTTGACTAATATCATATACAAGCGTAGTGGCATTGCTCAAAGGCACTCGGTACTGAGTGATTTTTCCAGTACCGAAGAATCTCCCTTTTTTCTGCCAGATGCAGATATTGGCGTTTCAGAAAGGATGAAAAAGTATGCAGGTGAAGCTTTACAACTGTCGCAAAAAGCAATCAAAAATACATTGAGCGATGTAGAATTGGATGGTGTTACTCATTTGATAACTGTCTCATGTACAGGAATGTCGGCTCCGGGTTTGGATTTGCAATTGGTTAAAGCTCTTAGTTTAAAAACCAGCATCGTTCGAACTTCTGTTAATTTTATGGGCTGCTACGCAGCTATTCATGCTCTTAAACTTGCGGATGCATTTTGTAGAAGTAATGAAAAAACTAAAGTACTTATCGTATGTACTGAATTGTGCACCCTACATTTTCAAAATACGAGTAATGTAGAGGATATACTTTCAGCTTGCCTTTTTGCCGATGGATCTGCAGCTTGTGTAGTTACCAATGAGGATGTTGCTGGTTTGAATATTAGTAACTTTCATTCTGAAATAGCTTTTGAAGGTTACGACGACATGGCTTGGGAAATATCAAATCACGGTTTTTTGATGAATCTAAGTACTTACGTTCCAAAGCTTTTGGAAAAAGACATGAAAAGTTTGCTGGATTCTAATCTAGAAAAGACGAACTACAAAAAAGAAGATATCAAGCATTGGGCGATTCACCCAGGCGGAAAAAATATTCTAGAAGCAACACAAAAAGCTCTCGAAATTTCCTCGGATGACTTGGCCTCATCCTATAAAACACTAAATGATAATGGGAACATGTCTTCACCTACAGTGCTCTTTGTCTTAAAAGATATAATGGATAAGGCAAAATCAAATGAGCCAATTTTTATGGCAGCTTTTGGCCCAGGTCTTACCATTGAGTCGGCTTTATTATCAAAGAATTAATGGACTTTAGCAAGCGAACTTACGACTTGGAGCTTTTGGATGCGGAGGATATTCCAAAGGAAGATCTGTATCAAAACTTGCGTGAGTTAGCTTTTATCAATACCTATTTGGGAGGACATGATGTCATTAGAGCTGGCTTGCGAAAGTTTGACAATGTTGGTTCTGTGCTAGAAATTGGCAGTGGAGGAGGTGATAACTTACAGGCTTTGGCAAAAAAACTAAATGCAGAAACCAAGCTTTTTGGAGTTGATCTAAAAAATGATTGCACTGAGTTTGCGGAAAGGCAAAATCAACGTAATAACGTTTCGTTTATCACTTCAGATTATAGAGCAACAGATTTAGGTTTCAAACCGGATGTTATTTTCAATTCACTTTTTTGTCATCATTTCCGAGATGAAGATTTGGTATCAATGCTAAAATGGATGTACCAAAACAGTGAAAAAGGCTTTTTCATAGGCGATCTGCATAGGCATCCTTTGGCCTATCATTCTATAAAGTTTTTAACGGGGCTTTTCTCCAAAAGCTATTTGGTCAAAAATGACGCTCCCCTTTCTGTGCGTAGAGGTTTTACCAAAAAGGATTGGGTTTCCTTGCTATCTCAAGCTGGAATTAAGAATTATACTATCTCATGGAAATGGGCTTTCAGGCACCTAATTGTAGTGAAGAAATGAGATTATAGTTTTTGAAAAAGTATTAATTTGGAGAATATAATCTCCAAATTAGTATTAAAATGGAGAATACGGTCTCCAAATTTAGGTATAACTCATTTTCAGAACTTCATTCTCTATAATGTAAGTAAGCTTTAACGCTTCACATTGCCAGTTGATTATTGCCCATGGTTTAGGAGCAATTCTTTTGGGAAGAAAACTAGAAAATGGAGCAAAAGGAGCACCAATGAATGGATAGAATTTTGAATTCGACAGTTCCTCTTCATTCATTTTAAAAGACATATTATGCCCAAAACGAAGCAAGGAAGTGTGCAGAAGCAGCTTATTCATCGCATTTTTCTCATTTGCAAAAAGCTCAAGTGTTTTTGTGATGAGTAGTTCTTTTTGATTTTCCAAAACTGGGATTTCAAAACTTCCCATTAGCCGAGCATAATGGTAAATAATTAGTGGCGTACTGGCATAGTGCCTAGCTACTTTAAATGGCTCGTCAATAAAACTCTGAGACTGTATACTTTTTGCAATAAAGTCTAGAGAAGCCAAGTCTTCATTACATAATTCAAGGTCAGCATCAAGAAAAAGATAGAGCAAATTACACAACGCACACACGTCATTTTCGAATGGCATATTCTGCCCAAACCAAGTATTGTAGGCGTAGTTAGTTCCCTTTTTGAAAGGCTGGGAATGTTGAATTACTTTCCCTCTCAACTGCTCTACTTCTTCCTTATTTCGTTGTTGAATTATATAAATGAGGGCAGTGTCGTCTATATCGTCTGGTAATTTAAAATGTTTGAAATACTGAAATAAACGACCATTGGGGAAGTGTTGCGAAGGTTTTGTTTGCCAGAAATTGTAAGTAAGCCCTCCATGCATGTTAGCATACTTCTCAAATGCCCCTTTAGCATTACTAGTAAGCTCTGCAATTTTTCCTTTTTGATGATTAGGTAAATATATAATTATTCCTTTCAGGATAAATAGTATACTCGCTGTTGCAAACACATTGGAATCCTCTCGAGTGTATTTCCAAGATGAATTTGTTCGTTGTGACGGGAAAATACCTTTGGGGTAAATGTCTGATCCTCTACTCTGTAGATTGACAATTCTTTCAAAAATTGAATACACTTGCTCTTTAGACACGTCCTGTTTTTGGATAATTCGTATATTTGCATTCCCAAACAAAACTGCAAAGAATCTAAACTATATTCAATGGAAATTCAAGGTAAAATAATTCAAGTACTTCCTTTACAAACTGGTGAAGGAAAAAACGGCCCATGGAAAAAACAAGATTTTGTGATAGAAACAGAATCACAATACCCTAAAAAGGTATGTATTTCTATGTGGGGAGATAAAATAGACGAAGATTTGATTCAAGAAGGAAACCCAGTGGTAGCTTCTATAGACGTAGAAAGTCGCGAGTATAACGGAAGATGGTATACAGACGTAAAAGCGTGGAAAGTTGAAGGTCAAAGTGGAGGTGGAGCCCCATCTGCTCCAGCTGCTCAGCAAAGTGCTGCACCTGCTGCTAATACGCCGCTTCCTCAGGCATTGGAAGGAGAAGATGATCTTCCTTTTTAATCCAAATAGTATTTAATGTGATGATCAAAGCCCGAATTGTGAGATTCGGGCTTTGATTTTTTATGTTAGTCCATTTTTAGAACCATTTTTCCAGTGTTGGCACCTTCAAAAAGTTTCATGAATGTTTCGTGAAATGCATTTACACCACCTTCTTCTACGTGATATTTGGAGTTAAGCTTTCCCTGAGCAATCCAGCCTGCCATTTCTTTCGCAGCTTTACCGTAATTGGCTACATTATCAAAAATCACGATTCCTTCCATCTTTGCTCTATTTACTAGCAACGAAAGATGATTTTTAATGCCATAAGGAGTAGTAGCATTGTATTGAGATATGGCTCCGCATATTACAATTCTTGCTTTCATATTAATCAAAGTAAGAACAGTATCTAAAATTTCTCCACCTACATTGTCAAAGTAAACATCCACACCATCTGGTGCTGCTTCTCTTAGGTCTCTTCTTAGTCTTCCTCCTTTGTAGTCTACACAAGCATCAAACCCAAGTTCGTTCACAACATAGTCGCACTTCTCTTTTCCACCAGCGATACCTACAACGCGGCACCCTTTAATTTTAGCAATTTGTCCTACTACGCTACCCACGCTTCCTGCTGCTCCAGAAACTACAACGGTTTCACCCTCTACTGGCTTCCCCGTATCAAGCAATCCAAAATATCCCGTCAATCCTGACATGCCAAGGGTACCAAGATAAACTGGTAGATCTATAAACGAAGTATCAACTTTCAAAGCTTCTTTTTCTGGTAAGACGGTGTATTCTTGAACACCCATGCCAGCAGATACAAAATCGCCAACTTTCACTTTGTCGGACTTGCTTTCAACCACTTCACCTACTCCAAGAGCTCTCATTACATCTCCTAATGCAACGGGTTTGATATAACTTTTACCCTCATTCATCCATCCTCTCATTGCAGGGTCTATAGAGAGATACTTAACCTTTACGAGCACTTCTCCATCCTTGATTTCAGGTACTGGCTCACTAACAATTTCCCATGAGGACTCATCGGGTTTTCCAATGGGCCTTTTGACAAGTTTTACTTTTGTATTGTTTTTCATTTGGTTTTGTTTGTTGGAAAGTGAAGGTAGGATTTTTGAATAAGTGTAACAATAATTCTTAGTTTTGCTCCAAGTTTTATTTTTACAAAAGGCTGTAAATGAGAATATTATTTTTTGCTTTTCTATTAAGTATTCCAGTAAAAGGGCAGGATATTGTCTCTAAGTACTTGGAAATGGGAGAGCAAGTTCCAAATCTTTCTATTTCACTATTAACAGCCGACGGTACATCAGATATTACTCTGGAAAGCCTGCGTGGCAAAGTTGTGATTTTAGAATTTTGGGCAACATTTTGTGGGCCTTGTATTCCAGCTATGGATCATTTAGCTAAGATTCAAAATAAATTCCCGAGTGACTTGGTTGTTATTGCCGTGACTGACGAGAGTAGGCAAAAGGTTGTAAACTTTTTGAATAAAAGACCCTCGAGCTTAAGAATGGGACTTGACAATAGTGGAGAGTTAAACAGGTTGTTTTACCATCAATTTATGCCTCACACAATACTTATAGGCCCTGATGGATACATAAAAGCCATTACTTCACCAGATAAAATAACAGAGGATGTTATTTACATTACCAAAAGCGGAGCAGATCCTGCAATTGAGTTAAAGTCGGAATTTAAAACTGAAGAAAATAATCAAAATGCACTTGGTACGGTAAACTATGAGGACAATAGTTTATTCAAAATGGTACTTGGTCCAGCACAAAAAGGTGTACAATCGCAGTTGAGAAAAGTATCCGAAACAGAATACGAGTTTATTAACTGTACGGTACCTATGATTTACAATGTATTGTTGAATAATAGAAAGGGAGATGACTTTCCAAAAAGTTGTTTGGAAGTATCCCAAGAAACAAAGGAAATGCTCAGTATTGAAAATTCATTTTGTTTCAAATCTAAAGTACCGACGCACCTTCAATCGAGGTTAGAATCCTTAAGTTTAGATTATTTGAACCAAATATTTGAGCTAAATCCGGAAATTGAGCTTCGAAAAAGGAATTCAATGGCTTTATTGCCTACAGAGCAAAGTTCTACAGAAGAAAATTCAGAAATGAAATCTTTCTCGGTAACTGAAGTAGGTGAGTATTTATACGAATACAAGTTAATACCCTTTCCACTGTCTGTAGAGGGTGTTTCTACGAGGTTTTTTGGAGAAATCCCTAGCCAAGCAAACGAAGTAAGTGCATATCTTTTACGCAATGGTTATCAAATGACTAGCACAACTTTAGACAAAAAATGCGTTATTTTGTACAAAGTGAAAAATACCTCAAAGAATTTTTGAATTCTCTTTGCGTAAAATTAGCAATATTGTTACATTTGCAGCCCGATTCGGTTTAAGTCGGTGAATACAAAGAAATAACAAGTACAGCAATGGCTAAAAAAGGCAATAGAGTTCAGGTGATATTAGAGTGTACGGAGCATAAGACTTCTGGAATGGCTGGCATGTCAAGATATATCACGACAAAAAATCGTAAAAATACAACAGCAAGACTAGAACTGAAGAAGTACAATCCAGTTTTAAGAAAAATGACTGTTCACAAAGAAATCAAGTAATACGACCATACGGTTGTTTCACTCATTAGATAAATAAAGTTATGGCAAAGAAAGTAGTTGCAACGCTGAGAGATAAAACAGCACTGAAAAGTTTTGCAAAGGTGATCAAAGCAGTTAAGTCTCCTAAGACTGGTGCTTATACCTTCAAGGAAGAAATGGTTCCTGTTGATAACATCCAAGATGTTTTGAAAGCATAAGGCATTCTTCAAAGATATTATATTAAAGCTTCGCATCGCGAGGCTTTTTTTATGCTTATTTTTGAATAAAATACTTCAATAATTTGAGCCAACCTAAAGAACATTGCATTGAGATCTTGGTGAATCAAAACCATTTGGATGAATTAAACCATGTCAATAATGTGGTTTATTTTGAGTTTTTGCAAGAAGCAGCAATAGCTCACTGGCATGCAATTGCACCTGATAATATTATTGATTCGGTGCGATGGGTGGTAAAAAAGCATGAGATTGAATACTTTAAGCCAGCATTTTTGGGTGATTTGTTAAAAGTTAAAACCTGGGTGCAAGAGTTTACGGCAATAAGCTCATTGAGGTGTTATGAGATTACAAGAGGAGAAGATGTTATTGCAAAGGCAAATACACTTTGGATTGCCTTAGGAAAAGAAAGCATGAAGCCTCAAAGATTGGATAAAAGTGTTTCCAAATTATTTTTTGAATGATTCTGCACTATTTTTGTTCATTATATTAAAAATAAGACTTTATTAACCGAATGGGCATATTTGATTTTTTTAGTAAAGACAAAAAGGAAAAGCTAGACCAGGGTTTGGAAAAATCCAAGTCGAGCATTTTTGAGAAATTAGCCAAAGCTGTCGTTGGTAAGTCAAAAGTAGACGAAGATGTCTTAGATGAATTAGAAGAGATTCTTATCTCTTCTGACGTGGGCATTGATACTACGCTTAAGATTATCAAAAGAATAGAAGAAAGGGTAGCCCGAGACAAATATGCTGGGGTAGATGAGCTTGATGTAATCTTACGTGAAGAAACAGCTACTCTTTTAGAAGAGAACAATACAACTGATGTTCACAATAGTTTTGAAACCAAAAACCTTCCTAAGCCTTATGTCCTCATGGTTGTTGGGGTAAATGGAGTGGGTAAAACTACTACAATAGGTAAACTGGCCTACAATTTTCAAAAAAACGGCAAAAAAGTAGTGCTAGGAGCTGCTGATACTTTTCGTGCAGCAGCTGTGGATCAACTTAAACTTTGGGGAGAGAGAGTAGGTGTTGTTGTGATAGATCATGGCATGAACACAGACCCATCGTCAGTTGCTTACGATGCCATCAAAGCTGGCGTTGAGCAGGATGCCGATGTTATTATCATTGACACCGCAGGAAGGTTACATAC
Source organism: Spirosomataceae bacterium TFI 002 (assembly GCA_900230115.1). Lineage (NCBI taxonomy): Bacteria > Pseudomonadati > Bacteroidota > Cytophagia > Cytophagales > Spirosomataceae > Spirosomataceae bacterium TFI 002. The sequence goes on along the minus strand of LT907983.1, from coordinate 1,474,621 downwards.
CAAAGTTAACCTCATGAATGAGTTGGGCAAAATTAAGCGAGTAATGCAAAAGATTTTGCCAGAAGCTCCTCACGAAGTAATGCTAGTTTTGGATGGTAGTACAGGTCAAAATGCGGTAATTCAAGCGAGAGAATTTACAAGAGTTACCGATGTTAACAGTCTTGCTATTACAAAGTTAGACGGAACCGCAAAGGGTGGCGTCGTGATTGGAATATCAGATCAATTCAAAATCCCTGTTAAATACATTGGAGTAGGGGAGCAAATGACCGATTTACAAGTATTCAACAAAATGGAATTTGTAGATTCTCTCTTCAAAAAGTAATTTATTTTCTTTTCGAAAACATCCAATTTAAAAACTCAGGCTCTGCAAAAGCGTTATCCCAGCTATTGTGGTTTACTCCTGGGTATTCTGTATAAGTTACATTTGCTTTTAATGACTTAAGAATTGCCACTGCTTCTCTTGAGTTTTCTACGCCAACAACAGCATCAGCGTCACCATGAAATATCCAAAATGGGACTTTTGCCATTGCCTTTGTGAACTTGTCCTCATCTCCACCACCACAAATAGGCATAGCAGCTGCAAATAGTTTAGGGTGCTTGTACACAGCTTCGTAAGTACCCATACCGCCCATTGATAATCCCGTAATGTAAACTTGCTTCTTGATGGCTTTCTTACTAGCAATCATCTCCTTAACGAGTTCTATTGCGGCATTTAATGGCGGATTAGAGGGCCTTGTATAATCAAAATTCAAAACAAGAGGATACTTATCTCTTGATACTTCTACAGATGACCAATAGCTCTCTTGTGGACATTGAGGAGCTATTACTATACATGGAAATTTTGCTCTGTTTTCTGCTGTAGTAAATAGTTTTACCCCATGCTTCAGTTGCTTTTCATTATCACTTCCTCTTTCTCCAGCACCGTGCAAGAAAAGAACAAGTGGGTATGACTTACTTTCGTCGTAATTTTCAGGAAATAGAATTTGATAATTGAGGTCAAAACCATCGCTTGCCTTGAAAACTTTTTTTTCGAAATTTCCTTGGCCAAAAGTGACTATTGAGCAATTTGAGAGTATAAAAACAAGAAGAAGGCTAGTGAAAATCCTTTTAGGTAGTTGCCACTTTATCATTATTTGACTTTTTAGTTTAGAAAAGAAACTTAGGATTTTAATATTGTATTTACAAACCCACAACTAAAATAACCCCACTCTTTAGGAAATGAACTTGAAATATGAAAATGAAGCATTGTCAAATATTGTTATCAATTGCCCAATCTTGGGTTTTGACAGTGAAGGCTTAAAGGTTCTCATTCTCAAATATCGAAATTCGGACCTTTATGGATTACCAGCGGGAATAATTCTTCAAAATGAGGATATAGATTTTTCAGTACATCGAATCCTCAAAGAGACCACAGGTCTTCAAAATCACTACTTAGAAAATTTCGGTACTTTTGGTAAAGCCAATAGGGTAAATTGCAACCAAATTAGAGAAATGCTCACCAATCTTGGGGTTTCTTTTGAGAAGGGTCACTTTTTGCTTCAGCGTTTTGTAGCGATCAGCTATTTAGCACTTGTAGATATTCATAAAGTTGAACTACAGGCAGATACATGTACTGATAAACTTGAGTGGTATGACATCGAAAAGGTACCCTCTCTAGTGCACGATCACCAATTAATTTTGGAACATGCTCTTCAATATCTTAAGAACAATATTGACCGTACACCAATTATTCAATACCTAATGCCTGAGTCTTTCACAATGAAAGAACTTCAAATACTTTATGAAAGAATTCTTGGCGAAAAGCTTGTTAGAACTAATTTTCAGCGTCGGATTCTGAGCAAAGGAATTCTTGAGAGGTTGGATAAATTGTATACCGGCAGGGCACACAAAGCTCCTTATCAGTACCGTTTTATGAAATAAATCGATGTTTGAGCGAAGGAGTTGGAATCATACACTCGTCTTTTCTCCCTAAAAGCCAGTAGCGGTGTTTGGCTATAAAATCGTAAACAGTATCTCTTAATATTCGTGGAAAAACCTTCAAGACTTTTGTCCATTTCAAATTCGGAAGAAATTGCGAGATAGCAATTGCAGCATCCGATTTTATATAAATTTGAGTTTTGTCCAAAAAAATAACAGCATCCAGATTTTTCAATTCTGGATGCTGTTCTATAATCTTTTTTGCAAACTCTGACTGTAAACTTGCAAACTTAAATATCTCTTCTGGATCTCTTTTTATAATGAATTGTACAAATCCGTTACACAAATTGCACACTCCATCAAAGAGAATTATTCGTTCTGAATTGTCAATCAAAATAGTTTGTCCCATGGTAGTCTACTTGCTACCAATAACAACCCTAAGCCATAAAAAATCGCAGTGGACTTGAATTTTTTTCCATTCATAAGGTTACCTTTTGATTTAGCATTTCCAATAGTTACCAAAACAGCCGCCAAGATTCCTACTGTAGGGTGTTCAACATATGTTTTACGAGCTACTGCATTTTTCATGATCTCTCCCATGTCTGCTCCAGACATTGACATACCTAACAATACTAGTCCTAATAGTAGCATTGTATGAGTTGCTATAAGGGCAAATAAGTTTGTTTTTCTATTGGAGTCGTCCCATGCTTTCTCTGTGAACGTGCCAATCAATCCGCCTATAAATGCCCAAGCAAGAAGTGCAAGCGTAATAAAAGCAAGGTAGTGGTGTATGTTTTTTAATATTTCGTACATGATTTAGATTTTTTGTCAAAAATAGGTGAAAAGGAATGGAAACTTGATTTTCAAGATGAAAACTACAAATTAAAACAAACAGTTATTAATATTATTCAATATCGCTCCAGCGGTATGCTTCAATCAATTTTTGTTCACCTTCTTTGCCAGGGAAGAAATTCCCATGTTCCATACCATAAATGAAGCTTCGGCCTTCTTTTTTAGCTCTATCACTTATTCGCTTGAACAAATACTTGTAGTTGATTTCACCTGTAGTAGGTTCTTTTCGACCAGGTTCATCGCCAATTTGGAAATAACCAATTTCGTCCCAAACAAGATCGATGTTTCGAGATAACCTACCTTCATTTCGCTGCATGTGATACATGTCGAAAAGGATTTTGCAAGCTGGGCTATCCACTGCTTTGCATATCATGTAAGACTGATCAGAAAAACGCAAGAAAAGGTCTGGGTTATCCGACAAAGGTTCCAAAACCATGGTAAGTCCATGAGGTTCAAAAATATCAGTGGCACGTTTGAGTGTTTCTATCACATTGGCATTTTGGACATCCATTGGAATGGATCTATCAAAATTACCTGGAACGACCGTCATGTAAGTTGCATTCACTCTTTTTGCGACTTCCACTGCTTCTCTACATTTGGCTAAGAACTTGTCTTTCCACTCCTTATTTCCAGATGCTAAAGTAGTTTCTGGTGGCCAGCCATTGAAATTGACTACAAAAACTCCCATGGCCATGTTGTTTTTTGCCATAAAGTCACCAATGGATTTTTGTGTTTCTACACTTCGTGCCATCATCCCATTGTCTTCCATTGCAGTGAATCCTTGTTCGTGCATGAATCGCAATTGGTCGATCAAATCGTCGCCAGCAGAATTCTTAAACATGCCAAAATGCGGAGCATATGGTAGTTTGAATTTTTCTCCTTTTACGGTTGGCGTGGCTTGGGATATTGTCGGTGCTGCCATCGCAGCTAAAGCAAATGCTGATCCTTTTAAGAAATCTCTTCTGTTTTTCATTTATGTCTGGGTTGAATTTCGCTGAAGTAATTCTAGCGAAAATATAGATATTTTGCAATTAAAGCTCACGTGCAATTAATATCTTAAACTGCAGCAATAACAGAAATCTCCACGTTTACATCCTTTGGCAATTTAGCAACTTGAACAGTTTCTCTTGCTGGTGGTTCCGATATGAAGTAAGAGCCATAGACTTCATTTACCTTTCCAAAATCATCCATGTTTTTTAGGAAAATACTGGATTTTACGACATTATTAAAACCAATTCCGGCTGCTTTGAGTATATGGAGTATGTTTTTCATTACTTCATGTGTTTCCAGGTTGATGTCACCACTTTGTGATGCGTCAAAAGCGATTTGGCCTGAAACGAAAATCATATCACCAACTTTTACTGCTTGGCTATACGGTCCTATTGGAGCTGGGGCGTCTGGACTAAATATTATTTCTTTCTTCATTATTCATATTACTTTTACACAAAGCTAAAAATTTAAGATGCTGAATGCACTCATTATTTTCATAAAAAATCCAGAACTAGGAAAAGCTAAAACACGACTCGCTGCTACAGTCGGCGATGAGAAGGCTCTCATAGTGTATCGATACTTATTGCAACACACAAGAGACAATGCGGAAAAACTTGATGTGAAACGCCTTTTGTTTTATTCTAAAGCTGTTGACTTGAATGATGAATGGCCAAATGATCTTTTTCAAAAAGAACTCCAGCACCCTTCTCCAAATCTGGGTGATAAAATGTTAGATGCATTTCAGCGTGCCTCTCAAGAAGGGTTAGAAAAGGTAATGATCATAGGAAGCGATTGTTTTGACCTAAGTTCCAAAATATTAGAACAAGGGTTTGAAGCCTTGGAAAAGAATGATGCCATACTTGGGAAGGCATTTGACGGAGGTTATTATACCATTGGTTTTAACTTTAGTCAACTAGGCGAAAAGCTAGACGAAGTTTTAAAAAGCCTATTTTTAAACAAAGAGTGGAGCCACGAAAATGTAGGTCAACAAGCAGAAGATGCTTTTATTGAAAATAAATTAAGTTATTCGCTACTTCCAACGCTAAATGACGTTGACACGGAAAAAGACCTAAAGGGAGAATTGCTAGATTTAATTAGATAGAAATACCATTTGTTTCAATACTTTTTTGATCAAATAAGAGAGGTAGTTGGTGTATATTTTTGACAATTTGATGTTTTTTCATTACTTCACTATACTTATTCAACCTGATCATGGAAATACGTATAACGAAGAAAGTTATTTGTTGAATTCATGATTTTATACCTATTTTAATGATTATTGACGAAAAATTAAAAGCAAAAGATTTAGAAAGTTCTCTAAACGATTTTTGGAAATTATCTGGAGAGAAGATAAAATCAATAGAAGCCAATTTCGATACTTACGAAGGAGCACCAGTGTTTACAAGCAATGGTAAATATACATCTCGTGGCTGGACAGAGTGGACACAAGGATTTCAATACGGTTCGTCTATTCTACAGTTTGAAGCTACTGGTGACGAGGAGTTTCTAGAAATAGGAAGAAAAAATACCATTGAAAAAATGGCTCCTCATCTTACTCATATTGGTGTTCATGATCATGGTTTCAATAACCTGAGCACTTATGGTAATCTTTTGAGATTGATAAATGAAGGAACAATTAAAGCTACAGACTGGGAAAAAGAATACTACCGTCTAGCAATTAAGGTAAGTGGTTCTGTTCAAGCAATGCGATGGACAAACACTGTAGATGGTGGTTTTATACATTCTTTCAATGGTCCTCATTCTTTGTTTGTGGATACCATTCGTTCAGTAAGGATTGTGTTGATGTCTCACATGATGAACCACGAGTTCAAGGGTGAGAACGACAAAACGATAAATTTACTAGAAAGAGCCTACAAACATATTGCAGCAACTGCAAAATACAATGTCTTTTATGGTGAAGGAAGAGATAAGTATGACTTATGGGGTAGAACAGCTCATGAGTGCATCTTCAACACCAATGATGGAAATTTTAGATCTAGCAGTACACAGCAAGGTTATAGTGGGTTTAGCACATGGACAAGAGGTTTAGCTTGGGCGATTCTCGGCTTTGCGGAGGAGTTAGAGTTGATGCAGCATATTCCTGATGCCGATTTTGAAGGTTTTGGTAGTAAAAAAGAACTTATTGCCATCATGGAAAAAGGAGCCAAGGCCACCTGTGACTTTTTCATAGATTATACTGCCACAGATGGAATTCCTTATTGGGATACAGGAGCTCCAGGATTAGTAAATATTGAAGGAATTTATGATAAGCCTTCAGACCCCAATAATGCATTTGAACCAATTGATAGTTCAGCTGCTGCTATTGCTGCTCAAGGACTTATAAGATTAGGAAATTATCTAAACGATAAAAAGTATATACAAGCGGGATTAGTTTCTGCCAAATCCCTTTTCAGTGAGCCATATTTATCAACTGATAAAAATCATGAGGGCTTAACATTACATTCTATATATCACAGACCAAATGATTGGGATTTTATTCCAAAGGGATCGGAAATTCCAAAAGGAGAGTCAAGTATGTGGGGTGATTATCATGCTCGCGAATTGGCACTTTTGATTACTAAAATGAATAGCGGTGATCGCTACTATCAATATTTTAACTGTTTAGAAGAAATACTATGAGCGGGAAGAACAAACCTAAATATAAAAGAGTAGCACAGTTAAAAACTGCAGAGGATTTACGAAAGCATTTAACTGATATAGGTGCAGAAATGCCTTTTGATGCAGAATGGAAGTCTGAACCTTTTGCAAAAATTATTGAGCTAAAGAGCGGAAGAAATATTGGTAATAGCATGTGTATTCTACCAATGGAAGGTTGGGATGGTACAACCGATGGTAAACCAACAGAGCATACTAAGCGTCGTTGGAAAAACTTTGCGATCAGTGGGGCAAAATTACTTTGGGGCTGCGAGGCGGTAGCGGTGAGACCAAGTGGAAGGGCTAACCCCAACCAATTGATGATCAACGAAGCGAATTTTCAAGACTTTGTAGATTTGTATGAAATGCTTCTCAAAGAGCATGGAGCTGCTTTTGAAAGCACAGATGATTTAGTAATTGGACTTCAGTTGACTCACTCTGGTAGATTTTGTAAGCCAAATGATCACAAAAAGTGGGAGCCGCAAATTTTATATAGCCATCCAATATTGAACAAGAAGTTTGGCTTCGAAGATGATTATCCCATCATGACAGATGCTGATATTGATAGTCTTATTCAAGATTATATCAAAGCGGCAGTACTAGCTCAAAAAGCTGGTTTTCACTTTGTAGATATCAAGCATTGCCATGGTTACCTAGGACACGAATTTTTGAGTTCGTATGACCGTGAAGGAAAGTATGGTGGAAGTTTTGAGAATAGAACAAGGTTTTTGAGAGATATAGTAAGCGGCATCAACGCTGCTGCTCCTGGGCTAGAAATTGGTATCAGGTTAAGTGTTTTTGATTGGTTGCCATTTAAGGCCGATGGAGAAGGTGTAGGGATTCCAGCTTCTAGTGAGAGTAGCTACAAATATGCATTTGGTGGAGCAACTGACGGCTTGGGAGAAGACCTTAGTGAGCCAAAACAGTTCTTAGAACTGGCTCAGTCACTAGGAATTCAATTGATTTGCCTTACAGCAGGTAGTCCATATTACAATCCTCATATTATACGTCCAGCATTATTTCCGCCATCGGATGGGTACACTCCTCCTGAGGATCCATTTGTAGGAGTTGCACGTCAAATAAAAGCGACAGCTGATATCAAGGCATCTTTTCCCGAGTTGGTAATTGTGGGTTCAGCATATTCTTATTTGCAAGAATGGTTGCCAAATGTGGCACATAAAGTCCTAGCCGAAGGAATGGTTGATTCAGTAGGGTTTGGAAGAATGGTTCTTTCGTATCCAGACATGCCAGCAGATATTTTACAAGAAAATACACTCACAAGGAACAAGATCTGTCGTACTTTTTCTGATTGTACAACAGCACCAAGAAACGGAATAATCTCAGGTTGTTTCCCACTCGATCCTTACTATAAACAAATGCCAGTTCATGACGAATTGAAAGCTATCAAATGAGAAAAACAGCATTAATTACAGGAGGAACAAGAGGAATAGGACTTGGTATTGCAAAAAGCTTAGCAGAGGCAGGATACGATATTGCACTAAATGGGCAACGTCCTGAGGAGGCTGTAACAGAAGTAATGTCGGAAGTGGCTGCTTATGGAGTTAAAGTTATTTATTGCCAAGGAAATATTGGAGATGCTAGTGGCCGACAATCTATTTTTGATAAAATCAAAAGTGAATTTGGGCATTTGAACGTGTTGATTAACAATGCGGGTGTAGCTCCACGAGTTCGTAAGGACTTTTTAGAAATAGAAGAAGAAGATTTCGATTATTTATTAGATATCAACCTGAAAGGTGTGGTCTTTCTTTCGCAATATGCTGCGAAATGGATGATCGCCGAAAAGCAGAAAAATGATGCTTTTGTGGGCTGTATAGTTAATATTTCCTCTATTTCTGCTACGGTAGCATCGGTTAATAGGGGAGAGTATTGCATTTCCAAAGCAGGAATTGCGATGCTTACCAAGTTGCTTGCAGTAAAACTTAGTGAGCATGAAATTCCCGTATATGAAGTTCGTCCTGGTATCATTATAACCGATATGACTTCAGGTGTTTTGGATAAGTACAATAAGATGATTTCTGACGGAGTACTGCCAATCAAAAGGCTGGGTAGTGTGGAGGAAATAGGAGCAATTGTAAAAAGCCTAGTTACTCAAGGGATACCTTATACGACCGGACAAGTCATCATTGCCGATGGAGGTATGGGGATTGAAAGGCTATGACATTGCTATCAAGCTCCTAAAATTATCTTTAAATCGAACTCTTTGCCCTAACCTAACAATATTCACAATGAAGTATTCTCTTTTCACATGTATTGCAAGCATCCTTTTTCTAGGGCTTAGTCAAAATTCTCACGCACAATTAGAAAGCCAAAACAATATCATTGTACCCAAAGGTTTTTCGGTAAAAGTGGTAGGTACAGAATTGGGTTCGCCAAGACATTTGACCATTTCTAAGAACGGTACAATCTATGCCAATCGCTCAAAAGACGATGGTTTTTTGGTCTTGAAAGACAGCAATGGCAATGGTATTTTGGATAACAAAAAGGAGATTGGCAATGCTAGAGGTACTGAAGTTTTGCTAAAAGATTCGTATCTATACGTGTCTTCCAACTCTGCTATTTTTAGGTATAAGCTTGACGAAAACCAGGAGATTATCGACAAAAATAAGCCTGAACTAATTGTATCTGGAATGGCCGATCATAAGCGTGATAACGCGAAGCCATTTGTGATAGATAATGAATCTAATATCTATGTAACCATAGGCTCTTGGAACGACCCGTGTAGAATTGCGGGAACAGGTGAAGGGATGGTGCCATGTACCATTTTAGATTCTGCAGGGGGAATTTGGAAATATAATGCCAATGTGCTCAATCAATCTTTTTCAGATGGCACTAGATATGCAACAGGACTTAAAAATTCAGTAGCTATCGATTGGAATTTTGAAACAAATAGTTTGTTTGCAGCTGTGCATGGTAGAGGTCAGTTTCATGACTTTTATCCTCAGTTTTATACGCCAGAGCAAAGCAGTCTTTTGCCGGCTGAAACGCTCTATGAATTACACGAAGGAGCCGATGCTGGCTGGCCAAATGTATATTACGACCATTTTCAGAAAAAGAAAATGCTAACTCCAGAATATGGTGGTGATGGTAAAAAAGAAGCTGGTGACGATATTCTAAGTCCTATTGTGGGCTTTCCTGCTCATTTAGGACCCAATGACTTGCTTTTTTACACAGGGAATTCATTTCCTAAGAAATATAGAAACGGAGCTTTTATTGCATTTCACGGTCAGTCTGCTGAGTTAAAGAAAGGTTATTTCGTAGCTTTTGTACCCTTCAAAAATGGTAAACCAAGTGGCAAATGGGAGATTTTTGCTGATAATTTTGCAGGTGTAGATTTGGCAAACCCTACTGGCCCAATTCAGCATCGCCCTTGCGGACTAGCCATGGGGCCAAATGGAGAATTATATGTGTGTGACGACTTGAATGGGACTATTTTTAAGATTTCGTATAAGTAGTAAACCTTAGTTTTTTTTGCTCAGGAAAGTTCTACCAATCTGTAGGTACATAATCTTTCAAGAATTTACCACACCAGTGTTTTCCTGTATTGATGCCATCAAATAGTGGGTCAAGAACTCTGGCTGCACCGTCTACAATATCGAGTGGAGGTTGAAAATCGTGTAGTTCTACTTTTTTCTGGGCCAAAATTGCAGGGTCTTCGTCCGTTACCCAACCAGTGTCAACGGCATTGGTGTAGATACCATATTTTGCAAAATCGGAAGAAGAAGTAAGCGTCATCATGTTCAATGCTGCCTTTGCCATATTTGTATGTGGATGGCGATCTTCTTTGTGCCACTTGTGAAACTTCCCCTCCATGGCAGATACATTGATGATGTGCTTCATGCCTGTGTTTTCTTTCTTCATGATATTCACCAAGCGATTACAAAGCACAAATGGAGCAACAGAATTTACGAGTTGTACTTCCAGCATTTCGTTGGTGTGTATTTCTCCCAATTTCAATCGCCAGCTGTTGGTTTCTCTTAGGTCAACTTGTTGCAAATCGGCATCCAATTTTCCTTCGGGGAAAGCCTCTGCGGTGGATAAGCTATCGTCGATGCTATATGGTATTTGCGAAAGTTTGGCAGAGGCACTTAGTCCAATTCCCAGTTGTTTTCCGTGCCAGCTCACTGGTAAGTTTTTGCCTTCGGAGTAGCCAGCACTTAGGGTGTTGAGTTCTTGCAAGCAAGCGATGTGATCGGTCAATAGTTGCTGAGCTTTTGCTGGTAATTCATCTGTTGGCTTTGTCTCATTGGGCATGAGATGAAGATAAAAGCCCGAAGGCCTTCGCACAGTTTGAGCAGCATTATTGATCAAAATATCCAATCTATCGTACTGTTGCGTTATAAAATCGCAAAACAACTCCACACTTGGAATGTGTCGTAAGTCGAGACCATGAATTTTTAGTCGATGTCCCCAATCCTCAAAATCTGGTTCTTTAGAAAATCTAATAGCAGAATCTGCAGGAAAACGAGTGGTGGCAATTACTGTTGCTCCAGCCTTGAGCATTTGTAGGGTAATGTGATAGCCTATTTTTAGCCTTGAACCAGTAACCAGAGCATATTGACCAGTGAGATCGGCGGTTTGGAATCGCTTGGCGTAGTTGAAATCACCACAATCTCCACACATGCTATCGTAAAAATGATGGAGTGTGCCATAAAACTTTTTACATACATAGCATTCTCTCGGTGTGTCAAGAATTATTTTTTCCACATTAGTGGGGGCGATCATTTTGGGAGCAATAAAGATACTTGCTTCACGAGCTGATCGTATTCCTGTTGCTTTCTTAGCAGACTTATCTTTAAGCTTTGCTTTCTTTTTGTAAAGCTTTTTTGCTTCCTTTTGTCGTCTACTCAGTTCTTCTTTATCTGGTCGCGAGAACTGCCCAGCAGCTTTGATTAAAGCAATGCGTTGATCTGTTGGGATTTCGAAAATTTGATTTGTATCGGCATTCAGTTTTTGTAGAACTGCTAAGCATTGCTCAATTTCTTCTTGACTCAATTTTCCCAAATCTCCCATATGTATCTATTACTCAGCAAAATTAGGGATAAAAACTGAAATAGATGATGTTATGATTTTTTCGGATTAAATGCTAAAGACATGAATGGTCTACAACCCATTTCTCTTATCTACATTGAAATTTTAACTTTAAGCAATTCGTAGTTAGCTTTCTTTAAAAATTGGCATTCAATATGGCGTGGAGTAGTGAAATACGAGCGTTTGGGCTGTGGCAGATGTATACAGAATTAATAATACAAGATTCAATAGCGTAGGCTTCATAAACGTATTAATATTAAATTTTACAAATTAGAAACTTTTCTAAAAGCCCTTAATTTCCACCTTACTGATTGGAAAATCGCTTTCATCTAGCTTCTTTAAAATATATTCAAAGCCATGGCTGGAGCTACCTAGGTCAACCTTAATAGTGATTGTTGAATCTTGGGTGTTTTTTATGCTAAAATTATGTATTAAGCCAGTTGGTTGTACATAAGTGTCTTCAGGCTTTTGTTCGGCTTTTATATTATGCTTTTCAATTTCAAGCCTTGCTAATTCTACTGAATTGTCGATATCCTTTTTTATATCTTCAATTTTATCCGTTTCTTTGAAAACATCATACATATAAACCAATTTAAAGTAATTGGTAATCGCTTCTCTATCAAAAGTCTTCTTAGCATAAATTTTAGTATCTGATTTTTGGGCAAATAAGACATGAGAATGGTTTTCAGAGATGGTATTGTACTCCTCAATGATATTTTGAAAAAAGTGTGTAAAAATATTATTTTTAAGATTTTCGTTTTCTAAAAAGATTCGGAATTCACAATCTACGTTTAAGTTTTTGACCCTAATTTCGAATCTCATACCATCTACCCTTTCTCCTCTTTTTAAAGTCTCTTCTTTTACCGCAAAGTCCTTTAAGCTTTCTATATCACTATCTGAAAACTCAAGTCTCATCTTAAGAGAGTTTGGTTTTACATCATTTGTAGGATCTATTATAGGCCAATCTGCATTTAGATTTTCAATAAAAAGTTTTGGAGTGTAAGAATGAGAATTGTAATATAAAATAAAGCCATTTGTAAAGGATTCATTGTGTTTGTGTGTTGATTCTTTAAGAAAATAGTCTTCTTTTTTAGTGTTATGAATATTCGTTTTCTTGTTAGTTTCAAATTGGAAAATAACCTTTTTAAGATTAAGTTTATCCTCAAACTGTCTTTCTAGTTCAGTCTTTAAGCAGCGTTTTAATTCCTTTTTAATAGAATTAGAAATGATGAAATTATTTGAAGGTGGAACTTTTGAATTGATATGATAAAAGTTATCAAGAACTACCATTTGATGAGTTTTTTAATTGTTCTAAAATTATATCCACTAAAATTGCACTGGCAATAATCTCATAAAGCCAGCCCAAAACACCTTGTTGCCCGGCAATAGTTTCTTTTGATCCAAAGCATCTTGATGTACTTGAATAAGAGGAATGGAATCTTGGACTACGAGCTTTTGGGCTGTGGCAGATGTTCCAAGTAACACAAAAAGAAGTATCCGAAAACTCAATCTTAATGTCATTGCTTTGTATCAGAGTAAAGTGTTTTGTGCATTTATTTAAATAAGTTTTTAAATTTACCAATGATTCCGTTGTTCTTATTCTCAGCAATTTGGATTGCCTCATAAACTTCTGGAATACCCTCGTAAACAAAGTCTTTTGGTAGTTCTTTAATTAAATCAGGATGGATGTTTGGGCTTTCTAATTCTATTTTTATTCCTTTGAATCTTGCAAAATTTACAAATCCCATGGCGGCGAAACTATATGGAAAACCAACACTGTCTCTAGATTCTCGATCGCGGTTATACCATTTCAAGTGTATTTTTGAATGATCGCAAGGTTGCACTAATTATACCATATTTGCATCTGTTGTAATCTTGTATATTTTCATGTATATATAATTTGTAACAAATTGCTTTTCAGCTATATGTGAGAATAGTATTTAAGAGATAAAGTTTTCATGTTAGTGCATCCGCCTTACGCTAGATTTTATTTCAGGTTTTGCGACATCGGTTTGTACTTAAATAGTTGCCTCATTCTCACTGAACAGACGATAGTCAATTTCATACTCGAGCTCGTTGTCTCAGTAAAAAACGACCTTATGTTTTTGGGCTTTACTTCACAAACGTGTAATCAAGTTTTCATTTTTCAATTTTAGGTCTTCAATTTTGTAATGCTTACTTTCATAATCGCCAATAACCAGAGCTAGAAGTTCAAGTGCATCACCTTCGGGTGTGTTTGGCTTGGCATCAAATATTTTATCCATGAGCTTTAATGCAGCCTCGTATTCTTCTTCAGTTTTGATTGATTTGATATTTTTCGTCATGATATTTTAATAATCTTCTCTACCTTCTAAGAATTAATAGGACTAGGCAAACTCTTCAGCTGCACTGTTTCTCCAGTTTTCCAATCAACTTGAAAGCAAAAAGTGTTGATTCCATTGCTTAAAGCAACATAAGGTGCTTGAAGCGTTTTATTATAAATAGTAGCCTGAGCAACAGCCCTTTTGTCAATTTTGACCTCAGGAGCTTTGCACTCCACTAACAAAAAAGGCTTACCTTTTCTATCGTAAATCAAAATATCTGACCGCTTGTCTAGTCTGTCGTACTTAAGTCCACTTTCTACTTTCATGAGGCTTTTGGAGTAGCCTAAGTGTGTTATAAGTAGGTTGAGCATGTGTTGTCGGACCCATTCTTCGGGAGTAAGAATAATATTTTTTCGGCGAATGATATCGTATATAGCGGATTTGCCCTCTATTTCGGTAATTTTGTGATCAAATGCTGGGAGATTTAGAACTGGCATCATTGAACATCAAACATAAAAACTATCCATGGATAATAAAGAAGAAATCGTAAAAAACTGGCTTCCTCGCTACACGGGCACTGCCCTTGAGGATTTTAATGAGTATATATTATTGACAAACTTCAGTAACTATGTTCAAATGTTTGCCGACAAATTTGGCGTAGAGGTCAAAGGGAAAGACCGTGCAATGCAGACTGCATCTCATGGCAACATTACGATTATCAACTTTGGAATGGGTAGTGCAATGGCGGCTACTGTGATGGATTTGTTATCTGCGGTTTCGCCTGCGGCCGTGTTGTTTTTGGGAAAATGTGGAGGTTTGAAAAAAATCACAGCATTGGGTGATTTTATATTACCTATAGCTGCTATTAGAGGCGAGGGAACTAGTAATGACTATTGTCTTCCTGAGATTCCAGCTTTGCCATCTTTTAGATTGCAGCGATCAGTTTCTGAGATGATCATCAAGCATGACATGGACTATTGGACTGGAACGGTTTATACTACTAATCGCAGAGTATGGGAACACGACATGGAGTTTAAGGAATATCTCAAAGAGATAAGAGCTCTAGGAATAGACATGGAAACGGCAACCATTTTCATAGTTGGTTTTGTAAACTCCATTCCACACGGAGCATTGCTGCTAGTGTCGGACAATCCTATGGAGCCAGACGGAGTCAAAACCGAAGAGAGTGATAAGAAAGTCACCAACAACTTTGTTGAAAAGCATCTTGAGATAGGAATAGACTCACTCAATGAACTTGCCAACTCTGGTAAGTCGGTGAAGCACCTGCGTTTCGAGTAATTAAGCTTGAAAATCGAAGATACTTATAAGGTCATTTAGAAGAGGGTTCTTGGCGGTCATTACTGCTAAGGTATCCTCTTTTTCTTTGATAGAACCAGCTCTGCTGTTCAATGGGATAATAGGAACAAATACTCGCTGACTGTTTGGTTTTTGTGCTCTTGCTACCATGTTATTTTCGCTTTAAGTTTTTGTAATTATTAGAACCGACTGCTAATGTGATGCTTAGCTACGTACGATTGATGAAACAAAGATGCATATAAATTTAGCAGAATCTTGCCATAAATATTAGCAAGTCATTTTTTGCGAAAACTTGAAGAGCTATTCTGTCGTGAAAATTGATTGCTCAAAATCTTATCAATTTTTCTTTTCCCTTGGCTATTGCAATTATTCTTAGCTACTTTGTTCTAAATATTTTAGCAATGAGAAAAATCTGTAAGAACATCGCCCATTTAAGACATTTAAAGGGTATTTCACAAGAAGGAATGGCTGAGCAGCTGGGTATCACACGCTCTAGGTTGAGTTCATGGGAAGAGCACCGTGCGGCACCTCCTATAGAGATGCTCATTACCCTTTCAGATTATTTCTCTCTCTCCATAGATTCACTCGTAAAGATTGATCTTACCAAAGTTCAAGACTTGCGAGATTTGCTAAAAATAGGCGGGAATCGCATCCTTTTCCCTGTCATGGTAGATCAAGACAGTAATGACTTGGTGGAGCTAGTTCCGCTCAAAGCTTCGGCAGGTTACCTTACGGGTTATAGTGACGAGACATTTATAGAAGAATTGCCCCGTATCTCCTTGCCTTATGCTGTACATGGCAAGTACCGTGGGTTTCCTATCAAAGGTGACTCCATGCCTCCGTTAGAAACTGGTGCTTACGTAATAGGTAAATACGTAGAAGACCTCAAGGATATAAAAGATGGGGATACTTATGTGGTATTAACCCAAAACGAGGGCTTGGTTTACAAGAGATTATATAACACCATGGAGTCCGATGGCACTATACAATTTCACTCTGATAATAAGGCCTATTTGCCTTACCATATTAGAGCAGAAGACATTTTTGAAGTGTGGCATTTTGTATGCAGCATCAACCCAAGCGACAGTCAAGTGACAGATTTGATTTATACCGCCATTCAGGATATTCAAACCAACCTTGCTAATATGCGGTTGACTTCGACGACGTTGTCTTAAAGTTGCATTAGTGCCTTCGACGATACTTTTATATAATTATATTATTTGAGTGTCTAGAAGCTCAGCCACCGATGAGCGTTTTGCCTAATATTAAAGAGGGTTAGTGAGCTTCCATCCACGAGAATTTTTCTTTAAATATAAACGTGGTCGAAGCTACATTACTGCCTTCGACGACATTGTCTTTTAATTATATCATTAGTATGTATCGAAGCTCAGTCAGCTGTGTAATATTTCAGGAGGTAGCTGAGCTTCCATCCACGAGAATTTTTCTTTATATATAAACGTGGTCGAAGCTACATTACTGCCTTCGACGACATTGTCTTTTAATTATATCATTAGTATGTAACGAAGCTCAGTCAGCTGTGTAATATTTCAGGAGGTAGCTGATTTTCCATCCACGCGGATTTTTCTTTAAATATAAACGTGGTCGAGGCTACATTACTGCCTTCGACGACATTGTCTTTTAATTATATCATTAGTATGTATCGAAGCTCAGTCAGCTGTGTAATATTTCAGGAGGTAGCTGATTTTCCATACACGCGGATTTTTCTTTAAATATAAACGTGGTCGAAGCTACATTACTGCCTTCGACGACATTGTCTTTTAATTCTATCATTAGTATGTATCGAAGCTCAGTCATCTGTGTAATATTTCAGGAGGTAGCTGAGCTTCCATACACGCGGATTTCGCTATAAATGTTAATGTTGTCGAAGCTGTCTTTGGTATAGTTGAGAAAGCTGAAGAGTTGTAGTGTATTTATTTCAGTTGAAACTTCGTGCCTCTTGAGCTGAGCTTTGTCGAAGTTTAGAGTCTTTGTGGCGAATACATTTCGTACTTTTTAGCATAAAAAAAACCACGAACTCATCTCTGAAATCGTGGTTTAGTATTTTAAAGAAAGATATTCTTAGTTACAGTGATTCTTAATCACATCGTAAGCACCAGTGAATCCTTGTTCGCCTGACTTGCTGAGGTCAAGACAACCGCCATTACGATCGCCAAGAGCTAGTTTGATAATTCCTCTCACGTAGAATGCTTCTTTGTACATGTTGTTTTTAAGGTCAATGGCATTTGTCATGTCTACCAAAGCTTCTTTTTGAAGTCCATTTGCCGAGTTTACCATTCCTCTTCCAAAGTGAGCTTCGGCAAGAGTAGGATTGAGAACAATGGCTTTATTAAAGTCAGCTATGGCATCTTTAGCATCACCAGACTTTAGGTTTGCATAACCACGGGCATAAAACGCTTCTGATCTATTCTCGCTGAAATCTTTAATGGTAACATCTTCACTTACTACTGCTCTCAACATATCCAATGATTTTTGTGGCATGCTGGGTGCGTAATATACTTTAGAGTCTAGATTTACATTGTTGATCTCGATCGCTTTGTCGAGGTCTTGAATTGCTCCTCTTTGATTATTGAGTTTTGCATTACAAAATCCTCTTGCATAATAAGCTTGTATGTTTTGAGGATTAAGCGAAAGTGCTTTATCAAAATCGGTTTTTCCACCTACGTAATCTCCACTCTTAGCTTTTGCAAATCCACGATTATAAAAAGAATCGCTGTCTTGAGGGTCTAGTTTGATAGATTCGTCGTAATCTGCAATTGCTGATGAGAAGTCACCTATTTGTAAATAACTGTAACCACGTCCCGAAAATGTTTGAGAGCGTTTTGGGTTAATTTCTATTGATTTACTAAAATCACTAATGCTTCCTCTGTGATCATTAAGTTTTGATTTGCACAAAGCTCTACTGTAAAATGCTTGATACTTAGAGGATTGTGAGGAACTTAGCTCCACTACTTTGTTGAAGTCAGTAATCGCTTTGGCGTAATACTCTAGTTTTGCATTGGTAAAACCTCTTTGAAGGTATGCATAAGAGTCATCGGCATCTATTTCGATTGTTCTATTAAAATCTTGAAGAGCAGCTTGGTGATCTTCTTGCTGGCCATGGCTCATTCCTCTGTACAAAAACGCAAGAGATTCACGAGGGCTAAGGCTTATGGTTTTTGAAAAGTCTGAAATTGCTCCTCTATGATCTTTCAATGCTTGTTTGGCAAGACCTCTATTGAAGTAACTTTGGGAGTTCTCAGGGTTCATGGTAATCGCTGTGCTAAATGCTGTAAGGGCACCTATATAATCACCAGATTTACTTTTGTTTACGCCTTGTTCAAAAAAATCGGCTGCAGTTTGCTGTGCTTGTGCTGCAAATGCGAGCAACATTAAAGTTATTAGGAATCGTAATTTCATCAAAATTTCATATTTATTGAGAAATGCAAAGTTACTCTTTCGATTAGTAAATATGAATTTTGAATCAAAAATCTTGATTTAGTGGAGTAATGACCAGCCAGTAAGCAGCACAAATACCAATGTGCTTAGTGCAAGTTGCTTGAGAAGAGGGTCTGGGTTAGGTAGTTTATAAAGCTTAATGATATTGAAAACGAATAATGGAAATGCAAGTAGGTACCAAAGCGACATCTCTTCATATACTATTGCAAATAATAGCATACATATCATTGCAGAGCTCAACAATACCACATGGTATACTTTGCTCTTTACTCTACCCAATCTAACAGGAATAGTGATTTTGCCTGCTTTTTCATCAGAATCAATGTCTCTAATGTTATTAAGGTTAAGTACTCCTGTTGCTAAAAAACCGCAACTTAGTGCCGGTAAAATTTGACTAAAATGGAATTCCTTTTGAAATAAAAAAGCAACTCCAAGCACGCCTAATAAGCCAAAGAATAGAAGTACCGAAATGTCGCCAAGGCCAGCATAGCCGTAAGGTTTACTTCCTGCTGTATAAAAATAGGCGGCAAAAATACTCGCAATGCCAAAAGCCAAAAATGTAAGGAGTTCTTTGTAATAGCTACTTCCAAAACTTGTCCAAAGAAGGGCTAAGCCAGCAACGAAAGCAAGAGATGCCGTAATAACAATGGCTTTCCACATTTGTGTTGGCGTAATTTCGCCACTTTGTACTGCTCTTTGTGGGCCTACTCTTTCGTGACTATCTGCTCCATTTTGAGTGTCACCGTAATCATTTGCAAAGTTTGATAGAACTTGGAGGAGTATGGTAGTTAAAATTGCCAATCCAAATATACTCCAGCTGAAATCTCCAGTATTTGCAGCCAAAAAAGAACCCATAAGTATACACGCAAGTGCAAGGGGGAGTGTTCGTGGTCTGGCTGCCGAAATCCAAGCTTTCATATAATTAGATGCCTATTGCTTTTTTGAATTCTGGGCTCTCTGGTTTTATTCCAGAAGCAAAGAAATGTGTAACAGCTCCTTCTTCATTAATTACATACTTACAGAAATTCCATGTTGGAGCTTTGTCGTTCCATCCGTTTAGTTCTTTTGAGGATAACCATTGGAAAATCGGGTGTTGAGTATTTCCAATAACATCTACTTTTTCAAACATTTGGAAAGTTACACCATAATTCTTTTGGCAAAAAGAAGCTATTTCTTCGTTTCCGCCTGGCTCTTGATGCATGAAATTATTGGCAGGAATACCTAATACGGCAACTTTATCACCGTGATTTTCATGAAACTGTTGCCAGTCAGCATATTGTGGGGTATATCCGCATTTGGAGGCAACATTGATGATCACAACTTTTTTGCCCTTGTAAGTACTTAAGTCTATCTCTTTTCCATCAAGGGATTTCAACTTAAAATTGTACAGGCTTCCTTTGCTTTGCATCGAACTTGTATGTTGCAATACCTCTTTTTTGTCTGAAAGAATGTTTTTTATCGTTTGTAAAATCATGATTGAACTTAGAATTAATACGATGCCAAATTTAGTCATACGTTAGCTTATAAATTGAATACAATTCGTAACGTAATTTGTTTTGAAAACCTTTTCTTTTTGGCTCAATTAACTAATTGAATCAAGCATAAATTTACATCTCTTTCATCTCATTCACTACCGTAGTGATCGACTGTTTTGCATCACCAAAAAGCATTAAGCAATTTGGATAGCCAAATAGTTCGTTTTCGATTCCTGCATACCCTTTACCCATGCTACGCTTACTCACAATAACTGTTTGAGCTTTGTATGCATTAAGTACTGGCATGCCATAAATTGGACTTTCTGGGTTTGTATTGGCAGCTGGGTTTACAACATCATTGGCTCCAACAACAAAAACAAGATCGGTATTTCCAAAGTCGTCATTGATTTGGTCCATTTCTATGAGTTTGTCATAAGGGATATTTGCTTCGGCCAAAAGTACGTTCATGTGACCTGGCATTCTACCCGCTACTGGGTGAATAGCAAATCTGAAATCTATTTTTCTTTTTTCGCACTGCTCCATTAGTTCTCTGATCGCATGCTGTGCCTGAGCAACTGCCATTCCGTATCCAGGAACAACTATTACAGATGATGCTGAATCAAATAGCATTGCAGCCTCTTCTGCACCTACTTCCTTTACTACCATTTCTGGGCCATCAGCTGCAATTGCCGAAGGAGCTTGTCCAAAGCCACCAAGTAGTACATTGATCAAGGAGCGGTTCATGGCCTTACACATGATTTGGGTCAAAATAATTCCTGACGCACCTACCAAGGCACCTGACACAATAAGTACGTTGTTTTGTAAGACGAACCCCGTTGCACAGGCAGCCATTCCTGAATAGCTATTAAGCAAGGAGATTACCACTGGCATATCTGCACCACCAATCGGAATTACTGTTAGTATTCCTAGTAAGGTAGCCAATACAACCAAAGCCAATACAAAAATAGGGTTTGCTTGTAGAACGATACTACTCACTGCCATTATAACGGCAACAATGAAAAGTACCAAATTGATAAAATGCTGACCTTTGAATGTGATCGCATTTCCCGATATTTTTCCGTTCAGTTTTAAGAAAGCAACTATGGAACCTGTGAAAGTGATACCTCCAATAAACATTCCTAGAGCCGCACTTGTACCTACAATTCCGCCTACAAATTCTTGTTGTTCTTGAGTTTTGAACCAAAAGTCGGAAAAGGCTACTCCGAGAGAAGCTAATCCACCAAAACCATTGAAAAGGGCTACCATTTCTGGCATTTGAGTCATTTCTACTTTCGAAGAAATGTACCAGCCTATCCCTCCACCTATCACCATACAGGCGATTATTTCGGGTAGAGTAAGGAGATCTACTTGTACCACCGTTGCTAAAACAGCAATGAACATTCCCACTGCCGATAGTTGGTTTCCGCTACGGGCTTCTTTGGTTTTGTTCATTTTCTTTATCCCAAGAATAAAGAGAATTGCCGATGCCAAATATGCTAATTGTATTAATATATTCATGTCTTTGTGAGTCTTGTATTTGGGGTTATTTCTTTTTAAACATTTTTAGCATTCGATCGGTAACTGCATAGCCACCAACCACATTGATTGTTGCTAAAACAAGTGCTAACATTCCGCACCATTTGCTCAATGAGGAAAAGCCCATTTGATCACAAGCAATGACTGCCCCTACCATGGCAATACCAGAAATTGCATTACTACCAGACATAAGTGGTGTGTGCAATGTAGGTGGCACTTTTGCGATGAGCTCAAAGCCCAAAAAACTTGCTAAAACTAAGACGAATAATAAGATGATTAATGCTTCTATACCCATGATTTTAGTGGTTTATCTGTTCAATATTTTCTTTGCGAATTCATGCACTAAAGTTCCTTCATGCGTGATGAGGCTACCTTTAGTAATTTCTTCTTCCATTTCCCATTTGAAGCCATCTTTATCGGCCAAGTGAAGTAAAAGAGTAGAAATGTTTACAGCATATAACTGACTTGCATTGGTTGAGAGCATTGCTGGCAAATTAGAATAGCCAATGATACTTACTCCGTGCTTTACGCACACTGTTTCTTTTTCTGAAAGTTCGCAGTTGCCACCACTTTCTACAGCCATGTCAACGATAACAGCACCTTCTTTCATAGACTCCACCATCTTGGCAGTAACTAGCACAGGTGCTTTTTTACCCATTACCAATGCGGTGGTAATTACTAAATCTGCCTCTTTGATTTTATCTTCGATCAGGGCTTTTTGCTTGGCAAGGAATTCTGCTGAAACTTCTTTAGCATAACCGCCTTCTGTGACGTTTTCTGCCATTCCTTCTACTTCTATAAATCTACCTCCGAGCGATTCTACTTGCTCTTTGGTTTCTGGTCTCACATCCGTAACCTCTACCACTGCACCGAGTCTCTTGGCGGTGGCAACGGCTTGTAGGCCTGCCACTCCAGCTCCAAATATAAGCACTCTTGAAGGTGTGATGGTACCTGCTGCAGTCATCATTAGAGGGAATATTTTGCCCAATTGGTTTGCTCCAAGGAGTACAGCTTTGTAGCCAGCTAAGTTAGCTTGAGAACTCAAGGCGTCCATTTTTTGTGCTCTTGAAATTCTAGGAACAGCATCCATTGCAAAAGAAGAGATTTTTTTCTTCTCTAGAACTTCAACAACTTCTGGAATTGTATATGCGTAAAGAAATGAAAGTAAAATGCAGCCATCTTTAAGTTCGTTGGCTTCGGCTAGGGTAGGAGCATTAACTTTTAATACTACATCACAGTTTAGTACCTGTTCTTTGGTGGAAACAGCGGCATCTACCGATTTATAGGCATCATTTGTGAAAGCTGATGCTAGACCTGCATCTTGTTCAATGAGTACTTCAAATCCCTTTTTGATTAATTGTTTGGCAACATCAGGGGTTAGTGCAACACGTTTTTCCGAAGGTTTATGCTCCTTCAGCACTCCAATTTTCATTTTCTTTTCAGTTAAATACAGAGGTAGAATTTGGGTTCAAATTTAGGAATTCCTACCTAAAAACAAATGTCTTTTAACTAGACATGGTTTTTTCTTAAATTGCAATTGATTAGCAACAACAAACTAAACCCTTATGAAATTGAACCGTTTTGTAGCAATAATTACATTATTGACTGTTTTTACCTTTTCTTCATTTGCACAACCGGGCTACGGAACTAAGTGGTCAAAAGAGGGAAATGCAACATATTACTTAGAAAAAGGTAATATCGTACAGTTCGACATCCCTTCTCAAAGTGTCAAAATAGTATTAGAAGGTACTTCTATTGCCCCTGCAAACTCAACAACTGTTCTTGAGATTGAAGATTTTACTTTTACCGAAGACTACACCAAGCTTATACTTTTTACAAATGGACAAAAAGTATGGAGATATAAAACTAGAGGAGACTTTTGGGTTTATGATCTTAAAACTAAAGCCTTGAAGCAATTAGGTAAGTCCTTGCCAGCTACTTCGTTAATGTTTGCCAAGCTATCGCCTGATGCTTCTATGGCAGCTTATGTAAGTAACCGTAATATTTATTTAGAAAACCTTTCGACAGGTGAAATTAAGCCGCTTACAAACTCTGATGGAAAGCCAAGACTTATTAATGGAACTTTTGACTGGGCATATGAAGAAGAGTTTTCATGCTACGATGGTTTCAGATGGAGTCCAGATAGTAAGTGTATTGCTTATTGGCAAGTGGATGCAACAGACATCAAGAACTTTTACATGATTAATAATACTGACAATATTTACTCTGAGCCCATTCCTATCGAATATCCAAAAGTAGGAGAGGCTCCATCTGCAGTAAGAATTGGAGTGATAGATGTGAATACAACTAAGACTACTTGGATAGATGTACCTGGTGATCAAAAACAACATTACATACCTCGCATGGAATGGACGAGCGAGAAGAACACGATTATTTTACAGCAACTCAATAGAAAGCAAAATACTTCGAAGTTGTTTTATGGAAATGCAAAGTCGGGAAAAGCAACTTTGTTTCACGAAGAAAGTGATCCTGCTTGGGTTGATGTTCGCACTACATGGCACGATACCAATCCAGCTGGATGGGAATGGATCAATGGTGGAAAGGAATTTTTGTGGGTAAGTGAAAAAGATGGCTGGAACCATGTATATAAGGTTACTGCCAATGGAAAGAATGAAGTACTAGTTACAGACGGTGCATATGATGTGATCAAGCCTTTGGTTTATGTTCCTGCTAGTGATCTATTATATTTTATAGCTTCACCTGAAAGCTCTACCGAGAGTTATTTGTATAGTATAAGCGTAATGAAAAAAGGTGTTGCTCAAAAGGTTTCACCAGCAAATCAAGTTGGTTCGCACAGTTATGATATTTCTCCAAATGGAATGTATGCGGAACATAGTTTTCAAAATTATTATACCAGACGAAGTAAAGAATGGGTAAAACTTGGAGATCACAGCTCATTATCTACTGACGGAGGAGTGTCAAGTAAAATTTCAGCTGATGCAAAAGCAAATTCTAATGTAAGCTTCTTTGAAGTTACTACCGAAGATGGTGTAACCATGCAAGGTTGGATAGCAAAGCCTGACAATTTTGACCCAAGTAAAAAATATGCAACTGTTTTTTATGTGTATGCAGAGCCTGCAGGTCAAACTTCAAGAAATACGTATGGTGCTGGTAAGAATGGCTTATACAATGGTAACATGGCTGCCGATGGTTATATCTATATATCAGTTGATGGTAGAGGAAGTCCAGCTCCCAAAGGTCGTGAGTGGAGAAAGTCGATTTATAAAAACATTGGAATTATAAACATTCGTGACCAAGCTATGGCTTGTAAAAAGATCATTGAGAAATATCCATATGTTGATGCCGATCGCATTGCTGTACATGGCTGGAGTGGAGGAGGAAGCACTACATTAAACTTGCTTTTTCAATATCCAGATTTGTATCAAACAGGAATTTCTGTTGCAGCGGTGGGAAATCAATTATCTTATGACAATATTTACCAAGAGCGTTACATGGGTGTACCTCCAGGAGATTTAGATGGCTTTGTAGATGGTTCGCCAATCACGCATGCAAAGAACTTAAAAGGTAACTTGCTTTATATACATGGAACTGGTGATGACAATGTTCATTATCAAAATGCAGAAATGCTTGTCAATGAATTGATTAAGCACAACAAGCAATTTCAGTTTATGCCTTATCCTAATCGTTCACATGGAATATATGAAGGAGAAGGGACTAGAAGACATTTAAACACATTATTTACGAATTACCTGAAGCAACATTGCCCTCCAGGTCCTAGAGATCGTTGATAAGTGGAAATTTAAGAGATTAGATAGAGCGGCTGAAAAGCCGCTCTTTTTTGTTTTAGACAATCGCTCGAGTAGATTGACGAACAATTAATTCCGTTTTCAATGTTACAGTTTCAAAATATGCAGGCCCCTCTTCATCTTCTATTTGCCTGATTAGTAATTTGGCTGCAGCCTTTCCCATTAGATAGGCTTGATCGTTTACTGATGTGAGGTTAGGTTCTATGATTTTGGAAATTGGGTAATTACTAAAGCCAACAATGGCAATATCCTCAGGTATTTTTATTTTCGCTTTTTGAAAAACTTGAATTGCACTAATTGCTGTGTAATCGTTTGCACAAAATAGTCCATCTGGTCGATGTTCCATATTGATAAGTTTCCTAGCACAGTCTACACCTTCTTCATAAGAAAGGTTTTTTGTTTCGTAAATTAATGTGGGGTCTATTTCTAGGTCATATTTTCGTAATGCCTCTTTGTAGCCATGCAGCCTTGCTTTGAAAATGTCAGTTGATTGATTACCAGCAATATGTCCTATCCTTCGACAGCCACCTTTAATCAAGTGCTCAGTTGCAACGAAAGCTGATTCAAAATCATTGATAATGACTTTGTTAGCATCAAAATTTGCCGGTACTCGATCGTAGAAAATTAAGGGAACCCCATATTTTACAAATTTCTTAAAGTGATTGTAAGTCTTGGTTTCATTCGATAAGCAGACAATTACTCCTTCAACCATTCTGTTTTGTAAAATGTCTACAATCTCCTTTTCTCGCTTGAAAGAGTCTTTAGATTGAAATATTGTTACGTTGTATTCGCAGTTATATGCATAATCTTCAATACCACTAATAACCAGTGAATGGAAGTATATGTCGATTTTAGGCACTATTATCCCTATAGAACGAGTTTTTTTCTTTCTAAAGCTAGCAGCGATAGAGTTCGGGATAAAACCCAATTCTTCGGCTTTTTTCTGAATAAGTTTAGTAGTGGCTTTGCTAATGCCAGGGTGGTTGGATAAGGCTCTTGAAATAGTGGATGTGGAAAATTTAAGCTCTTTTGCCAAATCCTTTAAGGTTGTTCTTGAATTTTTTATAGTCATTTTGACAAACGATTACATAGGTCGTGGTGGTTGAATTTCAGGTATTCTGAGGTAAAAAGTACAATAAATTGACTTTTGAGTCCTAAATATACTAAAAGGATGGAGAATCAATAGCGATTTTAAAGAAGTTGGGATATATAGCATAAATTATTGTGCAATCGATTGCACAAATTAAATATAAATTATACATTTGGATCATTGCTTGTTTAAAGCACTTAATGAAAAATATTTCAACTTTTGATTTATGAATAAAATAAACGAAACGAATCTCACGAAAGGAGGTAAGAATTCAAGGGTAGCAAAGTTCCTGTCAATAGTGGCGGTAATTTTGTGTTTTGGGTTTGAGGGTTTTACGCAAAAAACTACCGTCTCCGGTAAAGTTTTGGATAGCAAAAATGGTGAAGCCCTTATAGGTGCCAGTGTTAGGCTCAAGGGAACAACAATTGGAGTTATTGCAGACGTAAATGGTAAATACAGTGTTCCTGTAAATTCCGCAGATGCAATTTTGGTAGTGTCCTTTATAGGGTATGAAGAAATGGAAATGCGAGTTGGGAATCAATCTGAGCTCAATTTTAACTTAGTGCCTTATACCAATCAGCTAGACCAAATGGTTGTGATAGGTTATGGTAAAAAAGAAAAGCGAAACTTGACAGGCTCTATTGTCTCAGTTGGTGGAGATGAAATTTCCGAAACCAATGTGCAAGATCCTATCTCAATGTTGCAAGGTAGAGCGGCTGGGGTTCAAGTTACTTCCAATTCTGGAGCACCAGGTGGTGGAATGACAATCCGAGTGAGAGGTAATTCATCGCTTAATTCAGGAAACTCTCCATTATATGTAGTAGATGGTGTGCCCATTGAGTCGAATTCTCTTTCTTCTTTGAATGGCTCAGAAAACTTTGGTCTTAATCCTTTAGCAGATATCAATCCTTTGGATATTGAATCTATTGAAGTGTTAAAAGATGCTGCATCTACGGCTATATACGGTTCTAGAGCTGCCAATGGGGTGGT
The DNA here is from genome assembly GCA_900230115.1 of Spirosomataceae bacterium TFI 002. NCBI lineage: Bacteria > Pseudomonadati > Bacteroidota > Cytophagia > Cytophagales > Spirosomataceae > Spirosomataceae bacterium TFI 002. Next base: position 1,447,203 of record LT907983.1, on the reverse strand, counting down.
AATGATTACCACTAAAAGAGGTAAATCAGGCAAAGCAAATATTAACTTGAATGTAAGTACTGGTTTTAGTGAAGTTACAAGAAAGTTAAGTGTACTGAACGCTAGCCAATATAGAGATGTAATTATTGACTCTTACCTTAATATGGATGTTCCAACTGAGGTAAATTATACGATTCTAGATTCATTAAATGCTAAAAATAATGGCGATGTAGATTGGCAAGATGAGTTATTCAGAATGGCTCAGCAAAACAAAGTTGACCTATCGATACAAGGTGGGGCAGATAATGTGAAATACGCATGGAGTTCATCGTTTTTAGATCAAGACGGTGTTATCCTGAATTCTAATTATAAAAGAATTTCATCAAGAATTAATGTAGATTTTAATGCAACAGATAAGTTAAAGATTGGTCAAAGCCTTTCTTATACCAATGGTGTAAATAGTAGAATTAACGCAGGTGGGAGTGGAAACAGGAGTGTAGTCCGCGAGCTATTGATTAGACCTCCAACATACTCAATGTACTTGCCTGATGGTTCGCTTAATGGGTACCAATTCGGTAAAAGAAACCCTGTAGGTTTGGCTACTTTGGCAACAAATCTTAATAAAAGCAACCGTATCATCGGTAGTCAATATTTAGAATATCAGGTTATTGATGGTCTTAATGTTAGGACTAATTTCAATCTTGATTTTGTATCCATGAAAGAGGATGCATTCCTTCCTACCGTTCTTGATTACCGTCCAGGTTTTAACTCAGGAGAAGTTAGAAATGTCAACAACCTTACTTGGGGAAATGAAACATTTGCTACTTACGATCGCCAAATCAGCGATCACCGCATAGGTGCTTTAGTAGGAACTAGCTACCAAGATTGGAGTTACGAAAGAACAGGGTTAGATGGTGAGTTCTTCTCTAGTGATAACATAATGACCTTGAATGGAGCAGGAACCATATCTAACCAAGATGTAAATATTACCACAGAGCATTCATTGTTATCTTATTTCGGTCGTTTATCTTACGATTTTAAGGGTAAGTATCTTTTTGAAGCAAATTTACGTGCCGATGGTTCGTCAAGATTTGGTACTGATAATCGTTTCGGGTATTTCCCTTCTGCTTCCGTGGGCTGGCGTTTCTCTGACGAAGACTTTTTCTCAAACTCAGGTTTCTTAAGTGATGGTAAAATTCGCTTGAGTGCTGGTCAAACAGGTAATGAAGCCATAGGGAATTATACATCGCAAGGTGAATTTGCTGTAGGAGCAAACTACCTTGATTATCCAGGAGCAGCTCCTTCTGTGATGCCGAATGCTGGTTTAACTTGGGAAACAACGACACAGTTTAATGCTGGGATTGACCTTGCTTTTCTTGAAAACCGAATTTACTTGAATGCAGATGTTTATTCTAAAAAGACAGATGATCTGCTTTTCAATGTTCCAATTCCGAGAACTTCGGGTTTTGGTTTTATTACTCAAAACATCGGCAGCATAGATAACAAAGGAGTTGAGCTTGCTATCACTTCACGAAATATGGTAGGTAAGTTCCAATGGAGTACAAACTTTAACATCAGCACAAACCGAAATAGAGTAACTGATCTTCCTGATGAGTTGCTTACAAACGGTTTTATCCAAAATGGTCAATACCATATTCTTAAAGAAGGCCTTCCTATTGGGACATTCTACGGCTGGAAATTCAATGGTGTTTATGCAAGTGATGAAGATAATGTGAACGGAATCACTAACGGAGCTCAAGGGAAGAAATTCAAAGGTGGAGATCCTATTTGGGACGATTTGAATGGTGATAACATCATTGATGCCCAGGATAGACAGATTATTGGAGATGCTCAGCCCAACTTCTTTGGAGGTATTGGAAATAATTTCTCTTATAAAAACTTCAGTTTGAATGTCTTTTTCCAGTATGCTTACGGAAACGATATTTATAGCGAAATTAATCATCAGCGTAACTCAGTGGTACGTTATGACAACCTTTCTACCGATGCATTGAATAGATGGCGTCAGCAAGGAGATGTTACAGACTTTCCTAAGCCAGTTCGTGATGATCCTATGCAGACTGACAGCAGGATCCAAAGTCGCTGGGTAGAAGATGGTTCTTACATAAAACTTAAAAATGTAAACCTTAGATATAGCCTTCCTAGTAAACTGGTCAACAGAATTGGCATGACAAAACTGGAAGCTTATGTGACTGCTTCTAACTTAATTACTTGGACCAATTATACAGGTTACGACCCAGATGTTAACTCATATGATGGGCTTAGAGTAGGTGTTGATGAAGGGTCGTATCCTCAAAGCAGAACAGTTACAACAGGGTTAATTTTCCAATTTTAATTGAAAACAGCAATGAAAAATATTAATAAAATAGCATTTATACTTTTACTTACTGCTGCGTTTTCTTGTTCCACAGATGACCTTTTAGACAAAGCACCAAAAAGTAGTTTTTCTGGACAAGGTTTTTATAAATCTAGTAGCGATGCTCAAGCGGGTGTATACGGAATATACGATGCATTGCAGTCTACATTGTCCTCTAACTTCGCATATTGGGGCGAAGGTCGTGCAGATGCAATAAATACGAATCACTCAGGTGATCCACAATTGCTTGCTCAGAATAACCTCAACCAAACAATGAGAACTGCTAGCTGGAATAATCTTTATGAGACGATCAGCAGAGCAAACTATGCGATTAAATATATACCAACAGTTTTTCCAAATGGAGGACCAGCCTCTAATCAACTCACTGGTCAAGCAAGAGCTCTACGTGCCTTGTCTTATTTCTACGCAGTGAGAGTATGGGGTGATGTGCCATTAATTACTGAGCCTTACGAAAGTGTTGAGCAAGATTTCTTCGTGAAAAGAACTGACAAAGAAGTTGTTCTTGATCAAATTGAGGCTGATTTGATTTTTGCATCAGAAAACTGTCAGAGCAATTTTGGTGGCGAAAGAGATAGAGTTTTAATTACACAAGGAGGAGCTAATGCAATATTGACTCAGGTTTACATGTGGCGAAATAACTACGAGAAAGCAGTTGTAACTGCGGATAAGGTTTTAAATAACAGCCTTTACTCGTTGGTATCAATAAATGATTGGTCAAAGATTTTTACTTCAGGATTTTCGAATGAAAGTATTTTTGAAATCGGCTACAATGAGGTACAAACCAACTTCCTAAGAGTACTATATGCTTTGGGTTCTGATAGCGATTACTTCCCAAGTACATCTTTCAAGAATGCTTTTGAAGACGGAGATGCTAGAGAAAGCCTGATCTATGACGTAACAGAAGGTAATCCACGTAAGATCTGGAAGTTCTTTGGACAAGGGTTCAGTGACGAAAGTGCTGACCCATCAAGTAACAATATCGTTTTGGTTCGATTGGCGGATATCATGCTTCTTAAAGCAGAGGCTCTTAACAAACTTGGAAATCAAGAAGAAGCTTTAAAGCTTCTAAACGTAATCAGAAAAAGAGCTACGCTGCCTGAGCTAACATTGACAGATGCTAACAGTGCTTACGGAAATCTGGAAAACGCAATCTTACATGAGCGATTAATTGAGCTTTCTTATGAAGGACATCGTTGGTTTGATTTGGTGAGAACTGGCAAGGCAATTGAGGTGATGCAGCCTATCAATGGTCTTAGCGACGAAGCCAATTTTGTTTGGCCTATACATGATGATGCTTTGAACCGCAATCCAAATCTTAATCAAAATGCTTTTTATTGATAAATCGCATTAACCGAAATTTAAATAATACCAGACATGAAGAATTACATATCACAATCACGGTTACTTTTGAGTGCTACGGTCATCGCTTTATCGGCTATTTTTAATAGCTGTGAAATACAAGAAGACTTCACTTACCAAAAAAGTAATTCGACGGGACAATTAAATGTTACCGCATGGGATTTTATTCAAAATACACCAGCTTTAGAGTCATTGGAGAAAGCCATTAGGTTAACTAATCTTGAAGATTTGTACCAAGATAATGAAGTTAGAACTTTCATTGCCCCAACTAATGAGGCGTTTGATAATTACTTGAAAAACAACGCATACTTAACTTTAGAAGATGTGCCGTTGCCTATTTTAAGAAATACAATTAAATATCACGTTGTAAATAATAGGGTAGTTTTTACTGATCCAGCTCTTTTTGAAAGTAATCAAAATATTGCATATCAAACCGAAAATGGTCAAGTGATGTACTTGTCTCACAACACAAATTTTGTTGGTGAAATAAACAGAGGAACTAGTAAAACCTGGCAAATAACAACTTCCAATATAGAACCTATGGAAGATGCCATGCATATAGTTAACGATATAGTTTACTTTTCTGCTCCTTCTGGCAATTTAGATCTTCCAGACTTATCTGTTGAGCGAGATACCATTTTCCCTATTTACGATACCTATATCAATGGTGGTAGTAGCAGCAGCAAAAACTTCGGAGGAGATATTCTGATGAAAGTGAAGAACGTTACTGGAAATGGTGATTATGACAGAAAAGCCTACATGATGTTTGATTTCAAGGATTTCAAAAAGCCAGGAGTAATCACAGATGTGAAGCTTGAAATGGGCGTAAAGTTCACAGCTGCTAAAGGTGTGAGTATGAATCTATTTGCTATTCCAGACACATCTTGGACAGAGATGGGCCTTACTTTTGACAGTGCGACGCTTCCATCAGGCAGTCCAATTGCGAGTGTGACAACCAAGAAAGTTAGCCAGTTTGACTTTAACGTAACGGATTTTTACAATAATATAGGAAAGAAAAGAGTTACACTTGCCTTAGATGGTCAAGAAGGAAGCGATGAAACAGATGAGTTTGCAACGGTAGAAAACAAAACTATTCCTGCTCCTATGTTGATCGCAACATTGGCCTCTGGCAACAGTACACTTTCATTAGAAACAAACACTGGATTCACAGGGACAAAAGGTGGGGCTTTCGTGTGGAATAAAGGAGTATTGGAAACAACAGGTGCAGCTGCCGCAGATATCATTTATATAGTAGAGGAAACACCTAAGAATGGTTGGTTAATCAAAGGAGCAAGCATCCTAAAGGTTGGAGATCGCTTTACTCAAAACGACATCGACTTGATGAACTTAGTATACATCAACAATGACATGGGTACTTCGGATTCGGTTGTACTTTCTGCACGTGATAAAGCAGGTGCTAGTTTGAAAGCGTTCACAGTTTCAATTTCCTTTTAATAATAGAGGTAGAATTAATTTTTTTTAAAAAATAGGGATGATTGATTTTCAGTATAATATTAATGTTTACCCCAATGGTAAATCCACAGGTGAAGCTGCAGGAAAGGCAATAGAGGCTTGTATCGTAGATTTACAGAAAAGCAAAGAGGATATAAGGATTGTTTTTGCGGCAGCTCCTTCTCAAGACAGTACACTTGCGTATTTATCGCAATCGAGTGTAATTGATTGGAGTAGAGTAACAGCTTTTCATATGGATGAGTATTTGGGTTTGGCAAATGGTGCCCCTCAATTGTTTTCGTCATATTTGGAAAGAAATATTTTCTCCAATATAGAATTGAAAGCGAAGCACATCATTGATGCGACTGCTGATATTGATTCTGAGGTAAAAAGATACACTCAGCTTCTTAATGAAGGGCCTATAGATGTGGTTTGTCTAGGAATAGGCGAGAACGGTCACATTGCTTTCAATGATCCTCCCGTGGCAGATTTTGATGACGAGCAAGTTGTGAAAATGGTAGAATTGGACAAGGAATGCCGAATACAGCAAGTAAATGATGGCTGTTTTCCCTCTTTTGATGATGTGCCCAAAAAAGCATTAACACTCACAATACCAACCTTACTCAAGGGAGAAAACCTATTCTGTGTTGTATTGGGCTCTCTAAAAAGTAGTGCTGTAAAGGATGCCCTTACAGGTCCAATATCTACTGATTGCCCTGCATCAATTCTTACAACACACGCTAATTGTAAATTTTATTTTGACAAAGCTGCTTTTGAGCAATTGCCAGCAAAAGAGTTGTCAAACTTAACTGCATAAGAAAAAGTTACCCTATGCTTCATAAATGTTTTTTAGGCTTTATTTCTGTTTTAGTTTTTTTTGAACATTGGTTTTTCACAACCTTTTGTGGGTGAGAATTCAACACAAGTGAACTCAGAGTTTGCGATCAAAGGCTTTCACCTAGATTTGCGGATTCAGGTTATGACTCCACAGGCTTTAAGAGAGTTTGCCGATGAACTTTCTGCATTAGGAATGAATACCTTAGTTATGGAGTGGGAGGGAACTTACCCTTATAAAAGTCACGCTACCATTGCCAATGAGTTTTCTTACACGGAAGCAGAAATTAGTGACTTTATTGCTTATTGCGAAAATTTGAAAATCAATGTAATCCCGCTTCAGCAAAGTCTGGGGCATGTAGAATACATTTTAAGAAATCAGCGATATACAGAGTTAAAAGAAGACAGGAAGGACATTTCGCAGCTTTGTCCAATGGAAGTAGAAGCCAATAGGGCTTTATTTTCTGATCTATTTTCAGAACTTGCTGCTACTCACAATTCAGATTATATCCATATAGGTGGAGACGAAACCTATCTACTTGGACATTGCGAAAAGTGCAAAGCCAAAGTGGAGAAAGTTGGAAAATCAAAGTTGTTCGTGGATCACATGAAGCTAATTACCGAACTCGTAATTGCAGCAGGTAAAAAGCCAGTTATGTGGGCCGATATCATTTTGAAGCATCCTGAGTCAGCTTCGGAATTACCAAAAGAAACCATCTTTATTGATTGGAACTATGGCTGGAGGATTAATCATTTCGGAGATGTGCCAGGCTTGCAGGAAAAAGGATTTACTTTTTGGGGCTCTCCATCCATAAGAAGCCATCCAGATAATTGGTACGTGACTGATTGGACAACTCACTTTAAGAACCAAAAGGAATTTATTCCATACGGTCGTGAGGCTGGCTACAAAGGAATGGTCATGACATCGTGGTCAACTACTGGTGTTTATGGTTTTACATGGGATGTGAACTATGATGTAATCGACATGGAGCAGGTTAGAAACACCTACCCAATGTCAGGTTTTAGGATATTGATTGCCAGCTATGCTGAAGCACTAAATCAAGAAGAGCCAGTTAATCCTGAAGCATTTGTCTTGAGATATGGTAAAGAGCGTTTTGGATTATTAAGTCAAGAAGCAGAAGTAATGCGTGATTTTATTTTTGCAAAACCTGAACTCGTGAAAAACGGTGCTCCAGAACGAAGTGAAAACGTGGCAGAAATGCAGCGTTACTTCAATGATATACGAGTAAGAATTAATAAAGTAAAACCGAAGAAAAACGTTGAAGAGTTTGAGCACTTTAAGCTCATGGCTGACTTGCGAATGCACTACTTGGATTTCAAAAAAGTAGAAGAGCAATATAACTCCGAAGATTTTTCTATTTCAAAGTCCGCTTTACTTGTAAAAGACTTAGACAAGGTGCTCAAAGATGCGAAAAAGCTAAACAAACGATTTTTTAAATTGAATAAGGGTTTTTTATACGATTCTGAGCTGCATGAGCAAAACGAATTGAGAGTGCAACCTGTACGAGTACTCCGCAAGAGGTTGGCAAAAATCAAATAATAAGAACCCTTTACTTAACACACAATCCAAATGCAGCAACTTGACTGGATAGTATTATCTATCTATTTTTTGATGCTTATATCCATAGGGGTGTGGGCGTTTTTTAAAGTACGTAACGCATCAGATTTCTACACTGCAGGAGGTAATTTGCCTTGGTGGTTATCTGGCATTTCTCATCATGTATCTGGTTATAGTGGTGCAGTTTTCGTGGCGTATGCAGGTATTGCCTACAAATACGGCTTTAGCTTATATGTGTGGTGGGCGTTTACAGTTGGTTTGGCGACTTTAATCGCTGCCTTTTACATTGCTCCTAGGTGGTCAAGATTGCGAATATATGCAGGCATACAATCACCTACAGAATATTTATTAACTCGTTACAACTTAAGCACACAACAGCTGATAGCATGGACGGGGTCGATAATAAAAGTTTTTGATACTGGCGGAAAGCTAGCAGCAATTGCGGTACTTCTCAATGTTTTTAGTGGGGCATCTATCACATTTGGAATTCTTTTGGTTGGAGCAGTTTCTCTTATTTATATTACCATTGGTGGCTTACTGGCAGACGTATGGAACGACTTTGCTCAATTTATAGTACAGATTTTGGCAGGTGTTACCATGTTCGTAATGATCGTGTTTAAGCTAGGCGATGGAGTAGGGGGGATTTTTACCATGTGGGATCGTTTGCCCGAAGGAAATTCTGACTTTTTCAATGAGCCCTATACACCCTTATTTATGGTGGTGTTATTGGTTATTAATTTCTTTAGTTACAGTGGTGGAACTTGGAATCTCGCCACACGATTTATCTCATCTTCGTCTGGCAAGACGGCAAAAAAAGCGGCTATACTTTCTTCTATTTTGTATTTTATTTGGCCTTTGATATTATTATATCCAATGTTTGCCGCACCCATTTTCTTGGAGAACCTTGCAGACCCTACACTTTCATACGGGATGATGGTAACAGAGTTTTTGCCTAGAGGTTTAGTAGGCTTGGTTTTGGCTTCACTATTTGCAAATACATTGTCCATGACTGCGTCGGACTCCAATACAGTTTCGGCTGTGATCAGTAGAGATATTTTGCCAAATATCTTTCCATCGATAAGGTCATTTTCTAGCGAAAAAGCACTTCGACTTGCTCGAATTACTACTTGTTGTTTTATGATACTAACTGTTGTAACTGCACTCAATGCAGGGTCATTTGGTGGTGTATTTGGGTTGTTGATCTCTTGGTTTGCGGCTCTACTTGGGCCTATTTCTATACCAATGATATTAGGGTTGCTGCCAGCCTTTAAAAATAGCGATGGCAAAGCAGCTGTAATTTCTATTGTAGGTGGCTTATTAACCTTTATTGTTCTTAAACTTAATCCGATAGATATTCTCGCATTGGAAATTGGCGGGCCTACTTTGGTTTCATTCTTATTATTCTGGATTTATGGCTTAATAAGTAAAAAGGAAGCTCCTGAGTCTGTAAACGAACTGCTCATTAACTTAAAGGGTACAAATTGATTTATTTTTTGAGGTTATTGACTCAAAAATTAGTCGCTGTTACTCTGTTTTAAAACTGAACACAAATTATGAAAATTCTCTTTTTATTAACCTTTACACTTTCGATAGCTTTTGGTCAAAAACAAATTCAAGTTATTCCTCAACCCAATGAAATTTCATATGGATCTGGGGAGTATTATGTTCGAAAAAATATAGCTATCGTTGCTTTAAAAGAACTAAGCAATGAGGCCGAGTTTTTAGCTGAAGTCCTAGAGAAAGGTTTTGAGAGAAAAACTAAAATTAGAAGTAATGGCAAGGGAATTCATTTGAAATTGATTCCTGATGAAAATAGTTTACTCGGGAAGGAGGGTTATACAATGTCGGTAGGTAAATCAGGAATTGAGATAGCAGCCGGAACACCCACGGGTATCTTTCGTGGAATTCAAACTTTCAGGCAATTGCTTCCAGTTAGCTTTGAGTTTGGAGGGTTGGAAGAAAAGGTTGCGTTTCCGTATGTAACCATTAGTGACAAACCACAATTTGCGTGGAGAGCCTTTATGCTCGATGAGTCAAGGCATTTTCAGGGTGTGGATCAGGTAAAAAAAATGCTCGATCAAATGGCCTATTTGAAAATGAATAAGTTTCATTGGCATTTGACGGATGATCAAGGCTGGAGAATAGAAATTAAAAAGTATCCAAAACTGACCGAAATAGGCTCAGTTAGAAAAGATACGCAAGTTGCACGCCGAAGCGAAGAAAGAACTGGAGTGCCACACAGCGGCTTTTATACACAGGAAGAAATCAAAGAAATTATTGAGTATGCAACTGCTCGTCACATCACTGTAATTCCCGAAATAGAGATGCCAGGGCACGCCATTGCAGCGGTAGCTGCTTATCCATGGTTGGGATCATTGGGTACAACGAATGAAGTGACAGTCCTTTTTGGGAAAATGGAAGAATCATTCAACATCTCCGACCCTAAAGTAATTGATTTTTTAAAAGATGTACTTGATGAGGTCATTGCCCTTTTTCCAGGTCAGGTGGTGCATGTAGGTGGAGATGAAGTAAATTTTGGACCATGGGAGAAGTCGCCTGATACTCAAGCGTTCATGGCTAAGAATGGCTTGAAATCTCCTGCTGATTTACAAGTCTATTTTACCAATCAAATTTCAAACTACATCGATAGCAAAGGTAAACGTATGATGGGCTGGAACGAGATAATGGGAAAAGAAATTCACGAAGAACGTACTAGTGAAGCCGTGGAGGTACAGCAGAAGCTTGCTAAATCAGCAATAGTGCATTTTTGGAAAGGTGACTTGAGTTTGATAAATCAGGCTGTGGAGTCTGGTTACGACGTGGTAAATTCAAATCACTGGGATACTTACATGGATTATACTTTTGGACGCTTACCACTATCAAAGTCGTATGCTTTTAACCCAATTCCCGAGGGGCTGGATGAGAAATACCACAAGCACATTTTAGGTTCTGGCACGCAAGTGTGGACGGAATACTTACCAACAAATGAAAGCCTAGAAAAACAAGTATTTCCTCGCTTAGCGGCATATTCAGAAGTTGGTTGGACTTCAGTCCAAAACAAAGATTTTGAAAGGTTTACCAATTCATTGGAATTGCTAAAACGCAAGTGGAGCTTAGAAGGGATATACTTTACCAACTAAAAGTGGTATTTTGTTTATTAGGTAATTATCTAAAGGTTGGTTGAGCTAATTGTGTCTTGGCTTTCTGACTAGCAGGAAACTAGTTTACTCTATCCTTTCAAAGGGTTCGGCATCGGACATGAACGCCCTTGCAGTTTCACAATTAGAAAAAGCATTTACCTCTATTCTATCCCTAACATTGAAGCTGTAAGGTTGAAGGGACCGATGCATAAAAAGAGCTTTTTTGATAAAATCTTCTTGCTTTTGAATACCTAGGGTGGATTCATAGGATTTATATTTTTCATGAAGTTCCTCTTGTAATGGTAAGTACTTCACAAAGTATTGACCATTGATTTCTTGGCATTTTTCACTTTGATCAATTCTGAGTTCAAAAACTTTGAAATTTTGGAAATTCAAGAATTCTCTGTAATTCAATATTTGAATAGCAGTGAAAGGCTTTAGTCTTCCTTCAAGAGTTGCTTTTATAACGATGTTGCTAATAGCAAGGGAGTCTTCGCCTTTAAATATTCCTCTAAAAAAGTGCTGATTGGTGGTTTTTGTTTCGATTAAGTCTTTGGCGGCAGAGCCTAGATCTGGTAATAATAGCAAGTTCCTACTTATAAGATTGAGCGGATTTGCAATGGTATGAGCTCTTACATTATTAAATTTTGTTTCATAAGGCCAGTTGTTTTTGGCAAAGAAACTTATATATTTCTCGAAGGCCTTATTACACCCAGCATTATATTTTTCTAACTTTTTCAGCCTTTCTGGTAATTGCTGAACAGAATCTATTTTTTCTAAAAGTAAGTCTTGCAAACCATCTGTCAACTCGGAATTTGGGATAGCATAAAGTGTTTTACCTTCAAAAAGGATTTTAGTGCTATCGGCTGTAGTTGTGCGAATTGGGATATAGGATATTTCAAAACTTAGAAGTTGTAATGAATCGAAAGTGGACTCCATGTCTGTAATAAAATCCGTGTAATGATTTATCTTACTGCTATATTCTTGAAGTTGATTGTAAACTGTTGTATACGACTGCCATTGAAAACTGGATTTCATCTCTTCAAAAACAGAAACGCTTTCTAAGGCCTCAAGGCTGATTCCTCTTTTTGCCAATTCATTCAAGTACTTTTTAGCATATTCAAAAGAGCCAAGTTTCATTTCTACTACTGCGGCATTGTAGAGGTCTTGTGCCCATATTTCATCTTTTTGGAGAAAGAGTTGTTCGTATATTCCTGCTGCTTTTTCTAATTGACCGTCTACGATTGCCAGTTCTGCTTCGTTGATAAGAGCGAGTTTTGGGTGTTGTTGGGCAACAGAACTAAGAGAGAATAAGATTCCAAATAGCAGTAAGAGTCTTTTCATTAATTGAAACTACTCATCTATTTTCATATTAGAAATTGTTGGCGATCAATTTAGTTTTTGTTAACACTTGAAATACTTTTTGATTAAAAGTCTTATTGAACCAATTGGAAATCCCTTATCTTGTTTTCTTAATACAAACTCAACCTGAACAATGAAAAAAATAGGATTATTACTACTCACCTTTTTGGTGGTCAATAGCTCATTTGGTCAAAAAGTAAAACCAAATAGTAAAATAAATGGCGTACAAATAGGGGCAATCACCTACTCTTTTAGGTCTATGCCAAGCTCGGCAGAAGATGTGCTAAAGTATTGTGTAGAATCAGGGATTTCGGCGATTGAATTAATGGGAGAACCTGCGGAGCAGTTTGCAGGGGCACCAGAAAATCCAGTGAAAAAATGGAGAGGACTTACCGATGCTGAGAAAGAGCAAAGGGCACAATATGCTAAAGACTTAGCTGCATGGAGAGCAACAGCGTCTATGAAGCCTTTTAAGGATCTCAAGAAAATGTTTAATAAGGCAGGAGTAACAATATATGCTTTCAAGCCTAGTGCACTTGGTGAGAATAACACGGATGAAGAAATCACTTATGCAATGAATGCAGCAAGAGCCTTAGGAGCTCAGTCTGTAACAGTGGAGTTGCCAAATAATCCTGCCCAATCTCAGAGACTTGGCGATCTTGGTGCCAAAAACAAGATGTACGTAGGTTACCATGTACACACCTTAGCAACCGATACCTTTTGGGACGTAGCACTAGAGCAATCTCCGTATAACACTATGAACCTAGACTGTGGACATTACATTGCCGGTGAAGATACTGCAAACACTCAGGAAACGCTTTTGGCACTTATTCGTGAGAAACATGACAGAATCACTAGTATTCACTTGAAGGATAGAACTTCGAAAGCAAATGGTCAAAAAAACCTAATGTGGGGAACAGGTGATACGCCAATTAATGAAATACTTCAGCTGATTCAAAAGGAAGGATACAATATCCCAGTGAGTATAGAATTGGAATACCAAATCCCTGAAGGTTCAGATGCAGTACAAGAAGTAAAAAGATGTTTTGAGTATTCGAAAGGAGCTCTGTAAAGCTTGTGTGAGTCAAGTTTAACTAATAGACATTGGCTCGTAACTACAACTCATTGAATGGATATGGTGGTGGAGGGATTTGTCCATCACCATTAATTTCCATGTTCAAATACATATTTCGACATTTAATCAAAACTCAAAGAATGAAAAAAATAGGATTCTTACTGCTAGCATTAGTATCAATAAATTCGGTTGTTGCCCAAACATCCAAACCGGATAGTAAAATAAATGGCGTACAAATTGGAGCTATAACTTACTCTTTTAGATCCTTGCCCAGCTCTGCAGAAGATGTGCTCAAATATTGTGTTGAATCTGGCATTTCGGCAATTGAGTTAAAAGGAGATGCTGCAGAGGAGTACGCTGGTATTCCAAAGAATCCAGTGACAAAAAGGAGCGGACTAACAGCCGAAGAGCAAAAGCTAAAAGATGAATATCCAAAAATTGTTGCAGCTTGGAGGGCAAAAGCATCCATGAAGCCATATAAGAAGCTAAAGGAAATGTATAACAAGGCCGGTGTGACTATTTACGCTTTTAAGCCTAATGCACTTGGAGAAAATAATACAGATGAAGAAATAACGTATGCCATGAAAGCCGCTAAAGCTTTGGGTGCACAGTCTGTTACAGTTGAACTTCCTCGTAATCCTGCTCACTCGCAGCGATTAGGAGACTTGGGAGCCAAAAATAACATGCTTGTAGGCTATCATGCCCATACTTTGGCAACCGATACTTTTTGGGATGTAGCATTGGCACAATCGCCCTATAATACCATGAACCTTGACTGCGGACATTACATCGCAGGAGAAAATACCAAAAATACAGCTGAAAGCTTACTGGCACTAATTAAAGCGAAACACGATAGAATCAGCAGTCTCCACATGAAAGACCGCACCTCAAAAGCAAACGGACAAAAGAACCTCGCTTGGGGAACTGGCGATACACCGATTATAGAAGTTCTACAACTCCTCCAAAAAGAAGGCTACGACATCCCTGTAAGCATAGAACTAGAATATAAAGTGCCTGAGGGCTCAGATGCGGTGAAAGAAGTAAAGAAGTGCTTGGAGTATGCGAAGGGTGCTTTGTGATTTTGACTTTGGGTCATTAATTGGAACAAGGAGAACCCTTCGACTAAACGCTCAGGCCGAGTGGAGAAAGGACTTAGTGCTGCGAATATACTTTTTCTTAGCCCTTTCCTCCCCTTATAACAAGCCCGACCGATGGTCTGACAGCCAAAGATAGTAATGTCGGACCAGAGTCAGACATGGTTTGAAAAAAAGGACATAATAGAAACGGGTGTGACATGCTATTCGAAGGGCACTGTCATTCCTCTAAATCATAAATTAGTAGCGTTAAATCCTGAGTCCTTATGTATAGTTTTTTATTTATGATAACAAAACTTCCTAAAGAACCAGCTCCTTTATGAAAAGGGATTTTATCTTTTACTTCAAGTGTTTCAAGGCTTATTAGTACAATGGGGGTTTCAAGGTCAAATCGTAGAAATATTACCAACAGGTCATTGTCGACAATGAAATCATGTATAAAATCGTCAAACCCGTTTGCCTCCAATACAGGTCCTAATTCATAATTATTGATAATTGACGATTTGGGATCATAACTTAAAATTGTTGAAGGGTTTTTTTTTGAATATAATGTATTATCGAATACTTTTATAAATGTCGAATTCCAAGGTAAGACCTTCAGCGTTTTACCTGTTTTGCGATTTATATGCAATAAAACACTATTATATTTACTTCTTGTGCCTTCAATCTTTTGTGATAAAACTGTAATAACCTCTGAGCTGTCCAAGTAAAGCTCTACAGTCATAGAACTGAAACCATCAAGCTTTTTTTCATTTTTATAGTCTAGAGACCAAATAGTTTCACCTTTTTCAAAATTTATCATTTTAATCAAATGTTTCTTTGGGTGACCAACTTGGCAGAAAAACTCATCTTTTTCGAAAATCCAACTAATGCTAGCATCAAACAACTCAGATGATTTTAGAAGATTGCCATCTAAATTATAGCAAGAAAGCTTATAATTAACGAGTCTCTCCGTTGATATAAGAATGTTTTGAAGAAAATAGATTTTTCCATTTTCGAATTTAATAAACTGCGATTTTGGTTCAATATCAAAAACTTTAAGTACTTCCTGTGTTTCAAGGTTAATACTGAAAAGTGCAAAATCGGATTGAAAATAGTCGTTATTCTCGTTCGTGAAACAGTATGGCAGCCTAAAACTTTCTGTTGAGTACCTAAATCCATCATTGGAGAAAATAATATTTTCTGCTGTAGCGTATATGCGACCGTTATCAGAAATATTGTAATCGTAAACGTCTTCCAGTTTATCAATTAGTGTTGCTTTCATTTAAAAAAGTATTTGTGTAGTCTGAGTTTAGAAAGTTTTTAATTGCTATTGAAATGCTGTCATTTTCCTCAAAAATAGCATTATTTTTTGAAGTGCCGATTTATTGTTTTTTTTCCTTTCTTCCCTTGAAACAAGTCCGACCGATGGTCTGACAGCCATAGAAAGTAATGTCGGACCAAAGTCAGACATGGTTTGATAAAAAGGATATAATAGACACGGGTGCGACATGCTAAGGTTTTACGCACCCTTGTTCCTTTCTTCCGTGTTCCTTTCTCCCTAAAAAAGTAACCGTCATTTTCAATAACGAATAACAACAAAAAAAGCACCCCAATTGCTCAGGATGCTTCTCTCTGTAATATTTGTAGTGCTATTAGCTATCTTTCAATGCTTCTGCACCACCTACGATCTCTAGGATCTCTTTGGTAATGGCAGCCTGACGAGAGCGGTTGTACACCACTTTCAGGTCTTTTAGCAATTCTCCACCATTCTCGGTTGCTTTGTCCATTGCAGTCATACGAGCACCGTGCTCAGACGCGTTAGATTCCAAAACAGCCTTGTAAAGCTTCATTTTGATTGCTTTTGGCATTAAATCAAGAATGATCTCTTCTTCTGATGGTTCAAAAATGTAATCTGCATTTGTGTTAGCAGCACTTTCGTCTATTTCAGCAACCATTGGGAGCATTTTCTCAGCTCTTATGATTTGCGTCGCAACGTTTTTGAACTCATTGAAAACAACGATAACTTCATCGTATTTTCCATTAGCAAAGTCTTCCATTACTTCTTCTGCCGCTTCTTTTACATAAGCGAAAGTTAGGTTTTGGTAAACTGCACCATGGTTATTATTAACCGTCATTCCGGTTTTACGAAAAGCGTCGTATGCTTTTTTACCAAGAGACTTGATAGAGACATTACCTTTAGCGTGCTGTGAAGCATACTTTTCAGCAATTAAAGCATTGATTGCCTTTACAATATTGTTGTTGAATCCACCACACAATCCTCTGTCCGATGTTACACCTACGATCAAAACGTTTTTCACGTCTCTCACAGATGTGTACGGACTTTGAGCTCCTACTTCTGTGTTAGCAGAAACAGTGGCGATGAGTTCGTTCAACTTATTGGCATAAGGTCTCATTTGGATAATCTTATCCTGAGCCCTTCTCAACTTAGCAGCTGCCACCATTTTCATGGCTTTAGTAATCTGCATGGTTGAGTTTACCGAGGTTATTCTATTTCTTACTTCTTTTAATGAAGGCATTTTCTGAATATTTGGTGACTATAGGAGGTTGGTCCCTAGTCATTAAATTCTAAATTTTAATTCAAAATGATTAAGCGTAACGCTCAGCCATTGCTTTTCCTTCTTTCTTGATAAAGTCGGTGATTTCTTCGTCCAGTTTTCCTGCAGCTAGTGTAGCAAGATATTCTGGTTTTTGAGCTTTCATGAAATTGATAAACTCATTCTCGAATTCTTTAACTTTCTCAACAGGTACTTTGTCCATCACACCATTGATAGAAGAATAAATCATTACGATTTGCTCACCTACTGGCACTGGCTGGTACTGACCTTGCTTCAAAATCTCTTGGTTTCTTCTACCACGGTCAATTACAAGCTTAGTTGCTGCATCAAGATCCGAACCGAACTTAGAGAATGCCTCTAGCTCACGGAACTGTGCTTGGTCAAGCTTCAATGTACCTGATACTTTCTTCATTGATTTCACCTGTGCATTACCACCTACACGAGATACCGAGATACCAACGTTAATTGCAGGACGAATACCAGCGTTGAATAAGTTTTGCTCCAAGAATATCTGACCATCAGTAATAGAAATTACGTTGGTAGGAATATAAGCAGAAACGTCACCAGCTTGTGTTTCAATGATAGGAAGTGCAGTAAGAGATCCACCACCTTTTACCTTACCCTTCAATGAAGGTGGAAGGTCGTTCATTTGCTGAGCGATAGTGTCTGAGCTGTTGATTTTTGCAGCACGCTCCAGCAAACGGGAGTGAAGATAAAATACGTCACCAGGATAAGCCTCACGTCCTGGAGGACGACGAAGCAAAAGAGAAACCTCACGGTAAGCAACTGCTTGCTTAGAAAGGTCATCATATATTACCAATGCAGGACGACCAGTATCACGGAAGTACTCGCCTATGGCAGCACCCGTAAATGGAGCGTAAAATTGCATTGGAGATGGATCAGAAGCATTGGCAGCTACAATTGTAGTGTATTCCATTGCTCCGTATCTTCTTAATGTTTGCTCTACTTGCTTTACTGTAGACGCTTTTTGTCCACATGCAACGTAAATACAATATACAGGCTCTCCTTTATCGAAGAATTCTTTTTGATTAATGATTGTATCGATACATACAGCAGTTTTACCTGTTTGGCGGTCACCAATTACAAGTTCACGCTGTCCACGACCGATAGGAATCATGGCATCAACAGACTTAAGACCAGTTTGTAAAGGTTCAGTAACTGGCTCACGATAGATTACCCCTGGAGCTTTACGCTCAATTGGCATCTCGAAAGTCTCTCCTACAATAGGACCAAGGCCGTCGATTGGTTGTGCAAGTGTATCCACTACACGTCCTACTACACCTTCACCTACTTGGATAGAAGCGATTTCACCTGTACGCTTTACGGTTGCACCTTCTTTGATACCTGCGGAATCTCCAAAAAGTACTGCTCCCACATTATCCTCTTCAAGGTTAAGTGCAAGGGCTTTTAGTCCGTTTTCAAATTCCAACAATTCACCCGCTTGAACTTTTGAAAGTCCATAAATACGAGCTACACCGTCACCTATTTGAAGGACAGTTCCTACTTCTTCTAATTCAGCTTCGGTTTTTGCTCCTGCGAGTTGCTCACGCAAGATGGCCGAAATTTCGTCTGGTCTTACTGCTGCCATGTGTTATTTTCTGAAATATAAAATATTGATGATTCGATTTACAAGCGACCAAAGTACAAAATTTGGCTGCTTTTTCGGGTGCGAAATAACACAAAAAATTTCATAATTCCGATGTAAATCTAAAAAATTGTGCCTTTTTCTTGCACTATTTGGGGAATGAGCATAGGACACAGCAATATTCAAAAATTGATCACATGAGGTTTTGAATTAAATATCAATCAGTTCTAAATATACCGCAGGGCAATTAAATTTACCCACTGGCTTGAACCACAATGCATACTTTCTATTTTGTAGGCCTACGCAGTTTTCTGAACAATTATATACACCCACCAATGGAGTATATTTCTTGGAAAACTTAACTTTCAAAGTGGATGGAG
This sequence comes from Spirosomataceae bacterium TFI 002, assembly GCA_900230115.1. Lineage (NCBI taxonomy): Bacteria > Pseudomonadati > Bacteroidota > Cytophagia > Cytophagales > Spirosomataceae > Spirosomataceae bacterium TFI 002. The sequence continues at coordinate 1,428,390 of LT907983.1, read as the reverse complement.
CTAATGGTTCGATACTAACACCGATTCCGTTCCCTTCAAAAACAATATTTTGATCAATTAAATCGATGTTTTCCCAAGTGAGTTTATCTTTTGGATAAATAATGATATCCTTATTACCAAGTATATTTTCTGGGAAGTTATCTTCATTTAAGCTCCAAAGGTTAATTCGAAAAGGCAAAATTGGACTTCCTTTAAAACCAACCTTCACATTCACACTTTTAATTTTTTTTACAATACTTCGTTTGTTTATTATTGCAATTCCGTCTCCAAAACCAGGCTTTAAAAGATAGTAATTCTTTATAATTCTTGACTTCCTACTAATTCCAACCCTTTCAATATCATCTATTCTCGTCGGGAGTATTTCTATTTTATTTAATGCAATAGGGCTTTCGACCAATTGAATCCTATTATCCAATTGCAAAGATTGTATGGAGGTTTCTAAAGTCAGAAAACTTAATTGTTTGAAAATAACTTTATCACTTGGTATCCCAGAAATTACAAATCTCCCCAATGAGTCGGATAAATGCCCTATTTGAGTACGATCATTTATTATTAAACAATAAGGAATTGGTTCTTCTGACTTGTTTGTAATAAACCCCGATATTTCACTTGGTCTTTGACCATTTGTTTGATTTGTAGCAATAAAAAAAATTAAGAAGAATTGTAGGAATTCAAAAACTTTTAAATATTTCAATAACATGCCACAGGTCTATTATCACTTCTACTTGCCATTGGTATTCCAAAAACATACAGTGTTTCTGAATAGAACTCAGAACAGATACCGTTGTTACTTCCTGAGACCATGATGTTTTCTGAGTCAGTAACAATAACTGAAGACGTCTTTTCCCAGCCGAATAGTTTCCAATTAGACATCGAAAATAAAAGAACTGAGATTATAAGGAATGAAGAAAAGTTTTTAGTTTCATTTTGTTTAAGGTTTGATTCTATCAAATTTAGATCAAATTAATAAATTACACAATCAATTTAATCCTAAAATCATATTAGGATTTTGGAATTTAAAAAAAATGATGTTGTAAGGTATTTTGAGTTGATTATATTCTGATATTTTTTTAACCTTTTTAAATCTAGCCCGGAGCTAATTGCCAAATATTAATAAGTTTTTAAAGGTATTATATTCTCAAATTGCCGAAAAGTAACTTCCAACCTCCTTTTCCCACTTTCACTTTCAAATCTTAATACTATGCTCCGCTCTCATTTTTCTGCCTAAAAGTGCATTCGCTTCCGCATTTCCCTTGAACATTTCTCTTTTAGGATTCCAGTCAAAATCCCCACCAAGTTCGTAGGCGATGTTACCAATGTTGCACATGCTAGCGGTGCGGTGGCCTATCTCTACATCACAAATTGGTTTTTCACGATTTCTCATGGAGTTTAGGAAGTCTATGTAGTGATTTTCAGGCTTCAGTAAATGAATATCGGATGATTTCAATTTTAGACCTTTCAGCTTTTCTGGTTCGTTCAGGTTTTTTCTTTGTACTTCCAAAGTTCCCTCTGTACCCACGAATTGGATACCGTTGGTTTTACCCCAATCTTGATGTTTTACAGTAATTCCATTTTTGTAAGTGTATTGAAGTCCACGGATATCACCTGTCATTCCTTTGGCTTTAGGAGCACTTACTTTTACTGGGCCACTATGATCCATGCCAAGAGACCATTGCACAATGTCAAACATGTGTGCTCCCCAGTCTGTAACATAGCCTCCACCAAATGGCTTGTACTCTCTCCATAATGCCCAAAATTCATTTTCCATGGTAGGAGCTAGTAATTCATTATAGGGTGCAGGTTCATTTGGCCCTAACCATAAGTCCCAATTTAAATGTTCAGGTATTTTTTGAGCTTCAAAATCAATGTCTTTTGGCGGGTTACCGACATTAACAAAAATGTCTTTTATTTCTCCCAAATAACCGTTTCTTATCAATTCTGCTGTACGGCGAAACTCGTCCCACGAGCGTTGCATGCTGCCAGTTTGCAATACTCGCTTGTTTTTTCTTATTGCGTTTACCATCGCTCTACCTTCTTTCACGGTGAGTGAGAGTGGTTTTTCGCAATACACATCTTTGCCAGCGTTGGCGGCATTTACAGTCATTACGGCATGCCAGTGATCGGGAGTAGCAATGACTACACTATCAATTGATTTATTGGCAAGCAATTCTCGATAGTCTTCATATGCTCTAAATGAGTCATCTAAGCTATCTTTTTGAATCAATGTCTTGAGGTTATTGGTAAATCGCTCGAGTTTCAGTCTGTGGGGATCAGCGGCACCAATGATATTTACTTCACCAGTCTCAAAAAAACGTTTTTGTAATCCTCCACTTTGCTTACCACAACCTATGTAGGCCATGTTGATCTTGTCGCTCGGTGCAAGAAACCCTTTGCCAAGAATATGGCGAGGTACAATAAAGAAACTAGCAGCTGCTGAGGCAGTTTTGATGAATTGACGACGATTGCTTGAGTTTTTCATTTTATGGTTGAATATTTTAGGCTAAAGATATAAAATTGAAAGCTTTTTTGCTACAAAAGTTATGGTAGGTAAACATTAAATTTAATACGTATGTACATTCAATTGGCACTGATTTTGACAATTTCAGATCAACACATAACTTAATTGATAATGAATTATTTTAGAAAGATTTATTGGGTGCTATTAGCTACACCCATGTTTTCATGTTTTGCCCAAAATGATTTCAAACAGGGATCAATTACTTTAAAAAATGGGGACAGTAAAGTAGGATTGATCGCATATACCAATGACACGGACTTTACCCAAAAATGTTTTTTTAAAAATACTAATGATCAACCTGCCGAAGAGTTTTCGCCAAAAGATTTAGTTAATTATTATTTTTCTGATGGAGGAAGGCGATTTGTTTCTCTACCATATAATGGAAAGCAAATGTTTTTTGAGCAACTAGTCAATGGTAAGTTGGAGGTATATTATACAAGAGACGAACAAGGAGATCGATATTACCTTAAGAAAGCAGAGAGCCCTATACAACTACTTGGTTACACTGAAGAATATGTTCTAGTAAAAGGGCAGGAGCTTAAAGTAAAATCAATAAAGCATAAAGGAATACTAAAATTCTACACTTCAGATGCTCCTCAGTTTAATGATAGAATTGATAGAATCGTAAAACCAGATCATAAAAGCCTTATCAACTTGGCTGTTGATTACCATAATGCAGTTTGCGATAGTTATCAAAGTGAAGTTTATAGTAGGAAATCTTCCGAAGTAAAAGTGTTTATTGAGCCTTCAATTGGATTAGGTCAAGTTACGCAATGGAATGGAAGACATCAAGCAACTTTAAGCACACTAAGTTTATATTTCTGGATGCCACGATTAAACGAAAAGGTATATTTTAATACAGGTGTGAGCTATTTTAACTCCACTTCTAACCCATATCTAAAATTGTGGAGATTTCCATTTTACCTAAATTACATGACTTCTCATAAGTTTTTCAATCCCAAATTTGGAGGAGGGATATCTCTTAGGATTCCACAAAAAGGATTCAGGATTGACTCCAAAGGAGCAATGGGTTTGGAAGCAGGGTTTGTATTGAAATTTAGTGATAAACTTCGAGCTTCTTCAACAGTGCTATTTGAAAAAACTTTCAGACCTGCTTTCAGTCAAATAGAGCAAGGTTCGAGTAAAAAAGGAGGTGAAATGCTGTTGGGTAAAGTGGGACTACTTTATAAGATTTAAATGGTTCATTTTTTTAATGAACCATTTAAATACATTACTTCACAATACTAATGCCCATCATGAGAAGAACTTTCTCCGAAATATCAAATTCAGGGTCAATGTATGCAAGGCTGTCGTTATTGCTAATATTGAGTATTTGTGTATAGCCCAATTGCTTAGCAACTGTAGCTACATTTACACCTATTTTTTGATAGAGTGGACGCATTAGTTGATCTTGCTTGAGTTCAATGAGCTGTGTCCCATTTCTACGAAAATTGTTTACATCATTCTCTAGCGTTGCTAGCTCTTCTTGTTTAGCTCGTTTTGCTTCATCAGAAAGGGAATCAAAAACGGCTTCAGCTGCTTTATATATCTTCTCATAGTTTGCAGTTTTTTCAGCTAGCTGACTACCTAACTTTTCTCTATATGCAGTGAGAGAGTCTTGAGTTTGAGCCATTTCAGGCATTTTAGACAAAATAAAGTCGCTATCTATGGTACCTACTTTGGAAGTTTGTCCAAAAGTTGTAGTGGTAGCTGATAGGATAAAAAGGAAAAAAATAATTTTCTTCATAAATTCTCTTTGTGAGCAAATTTGCTTGCTCGATTTTTATTTCACAAATTCTAAATTAGTACTAATTACAACACAATTCTTGATTTGTTGTAAACAGAAACACAAAGAAAAGAAAATCTATTGGAAAAGAATGGGAAAGAAAAACTACCCTAAGATTATCTTATCTATCAAGAGCTCAAATGACTGCGGCTTTTTGTTAGTCATTAAGCATCTAATTTCTAACATTTTGTCGGGTGGGTAATTATCCATATTTAAATTCAACCTCTGAAACATGAAATTAAGAATGAGACTCTGAATGAATTCAAAAGCTTGTATAGAAGTAAAGTGATTTATAGTACATTTCTACTCAAAAACAAAAGTACTAACCGATCGAGCTGAACAACTTAAGTTTAGCTCAAAATCCTTTAAAAATTTAATAATAAACCGTTTTACAGAGGGAGTAACTTATAATCAAGGTTTATTTACTCCTGCGAAGTTAAGACTTAAGCCCTTATATACCTGATCAATTGCAATTGCAAAGCCAATTCCTTCTATACCTTTTCCCGTCAACTTTGCATTAACAATCCCTACCAATTCACCTTTGTTATTTAATAGAGCACCTCCTGAATTTCCACTATTAATACTTGCATCAAATTGGACAAATTTATTTTTAGAATCGTTTTTTTCTATTCTAGAAACTATTCCTCTAGAAACTGTCTGTGACAAATTTGTAGAAGCTGGTGTCCCAATTGCATAAACTTCTTGAGTAATCTGTAAAGGAGACATGCTAAATCGAATTGGTTCGACTTCCGTATCTGCTTTAAGCAGGGCTAGATCTTTAGTTTTGTTAATTCTTATTACTTCAGCCCAATACTCTTTACCACTATTGTCAATTATTTTCACTTTTTTATTGTTTTGAACAACATGATAATTAGTGACAAGATAGCCGTCATTACTGATGAAAACCCCACTACCATGGCCTTCTTCTAATTTCACAGTAACAACAGAGTTTATAGCTTTTTTTAAGGTATTAGCTGCTCTGCTGTCATTAAGCAACAGAAGGGGAAAATTGACTTCTTTAGTCTCAAAACCATTTAACATTAAGTTGCCAACTTTTTCATTGTTTAGAAAAGTAATATAGCCTTTATGCAAACAATCTTCTATGGCTGATTGAACACTTTGATCGTAATCTTTTTTATTATGAAACTTAAACTCACCCGAAGAGTCGAAAGTTGTTACTTCTTCAAGTTTATTTCCATAAACATCTTGTAATAACCATAATAACTCTATTTTAACTTGTGTAAATCCACCATTATATGAGCTAGAAGTATTGATTTCAGATAACTCTAAATCCAAAAGGCGAACATCAATTTTAAGTTCAGTCTTAAACTTATCTAAGTTTAAAGAGCTTGATCTTACATATTCTTTTTCGTTAATAAGTACTTCAAGTTTTTCTTGAAAGTACAACTGAGTTAATAGCTCATTCCTTTTTAAAGAAACAGAATAATGAGTTGGTTGAAAATCAGATGTTTTAAAGTAGTAATAACTTCTATAAGAGTTGAAGTTATAGAATTCCATATCTTCTGATAATTCAAATTGATTAAACTTGGGGAATAATTTAAACCTTCCAAAACTTGGCACTTTATAGTCTTGATTGACCAAGCTTATAACTTTTTCATAATTGTATGCTTTTTTACCATTATCTAAAAATATTGGATAAACAAACACTCCAAAAGGAATTATACTGAGGACTGCAAGTGGAGACTTTTTATATTGAATAGCAACTTTGTTTTCGTCCAAGTATCCCTCCCTTTTGAAAGTGAATTGTTGAGGAATCATATTCCGTGATAGTGTCAAATAACCCGCCTGAAGATATACCTGCTTCCCGTTTAAATAGGTTTGGCAATTTGTAGGGCTAACAACTTTTACTTTTTGACTGGAGCCATTTAGAATGGAGGCACAACTCGAAAAAAGGATCTGACATGATAAAAGAATAGTCCAAAACTGTTTCATAAAATGTCTATTTATTCTCGTTTATTTTTTCAAAGGAAAAGGCCTTATTTACCATTTTTGCAGGAAGAATAAATGAGATACCAAGGTAGTTTTCATTGTCATTTTTATCAATTATAATTCCTGAAAGTTGACCATTCAAGTTCCACACAGGAGCTCCTATTGATGAAGGGGTAACGCTGGCGTCTGTTTGCCAATAATAATTTAACGGGTCTATTTTTCTTTTACCTGATATTATTCCTGAAGAGAAGCCATAAATGTTATTTGGTATGTCTGTGGCTGAAAAGATTAAGATTTCATCTAAAACCTCAAGTGTATTTGTAGCTAGTTTGATACCTTTTGTTTTTGAAGTATTCTCCATTCTAAATAGAGTTAGCCCATATTTCTTCGAATCACCTACTTTTAATACCCGACCTTTTGTCCCAGATATTGTATGGTATTTCAAGTTTTCAATTTCATCATCTTTTACAAAAGCTGTAATGACTAAGCCATCACTGCTAATAATTGTACCCGTTTGCGAAGTATTTTTTCCAGTCAAACCAATTACAACCTCCTCAATTTGATTTTTTTCTAACTTTTCGTAGTTCGATGAAAAGTTTGCAGTAATTAAAGAAACCTTTTCTGCTCTTGCTTTATCAATAAATGGCTTGACTTCCTCTGAGGTTATAAAGTTTGCTACGCTGTATTCAAGTGACTGTTCAAATGCTTGAGCAAGGCACTCTTCCATTTCTTTATGCTCTCTGTAATAAAAGTCGTTACTTTTATTGATTCTCGATTCTAAATATAGTGTGTCACTATATTGGTCTATTAGTTTAATTTTGACTTCTACCTCAGCGTTAATTAATCCATCAGAACTTGGTGGGGCATAAATGCTGTAATTGCCAGATTTCCTGTTTACTACATTTACTTTGAGTTTATTAACTGTAATATCAATAAATCTTGTATTCGATTTTTCAGGAGAATAATTTTCATTTTGAAAATTGTAATAGCCTTTGTTATTTAAAACCTTACTAAGGTAGATACCAAGTGAATTTGTATTATTGATGATTTTAGGAATCGGAACCATTCTAGAATAAAGTTCTAGAGGATAGGTTCTTTTTCCTTTGTCGTAATAAGAAAAATTGGGCGAGTGACGGTATTGTATTTTTTCTTTTAGATCAATGGTGATACTCGAAATAAACAAATCACATTGATTTTTCTCCCTTTTGGGGAATGGAATAAGTTTTGGTAATTGCTTTGGGAGAAACTGATTGCTATCATTCTCCCTTCTTGCTAGATGGTTTAGGCTGGCATAATTGTCATTATTCAGTTTAAATTCAATCGCATAAATTTTTGATTTTGATTTAACTGTAATAAAACCTTTTTTGCTTTCTAGAGCTAATGCACTATCCTCAACATTCCAGGAGTCATCAAAGGGAATATCGTAATAAACCTCTTGGCCGAAACCTTTTAAAATAACAAAGAGGAATACAAGGATGAGGTGTTTATTAGGCATTTATTGACATTAGATTACCAACGTATATTCAATTATCGTACCATTGGACAGCATCACAAAAGTTATCATTTTCTACCAAACCCAAAGTAGAGGTTGACGTTTTAAATAATTCGAAGATTGAACCTTTCGTTTTTTGCAACCCAAAAAATATTGATACTTAATTTATGGAAACTGTGGAATGCCCTACTCAAAAACTAAAGTGCTAACCGATCGAGCTGAACAACTTAAGTTTAGCTCAGAACCTTTACTTGAGGCTAAATTTGAGCGATCATTAGTAACATATTTGGCTTTGAGGACTTTGGGGGCAAAGTCAATATTAAGCTTGGAGTTGTCTGTTCCTAAGTTCACTACTACCATTGTAATTGCTCCGTTTACGGGATTTTGAAAAGCAGAAATAAGGAGATTTTCATTACCACCAGCAACATCTATCCGCTTAAAACCTGGTCTTATAAATCTTGCATAGTTGCCAAATGCCCAAAGGCTTTTGGAATCTCGAATTTCTCCATCCTGCATCAAAGCGAATGCATCAGGATGTTTTATGCCATTGATACCATTGTTTCCTTTGTCTACATACACCAAGCCATCTTTGTAGTCATGATTGCTCACGGCGGTCCAGTACTGCCATGAGCTGGCATTTGCAATAGTGAGGTCATTGTGAATAACACGTGTGTAGTATAAAGCAGTATTCATTCCGAGGTCTCTTCCGCCTCCTTGACCAATCTCGTCGTTCTTTTCGAGAATACAGAATTCGCTCATCCAATAGGCTAAGTCTGGGTCAACTACGTCTAGTTGTTGTCTCAACTCTTTTCTAGTTGAAACCTGCTTGTTGATGGGCCAAGTAGTAAAGTAAGAATGTCCCGAAATTACCTTTTTTACATTTGAGAAATTGCCGAGATAAAGCGGAGAGTTTTTTGACCAAAAAGCTTCTATTTGATTGTCGGGAGAGTATGGTTTAACGCTTTTGTATAAATAATTGATTTGACCAGCTTCACCTACTGTCAATTGTGTTTTTAAGTTATTTTTGATCAACTTCTCCGAAAGACCTTTCGTTAGCTTAAATATATCTTCATTCGTAGCTGGGCTTCCTTCTTGGTTGCCTTTGTCCCAAGCCCATTGTGGCTCATTGATAGGACTAATATAATCGAATCGGATTCCCTCATCTTCTTCAAAATGTTTAATCAGCTTTACTAAATAGGTAGTGAAATCGTCAAATTGATCACTTTTGAGGTTGTAATTCAAATTACCTTTAGTGGCAAAAGCTTTTCCGTTCATGCTATAGTTTACTGGCGGAGCATTGTTAAATGCCAAAAACTGTTCAACTCCACGTTTTTGTGCGGCTTTTAAGAACCATTTTTGGCCCTCCATTCTCGACCAGTCATAAGTGCCATCTTCATTCAAAAATGATTCACCCCTTCGCCATACATTCGCAATGCCCGATTCGTCACCTTGCTCCGTACTTCCTGCACCAAGTTCTGTTCTCCAAATAGAAAGTCCAATACCTTTAGGGTTTCCGTCTTGATCAAATTTCTGAGAAAACAGCCAGTCCGCTAGTTGTTCTTTCTTGACTATCGGATAGTTTTTGCCCACGAATTGGCATCTCCAAGCATCAGATGCACCAAAGCCATCGATTGTCTGAAAATGCTTTTCGCTATTTATTGAAACTCTTAATGTGTCAGAGAATTGCTCTAATTCACATGAACTTGAGCAAAAAGGGATAAGGCAGAGCAGAGCTAAAACTTTATTCAAAATACTTACTGTTTACTGATTACAACCAACATAAAAGTACATATTTAATCCAAAACCAGTGAATATTTATGACCCGTTAAAAATTAGGATTTCAACGTGTTTTTAAGCTTTCTATAATTTGATGCCTTTTATTTTTAAAAGTTCGCTTTCTCTATTTTTTAGGGTCAAAAGGTAGTAGGCTTTGTGCTTTTCTGTAAATAAAGAGGGGTAAAGAGACCCTTTGAGCTTTCCTGCATGGGCATAATATTTTGAAAAATAGGTTATGGGGCTAAGGGGAACGTAGGTGAGTTTGGTGTCACTTTCAACCAAAAGGTATTTTTTATCAGCAAGATTGTACCATTCGTAACTTTCGATGTCTAAAATCAACATTTTCTCAACAATTTCATATCCTACTTCTACTTCTTTGGCTTGAGCAATTTGACTTGTGAGGTCAAGCTTTTGGCCGGTATAATTATAAGTATTTGATGCTAAAATCGAGGGTAAAAGTGTATCATCAATACCATCTTCAATGTCCTTTTCGTATCCGCCAAAAATGTAAGTTTTGCCATGATCCAAAACATTTAATTTACTAGCAGAAAAATCGACACTAGATCCTTTCGCTTTTGGTAAAAATACAACGTAGCTAATCACCCAATAAGCAGAGCAAACCCAAATGGCATATTTTAAGCTTTTGGATGAAAAGTTTTTATAAAAAATATAGAGCATGTAGGAGGCCAATACAAATAGTTGACCGAAAAGTCTATATCGTGTTGCTACACCTTCTCCATAGCCAATGTGTGATCGAAAAATTGCGGCTAAGCCTCCAGAGAAGACTACAAATAGAATGATTCCGATAGTAAATAATAAATAGGAGTCTTCTGGTGAATTCGAAAACTTTAGAGATTTTCTTTTCAGGAAGAAAAACCTTAATAAACTTATAAGTACAAAAAGTGGAAGAGCAAATATAAGAGCAATTCTTAAGGCAAGAAAAAGTTTTAACGAGACCGGGTATTGCTGAAAATTTGATATGATAAGTCTCGGGAAAAAGTCCATTCCATTTCCTGGGAAACTAGCGACAAAAACACTGAATTTATCAAGATAATGCAGGAAGTCGAAAGGTGAACCTTCGATCCCTGTGTTATGAAAAGTGGCAAAAAAGACAAAGTATGTACTAATCCCGGCGGCACTCCAAAATGCCAATTTCCTCCACTCCAATTTACTAGCGATTAATATTGCCCCAATGATCCAAACTAGTAGGCCATTGCCAAAAGTAAAAGAGCATATGACTGCCACAGCAATCAATAGCCAAAACTTGTCATTAAGCCTGTAACTGATTAAATAAATACAACCAACCATGCTCAAGAAAAGCGTGAGATATTGCATTACGTGTTCTCCAAAAAATGTCATGGAGTAGCACATTGGGTTCAGGAAAATGAGCAGAATAGGAATCGTGAATAGCTTATTCTTACCTTTTAGTGGTTTAGAAAGAAGATATATAAAAGCAAGAAGCAGGATAAAGGCAAAGCATACAACCAGCTTAAGGTTAATGATGCCAAAGATCTTTAAAATAATGGCATAAAGGGCAAAAACAGGAACAAAACGATGTGAGTTTTTGATCTTAAATAGTGTGCCTACTTGTTCCCAAAAGCTTTTTTGTGAGTAAAAACCATTAAAATCTGCAAGCAACCAATATTCATCATCTCGAGGAATATTATCTAATAGCGAAAAGAAATACCAGCAGAAAATACCCAGTATGGCAAAAACAAAAAAGCCGCTTTTCTTTTCCCACATAGGTATCGATTCTTAATCTTTATTGAAAGTAATAAAAAGTGAACTTCCAAAGAGATGTTTGGGCAAAAAACGATCTTCAAATTTAACCAAACGGAAGAAAAATTGATTTATAAAATTTGGAGGTAACCCTACATCTGACTTGACATTTTTTAGATCTATCATGCCTAATCTTAGTTGGATTCGCTGAATTAGTCTCACTCCGAATATCAAAGGTGAAAGTAACAAACTCCAATAATTATAAGTCTGAATGCTTAGTTGCAGACCATGTTTGGTCAAAAAGTTTCTAAAATCTTTAATTACAAACCTTCGTTTGCTACCAACTGCGATATCATGTGTTCCTCTAAAGGCTTCAAAAGCTTGATTGTTTGAAATTAAAACTCCGCCTTTTTTGACTTTGCTACTGAGATTTTGAAAAGCTTGGAGCATTTCAGCATTATCAAATTGATAAAGCACGTCATTGCATATAACCACATCATACTGTTTAGTGGCCTCTTCTTTTTCCAATAAACTAAATTGTTCAACATCTAAGCCTCTTGTTTTGCACAGCCTTACTGCATCTACAGAGAAATCAAACCCTTTGATGTTATGATAACCTTCATTTTTTAGACTTTGGAGCATTCCACCAGTTCCACAACCAGCATCAAGAATTTCAATATTTTTATTAGAAGGAAAATGGGAAGAAATAGACCTCAACACTTTGAGATGCAAAATGCGATACCACCACAATTCACTTTCGGTGCGATACATTGCCTCGTATTCAGCACTATTTATCAGCATTTTTTTGGATTATTTTTTTGCGATAAACGAATTGAGGAACACCGCTAAGAATTAACAAAGTTTTGCCAACATACTCTCCCACAATAGCTAAGCTACAAAGTAAAACACCGCAAAGGAATATGATAACTGGTGAACCCCACTCTGGAATTGCTCCAGTGAAATACAGAATCATATAAACGAGTGAAAAGAATATTGAAAATACTCCCGTAAACATGATCAACCTAATAGGCATTAGTGAATAGCCAAAAAGCACTGTAAGAAACAGTGAAATGAGTTTTCGTAAGGTATAGCTTGATTGCCCATCTGCTCTTGGATGGTGATCGACCATTACTTTGCTTACATTGTTGGTCAAGAAAAAGATGATGCCATCTATATATGGGTACGGTGACTTAAATTTAATGATATGCTCTACAAGCTCTTGCCTCATCAGCTTGAAACTGGATAAATACAAGTCATGTGGTTTATTGATCAAATATGTTGTAAGATTATTTACAAGTCGGCTTCCCCAGTTACGAAAAGCTGAATGTTTTTTCTCGGCGTAATAGCTGTAAACTACATCGGCATCGTCTTCTTTTGCTTTGTTTAGCAACTTCAATATTTCTGAAGGAGGATTTTGAAAGTCGTCGTCAATGATTACCACGAAGTCTCCTTTGGCAAAATTAAGTCCGCACATTACGGCATTAAATTCCCCAAAGTTTTTCATCAAAGAAATAAAACTAACGTTATCGTATTCATTTGCTAATTGAGTACACACTGATTCAGATTGGTCTTTGCTGCCATCATTGACAAGCACAACATCAAAACTGAGCTCTTTGAGGTCAGAATGAAGTTTTTTGATAAGTGAACCTATCTGTTTTTCAGAATTGTAAATTGGAATAACAATGGATAACTCTGCCAATTAGTTGAATTTATTAAGGTGCAAAATAATATAATCTACTTCTTCATCCAATATCGATTGGTTAAGAGGAATGCTGAGTACTTGTTTGTGCAATTTTTCGGTAATGGGTAGATTTAAATTTTCGAAACTTTGTAATGCTACTTGTTTATGTGGTGGGATAGGATAATGAATGTCCCAACCAATGTTTTTGTCCGTCAAATATTGTGTTAAACGCTCACGTTCATTACATTTTAATACGAAAAGATGCCACGCGTCTTCGTAAATAGCATCGCTTGATGGCAGCTCAATTTTAGGGTTTTTTATCTCTGAAAGATACCTTTTTGCAATGTCTCTTCTTCTATTTGTGATTTTATCTAAATATTGAAGTTTTACATTCAGAGCACTTGCTTGAAGGTCATCCAATCGACTATTTTTGCCCAAATACTGAAAATGGTATTTTATGTTTGAGCCATAATTGCGAAGGGTTTTTATTCTTTTGGCAAGCTCTGGGTTATTAGTGAGGACACAACCAGCATCACCTAGAGCCCCAAGGTTTTTGGTAGGATAAAAACTGACTGCGACTGCGTCAAAAAAATAATTTGTGTTTTTTCCATTATACAAAGCACCATGTGACTGTGCATTATCGGAGAAGAGCTTAAGGTTGTGTTTTCGACCTATTTCTAAAAGTTTGTCATAGTTGCCAGCTTTTCCATATAGTTCTACAAAAAAGATAGCTTTTGTATTGGTTGTAATGGCTTTTTCGGCAAGGTCCAATTCCAAAAGAAAAGTTTCGGTATTTGGTTCGACTAAGATTGGAGTCAAGCCTTGATTTACAATTGCTAAAATAGTAGCGTAGTAGGTGTTCGCAGGAACTATTATTTCTGAACCTTTCGGGAATTCTGATGCTGCCAAGATGAGTTCAAGTGCATCTAAGCCACTAGCCAGTCCAATACAATGTGCTGCTCCGCAATAGGAAGCATATTTATTTTCAAAGTTTTGAACATGTCCGCCTAATATATACCAACCCGTGTCAACAACTTTAGCCAGTTCAGACTTTATCTCATCAGAATAAGGAGCATTTATCTTTTTAAGGTCTAAAAATGGAATGGTCATAACCGTTTAAAATAGAGTTCTCTCTCGATACGACTGGTCGATGTAATCATTGACATCATATAATTCATTCGCAATAACTAACAGAATAGCACCTTCTGAAAAATTTTCCATCACGTGCCAATCTTCTGGGTTTACAACAACGCCTTTCCTTTTGGAGTCTAATAAAAAGTTATTTTCTTCAATTCCATTGTCGCAATAGACTGTACACGAACCTTTTATGCAAATTAGTATTTGAACTGTTTTATGATGCCTGTGGCCACCTCTTTGGGCATCCGACGGTACATCGTCTATATAGTATAGTCTTTTTATATTGCCTGGGAGAAGCCCTTCCACGACGGTGAGTTGACCTTTCTCCGAATCGAAGACTGGTATGTCAATTAAATGAGCCATATTTTAGTTAAAGGCTTGTAGTTAGTTTTGGGTAGCCTAAAAGTCCCTCTTTTTTTCGTAAACACCCAAGTTATTTGGCAAATTGAGTTATAAATTTATTTAAAGGTTTTGGAGAACTTTAATATTTCGATTTTTTAAAATTCATAATTAAGCAACTTTAGTCTCTTTCGGGAAGAGGGTTTCCGAGAAAAACATAGTTGTACATTGTGGCTGTTCTATTTGCATTAAATAGCTTTTTAGTCCCTTCTTGTTTGGCTTGAAAATCTTGGATAATAGGGCTAAAGTCTAAACCATTTTGTTGGTAAAGGATTTGTTGAAGTGCTAGGTTGCTTAAATGGTCTTCACTTGATGCAACATAGCTTTTTAATACTTTTTTAGCTTCCTGGCTTCCATTGATGTCATAAAGAATGGAAGCTGCTAAAATGGAATTTGGCTGGTAAGAATCATATAGCACTTTTTCAATTTTTCTCCTGTAGCTTCTAAGTTGGCTAGTTGCGTGAGATTTCATCCCCATAAGTGCCCAGTACCTACAAATCTTATTGCTGGATTTTAGAGCTGTAAGCTGTTTTTTTAAAGTTGCTAAATCGTTGAAACCGGATAGTTGAGCTATTTCATAAATGTCATTGATGGGATATGCCTCGGCATTCGTCCTGAACTCAAAAGGAAATCCATTTTTTGAAACCTCTTCGATCTCAAATTCTGGGAGAAAAAGTACGTCTTGATTTGAAGTGATATTTTGTTTTAAAGCATTTCTAAATTCGTTTAAGAGCGGTTTAGATTCGTTTCTTAGTGCCAAGTTATTGAGTTCCCAAGGGTCTTTTTCCAGGTCATAAAGGTATTCAGCTGGCCTAGGAACCAGCATGGTTTGTTGCTGGCCATTTAGTTTTTGTAGCTTAAAGTCATTTCTAATTATGCCTGTTATTTCACCCATGTCCATATAAAGTAGGAATCTCAGTTCTTGGATATATGGCATAAAAATTCGGGAGTATGCATATTTCCCTTTGATAACTGTTCGAGTCAAGTCATAGCTTTCATCTGACCTATCTGAGGAAAGAAAAAGGTATTCGGGGCTTTGCTTTCTGTCTTTGTTCAAAAGTGCCCTTCCTTTCATGTATGAAGGAACTTCAATTCCTGCTAACGATAATACGGTAGGGGCAAGGTCTACGAAGTCGATCATTTCGTCAGTTACTACTCCACCAGTTCCCCAAGGTGATAAATGTTTATATTTTTCTGGAAACCAAATCGTAAAAGGAACACGATGTCCAAGTCCAAGCCCATTTGTTTTCATTCTTGGCATTCCTTCACCATGATCTCCAAATGAGAAGATGATTGTGTTGTCTAAAAGCCCTTCCTTCTTTAGTCGATCAAAAAGTTCTTGAAATTCAATGTTTGTTTTGCTTAACGAATTGTAAACCCTTGCCATTTGCCTACGCATCTCGGGTGAGTCTTTGTAGAATGGTGGCATTTCAAAGTCATTGTCACCAGTTTTTAAACTATCAGGCAGTTGATTCCAGATCATCTTTTTGTAATCCTCAAATGGCAACGTCATTGTTCTTGACTGGTGGCAAGAGTTAGAATTAAATACAGCAAAAAACGGTTGCCCACCTTTTCTATTCCACCAGCCTGCATGGTTACTACTCTCGTGCCATGCTTCTGCAATAAATGCTTTTTCGTTTGCAACGTTGTAGTCGGTTTTCGCATTGTTAGTGGTGTAATACCCTGCATCTTTGAGGTACTTGGGAAAGCCTTTGATATAGTGAGGAATAGGGTAGTTGCTTCTATGATTTCCTGTTCCCATTTCATATGTTTTTACACCTGTGATTAGTGCACTTCTGCTAGGAGAGCACACACTTCCAGTGGAGAAAGCACTTGTGAACCTAACACCTTCCGCAGCCATGAAATCCATAAATGGAGTTTTTGCATCTTTATTACCATAGGCTCCTATGAACTCTGGAGAGGTATCCTCATAGGTCAGCCATAGGATATTTGGTCTATCTTGAGCTTGAAGTGTAAAAGAAAAAAGTAAAAGGAAAAAGCACCGAAGCAGCATAATTAAGTTTATTTATCTAAAATAAATTCTTTGGGGAAACTGAAAGCGTTAAAATCCCAAAGAAGTGGCAAAAGGAAATATGTAATTGCGAAAATGAGGAAGATAGAAAAGATATTTAACCAAAATCCGGCTCTCATCATATCGGGAATAGTCAAATAACCTGAGCCGAAAACGACCGCATTGGGCGGTGTTGCAATGGGAAGCATAAAGGCACAAGATGCTGCCATGGTAGCACCTACCATAAATAAGAAAGGATGTACATCCAAACTGAATGCTAATGGAGCAAGTATTGGTAAAAGCATAGCCGCTGTTGCAAGATTGGAAGTAAGTTCAGTTAAGAAATTGACGGCTGCAACAATCACTAGTAGAATGATAAATACAGGTAGGTTTTCGAGTGAAACCATCTTTTCTCCAAGCCAATTTGCTAGACCACTGTTTTCAAAACCACTCGCAAGTGCCATTCCTCCACCAAATAAAAGGATAATACCCCAAGGAATGTTTTTCATATCTTCCCAAGCCATCAGTTTCTCTCCAACCTTGCTACTAGGAATAATGAAAAGTGCCAAACCACCTAGCATTGCTATAATAGTATCGTCTAATTCTGGCAACCATGTGCTCAGAAAAGATCTAGTAATCCAAAGTAATGCAGTAATGAGAAAAACAACGAGAATTGATTTTTCTTCTGTGCTCATTACTCCTAACTCACTTACAAGTCTTTTTATTTCTGCTTTTCCTCCAGGGAATTCCTTTTGTTTAATCGGGAATGCATATTTGATAAGGTATTGCCAGCAGATAATCAGTAAGATGGTAGAAATAGGTAAGCCAAATATAATCCACTGTGAAAATGTTACTTCTATATTGTATAACTTTTCAATTACTCCGGCAAAAACAAGGTTTGGAGGTGTACCAATTAAACTTGCTAATCCACCAATAGAGGCTGAGTAAGCGATGGCTAGCATTAGAGATTTGCCAAAGACTTCTGTTTCATTTTCTTGGGTTAAAGGATTGTCTTTGAGTTGAGTAATAATTGCCATCCCAATGGGTAGCATCATTACGGCAGTAGCAGTGTTGGAAATCCACATGGACATAAATGCTGTTGCCACCATGAATCCTAGAATGATTTTTGAGATGTCGGTTCCTATTAAGTTAATGACCATCAGTGCGATTCGCCTATGTAATTGCCACTTTTCTATTGCCATCGCAATCATAAATCCGCCGAGGTAAAGGAATACATATTTGTGACCAAATGAGGCTGAGGTTTTTCCAATATCCAGTGCTCCAGAAAGGGGAAATAAAACTAATGGTAAAAGGGCTGTAGCACTAATGGGAATAACCTCTAAAACCCACCAAATTGCCATCCAAAATGTACAGGCCAAAACGGCAACTCCTTGCTCACTTAATCCATCAGGTCGAAAGAAAAGTAATACAATTAGAAAACTCAATGGACCTAATAATATTCCAACTTTTTTAAGTGGTACCATAATGCAATATTTAACTTTTTTCTGATGATATAGCATTTCCACCTATGATTTGTTTTTTTTTCTGTTTAGCTTTAGAGCTAAGGCATATTAAAAACCTAGCCATGTTAAAAAAACTTATTGCTATCCTAATTATAGGGTTGATACCCTTTTTATCTTACTCTCAACCAATATTTAGCTCGAATTTTTCGCCTAATACCATCGGTCCCGGGAGTGTTACAACTTTAACTTATACAATTAATAATTCAAGTTCAAGCAGTGGAACTCGAAACCTAGCTTTTATAAATAATTTACCTGCAGGGATGACAATTGCCAATCCTGCAATGGTGAATAGTAGCAGCAATGATGTAACTATTACTGCAGTAAGTGGTACAAGTACCATTGAATTAAGCGACGGAAGGATAGGTATTGGCGACGTTATTACAATAAGTGTTAATGTTACGAGCAGTACTGCAGGTACCCACACCAACACCACCAGTGATTTAACATCAGATTCGGGAAATAGTGGGACGGCCTCAGCAGATTTAACAGTTCAAACAGACAGCCCAGGATTTACAAAATCTTTTAGTCCTTCATCTGTAAACTTGGGTGAAAGGAGTACACTGACTTTTACAATTGATAATACACTAAATTCAGGTAACCATTTTGGTATTTCTTTTACGGATAACCTTCCACCTGGGATGGTCATAGCCTCCCCATCTAATGCAACAATGAGTTGTGATATTGGCCAATTAACAGCAGTTTCTGGCTCAAATATTGTTTCTTTTCAAGATAATACTTTTTCAAAAATAATTTCGACAGGAGCTACGTGTACCATTAGTGTAGATGTGATTGGACAGCAAGCTGGAAAGTTGGACAACTTATCAGGGGAATTTACAAGTTACAATAGCGTTTTTCAATCTAAGAATAGTGGAAAAGCAAGTGCAAGTTTAGAAGTCTTAACCCCACCGAAAATATTTTTACAAAAAAAGTTTACTGTAAATCCCGTTAATCCAGGTGGCACCTCGAATATTGAATTTACGATTTCTAATTTCGATAGACGTGCTGCAGCAACTAATGTTTCTTTTACTCTTGACTTATCAACCGTACTTTCTGGATTAACAGCGACAGGGACACCTTTTAGTGATATTTGTGGATCAGGTTCCCAACTAACAGGTACTTCGCTACTAACTTTTACAGGTGGAAATATTCCGCCCGAAGGTTCTTGTACTTTTAGCGTACCAGTGCAAATACCACTAGCAGCTTCTTCTGGTGCTTATTCGAGCACAACCAGTGCAATTACAGCCAACATTGATGGTTCAATGTTCACAGGAAATTCGGCTTCAGATATTTTATTTGTGGCAAATCTACCAACTTTCACTAAATCTTTTCTTGTTAACCCAATTGCAGCTGGTGGGACAACTAGTGTAGAGTTTTCTATAACAAATAGTAGTTCAAGTTCCGCACTTACAGATATTTCATTTACAGATAATTTAGATAATTTTATTAGTGGTACTGCAATAACTGCTTTACCTGCCGCCGGGTCATGCGGTGCTGGGTCTCTTTTTTTTGTTACCACTGTGGGAGGGCAGCAAGTTTTTACAATGACAGGTGGAAACATTCCCGCAAGCCAATCATGTACGTTTAGCGTTGATTTTTCGATACCTGTAGGTCAAAATCCTGGGGTTTTTACCAATACTACGAGCCCATTAAATGGTGTTGTTGATGGCAACTCAATAAGTGCAACACCGGCAAGTGATGACCTGACCATACTTGCAGTACCAAAATTGTTTACTTCTTTTACGGATGATCCTGTATATGCTGGAGATATTGTTAATCTTGAATTTACAATCACATATGACGAATTTGCAACAGGAGATGCAACCAATATTTCTTTTATAAATGACTTAAATGCGGTAATCCCTGGCCTCGCTGCTGTGGGGTTGCCTCTGACCGATATCTGTGGAACAGGTGCTTCTATAAGTGGAACAACTAATTTGACTTTTTCAGGAGGTACATTATCTCCTGGAGGTTCTTGTACTTTTTCGGTTCCTGTACAAGTCCCTGCTGGAACACTCCCTGGCACTTACACAAACTCAACAGGAACTCTTTCAGCTACGGTTGGAGGGATTTCTGCAACTGCCAATACGGCTACAGATGATTTATTGATTGGTGGATTATCTCTTTCAAAAGAGTTTATTGGTGGCCCAGTTATCCCTGGTGGATTGGCGACATTAAGATTCACCATAGAAAATACAACAGCTTTCGACGCCACTGGAATTTTTTTTACAGATAATTTGGGGAGTGTTATTTCGGGTATGGTTGCTGAAGCTCCACTTCCCACTGCTATGTGTGGTTCTTCCTCTGTGGTTAATGGGACTAGTTTTTTAATATTTACAGGTGGAGAGGTTAATGCCAATAGTACTTGTACTTTTGATGTGCCTGTGCGTGTTCCTATAAGTGCTACCTCTGGGACCTATACAAATATTACGTCAAATTTGGCTGCCACATTAAATGGGAGTAATGTAGTTCTGCCAGCGGCACTTGGCGATTTGGTGGTGAACGATAATTTAATAATCCTTTCAAAAACATTCACGAATGACCCCGTTGCACCGGGAGGGAACGTAATAGTTGAATACACTTTAACTAATTTAGATCCGACCAATGCTATTAACGACATAGCGTTTACTGATAATTTTGATGCTGCTTTAACTGGTTTAGCGGCTACAGGACTGCCCTTAAATGATATTTGTGGTACAGGCTCTCTTGTAAATGGAGGTGGTACACTGAGCTTTTCGAGTGGAAATTTAGCAGCTGGAGCTTCATGTACATTTAGTATAACACTTCAGACACCTTTGGGTACGCCTTTTGGTACAATAGTAAATTCTTCCACAAGTTCAATTTCTGGAGATGTTGGAGGTTTGGCTGTAGTAGGTGATGCTGCAAGTGATGATTTAGTATTTCAATCCTTACAATTTAGTAAATCGTTTGCTGGTCCAGTCGTAGCTGGAGGTTCAACTGTATTGACTTATACAATTACTAATCAAGATCCAGTTAACACAATTTCTGATATATCATTTACAGATGATTTGAATGCTTTTATAAATGGTGCGGTGGCCGAAGATTTGCCAAAGAGCAGTGTCTGTGGAACATTGTCTGGAGTTGCTGGGTCTTCTATTATAACTTTTGCTAGGGGTGAATTGGGGCCTAGTCAATCTTGTACCTTTACAGTGACTGTAAAAACTCCTTGTAATACGATTCCAGCAGAATATACAAGTACAACAAGCCAAATAAGTACATCAAGTATTGCAAATGCTGGAACTGCTTCTGCAAACTTGACGGTTACAGCAGCTCCCGTTGTAAGTATAACTGGTTCAGATAACTTGACCTGTACAGCTTTATCCGTATCCCGAACCGCAGTAGGAGTAGGTAACTATTCATGGAACACAGTGCCAGTGCAAACAACTTCCGTTGCAAATTTCACAAATCCGGGTACTTATACAGTTACTTTGACTAACCCTTCCACTGGTTGCACAAGTACGGCTAGTACGGTTGTATCTCAAGATATTGTTGCACCTTCATTAAGCATAAATGGAGCGGTAAATTTAACCTGTTCGGTATTAACAGTTTCTCGAACAGCAGTTGGGGCAGGTAACTATTCATGGAATACAGTTCCAGTGCAAACAACAACGGAGGCGAATTTTACTACTCCAGGTACTTACACCGTTACTTTGACTAATCCTACCAATGGTTGCACAAGTACCGCAAGTACGGTTGTTAGTCAAGATATTGTTGCTCCTTCTTTGAGTATAAATGGAGCGGCAAATTTGAACTGTTCAGTTTTAACAGTTTCACGAACCGCTGTAGGAGTAGGTAACTATTCATGGAATACAGATCCAATACAAACAACAGCAGAGGCGAATTTCACTACTCCAGGTACTTACACCGTTACTTTGACGAATCCATCCAATGGTTGTTCAAGCACTGCAAGTACTGTTGTGTCTCAAGATATTGATGCTCCTTCTTTGAGCATAAGTGGAGCGGCAAATTTAACCTGTACAGCATTAACAGTTTCACGAACTGCAGAAGGAGTAGGTAACTATTCATGGAATACAGTTCCAGTGCAAACAACAGCAGTTGCGAATTTCACAAATCCAGGTACTTACACCGTTACTTTGACTAATCCATCTACTGGCTGCTCAAGTACTGCAAGTACGGTTATTAGTCGAGATATTGTTGCTCCTTCATTAAGCATTAATGGAGCGGCAAATTTAACATGTACAGCATTAACAGTTTCTCGAACTGCAGTTGGGGCAGGTGAGTATTCATGGAATACAGTTCCAGTGCAAACAACGGCAGATGCGAATTTTACTACTCCTGGTACTTACACCGTTACTTTGACTAATCCTACCAATGGTTGTACAAGTACGGTTAGTACTGTTGTTACTCAAGATATTGTTGCTCCTACTTTGAGCATAAGTGGAGCGGCAAATTTAACCTGTTCAGTATTAACAGTTTCTCGAACTGCAGAAGGAGTAGGTAACTATTCTTGGAATACAGATCCAGTGCAAACAACAGCAGAGGCAAATTTCACTAATCCCGGTACTTATACGGTTACATTGACTAATCCTTCTAATGGATGCACAAGTACCGCAAGCACGGTTGTTAGTCAAGATATCGTAGCACCATCATTAAGCATAAGTGGAGCGGCAAATTTAACCTGTTCAGTATTAACAGTTTCCCGAACAGCAGAAGGAGTAGGTGAGTATTCATGGAATACACTTCCAGTGCAAACAACAGCCGTGGCGAATTTTACTACTCCAGGTACTTTTACGGTTACATTGACTAACCCATCCAATGGTTGTTCAAGCACTGCAAGTACGGTTGTTACTCAAGATATCGTAGCACCTTCATTAAGCATAAGTGGAGCGGCAAATTTAACCTGTACAGCATTAACAGTTTCTCGAACTGCAGAAGGTGGAGGTGAGTATTCATGGAATACAGTTCCAGTGCAAACAACAGCAGTTGCGAATTTCACAAATCCAGGTACTTACACAGTTACTTTGACTAATCCTACTAATGGTTGCACAAGTACCGCAAGTACAGTTGTTAGTCAAGATATTGTTGCACCTTCATTAAGCATAAGTGGAGCGGCAAGTTTAACCTGCACGGCATTAACAGTTTCCCGAACTGCAGTTGGTGCGGGTAACTATTCATGGAATACAATTCCAGTGCAAACAACTGTAGTTGCGAATTTCACAAGTCCAGGTACTTACACCGTTACATTGACTAATCCTACTAATGGTTGCACAAGTACCGCAAGCACGGTTGTTAGTCAAGATATCGTAGCACCTTCATTAAGCATAAGTGGAGCGGCAAATTTAACCTGTTCAGTATTAACAGTTTCCCGAACAGCAGAAGGAGTAGGTGAGTATTCATGGAATACACTTCCAGTGCAAACAACAGCCGTGGCGAATTTTACTACTCCAGGTACTTTTACGGTTACATTGACTAACCCATCCAATGGTTGTTCAAGTACCGCAAGTACGGTTGTTAGTCAAGATATCGTAGCACCTTCATTAAGCATAAGTGGAGCGGCAAATTTAACCTGCACGGCATTAACAGTTTCTAGAACAGCAGAAGGAGTAGGTAACTATTCATGGAATACAGTTCCAGTGCAAACAACAGCTGAGGCGAATTTCACAAGCCCAGGGATTTATACGGTTACATTGACTAACCCATCCAATGGTTGTTCAAGCACTGCAAGTACGGTTGTTACTCAAGATATCGTAGCACCTTCATTAAGCATAAGTGGAGCGGCAAATTTAACCTGTACAGCATTAACAGTATCTCGAACTGCAGAAGGGGCGGGTAACTATTCATGGAATACAGTTCCAGTGCAAACAACAGCAATGGCGAATTTCACTAATCCGGGGACTTACACTGTGACTTTGACTAATCCTTCCAATGGATGTACAAGTACCGCAAGTACAGTTATCATGCAAGATATTGTTGCTCCCATTGTTGATATTATAGGAGTAGAGAATCTCACTTGTACTACCAGCAGTGTAACAAGAACGGCAAGTGGAGGTATAAGTTACTCATGGTCTAACGGACTTGGAAATAATGCAATGGCAGCAATTACTTCAGCAGGGACTTTTACTGTTACTGTTACAGGAGCCAATGGATGTATCACGACAGCCACTACTGTTGTAACCCAAAATAGTGTTCCAATTACAATACAAAATCAACCCCAAGGCACAAGTATCTGTCAAGGGAATAATGCAAGCTTTTATGCAATTTCAAATATAGAAGGAGTGACCTATCAATGGCAAGTACTCTCAGAAGGAAACTACATTGACCTTGCAAATACTGATGTATACGGAGGTGTCAATACTTCTAAACTAACATTGAGTTTTCCCACAGTAGCTTATACTGGTAATCAATATCGATGTAAAGTCTTCAAAGGTGAATGTTCAACTTATTCGAATTCGGCGGCATTAACTGTATCCGTTGGAGCTGAGGCAATTTCTGTTGTTCACGTTTCCACGATTAGTGGCGTAGTCAACTCCCAGGCCGTTTCTTATGGAATAGCAATTAATAAAAACCTAGATGGGTCTAGAGTCGATTTTAAAGCAGGAAACTCGATTGAGCTAAGGCCAGGATTTGAAGCTTATACCGGGTCAGTATTCTCAGCAAAGATTCAAAATGCTTGTCAAAATACCAGCGTTACCAGTTCAGGGCAAGGAAGCTCAATTCCTAAAGAATTAATTAAGTAAACAGTATTCAAAAAATATAATATTAATGAAAAAGTATATCCTGCTTTCCGTGAGCTTAATTTTTGGAAGTATTAATTCTAATGCAACTACTTTGATTAGCAATGTTGGTCAAGTACCCGGTACATTAAATTTAAGTGTGAGCTGGGGCGAAACTGATGTAAACTTAAGTGACCCAAGTACTAGCTTACATAAGTTCAAACTGAATTATAAATTAGTAGGTGGTGCAACTTCAACTATAGATAATATTACAGGCACAAGTAGATCTTTAACTATTTCTGGTTTAGCTGTAGGAACATACGAAGTGGAACTGATTGAGGTTATAAGGGTTCAAGTACCGCCAACTCCATTTTCATTACCATATGTGGATACAGAGAGTAGTTCAGGAGTGAGTACAACAAGCATTATGTCATTAAATGCTGCTCCTGTAGCTAACTGTTCTAATCGTACCTTATCAGTTGGTAATGATACTCAAGTTAACCTTTGGGGCTATCAAGCGGGGGAAGGATCAACTGATCCAAATGGTGATCCATTAACTTTTAGTTTAAATCCAGAAGGTCCATATGGAGTGGGAAACCACACGATAGAATTGACGGTGAGCGATCCCGAAGGGTTGAATTCTAAATGTACATTTACCCTTACAGTGGTGGATGACACTCCTCCTGTTGTACTTGCAAAAAATGCTGTGATATTTATCAAAGAAAATGGATATGCCGAGCTTAATATAGAAGACATAGATAATAGGTCTTACGACAATGTGAGTTGGGTTCACAAAGCTATTAGCAAAAGGCTATTTACTTGCGAAGATGTTGGGTTCAATAGCGTAACGCTTACGGTAAGTGATGAAAGTGGGAACTCAAGCTCCAAGCAAGTTACGGTTCAAGTGGTGGATAACACTGAACCATATATTATAGACAAACCAATAACATTGTATGCTAACGAGCTAGGAAAAGCAGTGCTCACACAAGCTATATTAGATACTTTGGTGTATGACAATTGTGGACTAAAGATGGTTACAGTTTCAAAGGATACGTTTAGTTTGGAGAACTCATCGGATAGTTTGACAATCATTGCGACTGACCTTAGTGGCAATGTTTCAGCCAAAAAGATATGGGTTACTGTGATAGAAACCAGTACTCAGCAAAATTTGGTTCTTGAAAATGAAACACCTGTAAAGGCATCAAATCAAGATACGCTCCAGGCATTTATCGAGAATGAAAATAGCTTTATCGGAATTGGAAGAGATAAAAATATAGAGGGAGAATTACTAAGCCAAAACCAACCACTTTTCTTTTATGGGCCAAACCCTGTTGAGGATAAATTAAAAGTGGGGATTTTAAGAGAAGGGCTAGAAGTGTTTACTCTAAAAATACTAGATGAAAACGGGAAGTTGGTTCAAACTCAAAAAATCCCTTCTAAAGAAATAAATCTTGACTTAAGTAGGCTAAATAGAGGGACATATTTCATACACGTATCCTCAAAAAATGAGTCGGAGAGTAAAAGAATAGAGTTACGTAGGTAAAAAGTAACATACCAATTAGAAACCTACAACTGTCTAAAGCCACACTTCAGGAAAAAATAAAACCGATTTAATTGTTGTTAGAAATTAGGTGTAAATCTTTTTAAAAAGGGTCTACGAATAATCGTAGGGGATACTAAATAACCTCGAATTCAAGATTTCCTTTTAACTCTTTGTCGCTTTTTTTGTCCCAAATCCTGAAAAGATATCTAAAAGTATTCCCTGGAAGTAAAGGCTTGCCAATTATTAAGTTTAATTTAATAGTCTCGGCATCTTTTTGATCTACACCATTGAGATCATATTTTTTAAAATAATCTGGTACATGGAATAGGACGTTATTTGCTGAATCAATAACCGAGACTTCTCCACCGAAAAGGACCTTTTTTTCTCCTGTAGTGCTAAAGTCATCTATACCTTTAAAATGAACAGTAAGTTCTTGACCAAAAGAGATAGTTTTAGATTCTTTAGGAACTTGATCGGCGAATAGTTCTATGGCTTTTGGCTCTAATCCGTTGTAAGTTACGTGAAGGCCTCTTTTCTCATCTTTTAATTCATTAGTACAAGAAATAAATGGGGTCAGAAATATGGCAAATACTAGTGCTTTTAACATGGTGATTGTTTGAATATGGCTGTAATTATCGATACCTTGCAATATAGTCGCAATTAACAAAATCTAACCATGAAAACGAAAGTAAGCTACTTCTTAGCTTTGACCATTGTGTTTTTTCTATGTCAAAGCCAAATAAGCAAAACTAATAGAAACACGAACGAATCTTTGGATATAAAGAGTGTGACAGAAGCAAAGGCCACCACAGCCCAAGTTTTTGTAACAGACTTAGTGGTGCAAGGAAGTGCTTGTGTTGGTTTAGATTGTAACAATGGGGAATCATTCGGTTTCGACACACAGCGTTACAAAGAAAACAATTTGCGTGTTCATTTTGACGACACTAGTACTTCCGCTAGTTTCCCCAGCAATGATTGGCGAATTGTAATCAATGATACCTCCAATGGTGGAGCTTCATACTTCGCAGTTGAAGACTCGAAAACTGGAAGAATTCCATTTAAAATAGGAGCAGGAGCACCTGTTAATTCATTAATAGTAGAAGGTACTTCAGGAGATATAGGTATTGGTACTGGTACTCCAGTTTTAGAAATGCATATTGCAGACGGAGATTCACCAGGAATACGTTTAGAGCAGAATGGGTCTAGCGGTTTCACACCCCAAACTTGGGACATGGCTGGAAACGAGACCAATTTTTTTGTAAGAGATGTTACTAATGGTAGTAAGTTGCCATTTAAGATCCTTCCAAACTCACCAGATAATTCTCTTCGTATCGGCCCAAATGGCGTTTCAATTACAAATGCTATTTTACCTGGTGCAACTAATCCTTCAGATATAAGATTAAAAGAAAAGTTTGTATCGCTTAATGATGCTACTTCAGTAATTAAAGAATTATCTCCAATATCATATCACTATAAAAGTGAAATGATTAAAAAACATAACTATTCGTCTAAAAAACAATATGGGTTTATAGCTCAAGAAGTAGAGAAAGTTCTACCCGAAATAGTACGTGAGGTAGCATTAATGGAAGATGGTGTGATGTACAAAACGATGTCCTATGAATCATTAATTCCTTTTTTGGTTAAAGGATTTCAAGAACAACAAGACGTGATTGAAAAACAATCTTCAAGAATAGTAGCACTTGAATCGAAGTTGCAGAACCTCGAAAAATTAGAGGCTAGATTAGACAGATTGGAAGGAAATAGTTCAAAAGTGATCAACTCAAAACGATAAATAATCATGAAAATAATATTAACAATAACCCTTTGTATAGCCTCTCTTATTGGAATGGCACAAAGCACAGATGAAAACGGAAGAGCCATTGGAGCTAAACCCGCAAAAGTAGTTAACGCAGACAATGGTGTTTTTCTAAAACAAGATCCATCTAGTACTAGCTCAAACTTTATAGTTAATTATCAACTTCCAGAGGGTATTTCGGCAGGAGAAATAAAGCTGTTTGATAGTCGTAGAGACCAAGAGTTACAATCTATCGATGTGACAAATATTAGCGGGACTTATTCCGTAAACCTTAAGGAGTATCAAGGTAAATCAGTAGTTGTTGCTTTGTACGATAAGACAGGAAAGTTTATCCAAGAATTAAGGACTAATTAATTCTCATTTTTGAACATTAAAAGAGGCCCATTATACTGAGAAACAATCAGGTAATTGGCCTTTTTACTTTTTACAATAAGCGATTTTTTCGCATAACCCTTGATATTCAAACCTGATTTGGAATTGGGTGAATTTGTGAATGTAGCACTACCTTTCGACCATAGTTGACCTCTGTTTCCAAAGACGTATCCAGATTGAGAAGGCTCTAAGTCACTGTTATTTCCTGCCATAAAAATGTCTAGTTTTTGGTCTCCATTAAAGTCACCCACACTTATAGTTTGAACAGTGCTTTTTTGAGCTTCGGTTGGAAAAGCTTCAAATGTAAATTTAGCTTCTACTGAATAGTAAAGCATCCCACTTTTCATTTCTCTAAGCGAGTAATTACTTTCTTCAAGCCAGTCAAACTCTTGATCTATGGCGTAGGACAAATAATTAGGGTACTTGGTTCTGAGTTTTGGTAATTGCCTAATGAGCTCATCTCGGGCAGTAATGATCTGTTTTTTTTCCTTCAAAAAGAAGCTTGGAATATAGCTTTCACCTTCAAAAGTGTTCAGCACTAAAGGTTGAGAGGAAGTAAATTTGTATCGATAGTTTTGACCAATGTTACCCATGACAAACGATACTTTGTTATCATTCTCGAATAATTCAATAGTATTCCAAAGCCCACTAAGCTCAGGTGCTAGTTTTGATTCTTTTAATATGCCATTTTGATTATATAAAACAATGGGCGGCATAAAATGACCAACTGCAACGATGTCATCAAAGCCATTTTTATCTAAATCTACTTTGACCGCATCTCGTAGTATTCCAATGGATCCTAGGTCGTTTAATTCAAAATTTAAATTACCATTGTTAACAAGGACGAAGCTACTTGTACTTTCAGGAAATCTCGCAGGAGAAACATTTCCTCCCCTTAATATATCTATATCGCCATCGGCGTCAATGTCGATCGCCATTACAAAACTTCCTGGTGAATTCAGAATTGGCAACACAGGTTTTGTAGCTTTTCTAAATGAACCATTTCCATTGCCTAAAAGAATTTCATCTTGGTAATTTGGACCCAAGTTGAATTCATTAGAACCTTTCATGAGGTAAATGTCCAAAAGCTTGTCATTGTTGAAATCGCATAGGATTACATCTGAAACTTCCCCTTGGTAATTGATATCTAGGATAGATTGCTTGAATTCGCCATTTTGGTTTTGAAGAAATACGAATGCATTTTTTTGTTCTCCTACGACAACAAAATCTAGATATCCGTCCCCATTTATATCACCCTTTGCTAAAGCTGGCCCACTGTTGGAATATTTTTGTAATAATAAATTCTCGGTATTGAAGTCTATAAATCTTTCGTCACGATGTTGAAAATCTACTTCAATCTCCTCAAAGAGTGGTTGTGAACTACTATTCAAAGGTTTTGAAACAGTAGCCTTTGCGTATTGAACATTTACAATACTATTCGCAATGGGTTGTTTTATTATTTCATACTTACCATCTGGCCAAAACACCTCAAGGCTTTTTGCTTTATCATCTTTGCCTAGACCAAATATGATAGAAGGGTCCACAGAAGAAAGGTACCCTCTGGTTAAAGACTGGTAGTAGTGCCTAGCTGAGTCATTTTCAAGCGTAAGTTTTAGTCTCACACCTTGGCCATGTTTGTTATGAGATGGTCCCTCTAGGTTTACTTTTATAAAATTATTTTTACTATGATTTTGATAAAGAAAGAGCGGTTCATTAATATTATTTACAATGAAGTCGTGGTCGCCGTCATTGTCAAGGTCACAAAAAACGCTTCCATTCGAAAACGATGGGTTTCCTTCTGACCAAATCTGTGAAACGTCTTCAAACCCCTCGATGGTATTTCTGTAAAGTTTATTGACTTTTCTAAGTTGAGGTAAGTTTGCCGTGTTTTTGTTGATGAACATCTTAAGCTCTTCCTTTTTTTGAGTTTGCTTGGCAAAGTTTTGATTGTAAGAGACATAGTCAGAATCAGTTACGTCTCTTAAGTATCCATTGGTTATACTTAAGTCTTTGTGTCCATCATTGTCAAAATCAACGAATAGTGGTGACCAACTCCAGTCTGTTGCATGAACTCCGTAGAATGTTCCTTGTTCCGAAAAGTATGGCGTTTTACTTGAATAGCCATCATTGACAAATAACATATTACGCGTAAACTGAGGTAGGTATCCATACCTCAATTCAGCTTCAAAAACCTGATACGAGGTCATCAGCATTTTCTTTTGCTGCTCATTCTCTTCGGGCAGCATGTCGGTAGTTATAATATCTAAAAAACCATCTTCGTTAAAATCTGCAATGTCATTTCCCATAGAAAACCTTCCTAAAAACGGAAGTGATTTCGACGAACTGTTTATGAAGTTTTGCCCATTTTGATTGATATACAAAGCATCATTTGGAAGGAAATCGCTAGAGGCTAGCACATCTTCAAATCCATCATTATTGACATCTGCAATGGCTAAGCCGAGCCCATGTGTAGTTGTTTCGATTCCTACGTTTTGAGCTTCTTTAAAATACCCCTTTCCTTGGTTAAGGTATAGTTTGTCATACCCGTAAGCTGCTGGTTTTCTAATTCCGTTGGGGTTTCTGTAAATATTTGATGTTGTCAATATGTATACATCCAAATCGCCATCTTTGTCAAAGTCAAAAAATGCTGCTTGGGTACTTAAGCTTGAGTCGGCAAGACCACGTATTTCGGATTCTTCTTTAAAAGTACCGTCTTTTTGATTGATGAACAGTTTGTTCTTGAGTAATTCACTTGTTTCATTACCAGCTTTACAAATATAGATATCATCGAAACCATCTTCATTGATATCAGCAATGCTAATACCTGTAGACCAGCCTTCTGAATTAATGCCAGCAGACCTGCTGATATCCTCAAATTTTAGATCTCCCCTGTTCAAATAGAGCTTGTCGGCTACTTGGTTTCCTGTAACGAATAAGTCTTTTAGGCCGTCATTGTTGACATCTAAAACACCAATACCACCACCATTGTAAAGGTTGTGATAGTCGTAAACATTGTATTTTACATTTTCGGTAATTCTGTTTTCAAAATAAAGCCCACTTTGTTCTGCTGGGACTTTGCTGAAAAGGTACTCTTCATTAGTGTTTTTACAACCTAGTAGGCATGATAAAAGAATTAATTTGAGAAAAAGTCTATTCATTTCGGCTGCAAAATAGTCTTGCCAATACTATTTGCTTCTATTAGTTTTCGATTCTTTAGTTCAGCTCTAGATCCTCCATTTACAAACATTTCTGCTTGGTCGTCGTAGTGCTTACTCATGAAATTTCCTGATTGTCCTGTAGGGTTCACGCTATACCCCATGTCGGTATTAGACATATCTATGATCCTTCTTAAAGCTGGGCCATATACGATGTGATTAACTCCAGTAGAATCCATCACGAAGTCGAGGTTATTTATGGTTTCTCTTCCGCCAGGTGCAGGAAGAGGACCTACATTAAACCATTTTGCCAAGGAAGGCACTGCTGACAACGGGTGGTTATGTGTCAGTGTATGCACTTTCTTCCATTCCCATTTAGCAGTATTGTCTCCTAGTTGGTTTTTTAAACCTTCTATTGCTTGATTGAACGAACGACGAAGGATAAGCTCTCTACTTTCGAACACCCTTGTATTGATATTGTCCCACCACCTTGATTTTGGATTAGACATAAAAGCATTCATGTTTCTTTTTAAATTCACATTATGCTCAAATGCTTCATATGCAGCTTCCCCCAATTCGTCTTCGAATGTATTTTTGAGAATGTAATATTGCCACCTGTAAAAAATTGTAGGGGCTATACTTTCTAGTTCATGTTCTCCTTTCCAGCCTTTTAGTTTTTCAAAAGCCTCTTTTTCAAGATCGCTAAACATACCTTGATCGAGTGCAGCCAATAAACTAGCAGTCATTTCGCCGGCAAAAGGTGATGTAACGTCATTTATCGCGATTCGCATATTGTCAACATCCCAATCCTTTTTGTCATTAAAGATCAACTCTTCAATACGTCTTGCCCTGTTTGCAGGTACGTAGTAACCAGCAACTTTTCCATTTCCCATATCGGCAGGTTGATTGTTGGCAGTATATAGCACGCCACTTTCAGGGTTGAGGATTTGGGGATTGTTTTCAAATGGCTCCCAGCCCAAGAAGTCATCATTCCCAGTACTACCATCAAGAATTAGCATTGGATTCACATGAGCTGGTCGCTTTGGAATTGCTCCTGCAGCCCACCAAGCAATATTACCTTCCACATCTGCCCACATGATATTGAGTCCAGGTGCAGTAAGAGGCTTTACTGCCTCTCTCGCTTCCAAGGCATTCTTGCTTTTTGATAAGTTATAAAATACCTCTAGATGCTTAGAAGGTAGCTCATGATAAACCCACCACATGGCAACGGGTGTTTTTGCAGACTGAAGATCTTCAAATGCTTCATTAAGAATATAACCATGTTTTGATTTTTTGACTTCTAGCACAACATCGGCTTGGTCTTTTACCTTGATAACTTCATTTCGAATTTCTAAGTCCACCCAATGGTTTCTGTCCCAAACTTGATTCTGATTTTCGGGATTTGGTTTTTCTGCGAAAAAGTCAGCCTCATCATTTTCAAACATTGTAATTCCCCATGCTCCAAAGTCTGAATGGCCCAAAGCAGCAAAGGGTACTCCAGCCAAAAAATTACCATAAACCTTAAGGCCGGGACATTCTAAATGTGCTTCAAACCATACTGAAGGTTGAGAAAAAGCGATATGGGTGTCATTTGCCAAAATTGGCTTTCCTGATTTAGTTTTTGCACCAGAAACCACCCAACCATTTGACCCATGAAAAGGAGGGTAGGGGAGTGTAGCGTTAATTCCTAATATTTTATTTCCTAGTGCGAGTACTTCTTTGGTTTGTGTTGAATTATATTGTTGAATAGGGATTTGATATAAACTATCTGGCCAACCATTAAAAATATCATTCATGTAATCGATACCGTATTCATTTACAATTTTGGTTGCAAGAGCTTCGGTTTTGAATGCACCTTCAAAAGTATAACCCATATAACCCACTATCATTTCCATATCTTCCAATGTGAAAGGCTTTTTCTCGATTCCAATTATTGAGAATTCAATTGGTGTTTTACCATTTTCGAGATAAGAGTTTAGTCCTTCCATATAGGCTAAAGATGCTTTCATAGCAGCTCCATTGGGGTCATGTGCAGCTATTGCCATTTTAGCATGTTGTCTAAAACTCAAAGTCCTAAAGAACTTATCAGTTTCAAGGGCTTTTTCACCAAAGATCTCAGATAGGCGGCCATCAGCTAAGCGGCGAAGCACTTCCATTTGAAAAAGCCGTTCTTGAGCGTGTACATATCCAAATGCAAAATAGACATCATGCTCGTTTTGAGCATAAATATGTGGAACAGCATATTCGTCATAGATCACCTCAACTTTGTCCACCAATCCAGCTAGCTTTAATTCGTCATCGTAATTTGGTAAGGTGGACTTTAGGAAAAGATAGACACCTAATGCTAGCACTATTATGATTGCTAGCAGTGCCCAAAGAAGCTTTTTTATGAAGTTCATGTAATACTTTGCTTGGGTTAGAAATACGTAAACCAAATATAGTGTTTTTAGGCTTTATATATTCAACCAGCTAGGCTAGACCTCTTAAATTCTCCAAAGAGAATACATTTTGCAAATCTTAGTATCGAAATGTTAATCCCAGTTCTTGAAATTCTGTAAAACTTAAATGTTACCTTATTTCGGGAATCTGGATTCCAGTTATTTTTCGATATAAATCAACCGCGTATAGGTCTGTCATTCCTGAGATATAGTCAATTACAGAGAGCAGGTTTTGGTACAAAGTCTTATCCTCATTATTGGCATATTGACCAGTAAGCAATTGAAGCATTTTGCGTGATTTTTGGCTTTTAGGGTTCAATACTGCAGTAACAAATTCGTCAAGCAGCCCCCCTATGACATTATAACCAGCAATTTCTTTTTCGATAACACTTCTATGATTGTAAATGTAAGTAACAGAAAAGTCAGAGATTTTTTCAAGCAAAATTTGGCTTTTGCTATCTATAAGTTCAATCAAGGGCTTATTCAATTCTCCCGAAAGGAGGGCAGCTTCATTTTCCATGTAAGCGGCTGTACATTTTTGAGTAAGCAGGTTGATTAACATTGCTCTCAACAATGAAAGTTTCTGCTTTTCCTCCTGAATTTCCTCCATTTGCTTAAGTAGATATTCGGCTGTTTTTTCATCCTCAAAAAATGGGAGCAAGAGTCCTTTTACTTTTTCGAAAGAAACAATATTAAGCCTGAAGGCATCTTCCAAATCTATAATACTGTAACATATATCGTCAGCTGCTTCTACCAAAAAAACGAAAGGGTGGCGTGCGTACTGATTTTTGCTTTGGTCAAAATTTATGATTCCAAGTTCAGTTGCAATAGTTTCATAGAAAGGGATTTCTTGTTCAAAAAAACCTGATTTTTTGGTTGAAATTTTACCCGTTTTCTTGTCGAACCCATTCGTGCTGTCAATAGGATATTTCACTATTGATGCCAAAGTTGTATAAGTGAGTTTGAGGCCATTATTAAGAAAAAGAGTAGTTAAAACCCTAAAAGCATTAGCATTACCCTCAAACTTGAGCAGGTCATTGAATTCATTCTCGCTTAACTCAGCAGTGATTCTATCTTTTTGATCCAAAGGCAAATTGGCAAAATAAGTGCGTATAGCCTCTTCGCCAGAATGACCAAATGGTGGATTGCCAATATCATGTGCGATGCAGGCCGTTTGGATTACATCTGACAACTCAAAACGATAAAAGTCTTTGGCATTTTGGGTAAGGGAATCTTGATTGTTAGCAACAATTTTTTCCCCAACAGCTCTACCAAGCGATCGGCCCACAGATGCTACTTCTAAGCTATGGGTGAGTCTATTATGAACAAAAGTAGCCCCCGGTAGTGGAAAAACCTGTGTTTTGTTTTGTAGTCGACGAAACTGGGAAGAAAATATAAGACGATCATAATCTCTCATGTAATCGCCACGTACTTCATCACCAGATTGTAAATTACGCGAATAAAGCCTTTTGTTAGAAAATAGAGTTTGCCAATGCATTAAAACGTTGCTAATATTTTAGGCAAAAATAGGGCTTTTGTTTCGGCTTGTTACCTACACGCTAGGAAACAAAAAAATCCTCACCATTGCTGGGAGGATTTTTGAGAATTTAAATTTGCATTATTTCAGATAAGCACTTACCGCATTTGAACGGCTAGTTACATGAGATTTTAGCGTTGTCACTGCAGAAGAAAATTCTGATGAGTTTCGTAAAAAAGTGTATCCTGTCTTTTCTGAAGTCGCATATGGTTCTACTAGGGCTTGGTATTTTGTATAAAGTGCTTGCATGCTAGTTGGCTCAAAAGCCCCAGTAACCACACTCTCTAAGTATGATTTGTATTTGGCTTGATAAACTGGGTCTTGATAAATGCACCCAATAATTGGCCACTGACTTGCCGACATACCCGAAAAATCTAATGGCAATGCCCCTCCTTGCTTACCAGTTTGCAATGCTTCATTATTATCCCAAGGAATCCATGTTAGTTTATTATTTGCAGGATTATTATACAAGAAGTAATTATGGGTCA
This sequence comes from Spirosomataceae bacterium TFI 002, assembly GCA_900230115.1. Lineage (NCBI taxonomy): Bacteria > Pseudomonadati > Bacteroidota > Cytophagia > Cytophagales > Spirosomataceae > Spirosomataceae bacterium TFI 002. The sequence goes on along the minus strand of LT907983.1, from coordinate 1,392,357 downwards.
TTCTGCCATATGTATCCCAGTTTTGGATGGTTGTATTGATTGCTAAGTACTTTAAAAATACGTCTGTGTCAAGTACCGCATCTAATTTAGCCCTCCATGAAGCAGGATCACTTGTGCGTGTACCGTCATGTAAAATGCTTAAAAGACTTTTGACATCAGTGAAATCAGCTTCATCTTCGTTCGTTTTTTTGTACATCTCAGTTTCGTCAAAACTACCGCTTGCGAAACTTGCTGCATCTCCATCAGGCTTATACAAATTACCTTTGTCACTAGAAAATTGAGTATCAATAACTGTATCGTCTACTTCTTCAGTAAGGGTATAAAGGCCGAAATATGTAGGGCCATCGCCAAAGTCTACATAAACTTCGTAAAAGGCCGTATGTGATCCAGCTAATCCAGCATTTCTAAAAACATCTCCAGCGACTTTTTCTCTTAAGAAAGATTTGTCATTGTAGTTGTTTTTAAGGCTTAGTTTCTTAAATCCATTGAATCTTTGATTGTCAATTTGTGGATATTGATCTTCGAATTCGTCAAAATCTAATTTAAATGAAAGTTTCAAATTACCGCTTTGCCAAGTAGATTGTAAGCTAGAATTTCCTTTAAACCTAAGTCCAACTTTATACCATTGCTTGCCGTTGTAAAAAACCTCTCCTGGGACCATGATAGGATCTTCAGTATCTGACAGTCCACCACCTGGGCCATTACTAGTACGGCCAAAAGTGCCATACTTGCTTGTCATATCGGCAAGCATTATGTTCCATCGATTTTCTGTTATAACGAGATCAAGACGTTGTACTTTTGAATCATCAAAAACAAGGTCGAAGTTGGGATCTCCCTTTTTACTATGGGTGGCTTCTGTCCAATCTGTAGCTACAAAGTTTGAGTCACTGTAAGCCTCAGAGACAACTTCTTCAGTCTCACCTTCGCCTGGGTCTACATCTAGGTCGTTTTCGTTACAAGACGAAAAAGAGAAAGCCAAGAGGGCAAGTAGTAACTGGTATTTTATGGATGTGAGTAATTGGAATCGAGATTTCATATCAAAATAAGAATTGTGTTTTAAGTATTTATGTTTTACAATTCTATTTGATGCAAAGCGAAATTTATAATTGCGGCGATTCTGAAAACTTTTTTAAAAATTATTGAGAATCACTGTTTTTCAACTCCAAGATCATAGTGCTTCAAACTCTGCTTTCTTGCTAGCAAACCAATTTTGCATTGCTTCTGGAGTTTTCATAAGTTCTTGCATTTTTCCCATTGCCTTAAGGTGTGCGGTATCTCCTTTTTGAAACATCTCCGTACCGTGAGCTTTGCTTTGTGCTGCTATTTCTTCGAAAGTATCGGCATGGAATTCTAGGTCACAAGCTCCACCGAGCTGATTGCAGGTCATTGTTTTCATTTTCTTAAATGGGTTGTTTAGAACCGAAGTTAGCCTTTTTTTTGCCATATTTAACACAGGCATAACCTGAATTGACATAGCCTTAAGTAACAGTTCTCCTATTATCCATCAACTTTATCCTTATGACAAAGTAAAGTTCACTCGATCACCTACTGTCACTTAAACTGGAATTCATGTGAAGTCGAGAATAGCCATTATTACAACTCCACAGCTACTTTGTAAGTAGGATCCTCAATGATGTTGACATCTATGATTTTTTCCGCATTCTCAAGCAACTTACGGCAGTCTGGGCTTAAGTGTCTTAGGTGAATCTCTTTCCCCGACTCAGCGTATCTTTCTGTCAATTTATTTAATGCTTCTATTCCAGACATGTCATTTACACGACTTTCTTTGAAGTCAATAATTACTTTATCTGGATCACCTTTAATGTCGAACTTCTCCGTGAATGCTTGTGCACTACCGAAGAAAAGCGGTCCGTAAATTTCGTAGTGCTTAACGCCATCCTCATCTACGTACTTTCTAGCTCTAATTCTTTTCGCATTTTCCCATGCAAACACTAGTGCTGAAATGATCACTCCAATAAGCACTGCCAGTGCTAGGTTGTGCAATAAAACGGTAATAGCGGCAACTAAAATACCAACAATAATGTCGTGGGTTGGCATTTTTCCAATAACCTTGAAACTAGCCCACTCAAAAGTTCCGATGGCCACCATGATCATTAAACCTGTGAGTGCTGCCATTGGCATCTGCTCTATATATTCAGCACCAAACATGATGAATATCAAAAGCATTACTGAAGCAACTATTCCAGAAAGCCTAGCTCGTGCACCTGATGAAATGTTGATCAAACTTTGACCAATCATAGCACAACCACCCATTCCTGAGAAAAAACCAGAAATCACGTTAGCAGCTCCTTGTGCAATGGCCTCCTTATTACTTCTTCCTCTAGTTTGTGTAATTTCATCGATAAGGTTTAGGGTCAAAAGACTTTCGATCAAACCTACACCAGCGATGATAAGAGCGTATGGGAAAATAAGACTCAGTGTATCAAATGTAAATGGTACATCTGCAATATGGAATGGCGGGAAGCCACCTTTTATAGAGCTTATGTCACCAACTGTTTTAGTGTCAATACCAAAACCTATCACAATAGCAGTAATTGTTAAAATCGCAGCTAATGAAGAAGGAATCGCTTTCGTTATTTTAGGTAAACCCCATATAATAAGCATTGTTAGTGCAACAAGACCTAGCATAAGATATAGTTGAGTTCCATGCATCCAATCTTGATCTGTCGTTTGGAAAGAAGCCAATTGCGACATGAATATTACAATTGCAAGACCATTCACAAATCCAAACATTACTGGATGAGGCACCAAGCGGATGAATTTACCAAGCTTTAAGAACCCAGCAAGCATTTGAATAACTCCAGCAAGTACAACTGCCGCAAAGATATATTCTACACCGTGAGTTTTTGCCAAACTAACAATAACCACAGCAATTGCTCCCGTAGCACCCGAGATCATACCTGGCCTTCCTCCAAAAACTGAAGTGATCAATCCCATTACAAATGCTGCGTATAAACCAGTCAAAGGTGAAAGGCCAGCTATTAAGGCAAAAGCAATGGCTTCAGGAATAAGAGCAAGAGCAACTGTAAGTCCGGATAGGATTTCGATTTTGTAATCTACTTTTTGCCTAAGATCAAAGAGGTGAAGTATTTGTTCCATTTATTTCTTTATTTGAAAGGGCGAGTAGCCTTTTAAAAAGTACTAGGAATTGATAATTATGTAATTGCTTGGTATTGTGCAATTATAATGCCCATAAAAAGCAAAAATCGCGACCAGTAAACTGATCACGATTTTCAAGTTGACCCACCAGGACTCGAACCTAGACAGACAGTACCAAAAACTGTAGTGCTACCATTACACCATGGGTCAATCCCTATTGCGGCTGCAAAATTAAAGTCTCTATTTGTAATGAGCAAACGAAGTGCGAAAAAAAACTAAAAAAATTTCAAATCGCCCTTTAAACGCCTGAAGTGGCTACTTCAGAATTGATTTTTGAAACCAAACCTTGAAGAACCTTGCCCGGACCACATTCTACGAATTCACTTGCTCCATCAATTACCATTTTATTGACACTTTGTGTCCATCTTACAGGTGCAGTAAGTTGAGCAATTAGGTTGGCTTTGATTACAGCTACATCACTGCTTGGCTCTGCATTTACGTTTTGATAAATAGGGCATTTAGGAGAATTGAAAGTTGTGTTTTCAATCGCGGCTGCCAATTCTTCTCGTGCAGGCTCCATTAATGGACTGTGGAATGCACCACCAACTGCAAGTTTTAGAGCCCTTTTGGCTCCAGCAGCAAGCATTCTTTCGCATGCGATATCAATACCTTCGTTACTTCCAGAGATAACTAATTGTCCTGGGCAGTTATAATTTGCAGGAACAACTACTTGTCCTTCCGCACTTATTTCCGCACATATTTTTTCTACTACTTCATCATCAAGGCGTAAAACTGCTGCCATAGTAGATGGATTGATTTCGCAAGCTTTTTGCATTGCATCTGCTCTTTTTGCTACTAACCTGAGGCCATCCTCAAAAGATAATGCACCAGCAGCTACCAAGGCAGAGAATTCTCCAAGGCTGTGACCTGCAACCATTTTTGGGTTAAGGTCTGAGCTTGTTAAGGCTAGTATAACCGAATGTAAAAATACAGCTGGTTGTGTCACATTAGTCTGTTGTAAGTCTTCTGCACTGCCTTCAAACATCACTTTAGTGATTTCAAATCCCAATATTTCATTTGCTTTATCGAAAAGAACTTTAGCTTCGGCGTTGTTTTCGTATAAATCTTTACCCATTCCACTGAATTGAGCTCCTTGACCGGGAAATACTATTGCTTTCATATTTGATTCATGTTATTTGTTGCCGCAAAGGTAATGAGAAATATAGATTTTGAAATTGAGAAGTTAAAAGGTCGAGCTTGAGCCTTTCTATATTTAGGTTTGATATTGAAAATAATCGGTAGAACTCTAATCCACTGCTGGCATGTAATTAGAGAATTGGAATAAGTGCATTTTTGCATCTTATATATCTATTTTAAATCTATTTTCGTTATTTCAATATCAATTCTTAAAACCTATGTTTAAAAGTCCAGTTGTTATTATTTTTCTTACTTTTCTTCTCTCTTCGTGTGCGAGTAACAAGGGTTTTGTTGCCGAAAATATAAGTGGAATAACTCAAAGCCATAGGACAATAGCAATTCTACCCTTTAAAGTGTCATTTAATGAAACCATGAAAATGGCCTCGGGACGAAGAACTAAAAATGCAGTTTATTGGCAAGAACAAGAAAGAGTAGCTGGCTTAGACATGCAGCAAGCGATGTTTATCTCTTTGGCCAAAATGGTTGAAAAAGGGAAAATGGAAAAAATAATACAAGACTTTACACGTACAAATAAGCTTCTTGAGTCGAGTGGTATCAGTTTCCAAAGACTTTTTGAAACGGATATGAGAACAATTGCAGACATCTTAGAAGTTGATGCAGTTTTGTTTGGCGATAGCATGGTTGAAGTTGATTATTCAGGAATGATGATGGGTGGAATGAACAATGGTACGACCACAAAACTTTCGATCATAGATGCGGCATCTTCTCAGGTGATATGGACTCAAAGTGTAAACAAGAGGCCAACTAGTCAAATGGATACTCCCAAAACCATTGCTCAACAATCTACAAATGACTTAAGTCGAATGTTGCCATATCGATTGAAGTGACGTAGATTTGGGTTAAAAAAATAACCCTATTCGAATGCCATTTATCTTTAATCAGCCATTAGATATTTCCAAAACTGCCATCGTTTCAAACGGTCAGTCTTATTCATATGCACAACTTTTTGAAAAATCAGCAGATTTAGCTTCTTCGCTATTAGGTGAGTCAATGGACCTAGCTGAGGAACGAATTGCTTTTTTGATCGATCCTTCTTTTGAATATGTTTCGGTTCAATGGGCGATTTGGAGAGCGGGTGGTGTTGCAGTACCAGTGAGTCCTGCACATCCTGCTGATGCACTCATATATACAATAAACGATTCAGCTACCGAAGTGGTGATTTGTACTGCCATGTACAAGGAGAGGTTTGAAGGTTTAGGAGTTGCCAAAGATTTCAAACTCATTGTTTTAGAAGAGATGACTTTTGGAGAGCAGAAAGCTTTACCTCAAGTTGCGATTAGCCGAAATGCAATGATATTGTATACTAGTGGTACCACTAGCCTGCCCAAAGGCGTGGTAACTACTCATTTCAATATTAAGACGCAAATAGAAACTCTTGTGAAAGCTTGGGAATGGCAGCCTACAGATGCCATTGTGAGTGTTTTGCCTTTGCACCATGTGCATGGGATTATCAATATTTTGGGTTGTGCGATGTCAGTAGGAGCAACCGTTTATTATCCTGATGGATTTTCGCCTGCTGCTATTTTTGAGCTATTCAAAAAAGAGCCCATTACGCTTTTTATGGCGGTGCCAACGATCTATTATAAGCTCATTGCCTATTTAGAAAAATTGAGCAAAGGAGAACTCAAAGAGCTCAAAAATCGAATGTCAGAGTTTAGGTTGATGGTTTCTGGCTCAGCGGCTTTACCTATTTCCACAATGGAAAAGTGGGAGGAATTGAGCGGTCAGCGGCTTCTGGAACGATATGGAATGACCGAGATAGGAATGGCGGTGAGCAACCCTTATAATGGTGAACGAAAAGCAGGACATATTGGGCAACCACTTCCTGGTGTATTGCTTAAACTTGTAGATGACGAAGGAAATGACACGCAAGATGGTGAGATTTATATCAAAGGAGATGGTGTTTTTAAAGAGTATTGGCAAAAGCCCGAAGCTACCGAAAAGTCATTTGACAAAGATGGATGGTTTATTACTGGTGATATAGCGACATGGGATGAAGGCTACTTGAGAATAAAAGGACGTAGCTCTATTGACATTATAAAATCTGGAGGATATAAAATCTCGGCACTAGAAATAGAAGAAATACTGCGAACACACCCTCAAATCAAAGATTGTGGCGTTGTTGGCTTGCCAGATGATGAGTGGGGAGAATTAGTCGCTTGTGCAATTGTTAGCAATGGCGAAGAAATAGATTTATCAGTCCTCACGGATTGGACTAAATTAAAAATGCCCGCATACAGGATTCCTCGTAAATATATTATTTTAGATGATCTGCCTCACAACGCAATGGGTAAAGTGACCAAAAATCAGTTGAAAGGAATGTTTTGAAATTAAACCAACCAGCCAACAATTAAATAATAAACGGAAGGACAAAGCAAACAGCCCAATCCTGTACAAAAAGTAGCGGTTACGGCACCATAGGGTACAAGCTTTGGATCGGTTGCTGCTAAACCAGCTGCAACTCCACTTGTGGTACCCATTAACCCACCGAAAATCATTGCTGATAATGGGTTATCCAGACCTACTCTTTTAGCTAAAAATGGAGTTCCAATAGTCACTATTACGCTTTTTACAGCCCCAGTTGCTATGCTCAATGCGATCACATCTGAGCTTGCGTTTACTGCTGTACCTGTAACTGGTCCCACAATAAAGGTTATTGCTCCTGCACCTATGGTCGTTAAGCTTTCGGCATCCGTAAAGCCAAAAGCCAAGCCAATAACGACTCCCAAGAAAAACGACAAAGTGGTGCCAATGAGTAATGAGACTATGCCAGCCTTCCCCGCTTTTTTCATCAAGGCTAAACTTGCACCAACTGCTGTGGAGGTGATGGCAAAATCACGAAAAACTGAACCGCCGAATTCTTTAAAACCAGACAAGAAAGGTAGATCTGCAATTCCTTTGATTCCATTTGTAATAATTCCACCTATGTAGGCCAAGATCAAGCCAGCAATAATTGCAATTGCCGAACCAGGGATCTTTTTGTTTAATAATTTGCTTGAAACTATATTTGATAAAAGCATTATTAAACCAGTTACCATAAAAGCTACTACCAAGCCATTCTTCTCAAAAAACTTTATGAGTAACTCCATTAGTCTTTGAGCATTTTGGAAAGGGTAGGTATTAGTAAGTAACAAGCTATTACAGGGATTATACCAGCCAAAATAGCCACAAGACCAGAAGAAAGAGCTTGTTTGACATTCTGTGAAGCAGACATTGCAACGATGATAGGAATGTACATTGAGCTCCAAAAAGTGATTCCACGGTCAGAGATTTCGTCCATCCAACCTTTCTTGGTAAATAGGTCGTGAAGAATGATAAGTAGGAGCATTGCAAAGCCTACGCCACCTACATTTGAATCAATTCCGATAAGCTTTCCCAAAGCTTGTCCTACTAGTTGACCAGTGAGATAGCAAAAGGAAAGAAGTGTAAGTCCGTAGATTGTCATATTTTAGAACCTATACCCAGCCAAAAAGTCTTTTACATTCATTCTTCTTTTCCCTTCTAGTTGAAGTTCTATGATATTGACTGCATGGGTTCTACATTTGAATTGCATAAATGTTTTTCCATCAGACGATACGTTGGTTTCCTTTTGGTTCTCTTCGTCAAATGCTTCTACAATTTCTGTCGCAAATATTTTTAAATTTTTGTCACCGAGTTTAGTCCATGCGGTTGGGTAAGGAGACATGCCTCGAATGAAGTTATGCACCTCTTGAGCACTTTTACTCCAATCTATCTCGCAGTCTTCCTTAAATATTTTCGGGGCCGCCTTGAGAGCCTTGCTGTCATCTTGGTCTTCTTGCGGATATTCTCCATTTTCAATTGCATTGGCAGTCTTAAGGACCAATTGCCCGCCAATCTCCATTAGTCTGTCATGTATTTGACCTGCATTTTCATTTGGGCCAATTTTCGTCTTTTCACTGAAAATAATTTTACCTGTATCTATTTCTTTTTCAATGAAAAAAGTAGTGACTCCTGTTTCCTTTTCACCATTGATAACGGCCCAATTGATAGGAGCAGCTCCGCGGTATTGAGGTAGCAGAGAACCATGTAGGTTAAAAGTACCTTTTTGAGGCATTGCCCATACCACTTCAGGTAACATTCTAAACGCCACAACAACTTGTAAATCTGCTTTGTAAGAGGCAAGCTCCTCAAGAAAGTCAGGATTTTTGAGTTTAGGTGGTTGTAAAACAGGAATTCCTTTACTTACGGCGTATTTCTTCACTGCAGTTTCGTGTAATTTTTGACCTCTGCCTGCTGGTTTGTCTGGTGCTGTAATCACTGCAACTACATTTTTACCACCCTCCACAAGGGCCTTTAGGCTTTCCACTGCGAAGTCTGGAGTACCCATGAAAATAATACGCATATGCTTTTTAGTCATTTAGATATGTAAAATTACACTTTTGGAATTTTTAAGCACCTATTGTGTGTTGACTAAATTAGAATTATTAGTACTTTTGTTACTTAACTTTTAAGAATGGGAAGACCAAAGAACCATTTTACAGGCACACAACGACGAACTTAGTTTCTAAGAACAATAGATTTGCTCTTTAGGAACGGTTAATCGCCGTTCTTTTTTTTTGTGCTTAATGGAAAGATAAATTACAGTGAAAAATTTAACAGTTTATAAAGATGTCTAAATTTCAATATTACACTCAAGAGGGATACGATAACCTCAAAAACAAATTAAACGAACTCAAGACTAAGGGTAGGGCAGACATTTCTCGTCAAATTGCTGAAGCAAGAGACAAGGGTGATTTATCGGAAAATGCAGAGTACGATGCTGCAAAAGATGCTCAGGGCTTAATGGAAGGAGAGATCAGTAAGTTGGAAACATTAATGTCAACTGCTCGTATTTTGGATGAATCTAATATAGATATTTCTCAAGTTTCACTTATGAACAAGGTGACAATTAAAAACTTGAAGAATAATGCCAAAATGGTCTATACGCTAGTACAAGAAGAAGAAGCGGATCTAAAGCAAGGTAAAATCTCTATCAATTCTCCATTTGCCAAAGGGCTTTTGGGTAAAAAAGTAGGAGAGAAAGCTCAAATTCAAGCTCCTGCTGGTCTTGTAGAAGTAGAAGTAATAGATATAGCTATTTAAATCATGGCGTCAATTTTTTCTAAAATCATATCAGGTGAAATACCCTCCCATAAAATAGCTGAGGATGAAAATTTCCTAGCCTTTTTGGATGTTTTCCCTTGTGCGAAAGGTCACACACTAGTAGTGCCCAAAAAAGAAGTTGACTACATTTTTGATTTAGAAGATGACTTGTACTTGGGCTTAATGGCTTTTGCTAAAAAAATAGCTCCTGCAATCCAAAAAGCGAATCCTTGTTTACGAATTGGGGTTTCGGTCATTGGTCTAGAAGTTCCACATACGCATGTCCATTTGATTCCATTGAACAGTATGGCTGACATGGATTTTGGGAAAAAACTAAAAATGACTCAAGAAGAATTGGCCGAAATAGCTGCCAAAATCAAGGCTGAGCTTTAAGTTAATTGACTTTTTAATATTTGAAATGCCTTCTTTGGAGGCATTTTTTTATACACGATGGCGTATACAAAAGAGGTGATAGGTAATGAAATTTCGTGTTTCTCAGCCAAACCATGAATTGCAGTAACGGCATAATAACCTTCTGCAATCATTTTCATTTCTAATTGTGCATTGGCAACTGAATAGCCTCTGCCAAGCATATTTCCAAAAGTCCTGTTTCTGCTGAATTGTGAGTAAGAGGTTACTAATAAATCTCCCAAATATGCCGATCCACTCATGTCACGTTCTCCCGGAGATAAGATTTGAACGAAACGTTTAATTTCCTGCATGGCATTGGAAACTAAAACGGCCTGAAAATTATCACCAGCTCCCATTCCATGGGCAATTCCACTAGCAATAGCGATAATGTTTTTCATTACTGCAGCGTATTCTATCCCGTGTAAATCGGGAGAAACGGAGCAATTTACAAATCTACAAGTCATTGCTTCTGCAAATTCTTTAGCCAGTTCGGGATTTGAAGAGCCTATAGTAAGATAAGATTGTTTTTCTTGAGCAACTTCTTCAGCATGACATGGGCCTGCAATGATACCTTGCCTGCTAATTGGGATTTTGTATTGTTGCTCCATCCAGTCAGAAATGAGTTGACGGCTTTCGGTTTCCATGCCTTTTATAGCAGAGATTATTTTTTTTCCTTCGAAATGTTCAGGGGTCAGGCCCTTTAGAGCATCTTTCAAGAAAGCGGCGGGTACTGCTAGTACTACCCAGTCTGTATTTTTAAGAGCCTCTTTTAAATTGTAATAAGGTTTCACTCTAGATGGATGAAGCTCTATACTGCTTAGGTACTGTGGGTTGTGGTGGTGTTTTTTTATATGTTCTACGGTTTGTTTATTACGTAGCCACCATTTGATCTTGAGGTTTTTTTCGCTCAAAATCTTAACTATTGCTGTTGCCCAGCTTCCACCACCTACTACCGTTATTTTCATACCACAAAATAAAAAAAACAAGGCCTATGCATAGACCTTGTTCCTCTATTTATTTTAAGTTTTTATTCTTCGTCCTTTTTATTATCCTCTTTTTTTGTGCTAACTGCTTTGCCTTCTTTTAGCCTTTTGCTGACTTCGATATAAGGTCCAGATATAATTTCTTCTCCTTCTGTTAGTCCTTCAAGAATTTCGATTTTACCAGCTACAGTATCAGTAATGCCCGTTTTCACCACTTTCTTTTTGGCTTTACCCGCTTCAGAAACAAATATGATTTCTACTATTTCTTCTGCTTTTTTAGGTTGGGCATTTTGAGAAGAAGAGCTTTCTTCGTTATCTTCTTTTTTATCCTCGTCACCAGTCATATCATCGTTGCTTCTAGTAGTCACAGCTGCAATAGGAATTGCCAAAACATTATTTTTGCTTTCCGTGATGATATCCACTGTTGCTGTCATGCCAGGCTTAAAGGGGTATCTGCTTTCAGATAAAAGTTCGGAATATGAGGAAGGAAGAATTCTAATTCTAACCTCAAACTCTGTCACAGCTTCTACCGATGCACTACTTGCTCCTAGAGAACCACCCATACCGTTTGCTGTATTGGCAATTTGTGTTATAATTCCTTTAAATTTCTTATCTCTAGAGCTATAAGCATCTACGTCTATTATCGCAGTGTCTCCTTTAGTCACTCTCACTATATCATTTTCGTTTACGTTTACACGCACTTCCATGTTATTAAGATTGGCTATTCTAAGCATTTCGGTTCCAGCCATTTGCGAGGTTCCAACTACCCTTTCTCCTAATTCCACATCTAGTTTAGATACTATTCCGTTCATTGGGGCATAGATATTGGTCTTTCTTAGGTTCTCAGTTGCATCTTTCAAGTTTGCCTCTGCACTACGAATTCCGAATTGAGCAGCCTCATAATTTGCTTTTGCAGCAGTGAGGTCTTGGCGTCCAATTCTTAAATTTGTTTCCGCAGTTTCAAAGTCTGACTTTGAAGTTACTTTGTCGTTAAATAACTTTTCTTGACGCTTAAATTCAATCTCTTGACGGAGCATTTGTGATTCTGCTCTCGCAATTTGAGCTTTAGATTGCTCAGCAGCGGCTTTTGCTTGGTTAACCCCCGCTCTAAATCTTTCTACTACTGAAATGTAGTTCTCAGGTTGAATTCTCAAAAGGAGTTGACCTTTTTTAACAGAATCGCCTTCTTGAACATATAGACCAATGATTTCTCCAGGTACGTCAGGAGTAATATTAACTTCTAATTCTGGTTGAATTTTTCCAGAGGCAGACACGGTTTCAGTAAGGTTAGTTTTTTCAACCTTTGTAAATTCAACCTCTGCGGTTTCTGGTTTACCTATCCATCCTGCTTTTTTACCAATGATCAGTAAGGCGATAATTGCTACAACAGCTACACCTAGTATGATCCAAATACGATTTGATTTCTTTTTCATGCGATTGGTTTTGTAATAGTTTTAGAATGTCAATGGTTTGTTTTGGTAAAAGTCAAGAATCTTTAGGCGGAAAAGGTAATCGTATTTCGTTTGAATCTCGTTTGCCAAAGCTCTATCTAGGTTAGTTTTTGCCAAGTTGTAGTCAACAAAATTACTAGCTCCTTGACTGTACCTAGACTCAGCTGCAACAAATGACTTTTCCAAGGCATTTACTTGAGCTGTCGCTGCAATATAGCTTTTAGAGGCATTGAGCATTGTGATGAATGCTTGTTCAATACTTTGACGAATATTTAATTGAGTACTTTCTGTATTCAACTCAGCTTGCATTTTTTGAATTTTAGCACCTTGAGTCTGAAACTTCTTATTGAATCCATTAAAGATTGGAATGTTCATGCTTACTCCTACATTCATGTTTTGGTTGTTGCCAAACTGAGAGAAGTAAGGAATATTTTCGCGGTCAAAATTCTGCTGTGGAAAGTTGATGATACCAGCAATTGTTTCTCCGCCTACATCTGCTGTAATGGGCACTTGAGAAAACGTAGGTGCAGTTGGAATTAGGTTTTTTGCAGCAGTAGAGTAGGCCGTTCCCCAGCTAGCATTTGCTGCGATAGATGGCAATCCAACTGATTTTGCGATCTCAATATTCATTTGAGCCATTTCTTCTCTTGTCTCAGAAGCTGTTACTTCTGGTAAGAAATTAATTGCAGCTTGGTAAACTTCATTTGCTGACTGTGGATATGGTTGCAAGCTAGGTTGTGGTACGTTCACGCCTTCAACAGTGAAGTTGTTTGTGCCTATCATATTCATTGCCTGCAAAAGGGTGAGCTTTGCATTTTCCACATTGTTTCGAGCGTTCACAAGTTGCAATTCATTATTTGCAAGTTGGGCTTCAAGGTCAAAAACATTAGTAGGGGATAATGCACCGGCATCTACCAGCTTGTTAGTTCTTTCGAGTTGAAGTTGTGTTACTTCTAAGTTCTTTACAGAGACTTCTACCAATTCTCTAGCCGATAGTACATTTAAGTAAGATACCGCGACCTGAAGAGAAATGTTATTCTTTTGAGCTTGGATATCCAATTGGCTAGCCTTGAGTCCAAGTTTATTGCTCTCAATGGTGTTTCTTAGTCTACCGCCATTATATAAAGTAACACTACTACCAACCCCAACTCTATTCGTTCCAATTGTTTGGGTTACTACGTCATTGGAAAATGGGTCAATGTTACGTCCAAAGTTGGAATTTAAACTAAATTGTCCATTTACTGTAGGGTAGAGTGAGAATTTGGATGCTTCCAATTGATTTAAACTTGATTCGTAAGCGAGTCTTGTTTGTCGCAATGTAACATTATGTTCCAAAGCATAATCAATACATTCTCTCAATGAGTATCCACCCTGTGAGTCGTCTCCCGATACGCCGGCCTGACCAAAACTAAAGCTTGAAATGAGTAAAAGTATAAATGTAAAACGCATAGTTAATCTGTTTTCGAAACAATGTTACAAAACATAAATGAGCCATAAAGAATGAAAATGGATAAACGGTGTAAATATTACTTAAAGGGAGAGATACAAGGAGAGAGGTGTGCGTTAATTGACTTTAAAATTTGGTTTGCTTCAAAACAAAAGCACAAATAATTGATTAAATTGAGTAATGAAAAAAGTACTTCTTTTATGTATTTTGTTTTCTCAATTGAATACGATTGCTCAAGATCCAAAGGAAATCTTGCAGAGTATTTACTTTGGAGGAGGGAGCTGGTATATAGGTGGTGAGCAAGCTGGAGACTTAAAAGAAATTGTAAATTCGATTAAAAACTTACCGTATTACGAAATAACGGTAACGAGCCATACAGATAATATAGGTGGTAAAGAATTCAATGCTTACCTTTCCCGAATGCGGAGTGAAGCTGCAATGAGACTGCTAGAAAGATTTGGTGTAAACCCCGAAACTGTGAAGTACAAAGATTTTGGAGAAGAAGCTCCAGTTTTTGACAATAGTACTATTACAGGTAAGCTCAGAAATAGAAGAGTAGATATTCTATTTAAGCCAATTCAATTTTGAAAAATGCTTTTCAAAGAATCCCACAGTTGTCTCTTTTCGTTAGAGGTATTGGCTGCAACTTGTTTAAGTCTATCGCTATATAGGAAGTTGATGTTTTTTAAATTTTTCACCTCATAGGTGGGCAACTTCAGTTTTGGCAAAAAGTCTTTTCCGCTTTCTTCTCCAAAGAAAATAATTGTACGAACTACGTTTTCGTGAATAGTCTGTTTAAAGTCTATTAACGGGTCTTTTTGAATATCCAGTAAGTCAACTTTGGTAAAAGAAAGCCCTAGAGCCTGTAAGATTTTGAGCAAAAAGTCTTTTTCGTCCGGCTCCAATCCTGAAAAAACTAACAAGTGATGCGTATTCATATTGAAAACGAAATCATCTTTATCCACCATTGCTGGTGTCTCAGGTTTTACAATTGGAGTAGAAATAGGAGCTTCAGCTACTATTTCCTTAGGCTTTATTACGACTTCTTGCTTAGCTGTTACTACGGGTTCTTTTACTTCTGGAACAGGAGTGCTTTCAACAGTTTCTTTCTGTGGTCTTGCTACTGAATATAGTAACTCTTCCCCAAATAGATATGTCGCAAGCCTGGCATCCATTAGCGTTTTATCGTTGCTTTTCTATCTGGTCCAGTAGATACGAAAGTTATTTTGATTTTAACCTCTTCTTCTATGTAGTCTACATAGTCTTGTACCTCTTTTGGTAGTTGGCTGTATGTAGAAATCCCTTCAAGGCTACAGTTCCAGCCTTTCATGGTTTTATACACAGGCTCTACTTCAGTATCGCACAAGTCGTATGGCATTTGATCTGTAAGAGTTCCATCTGGAAGTTTGTAGTGCGTACAAATCTTTATTTCATCAAAAATATTGAGCACATCTACCTTCATCATTACGAGCTGAGTTGTACCATTGAGCATACAAGTATACTTGAGTGCAGGTAAGTCCATCCATCCGCAACGTCTTGGGCGACCAGTAGTAGCACCAAATTCTTGACCTTCGTCTTGAATTCTTTTGCCAGTTTCATCAAATAGTTCGGTAGGGAAAGGTCCACTACCTACTCTTGTACAATAGGCCTTGAAAATTCCGTAAACTTCACCAATTTTTTTAGGAGCAACGCCCAATCCTGATATTACGCCAGCTGCAGTTGTACTACTGCTAGTTACAAATGGGTATGAGCCAAAATCAATGTCAAGAAGCGATCCCTGAGCACCTTCAGCTAATATTGATTTACCTTCATTCAGTTTTTCATTGATGAGGTATTCAGTTTCTTTTATTTCAAATTTCTGTAAGTATTCGCAAGCATCGAAAAATGTTTTTTCTAAAGCTGCCAATTCTGTTTCAAATTCGTAATCGAGGTTTTTGAGAAGCTCAATATGCTTAGTTACTAGCGTTTTGTATTTTTTCTCAAAGTTAGGAGAAATGATATCACCAACTCTTAAACCTGATCTACTTACCTTGTCAGCATAAGTTGGACCGATTCCCTTAAGAGTAGAACCAATCTTCTTATCACCCTTTGCTTTTTCTTGAGCAGCATCAATCAACCTATGGGTAGGTATGATGATTGCAGTTTTAGTAGAAATGACCAAGTTTTTGGTAAGGTCAATATTAAAAGGAGCAAGTCCCTCTACTTCCTTTTTGAAAATAACAGGATCAAGAACAACTCCATTGCCAACTATATTAAGGCAGTCTTTGCGAAAGACTCCAGAAGGGATTTGGTGTAAAACGTGCTTAATACCGTCGAATTTGAGGGTGTGACCAGCATTAGGGCCTCCCTGAAACCTTGCTACAACATCATATTTCGGTGCGAGAACATCGACAATTTTGCCTTTGCCTTCGTCGCCCCATTGCAATCCCAATAAAATATCTACCATTGATTAAAAAAGATTCACGTGCGTATTCAAACGCCAAATTTAAATTTTACTTGTGGATAATGACTTGTTTTCGTCCTTTTTTTCAACTAATTCTGGACAATTTTCTTTTTTGCAGTTACCATAGAAAATAAGAGAGTGATGTTTTACATCTGATTCAAGTAATCCGCCAACCATAGTTTGGATATTTTGAATTCTTGGATCGCAAAACTCCTCCACTTTATGGCAATCAAGGCAAATTAAGTGATCGTGTTGTTTGAAGCCGTATGACTTCTCGTATTGAGCAAGGTTTTTACCAAACTGATGCTTGGTGACTAGGTCACATTCTACGAGGAGGTCTAATGTGTTATAAACAGTCGCTCTGCTTACTTGATATCTCTTGTTTTTCATAGAAATATAAAGCTCTTCTACATCAAAGTGATCTGTACGAGAATATATTTCGTCTAAAATAGCGAATCTTTCAGGGGTTTTTCGAAGTTGCTTTTTCTCCAAATATGCCGTGAATATTTGTTTCACAGATTCGAAGTTTGAACTTTTTGGTTTCATAGGTGCTTCCACGTCTTGGCAAAAGATTACACTACAAAGGTAGGATTTTTTTAGTGTTTTACCAGCTAAGTTAGAACTTCATGACAAAGCCAATACGGCCACTTTCTTGAATTCCAAAACGTAGCTCTTTATTGTAACTTGATTTATTATTTTCTAATTCAGTACTTAAATATCCATTGTACCAATTTACCGAATTTGCTTTTGTTTCGTTTGCAGATTCAATCATAGACATTCCGCCTACAAAAATTGCAATCCCCCCTAGTAGTTGAGGTAGGCTCCTCACTGTATATGGATAAATAACACCATCAATCTCTGCTTGCATAGGAATTCCTTTTATGGCATCATAGGCAAGGTAAACACCTCCTGCGGCAACTAATGGTCCTGCGGGTAAGATTATTCTGGAGATAGTGAATTTTTTACTCCATTTTCTACTTGGCTGTAATAATAGAGCGAAACGACTATTGTCTAATTTTTCTGTTCCTCTACTAACTCTTGTTGTAAATGCTTTTCTATTTGCATAAAGAGAGTCAGCTGAGCTCAAGGTATTTTCTTGAGCTTTAAGTTCGGCAATACTAAGAAAGCTGAAAATTACAATGAAGATAAGATACTTTGTCAATCGTTAATATTGGGGTGAGTGCAAAGCTAATTATTTTCAACTTTAATCCTTGTTACTTTATTGATACCCTCTACTTTTTCGAGCTTCTTAATTAGAGTTTGAAGGTGTTTGGTGTCAAAAACAAGAAGTTTTATGCTGCCTTCGAAAATTCCATCGTTACTATCAACAGTGAGTCCACGCATGTTAATATGTAACTCATTGGTGATGATTTGTGAGAGGTCTTTGATGATTCCAACTCTATCTATTCCTTCAAAATAAACATTAGCAGGGTAGGATTTTTCTACCTGAGAAGACCAAGTAGCCTTGATTACTCGGTTTCCATAAGAGGTTAAGAGTTTTTGGGAATTAGGGCAGTTCGTCCGGTGTATTTTTATGCCTTCATTAATTGTCAGGAAGCCAAAAACAACATCTCCAGGTATAGGACTACAGCATTTGGATAGGGTGTAATCGACCTTTTGGTAGTCGTCGCCAATAAATAAAGTGTCATCACCTTTTGCTTTTTTTATAGCCCTTTCAAAACTCTTGGCATCCTTATAGGCATTGTCTCCAATAGCTTCTTTTTTGACTCTGTTCTCGTGACTTGTTCTTTCGTGTTGAAACTTTTTTAGATCATCTACTGGAATGTAACCTTTGCCGAAGAAATAAAACAATTCGCTATAATCCTTCTTATTGAAGAATGCACGAATTTGATTTAGTGTCTCCAGGTTGTTCTCGATGCCTAAAGTTTTTAGCTTCTTAGCTATGAGTTCTTTTCCATCTGTAACATGTACTTTGTTCTCTTCCTTGAGGAGATCTTTAATTCTATGTTTAGCCTTTGAAGTAACAACAAATCTCAACCAATCTTCCGATGGTTTTTGATTCTTCGTTGTTAAGATTTCTACTTGATCTCCGTTTTGAAGTTCATGGCTTATGGATACTAAATGGCCATTTAGCTTACCTGCGGTACATTTTTTACCTATTTCTGTGTGAATGTCAAAGGCAAAGTCGAGTACTGTAGCACCTTTGCGAAGTACTTTAAGGTCTCCTTTAGGGGTAAAAACAAAAACCTCTTCATTGAATAGGTTGCCCCTGAAGTCTTCAATAAACTCCATAGCGGAGTGATCTTTGGCTTGGAGCGTTTCTCTTACCGAATTAATCCATTGATCCAATGGCTGATTGAGTTTGCTGTTATTGCCCTTGTATTTCCAGTGAGCCGCATAGCCTCTTTCGGCAATTTCATCCATTCTTTCAGTCCTGATTTGGACTTCTACCCACATTCCTGCATAGCTCATCACTGTGGTGTGCAAGCTTTCATATCCATTTGCCCTAGGCGTGGATATCCAATCTCTCAATCTATTGGGGTTTGGTCGATATTCGTCGGTAACTATAGAGTATGCTTGCCAGCAAGCAGCTTTTTCTTTGTCGAGCTGGTCATTTGGAATGTCCTTGATGATAATTCTAATCGCAAAGAGGTCGTATATCTTCTCAAAATCAATTTGCTGCTTTCGAATCTTGTTCCAAATAGAATAGATGGTTTTTGGCCTTCCTTTTATATAATACGAAATGTTAGCATCATTAAGCCTTTTGGCAATTGGCTTCATGAAATCTTCAATAACCTTTTCTCGTGCCGATTTGCTGCTTTTAAGTTTGCTGGCTATTTCGGCATATGTGTCAGGCTCGTTATATTTCAAATAAAGATCTTCTAGCTCCGACTTGATTTGATACAATCCTAGTCGATGGGCAAGAGGAGCATATATGTAAATGGTTTCGTTGGCAATTTTTAGTTGAGAGTTTCTTGCCATGCTAGACAGGGTTCGCATGTTGTGAAGCCTGTCAGCAAGTTTTATAAGAATTACCCTGACATCCTCTGAGAGTGTCAAAAGCATTTTGCGAAAGTTTTCTGCCTGGGCGGACCTACTTTGCTCAAAATTTTCTGCAATTTTAGTGAGGCCGTCTATGATTCTGGCAACTTTATCGCCAAAGTCTTTCTCTATGTCTTTTAAAGTGAGTTCGGTGTCTTCAACTACATCATGCAAAAGTGCACATATAATAGAAGTTGGCCCTAGTCCAATTTCTTCTACACAAATTATCGCAACATCTAAAGGGTGATAAATATATGGTTCACCACTTTTGCGACGCATTTCTTGGTGAGCTTCCAATGAGATATTGAAAGCCTTTCGGATTTGAACCATATCATCTCCCTTGAGAAATGGTTTCGCGAGCCTTAAAAGATGTGCGTAACGCTTTTTTATTTCTTTTTTTTCTGCGGGAGAGTAGTATTCTTTAACTGTTGCGACTGCCAAAACTGAATAATGATGAAGATTGAACCATAAGACCTTATCAAAAATACATAGACTTAAGTTTCTAAACGATGTTTTGGGAGTTTTTAGGAGCTTTTTTTATGAAAAAAATTAACATACCCAGTCAAGAAATAAATAATTGAAAAATAAATCCATTTTTTTTTGTAAAAATATGAACAAGAATTATCTTTGCAGCCCGATTGAGATTTTACCAGAAAGATTAATCGTTTTTATGACGCGGGTGTGGCGGAACTGGTAGACGTGCTAGACTTAGGATCTAGTGCCGCAAGGCGTGGGGGTTCGATTCCCTCCACCCGTACTCAAGACCCTTCAATAAGAAGATTTTTATTGGAGGGTTTTTTTATTTTTCAAAAACAAATTCATCTACCTCCTTAATGGAAACAACATTTGACAAACAATCCGCTACCAACGCTCGATTGAAAATTGTTATCGCTGAAGACGACTACAAGCAAGAACTTGATAAGAAAATTAAAGAATACGCTAAAACGTCAAGGATCAAAGGCTTTAGACCTGGTCACGTTCCGGTAGGTTACATTAAAAAGCTTTATGGAAAGAGCTTACTAGTAGACGAGGTGATAAAAAAAGTAAGTGATACTGTTAATGCATACATTGCTGAAAACAAACTTAAAGTAGTAGGAGATCCAATTCCTGATAACGAGGCTTATCAAATTGATTGGGATAATGATAAAGAGTACACATTCGAATACGAAGTGGGTATGGCTTCTGACTTTACAGTAGATTTAGATAAAGTTGCTGCAGTGAAGAATTATATCATTGAGCCATCTGAAGAGCAAATTGATAAGGCGGTAGAAGATATGACCAAAAGATTTGGTACTGATCAAGAGCCTGAAGATGCTGAGATTGGCGATTTGCTTTTTGGAAAACTAACGCAAGAGTCAAGCGAGTTTGAATCTCAATCAGGAATTCCAACTGACAAAGTGGTAGAGAAGAGTCAAAAATTATTTACTGGCCTTGAAAAAGGTAGTACAGTTACATTTGATATTCAATCTATTTTTGAAAGTGATAATAAAGACTTAGGCTTCGCAACTGGTAAGTCTGACGAAGAAGCTGCTGCATTGAGCGGAGAATTTACTTTTGTTGTTGATAAAATTTCAAGAGTAGCACCAGCAGAAGTTAACCAAGAGCTTTTTGATAAGGCTTTAGGAGAAGGAAGAGCTTCAAACTTAGAAGAATTTAGAGGAGAGATAAAGAAGATAATTGCTGAGAATTATAACAGAGAATCTTCTTATTTACTTGATTTCGAAATAGAGCAGGCACTTACCGATTCTGTAAAAATTGATCTTCCAGATGAGTTTTTGAAGAAATGGTTGCTAATGGTAAATGAAGGAAAATTCACGGCTGAAGAGGTTGAGAAAGATTACGATGCATTTGCAAAAGGCTTAAGAGCTGATTTGATTAAAAGTGAAATTGCAAGTCAAAACGAGTTGAAAGTAGAATACAATGATGTTTTGGAAGAAGTGAAAGCTGAAATCATGAATTACTTTGGTGCTCAGGCATCAATGCAAGGAATGGAAGACTTTATAGACCAAATGGCTAGAAAGCAGCTTCAAGAAAATAAAGATGACGCTTTCAAAAAGTATTACAACATGTCTTACGGAAAGAAAGTCGTTCAGTTTGCAAAGTCTAAAATTAAGATAGATGAGCAAACAGTGAAGGTTGAAGAATTCAACGATATTGCAAAGAGCAAATACGAGTTAGCTTAAACCGAAACTAAAGAGTTTTTGAAAGGGTCAAGTTACTTTTGTAGCTTGACCTTTTTACATATAAAACCATTAGTGGAAAACTTTGAGAAACTACTCTACCTCAATTCGTGTTTTAGTTGGTAATTAGAAACTGAATCTTAAAATATATATTATGCATTTCGGAGAAGAATTTAGAAAATATGCGGTACATCACAGAGGAATGAGTGGTCTTACCATTGATGATTATGTGAAACATAACGTGACCAACATGACTCCCAACATTATTGAAGAGAGACCAATGCGTTTCGCTGCAATTGATGTTTTTTCAAGATTAATCATGGATAGGATCATCTTTTTGGGAACAGGAGTTGATGATCAAATCGCAAATATAGTTGTTGCACAATTACTGTTCTTGGAGTCTGTAGATTCTAAGAAAGACATACTAATGTACATCAACTCCCCGGGTGGATCGGTGTATGCCGGCTTGGGAATGTATGACACCATGCATTATGTGAATCCAGAGGTTGCAACCATTTGTACTTCGCTTGCGGCGTCTATGGGAGCAGTTTTGTTGGCAGGTGGAGCACCTGGAAAAAGATCAGCTTTACCTCATGCAAGAGTAATGATTCACCAACCAAGTGGTGGAGCTCAAGGTCAGTCTACTGATATGGAGATTACTGTTAAACAGATCATAGAGTTAAGAAAAGAGCTATATGAAATTCTTGCAAAGCATACTGGAAAAACTGTAAAGCAAATAGAGAAAGACTCTGATAGAGACTATTGGCTTAAGGCTGAAGAGGCAAAAGCTTATGGCTTGATTGATGAGGTATTGATCAAAGGCTAAAAATCCCTGAAATACGAATTTCTCCTAAGTTTTAGGAGGAATTTGTATTTTTGTATTTATTAAAAAAATATAAGGCTAAAAAATGGCGTATAAAGAACCCAACTGCTCTTTTTGTTCTAGAAAAAAAGCAGAGGTAGATCTATTACTTAGTGGCACAGATGGTCATATCTGTAATCACTGTATTTTGCAAGGTTACGAACTTGTACAACAAGAATTATTCGGTGTAGATACCAAAGTAAAAAAGAAGAAAAAGAAAGGCGAATTGCCAAAGTTTGATGTGAAACCACCAAAGGTTCTTAAAGAATATTTGGATGAGTATATCATTGGTCAAGACGAGGCTAAAAAAGTTTTAAGCGTTTCGGTTTATAACCATTACAAAAGACTAACTCAGCCTAAAACCACTGATGAGGTTACGATTGAGAAATCTAATATCATCATGATAGGTGAGACTGGTACAGGTAAAACTTACCTTGCTCGTACGATCGCAAAGATCCTTCAAGTGCCTTTTGCTATTGCAGATGCAACTGTTTTAACCGAAGCTGGTTATGTAGGAGAAGACGTTGAAAGCATTTTGAGTCGCTTATTGCAGTCAGCAGACTATAATGCTGAGCTTGCCGAGAGAGGAATTGTTTACATTGATGAGATAGATAAAATCGCTCGTAAGTCGGACAATCCATCTATTACGCGAGATGTAAGTGGTGAAGGTGTTCAGCAGGGTCTTCTAAAGCTTTTAGAGGGGTCTAAGGTTGGTGTTCCGCCTCAAGGAGGTAGAAAGCATCCAGATCAGCCTTTGGTACAAATCAATACTGAAAACATACTTTTCATTTGTGGGGGTGCTTTTGATGGTATCAAACGTCACATTGCAAAAAGAATTAATAAAGTACCAATTGGCTTCTCTTCGGATCGTAAGTTGAAAGACATTTGGAAAGATGATAATATACTTCGTTTTGTTACTCAACAAGACCTCAAGTCATTTGGGTTAATTCCTGAGTTAATTGGAAGGTTGCCATTGCTAACGTATCTAAATCCATTGGATGCAGATACATTAAAGAAGATTCTTACTGAGCCTAAAAATGCTCTTGTGAAGCAGTATCAGAAGTTGTTCTCTATGGAAGGCATTGAGTTGACTTTTGAGGAAGGAGCATTAGACTACATAGTTGAGCAAGCAGTTGTTTTTCAACTTGGGGCTAGAGGTTTACGTAGCATTTGTGAAGCAATCATGACAGATGCCATGTATGAGTTACCTTCTAAAACCGATGTCAAGAAATTTGTTATTAGTAGAGAATATGCTCAAGAGCAATTCGAAGTATCTTCTTATTACGAATTAAAACTTGTTGCTTAATATCATAATTTAAACAATGATAGCGTTGCTAAAGAAATACATTTCTTTGCAACGCTTTTTTTATATATGCTCCGCTACACCGCACTTCTGTTTTTATCCATTCTGTTCTTTTCATGTAAAACACAATATGCTTACTTTCAAGAGAGTAGTACGCCAAGTGTGATGGCAAAAGTGAAGAAGAAGCCGCTTTTAGAAGTTAAGGAAGCTTTGGCAAAGATTTCTTCACCTTTACGAATAGAAAAAAAAGAAATAGAAAAAGAAATAAAGTTTGACAGGGTAATATTGCCAATTCTCATATCTCCTGAACCCGCTGTAAATATAGAAACAAAGGGAAGCATGGCGTTTGAAAAGCCATCTCCTAAGTACTTTAATCCAAAACCAAAGCAAGACCCAAAAGCTAAGAAGAAGAAAAAGAAAGGGAAAAAGTTTAGACAAATCTCGTCGAATCTTTTTGTTGGATTTATATTTCTGGGTATCGCAATAGTACTTGCTTTTCTTAAATTACCTACTTTAGTGATGTTATTTGGCTTGGCTAGTATTATATTTTTAGCAATTGGGCTAAAAAAAATATGGAAAAAGAAGCGACGTCGAAGCAGGTTTGAAAACATATTTAAAAGCAAAAAATGAAAATAGTGCTACTCCATGGATTTGGAGAAAACGAAGATATTTGGGACACATTCATCCCCACCTTACCTGCAGAGCATGAATATGTTCGTCTTGATTATTCTCAAATCACCTTTTGCCAAACCATAGAAGAATATGCAGCATGGGTACATCATGAGATTGAAGAAAGAGAAATAACACGATTTGTATTAGTTGGACACTCTATGGGAGGTTATATATCTCTTGCATATGCTGCCAAGCATTCAGAGTATTTGGCAGGTTTGGGTTTGTTTCATTCTACTGCTTATGCAGATTCTACTGAAAAAAAGAAAAACAGAGATCGAACTGCAGACTTTATCAAAAAACACGGAACTGCTAAGTTTATAGAGGGCTTTTTGCCTAATATGTATAACGATATATTCAAGAAAAAGAACTCGGTTTACATAAGGAAACAACTCCAAGACAACAAAAAGTTACCTCAGGAAGCTCTCATTACTGCAACCAAAGCAATGAAAGGACGTAAAGATACCAGTGAGGTACTTTCAAGTTTAGAAATCCCAGTACTCAAGATAATTGGAAAGCAAGATCCATTTATTCCTTTTGAAGATGCTTTGGCTCAAATTTCACTATTGCAAAAGCCTTATGTTGGAATCATTGACCATATAGCTCACGCAGGTATGATGGAAGCACCCGATGAGTGTGCTTCGTTAATGACGAGTTTTTTAGAGGCTTGCGATTGGTAAATTATACTTTATAACTTCTATGAGCGTCAAGCTTCAAGAAGATAAATAGCATAATCGAAAAAGACCATAAAGAGGAACCTCCATAGCTTATCAGAGGTAGAGGTATACCAATTACAGGCATTAATCCAATGGTCATACCTATATTAACTAGTAAGTGGAAAAAGATAATGGAGGCTACACAGTAGCCATAGACTCGGGCAAACTTATCCCTTTGTTTTTCCGCTAAGCTGATGATCCGGTAAAGCAATACCAGAAATAGGCCAATCACCACAGTACTGCCAATAAATCCCCATTCTTCTCCTACTGTACAAAAAATAAAGTCAGTCGATTGCTCTGGTACAAAGTTGAATTTGGTTTGCGTTCCTTGTAGGTACCCTTTTCCTATGAAGCCCCCTGTTCCAATCGCAATTTTAGATTGTTTTACATTCCAGCCAGCTCCAAGTGGATCGGCATCTGGATCTACTAATACTCTAATTCTATTTTGCTGGTGAGGTTGTAAAACACTGTTCACGAAAAAGTTAACACCAAAAACGAAAACGGAAAATAAAGTGAATAGTCCTATAATCCTGACCATGTTTTGCTGTGTTCGCTCGTACCTTTTTAAGAAAACAAACCAGAAAAGTAGAGCAATAGCTGCGATACCCAAAACCACTAGCCATTTTGAAAACAGTAAAGTAACTATAAGTAAAACAACAAAGGCCAAAAGTAATGATGGATAGATAGGCGGTAAACCTTCTCTAAAAAGTACAACAATGAAAATGGCAAATGTAAGAGCAGAACCTGTTTCTTTTTGAAGTACAATGATAACTGGTGGCAATAAGATAAGTGCCGCGGCAATCCACATGTCCTTTCTTTTGGTCAGGTTAAAACCGTGTGTAGATAAAAGCTTGGCAAGGGCAAGTGCTGTTGCTGTTTTAGCAAACTCTGCAGGTTGAATAGAGAATGTTCCTAGCTTGATCCATGACTTGGAGCCCTTGATATCACTTCCCAAAAAGATGGTAGCGATGAGAACTAAAATCATTCCACCATATATGACATAAGCAAAGGTGTCATAGACTTTAAAGTCGATGAAAAGAATGATCATAATAAGGAAAAATGCCCCTCCAGCAAAAAGCATCTGCCTACCGGCATTGTGAGCTAGAGAAAACATTTCAATTGGATTAGTAGGGTTATAAACGGCAGCATAAATGTTTATATACCCAATAAGGATGAGGGTAATATAAAGTCCGATGGTGGTCCAGTCTATACCACTTTTGATGTTAATTTCTTGTGCCATTATTATTCAGCTTCTGGAAGATTAGCCTTTTTTCCTGCTACTGTTGTGTATCGTGCGTTTTTTGTTGCTTCTTTTACTGCAGTTCGTTTAATAGTACCAGTAAGGTATTTCTCCATGATTAAAGAAGTGATTGGAGCTGAGGCCGTTCCACCATAGCCGCCATTTTCTACTATTGCAGCTATTGCAATTTTTGGATTATCTCTAGGAGCGAATGTGATAAAGATAGCATGGTCTTTGCCTTTTTTGTTTTGAGAAGTACCTGTTTTACCCATTACTCTAATGCCTTCTATCTGAGCTCTTCTTCCAGTACCGTTAAGCACTACTTGCTCCATACCATCCATGATGCTTTCAAAGTGTTTAGCAGCAATACCGGTTTGGTGTATCTCAGAATTAGATTTGGGAGTTGTTCCTTTTTCATTACCAATTCCCTTTACGAGGTGGGGTGTTACCCAATATCCTCTATTTGCAATGGTAGCTGCCAGGTTTGCTAATTTTAACACGTTAACACCAAATTCACCTTCCCCAATACTTACCGAATAAAAGTTTGAGAATTTCCAGCGGTCTTTACCATAATACTTATCATATAACTCCACGGTAGGAATCAAACCGTTGTTTTCGCCAGGAATATCAATTCCTAGTTTTACTCCAAAACCAAATTTTTTAACTGTATTTCCCCATTTAAATAGCGTCTCTCTTGCTCCTAAAAATGGATTTGAAATTTTGGTATTTTCTATAATTCGCTTGTATACGTTGTAAAAATAAGGATTACTCGAAAGTTGAATTCCAACTGTTAAGTTCGCTGCTTCGCGTGGACCACTATGGAACTGGAAGGGACTAGGTGATCCTGCAAAACTTGTGCTAGGAGTGATGACTCCTTCATTTAAGCCTATTACGGCTTGTACCAACTTAAAAGTACTTCCAGGCCTATAGAAGGAAGAAATCGCTCGATTCAAAAATGGCTTATCTGGGTCCTTGGATAGTTTTACATAGTTTTCAGAGTAGAGCTTACCAGCTAATACATTTGGGTCGTAAGTAGGATAACTACCAATTGCTAAAATTTCTCCTGTATTTGGTTCAATGGCAACAAGTGCTCCTACTTTTCCTTCAAAAAGAGAATCAGCAAGCTGCTGAATATCCAAATCAATAGTACTGTATAGGTTTTTCCCTACAACAGCAAGAGTGTCATATTCTCCATTTTCATATTGACCCTTATCCTCACCCTTCACATTCATAAGGGTGTATTTTACACCTCTTGTGCCCCTAAGTTCAATTTCATACTGCTTTTCCAAACCACTAAGCCCAATATAGTCGCCCTTTCTATAGTACGGCACCTCCTGGCTATCATACATTTTCTTAGGTATTTCTGCAATGTAGCCAAGTGCATTTGCCATAGTGGCAGGGGGATATTTTCTAAAAAACGATTGTTCGAAGTAAAAGCCTTTGAAATGAACCATAGCATCAATAGTGCTAGCGTAGTCGTTTTTTGTAAGTTGTCTTAGAAACAAAGAAGCTCTTCTTGGGCTAAAATCGACCGCATTTGCTAATGTACTGTCGAAATACCCCCTCGTAACGTTAAATACTCTACAAAACTTGAGAGTGTCGAGGTCTTTTACCTTGTTAGGTGTAACGTACATATCGTACACTTCTTCGTTCGTTACGATCAGTTTTCCATTTCGATCATAAACCTGACCTCTTAGCGGAATTTCGATTTCTCTTTTAATCGCATTGGTAGCCTCCAAAGATTTATATTTTGGATCTAAAACCTGCAAATAAAACAACCTCAAGATGTATACAACGCCAATAGATGTAAAAAAGAATAAAATAATAAATCGGCGATTGTCTAACATGTCGAAAACTTGGAGGATTTTGATACAAAGTTCATTAAAAATGAGTATAAAACCATTGTTTGGGCTCAAAAAAATATGTAAAATTCTATCTTTCATGATTAAAATCCTTTGGCTGAAAAATTGTATTTTTGCAAGAAATAAACTTTTCAAAAGTGGAAGTAGGAAAGGATGGAATGGCAGATATTGCTGTGAACTTAGTTCAAAAGTTAAATGAGTTACCAATAATGCTTTTTGAGGGAAACCTTGGAGCTGGAAAAACAACTCTTGTTAAACTTATTTTAAAGCAATTGGGAGTACTGGAAAATGTATCTAGCCCAACCTTTTCTATTGTAAACATTTTTGAAACTGAAGCAAAAGGAGAAATCTATCATTTTGACTGCTATAGACTAAAGAATCTTAACGAGGCATTAGATATTGGAATGGACGAGTACTTGGATTCAGGAAATATTTGCCTAATCGAATGGCCGGATGTCATGGAGTCCTTGATCAATGAGTCACATTGGAAGGTTGAAATTGCACATCAAAACGCCGATTCTAGGTATATTAGCATTTCAAAAGTTGAATTATGAGCCCAGCAACTAGTATAGCGACCAAAAGTCTTCTTTTTACTCAAGAGAAATCAGCTCTGGCAAAAAACAAAAGCCAAGATCTATTTATTGGAATTCCAAAGGAAGTGTCCTATCAGGAGAATAGGGTTGCACTTACGCCAGATGCTGTTTCCATCCTCACAAAAAATGGACATAAAATCAAAATAGAATCGGGTGCAGGTCAAGCTGCTAATTTTACAGACAATCAGTATAGCGAGGCAGGTGCCGAAATCGTTCACAGCAGCCAAGAGGTTTTTAAAGCTGATATTATTCTCAAAATAGAGCCATTGGTAGCAGAAGAACTTGACTTACTTCAAATGGGTCAAACCTTAATCTCAACATTAAATCTTCCCAGTCTTGAGAAGGAGTATTTTGATATTTTGCTGAAAAAAAGAATTACATGTATTGGGTTCGAATTCTTAGAAGATAAAGCTGGAGATTTACCTATAGTAAGAGCAATGAGTGAGATAGCTGGTAGCTCTTCTGTATTGATTGCCTCAGAATATTTATCTACTGAAAGAAGTGGAAGGGGAATGCTCTTGGGAGGAATTACTGGCGTGCCACCCACCTCAGTTGTAATCATTGGAGCTGGAACGGTAGCGGAATATGCGGCAAGAACTGCTCTAGGTCTAGGAGCCGAAGTAAAAGTTTTTGACACACACTTATATAGGTTACAAAGGCTTAAGTACGCCGTAGGGCATGGTATTTATACTTCTATTATTGATTCAGTCTCTTTATCAAAAGCATTATGTGAGGCTGATGTGGTTATTGGGTCCATGCGAGCTGAAAAGGGCCTTTCTCCCATGGTTGTGGATGATACAATGGTGCAAAAAATGAAAGAAGGCTCGGTAATTATTGATGTTGCGATAGATCATGGTGGTTGTATTGAAACATCTAGGATGACATCTTTGGATAAACCTGTTTTTGTAAGGCATGGGGTGATTCATTATTGCGTTCCTAATATTGCTTCACGTGTTGCTCATACTGCAAGTACAGCCTTGAGCAATATTTTTACACCCACAATTATAAAAATCGGAAATTTAGGTGGGGTAGAAGAAATGATTTTATCAAATCAGTGGTTTATGAAGGGAGTATATGCCTACAAAGGTAATGTTACCAATATGTATATTTCAAAAAAGTACAATCTTCGATATAGAGAGCTAGGACTTTTGTTGGCTGCGAGATTTTAAAAATATGATTAATAATTCGAACGAAAATTATTTAATGGATGATGCCAATTCTCCAGAATTGGACAAAAAACTACTTGGAAGAGTTACAGAAGACTTTGTCATTGTTTGTGATCACCTTAAAGAAGCTTCCTATCAAATACGAAGTAAGAAAGAGAGTGATTTTCCAATCTTTGTATTAAGCAAAACAGATGTTGCACTTGGTGTACCTTACCTCCTTGCTTCTGATTTTAATACAGGATTTCATTTTAGTGTATCTGCAATAGAAGAATTTGTTGCAAGAGAGCTTGTTGGGGAGGAGTCAGAAAAGTTTTTTAGAGAGAACTACAAAGATCCTGAAGAGTATTGTTGCTTATTCGTAATTGAGGGAGAGTTTGCAGGGTTTATGTATATTCCTTATCCAAATGATTAGTGAAATCACTAGAGTAACACATTCCTAATACAAATAGAACTTTTGAAAGGAGGAATAAACCTCTAATAACAGCGTAGTCAGAGTAAAATGCCTCAACAAATAGTGTATAGGAGGTTGCAGAATCACTTAGGATTAACAAGATCATTGAAATTATTACCAGTTTATAACTTACTTTAGTAGTTTCTCTAGCTACGGCTAAGCCAGCAAGCAAACTAAGTTGTACACAATAAATAATACCCAATAACAAAAAGTTGTCTGGGATGTTCGGCATCATTAGAGAACCGAAATAGAAAAAGCACGTAAGTATAAGAGGTAAGGAAATAAGGAAGTTTTTCTTGTTAAATAAATTGGTAAGTCTTGCGTTTTCTTCTCTGAAAATAGAAATATACATTTGATGCTCGATCAAATAGATTAGCATTATAATGACACTTATCATTTGGTTTTCTCTGAACAGAAAGAGAAACTCTCCAAACAGCATAACTGCAAGGGAAATTATAACCAGTTTATTTTTTCTACCAATAGGTTTAGCAGAATGTTGATACAACTTCCAAACTAAAAATCCTGCAAATAAGGGCTTAAAAAGTAAGTTTATGTAAGATTCACAGTAATAAAAGGTGTAGAAGTCAATGCATACCAAAAGGACTAAAATAACTATATCTCTAAGAGAAATCTTCATCTTCTTTCAGCCGTCAATTCTTGCATGTTAACACTTTTTAATATCGAATGTAGTAGGAAAAAGTGGCTGAACCAATAACAGCAAATCATTAAATCTATTTTTGTTTCTGAGAGGTAGTTTATGTGAAGTAACAAATACAAAATGTTTGTAATCCCTAACAAGGCGGCTCCAATTGCAAAAGAATAGAAACTCCATGAAGTTTTGGTGCGAAATAAGGCAAGGATAACCAACAAGGTTGTTTCAATATCACTAATGAGAATTAGTAAATACTCAAAGTTACTTGGGTGATCCAAAAAGAAATACCCAAATATAGAAAAGAACACAAACGAAGGGATTATGATTTTTACAATGTCTACAAATCCAGTAAAGGTTACCCGCACCTTTTCGTGCCTCATAAAATATATATAACCTGCCTGGTAAAGAATCACAAATACTAAGCTGTATGAAATAAGTGAGTTGTTAATTTGGGCGTTGATATTCGCAATGTCTGTTGCCAAAATTGCCACCAAAATCCCAAAGACACACCAGTCAATTTTTTCTAAAGGTCTCTGTCTGTTATGGTAATAATATAGGAAAAGTAAAGGGGCGAGAAAGATGTTAAGTAAAGCAGTAGCAGGGTTGTCGTTATACCAAATGAATAGTGGTATTGCAACAATTGCTCCAATCAGAATTAAATCAACAAGTCGTCTTATCTCTGTGGTCAAAATTGATTTACCAGTTTATATCTGTAAGAAGTTATGAAACAATTATCAATTTTCACCAATAAACTTTATCAAACGGGAAGATTATTTTTATTAAATCAACTTCTGATACTAATCCGTACCTTTTACTTTGAAATCTGAAGTTGTGTGAAAAGAAATCTCAGGATTGTTCTCTTGGTTCATTCTAAGTATCCAATCGGTTTCTGCAAGAAAAACTGGGTTTTCGTCCTTGTCGTATGCGATAAAGTTGGATTTTAATCTAATAAATTCATTTAAAGCTTCCTTGTTTGGACTGGTTAACCAGCAGGCTTTTGAGTATGGTTTTGCCTCAAATCGACACTTTGCACCATATTCATGTTCCAGTCTATGTTGAATAACTTCAAACTGAAGCTCTCCTACAGTACCTATTATTTTTCTATTACCAGGCTGAATAGTAAACAACTGAGCGACACCTTCTTCTGAAAGTTGTGTAACTCCTTTATCCAATTGCTTGCTTTTCATAGGGTCCATATTTACAACCTCACGGAAAAGTTCTGGAGAGAAACTTGGGATTCCTGTAAAGTAAAACTCTTCACCTTCGCTCAATGTGTCACCAATTTTAAAACTTCCAGTGTCATATAATCCTATTACATCGCCAGGGTAAGCTTGTTCTACCACATCTTTGGAATCAGCCAAAAACATATATGGATTACTGAACCTAATCTCTTTTTTCAACCGCACATGTCTGTAAAACTTTCCACGTTCAAAAATACCTGAGCAAATTCTAAGAAAGGCGATTCTGTCTCTATGGCGAGGATCAATGTTAGCGTGAATTTTAAAAACAAAACCACTCAATTTGTCCTCGGTAGGTAAAACAACTCTGGTATTGGTTTCTCTAGAGATTGGCTGAGGGCTTATGTCGCAAAAAGTATTAAGCAATTCCATAACTCCAAAGTTGCTTACTGCTGAGCCAAAAAATACTGGTGCAAGTTCACCATTTAGATAAGAATCCTTTTCGAAAGGCTCATAAATTCCCTCAATCATTTCAACATCTTCTCTAAGGGTTTCGGCATCTTTAGCTCCGATTTTTGTATCTAATAATGGGTCAGAAAGAGGGATAGTGTCAATTTGGTCTTCTACTTTGGATTTATTTACTGCAAAATAATTCATCTTTTGCTCAAGAAGGTGATACACCCCTTTGAAATCCCTTCCTCCATTTACAGGCCAAGTAATTGGTCTTACCTTTAAGTTTAGCTTTTGCTCTAGCTCATCAAGAAGATCAAATGAATCTTTACCTTCGCGATCCATTTTATTTACAAAAATGATCACAGGTGTATCTCTCATTCGACAAACTTCCATTAGCCTTTCGGTTTGTTCCTCCACACCTTTTACGCAGTCAATTACCAGAATTACACTATCCACTGCAGTTAAAGTTCGGTAGGTATCCTCAGCAAAGTCCTTGTGACCTGGAGTATCTAAGATGTTAATCTTCAGGTTTTTATATTCGAATGTCATTACAGAGGTTGCAACCGATATCCCTCTCTGTTTTTCGATCTCCATAAAGTCGGAGGTCGTCGTTTTTTTTATTTTATTGGACTTAACAGCTCCTGCTGTTTGAATAGCCCCACCAAAAAGTAGTAGTTTTTCTGTAAGTGTTGTTTTTCCCGCATCGGGGTGAGCAATAATTGCGAATGTTCTCCTACGTTTTAGTTCTTTCTCAAAACTCATAAATACCCTTATTCTTATTTTTCTTTCGAATTAAGCTGCAAGTTACATTTTTGCCCTTTCAAGTATGAAATAAGGGCGAAAATTAATAGGATTCTCTATGTCCGAAACCTTTTTATTTTTTATCAGTCTTTAAATTAAAGAATAATGCAACTTCAATAAGTTTCAATTGACACTTAGAAAAAGGATAACTTGAAATAATACAATGAGAATAATTTACTTTTTTATACTAGTAGCTTTATCGTTTAATGTTGTTGGACAGCGACCGGCGGGTGCGGCTGGAGGGGGAAATACCGAAGTAGGTAACTCCAAAATCTCAGGAGTCATCATAGATTCTGTAAGTACTTCAGTAGTAGAATTTGCTGCTGTAGGGCTATGGTCAAACGGAAAAGCCGTAGATGGAACACTTACGGATGATAAAGGAAGTTTTAAATTTGAAGGCTTAAAAAGTGGGACTTACAAGTTGGTCTTATCTTTTGTTGGGTACAAAGCAAAAAACGTAGAGGGTATAGTCCTAAAGTCCAATGACCAATCACTTAACTTAGGAAAAATCAATCTTGCAGGAGATAATATTTCTCTTGATGAAGTAACTGTAACTGGGCAAGCGTCTCTTGTAGAAGATAAGATTGATAGATTGGTATACAATGCAGATAAGGATATTACAAACACTGGAGGTACGGCTGAGGAGGTTCTCCGTAAAGTGCCTATGCTTTCGGTTGATTTGGATGGTAATGTAGAAATGCGTGGGAGTAGCAATATTAGGGTTCTTATCAATAATAAACCCTCTTCAATATTTGCTTCGAGCATAGGGGATGCACTAAAACAAATTCCGGCTGATCAAATTAAATCAGTTGAAGTAATAACGTCTCCAGGTGCAAAATACGACGGAGAAGGTACTGCAGGAATTGTAAATATTTTATTGAAGAAAAATACCTTTGCGGGAGTTACTGGGAATGTATCTGGTGGAGTAGGTCTTTTGGGTAGTTCTATCAATGGTAGTTTGAATTTGAGAGATGTGAAATGGGGACTTACTTTGAACGGAAGTGGTCGCTATTCGTATAATTTCTTAGTAGAAAGTGAAAATTTAAGAGAAAGCTATATTGATCAAGTTCCTACTTATTTAACTCAAACAAGCAGTAATAAGGGGGTTTGGGGAAGAGGCAGATACTCTTTAGCTTTCGATTATGATTTTGATAAAAAAACCAGCTTAACAATAAGCTTGGCTAACGGGAATAGAGTAAATGGAGGAAATGGTGACCTTATTACAACTCTTTTAGATGCTAACAGGGCAACGATTTATAGTAATACGAGATTGATCGACCAAGTTTCTAACGGAAACTCATATGACCTAGACGCAACGTTTTTTAAGAAATACGAAAACCCATTAAAAGAATTAAGTGTAGCAGCTCAATTATCGAGAAGTAGTCGAGTGAATAATTATACTGCTATTCAAAACAATTTCCCATCCGATAGTAGCTTAAATGAAGGAATTGATCAAGAGATCACTCTTCAACTAGATTATGTTCATCCAATAGGAGAAAAGTCAAAATGGGAAATGGGAGCAAAGGGTATTTTAAGAAAGGCAACTTCAGAAGGAGACTTTTACTTGTACAATACTGAAACTGGTAAATATGCATTGAGTGATTTAAGATCAAACTTTTTAGATTATGACCAAGATGTGATTGCAGCTTATAACTCCTTTACACTTAGCTTACCCAAAAAGTGGGGTTTACAGATTGGGCTTAGGTATGAGCAAACTATTATTAGAGCTGATTTTAAAGATGTGCCTAATGCTGATATTCCAAATTATGACAACTTTTTGCCAAGTGCTACGCTTTCTAAGCGATTCGAAAAAGGAAGTTCAATTAAACTTAGTTACAACCAACGAATTCAAAGACCATCAATTAGATACCTGAATCCTTTTATAGATTACAGTAATCAAAATGATATTTCGTACGGTGCACCTACATTACGTCCTGAGCTAGTGGATCAAATAGAGCTAGGGTACAGTACGTTTTTCGGAAGAAATTCAATTAATTTCTCTCTCTACAATCGTTATACTGACAATAGCATCGAAAGGATAAGAAATGTTGTTCGAGTGAATGGAATTGATATTACAGAAACTACTTACGGTAACATAGGGATAAACCAGAGAGTGGGTTCTAACCTTTCATTCAACTTAATGCCAACTCAGAAATTTAGAATTGGCGGAGGTGTAAATGCATCATATGTTTATATGGATACAAGAACGATATCTAATGATGGTATGAATTATAGCTTTAATTTGAATACCTCATATAGTTTCCCAAAAGATTGGACTGCCGCTCTTTTTGGATTTGCTTCGCTTCCTAGTGTAGAGTTGCAAGGAACAAGAGGTGGTTTCTATTTCCATTCTTTTTCTGTTAAAAAAGAGATTAATGATAAGAAAGGTAGCTTTGGTTTAGGAATTGAAAATCCATTTGCTAAATCAATAAATATCAAGAGTCAGTTTGAAGATTTATCGAATCCTGCCAGCTATTTTATCCAAAGTGATATTAGAAGAATTTATAGAAGAAGCATTCGTCTCGACTTTTCGTACAAATTCGGAAAGATGGATGCTACAAAGCAAAGGTTATTCAGTCGTAAAAAGGGCGTAGATAATAACGACCAACTAAGCGGAGACGACGGAAATATGATGTAACAAACTGGGCATTTGTTCGGTAAATATGTCTTTCGAATTTGGGTAGAATTCATTTTGTAAAGTGAATTCTACCCATTTTTTTTGCTTTTAAAACCACAAAATAAAACATATCGTCCTTATATAGTGTGAGTCTTCTATATCTATATTTCGTGTGCTAGTTTTAAGTTAATTATAAAGCTTGAAAAGCTTTACTTAAAAAAAACTACATCATGAAGCCAGTTATAATTGCACTGTTTACATTTTTATTTTTATCCATAATTAGTTGTGGCGATGGTGATCCTGTTGATCCTAAGGGACTAGATGGCACAGGCTACGTGGCTGAATACACAGAAGAAACCATATATCTTGAAGATCCCAACAATACAGTAATTGTAGCCATTGATACGGCAACTCAAGTCTACACCATGAATGCTAGTGCTTTTAGCAAAGAGCCCAAAGCAGGTGAGGTAATACTTGTGGGTGGAAAGATGATGAGAAAGGTAAGTAGTTTAGAAAAGAAGAGTGGTAACTATGTCATAAAAACTGAAGATGCGGCTCTCACTGACGTCATTAAGAATGGAACAATTGCTTGGGATATTACACCTGAATGGAGCGAAGTTGCAGCTATAAAAATGGATGGTGAAAATATAGTTGACCTTTCAAATGGGCGAATTCATGGCCCCATAGAAGCTGAGATATCAAGAGGAGGTATCGACCACAAAATTCGGATTAGCCCACAGCTCGAAAATGGGAAAATAAATTCTTGTGAATTCAAGATTCAAATGGTCAAAAAAGTTGGTGGTAGTCCAACCGTTGTATTTACGGCAGAGGGGAAGGTGAAATTGCCTAATCAACAAACATCTATAAGTATCAAAAATCAAAAACTTGAAACGTTTAAAGCTAATAATAAGGGGATTTCGGCTGACATAACCTTAAGTATGTCTGCAGCAGGTGGGAAGTCGGGAAGTCATAGTTTTGAGCTGCCTGGCTTTGCATTAAGTATACCTATTAGATTTATTCCTACACCGGGAGGGCCGGTGCCTTTACCAATTCCTGTTAGCATAGATATCGGAATACAATTTGTCTCTCAGCTTACAATTCCAGATATTAAGTCTTCGGCTACTGCAAGTAGTAAAATAGCACTTTCAGCCGATGCGGGTTTTGAATATCAAGGTACAACCGTTTCTACGAGTGGTAGTATTGGGGATGATAAAATTACAGATGGGACATTTGACTCAGCCTCTAATATTGGTTTTCCAATTGATATTCAATTCGGAGTTGCTTTTCCTAGGGTAGGTTTAAATATTGCTGGCCAAGAGCTCGCTTATGTTCATACTGGCTTTACGACAGGTTCTAGTCTTAATTGGGGCCCATTGTGTAAAAGTGGTTATGTGAAAATGGTTGTAGAAGGAGGTTATGAACTAAAAGTATTAGGGCAAACCATTTCAGAGAAGAAGAAGATTTTTGCAGAAAAGAAGAAAGAAGCAAAAAGTGAAAATTGCCAATAACCAAGCTTACCCAATAAACATGAAAAAGCCGTCTCAGTATATTTACTAAGACGGCTTTTTGTTTTGCTAAACTAATTATTGATTAGCTCTTCAATTTAAGTTTTTGACCCACTTTAACAGTGTTGCTACTTAAGTTGTTTAATCTCTTTATTTCGTCAATGCTCACATCTGGATATTTAGCTGCGATGTTCCAAAGGGTATCACCTTTTTCTACAACATGAACAATGCTAGATCTTTTCTGAGTATTTGATGTGTAAACCTTTTCAGTTACTGTTTGGTAATAAACTAAAGACTGACCATACTTAATGTCATTGGCATTTCTAATATTGTTCCATTTCTTTAATTCAGATTGACCTACATCTAGACGCTCTGCAATAGTACCCAAAGCTTCGCCTTTTCTTACTTTGTGATATTTTTTAATTGTCTTTGTTACGTTTTTAGCACCTTCATTGTTTGGTTTAAGGTCTTCAATCACGTTTACTTCAGAACTTCTGTTGCTTGCTACTTTTACGTTAGTACGTTGAGCACTAGCAGCCGGAGCTTCTTTGGTTGTTTTGGATGGCGTGTTACTTGCAACAACTGTTTCTTCCTCATCCGAATTTTCGTTGTGGTAAATTTTCTTGCTTTGCTTTACATGTACTGCAAGTTTTTGACCTCTCAAAATCTTACTTGACCTTAAGTTATTCCATCTTTTAAGATCAGCGATACTAACACCATAATTGTCAGCAATTTTACTCAAATGATCTCCAGATCTAACTGTATGATATTTTTTGCTTGTAACATATTCTATATGGTATGGACCATCATTGCTTGCTACGTCATTATAGATTCTAGCTGCAGGAAGTCTACTTGATGAATCCAAAATGCTTGCTCTGCGTCCTTCGAAATAAGCATAGTGCTCAGATGGGAAGTTCAATTCAATGTTTTTAGCATATGCAGGAATTTCATTTTTTGTCAAATGAGGATTCATGTCTTGTAGTTTCTCTAGGCTAAAGTTGTTCAACTTTGCAAAAGTCTCCAAGTTTAAATATCCATTAACCAATAGTGTTTCAACTTGGTGTGGGTACAATACCTTGTTGTAGTCGGGGAATATTCCATGCTCAGCTGCATAGTTCATCAAATAGTTGAGAGCCTGCCATTGTGGAACATATGCTCTAGTATCACTAGGGATGAAGTTGTGCAAAGACCAATAATCTGTATGACCTGATCTTCTGATTGCTCTACTTATCCTTCCAGGGCCTGAGTTATAAGCCGCTAATGCCAATTGCCAATCATCAAATCTTTTATATAATTGGGTAAGGTATCTGAATGATGCGTCAGTTGATTTCTCAACGTCCATTCGCTCATCCATAAAGTCGTTAATAGTAAGCCCCATTTCGCGACCCGTAGGAGTCATGAATTGCCACATACCCACTGCACTTGCGTGAGATTTAGCTTTTGGGTTCAACCCTGACTCCAAAAGAGCCAAGTATTTCATTTCATTAGGAATGTTGTGCTTAACAAGGTACTTATCAAAAACAGGGAAATATCTTTCCTTTTTCTCAAGCATCTCTCTTGTGAAGCTAGGTCTCTTGTATAAGAAATAGTCAATATATTTTTGAACAGACTCATTGTAAGGCATCGGCATGATATTCTCAAGGCCTTCAAGTCTTTCTTTTATAACATCATTAGTTTCTACGATTACATCATACTCCAAGTTGTCCCTTGCATCTACAACGTGGATTGTTTGAGTGCTAGTAGAAGGAGTAATAACCTCTTTAACCACTTTTGGTTTGGGGCTTACTACTTGAACTTCTGGCTTAGCAACAACCTGAGTTTCGGGTTGAGTAATTGCTGGTTTAGCAACTGTCTGTTTTGTTGCAGGTTTACCAATTACAATTGACTCTACATTTTGAATGGAACGTTGGTTGTCTTGAGCGATAGCTTGGAAGGAAGCTAAAGAGGTACATAATGCACCTAGCACGTAGATCTTTTTCAATCTCATAAAATAACTAAATTAATCCGCTGGGCGGTGTTGGGACACTTGTTTTATTAAGGAAGCACTTGCCAAATATAATAGCAAACTTCCAATTGGCAATTAAAATCTGTTGATTTAACGATTTTTGATGAACTTTATTAGGTAAAAAAGCGAATTCAGTCACTTTTTCTGATTATTGAAAAACCTTCAGGTTATTTTGTCCGATTTATGTCGTGCTTAAACTCTTCTTGAAAATAAAAAGCAACGAATGCTCTGCATCGTTGCTTGATATTATTTTAGGAAGGAATATCACGAATTAGTCGTCTGAGTTAGCCGCTTTCTCGATATTCTCTTTCACGTCTTTTGTTGCGTCTTTGAACTCTTTTATCCCCTTGCCTAAGCCTTTGGCTAGTTCTGGAAGCTTTTTAGCACCAAAAAACAAAAGGATGACAAACACGATAATAAATATCTCCGTACCGCCAAGGTTTCCTAAAAACAAAAATTGTAGACTTTCCATAGTGCTGTTCTCTAATTTGAATTACAAATATAAAAAAAATGATAAAGGCATTTGCATAAATGCCCTTCGAATGCGATTAATTTTCAGGATTATTCATTTCCCACAATTCGAATTTCTC
Source organism: Spirosomataceae bacterium TFI 002 (assembly GCA_900230115.1). NCBI lineage: Bacteria > Pseudomonadati > Bacteroidota > Cytophagia > Cytophagales > Spirosomataceae > Spirosomataceae bacterium TFI 002. The sequence goes on along the minus strand of LT907983.1, from coordinate 1,352,335 downwards.
TAGTTCTTCTCCTAGACCCCTAACTATAAACGTAAGTAAGGCAATGTCATCCATGAATCCGACCATAGGAAGAAAGTCAGGGATAAGGTCAATGGGCGATATGAAATAAAGAAAACCTGCGATGATAGAAATTAAGTTTTTTGTTGAAATGTCCCTGTATGAGCCATCGGCATAGCTTTTAAGTAATCGGCCTAATAGCGTTACTTTTTCTCTAATAAGATCGAATATTCCACCAGTTCCAAGGTCTTTTGTTTTGGTAAGTGTACGTTTCAAAACTTCCAATATGCTTTGAGCATTACTTGAGACTTTACCTGCCTTATTCATAGAAGACTTGTAAAAAACTGATTCTAAAATTCTATTAAGTAAATCTCCTTGTTTTTTGGACATAATGGGTGATGATTCTTTGTTGTCACAAATAAAACCTAAAAAACACATTTTTTGGTTCAAAAAGTTAAATAAGGCAAGGTTTCTTTTGGTATAAGGCTTACTTGGATTGTAGATTTGTATCAATTCTTATAAAACATAGAACATTAAAAATCATACAAAATGAAAGTTACGGTTATAGGGGCTGGAGCGGTAGGTTCCACAGCAGCAGATGTTATTGCAAGAAAAGAAGTAGCCGATGAAGTGGTGCTTTTGGATATCAAAGAAGGTTATGCCGAAGGTAAGGCCATGGATTTAATGCAAACTGCATCTTTGGAAGGTTTTGATACTACAATCATTGGTTCTACTAACGACTATGCCAAAACAGCAAAGTCGGATGTAATTGTTGTGACATCTGGTATACCTCGTAAGCCAGGTATGACTCGTGAAGAGCTTATTGGAATAAATGCAGGAATTGTAAGAACTGTAGTAACAAGTGCTCTTGAAGCATCGCCAAAAGCGGTTATTCTTATTGTATCTAACCCAATGGATACAATGACATACCTAACTTATCAAATCGCAAAAGAAATGGGAATTTCTAAAAAGCGAGTTTTAGGAATGGGTGGTGCTTTAGATTCTTCACGTTTTCGCTACAGACTTTCTGAAGCTATGGAAGTTTCACAAAATGACCTTAGCGGTATGGTAATAGGTGGTCATGGTGATACTACTATGATTCCTATGACAAGATTGGCAACTTGGAATGGTATTCCAGTAAGTCGTTTTTTGAATGCAGAACAACAAAAAGAAGTTGCTGCTAAAACAATGGTTGGTGGTGCTACACTTACAGGTCTATTAGGAACTTCAGCATGGTATGCTCCAGGTGCGGCAATTTGCCAAGTAGTAGAAGCAATTATTCGTGATGAGAAAAAAATAATTCCATCATGTGTGTACCTTAACGGAGAGTATGGTCAAAAAGACATTTGCATCGGTGTACCTGTAGTAATTGGTAAAGGTGGATGGCAAAAGATCATTAACGTAAGATTAAGTAACGAAGAAAAAGCGGCTTTTGAAGCATCTGCAGAAAAAGTTCGTGAAATGAATGCTGCACTAAACGCTTAATGGTGTCAAGGAGTATTCTTTATCTATATACGAAAAAAGCCACCTGTGAGAGGTGGCTTTTTTTATGAAGTTTAATGGTGGAAATTATTTTCCTCCGTTTAACTCATCTTGTAGTTTCTTTAATTCATCCCATTTTCCAGCTGCTGCAAGCTTAGCTTGTTTTGGCCATGTTGTTGGTACGTGGATAGAATATCTAGGACCAGCAGTTGCCAATATTTTCTTAAGTTTAGCAGCTGTTGATTTTCCTAATAATTCAAAAGTGGTGATACCATCCTTCACAAGAAGTTCAGCAATTTTTTTACCAATACCCTCTACTTTTGTTAAGTCATCTGAGCCTGTCGTTGCTTTAGCTGCAGTTGCTACTTTCTTAGGAGCAGCGGCTTTTTTAGGAGCAGTAGTCTTTTTAGGAGCAGCAACTTTTTTTGTAGCGGTAGCTTTCGCTGCGGGAACTGCGATTACACAATTTTCTATTTGATACTTTGAAATATGCACATACTGGTCTGCATTGCTATCATTTACCCATCTTCCATCATTCAACAAATATCTGTATTCGAATCGTCCACCTGCATCTAAGCTAATAGTAGTTTTCAAAGAACCATCTTTTTGTTTTTTTAGAGGGAATCCGAAATTGTAATCCCAATTATTGAATTCTCCAAGTAAAAGACCTGATGTCGCTTCACCGACAATTTCGCTTGGGAGTATAAAGTCAACTTTAGTTTTTGCCATCTTAGTTTATTGCATTTTTGTTTTCACAAAATTCAAGAAATGATTTTTACTAATATTTAAAAATAAACAAATAATTCAATAATTCTTGGATTAGTGCAATAATATAGAAATTATAAACAATTCAAAATGAGCTAGTTGTAATATTTATGCTGGTTGGTGCTCTTTTCTTAATAGGTCGTTTACTGTTTTTACTGGGTTGAAAGTTATCAAAGGAACCTCTACAAAAACTGTATTCCAATTGGCCATTGCTCCATTCCAAAGTCCTGGAAGCTCTTGTGCCTTCAGAGTTTTTCCGCTCATTGACTTCTCTGTAATAAAGCCAGTTTTAGGATCGCGGAACTTGAGTAAGTCGAATGACTCTTTTTTATAATTTTTTGTAGATACGATTAAGTCGACAGGGTTAAAATGTGTTGCTTGTTGAAAAATAGCAGTTTGCTTTTTGCTTTTCATATTGAATTGAGCAGATTCAACAATCTGTAAGGATATGGATCCGTCTTCGTTTTTAACCCAAAATGGTCCTCCACCAGGCTCTCCTACATTTTGTACCATTCCACAAACTCTTATTGGTCGATTAATTTTTGACTTGGCATATGCCAACTTGTCTTCGAATGACCATGATCTAAAGCCTTTAGGTGGTTTTACATCCAATTCAGTTTTTAGGAACCTAAGTGATTTATTTAAGGTATAGGTGCTAACCTCATCCTTGTCGAGCCTTTTTGCAAAGTTGAATAAGGTTTTGCGGTAGGATAGGAGTAAGCCAGCTAAGGCTTTTTTATATGTAATGGTTGGTTCTTTTAGATGATCCGGAACAACATTATCAATATTCTTAATAAAAATGACATCCGCATCTTGGTCGTTTAGGTTTTCGAGCAAAGCACCATGACCTGCAGGTCTGAAAAGGATGCTTCCATCTTCAAGTCGAAAAGGCTCATTGCTCTTATCAACAGCGATAGTGTCGGTAAAAGACTTTTGTTCCGAAAATGTGATGATGTATTTTACGCCAAATTCTTCTTCAAATTGTAGCTTCTTAACTGAGATGTGAGATTTGAATTTGGTTTTGTGCTCAGGAGAAACAGTAAAGTGTATTCTTACTTGTCCATTCTTGTTTGCATACTTGGCACCCTCTACTAAATGCTCTTCAGCTGCAGTTCTTGTTTTCTTGTCGTATTTGTGAAACTCGAGTAAGCCTTTTGGTAATTCGCCGTAAGCGAGCCCTTTACTTGTTAGAAGCCCTTCTAGTATTTCTTGGTTTCCACCGTATCCACCGATCGCATTGATTAATGAATCGTAAAAAGCGAATTTTGGCAAGTTTTCAAAAAACTCTCTTACGTCATCACTAAGCTTACCTGTTTCCATCGCTGTAAATAGCGACTTAAACATTCTACTTGCTGCCCCAGAAGCTGGAACGAATTTTAAGAGTTTGTTTTTGCTTGCTTGTTTGTCAAAGAACGCAACGTGTTCTGATATTTCTGCTTCGTTGAATATTTTAATTCCTCCCTCTGGAGTTGCCGCAGCTTGTGCAGTGAGGAATGGGAAACCATTTTTAAAGTTTTCTATCTGGTTTTCAACGTTGCTAATTTCACTGTTTCTTTTTGAGAGTTGATCTAGGTCTTTTTGGCTGAACATATATTTTGAGGTTAAACTAGTGTTATAGAACCAAATGTAAGAATTATTGGAATTATACGACTAGAATAAACAAGAAAAGCCGTACTATTTAACTAGTACGGCTCTTTCTATACGAATGTTCTTGTATTAAGTAGTAAGTGTACCTTTTCTAGCAGCTTGTACTAGTGTAGCATGAAGACCTTTTTTGTTGATCGTTCTCATTGCTTTTGTACATACTCTTAGCTCAACCCATACACCTTCAGTTTCTAAGAAGAATTTCTTCTTTTGAAGATTAGGATAAAATTTTCTTTTAACCTTATTGTTGGCGTGAGATACGTTGTTACCTACTCTTGTTCTCTTTCCGGTGATTTGGCAAACCTTAGACATAATATATTTCTTAAATAGTATCGCTTTAAATTCTTCGCTTAGAGACACTTGACCTCTAAGGGGCTGCAAATATCTTAATTATAAATGAAGCATACAAGTCTACTCTTACTTTTTTATGTAGTCGTAAGGGCAATGTCTGCATGCACTCTTGCAACAGTATCCTCTTTTGAGATGATATGCCTCTGTGAAGACCATAAAGCCATTCGGAGTGAAATAGAATTCCTCTTTTTTTGTTTCTGATGGATGAGCTATTTCTTTATTTTTCTTAGACAAGTTAAAGCATTAATAGTGTTAGTGATGCTTTAAGCATTTGTAGTGCCTAATTGTTTAGAAAAACATTTCTCTATTTCGATGAAAAATGCTGTGAAGAATCTTTAAATAAAATATTAAAAGTTGTCATTGTTCCATAGCATCTCGAGATATATTGTTGAATGTCTACTTTCGCTTCGTCATCTAGTTGACTGGAATTTACTTTTTGCTCCATTACTCGCAGTTTATCGCGAACCATTACAATTTTATGGAAAAATGTATCAATCGGTATCTCTTTTGGGGTGAGTTCATTGCTTTTAGGTTTCAAAATCATCGTGCCTCCTTTCCATCTTTCACCAAGAGGAACTGTTTCAGTTACACCCATCCACTTTTGTAAAATACTGGTTAATGATTGTTCAATGTCAAAAAAGCTGACCATATCATCCTCTGGTTCAATGTATTCCACTATTTTGAAATCAGCATCAAGTGGTATTTTTTGTTCACCTTCTTCGGTGAACACTACTACATAACCATCTGGTTTGATATTAATAACTACACCTCTGTTGAATTCTTCGGTGTCTATTCTTGAACCTATTCCTAGTAATCTTTTCATTTTGAGTTTTGTGTATAATAACTAGGTATGTCACCTCAAACCCTATGCCAATCAAATAATTACTTAATATTTAGACAAGTCTAAATATTATATTAGGTTTGCAATATGAAAAAGAGAAACACAAGGCTAAAAATTAGTTTACTGAGCTCGTTAATGTTTTTTATTGTTTTGAAAAGCAATGCTCAAGCAATCAGTGGTGTTGTACTTTCTTCCGGAGAAGGAGTTCCATTTGTTTCCATTGCAATCAAAAATGGAGAGGGAGTATTGAGTGATGAAAATGGAAGGTTTAACTTACCGCTAGGTCGTGAAGGAGAGTATTGGGTGTATTTTACAGCAGTAGGTTTTGAAAAAAAAGCAATAAAGTTTAATCTTAAGCTCAATGAAGTGTTAGAAACTGAAATCATATTAGTTTCTAATGTATCGGTGCTCAATGAGGTCGTAGTTACTGGAACTATGAAGGAATCAACAGTTAGTCAGTCTCCGGCCCCTATTCAAGTTTTGCATCCCACATTTTTTAAAAGCAATCCCACTCCTTCAGTATTTGAAGCAATAGGAATGGTTAATGGGGTTCGACCACAAATAAATTGCAACGTTTGTAGCACTGGCGATATTCATATCAATGGGATGGAAGGGCCTTATACAATGGTTCTCATAGATGGTATGCCTATTGTATCTTCTCTTTCTACAGTATATGGCCTTATGGGAATACCCAACTCTATGGTCGAAAGGATAGAAGTAATGAAAGGTCCGGCATCTACGCTTTATGGCTCTGAAGCGGTGGGTGGCTTAATTAATATTTTGACAAAAAATCCCAGTAATTCCCCAAGGTTTAGTGTTGATGTTAGCTCAAATACCTATCTAGAAAACGCCGTAGATGCCTCATATGCTTTTTCTAAAAATCAAATTGCAAACCTTTTTACGGCTAATTATTTTGGACTAAACAAACGTTGGGATATCAATGCGGATAATTTCACTGACTTACCAACAATTCAAAGGGTCTCAATTTTCAATAAAGCAACTTTAGGAAAAATCAATCCTCTAAACGTTGCACTTCGATATATTGACGAAAACAGATTTGGCGGAGAAATGCAATGGTCACCCGAAAATAGAGGTGGTAATGAAGTTTATGGTGAGTCAATATATACTGATAGATTGGAAGTGCTTGCGAAATATTCTTTGCCGCTTGCCAACGAAAAAGTGAATTTACAGTTTTCTTACAACAAGCATGATCAAAACTCTGTCTATGGCGATGTTTCTTACACCGCAAGTCAGCAAGTAGTATTTGGGCAAGCAGTATGGGATAAGGTTATAAATGATAAAAATGATGCACTTTTTGGTGCTGCTTTTAGGTCGACACTCTATGATGATAACACTGTTGCTACAGTCACAGATGAGAATGTAAATGCTCCTAGTCTGATTTTCTTGCCCGGAGTTTTTGTTCAAAATGAAACAACTTTCAATAATAGGTTGAAGTTGTTGTCTGGTTTGAGAGCCGATTTTAATTCAAAGCATGGCTTTATTTTTTCTCCCAGATTAAATCTGAAATATGCCATGGGAAATGAGGCAACTTTTCGTTTTAGCCTTGGGAATGGTTACCGTGTAGTGAATGTTTTTAGCGAGGATCATGCAGCACTCACAGGAGCAAGGCAAATTCTAATAGAACCCAATTTACTACCAGAGCAGTCTTACAATGCGAATTTAGATTTTCAAAAATTTTGGCTGAGAGATAATGGCTATATTGAAATCCAGTTAAATGCTTTTTATACATATTTTGAGAATAAAATCATTGCCGATTATGACGTAGATCCTGAGCTCATTGTTTACGGTAATTTGAACGGTTATGGGGTTTCAAGAGGTTTGGCTGCCAATTCTTCATTCTCATTTAAGAGTGAAACTAAGTTGGACTTGGGAATTACACTCGTGGAAGTGTACAATGAAAATAATGGAGTCAAGGCGGATCAAATACAAACACCTAAGGCAACCAGTAATTATGCAATAAGTCAGAGAATTCCACGCTGGAATCTCACAATTGACTTTACAGGAAATCTCACAAGTCCAATGAGACTACCTACAGTGCCAGCTTATGGCGACACACGAAGTGAGTATTCACCGTGGTTTTCAATTAGTAATTTACAGTTCAGGAAGAAATGGACAAATGGTGTGGAGCTTTATTGTGGAGTAAAGAATTTATTCAATTATCTACCTATTGACCCTATTTTCAGGCCAGATGCTCCTTTTAGTGAGGAGTTTGATCCGAGTTACAACTATGCACCTTTGCAAAGCCGTAAGTTTTTTACGGGCTTGCGATACAACTTGCGTTAGAGTTATTTTTGTTTTGGAACTGGGCAAGAGCTCAATCCGAAAACTCTATAAAGTGGGCAAAAACTAAAAATACTTGTAGCCACTAATATCACTGCTACTACAAATGCGATTATTCCTAATGTACCCGAAATGGTATCGGAGTAAAGTAAGAAACCTATAAAAGTTGCAATTGCAAGACGGATAACCTTGTCTTTAGAACCTACGTTGTTTTTCATATCCTTTTAGTTTATAAGCAAATTTAAGTGAAGTAAGAATGAAAAAAAATGAGGTCGGTCATATAATCCGTGTAAGGTATATTTTGCTATGGAAGGCTTTATCTCTATTTTTGCAGCCAAATTTAAAAACAAGTTTAATTCTATGGCTTTAAGAGCTGGTATCGTGGGACTTCCAAATGTTGGTAAATCAACATTGTTTAATGCAGTATCCACAAGTGCAAAAGCACAGGCAAGTAACTATCGATTTTGTACTATTGACCCTAATGTAGGCCTTGTTGATGTACCTGACACTAGATTAGATAAGCTTTCGGAGCTGGTAAAGCCACAGAAAGTAGTTCCAACTCAAATTGAGATAGTTGATATCGCAGGTCTTGTAAAAGGAGCAAGTAAAGGAGAAGGGCTTGGAAATAAATTTTTGGGTAACATACGTGAAGTAGATGCTGTCATTCATGTAATACGTTGTTTTGAAGACGAAAACGTGCTTCGTGAAGAAGGACAAATAAATCCTATTAGCGATAAAGAAATTATTGATACAGAGTTACAGCTTAAGGATCTTGAAAGTGTTGAGAAAAAAATTCAGCGAATTCAAAAAGTAGCAAGAGTAGGAGGTGATCCTAAAGCTAAACTAGAATTGGCGGTACTTGAAAGATGTGAAGCACACCTTTTAGAAGGTAAAAGCATAAGATCTTTAGGTTTAGTTAAAGAAGAATTACCTGCTATTGCGGATCTATTCTTATTGACTATCAAGCCAGTATTATATGTTGCCAATGTGGACGAAGCTAGTATGCATACTGGAAACAAATACTCTGATTTGTTAAAAGAAATGGCAGACTCAGAAGGGGCAGAGCTTATCATTCTAAATAATTCTATTGAAGCTCAGATTAGCGAAATGGAAGATTTGGACGATAAAGCGATGTTTTTTGAAGAATATAAAATGACTGAAGCGGGTTTAAATAGCTTGCTAAGAGCGACATACAAGCTGCTTCAACTTAATACTTACTTTACAGCTGGTGTAGTAGAAGTAAGAGCATGGACTATAAAGCAAGGATGGAAAGCTCCCCAAGCGGCTGGAGTAATACACACCGATTTTGAAAAAGGTTTTATCAAAGCCGAAGTTATGGCTTATGATGATTTTGTAAGCCTAGGTTCAGAGCAAGCATGTAAAGAAGCAGGTAAGCTAAGAATAGAAGGTAAAGAATACATCGTAAAAGATGGTGATGTAATGCATTTCAGGTTCAACGTTTAGACGTTGAATCCATTGCAAGGTCGATAAATCCTTTGGCGATCAATAGTTCAGAAACTGAAGAAATTATTCTAGCAAAGAATAGGTAGAAAATTGGAATTGTTCCGCTAGGTATAAGTTTTTGTACGTAAAAGAACTCTGTCAGTACTAGTAATGATATTCCTACAATAAATGGCCACCCAATATGGGGATACTCCATATATATATAATAACAACAAAAACAGAGTAAAAATAGAATACCTAAGTAGACTAGAGAGGCGAAATCGTAATGAGTTGTTGAGATTATCAATGGAAATACAACAAATGAATACGTTATCGGGTTTTTAAATACTTTTCTTGAGATTATGGCTTTGGTTTTAACACTTCCAAGGATAATTAGAAATGCTGTTATTTGAAATACTCTTCCAATTGCCTGCCCAGCTTCCGTGAAGTCAAGCATTTCACTGTTTTTCAAAAGTAAAAGTGGCATTGTAAATCCTACGAAAAATAGAATTAAATATGCAGTGGAAAAGACATAAGTCCCAGTTTTGTTGGGTACTTTTCTACTGATGTTTGTAGCGAAGTATCCAAATAAGACCAAGTAGTCTATTACAAATAAGCCATCTTGGAGTAGGATATCGTAAATATTCCCATTCTCATATACAGCATAATCAATAGTAATATATAAACTACTTAAGAGTACAACCGAAAGGAAAAATCCGACAAATCGGGTACTCATTCTTTTTTAGATTTATTACTTATAATTTCTTTCATTTTTTCTGTTGGTTCTACAAAATTCTCTCGTCTCCAAAAAGTAGCGTTAAAGCTATTGGATTCTGTAAACCCACCAGATCGCATTATTTCCTCCATTTCTCTAATGGCGGAACGTTTGATTGAATTTGAATTACTCGAAATAAAATCTAGGTTGAAACTTGCGTTTGTTTTAAACTTCTTGTCCAACTTATCTTCAAAAAGGGCATTGAGACTTAAATTGTTTTGAGATAAGAACCATTTTTCACCCGAGGGGAAATATTGAGTGGTTGAGCTGATTTTTTCACCCGTAATTTTTATGCTACCAAGTCCACTTTTGAAAATCTCGCTCATGCCTTTTGGAGTCATTTCGTAAGCAACTCTTACAATCGCCTTACTTTCAGGGTCTAAGTATAATTTACCAGTTCTTCCTCCCGAGAGGTTTTGTTTCCTTGGCGAAAAACTAATGGCAAACAATCGCGTGTCTAGGAATGGGACCATGAGTGAGTCAATATTGAAGTTATAGTCTCGCAATTTCTTTTTGGTTAAAAAATCTGGAATTTCGGTTTCAAACGACCTAGTTACAATTTCAGTGGAATTTCCTAAGCCGAAAGCAGCAACTTTGGAGCTTTGGCCTTCCCATTCGAACTTACGGCTTTGAAGCAATTTTAGTTTAGATCTTTCATCCTTTTCTTCGGGAAAACGCTCTATTCTTATTGTTGCCTCATTAATTTTGACAAAACCTAGTCTGTCCAATTCGATAGTTTCTCTAAAAAAACCAACTTGAGCAAAAGCTGTGGCTGGGTAATTTCTAGGAATTGAATCTATGGCCGATTGTACAAGAACCGTTGCGTCGGATATACCATAAGACATATCAAGGTGTGGAAGGGAGTCTAATTCAATCACGATGTTTAGGTTGGCCGCTAACTGAGCCGGTGTTGTTTTAGCAACGCTATATCCCACCTTTGTAAATATGATACTTGAATCGGCATCTATATTGGGGTAATACATCCTAAATTTACCTTCATTATTCAATCCAGTGCTATAAGCATTGTTTGGCATGTAAATGATAGCTTCTTGCAGCGGTTTGTGTGTTCTTGAGTCTATGACAGTTCCACTGATCAAAGAAACACCCTGGGCAAAAAGTATATTGGGAATAAAGAAAAGAAGGTATTTAAGCATTTGTTATAACTAACGTAGTTTGATAACGAAGTTTCACAAAATTAATTAAATTTAGACCAAATAATTACCACACTGATAAATGATGAAAGTTGTATTGCTTGATGATGAGTTACATTGTACCAAAACTTTGGAAATTTTGCTAAGACAGCATTGTCCGCAAGTGGAGGTAGTAGCAGTCTTTAATCATCCAGCAGAGGCAATTGTGTATCTAAGAAGTCATAAAGTTGATGTGCTCTTTTTGGACATCGAAATGCCCTTTATCAATGGTTTTGAACTCCTCAATAGGCTTTCTCCCGTAGAATTTAAAGTTGTATTCACTACGGCTTACGATAAGTTCGCCATTAAAGCATTCAAGTATAGTGCTTTTGATTATCTTCTTAAACCTATAGACGAAGCTGAACTTATAAAAACCGTTAAACTTTTAGAGAAAAATTTGACGGTAAATAGCCAGTTGGATTTGCTGATGTCTATAATGAACAGTGATAACAATAAAAAAATAGACAAAATAGCACTTCCATGTAGTGAAGGCCTTGAGTTTGTTGACATTGTAGACATCATTAGGTGTGAGTCGGATAGTAATTATACTAAAATAGTACTTATCGACAGAAAAACACTTTTGGTAAGTAGAACACTCAAGGATATGACCGAATTGCTCACCGATTTTGGTTTCATACGGATTCATAATTCTCACCTCATAAATCCAAGACATATGAAAAAATACATTAAAAGTGCTGGAGGGTATATAGTTTTAGTAGATGGGGTTGAGGTGCCTATTTCACGTCAAAAGAAAGACATGGTTTTAGAATTGCTAAACACCATTTAATTCCATTTACTAACTGAAAAACGCAGTTTATCCTAAAAACTGTGTCAAGCACTCATTCCCTTCTTTGGAGTTTCAAATTTTGTTAACTTTGGTAGGTGAAATCTTTTAGAGAGAAATTATGAAAAATTATACAAAGTATTTATTGACAATAATGTGTTTTTGCTTGGTAGGACCATCAGCCTTTACGCAAACTCCTATTTTAGATAGGCTAAAGAAAAGAGCAGAGCAGAGAGCTGCTCAGAAAGCTGAGGATAAGGTTAATCAAAAGGTGGACCAAGGTATAGATAAAGTTATAGACGGGCTTTTTGGGGCGGTAGAAAAAAGTGCGAAGTCAACTGAGACAAAACCCACTGAGGATAAAAACGAAAAATCAGCTACATCTACAACTACAAGCAAAGAGCCAAGTGAAGAGGATGCGATGAACATGTTATCCAATATATTGGGTGGCATGAATAAGGCTACTCCTCCTGCAGCGTCTTATTCTTTTAACTCTTCTTATGACATGAAAATTAAGATGACAGATAAGAAAGGAAAAGCAAATGGCTTTACTTATCGTTACATGTTTTCTAACTCAAGTGCATACATGGGAGGAAAAATTATAGATGCAGACGATCCACAAATGAAGAGTCAAATGAGCTCAATGGAGGCAATTGTCTTTGATTTTGAAAAAAATAGCATGTATACTTTTATGAACTTGAATGGTCAAAAGCAAATGATGAGCATTGGGTTTAAAGACGGCTTAACAGGAGATATTGCTAAAGAAAGCTACGAGAAAACCACTTACACAAAGACGAGCCAAAAGAAAACAATTGCTGGTTATGCTACAACTGGTTATGAAATGCTACAAGACGGAGAGAAGTATATGATATGGATAAGCGACAAGCCTATTTCTTTCATCAGTAAATACTATGAAGCTTTTAACAAAATGTCGAAAGCGAATCCTTCAAATGGTGGAGTGTCTATGGCATACGAAATTGACTCTCAGTTGAAAACCCTCATGGAGAATGGTCAAATGATGCTCGGTATGGATTCTGAAACAGGCGATGGTAAAATGGAAATGGAAGTTGTTAAAATATCTCCCAATGATGCAAGCACCTTCGCTACTTCGGGTTATTCCAATATGATGGATATGAGTAAGATGATGCAGCAATCTACTAAAGGCACAAACTAATTATTTGAAATAATCGATTGCCATTTGATAGCCTTTTATTCCAAGGCCGCATATCATTCCTTTGCATACTCTGCTTAGATATGAATGATGTCTAAATCTTTCCCTAGCGTGGATATTTGAAATGTGTACCTCTACAAAAGGGCTTTGTACTCCTGCAATGGCGTCGGCGATTGCGATAGAGGTATGTGTAAGTGCTCCGGCATTGATGATCACACCATCGATACTAAAACCAACTTCATGTATTTTGTCAATCAATGCTCCTTCATGATTTGACTGAAAGTAACTCAATTCAACATTTGGGTTGTCTTTAATCAAATCACCAAAAATATCTTCGAAAGTTGCCGTTCCGTAAATCTCTGGCTCTCTTTTGCCAAGGAGGTTGAGGTTGGGTCCGTTTATTATTAAAAGCTTTTTAGCCGCCATTTCTGAGAATTAATTTACAATCAAAGGTAGAATTTTCTTTTTTAAAATTTGAATAGTTTGAAGCTGGCATACCACTTTCTGGTTTTGAGGTAATCTAGGTTGTGTTCATTCAAATAGGCCTCCTTCTCGAAAGAGATACATCTATAGGCTTCCCAAAAGTTAAAAGTACGAGCGAAATGGTAGCTCCATTCCAAAAAGTAAATGATATAAAAAAAGAACACTAGAAGTTCCACCTGTTGTCTTATATGAATCATTTCATGGTTGATTAGCACCTTGCCGGGTTGCTTACTTTTAATAAGAATAAACGGCCAAAGGGTAATCCCGTTGATTTTTGGTAATGGTATATTCTTAAAAATGATCACGACCTAAAATTACTGTTTCTGAATTAGATTTCGGATCTTTTTGATGATTAGTCCTTCACAAAAATATCAAATGTGTCTTCAGCTGTACAGCCATCCTTTTCTATGGTTAGTTTATACTTATACCGGCCTGCAGGATGAGGGCTAAGGTAAATCTCCCGAGAGGAAGCGATGGCAATGTCATCTGCTGTAAGCCAGTAATAATTTGTATTTTTCCCCAAATCTTTGGCAACAAGTGTGAGGTTTTGCTGGCTCGAAAAAATGGTTTGTGCTAAACTCAATTGAGGTGATTCTTTTACTACTAGTTGTATAATCCCTTTGATTGACCGTACTGCGTCGCTAACAATAACTTCGTAATAACCTTGATAATTAGTGTCGATTTGGTCTATTACTATCTCGGAGGAGTAAGAGGTAAAGCCACTGGGGCCGTTCCATTTATATTGGGCGTTTTTGCCAAATTTGGGAGCCTTTAATAGTACAGTACTGCCTTGGCATGCTGTTATAAGTGTATTAGATTTAGATGGTGCGTTCGGATCTAATGCTGTGATTTGCCGTTTTGTATAAGAGTAAAACTCCACCTGAGCGGTATCGCTTGTTACATAATTGGAAGGTATTTCACTGTTAATAATTTCTTTTTTTGCATTAAGACCAGCATGCACTGAGGTCATAATGACTTGGCATGCGATCAAAACAATCGCTTTTTTTAGATTCATCTCAAAGGTTCCTGACGTGTGAGTCAATAAGCTTCAATAATCATGCTAAACAAAAAAAGCCCTTCTGCAGCTACAAAAGGGCTCATTTGTATCGTTTATCTCCTATAGAATTTTTTTGGCAAGGGTTAATGTCCAACCGTTGGCACGCTGACTGAACTGAGGATCTCCAGCAAACTGGCTCATATTAATGTCAGAAAGACTACCTTCTTTTCTTAAGTCAAGTTCAAAACCTAATAGCTTGACACCTGCACCAAGTTGGTACCCGTATGATGCATTTTTGAACACCTCGCCGGTATTAGATGTGTATTCACCCAGTGCTTCACGAAGCTTTTTATCTTCATTGAGCTTAATTGTTGCCACTGGACCGGCCATTATTCTAAGAAACTTGAATGGTCTAAATCCAACCAATAATGGAATATCTAGATCAGTGTATTTTACATCAACGAACTCGGGGCCTCCGCCGCCAAATGGTTGAATTTCAACTTCACCGCCTCTAGTTGCTACAAGGATCTCTGGTTGTAAATAGACTTTTTGACCAATTCGACCCCATACTCCAAATACAAAACCTGTACGAGTGTCAAGGCTTTCTTTTACATTGTTGCCAAACGAACCCGCGTCTGTATATAAATTAGTGAGATTCATTCCTGCCTTAAGACCTATTCCAGGTTGAGCCTTGGCCAAAAAACTAACCATTACTAGGGTAATTATTACACTTATTTTCTTCATTCTGTATTTTTTTTGATTAATTAGAGCAGTGTCTATAACAAGAGATAAACAAAAAGTAATCCAATTTTTTGGACTTAGCTTTCTCCCTTTATAAGCAATGATTTTAAAACGTATATTGCATTTTTTTAGTACTCTCTTAACAGGTTTTTAACTTAATGGCGAAACAAAAAACAGCCTACTTTTGTCAAAATTGCGGCTATAACTCTCCCAAATGGCTAGGTAAATGTCCTTCATGTAGCGAATGGAGTACGATGGTGGAAGAAGTAGTAGCTAGCTCCGAGGGTGAAAAAGGTAGTTGGAAATTTGGCTCATCGAGCCCAAAGACTAAAAGCACTCCCAAAAAACTTCAAGATATTATTCCTGCTGAGCGATATAGAATCATCACCGAAGATGAAGAACTTAATCGTGTATTGGGTGGTGGAATTGTCCCAGGTTCATTGATACTTATAGGCGGAGAACCAGGAATTGGAAAATCTACCTTGATGTTGCAGATAGCGTTGGGTTTAAAAGACTACAATATCTTATATGTATCGGGCGAGGAAAGCGAACAGCAGCTCAAAATGAGAGCTGAGAGGCTAAAGACGCAAAATGATAGATGTTATATTCTAACGGAAACAGCTACCGATCAAATCTTTAAGCAAATCGAGCTCACTGAACCTGATATTGTTGTCATAGATTCTATTCAAACCTTGGTTTCTCCATTGATAGAATCGGGAGCAGGAAGTGTATCGCAGATCAAAGAGTGTACCTCAGAACTCATGAAGTTTGCGAAAGAATCTGACACTCCAGTAATCATGATAGGGCATATTACAAAAGACGGAAGCATTGCTGGTCCCAAAATGTTGGAGCACATGGTTGACACTGTTTTGCAGTTTGAAGGTGATAGGTACATGACCTATCGACTACTGAGAACTACCAAAAATAGATTTGGGAGTACATCGGAATTAGGGATTTATGAAATGCAAGGCGAAGGATTACGACAGGTGAGCAATCCCTCCGAAATATTGATTTCTCAGCGAAACGCAGAAATAAGCGGAATTAGCATTGCAAGTATGATGGAGGGGAACAGACCTCTCAATATTGAAATCCAATCATTGGTAAGTACTGCAAATTATGGTACACCACAGCGATCAAGTAATGGCTTTGATCCAAGACGTCTTCAAATGTTGTTGGCAGTATTAGAAAAGCGTGGAGGTTTTAGGTTAGGTACTCAAGATGTATTTTTAAATGTCGCAGGAGGGCTTAAAGTTGAAGACCCAGCCATAGACTTAGCGGTTTGTGTTTCTGTTGCAAGTTCATACGAAGACTTGGCGGTAGACCAATCGTATTGTTTTGCTGCGGAGGTAGGACTTGGAGGAGAAATTCGTGCAGTTAGTAGGATAGATTCTAGAGTTTCTGAAGCAGAGAAACTTGGTTTTAGCAAAATATTTATTTCCAAGAACAACGCAAAAGCACTCGCAAAAAAAGACTTTGCAATTGAAATTGTCGTTAATGAAAAGCTAGAAGATGTATTTTCTCATCTTTTTGGCTAATTTTTTGTTTCTATCCATCTATTAGCTTAGCTTTTGGATAAATTTATTTACTAAAATCCACTCATGCGGTTTGTTTTTGCATACATATTTTTACTCTTCGTTTTAGGCTCATGCTCTAAACCCACAATTTCTTATAGGTCAAGTGAGACTAACTATCATTACCTTGAAGATGGGGAGTTTAGACTCCATTATATCAGTAAAGGAAACGTGAATAATCCTCCATTACTTTTGATACATGGAGCACCTGGCACATTAAAAGATTACAATAACCTTTTAGTAGATAAAGCACTACAGGAAAATTACAATGTAATAGCTGTTGATAGGTTAGGATATGGTTTGTCTAAAAGACAAAAGCATAGAACCTTATGGAGCATAGATAAACAAGCTGAAGGAATCATAAAAGCTTTAGACTCCAACAGGTCTGGAAAAGAAGCCGTGATCATAGGAAGGTCATATGGTGCACCCATTGCCGCCAAGATTGCAGCACTTTATCCAAGCAAAGTAAGAAAGGTAATTATGGTTTCTCCTGTGATTGACCCTAGTAAAGAAAAGATATTTTGGTTTGCATATGCAGCCAAGCATTGGCTTGTCAAGCAGTTTTTAAATGAAGATGTCAATTTGGCTACAGACGAAAAATTCGCTCACAAGCGAGAGCTGCGTAAGCTAGAGGAAGATTGGGAAAATATTCAAGCGGAAGTTACTGTTTTTCAAGGCGGTGAAGACTGGATAGCCGATGTGGGAAATTTGGATTACGCCAAACGAAAGTTGGGGTCCAAAAAAGCCAAGTACATTTTCTTACCTTCGGCGGGTCACATGATAACCGAAACTCATAAAGAATTGGTCAAAAAAGAGGTATTGAATTAACTTACTTGTATTTAAAGAACTTTCTGCTGTAGTGTTCATAGTTTAATGAACATAAAAGGCCAATAATCCGTAGAAATGGTATGATAGACTTATTTAATCAATTCCAAGACTACCTTTGGTGGGTATTTGCTTTACCAGCTGGTTATGTTTTTGGGAAAATTTTAGAAAAAACTTTCTTCAAATACCTTCATAAATTTAGCCGAAAAACTGAAAACGAAATTGATGACAAAATAATTGATGCATTGGCTAAGCTTGCCATTCCTATGAGTTGTATTCTCGGGATTTGGGTAGCTTATCACAATAGCGATGTTTTGGCTCAATTCAATTCGGAGATTAAAAAAGCATCCTATATTTTCACTATTGCGGTTTTAAGTTGGTCCGTAGCCAATTTGGTTGTAGAAATAACTCGAATTCAACTTGAGTTTATGGGTAAGGAAGTACATCGTTCTTCTATACTCAGTCTAATACTCAAGGGTGCTATTTATGTAGTAGGAGCTTTGTTTATAATGCAGGTGCTCGAAGTGTCCATTGCACCAGCACTTACTGCTCTTGGGGTTGGAGGTTTAGCAGTTGCCTTAGCATTACAAGACACGCTTGGTAATTTGTTTGCAGGGTTACAAATGTTGGCGTCCAAAAAGCTAAAGCCAGGAGATTATATATCACTAGAGGGTGGGCAGGAAGGTTTTGTAGAAGATATTTCATGGAGAAATACAACAATGAGAGCCTTAGGTAATCATCTAATCATTATCCCAAACTCAACAGTTGCAAACACAGTTGTTAAAAACTTTATTCTACCCGATTCTCAAAATTCTGTTTTAGTTGCCGTAGGAGTTGCCTATGATAGTGACTTAGAGTTTGTAGAAAAAGTGACAATAGAGGTTGCTAGAGAGATCCAAAAGTCTGTCGAGGGGGCGGTAGTTGATCATGAGCCATTTATCAGGTACAATGAATTCGCTGATAGTAGTATCAACTTTAACGTAATATTAAGAAGCGGTGATTTTACCAGCCAATACGTGATAAAGCATCAGTTTGTGAAGGCACTTCATAAGCGTTACGAAAAAGAAGGTATTGAAATTCCATTCCCAATACGTACGGTTTATTTGAAAAAAGATAAAGCCGAGGAATAAGAATACTAATTTGGTGAGGTTTGAATTGTTAAAGATTATATATTTGTTGTAGACAAAAAAGCAAGAATAGTGAGCATAGATTTCAAGGCTGAAGTAGATAAGAAGATCGTTTTTGAAGGTGTACAATCCTTTTTGGATCAATATGAATATAAGGTAGAAAAGACAGACCACAACCGACCATGGGGTGGGTTCTTTGTGCTAGATGAAAGTCAAGCTCCTAAATTTATAAAGCAATTCTTCCCAAATTTCAGTTTGGCTGACTTTGAAGGGTTTGATAAGTTAAGCCCGAAAATTCTTGTTGTTGCTCCAGGTAAAAGACTTTCTTGGCAGTATCATCACCGCAGGTCGGAGATATGGAAACTCATTGGTGGTGTGGCTGGGGTAATTATTTCAGACACTGATACCGAAACAGAAATACTTAAACTCCAAATTGACGATGTTATTCAGCTAAAATGTGGTGAAAGACATCGATTGATTGGCACTGAGGCTTATGGAATTGTTGCAGAAATATGGCAACATGAAGATGCTTCTAATCCGTCTGATGAAGATGATATTGTTCGTGTTCAGGACGACTTTGGAAGATAAGTTCTATTTGTCTTCCAAAAACAGCTCTCCTTTCACAATCCATGAAATCCCGAATGCCCAAAGTGCAACCCATTCAAATATGAGGATAATGGGGAAGCTGTCGAATGGAGAAACCTTCTCTAGAAAAGTCATTTGAATACCAACAATTATAATGGAAATGAGCATTATAATTCCACATGTTTTGTAAATTTTATTCCTTTTTAGTTTCTCCGGTGTTGGAGGGTCTAAGCTACTTGTTTTGGGAAATAGAAATAAAGAAAAATAGGTGAGAACTAAGAAAAATGAAACAGCCGAAATGTTATGCATTACGGGATTTTCGTAACCATTCCACTGATTGCAAGTTTTGATACTTGTGGGAAAGTAAGCAATGCCAAGGGCAAACAATCCCGCTAAATTTGCTGCAATGTTGTCAATTTTCTCAGGACCTTTATATGAAAAGAGGAAAATTGCTAATACTGCCAAAACACCAACAAAAATATCTCTTACAATGGTATGGTAGTAATCGCTTATCGCACTTTGAATAGTTTTACATTCCTCATTTCCGACCAAATACGTTCCAGCAATGAGAAAAATAGGAAGAACAATTCCCGCTAAACCAATGCCTCTACGTAACCATAGAAATGATATAAGTTGTAATTGACCGTGGCGAATTTCTTTCATTATTTGGCTTTTTTAAACAATATACATTTTTAAGAGTAAAGTGGAACACAATTCTATCGTACGGTGTATTGAATGAAAGTATATCGAGAATTTATGAATATTCTAATCGCTCCAGACAAATTTAAAGGCTCATTATCTTCTTTGGAGGTATGTGAAATCATTAAAAATACAATTTTAGCAAAGTATCCAAAGTATAATGTTTCCACTATGCCAATGGCCGATGGGGGAGAGGGTTCATTGGAGGTTTTGAGTGAAACACTTGGGGCGGAAGAAGTGAAAATGTTTGTAAAAGACTCACTCTTTAGAACCATTACCGCCTCTTACTTGAGAAAAGGAAATGTAGCCTTTATAGAAATGGCCGCAGCATCCGGCTTGCAATTAATCAAAGAGTCTCAAAGAAACCCGCTATACACCACTACATACGGAACTGGTCAATTGATCAAACATGCTGTAAAAAACAGAGTTACAGAGGTTTATTTGTTTGTTGGTGGCTCTGCCACAAATGATGCAGGAATGGGAATGCTTCAAGCATTAGGATTTCAGTTTTTGGATGCCAATGGAGAAGACCTTTTTGGAATAGGTGAAAATATGAATGCCGTAACTAAGATTATCAAACCTGAAAATCCATTGGACTTTCAACTCAAGGTAATTTGCGATGTTGAAAACGAGTTTAGTGGTAAAAATGGTGCAGCCTATGTTTATGGTCCACAAAAAGGGGCAAATGTCGAAGAAGTTGAAATATTGGATCAAGGCTTAGTAAATATGGCTGTTAGGTTTCGAGAAGACCTTGGTAAAGATATTTCAAGTATAAAAGGAAGTGGAGCAGCTGGAGGGATTGCTGGCGGAGCTTTGGCAGGGCTTAATACTGAGTTGTTACCCGGAATTGAAACGATAATGCAATTGGTTGATTTTGATCAAAAAATGAAAGAAATTGACCTAGTAATCACCGGAGAAGGAAAACTGGATTCTCAAACCTTGTCTGGTAAATTAATAGCAGGAGTGGCACACAAGTTAAAAGAGAACAATATTCCGCTTGTCGTTTTCTGCGGTAAAAACGAACTGAATGATACAGAATTGGAAGTCCTTGGAGTACAAAGTACTTACGCCCTTTTGGATGATAAAACTACAGAAATAGAAGCCATGAATAATGCTAAAGACCTACTCCCAAAAAGAGTAGAAGAATGGCTTTCTATTTAAGTTTTTGATATTCGGTAAGAAGTTTGAGTTGATTTTTAGTTCTGTTGAGGTTGTTTTCGGGATATTTTATTCCGTAGTAAATATCTCCGTTGAGATAATCTGTCATAAATCTCAAAGCCTGCATATAAATAAGAAATTCACCAGCGTAGAAAATATACTGTTTCTCAGCTTCTGTGAGTATTGTCTCCATTTCCGACAGATAGCCGTCAATTAAAGCCTTGTAAAAATCGGGTCTCACCTCAACTTTGTCAATATCAGTAACTTCCTCATTTGCAGCAGCAAGGTAGGTTCGCATCATATCTCCTAAGTCGGAAATAAAATAACCTGGCATTACGGTATCTAGGTCGCAAAGACATACACTTTTTCGTGTAGATTTATCAAAAAGGATGTTGTTGATTTTGGTGTCGTGATGTTGAATTCGAATAGGAATTTCTGGATTTGATTTTATCTTTTCGTACGTATCACAAATATAGGAGAGCTCTTTTATGCTGCCTATGAGCTCTTTTTGCTCTTCAATTCGTTCAGTTTTACCATTTTTTAAAGAAAGCAAAAACTCTTCATAGCGGTAACTTAAATCATGAAATCGCGGAATCGTTTCGCCAAAATTCTCAATTTCGATACCGTTGGTCTCCGCGGCAAACTTACCTACAGCTTTTGCTGCTTCGTAAGCCTCTTTAGGGTCATTGAGTTCATCAACTGTAAATGAGTTTTCAACAAAGGGTGTAAGTCGCCAAGTTTCACCATTGGATTCATGGTATTCGTTGCCATTTGTTGTTAAAATAGGTACGATGAATTGATATTTTGAGCCTTTTGACTCAAAATAATTGGCACAACTTCTTATGTTTTGGGCTATTATTTCTGGCTTGGTAAAAACCTTTGTATTTATTTTTTGAAGTATATACTTATCGCCATCCTCCAGCAAATATGTAGAATTGATTAATCCACTTCCAAAAGGCTTTGAAATCGTGTTTTCGGATAAACCGAAGGCAATGAAGACTTTAACTAAATGATCTTTGTTCACATTGCAATTTACATTTTTGGACGAAAGTTGGACGGCAATTCCACGATTTTACTTACAAGATAATCAGTTGTCAATGTTAAGAGACTTCAAATATTAGGAAGATTTTTTCCTAACCTCATATTTGTTGGGAGCAAATAGAAAACCAAATGCCTCGGCACCTTCTTTTGTATGTACTTTATGGTGGACATAGTGAGCGTTCATAATCCGTTTCATATAGCCAGATTTGGCTTTGAACTTGATCTTAACCCTTCTATGAACAATGATGTCGTGAAACACAAAATAAGCAACTCCATAAAGTGTAACTCCAATACCAAAAGGAGTCAAAAACCACACGTCAGGATGCGTGTTTCCGTAAATGATACTCGTAGAAGCAACAAAGCTAAAAACCAAAGCGTAATAATCATTTCTCTCAAAAAAACCACTATGATGGTTGTGGTGATCCTCGTGCCATGCCCAACCAAAGCCATGCATGATGTACTTGTGAGCAAACCATGCTACACCTTCCATAAATATGAATGTTCCCAAAACTATAATCAAACTAAGCAACATGAGATTTAATCGATAATTTATAATGTAAAAGTAACATAATAATCGAAGTGATTGTTTGAGCACTTTCTTACCTTTGTGACCAGATTAACTAAAAACTTCATGAAACACTTCTCAATCTTACTTTTATCCATTTACCAATTGGCTTGCGTAGCTCAGAAACCTAAGAAGTCAGTAGCCGCAATAGCTCAACCGAAGGTAGTTGTTGGGATCATGGTGGATCAAATGCGTTACGATTATTTGTACCGTTTCTACGATAAGTATAGCGAGGGAGGTTTTAAAAGGTTAATGAATGATGGATTTAATTGCAAAAATAATCATTACCATTATGCAAGTACCGTTACGGGGCCTGGTCATGCACATGTATATACGGGCTCAATTCCTTCTTTTTCTGGAATAACAGGAAACGAATGGTACGATAAGTTTACAGGTGAAAGTGTATACGTTGTTGAAGATAAATCGGTGGAATCCATTGGTGAAGAAACTTCATCAGCAGGTCAAATGTCCCCAAGAAATTTAAGAGTATCTACCATTACAGATCAACTAAATATTGCCACTCAATTTAGGTCCAAAATAGTAGGTGTAGCCATAAAAGACAGAGGTGCCATATTGCCAGCAGGACACACTGGAGATGCTTATTGGTACAATAGTCGTACGACCAAATGGATTAGTAGTTCGTTTTACAAAGAGGCCGTTCCAAACTGGGTCAATGATTTTAATGCCTTGGAACTACCCCAAAAGTACAGCGAAGAAATGTGGACGCCGCTGTTACCATTAGACCAATATGTAGAAACAGAAGAAGATGATCAGCCGTACGAAAACCGAATCAATGGAGAAGAAAAAGCTGTATTTCCGCATAGAATTACCCCCAGTGGAATTGCATCAACTCCGGCAGGAAATACATTGACGTTGGAATTTGCTCTGGCAGCTTTCGAAAATGAGCAAATGGGGAAGGATGACATAACGGACTTTTTGGCCGTGAGTTTTTCCTCTCCCGATTATGCAGGACATGCCTTTGGCCCACAATCCAAAGAGATAGAAGACATTTATCTTCGCCTTGACTTAGACATTCAACGATTGCTCAACAAAATGGATGCCGAGCTAGGAAAAGGTAATTACACTGTTTTTCTTACTGCTGACCATGGAGTTGCCGAGATTCCTGCTTTTTTGAGAAAGCATGAGATTCCTGCTGGTATTTTTGTATCCAGTGAGTATAAAAAACCTCTTGATACAGCATTGGAAGCTGCATTTGGTGCAGGAAATTGGATTTTGAATGTAGATAATTATCAGTTTTTCTTGAATAAGCCTTTGATGAAAGAGAAAGGAGTAAGCAAAGCTCAAATTTTAAAAATTGCTCAGGAAGTGATGTTACCTAAAGATGGAGTTTACGACGTTATAGACCTAGAAGATGTAGCGAATGAATCAATTCCTCCTTATTTCAAAACCTTGCTTAGCAATATTTATCACCCGAAAAGAAGTGGAGAATTAATGTTGTTACTAGAGCC
Source organism: Spirosomataceae bacterium TFI 002 (assembly GCA_900230115.1). Classification (NCBI taxonomy): domain Bacteria; kingdom Pseudomonadati; phylum Bacteroidota; class Cytophagia; order Cytophagales; family Spirosomataceae; species Spirosomataceae bacterium TFI 002. The sequence continues at coordinate 1,328,330 of LT907983.1, read as the reverse complement.
AGCTTGGTTTACTGGTTACAATAGAGGCACAACTCACGGTACCATGTACAATTACGATACCCATGTTCCCCTCGTATTTTATGGATGGGGAGTGAAAAAAGGAGAGACTGCTAAACCAACATATATTAGTGATATAGCAGCAACCATGGCACAAATACTAAACATTTTGGAGCCTAATGCTTGTGTGGGAACACCTGTAGAAGATATGTTTGATTAATAATTATAAGATTTACGCTAACCCAATCTTCTGTATTGGGTTAGTTTTTTTATACACATTTACAATGCTCCAGTCATTTTTAAACAAACTCAAAAAGACTCCAAACGAAGTTGAGTTTCAGGAAGTAATTTCTCTAATAGAAGAACATTATACTTTCACTCCTACTGAATTTCAAAATGGAGATGTAAAAAACGAAGTTGGTCAGAACTCAGGTTCTTGTAAAATATTTGCTTTTGGCTTACTTAATAAGCTATCCAAAGAAGATACTTTAGCTTGTTTCGGTGATTTTTATAGAAAAGATGTTTTAGAGAACCCTGATGGTGATGACCATCAAAACATTCGCAATTTCATCAATTATGGATGGGGCGGTGTTAAGTTTAAAGGAGAAGCTTTAGCTTTAAAAGCATAATTTTTAACCAAACAAATCTGGTTGTCGGTATTGGATGATTTTTTTATCCTTTACCATATTCTCGTTCTCTTCTATGAATATGGAGAAATTCTTCATTTGATCGAGTAAGTATTCGAAATCATAAGTATCGATATCATATTTTTCCAAATACAGGTTTTCACCGTCACAAATGTGATATTCCATGCATTTGAAGCCGAAATCTTTCAAGGCATATAGATATAGGTTTTGAAAGTTGTGATCATGTCTACCAGGCCTATGATTAGCCGTTGACTTAAGGTCGATCACCCTACTTTCGCCAACGACATCGGCATATCCATAAAATTGAATATTGTCGTGAACGAACTCAATGAATTTTTGAGACTTAAAGCTTTGTGGTAGCTGCTCTTGAGCTTTGGCAATAAGCTCTGGAGGAAACTTTGAATCTTTGTTTTTCAGCACTGCATCTTCAAAAGAAATCCCGCGTTTGAATTTTGCTAAAACAGCTGGATCGCTTTCAGGTATTCTATTAATACGGTTGAATAGTTTATCTTTATTTTCTTCGCTTGGATTCTTGGCGAATCGCTCATATTCATTTAAAAGGGTAGGGTAAAAATGGAAAGTTTTGTTCATTTATCTTACCAGTTCTGCTGCACCAAATACCCCAGCACTATCGCCTAACTTAGGTGGTAAAATAAGCGTTTCTACTTTTTTATTGTTAAAAATCCATTTAGAAAGTTCTTTTGGGCCATCCACATATAGCCTTTGGATATTACTTACTCCTCCGCCCAAAACTATAACATCTGGGTCCAAAACATTGACAATATATGACACTGCTTTTCCAAAACATTGCAAAAGATGATCAATGGTCTGGGTTGCAAATTCGTCAATACCATTTTCAGCATCTTGGGCGATATCCTTAAGTTTTTTGGACTTTCCTGAAATTTTCAAATAGTACCTTTCCAAAGCTGGTCCAGCAAAAACACCTTCATTACAGCCTTTTTTACCACAATAGCAATCTTCACCGTCCTCATAGAAAACATTGTGTCCCCATTCTCCGCCTATTCCATGACGACCATTAATTACCTTACCATTTACTACTACTCCTCCACCTACACCAGTGCCTAGTATAACACCAAAAACAACAGTTGAGTCTGGAGCCACTTCTTTGACCATTCCCATGGTAGCCTCGGCAAGGGCAAAGCAATTGGCATCATTAGCTAACTCGATCGGGATACCTAGAGCTTTTTCAATATCCTTTTTAAGGTATTGATCATTCATACATGTGGTATTGGAGTTTTTATGCTTTTGAGTAGTTGGGTCAAGAGCTCCGGGTGTACTAAAACCTACCCTTAGTGGAGAAAGTCCAGTAATCTCTTTGAGTTGATCTATTAACTTAGTGATTTGACTTATAATGTGTTTATATCCATGGATGGATTCAGTTGGGACTCTTTCGCGAGCTAAAATATCCCCACTTTCTTTGTGTATAACAATACCTTCTATTTTGGTGCCACCAAGATCCACACCCCATAAATAATCACTTTGTATCATATATTTTATTTCTTGCGTAGGAACAAACTTAAAAGGTCAGACTGTAAATTACTAATTCTTTTGACCTAATATGAATTTACATTCTTTATTGAGTTTTTAGAAAAAAAATTACCTTTGATAAGTTTATATTATTTCAATAATGAAGAGAATCGCTTTTTTTCCTGGGTCATTTGATCCTTTCACCAAAGGTCACGCTGATATTGTTAATCGTGGGCTTAAGGTTTTTGATGAAATCATTATTGGTATAGGTACCAATACTACCAAGAAAAGGTATTTTCCACTGGAAGAAATGGAGCGTATCATTGCAAATTCATTTGAAAGTGACAGAGTCAAGGTAGTCAAGTATAACGACCTTACAGCTACTGTAGCGGTACGTTACGGTGCCAATTTTTTATTGAGGGGGCTAAGGAATACAACTGACTTTGAATATGAAAACACAATCTCTCAAGTAAATAGAGAGCTAGTGGATGGTTTGGAAACAGTGTTTTTAATTACTTCGCCAGAACTTGCACCTATCAGTAGCACCATTGTGAGAGAGTTGCATTCTTTTGGGCAAGATGTAAGCAAATATTTGCCCTATCCTTTAGAAAAGCTCGATTCTATTTGATTTCAATACACTTCCTTCGGTTAGTACATAGATAATTGAAACGTAGGTGTTCAATATGGCTGCTTCCACCTTAGCGGAATCCATCCATTGAATATCTTCAATGTCTTCTTCTTGCTGAGGCTTCATTTCGCTGTCGTCAAGACAGGTCATATAATACCATTTAGTTTGTTTCAAGACGCTTTTCCCTTTGAAAGTATAGGTGTGCCAGCTAGTGCATGCTTTGCCGTGTAATTTTACTTTAATATTGCACTCTTCCTCTACTTCTCGTACCGCAGTTTGTCTAGGAACTTCTCCTTTGTCCATTTTTCCTTTAGGTAAATCCCATTTTCCTAGGCGATGGATCATTAGAAGTTCGTCGGCATCATTTTTAATTATTCCACCAGCAGCCTTCACGATGGTATAAAATGACTTGGTCAAGTTTTTAGCTTTTCTCTTATCGGGAACAATAAAAGTGATAGAATCAAAGTGGGTTCTCTTTAAAGTTTTTACATGATTGTAAAAGCTCCGAATGTACGATAAAGGCGTGTTTTTAATCAAAACATGACCAAATAGGTGCAGTGGGCTAAATTTTTCTACGGATGCGTCGATCTCATTATACTGCTCATTTAATTCAAATAATTCGTGTTGTTCTTTGAATCTAACTGGTCTATCATTGATAAATAGAATCATCTTGTTCTCTTTGGTCGGGTAAATTTATGTGATTGTATTCTTAACTCTTTTCAAAAATGAATAAAATATTTCCCTTTCTAAGCTAAAGCCGCCGTCATTTTTATTTATTTTGCATTTCAAATTAAATATCTTCTACGACCGGTTGTGTGTCGTGACCTTGAATGGAAATTATCATATTATTCATTTTGATCATTTTGAATGGGGTTTTTTCGATGTCAGAAATCGCCCTTATTTCTTCCAGAAAAACCAAACTTGAGATTGCCGCTAAAAATGGTGAGAAGGGAGCTCAGATGGCACTTGATCTTGCCATGTCGCCAAATAGATTTTTATCTACAGTTCAAATTGGCATAACTCTAATCGCAATCTTTACTGGTATTTACTCTGGTGATAGACTAGGTGTGTACCTTGAGCCTGTTATTGCATCAGTACCTGCAATGCAGCCTTACTCTGGAACAATCTCACTGGCAATCATTACAATTGTTATCACATTCCTTTCGCTCATTTTTGGGGAGTTGGTACCAAAGCGTATAGGTATGGCGGCTCCAGAGAAGATTAGTAAGTTCATGGCTGGCCCTATGAATGTTATTTCTACTATCACTTTGCCGTTTATTTGGCTGCTAAGCAAGTCAAGTAAGGGTATTTTTAAGTTGATGGGGATTAAAGAGTCTGACAACAGTATTACTGAAGAGGAAATAAAATCCATGACTCGTGAAGGAGCCACTGGTGGAGCAATTGAAGAAATAGAACACGAGATTGTTCAAAACGTATTTCACCTTGGAGATCGTAAGATTACATCTTTAATGACCAATGTGAACGAAGTCGTATATCTTGATCTTGACGATACTTTGGAAGAAAATCGTAAAAAGATTTTAGACAAAAGACACAGTGTTTTTCCTGTGTGTAGAGACGGCGTAAACAACATTGTAGGTTTACTATATAGCAAAGATTTATTGGGAAGGTCTTTACCAACTGAATTGAAAAATCTTGAGGCTCGATTGAGAGACCCACTTATTATTCCTGAGAACAACCATAGTTACCAAGTACTAGAGAAGTTTCAAGTGGAGCGTAAGCACTTTGGGATCATTGTAGACGAATACGGTAGCGTGCAAGGTGTTGTCACGATGAATGATATCTTAGATGCATTGGTAGGTGATATTTCGGAGACTAACGAATTTGAGTTTGAAATTGTAGAAAGGGAAGATGGAAGCTTTTTGATTGATGCTTCTTTGCCATTCGATGAGTTTTTGCAAGAGTTTGAGATAGAAATTAACAATAGGAAAGAATACAATGGCTTTGACACAATGGGTGGCTTTGCCCTCGAAATATTACAAGAAATTCCAACCACCGGTGATACTTTCGAGTGGAATGGTTTAAAGTTCGAAATTGTTGATATGGATAAGAACAGGATTGATAAAATCTTGATTACCAAAATGGAAGAGAAAACGAAAGACGACTCTATTTTTGAAGATTGATATAAATGACCACAGCACGCAAAGTAGCCCAATTACTACTCCAAACTAAAGCCGTAAAGCTTAGCCCAGCACAGCCCTTTCAATGGAGCTCTGGGTGGAACTCTCCTATCTATTGTGATAACAGAATTACGCTTTCGGATGTAGAAGGTCGTACTTTTATAAAAAAGGCACTTGCCAAAGCGATAAAAGCTAATTTTCCTGATGTTGATCTTATTGCTGGAGTAGCTACTGCTGGAATTGCTCAAGGAGCATTAGTTGCAGATTACCTCAAAGTCCCTTTTGCATATGTGCGTCCCAAGCCAAAAGAGCATGGAATGGGAAACCAGATAGAAGGGAAAATAGAGAAAGGCCAAAAAGTGGTAGTGTTAGAAGATCTTATTTCTACCGGTGGAAGCTCAATCAAAGCAGCTGAAGCACTCAAGGCCCAAGGAATAGAAGTAATAGGCATGATTGCCATTTTTACATACGGCTTTAAGCTCGCAGATGATAATTTTTCAGAAGCTGGTATTCCATTAGTGACATTGTCGCACTACAAGTTCTTAATAGACGAAGCCGTAAAAGAAGGTTACGTAAAGCCAGAAGAACTAGATTCACTTAAAAAGTGGCGAAGAAACCCTGCAAAGTGGGGAGTTTAAGTTAACTTGTGTAAGTGCTACTTCTATAGATAAAAATCTTTCAATATTGAAATATGCGAAGGATCTTCGAATTTATTAAAATTCGTAAACTTGCTTTTTATGTTTCGGCGTCCTACGTTGGGTTTGGGACAATTTCAGTTTGTTCTGTCTATCCCGCAGACTTATTTCATGGAGAGTGGACATGGATAGGGTTATTAGTTACTTTCCCTGTATCTATTGTAAGTGCAGGTTATCGATATGCTGACTCTCAACGGCTTTATCCTGTATTTCTAATTCAAGCAATAATATTTATTTCATTATTCTTAGCATTGGGAGAGATTCTGAAAAAGAAATAAGGAGTCGTGTTAAAAATAAAATGGAAATAAGTAACTGTCTGGTTTTAAAACGAAATTTAGGATTTGGTCAATTAAGAAGAGTATTCAAAAAACAGTAAAGCAAAAAAAAGACCAGCCTTTCAGCTAGTCTTTCTCTTTAAAACGTATGATGAATCTTATTTGGCTAATTCCAAATTCGCTTCACGAGCATTGATAGTTTTACCTTTCATGCCACTCATTACTTTATTTACATCACGCTCAGGAACTTCAATGAAGCTAAACGCATCGTATATGTCTATTTGACCAATCACTTTACCAGGAATTTGAGATTCGCTAGAAATAGCTCCCACAATATGATTTGGAGAGATATGATCTTTACGACCAAGGTTTAAGAACAAGCGAACCATTCCTGCTTCTCCTGATCCTTTTCCTCCTCTATCACCTCTGTGCTCTTTTCTTTTACCGAACTCTCTTTCGCCTCTTGGCCCACGATCCCTCTCGCCTCTTGGTCCACGATCTCTACCTTCTCTACCACCGCGATCTCTTTCTCTACCTCTACCACTTCTGTCGTCTCTTGAACGGCTTTTTTCGCCCAAGTTGTCATCCTGAAACTCAGTCACAACTTCCGACTGGTTCATTTTTAACAAAGAATTCAAAATCTGGTGAGTATAGTATCCTTCTTCTTTTAGTTCTTCAAGGATATGATCATAAGCACCTTCGCCATCTACTTCTTCAGTAATGTTATCAATGATGCTCTGCTTAAGCTTTTGCTTTTGTATACCTTTAAGATCAGCAAGTGTAGGTATTTTACCTTCAGGGATACTTACTTTAGTGTATCTCTCCAGTTCACGAAGTTTACCTTTGTCTCTGTTTGTTACAAGCGACAATGCCATTCCTTGCTTTCCAGCTCTACCAGTACGTCCAATTCGGTGTACGTAGTTCTCGATATCTAAAGGAACATCATAGTTAAATACAGCATCTACGTCGTTTACATCAATACCTCTTGCTGCTACATCGGTAGCAACCAAGATACTGCATACTCCTTTACGGAACTTAGCCATAACTTGGTTACGGGCAGTCTGACGTAAGTCGCCATGCAAGCCTTCAGCTGAGTAGCCTCTAGCGTGAAGCTCTTGTACTACTTCGTCCACCTTGGCTTTTGTATTGCTAAACACCAAAATCAATTGAAGGTTGTGAAGCTCAATTAGGCGACACATAACTTCTGTTTTAGCATCTCTTCTTACAGCGTAATAAGACTGCTGAATATTGTCATTTGTAATCTCATTACGAGTTACTTTAATGATCTCAGGAGATTTCTGAAACCTATTGGCAATGTTCAATATATCTTTAGACATCGTTGCTGAAAACAACAATGTTTGTTGCTCACCAGGAGCTGAGCTCAATATTTTTTCAATATCCTCTCTGAAACCCATGTTCAACATCTCATCAGCTTCATCTAGGATGAGCATTTTTAAGTTACTAAGGTTCAAAGTCTTTCTCTCAATATGGTCAATGATACGACCAGGAGTACCTACAACAATATGAGCACCTTTTTTAAGGTCTCTAAATTGCTTCTCATATGATTCACCACCATAAATTGCAGAAACTAAAATACCGTTTTTGAATTTTGACAGTTTGTATATCTGCTCCTTCACTTGCAATGCAAGCTCACGAGTAGGACACATAATTAATACTTGAGTGTTTCTTTCGTTTACATCTACTCTTTCAATGGCAGGAATACCAAAAGCAGCTGTTTTTCCTGTTCCTGTTTGTGCTTGACCAATAACATCAACGCCTGTTGCTACTAATGGAATTGCTTGTGCTTGAATAGGAGTTGCCTCCTCGAATCCTAATTCTTGAACGGCTTCCAATATATAATCGGCAATAGGAAGCTCTGAAAACTTTACAGTTTGCATAATAATACGCTATATCGCTTCGCAGGCGATAGATTTTTTAAAATAAATTGGAGGCGTTTGCGACCCGCCCTTTCGTGAACATCACGGTTACTCCGTTTTTTGTTCTGAAAGGTTCTCTCGAGTAATGTTGCAATGCAACGGCCGCGTCAGAAACTAGAACGGAGGTGAAATATTCTGCAAAAGTAAGACAAAACTTTGATAAATCAAATGAATCGCAAAGTATTGTTGTATTATTCTAAGAAATTAGGTGTAGGGCTTCCTGTGAGAATTAGTTGGAAAAGTATTATTTTGTCCATTTAAAGATGCTGGAGGGTACATTACCGAGTCTGAGGTTATCTAAACTGGGTGATTTAAATTTGAAGTTTTTATTTACATGACCGTAAGCTGAAAGTAAACTGTTCTTGCCAATAGTGGCATCAATAGTGTCAAAAGTGCAGTAACTATCAATATACATGTTACTTCTATCACTCAGTTCTAAGGTTAAGTTTTCGACATTGCATTTTGAAAACCTAAATGCAGCATTTTCGCTTTTGATTTGTAAATCATGCGTATTGAAAGTTAAAAAGGTAAAGCTTGTAAGCTGTGTTTCCAAATACGCTAAGTCAGGAAGGTAAATGTTTATTTGCTTGGTGATAGTTTTATCGGAACTAGGCCACTTTTTAGTATTGATAAAAAGCGTATCGCCTTTTGGCTCAAAGTCTACATATTTCAAAAAGCTTTTATGAACTTCTACGGCGGTACTTTCGTAATAATTCAATCTTGCATTGACTCTTCCTTTGGCACAATTCATTACAATTGCTTTTGGGTTTTCAAAATCAAGCTTAACGTAGTTATCTAGCCCAATTTCTTTGACAACTGAACTTTTGTTTTCTGATAATTCTTCTGTTGCCTCACTGCAAGAGAGCATAAAAAGAAGCGAAAAAAGAAAGAGTATTTTCATTTGTTGAGTTTGCTATTCATTTAGTTTTTAAATTTGCCAAACTCCAAGGTAGAAAAAAAAGGAAAATGCAGAAAGTATTATTCATCGATAGAGATGGAACCATCATCGTAGAACCCCCAGAGGATTTCCAAGTTGATTCATTAGAAAAGTTGAGTTTTTTGCCAAAAGCGATTAGCAACTTGCGAAAAATAGCACACGAGCTTGATTATGAACTAGTAATGGTCACCAATCAAGATGGTCTCGGTACTGATTCTTTTCCAGAAGATACATTTTGGCCAGCACATTCAAAAATGATGGATACACTGGCAGGCGAGGAGGTTCATTTTTCGGATGTAGTTATAGACCGCACATTCGAACATGAGAACAAGCCAACTCGTAAACCTGGTACTGCACTTTTAACCAAATATTTAGATACTGAAAAGTATGATTTGGCTAATAGTTTTGTGCTTGGAGATAGGTTAAGCGACATTCAATTGGCATTAAACCTAGGAGCAAAAGGGATTTTAATTTTGGATGAAGTAATTGATTCGGCTTCAGACGATCAAAAAGGTGCAATCGCTCTTGCAACTACAGATTGGGACAAAATATATGAATTTTTGAAACTTCCTGCTCGCACGGCGTTGATCCAGAGAGATACGAAGGAGACCAAAATACGGGTTGAACTTAACCTTGATGGTACTGGGAAATCTCAAATGGACACAGGACTTGGTTTTTTCGATCATATGCTCGATCAACTTGCCAAACACTCTGGTGCAGATATTAATATTAAAGTTGAAGGAGATCTACACATTGATGAACATCATACCATTGAAGATACGGCCTTAGCTTTAGGGGAGGCCTTTTTAGCAGCTTTAGGAGATAAAAGAGGCACCAATCGCTATGGCTTCTTATTACCAATGGACGAGGCTCTCGCTCAGGTTGCTATTGATTTCAGTGGTAGACCTTGGTTGGTATGGGATGCTGATTTCAAGAGAGAAATGGTAGGTGAGATGCCAACAGAGATGTTTATGCACTTTTTTAAATCATTCTCTGATGCTTCAAAGTGCAACTTGAATATTAAATGTGAAGGTGATAACGAACACCATAAAATAGAGTCGATTTTTAAGGCTTGGGCAAAAGCCATAAAGATGGCCATTAGCAGAGACATAAATGCATTAGACAGTCTGCCAAGTACCAAAGGGGTGCTGTAAAAAATAGAATTATGGAATTATTCAAAATACTTACGCTTCTCATTGTTATTTCGGCAATATTCGGATACATCAACGTCCGTTTCTTGAAACTCCCAACTACTATAGGTCTTATGATCATGGCGTTGGTTTTTTCGTTGCTGCTTATACTTTTTAAATTCATTCATCCTGAGTGGACAAACTTTGCTACCGTTCTTGTTAAAAAAATAGACTTCACCTCGGTCCTTATGGATGTGATGTTGTCCTTTTTACTTTTTGCGGGAGCATTGCACACCAATGTAGGGATGATTCGAGCCGAAAAGCGAAGTATTGGGTTATTTGCACTTGCTGGCGTAGTTATTTGTACATTCTTGATTGGTACGGCTACGTTTTATATATCGGCTCTTATAGGTTTTGAGATCGACTACATTTATTGTTTGCTGTTTGGTAGTTTGATTTCACCTACCGATCCTATCGCCGTTTTGGGGATTTTGACAAAATCAAACATTCCTAAAAAGATAGAAATCAATATCGTAGGGGAATCACTTTTTAATGATGGCGTGGGTGTTGTAATTTTCTTTACCATACTAGAAATAGCTCGACTAGGAATTGGGAATGTAACCGTAGGAGATGTTGCAATACTATTTGTTCAAGAAGCAATTGGAGGAATTATCTTTGGTTTTGGACTTGGTTTTATCATGTTTAGGTTGCTTAAAACTATCGATGATTACGAAGTGGAAGTGATGATTACCCTTGCACTAGTAATGGGAGGTTATTTATTAGCACAACAATTACATACCTCGGGGCCATTGGCAATGGTAGTGGCAGGTCTATTTATGGGAAGTAGTGGACTCAAGCAAGATGCCATGAGTGAGACTACGGAGCTCTATGTTGATAAGTTTTGGGAATTGATAGATGTGCTCATGAATGCGGTACTTTTCGTACTTATTGGTTTAGAAATACTGATTTTGGAGTTTCATGTCAATTATTTCATTGCAGGTTTTGCGGCGATAGTAATTGTGTTGTTAGCCCGTTTTGTAACCATTCATTTTCTAATTAGAATTTCAAAAAAATGGGTTGCAGTGGACAAAGAAGCTCCTTTGCTACTTACATGGGGTGGCCTTCGTGGAGGTCTTTCTATAGCCATGGCTCTTTCACTTCCGTCGGAATGGGAAGCTAAATCATATATCGTTTTCATTACCTATGCAGTGGTTTTATTCTCAATCATTGTACAGGGACTAACTTTGGAAAAGCTAGTAAAAAGGATATATCGCACATAAAATTTCTTTACTTTGCAAAATATATTGACCCATATTAAGTTAGTTTTCATAACACTACTCTAAAAACGTCCCTTTTTAATATGTTAAACATCTTATTACTTCATTTACAAGAAGTAGCCGCAGTAGATTCAACTACACTAGCAGAAGCAGGAAGTATAAATTATTTTGAATTATTATTAAAAGGTGGGGTAGTTATCTATCCAATTTTAATATTGCTGTTTGCTACTTTTTATTTGATGGCCGAGCGTTATCTATTTATCAAGAAGGCTTCTAATATCGATTTTAACTATCTGAGGACGTTAAAAGATAGTATTCTGAGAGGGGATGTACGTTCTGCTTCTACATTGAGTAAGAGTACCAACCTTCCAATTTCAAGAATTTTGGACAAGGGAATTTCTCGTATAGGTCGTCCCGTGAAGGACATTGAAAGTGCGATGGAAATTCAAAGTAACTTGGAGATTTCTAAAATGGAAAGAAACATGGGCTATTTAGGATTGATAGCTGGTGTGGCTCCAACACTTGGTTTCGTAGGTACCATTTCTGGTATTATTCGAATTTTCTACGAGATCTCTGTAACGGGTAACTTTTCTATTGAAACCATTTCCAATGGACTTTATGAAAAAATGATCTCCAGTTTTTCTGGATTAGTGGTAGGTTTAATTGCCTACTCTGCATATCACGCAATCAATATGATGGTTGATAAATTCAGTATTAACCTTCAGGCGGTTGTGATGGACTTTTTAGATACACTTAATGAACCAGCCTCTTAAAAATCGATTAAATGAAATTTAAAAGACAAAGGAGATTTGAAGCTGAAGTTCAAACATCAGCGTTGAATGACATCATGTTCTTCTTGTTGCTATTCTTTTTGATTGTAGCGACATTGGGAAGTCCCAATGTTATCAAGTTGATGTTGCCAAAAGCAACAGACTCTACACATGACGTAAGTAAGCAACCTATTACTTTATCTATTACTAAAGATAAGGTATACTATATTGACCGAAAGGTGATTCCACTTCCGCAATTAGAAGCTAGCCTACAAGAAGCAACAATTGGAATGGAGGAGCCTACAGTAATATTACGAGCAGAGCAAACTCTTACTATACAGGACTTAGTTGATGTAATGTCAATGGGAGCGAGGTTACGCATCCGAATGGTACTTGCTACAGAGCTAAACTAATTATACACCATCATATTCTCTAAATTAGTGAATATGATGGATTCAAAGTTTTCTTCTTTCACATACAAGCAGTTAGCGATTAAGCCCTAATCAAAACAATGATTATAGGCTCATTATTTCCTTAAACTTGATTGCTTGTCTTCTCGAAATTTCTATTTTTTCACCACCTGGTCCTAAATCACCTGGCTTTAGCGTGACTAAAAGTCCACCAGAAAACCATGGTTCAATTTTATCAATCCAATTGAGATTGATCATATGCTTTCTATTCGCACGAAAGTAAATTTTTGGGTCTAATCGTTGTTCTAAACTGTTTAGAGACTTAAGTATCATGGGTTTTTGATCATCAAAGTGTAAACGAACGTAATTACCCATTGACTCAAAGAGACGAACTTTTCCTAACTTTACGAACCAACACTTTTCTCCATCTTTAACAAAAACCTGATCATTAACAGTCAAGTATTTTTGACTATCAACCTCTGGTTGTGACGAAGTCATTTCGCTCAATTCATCTTCAACTCTTTGAATAGCCTCACCAAGTCTGCTGCTTTCAATAGGCTTAAGGATGTAGTCCAATGCATTGACAGAAAATGCTTTTAGAGCATATTCATCATAAGCAGTAGTAAATATTACTTCTGGAATTTTTCCTTCAATAGCTTCTAAAAGCTCAAATCCATCTTTACCTGGCATTTGGATATCAAGAAAGATAAGGTCTGGCTCCATTTCTTCTATCATGGGAATTGCTTCGTCAGCATTTGCCGCTTCTCCTATTATATTGATACGAGGGAATTCCTCTAAAAGCCTTTTTAGTTCGTTTCTTGCTAGTCTTTCGTCGTCTATTATTATCGTCTTCATAATTATATTTGGTATTCTCTAGGAAGAATTATCTCAGCACATACGGTCAAGTGGTTTTCTTGAAAAACCCGCATGGATGCATCATCTCCAAAGAGTAGTTTTAGCCTTTTTCTTGTATTTTCTAAACCAAAACCGCTATTCAGTTTGGTTTCTTTGTTCATTTCAAATTTACCAGTATTTCTTATTCTAATGTACAAATGCTCTCCCTTTAGTTGGGTTGCAATTTCTACAAATCCCCATCTGTTGGCTTTTTGAACTCCGTGTTTAATAGCATTTTCAACAAGTGTTTGTAAAAGCATTGGAGGTAAATGTGCATTAAGAGAAGCTGGATCTATTACTTTTTTGATTTGAAGCCTTTCCTCATATCTTACTTTTTCTAAAGCGAGATAATCATCAATTGTCTTAAGCTCTTCTTTAAGTGTAACCGTATTTCGTCTATCTGCTACAAGCGAACTTCTAAGAATATTACTCAATTGGGTAATTCCTAAAATTGCTTTCTTGGGGTCTTCGGAAATAAGTGCTCTTATACTATTGAGTGCATTAAATATAAAGTGTGGGTTCATTTGAGCCCTTAAAACTTTAGCTTCAGTTTCTCTTACAGACGACTCTAGTTGTACCCTTTCTAAGGCATCATGTTGGCGGTCAGTTATGAAACTATAAAAAACGTATATCAAGACCCAAATAAGCACTGGTTTACCTAGGTTGAGAAGGTAAGTGAGGTCTCTCAAAAACCAGTTTACTTTTTCAGTATTAATAATATCACCATCCATTGGGATATTGATAGCCGCAAGTAGAAAAGTAATGGAAGCCGTTACACCTAAACACCTTAAAATGAGTTGTGTAATGGGGACTTTGATCCAGTGGAATTTTTTGAAAATCAACCGAAAAAGGTGTGTCAATAGAATGCCAGAAAATACGTTTACAACTGCATTTCCAAAAGAGGCATTGAATTCTTCAAAATTGAATGTAAATAGGGTGAAATAGGTGATGAGCTCAAACATTTCATAAAATGTCCAGCCTGCTATTTGAGAAATCCAATACGCTCTAGTTTGATTCATTCAGAACTAAAAATTTATGCCGAAATTAACAATACTTTGAGAGTCAAATATGATTAATACATCATTGGACACTCCTTGGTATAAATGGTCTTATACCGTGAGCGTTTCTAAGTGTACGCAATCATTTGCTTTGTGTAAATGATATTGTGAGTCAGCATATGAATACTCCAGCAAGTATAGACACAAATTCGTATGTTCAAATTGGTCCATTGCAGAAAGTGGTTGATTCAGAAGTTGAGTTAGAAGTATTCTCATTGCCCGACCATGCATTGCTACCAAAATTGGGTTTTCATCTTTTTGATTCAAGATGTGATTTAATCCTTCTTTCTGTCTTTCGGCTACTTCAAGTGGGCTTTCTCCTCCTGGGATTTTTAAATCTGTTTTACCTTCTCCCCAAGATCTAATAAGTTCGTGATAGTCTTTGTCATCGTTTGAATTTGGCACTTTACCTTCCTTGTGACCCCATGAAATTTCATTGAGCTCGGGCAGGATATGATGGGGGAGTCCTTTTTCGAGAAATAGTTCTATAGATTGGTGAGTTCTTACAAGAGCGGAAGTGTAAACTTTTTGGAAGGGAATATGATTGTAGTAATCAAAAAAAGCTTTTGCTTGTGCCCTTCCTTTCTCATTGAGGTTAGAATCTATCCCGCTACCTTGAACAATACCGCGTTTATTATAGTCAGTTTCGCCGTGTCTGATGAGATAGATTGTTTTGCTTCCCATTCTTTCTTTTTAATTGTGTTAATTTTAAGCCTAAAAATTTCCCAAAAGTACAATGTTTCACGAGATAGAATCAGGAAAAATCAGAAAAGTTGGTGCACGGAAAACACTAGCAGATAATTTGGGAATTGAGATCTTAGAATATGGGGATGGATTCATCAAAGGAAAAATGCCTGTGGATGAGCGAACTATACAGCCTTTTGGAATATTACACGGTGGAGCTTCTGTTGCTTTTGCAGAGACCTTAGGTAGCGTAGCATCATTTTTGCTAGTAGACGGTGATAAACAAATAGTTGGGCTTGAGATTAATGCAAATCACCTCAGGTCAGTAAGTGAGGGTTGGGTTTATGGTGTCGTGAAACCTATACATGTAGGGCGTAAAACTCATATATGGTCTATAGAAATCACAAATGAAGAAGGAAAGATGGTTTGTGTAAGTAGACTTACATGTATGGTTATATGAGAATTTTATCCAGTAAAAGCACCTCTGTGGCTTGATATTTGCACCTTTTAATAACTTTATGTACCATATTTCTACTGTAGAATGTTAAAAAAATTAGGACTCATTACACTGTTTTTTTCGAGTATTAGTGGGATTGCTCAGGTTGTTACGCAGCCAATGGACAGTCTAAATCTTAATGCTGACTCACTCATGATGAAAGCTATCCCAGTGGTAGAAGAAGATACATTAAGCTATGCAGAGGAATACAGACGAGATGCTTTTCAGTTTAGCTGGGGAGTCCGTGGAGCAGTATCTCAAGGTCGAATAAATACGCCAGAAGGGAATGTTGTTCGTATCAATGCAACGGGTACACCACTTTTGGTTAATAACAAGATTGTAAGGGATGAATTGGTTTCTAACACTGGATTCGTAACTGGGTTTAATGGAGCTATTTTCGCTCGATTGATTCGTGGGTCGTTTTATTTTCAACCGGAAGTAGTTTATGCTCAAAAAGGAGGGAAGTTTGATTTCTTAAGATCAGACGGTACTTTAGCAAACAGAGTGGAGGCGAATTTTAATGCGATAGATGTTCCTTTATTACTTGGAATTAGATTTAGAAACGCAAGAGTTTTTGCAGGGCCTATGGTTTCATATGCTCTTAATATGAATGATAAATTTGCCAACTCATTAGCTCCATATACTAATGAGGCATTGTCAAGTGACTTTTTCAAAAAGCCAATTATGAATGGTGTGTTTGGGCTAGGATTTGATTTTGGTAGTTTCTTTTTTGATGCAAGGTATGAAAGTGGTTTCGGTCGCTATGTTGATCGTACCATTGGACCAGGAAGTAATAGTTCACCTTTCTTCTTCACCGCAGATCAATTTATGTTGTCGGTAGGTTATATAAGGTAAAAACAATAGGATTTAAATAGAAAAAGCCCATTCAAATTAATTTGAATGGGCTTTTTACGTTTGGCTTACTAATTAAGCTTTTGCTTCTACTTCTGTTTCGTTTGTAGAGTCCGACTCATCTTTTGATTCAGTATCAGCATCAACATCGGTTGCTTCAACTTCTACTACATCTGGCTTATCCATAAATTCTTGATAAGCTGTTAATCTTTCGAATGGTCGTTTTCCAATAAGGTCTACCAAGTCACTTTGATAAAGGATCTCTCTATCTAATAAAGCATGAGATAGTTTATCCAATAGCTCTCTTTTTTCAGTTAAAAGTGCCACTGTTCTCTCATAAGCTTTTGAAACTAGAGCCTTAACCTCTTCATCTATCAATTGTGCAGTTGCATCAGAATACGGCTTAGTGAAGTTATACTCCGACTGCCCTTTAGAATCGTAAAAAGATAAGTTTCCTATCTTATCATTCAGACCATATATGGTTACCATACTATAAGCCATCTTAGTAATCTTTTCTAAATCACTTAGTGCTCCAGTACTTATTTTCCCAAATACAACTTGCTCTGCAGCTCTACCACCTAAAGCCATACACATCTCATCAAATAGTTGTTCTGTGCGATAAAGGTTTTGCTCACGAGGTAAATATTGAGCATAACCAAGTGCCGCAACACCTCTAGGAACAATACTTACTTTTACTAAAGGATTTGCGTGTTCTAAGAACCAGCCAGTTATTGCATGACCCGCTTCATGAAATGCTACAATTTCCTTTTCTTCAGGTAGAATGATTTTGCTCTTCTTTTCCAAGCCGCCGATCTCACGATCAATTGCATCTTGGAAATCTTTCATATCAATCGCTTTCTTATTTGCTCTTGCAGCTAATAATGCAGCTTCATTACAAATATTGGCAATTTCGGCACCTGCAAGACCCGGAGTTTGCGTTGCTAATTTTTTAGCATCGATATCTGGCCCAAGCTTCAGCGGACGCATGTGTACTTTAAATATTGCTTCTCTACCATTGATATCTGGAGCATCTACACTAATCTGTCGGTCAAATCTACCTGGTCTAAGCAAGGCTGGGTCTAACACGTCTGCACGGTTAGAAGCTGCAAGAATTATAATACCTGCTTCAGATCCAAAACCATCCATTTCTACCAGTAGGGAATTGAGCGTATTTTCTCTTTCATCATTACCGCCTGGCATTGCACCTCGACCTCTCAATCTACCAACAGCATCTATCTCATCAATAAAGATGATACAAGGTGCTTTCTCTTTTGCTTGCTTAAATAAGTCACGAACTCTAGCCGCACCTACACCCACAAACATTTCTACAAAGTCAGAACCTGAAAGAGAGAAAAATGGCACACTCGCTTCTCCTGCCACAGCTTTGGCAAGTAATGTTTTTCCTGTACCTGGAGGGCCTACAAGTAATGCACCCTTAGGGATTTTACCACCCAGTTCGGTATACTTTTTAGGCTTACGTAAGAAATCTACAATCTCCGTAAGTTCCTCTTTGGCCTCATCAAGACCTGCCACGTCTTTAAACGAGATTTTAACTTTATTGTCAGCATCAAATAATGCTGCTTTGGATTTTCCAATATTAAATAGTGCTCCACCTGGACCTCCACCACCCGTCATACGAGTCATGAGGAAATACATTAATCCAAAGAAGAAAATCAATGGTAACCAATTGAACAACATACCAAAGTAATCGTTTTCTACGATTGGCTCAGGATATAGTCCTTGCTTTACCTTTTCATTGATGTTAGCCTTCTCTAGGAATTTTTGATATTCAGTCATGAAACTCACTTCTGAAACGATCCCAACTTTTAAGTGTGGACCTGAAGTAAATCGAGCATTTCCGATAAGATTTTTATATTCTGGTTTTGCTAGGGCTTCGCTATTAAGTGTGACTTGCACTTCCTTGCGGTCGTTTACAACTCCCACTTTGGAAACATCACCGTCAATTACCATTTGCTCCAATTGCTTGTAACTCACTGGTTTTAGAGCTGGGGTTTTTGAAAACCACATTACTCCTACAATTCCCAATATTAGAGCAATTATTAACCAACCTTGAAAACCTGGGCCATTTTGTCCTGGTTTTATGCTTGGCTTTTTGGGTAAATTATTTTTTTCGTCTGCCATTTTTGTTTGTCTAAAGTCTTTATTTTTTTTGTGTTTTTTTAGTCTTAACTACTTCTTCATCAAAATACGTAAACTCTGCATCACCCCATAAGGATTCTATATCGTAAAACTCACGTTTATCTGCCTTAAAAATGTGTGCCACTACATTGGAATAATCTAAAAGTATCCATTCTTTGTTTTGCCTTCCTTCACGCTGCCAAGGATTTTCTTTGCTTTCTTTGAAAACAACCTCTTCTACGGAATTGGCAATAGCATCTATTTGGGTATCTGACGAACCCGAACTGATAACAAAGAAATCAGTGATTGCGTTTGGAATTTTTCGTAAATCTATAAGAACGATTCTTTGGGCTTTTTTTTCTTGCATGCCAGAGACAATCAAATTGCTCAATGCTTCACTGCTTAATGTGCTGTTTTTTTTCATTCAATACTTTTTACACTAGATTTGTTTATTACAATGCATCTAGTTCAAAGTTCAAACAGTGCAGTATAAATCTAAACGCTAATTTAAGAGAAATTGATCAAAATTCAGCCCAAAACTAAATACATGGGAAGAAAGGTGGAATATCTGCCAACTTGTCACTCCACCAATAACTATGCTTTAGAATTACTTCGAAAAACTGACATCATAAGCGGAACAATTGTCATAACTGACAATCAGACCCAAGGTAGGGGACAAAGAGGTAATGAGTGGCATAGTGAAGCAGGCAAAAACCTGACATGCACCATTATATACAAACCAGAGTCAATCAAGGCAAGTGAGCAATTCATGCTCAATATTTTATTGTCTACAGCTATTTTCAAAACCCTGGAGACTTATGAATTGGATGGTTTAAAAATAAAATGGCCGAATGATATTTATGTAAATAAGCAAAAGTTAGGAGGGGTATTGATCGAAAGCTTATTGATAGGGTCTGTAATAGGAAGTTCAATAATTGGGATAGGGATCAATCTAAATCAAGGAAAATTTGAATTACCTATGGCAACTTCTGTTTTAAAATTAACAGGGAAGGAGGTTGACAGAGAATTGTTCTTGACTAAGTTAATGGAAGAGTTTGAAAGTAATTTGGAGAATTTCAAGAAAAAAGGAATTACGGAGCATAAGAATTTCTACCTCAAGAATTTATTCCAAATGAATGAATGGTGTAAATATGAAGATGCAGAAGGCCAATATGAAGGAAGAATAGTGGGTATAACTGCTATAGGAGAGGTGCTAGTTGAAAAAGAACTTGGATTAATGAAATATGGAATGAAAGAATTTCGATATATCTACTAAAAAAATTTAGCCTCCACAGATGCATTCTCTATTTTTGTCGAAAGTGGAAAATACCTATGAACGAGAACGCAGAAAAGAATAGACTATCGGAGCGATCGGATAATAAAGGTTGGAAAAAATGGGGCCCTTATTTATCTGAAAGAGCCTGGGGAACAGTACGAGAAGATTATTCCGTATTTGGAGATACCTGGGATTACCTAAGCCATGATATGTCGAGATCAAGAGCATATCGATGGGGAGAGGAAGGAATAGGTGGCTTATCCGACAATAAGCAATACATATCACTCGCCTTTTCATTTTGGAATTACAATGATAATATTCTCAAGGAAAGGTATTTTGGACTAACAGGAACAGAAGGAAACCATGGAGAAGATGTAAAAGAGTTGTACTACTATCTAGATAGTACTCCTACGCACTCTTACATGAAAATGCTCTACAAGTACCCTATTGCAGCTTTTCCATACGACGAGTTGCTAGAAGAGAGTCGAAAGCGAAATAGGTCCGACGATGAATTTGAATTATTGGATACTACTGCTTTTGAAAAAAATAATTATTTCGATATATATATTGAGCACGCAAAAGAGAGTAAAAGTGACATTTTAGCCAGGGTCAAGATTTTTAATAGGTCTGCCAAAAAAGCTAAAATAGCATGTATGCCAACGCTGTGGTTTCGAAACACGTGGTCTTGGGGTTATGAAGAACACAAGCAAAAACCGATACTAAATGGACTCGGTAGAGAGCAAGTAGAAGTATATCATCAGCATTTTGGGCACATGAAAATGTATTTAAATGGAGTAGACGAAATGCTTTTCTGTGAAAACGAAACCAATATGGAGCGTTGCTTTGGAAAACCTGCAGTAACTCCATTTCCTAAAGATGCGATCAACGACTATATTATTTCAGGCAAGAAAAAACCGGTCAACCCAAATAGGATAGGGACAAAAATGTCGGGATTATATGAAAGAGAGATTCCTGCTGGATCACATATAGAAATTCAAATTCGTTTTACCGATAAAACAAATCTAAAAGAACCTTTCGCAGAATTTGATCAAATTTTTGAAGATCGAATTACTGAGGCAAATGAATTCTATGCCGAGATTCAAAAGGACATAGCATCTGAGGAGGAGAAACAAATCCAACGCCAGGCATTTGCTGGAATGATGTGGAACAAGCAGTTTTACTATTATAATGTAGAACAATGGTATAATGGAGACCCCAAAATGCCATTTGAGTTCAATGGTAGATCACACGACAGAAATGAAGCTTGGCGACATGCCTACATGGCAAATATACTTTCCATGCCCGATAAATGGGAATACCCTTGGTTTGCTGCTTGGGATTTAGCTTTTCATACTGTGACACTTTCTCGCATAGATCCAGATTTTGCCAAAAGGCAACTGGCCGTTGTGTTGAGAGAATATTACATGCATCCTAATGGGCAAATTCCTGCATACGAATGGAATTTCTCAGATGTGAACCCTCCAGTGCACGCATGGGCAACTTGGAAAGTTTATGAAATTGACAAGAAGAATACTGGAGTAGGTGATGTAGCTTTTTTAGAACGAATTTTCCATAAGCTTCTGCTAAATTTCACTTGGTGGGTTAATCAGAAAGACGAAGAGGGAAATAACATATTTGGTGGTGGTTTCTTAGGACTTGATAATATAGGAGTTTTTGATCGCAATGCTCAAATCCCAGGAATGAAACTAAACCAAGCCGATGCAACTGGCTGGATGGCAATTTATACGCTGAATATGCTCCGCATTGCATGTGAGATTTCACTTGAGCGACCTGCATATCAAGACATGGCTTCTAAGTTTTTTGAGCACTTTTTACATATCGCAAGTGCGATAAATAGTGGTCAAGATGATGACGAAGATGGGCTTTGGGATGAAGAAGATCAGTTTTATTATGACAAAATAAGGACTCCAGATCAAAGAAGGATTTTCTTAAAAGTTCGCTCTTTAGTTGGGTTAATACCATTATGTGCTGTGGAGGTTTTAGATGAGCAAATGCTTGAAAAACTACCCGACTTTAGAAGAAGGTTAGAGTGGGTTTTGAACAATAGACCAGACCTGGCATCTATGATATCAAGATGGCACGAACCGGGCAAAGGCGAAACACATTTGCTTTCACTGCTACGTGGCCACCGTATGAAAATGGTATTCAAAAAACTATTTGACGAAGCCGAGTTTCTTTCTGATTATGGGATTAGGTCGCTTTCCAAATACCATAAAGAAAATCCGTATAGCTTCAATTTGTATGGGGAAGAGCTCAAGGTAACTTATACGCCTGCGGAGTCGGACTTGTCCATCATGGGTGGTAATAGCAACTGGCGAGGGCCAATTTGGTTTCCGTTAAATTACTTGATCATAGATGCTCTCAAAAAGTACGCAAACTACTATGGCGAGGACTATGAGGTGGAGTACCCAACAGGAAGTGGGAAGGTAACGACCATTGCAAATGCTGCAAATGAGATAAGTAAAAGACTAGTGAACATCTTCAAAAGAGATGAAAAAGGAACACGTCCTTCTTTAGCCGGTTACGAAATGTATGACGTTGAAACTGAATTTAAGGACCATTACCTATTTCATGAATACTTCAATGGAGACAATGGTCAAGGACTAGGAGCTGCTCATCAAACTGGGTGGACTGGCCTTGTTGCAGACTTGATTTTGGAGATCAATGAGAAGAAGGGATGAAAAGGATTGTCTTTTACGAGAGCTAGATGTAAATTTTAAATTATTTTAGCTCTTCAGAATCTCTATTGAAGAACTGCTTAATCCTGTTCGTCTATTTCTTCAATGTGGAGAAGGTGCATCAGCCTATGTGCGAAAGGTGCAAAAAATACTGCGACTGTGCTTAGAAAAACCACTCCGCTGAAAAGTGCATAACTAGAGGCAAATAATTTTGCGGCATTCGAACTCATTACATTAACGGGTCCCATTCCTGTTAAGATCATGGCGGCATTATAGATGCTATCTATCCATGTTAATTTTCCGATGTAATGATAGCCTATAATTCCAATTCCTAATGAACTTGCAATTAGGAACAATGAAAATAGCGAGTACTTCAATACTCGTTTTGCAAATTCTTTGTGTGTGAGTATGTTCTTACTGGTTCTATTATACATTATTTCAGAATGGGTTTTAAAGCATGTACTAATTGCATTTGTATTCTCGGAACCTAAGATTTGGCTTTTATCACTCAATATAAATTACAATAATAATACTAGTGAGTATGCAGAGCATTTTTTCATTGATTCAAATGGAGATTACCAAAGCTTTTGCATCACTTTTTAAGCAAAAAGTAGATTGCTACTTTACAACTGGCACATTGAACTCACCTTCTGATATGACTATTTCTTCACCATTATCATTAGAGTAAGTACCACTAAAGGTACCTGAAATACCAATTTCGGAAATAGTGCTATAAGTGATATTGAAATCTTTTATGTCATTGTAAAAGTTGGTATATTTTGTAAAGCCATCTATGGAATAACGAGAAAGCACTTGAAAGTCTTGCTCAGCATATGTGGAGCTTTTGATTTTCCTTTCTAAATTCCATAATTCTATGTCAAAAGCTGGAAAGTAAGAGCCTTCTACCTGAACTCCACTAATCATGACTCGTACAATATCGTTAGTTCGGTTATTATTGTAGCTCCTTATCCCACCAAATTCTTCAACTCATTCAACTTCAATAAAGCCTCGATGGGTGACATTTTATTGGGGTCTATGGTAGAAAGGATGTGTTTTAGCTCCTCTATTTTTGGGTCGGGTGCTTCAAAAAAGCTAAGTTGTGTATTGTTTTTAGGTGCTTCTTTGATTTTGCTTTTGTTCTTTTCTTTGATCTGGTCTTTTTCTAAGTGTTTCAAGATTTCACTTGCTCGTAGAACCACTGGTTGCGGCATTCCGGCGATTTGAGCAACATGAATACCAAAACTGTGCTCGCTTCCACCTTTGTTCAGTTTACGAAGAAAAACAACTTTACCATTCATTTCTTTCACAGCAACGTTAAAGTTCTTGATGCGATCGAGATCTTCTGTCAGTTGGTTGAGTTCATGATAATGAGTAGCAAAAAGTGTTCGAGCTTTAAATTTGGGGTGATTATGAATGTATTCCGAAATACTCCATGCAATACTAACTCCATCGTAAGTACTCGTGCCACGGCCAATCTCATCCATAATAACCAAGCTTTTGTCGCTAAGGTTGTTTAGGATGCTGGCGGTTTCGGTCATTTCTACCATGAAAGTACTTTCTCCGCGAGAGAGGTTGTCACTTGCACCTACACGAGTAAATATTTTGTCCACTAAACCTATTGTTGCGGCTTTTGCAGGTACAAATGAGCCCATCTGTGCCATTAGCACAATAAGTGCCGTCTGTCTTAGTAAGGCTGACTTACCTGCCATGTTTGGTCCAGTAATGATAATAATTTGCTGGTCGTCATCATCAAGGTGGAGGTCATTGGGCACATATTGCTCACCTAATGGCAATTGTTGCTCAATCACTGGATGTCTTCCACTTTTGATTTTAATGATCTTTTCTTCGTCGATTACTGGTTTGCAGTATTTGTTTTTGATAGCAATATGAGCGAAACTCGCAAGCACATCG
This sequence comes from Spirosomataceae bacterium TFI 002, assembly GCA_900230115.1. Taxonomy (NCBI): domain Bacteria; kingdom Pseudomonadati; phylum Bacteroidota; class Cytophagia; order Cytophagales; family Spirosomataceae; species Spirosomataceae bacterium TFI 002. The sequence continues at coordinate 1,303,992 of LT907983.1, read as the reverse complement.
ATCGTAGCCATCGTACGGGCATTGATTTGTATTTGCTGTACAAATTCCCCCGCCGCAATGATCAACTCATTATAAATTCTGAATTCTATTTCAAAAATTTTGCTCTCTGCGGTGAGGATTTTTTCCTCGTATACTTTGAGTTCTTCTGTAATGTATCGTTCCGCATTCACCAGTGTTTGTTTCCTTATCCACTCTTGAGGCACCTTGTCCTTATGAGCATTGGAAACTGATAAATAATAGCCAAATACCTTGTTGTAGGCTATTTTGAGAGAAGGTATTCCTGTTCTTTCTGATTCTCTTTTTTGCAAATCGACCAAGTAGTCTTTTCCAGAGAAAGCGATTTTATGAAGTTCGTCGAGCTCAGCATCTACACCAGTTGCAATCATGCCGCCTTGGTTGGATTGTGCCGGAGCATCATCTCTTAGTTCTTTCGTGATTTTTTCGATCATGAAAGAGCAATCGGTAAGTTGATCTATGTATTTGCTGAAAATGGGAGCATCCTTACTCGCTTTTTTTAGGATTTGCTTCAGTGGTTCTATTTGTAGCAAAGCTCTTTTGAGCTGAATCATCTCGCGAGGGTTGATTCGGCGAACAGCTACTTTAGAGATCAATCTTTCTAAATCTCCTACAGGTTTTAGTACACCCTCAAGAGATTCCAGTAGGTCTCTTTCTTTGACCAATAATTCAACCGTATCCAGTCTTTCTTGAATTGGTTTTGGCTCTTTAAGAGGTAGTACTACCCATTTTCTCAAAAGCCTAGCACCCATTGGCGTTATGGTTTCGTCCAAAACCTGAATAAGCGGAACTCCACCTTCATGTTGTGCAAAAACAAGCTCAAGGTTACGAATTGTGAATTTGTCTAGCCAAACATATTTGTCCTCATCTAATCTTGTAAGGCTAGAAATGTGTTGAATTCTTCTATGTTCAGTATCTGCTAAGTATTGAATAATGGCTCCTGCCGACGTTATTCCGAGCGATAAATTCTCTATTCCAAAACCCTTTAGCGTTTTAACTTTAAAATGCTCTAAAAGTAGAGGGTACGCAAAGTCGTGGCTATATACCCAATCTTCAAAACAAAAAGTATTAAACCTATCTCCAAAAAGCTGCGGAAAACTAGTTTTATGTTTCTTGCAAAAAAGTACTTCGGCTGGCGAAAAGCTTTGAAGCAACTTATCAATGTAATGCCTGTTTCCTTCGGCGGTAATAAATTCACCAGTAGAAATATCTAAAAATGATATACCGAATTGTTCATTTTCTCCATAGTGAATAGAAGCGAGATAGTTGTTTTGACGGGTTTCTAAAACGTTGTCATTGTACGAAACTCCTGGTGTAACTAGTTCTGTAACTCCTCTTTTAACTATTCCTTTTGCCTGAGAAGGATCTTCTAACTGATCGCAAATAGCTACTCGCTCTCCAGCACGTACCAATTTTGGCAAATAAGTATCAAGCGAATGATGGGGAAATCCAGCTAGCTCTTCATTTGCTCCGCCATTATTTCTTTTGGTGAGGACAATGCCGAGTATTTTAGAAGCTTTGATGGCATCTTGGCCAAAGGTTTCGTAAAAATCCCCAACTCGAAAAAGCAACAATGCTCCTGGGTGCTTTGACTTTATTTGATTGTATTGTTTGGTTAAGGGAGTTTCTTTGGTCTTAGCCATTCAGCTTAATATTCTTTATAGATTCACAGAAGTTCAAAATTAACTAAATTTATGCGGAAATGAATTTGAAATATCAATGAAAGTAGAGCATATAGGAATCGCCGTAAAAGACATGCAAAACGCTCGTGAGCTTTACGAGAAATTGTTAAACACAAAGGTTTACAAAGAAGAAGAAGTAGCGTCTGAAGGTGTAAATACTGTTTTTTTTAAAAGTGGGGACACTAAAATTGAGCTTTTGGAGGGTTTGACTGAGGAATCGGCAATTACCAAGTTTATTGCAAAGAAAGGGGAGGGGATTCACCATATCGCTTTTGAGGTAGCTGATATTGAGAAAGAAATTGAGCGATTGATAAAAGAAGGGTTTCAGGTTTTGAACAAAATCCCTAAAAAGGGTGCGGATAACAAGTTAGTAGCTTTTCTTCATCCGAAGTCTTGTAATGGTGTTTTGGTAGAGCTTTGTCAGGAGATTAAGGCATAAAAAAAAAGCAAAGGTGTTAAACCCTTGCCCTACGTAGAATTGAAATAATATTTCTAAAATTAGATTCTAATAATGTTTGCTCCAATAGCATTCAATCGCTTATCAATAAACTGATATCCACGATCTATCTGCTCAATATTGTCAATGATACTTGTTCCATTTGCCGAAAGTGCAGCAATTAACAATGCAACTCCAGCTCTAATATCTGGCGAAGTCATTCTAATTCCTTTCAATTGAGATGTACGATTTAAACCTACTACCGTTGCTCTATGTGGATCGCAAAGGATAATTTGTCCTCCCATGTCAATAAGCTTATCGACAAAGAAAAGACGGCTTTCAAACATTTTTTGATGAACTAAAAGCGTACCTTTTGCCTGTATTGCTGTTACCAAAATGATAGAAATCAAGTCTGGAGTAAATCCTGGCCATGGAGCATCATAGATAGTTAGGATAGAACCATCTATCAAGGTATTGATCTCGTAATTGGTTTGAGCTGGGATGTGAATATCATCTCCACGGAATTCCATTTTGATTCCTAGTTTCTCAAAAGTCTTGGGGATAATTCCGAGCTCTTTAATCTTACAATTCTTAATCGTTATTTCAGATTGAGTCATTGCTGCAAGACCTATAAAGCTACCAATCTCAATCATGTCAGGAAGCATCGTGTGCTCACAACCTCCTAGTTCTTCTACTCCTTCTATAACTAATAAATTAGAACCCACACCTGAGATTTTCGCTCCCATGGCATTCATCATTTTACATAACTGCTGTAAATATGGCTCGCAAGCGGCATTGTAGATTGTGGTTGTACCTTTAGTCAAAACCGCAGCCATTACCACGTTTGCAGTACCAGTAACAGAGATTTCATCCATCCATACATAGGCACCTTTCATTTTTTCACCACTGATAGTGTAAAAAGAGTCTTCTGCCTCGTAAGTGAATTCGGCACCTAATTTTTGAAAACCAATAAAGTGAGTGTCTAGTGGTCTTCTGCCAATTTTATCTCCACCTGGTCTTGGTGCTTTTCCTTTTCCAAATCGTCCGAGCATAGGTCCTAGTAACATAACAGACCCTCTTAATTGACCGGCTTTTTGCTTATAATTTTCTGTTTCGAAATATTCAAAATTGACAGCATCGGCTTGAAAAGAGTAAGAGCTTTCGCCTATTTTGCTTCTTTTTACCCCCATGTCTTCCAATAGCTCCATGAGCTTATTTACATCGCGGATATCTGGAATGTTGTGAATATTTACAGTCTCTTTTGTCAGTAATACTGCACAGAGAATTTGAAGTGCTTCATTTTTTGCACCTTGTGGAGTTAATTCACCTTTTAGCTTGTTTCCACCTTGGATTTTGAAAGACGACATTGAAATGAGTATGGGTTAAGTTCTTTTACGATTATTGTTATTCTTCTTTGTAAAACGGCTATTTCTATTCCGGTTATTATTGTTGTTCCTATTGTTCCTGTTGTTTCTATAAGGTCTATCATTACCTCTAAACGCAGGTTGGCGACTAGTTCCTTTGTTTCTATCTTTTGGATTAGCTCCTTCTATAAGACCATCTTTACGGAGAGAATCTACTTCTTTTTGAAGTTGATTTTCCGACATTTGAAGTATTTGCTGTAGACAGTTTTCTACCTCAATAGTGTCCTTGTTCCAATTCAAGAAGAAGTCTTGCATTAAACGAACGAGGTAAGAAACAAATGCTTTACGCTCATCAAAACTTTCCGTAGCTATTGCTTTGGCAACCAAAAGCTCAATGTTTCTGCCGTAAAAACGATACCTCAAATGTTTCTGAGTATATGGTATTCTATTTGGTTTGCGACCAAGGATTTCTTTTGGAGGAGGAGGGAATGGGCTGTCTACATCCAAGTCGAAATTGGCCATGATGTAAAGGTCATCCCATAGTTTTTTTGAATAGTCAATTCCTTCACGCATTTGTGGGTGAATCTGACGCATCAGTTCTACTAATATATGAGCATGTTTCGTCCTAGTTGCCTTGTCTGGAACTGAGACAATATGCTCAACTAATTTTTGGATATTACTACCGTATTCTTTCATTAATAAAATTTGAATTAATCCTATCCGACCCGACTAAAACCTGTGTGTATTGGTGAGCTTTTCATCAATTCGAGTAGAGGATAATCATTTAAGTGCTGGAGTGTTTAGGAAGAAAGCTTATGATTATGGAAGCAAATGTACTAAAAAATACAAGTGAGGTAGAATATTTATTTAATTTTAGGAAAATTTCAGAGACCTTTACCTTGTGAAGATTCAAAAGATCGCTTTCCTAATTATTTATTTCACAATATTGCTGGTAGCTTGTCGCAAAAGGAACATGCCCTTGCCACCAGACTCTGTGGAAAAGCCTGTGGTATCTACACCACAAAAGACTAAAAAAGCTATAACTGAGCCCAAAAGGGAATTTAGAGCAGCTTGGGTTGCGACTATTGCCAATATTGACTGGCCAGATAAAAAAGGACAAACAAGCGAAGAGCAGAGACAAGCATTTGTCAAGATTTTGGATCACCATCAGTCCATGGGAATCAATGCTGTAATTGTTCAAATAAGAGCAGCAAGTGATGCTTTTTATGCCAGAAGTAAAGAGCCTTGGAGTGAATGGTTAATGGGTGCTCAAGGTGCTCCACCAAGTCCATATTATGATCCTATGGTTTTCATGATTGATGAATGCCACAAAAGAGGAATGGAATTTCATGCTTGGTTCAATTTGAACAGAGGAAAGCATAAAACAACCATCAACGTATCAGAGAGACACATCACTAAAACTAAGCCAGAGTGGTTTATGAAATATGATGGCTATGAACTTTACGATTTTGGTATTCCTGAGGTGAGAGAGTATTTGGAGGATGTCATCATTGATGTCGTTAAAAACTACAACATAGATGGGGTACATTTTGATGATTACTTCTATCCTTATAAAGTTACAGGACTTGAAATACCAGATAACAATACCTATCAACAATATAGAAACGGCTACAGCAATATTGGAGACTGGCGAAGGCATAATATAGATCTTTTGATCAAAAACCTTTCAGTAAAAATTAAAGAAGAAAAGAAATGGGTGAAGTTTGGAATCAGTCCATTTTGTGTTTGGCGAAACAAAACTGATGACCCCACTGGATCTGCAACGCAGGGAGGGCAGCCAAGTTACGACTACCTATTTGCGGATACTAAAAAGTGGGCTGAGCATGGCTGGATCGACTACATCGCCCCACAAATATATTTTACTTTTGAGTTTGATAAAGTCCCATACGCAACCATGACAGATTGGTGGGTAAAAAACAGAGGTAAGGCATTGCTATATATTGGACATGCGATATATAGGGTAGACCAAAACTCAACTGCTATTGGCTGGAACGACCCACAGCAAATAAGTAGGCAAATTCAATACAATCGCTTATCTCATGGAGTTTCGGGAAGTATTTTTTACAATACCAACACCTTGATGAAAAGTGCACTTGGGGTAAGGGAAAGTATCAAGAAGTCATATACGACTAAGGTGCTTCAGCCTCTCATGCCTTGGATAGATAGCATAGCTCCTAATGCCCCTGAGGATGTAAAAGTTAAAAAATCGGGCAATTTGGGATATACAATAAGTTGGGATACACCTTCCAAGGCAAAAGACAAGGAAGAAGTATGGTCGTATACGGTTTACAGGTTCAGTGATACCGAAAGTGTAAATCTCGATGATTCAGGTGCCATTCTCGATGTGGTCGTAAACGATGGTACAAATACATTTTTGGATAGAAGTGCCGACCTGAGAAAAAATTATGTTTATGTTGTTACTGCATTAGATCGACTTCATAATGAGTCAACTTCATCAAATCCTTCAAAATGGCAACCTTAAGTACATCCGTAGTAGAAAAAAGTTTAATTGAAGTTTATCAGTTTTATATTGAGAAACTTGAGACCTTCAATGAGGATGAATTTAATTTCAAGCAATCGCCTGAGATTTGGTCAATTGCCGAAATGTATGACCATGTGTGTAAATCTAGTTCACACTTTTTCTTAGCTAACTTAGTTCGTTGTTTGGAGGAGAGAAAGGGACAAGTAGGAGGTGAAATGAATAAGAATGGGGAAAATGTTATTTCCTACAATTCTTTTCCGCCTATGAAGTTTAAGCAACCAGCTAGCACCATTCCTGCCAAAACGGAAACGGGTTCAAAAGAAGATTATAATAAATACCTGACTTCACTTTTAGAAAGTGTTAAGTCCACTGTTTCCAAAATCCCAGAAACTCCTAGCGAGTATAAAACCTTTCACCCGGCTTTTGATTGGCTTAACTCTCACGAGTGGTTCCAAATGTTGGAAATCCACACTAAGCATCACTTGCGACAATTGAAAGAGTTGGAAGGCTATGCGAGACCATAGAGTATTATACTAAATGCCAAGAAGAAAGCGACATAGGATTAATGTATTGATTGCTATTTTTGTTGGTACAGCTCTTATCATCAGTTCTTTATGTATTGTAGGTTTACTTAATCACAAAAATTTATTCGAGATTCATTTTGACAAAAATAATCGTATTGCATATATTGAAATAAATGAAGACACGATGTGTTTTGAAATTAAAGTTGTCGATTTTTCTTCACCCTTTCGGATAATTTTAAGTGACAATACAGGTAAATTTCGATGTGAAGTTGATTTTTCTGGTGTGGCAATTTCAGGGAGTGATTACGATTACAAACTAGATCGTAGGTCCTGTTACATTCCTAAAGAAGCAGGTGAAAACATCAAGATAGAATTATTATCAGAAGTAAATGAGAATGACGTTTCACTCAACATATGGGAAACGTCATATTGTGATAATTGAAATAGAATTATTCTACAACAACAGCAGTACCAGAGGCTGTAACCATGAGCATTCCGTTGCCTTGTCCTAGTGTTTCGTAATCAAGATCGATTCCTACAATTGCATTTGCTCCCATTCTTGCGGCATTTTCTTTCATTTCGTTTACAGCAGTGTTTTTTGCCTCTCGCAATACACGTTCGTATGAACCAGACCTTCCACCTACGATGTCTCTAATACCTGCGAAAAAGTCTTTAAATATATTGGCTCCAATAATGGTTTCACCGGTAACGAGTCCTTTATAAGATGTGATTCTTTTGCCTTCAAAATTCGGAGTTGTAGTTAATTGCATTTCTATATTTTGTTAAATTCTAACACAATATAAATGAATTATATAAACCCAGACTTGAAAAAGGGATGAGCAGTAAAAATCTTTTTTGGTCGGTTTTATCGCATTTTGGCTCTCCTTTTCAGAAAAGAAAGAAAGACTTGCTGGAAGCCTTGTGCAATATCAACTTCTACAAAATCAATTTTATATTGACCACAGCGAAGTTTTAGCTCGTGGTAATATTTATTTAGAGCTGTGGTATAAAGTTCTTTTACTTGAGATGGTTGAGCTTTGATCTTTTGGCCAGACTCAATATCTACAAATTCATATGGTCTTTCATCAAATTCAAAATTCTTCTCAGTTTTTTGATCTGAGATATGAAAAACAATAACCTCATGATTATTATGGCGGAGGTGTTGCATTGCGGCAAATATGGCATCAGGATTATCAATCCTGTCAAACATATCGCTAAATATCACTACCATGGATCGCCTATGAAACTGGTCAGCTAGCAAATGAAGCGTTTCGGCAACATTAGTAGATTTATTTTTTGGTTCGCTTTTGAGTACCTTTTCAAGCTCCACATATATCTGGTGGAGGTGCCTAGGTGTAGACTTTACCTGAGTTTGTAGCTCTATTCCATCCGCAAAAGTTGTTAGACTTACGGCATCTCGTTGACGCTGAAGCATATTTGCCAAGGCAGCAGCTGCCATACTTGCAAATACCAACTTGCCATGAGTTTTTTCTGGATAGTACATGGAGGAAGATACATCTACCACAAGGTGGCATCTTAAATTAGTCTCTTCCTCGTATCTTTTTGTGAATAATTTATCTGTTTTGCCAAAAACCTTCCAGTCTATGTGGCGTGTGCTTTCACCATTGTTATACAATCGGTGTTCGGCAAACTCTACAGAAAAGCCGTGAAAAGGAGACTTGTGTAATCCAGTAATGAACCCTTCAACCATCTGTTTGGCAAGTAATTCAATATTACCAAACTCTCTTATTTTTTTCAGGTCCAGTTCTTTACTCATTTTTTCTTTCTAATCTTTTCTTTAAAAGGCTTGACTTGTCTACAGGGGGCTCAACTAAAGGAAGAGGCGTGTTGTCTGTAAAGATCAATTCAGTTGTGCTTGGTCTTGAAATAAAAATCTCTCCATCTCTCCCAACAATTGTGGCTTTAATATTAATAACGCCTTTTCTTGTCATGTCAAGCTTTTCGGCAGCAGCAAGAGAAACATCTAATATCCTACTACCGCTGTATGGGCCACGGTCATTAACTCTTACAACAACTCGCGTATTATTTCTTGGATTTTCAACTTCAATCATTGTACCAAACGGCAAAGTTTTATGGGCACAAGTAAGAGCGAATTTGTCCATTCTTTCGCCATTGGCAGTAGTTTTACCATGGAACTTAGGGCCATAATAGGAAGCTCTACCTTCAAGCTGAGTTCCCAAAACGGGGTCATTCGAAAAAGAAAAAATCGAAATCAAATAGAATAGCAAAAGTACTTTCATAACTTTTAATTCAAATGTGATTTTCAAATATAAACATTATATCTAAAATCAATTGTTAGACATCTTAAACTAACGAACAGTGTTAAGGGAAATTTGGTTGAGGGCACAAAAAAAAGATATAAATTATAGCAGAAGGTATTAATAATTCTTAAAAAAAATTATTTTTGACTTTTATACAAAACCTCTTAACCAACAAAAACTGTGCAAAGAGAAGAAAAAGAGCAAATCTTTTCTAAAAGAGTGAGGGCGGGAAAGCGTACTTATTTTTTTGATGTAAGAGCAACTAAATCAAACGACTACTACCTTACTATTACAGAAAGTAGGAGACAACAACGAGACGGAGAGTTCTTCTACGACAAGAGTAAGATGTTTATTTATAAAGAGGACTTCAACAAATTTGTAGATGCTCTTCAGGAAACTGTGGACCACATTAAATCTGAATTAAACCCTGACTTCGATTACGAGCAGTTTGATCAACAAGAAGAGGAAACTAAACCCGTTGAAAAAACTCGACCAAAACTTGATACTCCTATTGAGGATGATGAGTTTGGCAATTCGGAGTTATCTTGGGAATAAATTAGTCAAGCATAGCATCGTTTTCGGTAATGGTAACACCCTTTAGTGGGTTTTTAGCATAGTTTACCATTGCTTTGGCAACTTGATCCACATGTATTGCTTTATATTTATCTGGAATAATAAAGTCAAATGCTTTCATTAAGCTTTTGCCAATTTTCTCCCCCAATCTACTTTCTGTTCTATCACCGAGTAGCATAGATGGTCGAAAAATCCCAATGGAGGGTATGCTAAGCTTTGCTAAATCGGCCTCAACAGTTCCTTTAACCTTGTTGTAAAAAATACTAGAATCTTCACTTGCACCCATAGCTGTAACTATTGCATAGAGTTTCGCATGTTCTTTTTCGGCGATTTTGGCAATTTGTAATGGATACTCATAATCAACCTTTTTAAATGCTTCTTTACTTCCAGCTTTTTTAATTGTTGTACCCAAGCAGCAGAAAATATGGTCTGCATTTAGTTGTAAGCTGTCCAAGTGGTTGTAATCAATTACTACTTGTTCTATCTTAGGATGGTCAAAATTCAATTTCTTTCGAACCAAAACCGTAACTTTTTCGTATAAATTACTTTGAGCTAGTTGTGTAGATAGTGATTTGCCCACAAGTCCAGAAGCCCCTATTATCAATGCTTTATTTTTCATAAGTTATAAATACCTACATCAGTATTTGTCTTTTTATAGCTAGTTGATGAATAACGTTTATATTTGTATTTCCATTCCATAAAAGATGGCCCTTTGAATAGAAACACCATACGACTTATAATTATTCTAGGCATTGTTGCCATCTCTGGCATTATTGCCATACAAGCTTATTGGGTAAAACGGGCATTTGACCTAGAAGGTCAGCGTTTTAGGCAAACAGCTATGGTTGCTTTAAGTGATGTAGCTAAGAATATTTCGGAGGTATATGGTTTGGCAGAAATAGACAATCCCGTAGAGCAGTTAGCATCTGATTATTATGTTGTTAACTTAAGAACACCACTTGATGCGGAGGTGTTGGAACATTACCTCAAATTAGAATTTAAAAAGCACGACCTCAATACAGATTTTGAGTATGGTATTTATGATTGCGATACTGACAAAATTAGGTACGGAAACTATGTCAATCATGATTTTGAAACTGAAAATGTTGAAATTGCTTCTTTAGAAAAGACGGACAAATTCTTGAACTATTTTGGTGTTCGTTTTCCTCAAAACGAACAATTCCTCATTCAAAAAATGGATTTTTGGGTAATGTCTTCCATTATTACCTTAATTGTGATGGCATTTTTTGGCTATGCCATGTTTATCATTTTGAGACAAAAGAGGCTTAGTGAGGTTCAAAGGGACTTTGTCAATAACATGACTCATGAGTTTCAAACACCAATCTCCACGATCAGGGTTGCGACTGATGTACTTAAGTCTCCCAAGATTTTGGAACAACCCGAAAGGCTTGCCAAATACGTTCAAATAATACGTCAGGAAAATACAAGACTTAAAAATCAAGTAGAGTCAGTCCTTACTACTGCGAAAGTGGGTAGAGGGAAACTCGAGCTTGACTGGCAATTGCAAGAGTTGCATAGTCTTATAGAGGAAGTTTTGGAGGTTGTAAAAGTAGAATTGGGTGAGAATCTCAAAATAGATTATAAAGCAACCAGAACCTCAATATATGGCGACAAAGTTCATATCATGAATGTAGTTCGCAATCTTGTGGAAAATGCAATTAAGTACTCTGCACCTCCGGCAAAAATCCATGTGTGGACAGAGAATAATGGTAATAACCTTGTGTTAAATATTAAAGACCATGGCATAGGAATACCGCAAGAGCATATCAAGAAAATATTCAATAAGTTTTATAGAGTACCCACTGGTAACGTGCACAATGTGAAAGGATTTGGGCTTGGTCTTAATTATGTCCAACAGATTGTAAAAGCACATAAATGGGACATTCAAGTTGAAAGCGAATATGGTACTGGGACCCATTTTATCATAACAATACCCCAAAACTAAGGAAAGGATTATGGCCAAAATTTTATACGTTGAAGATGACAGGAATCTAAGTTATGTTACGAAAGACAGCTTAGAGGAAGAGGGGTTTGAAATCATACATTATTCTGATGGTAAGGAGGCTTTGAAGCATTTCAATAAAGAAAAGTTTGACCTTTGCTTGTTAGATGTCATGCTTCCTGAGTTGGATGGATTTTCTTTGGCCGAAAAGATCCGTGACCAGAATAGTCAAATACCTATTATTTTCCTTACTGCCAAAACCATGCAGGAAGATAAAATTGCTGGGTTGAAAATTGGTGGAGATGATTATATCACAAAGCCTTTTAGCATTGAAGAGCTTATTTTACGTATCAAAGTATTTATCCGTCGCAGTAAAGTTGTAGACGATGAGGAAGGGCAAAACGAATACGAGGTTGGAGATTTTATATTTAGGTATAGCGAATTGCAATTGCAGCTCGACGAAGAAGTAACAAAACTCACACATCGTGAAGCTGAGGTATTAAAATTCTTGTGTGACCGAAGAAATGCAGTTGTAAAGAGGGAAGATATCCTTACCGAAATATGGGGAAGAGATGATTACTTTTTGGGAAGAAGCCTTGATGTATTCATAACGAGGTTAAGAAAAATGCTAGGACAAAGCGAAGAAGTTAAAATCGAAAATGTTCATGGCGTAGGGTTTAGACTAAATTGCTAATTAATAACATTAAGCCATAAAAAGAGGCTGTCTCATTATAAACGTGGGTCAGCCTTCTTTTTTGAATAAAAGTGTAATTCTTGTGACAATCTCTTCTGGTTTTGGTGCGGGGAGTTTAAAATGAGGCCGAAATAGCCCTTATGAAGCCATTTTTTGGATATTGTGTGCAAGGGCGAGCAAGCCCGTTTCGATGAGGACTTTTTCTTTTCCTCTTAACATAAATCTTCTGAAGTTTTTGTTTTGCTTGATGTTTCCAAAGACTGCTTCCACATCTGCTGGCCTTTGGGAGCGATGTTTTATTCCCTCTGGACTTAGTAGCTTTTGTCGTGCTTTGTCTTTTAATCTTTTTGCATTGTGATTGACTTGGACAAGTCGATTTCCTTTGGCTTTGTGGCAGGCTCCTTTCAATGGGCAATTGTCACAGTTTTTTGCTTGATAAAAGCTTATTTGTTGTTGGTATCCAGATTTTCTTTTCTCTGTTTTTTCATAGACTTTCTCCATTTTTTGACCCATCGGACAGATAAAAAAGTCGTTCTCCGAATCGTAATACAGGTTCTCTGACTTGAAGGCATCTTCAGGCTTTATCTTCCCTTTGGCTTTTTGCTCTTTATGGAAGTAATTGTATTTCACATAGCCCTCAAGTTCATTGTTCTCTAAATATTGATAGTTTTCTTCCGAGCCATAGCCGGCATCGGCCACCACTTCTTCTGGTAATTTTTTATAGAGCTCTTTGAAGGTTTCTAGGTGGAGTGGTAAGGTATATACATCGTTGGCATATTGGTAGATGTCGTAGTTTAGAATACATTGATTACAAGTACTTATCTGCCAGTTGTAGCCCGCTTTTAGCTGACCATTGAGCATGTGGTCGTCTTTCATTCGCATAAAAGTGGCATCTGGATCTGTCTTGGAATAGGAGTTTCGATCACCCATCAGCTTTTGCTGAACTTCGTATTTCTTTAGATTCTTTGGCCAATTGTTCTTTGCATAATTCAGCTTTTGCTTCACTTTCGGATCTACTTCTTTGCCTTTTAAGGCTTGATTGATTTGCCCGATAGTCTGTTCTACTTTTTGAGAATCTATCTTTTCAAAAATAGTGGGCGAGTTATCTTTCATCTCCTCGGAGGCTACCTTTTCGGCATAGTTCCAAAGGTCTTTAAGCTGTTCTTTTATCCTTTCTGTATTCCGCTTTATAGACTTGCCCCATACAAAAGTGTATTTATTGGCATTGGCCTCTATTTTGGTTCCATCCACATAAACCGTCTTTAAATCTACCAGTCCTTGATCTGCCATCAGTAAAACGACTTGACCAAAAACCTCTTTCAATACCGACTTCAATCTATCCGTTCTAAATCGGTTTATTGTATTATGGTCTGGTCGCTGCATGCCAGCAAGCCACATGAAGTGAATGTTTGAACTGACGGCTTCTTCTATTTTTCGAGAGGAATAAATATTGCTGATATAGCCGTAAATAATAATTTTTAACATCATTCGTGGATGAAATGATGAACTTCCGCCTCCAGAATACTTCTGCAATAATGAATCAATATCTATCTCATCTATGATTCTTTGTACCAATCGAACCACGTGATTTTCGGGAATTAATTCATTTAACGATGGAGGAAGAAGGGATAGCTGATAAGGATCATAATCCTTAAATACAGGCTTCTTTTTGACTCCTTTTTTCATAACTGAAGTTACAAAAAAATCTATAAAAAAGAGACTGCCCTTTTGAGACAGCCTCTTTTTGTATAATATTGATTGAGTAATCTTACTTACTCAAAGCTTTCACCATTGTTTCTCCTATTTCTGCAGGAGATTTTACAACATAGATTCCACATTCTGCCATGATCTTCATTTTAGCTTCTGCAGTATCATCTGCTCCACCAATGATAGCTCCTGCGTGTCCCATTCTTTTTCCTTTAGGGGCTGTTTGTCCTGCAATAAAGCCAACTACTGGTTTTGGGTTACCCGCTTCAAGAATATACTTTGATGCTTCTGCTTCGTAGCTTCCTCCAATTTCTCCAATCATTACGATAGCATCCGTTTCTGGATCGTTCATCAATAACTCTACTGCATTCTTTGTAGGTGTCCCAATGATAGGGTCACCGCCAATACCAATTGCAGTAGAAATACCAAAACCTGCTTTCACAATTTGATCAGCAGCTTCGTAAGTTAATGTTCCTGATTTAGAGACAATACCAATTCTTCCTTTTTTGAATACAAAACCTGGCATGATACCTACTTTTGCTTCACCTGGCGTGATTACACCTGGGCAATTTGGTCCTATAAGAGTAGTGTCTTTACCTTTTAAGTAAGACTTTACAGTAATCATGTCCTTTGTAGGAATACCTTCAGTAATACATACGATTACTTTTATTCCAGCATCGGCAGCTTCCATTACGGCATCTGCAGCAAATCCAGGTGGAACAAATATGATAGAAACATCTGCACCAGTTTTTGCAACTGCTTCTTCTACTGTATTAAAAACAGGCTTATCTAGATGTGTTTGTCCACCTTTTCCAGGCGTTACTCCACCTACTACATTTGTTCCATACTCGATCATTTGACCTGCATGAAATGTTCCTTCGGAACCTGTAAAACCTTGTACAATAACTTTGGAATCTTTATTTACCAGTACGCTCATTAAGTTACTTTGTCTAGATGTTAAGCCCTTTTAGAAAAAGGCTATTTTTTTTGCATCGCAAAAGTAGCATCCATCTAAGGAAAATACAAAAATGTTGGGAGATGAAATCTCGATATTGCTTAATTAATGATTAAAGAGTTCTCCAAACGGGAGAATTTGATTAATGCTTAGGGCAATCGCAGTCACTTTTTTTGAATAATCTTTTAAAAAGACCGCGTTTCTTCTTTTTGTAACGTCCATTTTTCTTTTTCTTTCCTTTCGAAAAACTGTTGGCAGACGTTTCTATATTGACAATTTCAACTTGGCTGCCTTCCACAGTAAGAGGTGTGGCCATTGCAGCGGCCGATGTAAAAAGTAATAACGATAATGAATATGCGAGAATCTTGGATGTCATACTAGTTCAACGTGCAATGATTGTGCCTATTGCCAAGTTGGCAGATTTACCTTTAAAGTCTATAGATATTCAGGTTACACAACAATAGGTATTTGGATAAAATAGCTATTGAATTTTGTGAGTTTAAGTTTTTTTAAGTTTTGTTAACATTGTAATTGCTTAGTTTTGAATGATTTAAAATGTAATCACCAAACAATACTATTATGAAAAACATAAAACTACCCCTCATTTGTATTCTCGCACTTTTTTGTACGCCTTTGATAATTTTAGCTCAAGAAGAGACTAAAGAAAGGGTGAAGGTGAGAATTGAAACTTACGATAGCAATGGAAAAAAGAAAGTGGTTGAACGAGAAATCGATACCAAGGGAATGAGCGAAGAGGAAAAGGACGCCATTATTGAAGATATTCAGAAAGAGGCAATGAAAGATATTTCTTCTTCTAAAAGAATGAAAATTGTGATCAGAGAAGATCAAGAAAATAGCGATATTGATGATGAAGATAGGTTTTCTTTTGGCGATGGTGATAATTCAGATGTGAGGGTATATCGCCATAAGAAAGGTAGAAAAGGGTCAGATATGGATTTTGACTTCGATTTTGATACTGACGAATTTAACTCGGAGCATTTTAGCGAGCAAATGAGAGTTCTTGCTGAGGATTTGCCAAGAAAAATACAAAGAGCAATTCCAAAAATTTACACTTGGAATGATGGCATTTTTATAACGGATGCAAATGCAAGTATTCAATCTTTAGATGTTTTTCCCAATAGACCTGCAACAAACGAAGTAAATGTGAGATTTTATGCTCCTAAGGAGGGCGACGTTACTATTACAATTTTGGACACAAAAGGAACAGTAGTAGGAAAAGAAAGCTTTGAGGCTTTTAAAGGAGATTTCGCAGGACAGGTTAGTTTAGACGTTGCTCCTGTAGGCACTTATTTTGTAATAGTATCACAAGGAGATGATGGGATTTCTCGAAAAGTGGTTTTTGAATAAAATATTTAGAATCTTTATTACAAAAGGAACAGCATAAAAAAAAGGTCAGCTACTCGAAAGTAGCTGACCTTTTGTATTTTTAATCGGAAGTATTACTTACCGCCAAACAATTTACTCCAAAATCCTTTTGCTTTTTTAGCAACTTCTTGAACAGCTTCCTCTGCATCTTCAGATAATTCTGAAGCTTTAGCTTTAGCTTTCTGGATAGCCTCTTCAGCATCTTCTTTCATGTCATCAAATTTCTCGCTTGCTTCAGCCTTGAATTCTTGAACTTTCTTGTCGTTCATTAATTCTTTAGCCTTTGCTTTCGCTTTGTCAAAAGCCTCTTCAGCGTCTTCTGCTAGATCTTTAGCTTTTGCCTTAGCATCATCAAATGCTTCAGAAGCATCTTCTTTTAAATCATCAGCAAGATCACCAGCTTTGTCCATTGCTTCAGAAGCGGCATTTTTTGCACTATTAAAAGCACCTTCTGCTTTGTCTGCTGCACTGCTAGCTACATTTTTAGCCTTACTTGCCGCAGAATCAGCTGCTCCAGCGGCAGCACTTGCAGCACCTTTAGCTGCATCAGTTGCAGTGTTTGCAGCCTCACCAGCTGCGTCTTTTGCAACATTCGCTGCTTCTACTGCTTTACCTGCCGCTCCTTTTGCTGCATCGCCAGCTGCATTTGCAACATCACTAGCCGCATCTTTCGCAAGACTAGCCGCTGAACTAGCCGCACCACTAGCAGCATTCGCAGCTTCACCAGCTGCGTCCTTTGCAACATTAGCAGCACCTTTCGCTGCATCTCCTGCTTTATTTGCTGCGTTTTCGGCAACATCTTTTGCTGCATTTGCTGCGTCTTTTGCTTTATTTATTAAATCTCCTCCAATGCTCATAATAATTTTGTTTAAGGGTTTTATATTCTCACAAATATAATTAAATCATGTATTTTAATCTAATGATCTCTTTCTCAGTAAGAAACCTCCAGTTTCCTCTTGGTAGATCTTTCTTATTTAAGTCGGCGAAAGTGGTTCTATCAAGCTTTGTAACTTCATATCCAAGGTGTTCAAACATCCTTCTTACAATCCTGTTTTTGCCACTGTGGATCTTAATTCCTACAACATGTGCATCAGGAGTTACAATAGCGAGTTCGTCAGGCTTAATGAAACCATCTTCTAGTTCTACACCTTCTTTTAACTTCTCAAAATCAGCTTCAGCGATAGGTTTGTCTAGCTCAGCTTGGTAAATCTTTTTAATATCACTTGATGGATGAGTTAGCTTGGCTGTAAGCTCGCCATCATTCGTTAGCAATAGTAAACCTGTAGTATTTCTATCTAACCTTCCTACTGGGTAGATTCGCTCTTTGCAAGCACCTGCTACTAACTCCATTACGGTTCTCCTCTCTTCTGGGTCATCCATAGTGGTGATAAAATCCTTTGGTTTGTTGAGTAGTACATACATCATCTTTTCACGACTCAGAATGTCTTTTCCGTACTTTACAGTGTCACCTGGCTGAACCATAAAGCCCATTTCGTCAACAACTTTACCATTTACCTTTATTACACCTGCCGAAATCAGTTCGTCAGCTTCTCTTCGAGAACATAGGCCAGCATTGGCAATGTATCTATTCAGTCTGATTGCTTCGTCTTTTGGATTAGACTCAATCTTCTCCTGAATTTTCTTAGGAATCTTTTTTTGAAATGACTTTTCTTCTACTCTAGCGGGGTTAGATAGGCCAACTTGTCTTTCTTGGCTTTTTTTGATGGTTTCATCTGAAATTGGTTTTTTGCCAAATTTCTTGAAAGCAGGAACGTCGCTATTCGTTTCTTCAACTTTACTGTCTCTAGCTTGAGTGCGAGATGTAAACGGTTTTCTATCCTTGTCAAAAGGTCTTCCAGACCTTTCACCACGAAATTCAGTTCTATCATTTCCGAATTTCCTTTCAGGCTTATCAAAAGTCCTTTTTTCTCTACTGTCCCTAAAATCAGTTCTGGATTTTCTTTCGCCAAAAGGTTTATCTTTCCAATCTCCTTTTTTCTTGTCGCCAAAACTTGACTGACCGCGTTTTTCTCCGAATGGTTTATCTTTCCAATCGCTTTTTTTCTTATCCGCAAACGAGCCGGTGCCCCTTTTTTTATCAAATGGTTTCTTAAAAGAATCCTTACCTCTTGGTCTACCATCTGATTCACCTGTTTTGTGAAAATGATTCTCTGGCTTACTTGAAGTTGATTTACGAGGTCTAGAGCCTCCTTTACCTTTATTTTCTGAAGAACTATTTCTGTTATCGTCTCTGCTCATGTACGTTGCAGTATCACTACTGTATTAATTTTGAAATGCAAAAATAAGCTATTATTATGGTTTTCCATTCATCAATTGGGGCGACCGATCTTAATTCCCCGCATTCATTTATCCGAATAGGATTGTAAGTCACTGGAATTGGTCGTAATTAGTGGAAGAATTTATTACTCAACACCAAAATCAAACTGATATGTATGTACTTATTGCCTTTGTAGTTTTAGCAGTTATTGTTTTAATGTCTGCCGTGAAGGTGGTTCCACAGCAACGAGCCTTTATCTTGGAAAGACTAGGTAAATACAATTCCACGCTACAACCCGGTATTAACTTTATTATTCCATTTGTAGATAGAGTCGCTTATAAGCATGGTCTGAAAGAACAAGCTTACGATATTCATGAGCAGATTTGTATCACTCGAGATAACGTTCAAGTAAGAGTAGATGGCGTCATCTTTTTACAAGTAGTAGATGCTCATAAAGCTTCTTATGGTGTAAATGACTATGTATTTGCTGTGACTCAGTTGGCACAAACAACCATGAGAAGTGAAATAGGTAAAATTGATCTTGATAAAACGTTTGTAGAGCGTATGGCTATTAACCAAGCGGTGGTTGCAGCTATCGACGAAGCTGCCATAAGCTGGGGAGTGAAAGTACTGAGATATGAGATCAAGAATATTGACCCACCAGTATCTGTTTTACAGGCGATGGAAAAACAAATGCAAGCTGAGCGTGAAAAGCGTGCTGTAATTTTGGAATCAGAAGGTAAAAAGCAATTTGCGATTAATACTGCTGAGGGCCAAAAAGAGAGAGTTGTATTGGAGTCGGAAGGTATTAAACTTGAGCAAATCAACAGAGCACAAGGAGAGGCAGCTGCAATCCTATCTGTTGCGGATGCTACGGCTGAAAGTATTAGAAAAGTTGCTGCGGCGATTCAAGAAAAAGGAGGATTGGAAGCTGTACAACTCCAAGTAGCTGAGCAATACATTGAGCAGTTTGGGAAGCTTGCGAAAGAAGGTAATACACTTATTTTGCCTGGCAACCTTACGGATATGGGAAGCATGATTGCCTCGGCAATGACTGTGATTAAGCAAACCGAAAAGAAATAATTATGGAACTATCAAACATGGAATGGTGGGCAATTATTGGAGTTGCCCTCATCATTATCGAAATTTTTGCCGTCTCTTTTTTCTTCTTGTTTTTTGGGATCGGGGCATTGGCAACATCATTACTCGCTTACACGGGAATAGCTGATGACTTAAGCTCACAGTTAATTGTTTTTCTTTTAGTTAGCGGTGTGTCAATATTAGCTTTTAGAAAACAAGTATTAGAGTCATTTCGGCGAAAAGGTGAGAACTATCAAGAAATGGTGAAGGAAAAGGCCAAGGTTTCCAAAACCTTTGAAAATGGCGAAGGAAAGGTATTTTTTCGAGGAGCCGACTGGATGGCGTTTACCAAAAGCGAAACTGAGTTTAAAGAAGGAGAATCAGTGATCATCACTAAAGTAGATGGAATAAAGCTCGAAGTAAAGGCGGTTTAATAAAATTTTAAATATTGAAACAGCATCTCAATCAAATGGGTGCTGTTTTTTTTGTTTTATGTAGGTTGATTCCATTTGGAGTGGCTAACCATTTACTAAAAATAGTTTGTGTGAATTTGGGCTTTCTCTAACTTACAATTTGTTAAAAATGAAAGGGTTACCCTTTTAAATCTTTTAACCTAAAAATATTGACATGAACAAAACTATTAAAACCACTTCATAAGGCAAAGCCGAAATGAGAGGAGGGGACACACCCCAAAACTTTACATAAACATAAAGTAGAAAGACTAAAACTCTAAATGAAGACGGTTTAAAGTCAACTAAACATAAAATAGAAATAACATATACTAAACAGATGTGTCATTTCTTTGTTTTTATTGAAATCAAGAGTTTTTGTTTGGATTTTTGCCACAACATTAGCTATTTGAGTGCGTTTTAACGTATACAAAATAGAACGTTATAAACCCGTCCTAAACTAATAGAATGACAAAGCGAATTATTCAACGAAAAATCAGTGTTTTAATAACCTTACTTTGTGTTATCTCTACCACTGGTTTTGCTCAACTGCAATCTTACAAAAAAGGCCTTGCTAGTTTTGATAAAGGTTATTATGACTTAGCGGTGAATGATCTTTTGAAAGTAAAGGAAATTGACCCATCGCAAGAGACTAAACTTAATTATACCATTGCTGAAGCTTATCGCCTTTCTAATCGCTGGATAGAAGCAATACCTTTTTATGAAAAGGCATTAGAAACAGGAAGCGAAGATAAAGATGCTGTTTTTCACTTGGCATATGCTCTCAAAGCAGGTGGGCAGTATGATGAAGCACTAGAGAATTACAAGAAATATGTAAATCTCGCAACAGACAACAAGACATATAACGAGTGGGCTAATAGAGAAATCAATACACTTCAAATTATTCCAATATTAAAACAAAAGGAAGCACCTTATCAATTCAGGAACCTAAAAGAAATCAATAGCGAAGGAGCCGAGTTTTCACCAATAGT
This sequence comes from Spirosomataceae bacterium TFI 002, assembly GCA_900230115.1. Lineage (NCBI taxonomy): Bacteria > Pseudomonadati > Bacteroidota > Cytophagia > Cytophagales > Spirosomataceae > Spirosomataceae bacterium TFI 002. Next base: position 1,283,109 of record LT907983.1, on the reverse strand, counting down.
TTATAAAAACAAGCTTGTTTTTTCTGCTTCTAGAAAAGACAAGACTTATTCTAATGGATTACCTTTTTTAGGCATTTATTCTTCTACCATTACAGATGACCTTGGTACCATAGGAGATGTGGAGCGATTTAGTGATGCAATATTTGATGATGAAAGAAACGAAGGAACGCCGACTTTCTCTCCAGATGGTAAGATTGTAATTTTTGCAAGAGGTAACTCTGGAAAACGTAAAGACCTAAGCCCAGATGTAGATTTGTACATCAGCCGCAATGTGCCCAACTCAGGTTGGACTGAGCCAAAGCTTGTTTCTGCATCTGACTCAGCTTCATGGGATGGGAGCCCAAGCTTCTCTGGTGATGGCAAAACCATATACTTTGCTAGTAATCGCCCAGGTGGAAGCGGAGGGATGGATTTATACCGTGTAAACATGGATGCATCTGGTAGATTCGGGAATCCAAGTAACATGGGAAAAGCGATCAATACACCAGGGAACGAAATGTTTCCATTCGTTTCGGCGGATGGTGAATTGTTCTTTGCATCTGATGGTCACCCTGGAATAGGGAAATTGGACTTGTTCGTTGCTGTTCGTAAAAAGGGTAAGATTAGTATCGAAAATCTAGGCATTCCTTTTAACTCATCGATGGATGATTTTGGTTACAGTAAAGATGATTATGGTAATATTTTCTTCTCTAGTAATAGGTTAGGAGGGCAGGGAGACGATGATATTTATTTCTATCAAGCTCCACCGAAAGATGAAATTGCCAAAAATGTTGACCCACTTGATCCAAAACAAGGAGGAATAGAAGTAGAAGAACCTGAGCCTGAGATGAAAGTTGTGAATTATTTTTTGGCTGGAAAAATCACGGATAAGACAAATGAAGAACCAGTACCAGATGCAAAGCTCAAGGTTTATAAGCTTGACGCAGGTATAGAAGAACTTTTTGCCGAAGTAAATGCAAGTGAAAAAGGGTTATACGGACCTTTGAAGTTAGAAGAAGATACGGATTACTTACTGATAGTTGAAAAAGAAGGTTTCTTGAAAGGGCGACAAAGCTTCACAATGTATGGCAGGTCAATTCCTCAAATCTTATTAAGACAAGCATTTACGGATACAACTTTTATCTCCAATTTAGTAATGGACAAAGCCTTTGTGGGTAAAACCTTTAAGCTTGAAAACATACTTTACGATTTCAATAAGTTTGATATTAGAACTGATGCAGCTTTAGAGTTGGATAAGTTGGTGCAGATATTATTAGACAACCCTACCATTAAAATAGAATTAGGCTCTCACACTGATAGCAGGGGAACTGCGGTTTACAATCAACGATTGTCTCAACAAAGGGCTGAGTCGGCGGTAAATTACATTGTGTCGAGAGGTATTTCTCGTTCGCGAATCACTGCACAAGGATATGGTGAAGAAGAATTAATAGAGGAAGCTGCACGTACAGAAGAGGAGCATCAAATAAATCGACGAACAGAATTTAAAATTACTGGCTTTGATGCTGAAAAAGTTGAAACTGAGCAGTAATAATTTGTAAATTGAGCGAAATTAAAACCGCTCGATGAAAAAAAACTTCTTCTTTCTACTTTTATTAGGCATGATGTCCCAAGTGAATGGCCAAGAGTTAATAAAATTATATCCTGGTGATGCTCCAGGTTTAAAACAATCCGCAAAAAACACAAAAGAGGAGCGTACTGTGGACGCTAATGGAATTATGCGTATCCGCAGCGTAACAGTTCCAGATTTAAAAGTTGTTAAGCCCAAAATTAAAAACGAAACAGGTGCAAGTGTGATCATATGCCCTGGAGGTGGATATCACATATTGGCATATAATCACGAGGGAGATACCATTGCTGACTGGTTTGCTTCACATGGCGTAACCGCATTTATACTCAAATACCGCTTGCCTCAGCCAGAATTATTTGATCAAAAAGAAATTCGACCTCTTGAAGATGTACAGCAGGCAATTCGCTTAGTACGAACGAATGCAGCTAAATATGGAGTTGATCCAAATAAAATAGGAGTGATGGGTTTTAGTGCTGGCGGGCATTTGGCGGCAAGTGCTGCAACAAAGTTTAACGACCAAGTGGGAGAGTTGGCTAACCCGAAGATATCTGTTAGACCAGATTACTCCATTTTGCTTTATCCTGTAATATCATTCAGTGACAAGTATGCACATACTGGTTCGCGACATAACCTTATAGGTCCTGACCTTGAGCTGGATCAAATAGATAAATACTCAAATGAGTTAAATGTCACTAAAGACACTCCACCTACCTTTTTGGTACATGCTTTTGACGACGGAGTGAAGATTGAGAATTCATTTATCTATGCAAGAGCATTAAAAAACAATGGTGTACCTGTAGAATTTCATGCTTATGAGAAAGGTGGACACGGTTTTGGAATGACCAAAAAAGGAAGAGGACCAGTAGAATCATGGCCCGATAGGCTTGCAGATTGGCTAAAAAACAACGATTGGATGAAATAAAGGGTGTGCCAAAAGCTTTTGGTTCGAAATTTGTATGCCTAATGTCGTCGAAGAATACAATTGAGTTTCTTTAGTGAAACCATTTAATAAAAAAGGGATAGTTGAGTTTTGAAACCTACGAGAAAGAATTACCTTTATAACAAGGAAATCAGTTTTATAACGAGTTAAAATGAGTTTAGTATGAAAAGAGTAATCTCTACAATCTGTATCGCACTTTGTGCAGGGGCTGCATCAGCCCAAGTTGTTAGCGGAACATCGCTATTTGTAGGAGAAGGAGCAGTGCTTAGCATTGGTCAAGACTTCGAAAATAAAGGTGAGCTAATCAACAATGGAAAAATCCATTTCCAAAAAGACATTAATAACCTTGGATCGATCGAGTCGAAAGGAACGGTTGTATTTGATGGTTATGGTAAGCAAACTGTTGCTGGACAAAAAGAATTAACATTTAATAAGGTAGAACTTCAAAACGACGTGGAGCTAGGAAGCACTTTGATCGTAGGTGAGGAGTTTAACTTTCAAAATGGAGTTTTGAGAAGTTCGGAGAAGAGCCCATTAGTATTTGCAAGTTCTGCAAACCACTTTGGAGCTTCTGACTATTCACACGTAGTAGGATCAGTAAAGAAAATGAATGCAGCTCAATTTGAGTTTCCACTTGGAGACGGTAGCATGTATCGTTCATTTAATGCTGAAGGAAACAACGGAACTCTAGTAGGGTCGTATGTTGCTCAAAATCCTCTTCAAGTTGCCAATAAATTCGAAACTGGTGTAGATTACATCAATGATTACGAGTACTGGACACTTAAGTCAGAGAAGAATAATCAAACTGCAGATATCACAATAGATAACTATTCAAGCGAGTCTATTGCCTATTTGAATAGAGGTTCATGGTCAATTGCTGAGTCAAAAAACTTTGACACTAAGAAAGGCTTGAACAACGGATTAATCTTTACTTCAGGTAAAGGAAGATTTATTACAAAAGAAATTGGTATCTGGCCAAACCCAACTCAAGGTGAGTTCAACTTGAAACTAACGGGTATGAATGATACTGATGAAGTATCAGTAGATATTACAAATGTGGATGGTAGAGTTGTATTAAGAGCTCAAGGTCTTGTAAGAGATTTGAGAAAAGTATACGAATTACCAGTATCACTTGTAACAACAGAATTAACAGTAAGAGTAATTAACGGAGACGAAGTTCTTTCAGACAAATTAGTCTTGAACAGATAATAACTCATTATCAATATTATTTCCCTAGAAAAGCGGTCTTTGACCGCTTTTTTTTGTGCCTAATTGTAGAGCTTTGGATTTCTTAATCTAGTTAATCTACTTCTTCGAAAAATTACCACTATTTTAGATAATCAAAGTTCAACCATTGATTACTAAAATCTTACCTATACTTATTTTTCTTCTTTCTTTATCATGGACTGGGATGTGTGCCGATTCCCTATCGTATGAGAGAGATGTTCGTCCATTGTTGGAGAAGAAATGTATAAAGTGCCATAATACGGGAAGTCCAAAGGGTGGTGTGAATATCGACAACTTTAAAGAACAAGGTAGAGTTATTGCCAATGGTGTTTTTTGGTTAAAGGTACTCGGGGTAATAAAAGATGGCTCTATGCCACCTAAAACGGAGGTTGCTTTGTCTCATCAAGATTATGAAGCCCTTGTAAATAATTTAGATGCAATACTCCAGTCCTCGCTCAAAGATAGAACTCCCGGAAAGGTTGTCATACGAAGGTTGAGCCATGCCGAATATAAGTACACTATTGCAGATTTAGTTGGTATTGATTTTGAGCCAAAATCCTTTTTTCCGTCTGATGGGTCTGGTGGAGGAGGTTTTGACAATCAAGGTAAGTCATTATTTGTCTCTCCTCTTAAACTCGAGAGGTATTATGATGCATCGGATCAAATTGTAAGCGGACTACTTGCAGAAGAAGAGAAATGGCAAAAGGTTGTACCTTTTCAGTTTGGTGTAGGTGGCTGGGAAGGATTTGTAATGTGGTTCAAAGCATTATTTTCGGACAAATACGATTATTATAAAAATCCACAATTAGCTTCACAAAAAGTTATTGACCAATTCGCAAGTCGGGCTTATAGAAGATTTTTAAAGGCTGAAGAAAGAGCAAAACTGCTTGCCTTATTTGACCAAGTTTACGAGAGCACAGCCAAGGAGCCAAACCCAGGTAGATTCAATAATAGTATAGCACAGGTACTGAAAGCAATATTGGTGTCACCCAATTTCTTATATAAAGTGGAAGAAGAGCCACAGAAGGAGGGGGCATATCCTTTGAGTGACTTTGAGGTGGCTACTAGGCTCTCTTACTTTTTATGGAGCAGTACGCCTGATCAAGAGCTATTTGACCTAGCATATGATGGCAAGCTGCACGATTCCACTGTTTTGGCATCGCAAGTAACGAGAATGCTTGATGACCCCAAGGCTAAGAGGTTTTCTGAAAGTTTTGCCGGCCAGTGGCTCGGTATTTCAAAGTTACTGGACGATGAGTCAATGGTAGATGAAGCCACTTTTCCAGAATTTGATAAGGATTTACGGAAAGACCTTCATCAAGAAGCAGTTTCATACTTTCATTATGTATTAACTAAAAGCAGAAATTTTCTTGATTTAGTCCAAAGTGACTATTCAATCATAAATAAAAGAGTTGCGGATTTCTACGGTATTGAAAATGTAAACCATGATGATTTTCGTAAAGTACAATTTGCCAATAACCAGAGAGGTGGAGTATTAGGAATGGGGTCTGTATTGGCGTCTACGTCTATTTCTTTCAGGACAAGCCCAGTGCTAAGAGGTAAATGGGTAATGGAGCAAATTTTAGGAATTTCACCGCCTCCACCTCCTGCCGAAGTTTCAGCATTGACGGAGGATAAAAATACTCACGAAGCTTTAGGACTAAGAAAAATATTAGAAATGCATAGGTCTGATCCTGCATGTCAGTCGTGCCACGAAAAAATGGACCCTCTGGGCCTTGGTTTGGAGAACTACGATGCCTCAGGAAAGTGGAGGGAAACTTATGGTAAAGTAGCAATTGACGCTTCTGGTGTAACTTCTGATGGTGAAAAGTTCAATGGGCCTGATGAGTTAAAAAACATTTTACTTAAACAGAAAGAAAGAATTGCAAGAAATATATCAACCAAAATGTTGTCTTACGCCTTGGGTAGGTCGATTATGTTCACTGATGAGCCCGCTGTAAGGGATTTAGAACAAGCCTTACTTAGGTCTAATTTTGATACTCATTCATTTATTATCCAGCTGGTGAATAGTTATCCATTCCTGTTAAAAATCAATGACTTTGAAAAGAAAAGTGTTTAAATTGAATCATGGCTAAAAAATGGCAAATATCTAGACGTCGAATGCTTCAAGGAATAGGAGCTTCCTTGGCTTTGCCATTTCTTGAGGCAATGGGTAGCCCTTTACGGTCAAATCCATTTCAAGAAATACCAGTAAGATCAGCATTCTTTTTTATGCCAAATGGAGTGCACCCACAGCATTGGACTCCTGAGCAGTTTGGTTCTAATTTTGAGTTACCTCGTCAATTAGCTCCCTTAGAGAAATTAAAGGGGGAATTTTCGGTCCTTGGAAATTTAATGAACCACAATTCCATTTTTCAAGGAGCAGATGGACATTATGCAAAATCTGCCAGCTTATTGACATGCATGCCTATTAGGCAAACCATTGGCGACAATATTAGTAGTGGTGGAATTTCAATAGATCAATTGATTGCCCAAGAAATAGGTGGAGCTAGTCTTTTTCCTTCACTTGAGTATGGGCTTGATCGCATCACCACTGGGGTAGATATTAACGTTGGTTTTACCAGACTTTATGGCTCTAGTATTTCGTGGAAAACACCACAGCAACCTGCCAGCAAAGAAATAGATCCACGACTTGCTTTTGATCGACTTTTTAAGCCTTATTTACCAGGGGGAACTGTTAAGGAAGACCCATGGAAAAAGAGCATTTTAGATGTGGTAATGGATGATGCGAGCTCTTTAAAGAAAAACTTAGGTAGGGCAGATCAAGATAAACTTACTGAGTATTTGGAGTCTATACGTAGTGTCGAGAAACGAATTAGTAATCAGGATGCGAGGAAGGGCTTTGGCGATAGAATAACATCAGATATTAAAAAAGAGCTGTTACGTGTGAATCAAAATATTGATGAATACGTGGAGGTTTACTCAGGCGTTGATATTACTGAAAAAACTAGGCTCATGATGGACATCATGGTATTGGCATTTTGGAGTGATGCGAGTAGGGTTTCCACATTTATGTTTGGTAACTCAGTCGGAAATCGGAATTTCTCATTCATAAAGGGTGTAAACGGGAATCATCATTCAATCTCCCATCACATGGATAAACCTGAACTGATGGAGGAATATTCCAAAATATCAACTTGGCATGTAGAGCAATACACTTATTTTCTAAACAAGTTAAAAGGCATAAAAGAAGGAAATAAAACGCTTTTGGATCAATCTATGGCAGTATTTGCTTCTGACTTACGAGATGGAAACAGACATTCGCCTAGGAATTTACCTATTCTTTTGGCAGGAAAAGGAGGAGGGCATTTAAAACAAGGTCAGAATATTGATTTTGGAAAAGAAACGCCTTTGGCAAACCTTTACCTAACGATGCTCAAAGCACACAAAATTAACAAAAAACAGTTTGGCGATAGTACAAACACATTATCTCAACTCTTGGCTTAACTATCCCTAATGAAGAATAAGGTTTTTGAGAACATTGAGTTTTTTTTTAAGAAACCAATTACGGCTGTTATCATAGGGATCTTTGGTTTGTCACTTTTAGCATTACCATACCTATATTTTGAGAATAACTCTCCATTACTTTTGACAGTTGGGAGATTACATCCCATACTTCTTCACTTTCCTATTGTATTGTTGGTTTTACTACTTGTAATTGAAGTTTTAAGCCTATTTCCATCTGTTTCAATCTCAATGGGTTTTAGGTTCTATCTTTTTATTTTTGCTGTTTTCTGCACGCTCTTATCTATTCTGTCAGGTTATTTTTTGTATTCATCCGGTGAGTATGAAGGGCTATTAATGGATCAGCATTTTAATGGAGCAGTATTCACTGGCTTCTTTTTCATAGCCTCTTTTGTTTTATTTTGTGTCAATTGGTCAGCGGGAAAGTACCTGTATCTGATATTAGTGTTTGCTGCAAATGCTTTCGCTTTATATACGGCACATCAAGGAGGAAGTATTACACATGGAAGAAACTATCTCAGCACTTATTTACCGGCGATAGGTCAACCTAAACTAGTGAAAGCGGATAGTAGTCAATTTCTCTATGAAGATGTTGTGCAGCTCATTTTGGATGCCAAATGTGGCTCTTGCCACAATACATTAAGATCGGAAGGGAATTTGTCATTGGTGACTTATGCAGATTTGTTCAAAAAAGGAGATAGTGGAAAAATGCCAGTAACAGTCGCTCAATCTCTGGAAAGTGAAATAATTAGAAGAGTGATGTTACCGGATACTGCAGATGATCACATGCCAACCCAAGGGAAGAAAAACTTGGAACCCGACGAAATTGAAATAATTAAACTTTGGATAGATTTAGGAGCTAAAGAAAACCAAGCAATACAAAGTTTGGAAAACAAGCGAGTGATTGAATTGGCTGATGGACTTTCCTCTTCATTCTCTAAGTATAAATTCAAAGCACGATTAAGGCAATTGACTAAGCAAAAGCTTGATCAAGAATTGAAAGAGATCGCAGAAGATATAGAAATGGTAATTAAATTAGACGATGACGGTGAATATTATACATTGTCTAACCGATTTCCTCCTGCTCCTTTTGATGGTGAGAAACTTGAGAAACTTAAGCCTTATTTAGATGTTTTTACCAAAATGTCTCTTGTTTCTACCCAAATTGATGATTCAGACTTGTATTTGATCTCTCATATGCCAAATCTGACGGAGTTATATCTGCAAAAAACAGCGATAAATGGAGATGGAATTGTTTTACTTAGTAGCTTACCAAAACTGAAAACATTGAACATTTCCTACACAAAAACAAGTGATAAAGACTTGATTGACCTATTGAAATTTCCTTCCTTGAGAGAGGTATTTGTGTATAGTACGAATACCAGCAATGAGGTAGTAAAAGCAATAGGTGCTCATAAAAATAGCCTGAAAATATACTCCGAAGAAGGGCCTTACTTTTGAAACACTATTGAGTTTAGATCACTTCAACTCTCCACTTTGTATGGATTTTACTGCTTTTTTAGCCAAAACCTTAACACCGTAAATTAAGTTTTTGAACCTAGGGTCGTTTGTGAATCCCTTGTGGTAGCGATAATAAATCTGTTGTATGATTACTGCATTTTTGAATAAACCGAAAACATAATAGAACAAGATGTTTGAAGTATCGAATCCGGTTAGCTCTGAGTACATTTCGGTGTACTCTTTTCTAGTGAGGTTTCCTTTTACCCATGAAAGGTTGAACTGCTTTGTAAATGATTCGTCACCTGCTTCGGTCCAATATGCTAAAGTTGCACCAAGGTCCATAAGTGGATCTCCTACAGTTGTCATTTCCCAGTCTAGAATGGCCTTGATTTCGGTGATATTACGTGCATTCAATACCAGATTATCATACTTATAATCATTGTGAATTAGACTTTGATGCGTAGATTCTGGAAGTTCATCTTCAAGCCAAGTGAAAATATCAACCATGTCTTGGATAGGGTCGGTCTGAGAAGCCAGGTATCTTTTTATCCAGCCTACAATTTGTCTTCGTACATAACCATCAGGTTTGCCAATCTCAATGAGACCCGTTTCCTCAATGTCAATCAAGTGTAATTTTGCTTGCTCTCTGCAAATCGCTTCAGAAAGTTTTCGAATTGAGGATTCTGGAATTTCCTTTGCAAACTGGAGGGCATCATTTGCTCTTAAAATAATACCATCTACTTTCTCCATTACATAGAAAATGTCACCAATAATCTCTTCATTTTCACAAAGGTGAATGGCTTTTGGTACTTTTTGAAAACCAGCAGAAGCGATTTTTTGAAGTAAACCAAATTCACGAGCCATGTCATGACCGCCTTTTATTTCTTTGGCTCCAGCAGGCGGCTTTCTTAGTACGTAACTTTTACCTGGTGTAATTAGCTCAAAAGTAAGGTTGCTAAATCCTCCGCCATATTGCTTTATTTCTACTATTTTATCCGCTAAGATCTTTTTTAAGTACTTATTCAGGCTTACAAGGTCTATAGTTTCCCCTTTTCTTATTTCGCCTGCACTGTCTATTTCAAAATTCATGAGCGGTACTTCTTTAATATTCCTTTAGCTAGAGAACTACGGTGTACTTCATCGGCACCATCATAGATTCGCGACGCTCGCTCATGGGCATACCAATATGAAAGAATAATGTCATTGGTCATACCAAGCCCTCCATGAGTTTGAATTGCTTTGTCAATCACTCTTAGCATCATATTAGCAGTAAAGAATTTAATGCCAGAAATCTCATTTCTAGCTTCTTTGGAGCCTACTTCATCTATCATTTTTGCAGTTCGTAACACTAAAAGCCTTGCTGCGTCAATTTCAACACGAGAATCGGCAATGAATGTTTGAATGCTTTGCATGTCCGCAAGGTATTGACCGTCTCTCACTTCTCGTTTTACTGCATAATCACACATAAGAGTGAAGGCTCTCTCTGCGATTCCTATAAATCGCATGCAGTGGTGAATTCTTCCTGGCCCAAGTCTTTGCTGAGCTAAATAAAATCCTTCGCCTTCAACACCAATTAGGTTGCTTTGAGGAACTCTAACATCATTATATCTTACTTCTGCATGGCTTGCCCAGCTGTCGCCGGTATGTCCCATTATTGGAATATTTCTTATAAATTCATAGCCTGGAGAATCTAATGGTACGAGTATTTGAGAAGCTCTTTTGTGTGGTGCAGCGTCGGGGTTGGTAACCGCCATTACGACAGCAAATGCAGCCCCATCCGCAGAGGAAGTAAACCATTTGTGTCCGTTGATAACGTAATCGTTTCCGTCTTTCACTGCTGTTGTTCCCATTTTAGTAGGGTTAGAACCTGCAAATTCGGGTTCTGTCATGGAAAAGCAACTTCTTATTTCTCCTGCTGCCAAAGGGTAAAGGAATTTTTCATGAAGTCCTTTATCGGCATGAGCATGTAATAATTCCATGTTTCCAATGTCTGGTGCTTGGGAGTTAAATACAAAATGACCAAATGGAGATTTTGCAAGATACTCGCTTATTTGCCCAAATTCACAGAGCGTTAAACCCTTGCCACCCATTGATTCGGGTAGGGCTAGACCCCAAAGTCCCATTTGTTTAACTTTTTGTCTTAAGGCTAATAAGGTGGGTTCAACGATAGAAAAGTTACCTGAGAGATTTGCGGGAGTTTCGAGTGGGAATAACTCTTCTTGTACAAACTTTTCAATCTTTGGTATAAGTTCTCTCGTTCTTGCAGTAGCAAAGAGTGCTTCCATTATAATGTCTTTTTAGATAGGTTAAGTGTTTGCTAATTTACCAATGTTATTTGTTTAATACCTAATCTAAACCATAGAAGTCTACAGCATTTTTATGAAATATCTTTCTTTGCTCCTCAGTACTAAGGTTTTTAGTGTAGCTTTTGAGAATTGCCAATTGTTCAGCATATTTCGCAGCTAATAGGCATACAGGCCAATCTGAACCGTACATGAGTCTATTTACACCAAAGGCACCCATGAGGTGGTCTAAATAAATATAGAAACCTTCTTTTTTCCAATTGTTCCAATCTGCCTCCGTGGTCATTCCAGATATTTTCACACTCACATTGGGATATTGAGCGAGTGCTTTCATATAGTTACTCCATCTTCCAATGGAGCCATTTTTAATATCTGGTTTAGCGATATGGTCTATTACGAACTTGTTATTTGGCAAAGATTCTACAAAATCAAGTGTGTTTTTAAGGTCTCTTTCGAAAACTAAAATGTCATAGGTAAATCCTTTTTTACCCAATAATTCTACACCTTTTCTGAAAGAAGGACTAGGGAAGTACTTATCTGAATTTCCTTGGGCAATTTCTCTAAATCCCTTTAGCTTAGGTTCGTTAGCATACTTTTCTAGCTTTTCTTCTAAATTAGGTGCTGTTAAATCGAGCCAGCCAACTGTCCCTTTTACAAAATCATTCTGATTTGCAAACTGAAGGAAGATCTCGTTTTCTTTTTCATCTCTATTTACTTGAATAAGTACCGAGCCTTCAATTCCATTTTCTTTCAAAATAGGGGACAAGTCTGGAGGGAGAAAACTCCTTCTTATAGCTGTCATGCTTTCGTCAATCCAAGCGAAATCCTCTGAATTGTAGTTCCAAAAATGATGGTGAGCGTCTATCATAATAATATGTATTGAACTAGGAAAAAGAAAAATTGCAGTACTAAAATGGGTAATGCTAAAGGGTTAAATTCTTCAATTCTTAGTTTTTGGTAAATTAACATAAGAAAAGCTGATACTAAAAACCAAGAAAAATAATTTTGGAGTGGTGGTAAGCTACTAGTCCAGGACCACATGTCATGATAAATGGCAGGTGGTTCGGCAAAGAAATCTAAAAGGGTCATTAATGCACCTCCAGTAGCTGAAAAAATCCATGTATTTTTGAGAAATGTAGCTTTTTTACTCCACAAAGAAAGACTCTTCGCAATTACAAAACTGAGTACAAACCAATTGACACCAATCATGAGTGGGGTATTCCAAATCTTCAACCCTAAAGTTTTGCCATAGGCATATTCTCCAAAAATAAGTCCTGTATTTACGCCTGCAACTTCTATGAAAAAGCCAATTAGGTAGGATATAGCTAAATACATCCAAAATGGTTTCGACTTATTGGATTCGAAATAAATAAGTATTGCTGCCGAACTCAGTAAATGAAAAGGCGTCAAAAATCGAAAAAGCTCCTTTGTAGCTTCAATATTGAGGCCAATAAGGCCAGCCAAGTACATTGCTATTGAAAGATAGATGAATGATTTGGCCTTGCTCGATGTCATGTTATTTTTTTACTGGCGGATTTAATTTTTCTTTCAAAAAGTCAGCAGTGTAATTGTTCTCCAATTTTACCATTTCTTCGGGAGTTCCAGAAAAGCATAAATAGCCACCTTCTTCACCGCCTTCTGGCCCTAAATCAAGAATCCAGTCAGCACATTTTATTACTTCCATGTTATGTTCGATGATTATCACTGAATCTCCTTGCTCTATCAATGCATTGATAGCTTTGAGGAGTTTCTGGATGTCATGAAAGTGAAGTCCAGTGGTTGGTTCATCAAAAATAAACAAGGTTTTGCCCTTGTCACTATTTCCTTTTCCTAAGAAAAATGCAAGTTTAACACGTTGTGCTTCTCCACCCGAAAGGGTATTTGAAGATTGTCCCAGCCCAATATAGCCAAGGCCTACATCCTGCAATGGTCTAAGTTTCTCGTAGATCTTTGGTTGCGATTCTTTGAAAAAATCCAAAGCCTCATCAATGGTCATATTCAGTATGTCCGAAATGTTTTTGCCATTGTAAGTCACCTCAAGTATTTCTTGCTTGAAACGATTTCCATGGCAACTTTCGCAAGTGAGTTTTACATCTGCCATGAATTGCATTTCTATCGTTTGCTGACCTTCGCCTTGGCAAGATTCACAACGGCCACCGTCTACATTGAAGGAGAAAAATGCTGGTTTGTAATCTCTGTTCTTTGCCAATTGTTGATCCGACATCAAAGCTCTGATTGCATCGTAAGCTTTGATATAGGTAACTGGGTTTGACCTGCTAGACTTCCCAATAGGGTCTTGATCGATCATCTCAATACTTTCTATTCGGCTCATGGCTCCAGTGAGCTCTTCAAACTTTCCAGAATCTTGAGTATATTCTCCCTTTAATCGGGCAATGGCTGGATACAGAATTTTTCTAATTAAAGTAGATTTTCCAGAACCACTAACTCCCGTAACAACTGCTAGAACTCCTAGCGGAATTTTTACATCAATATTTTTAAGGTTGTTTTCGCTTGCTCCCGATATTTTGAGGAAGTCACTTGGTTTACGTCTGTGTTTTGGAATTGGTATTTGCTCTTTACCTTGTAAGAAATTGACAGTGTGGCTATTGGTTGTGCCATTTAGCTTCATTAATTCGTCTAACGAACCTTGAAACATGAGCTCTCCGCCAAGGTTTCCTGCATCTGGGCCAATGTCTATTATGTCATCGGCAGTTTTCATTACTTCTTCCTCATGCTCCACAACAATTACAGAGTTACCTAAATCTCTAAGAGACTCTAGTACAGAAACTAATCGCTGCGTATCTCTTGGATGTAGACCAATGCTAGGTTCATCCAAAATATACATTGAGCCCACCAAAGCGGACCCTAATGAGGTGGCTAATTTAATTCTTTGGAACTCGCCACCAGAAAGTGAATTTGTGAGTCTATTCAAGGTCAAATATCCCAATCCAACTCGCTGCATATAGTCCAGCCTAGTTTTAATTTCTATCAAAATTCGCTTTGCTATTTCTTCTTGGTGAGAAGTAAGCTCAAGTGCATTGAAAAATTCTACTGCTTTATCAATGGGCATTAAAACCAAGTCTACAATAGAATGACCGCCAATTTTAACATAAGAAGCATCAATTCGAAGTCGAGAACCTTTACAATCTGGGCAAACGGTGCGACCTCTATACCTCGATAACATCACGCGGTATTGGACTTTATAGGATTGACTTTCTAGTTCTTGAAAGAAAGCATCTAAGCCTGCAAAGTGCTTATTCCCTCTCCAAAGTAGTGCTTGTTCTTTTTCTGATAAGTCTTTGTACGCTCTATGAATAGGGAAATCGAAATGAATGCCATTTTTAAGTAAAGGTGTTAGCCATTCGCCCATTCTTTCACTTCTCCATGGAGCAATAGCACCTTCAAAAACGGAAAGGTTTTTATCTGGAATAACTAGCTCTTCATCAAGACCCAATACTTTTCCAAAACCTTCACAGCGTTTACAGGCTCCATAAGGGTTATTAAAAGCAAAAAGGTTGACAGTAGGTTCTTCAAATAAAATTCCGTCCAATTCAAAACGGTCACTGAAAGTACGTGTTTCTTTACCTACGATGGAAACATTACAATTTCCTTCACCTTCAAAAAAAGCTGTTTGTACAGAGTCACTTATTCTAAACAAAGTATCTTCTTCGGGTTCGTTTTTATCATCAAAGCGAACAACGGCTCTGTCAATTAATATTTCTATTTTATCTTGTGGAAGAGATTTAATCGAGTTTTTATCTTCCAAAAGGTCTTCAATCATGCTTACATCACCATCTACTATTATTCTGGTGTAGCCTTTTTTAAGCAGTAGATCTAACTCCTTTTGAAGCGTTCTTTCTGGCTTTATTTGAAGCGGCGTATGAATTAGCAATTTTGTGCCGTCCTCGTGTGAGAAAATGAAATTAGTAACGTCCGTCACTGAATCTTTACTTACAATTTCTCCAGATTCTGGTGAGTAGGTTATACCCACCCTGGCGAAAAGTAACTTGAGATAATCATAAATCTCTGTAGTTGTTCCTACCGTAGATCGTGGATTTTTTGAACTTACCCTTTGTTCAATGGCAATAGCAGGGGCAACTCCACGAATATAATCTACCTCTGGCTTTTCCATTCTGCCGAGAAACTGACGGGCATAGCTACTTAAGCTTTCCACATACATTCGCTGTCCTTCGGCATAAAGTGTATCAAAGGCTAAGGAAGATTTTCCGCTTCCAGATAGCCCTGTGATAACTGTAAGCTTGTTTCGCTTGATAGCGACATCTATATTTTTAAGATTATTTACCCTTGCACCTTTGATAATGATGTATTCTTTGGGGTCTAAATTTTCGATCGAGTCTGGCATTTGAATTTATATCCTTGGGCACAAAGATACATAACACAATTGGCGGTACTAAAGGTTTTGTAAAGCAGCTAATAATGTTAGACATTTGCGGCATGAAAACCAAAGCAGTCATTTTCGACATGGATGGGGTTATTTGTCACACAAATCCATTCCACTCTCAAGCATTCCGTGTATTTTTTGGAAAAAGAGGCCTTCAGCCAACAGACGAAGAGTTTGCTGAGCACATGTTTGGCAAAAGTAATTCTTATATACTCAAGCACTTTTTAGGAAGGGAGATAATTGGGCAAGAGTTTATTGACATGGAAAACGAAAAGGAAGGGCTGTTTCGTGAAATTTATGCTGATCAAGTAGTCACAATTCCAGGTTATATGGGTTTCTTGAATTCTTTGAAATCTAATGGATTTAAAACGGGAGTAGCTACTTCTGCCCCAAAAGCCAACCTTGAGCTTATAATGGCAAAAGTTGGTTTTGAGGCTCATATGGAGTCTATTATGGCGAGTGAAGATGTAAGCAAGCACAAGCCAGATCCTGAAGTTTACCTAACTTCGGCTCAAAACTTAGGTTTAAAACCTAGTGACTGTATGGTATTTGAAGATTCATTTTCTGGAGTTTCGGCGGCCATAAATGCAGGAATGAAGGTTACGGGCGTATTGAGTTCGCACACTAAATCGGAATTACCCCCTTGTGATCATTACATTGAAACCTATGAAGGTTTAAATGTTCAGTTGATAAAGTCGATTTTGGATGTTTAGTCACCTTACTAAGGATTTTTTAGGCAACAAATTCAGTAGGGCAATCGGTTGGCCTTTTTTAGCAGTAGGGATACTTTTTGGTACATGGGCAACATTTATTCCACAGGTTAAAATTAGATACGACCTCAATGATGCCGATTTAGGCATGTTGCTCCTTAGCATGCCACTTGGTGCTCTCAGCATGAATGCCATGGGAGCATATTTGGTAAACAGGATTGGAATGCAGAGAGCTACATTGTTTGGCTTATTTTTTATGTGTTTTGCATTTCTGATTCCCCTTAATGTCCCGTTTTTTTGGATGTTACCCATTGGCTTATTTCTATGTGGGTCGGGTATTTCTATCACCAATGTTGCCATGAATACCGTGGCAGGGTCACTGGAGGTCAGTGAAAGGATTAATATCATAAGTACTTGTCATGGATTGTTTAGTATTGGACTAATGCTTAGTTCCATAGCTGCGAGCACAGCCATTGGGCTCAAAGTGGAAGGTGGATTGTATGTAGTCTTTGTAATCACTTTTGTTGTGCTAGGCGGATTAATTGTTCGCAAAACACTTTTGTCTATTGCCGACCAAAAAGAGGAATCTGCACCTGCGAGCAATTCTAAGTTTACGATGCCCACAGGACCACTTTTGATAATGATTTTAATGGGTCTCTGCAATAATTTCACAGAAGGAACAATGGCAGACTGGTCTTCGGTATTTATGAGAGATGTGATAAAGTCCAGTACCTATTTTACAGGTTGGGGTTTAGCTGCTTATTCACTTTTTATGGCCTTGGGTAGATTTTTTGGAGATGCATTGATTCCAAGGTATGGAGCCAATAAAATATTGACATGGGGAGCTGTAATTAGCTTTATCGGTATCATGGTACTAATTTTATTGCCAAATGTGGAGATGGCAATTATTGGGTTTTCACTGGTAGGAGCTGGTGTTTCTTGTGCTGCTCCCATTCTTTATGCGAGTTCAGCTAGAGTTCCAGGAATGAAAAAAGGAGCGGGCTTGGCTATTTTTAACACTTTTGCCATGATTGGTTTCATGGTTGGGCCAGTGATCATTGGATTTATTTCCGAAGCCGTGAGTTTATCCTTTGCCTTTATGCTCGTTTCGGGGTTATGTGTCCTTTGGGCGGTGTTGTCTTTGAGGGCAAAGCTGTACTAATGCCGAGCTACTTTTTATTCGAAAGTAATTTTTTAAGAATTCCAATTTCTTAATTCAAGTCGGTGTAGGCATATTCATAACCCTTTTTTACAGCTTCTTTGATATCTTCCGTGGTGAAACTTGTAAGTTGAATGTGAATGGGCTCTTTGGGTCTAATCACCTTGAGCGTTATTTTTTTATTGAGCGTGAAACCTGCGATAGAAACTAAGTTTTCGTTGTAATCTTCTGCCCAGCCAATGTCATTGTTTTCAAACTGATTAACCGAAATGTCTTTAATACGATCTATTAAGGATAAAAATGAGCGGTAGTTGATAGGTTCCATTTTGCGATGCTTTGGGTGGGTAGCAATGGCATAAATTTCTGTTGCTCCATCTTCAATCGCTTTTCGGATTGGAACTACTTCTCGAATTCCACCATCGAGATAGGCCTGTCTGTGATCACCGCCAATCTGAATTGCTGGCATAATAATAGGTAAAGAGCTACTCGCTCTTAAATAGTCTAAGAAATGCTCCTCCATAGGGTCCGTGTAATGCATTTCTCCTGTGTTGATATTTACAGCACCTACTTTTAATTGAACCGGACTTCTTCTTAAAGCAGTGAGGTTAAGGTATTCTTTGACTTTGTTGTGCAATGGATTAGTATCCAAAAGGCCATCAAACCTACTCAAAATGGTTTCAATGCCCAACATCCAACGAGATTTCAGAATTCCGATATCTGATGGTTTTGTGATGTTATCTATCCAAAAACTGATAAGTTTTTTGTTCACCAGTTCCCAGTCAATTTTACCTGTTTCTAAATATTGACTGCCAGATTCACTCACAATAAAGGATGCATTTAATGCACCAGCGGAGATACCGTAGACCATATCTGGTTTAAACCCTGTCTCTAATACCGCTTGAATTGCACCTGCTTGCCATGCACCTTTTAGCGAGCCACCTCCTAACACTAATGCCTTCATGAATTATGTTCCTATTTATTTAACTAAATTTGCCATTTCCAAGGATTCCCTTGAACTATTGCAATAAGCATGCACGAATTTAGGAACATTGGGACGAATTAAAAGTTTTGTAATTAAAATTGCCAAAAAAATAGCAACTCAAGTCTTTCTCGGAAGTAAATCGAGCCAATGAAAATCAAAGATATACAAGCACCTGTTGCAAAAGAGATGAGTGAATTTGAACAGAAGTTTCGACAGTCTGTGAAGACTAATGTCATGCTTCTTGATCAAATAATGAAATATATCGTGCATCGCAAAGGCAAGCAAATGCGTCCGATGCTGGTTTTTTTAACCGCTGGTTCCTTAGGAGAAATTAGCGATGCTACTTACCGAGGAGCTTCTATGATTGAATTGTTACATACTGCATCTCTTGTGCATGATGACGTGGTAGACGATTCTAATTACAGACGTGGCTTCTTTTCTATCAAAGCACTTTGGAAAAATAAAATTGCGGTCTTAGTTGGAGACTTTTTACTCTCAAGAGGTCTTTTGCTCAGTGTAGATAATGGAGATTACCATTTTCTTAAAATAATGTCGGAGACCGTGAAGGTCATGAGTGAGGGAGAGCTTTTGCAAATTGAAAAGGCACGTAGGCTTGATATTACAGAAGATATTTACTTTGAGGTGATCAGGCAAAAAACTGCTGCCCTCATTTCTTCATGTTGTAGCATAGGGGCAACTTCAGTAGGATGCGATGAAGAAACCATAGCCAAAGCAAGTAAGCTCGGAGAAAAGATTGGAATGGCTTTCCAAATCAAAGATGATCTTTTCGATTATGGTTCAAGTGAAATAGGTAAACCAACTGGTATCGACATAAAAGAGAAGAAACTTACTTTGCCTCTTATTTATGCCTTAAATCAAGCCAGTAGGTCAGATAGGCGAAGAATCATTAATTTGGTAAAAAACGAAAGTAATAAGCCAGCGAAAGTTACAGAAGTAATAGATTTTGTTATAAATAGTGGTGGAATTGCATATACTACAAATGCCATGAATCGTTATGTAGACGAGGCCATGGAGATTTTAGGAACCTTCGCTCCGTCTCAATATCGAACATCACTCGAAGGTTTAATTACATATACTATTGAAAGATCAAAATAAATTGAACTTTCAGAAAAAAATGAAAGTAATTTATTTAACAATCTTTTTTTCATCGTTTTCAATGGCATTTGCCCAGCACAATTCTCTTGATTCTTATTTTAAAGAGCTTGATCCAGAGATAGGTGTATCCATGCAGTTGATGAATAAGGAAGGGGAGGTGCTTTTTGCTAAAGATGACACCATTACCGTTCCTGCAGCTAGCACCATCAAAGTTCCGATCTTAATAGCCTATTATGTTGCTTTGGAAAAAAGGCTTTTCAAAGCCAAAGCTAAATATGAGTTAAACGAAGAAGTCAAAGTGGGCGGATCTGGCGATATACAATATGCCAATGCAATGACGGAGTATAGTTTAGATCAGCTAGCCCTAGAAATGATTAGAGTAAGCGATAATACTGCTACAAACATCATGATTGACAAAATAGGAATGGAGAATATCAACAAGATGTCTGCTTTTTATGGGCTCAATAAAACAATGCTTCGTCGTAAAATGATGGACTTTGAGGCTGTCTTGGAAGGAAGGCAGAATACCACCACGGCATCAGAAATGAACCAGCTGTTGCTTAAGATGCTAAACGGTGAACTTGTGAAGCCTAAATACCAAAAGGCAATGATCAAAAAGCTACTTGCCTGTGAAGACTATACAACTTTTGCAGCGAAGCTTTATGGCGTGCCTATCGCCCATAAAACAGGAACTTTAGATTACATGAGAGCCGACGTGGGAATCATCTACGGAAAAGAGCCGCTGATTCTCTCCGTATTTGTACAAAACTTCGAAAGCCACATGCAAGCCCAAACTATTTTGGCGGATATTGCTGAGATTGTTTATTTTCAGTTTGGGGAGTGAGTTAGGATTACAATAGTTGTGCACTATTTTTTAAACCTAAAAATGAAAAGGAAGTCATATTTGTAAAATTCCTTGATTTGCAAACTCCCACTCACACGACGCTCATTATAAACTTCCCTGGACTCAAATCTAGACGTCGAACCGCAAGAAGGACTGCCCCAACGCCCCTATAATTAATAGTCAGAAAATTATAGACATAAAAAAAGCCCTAGATTTCTCTAAGGCTTTCAAGCTCCCGAAGCTGGGCTCGAACCAGCGACCCTCTGATTAACAGTCAGATGCTCTAACCAACTGAGCTATTCGGGAATGGTTATTTTTTTTGTCAATTTACTCCTCTGATTGACAATCAGATGGTCTGACCGACCGGCGAACGCTTCGTGAGCTATTCGGGAATGGTTATTTTTTTTGTCAATTTTTTCCTCTGATTGACAATCAGATGGTCAGGCCGACCGGCGAACGCTTTGTGAGCTATTCGGGAAACTTTTTCGCTTTTTGAATCAAGAATTAAATTCCCTTTTCATTAACGAGTTGCAAAATTAGGCTGTTCGTTGAATTCTACCAACATTTTGGCAAAAATATTTCAACTTTTTTTTTCGAATCAGAACGGAACATAGACAACCTTCTTAGTATCAAAGAATTCGCCTTCGAAAAAATCTTTGAGAAGAAATTCTTGCCAAGGTCTTTTTATTTCGTTCATTTCTTCATCAAGATCGCCACCTTTGAGGTACAATATGCCATTATCAATCGTATCAAGCGATTTAGGCTCTATTTTGTCATGAACCCAGTGCAAAAAGGGTTTCATTCTTGTAACAGCACGACTCACAACGAAATCGTACTTACCCTTTACTTTTTCTGCTCTTTCGTGTTGAGCCGTTAAATTTGTAAGACCAAGAGCGGTGCTTACTTCTTCCACAACCTTTATTTTTTTACCAATAGAGTCTACCAAGTGAAAACTGCACTTAGGAAACATGATGGCAAGTGGGATACCAGGGAACCCCCCTCCAGTGCCTACGTCTAAAATTTTGGAACCATCCTTAAACTGATGCATTTTAGCGATTCCAAGACTGTGTAAAACGTGTCTTTCGTAAAGCAAATCAATGTCCTTCCTCGATACCACGTTGATCTGTGCATTCCAGAGTTCGTATAGCTCCTGAAGTTTCGTGAAATGGACTTTTTGTTGATCAGTAAGATCTGGGAAATATTTAAAAATAAGGTCTGCTGTCATCTCCATTTAATCTTTTTTGGATTTGAAAAAATAGTAATTATTCCAAAAGTGAGTAAATAAACGAGGTATATAAAATCCATAACTGGAATTTTGGACGATCTGATCGTTGAGCCTAGTTTTTTATTTGCGATATGAAGAATAAGCCAACGTAGGAAAAACCAAGCTAAAAACACAATGACTACGAGCCTCATCCAATTATTGAATGGTGTCCAATGGGTCAATCCATATTGAAGCAACCAGTCATCTGGAACGATCAACCAATCTGGTAATTGGAACCAAGAAGGGTTGGTGAAAAATGTTGGAATAACCAATAGCCACGTCCCAATAAAACTAAGCCATAAAGCACCAATCGTAACTTTGTCTTTAGTTTTATAAACTTTACCTACAGATAAGTGCCTTTTCTTTTGCGTGATCCAGTCATCAAAAGTTTGCTTTGGCTCGCTGTCCATCCAAGAATCTCTATCAATCCGAATTTCGGTGTTCTTTTTGTTGGCGATCGCATTTACAAACAAATCGTCGTCGCCACTAAGTAGGGCCTTGTGCGATGCAAATCCATTATTTTTCCAAAAAGAATCCTTGCGATACATCAGGTTTCGTCCCACACCCATGAATGGGAAACCTGCTTTTGCAAAAGAAAAATATTGCAGGGCAGTTTGGAAGGTTTCATACCTTATAAATGCATTCAAATAACCCGGGAACCTATAGTAAGGGCTAAAACCTAACACCAAGTCGCGATCACTAGTAAGCTGCGTTTCCATGCTCGATATCCATTTATTGGAATTCGGTCGGCAATCAGCATCAGTAAGTAGAATAATGTTATTCGTCGATTTCTTTATACCCATTGTCAAAGCATATTTTTTAGCAGTAAAATGCTCGGGTAAGTTTAAGATTCTTACGAATTTAACTTTGCTAAAGTTTCCTTCATTATTGAGGAGATAGTCGTAGGTCCCATCTTCGGATCGATCGTCTACAACAATAATTTCAAAGTTTGGATAATCTTGGTTTTCCAATAATGGAAGCAGCTCCTTGAGGTTATCAATTTCGTTTAGAGCACATACAATAACCGAAACGCCCGGCTTGTTTTTTGCATCCGTAGCATTTACTTCAAAATCCACATGTCTATTAAGCGTAGGAAATACGCCCAAAAGATAGATCAACTGAACGCCTAGGCACGTGAAAAACACAATAGGCAAGACATACTCCCAGTTCAAATTTTGTAGTGGTTTAAATTATCGTGCTACAAATATACTAATGTACTACAGATAAGTTCCATAAAATCAAACCGAAAAGAAGGTACTGTCCTTATTTTCTTATTGTTTTGCATCATGAATTTTGAATTGCAACAGCAAGACCCCAACAGCAAAGCACGAGCTGGCCAATTAACAACGGCTCATGGCGTCATAGAAACACCAATTTTTATGCCTGTAGGCACGGCGGGAACCGTAAAAGGTGTTCATCAGCAAGAACTTATAGATGCAGTAAAAGCTCAAATCATTTTGGGCAATACTTATCACTTATATTTAAGACCAGGTCTAGATATTATAGAGAGAGCTGGCGGTTTGCATCAATTTATGAAATGGGATCGTCCTATTCTTACCGACTCGGGAGGGTATCAGGTGTTTTCGCTTAAAGAAATTAGAAAAATAACCGAAGAAGGTGTTCATTTCAATTCCCATATCGATGGCTCCAAACATTTATTTACGCCAGAATATGTGATGGATATTCAGCGTGTAATAGGGGCAGATATAATCATGGCATTTGATGAGTGTCCACCATACCCATGTGACCACCAATATGCCGAGAACTCCATGCACCTTACTCATCGCTGGTTGAAACGCTGTATCAAGAGGTTCAATGAAACCGAAGGTAAATATGGTCATGAGCAGCAGCTTTTTCCTATAGTTCAAGGCTCTGTTTATAAAGATTTGCGTGTGCAATCGGCTGAGTTTATTGCGGCTCAAGACCAGCCAGGCAATGCCATTGGAGGCTTATCTGTAGGTGAGCCTGCCGAGGAAATGTACGCCATGCTCGAAGTCGTAAATTCAATTTTACCTACCGATAAACCGCGATACCTCATGGGTGTGGGAACACCAGAGAATATTTTAGAAGGAATTGCTCTAGGGACCGATATGTTCGATTGCGTGATGCCTACCCGCAATGCCCGCAACGGAATGCTTTTCACTACTGAAGGTATTATTAACATCAGAAACAAAAAGTGGGAAGACGACTTCACAGCCATAGATCCAGGCCTTAGCAATGGTATAAGTAATGTGCACAGCAAGGCTTACCTCAAGCATTTGATCAAATGCAAGGAGATGCTCGGAGCACAAATCGCCAGTATTCACAACCTCAGTTTTTACTTATGGTTGGTAGGCGAGGCACGTAAACACATTGTTGCTGGGGATTTTACGCCATGGAAAAACGTGATGGTGAAAAAACTAATGCATAGGCTTTAATTCACTGTGATTTTTATGTGGGCGTGCCCCCGTAAAGGGGGCGTGCTATCCGCTCTATCTCTTCCTTTGGTCGAGGATGCCGCTGCTATCACTCACGCAGCTTTTGC
The DNA here is from genome assembly GCA_900230115.1 of Spirosomataceae bacterium TFI 002. NCBI lineage: Bacteria > Pseudomonadati > Bacteroidota > Cytophagia > Cytophagales > Spirosomataceae > Spirosomataceae bacterium TFI 002. The sequence continues at coordinate 1,259,124 of LT907983.1, read as the reverse complement.
ACGACCATGCAGTGAGTGCTCTTTTCAAGTTTTTTTTAAAATAAATCATCTTTTCGCAATCCTTTAGGCCGAACATTACGTACCTATTTCAGTTTTACCTATCAATTGCAAATTATTCAGTAGATTTTGAAAAAGTCGGAGAGTACAGTATTAATGGTTTTTTCTCTCTCCGCAAGGGCAGAGGCTCAATCCAAAGCTATTTTTGGAAAGAGAAATAATGAACTATCTCGTGCTCTACAACACTCATTAATTGACCGAGCAAAAAAACTTGTTCAAAATATAAACCTCCCTGTAGTTTGGTATGGTGAGGACTCGCAAGTTGGAAGCAACTTTGGTGAGCGTTATGCCAATGCTTTTCAAGACCTATTTGATCGTGGTTATGAAAATGTAATTTCCATTGGAAACGACTGCATAGAACTTACCAGTGAAATTCTAAAAGAGGCTTGCTCTCTTTTAAATACGCAAAAGACCGTTTGGGGGCCAGCTTTAGATGGTGGTGTTTATTTGATAGGAATAAACAAATCGGTTTTTGATAAGCGTGTTTTTGAAGATTTGCCTTGGCAAACGCCACAACTTTTAGAGCAGATTATTCAAAAGTTCGATGACAGAGACAAAAACTGCCTTTCGCTACCTAGGCTTATTGATGTTGATGACTTATCATCACTCAAAGCCACTTTATATAAAAATACATTTATAGAATTTCAAATCATACTTAATGAGTACTTAAGCAGCTTTGTTGCTAGGGTTCGTGTTAAGAATGACTTAATAGAAAGATGTTACCACTTCATCAGCTATAAATTAAGAGGACCTCCTAGTTTTCAATGTATATAGTAACTAGGCATATCATAAGTCCTTTTTGCTTTAAGTTTTTCTCATTCATTTTTCTCCAAAAAAATCTAAAGAAATCATTTCTGGTAGGTTTTTCAACTCACTACTATAGCTGATTATTCGCTATTGGTTTTTAGTTAGAATCTGATAGCCAGTTTGTAACTTTTTAGGAAGAAAGTATTGAGTGTGCATGGCAATTCTTTAATAATTCGAAACAAAAAAGTATGAAACTATATCTATTAGTTGTTTTACAGCTGATAATGTTCAGCCTATATGGGCAAAACACAGCTTATAAATCAAAGGTGATTGACACCCAAAATTCACCTGTTCCATTCGCGACAATACAAGTGGAAGGAACTCAAATATTCACAAAATCAGACCTCAATGGGAATTTCGAAATTACCCTTTCGGAAAAAGCATTTGTACTATTGATCACATCCATTGGATTTGAAAGTAAACGACTTGAGATACTCAATGCTCAAGTCCCACAAGAAATCATTTTGATGGAATCCAATGAGCAATTGAGCGAGGTAGTAGTTACCGCACTAGGTATTAAAAAAGAACGGCAGTCCTTGGGGTCATCGGTCACGACATTAGAATCTAAAGAACTTACTGATGTGCCGCTAACTAATTTACTTAACAGTCTTGCTGGTCAAGTTGCAGGTGTTCAAATCACAAACGGTTCATCTGGGGTAGGTTCATCGTCAAGGATTGTAATAAGAGGCGAAAACTCACTTTCGGGTACCAATCAACCATTATTCGTAGTGGATGGTGTGCCAATCAACAATGATCAAATAACAAGTAATTTGATTAACGACGGTGCTTTGCAAGAAGTAGACTATGGCAACGGCGGAGCAGATATCAGCCCAGATGATATAGAATCTATCACCATATTGAAAGGTGCAGGTTCAGCAGCTCTTTATGGTAGTCGGGCGGCGAATGGCGTTGTTGTTATAACCACCAAAAGAGGGAAGAATGCTAAGGGACTTGGAGTGAGTTTTGGAACATCATTGACAGTAGAAAAGCTATTGACCTTGCCAGATTATCAGAATCAATACGGTGGAGGTTCTAATAATGGGCCTTATTCTTTCCAAAATGGAATAGGAGCAGGCGTGAGCGATGGTGGTATTAGTAGTTTTGGGCTTCCGCTGGATCAAGGTACTTTGGTGAAGCAATTCGACAGTCCCTCGGTGGATGTGAATGGTAACCCCGTAAGAGCTGGTGACGTTATTTCGAGAACAAAACCAGATGGTTCTTTTACAGAAATTACTCCTACCCCTTGGGTTTCCAATCCAAACAATGTTAGAGACTTTTTTGAAACAGGAATCACATCACAAAACAACATTGCGATTAGCAATTCAGGTGAAAAAGGAAGTAGTAGGATTTCGTACTCTAACCTTCGAAACAAAGGTATATTACCAAACACAAATCTAAATAGAGATGGTGTGGCTATAAGTTTGGATCAAAATATAATTCAAAAACTTTTCTTTCGTGCCTATACCAACTACATCAATACAAGAAGCGATAATAGGCCAAATCTTGGCTATGGTTATGAGAATGTATTGTACGGGTTCAACTGGACTGGTCGCCAAACTAATATTGCTTCTTTGAAAAACTATTGGCAAGCTGGTCAAGAGGGAATTCAACATTATGATTTCAATTACTTGTGGTTGACAAATCCTTATTTAACACTTTACGAAAACACCAATAGTTTCAATAAAAATAGGTTTTTGGGGAATGTTTCTGCCACTTACGAATTCACAGATCACCTCAAACTTAGTGTAAGAAGCGGACTTGACAATTACAACGACACCCGAGCTTTTAGAAGGGCTGTAAGTACCAATAGAAACCCACAAGGGACTTATCGAGAGGATAAAGTAAAGTTCAACGAAATAAACTCCGACATTTTACTTTCGTACGAGAACAACATCAACGCTGGGTGGAAATATGGACTTTCTGCCGGAGCCAATAGATTTGAGCAATCTATTAATTACCAATTTGCCGAAGCTTCTCAATTGGCCTTGCCCAATATTTACTCGCTTGCAAATTCACGTACTCCGCTCAAAGGCGACAGTCAGCTTTTTCAAAAACAAATCAACAGTGTTTATGGAACAGGAAACATTTCTTTTCGAAATTGGCTTTATGTAGACCTCACTTATCGGAATGATTGGAGCAGTACACTGCCACTGAACAATAACTCTTTTGGCTATTATTCTGCTGGAATGAGTTATGTATTGTCCAATATGTTTACGCTCCCAAGCAAGATTTCATTCTTGGCTTTGAGGTTGAGTTCTGCCAGCGTTGGAAATGATACCAATCCTTATCAGAATGCTCAAAACTATGTATTTAACCAAAATTATGGTTCGAACTTTAAAGTGACAAATGAGACATTACTCAAAAACGCAGCATTAAGACCAGAGCGTTTAAATGCTTTGGAGGCAGGTTTGGACATGGCTTTATTCAATGGTAGAGTGCAATTGGATATTGCTGGATACCAAAACACGAGTATAGATCAAATCATCTCGCGACCTATCTCATCTACAAGTGGGTTTCAAAACTTCAATGTGAATGGTGGAAAAGTAAGAACGAAAGGATTTGAAACACTTCTAAGTGCAAAGCTTATTGATAAGAGTAATTTCAAATGGCAATCTTCTCTGAACTTCTCAACCTATAGAAGTGTGGTAACAGCTTTGCCAGATGGCGTGGATCAATTTGTAACCGGAGTTGCGAATGTTTTTGGTGGCTCGGGAGGTTCCAATGCCGTATTTTATATCGCAAAGCAAGGCGGAAGAGTAGGGGACATGTATGGAACAGGCTTTGTAGAAGTTGACGGTCAAACATTGTTTGGAGCGAACGGACTTCCTGTGCAAGATGGTAAGTTAAGGCTGCTAGGAAATTACAATCCTGATTTTGCAATGGGATTCAATAATAAATTTAGCTACAAAGGGCTAGAGCTTAAAGTGATAGTGGATTGGCGACAAGGTGGCACAATCGTATCAAGAACTAAGGCACTGGGCAGCACATCTGGAGTTTTGAAAGAAACACTCGTAGGACGCGAGAATGGCGTTGTAGGTGAAGGGGTTGTGAATGTAGGAACTACAGATAATCCTCAATACCAGCCCAATACAACGGTAGTTGCCGCTAGTCAATATTACAACAACTTTTACGACAGAGGCAATGAAGCCAGTGCATTGTATGATGCATCTTATATCAAGCTTCGTCAGGTTGCCTTGTATTATCAGTTTCCACAAAAACTAGTGAGATCATTTAAAATGCAAAGCCTGAAACTAGGCTTTGTAGGAAGTAATTTATTCCTCATTACAGAGAATCCGCACTTTGACCCAGAACTAAACGCCTTGCAAGAGACCAACATTATTTATGGGGTAGAAGATATGTCGTATCCGTCTACGAGGAGTTTTGGAATTAGCCTTAAAACAGAATTTTAATCTAGAGAAACAATGAAAAATATAGCATATATCTTTTTTGCCTACCTGGTATTGGGCGTGAGCTGTACTGGTGATTTTGCAAAGCTCAATGAGAATCCAAATGCTCCTCAGCAAGTAGACCCCCAGTTTTTACTTACAAATGTGATTAGCGAGGCAGCAAACAGAAGTAGTTATGAGCAGGGTTTTCGATTAGCCAATTACCTTTCGCAGTTTGCGGCAAGTGTTGAGTTTGAGAGAATCGATCGTTATGAAATGGGAAGCAATAGCGGATATTGGACTGTCATTTACCGAATGTTGAGCGACTTGAGATCAGTCAAAGAGTTATCTGGAAATAACGAGGCATATAAAGCAGTTGCCAGTATTATGGAAAGTTACCTTTATTCTCAACTGACGGATATGTGGGGAGATGTTCCATATTTAGAGGCTGTTAAGGCTTTGGATGATCAATTTACTCCCAAATATGATTCTCAAAAGGAAATTTATACCAATCCAGAAACGGGGATTTTAGCAGTACTTAAGAAGTCTGCTGCAACACTGGAAACCACAAACGATGCCATAAGAGGTGATGTCATGTTTAATAATGACTTGAGTAAATGGGTTCGTTTTGCCAATTCACTCCGATTTAGATATCTACTTCGTATCAGTAATAAAATATCTGATTTTAGTGAAATGAAGGCTCTGGCAAATTCTGGAAAGTTGATTAACTCTAACAGTCAAAATGCCGAAGTTAAATACCTGAGTGCTGCACCCAACCAGTGGCCTATGTCGCAGGCAAGCTTGGGCTTATACCAGGAGCACCGTATGACAAAAACTGTAGAAGCGACCCTAAAGTCATGGAATGATCCTAGAATGAAAGTTCTTTACAAACCTACACAACAAAGCATAACGGAAGGAGCTCCTGCCTACGTTGGTTTGGAAAATGGACAAGACCGAGAGACTATTTCTGCAAAAGGTATCAACCTTAATAATGTCTCCTTGTTTGGGGCAATGTTCAGAGACGTACCAGATGGTGTTTCGGCACAGTTTATTTCCTATGCGGAGGTACAGTTTGCCTTAGCAGAAGCAGCCAAAAGAGGTTTCATAGAAGGAAATGCAGAGCAATTTTACAATAATGGAGTTGCAGCGAGTTTTGAATATTACAAAGTAGCTTTGCCAAGCGACTATTTTGAAAACCCTGCGGTTGCACTGGATGGAAGTAATGATCTAACCAAGATTTTAACACAAAAATGGTTAGCCTTGATCAATGTAGGTCACGAGGCATGGTTCGAGATTAGAAGAACAGGAATACCGGCAATAAAAGCTGGGCCTGATAACTTAAATAATGACATGCTCCCAGTGAGATACTTGTATCCAGAGTCGGAACAGGCAACTAATAGTGCCAATTATAAGTCTTCTTTGGCAATTCAGGGCCCAGATGATATCAACACCAAAGTATGGTGGGAAAAGAATTAAGAACTTTAAAATAAACGAAAAATGAAAATGAATTTATACGTATTGGCACTAGCCTCAAGTTTGGTCGCAATGACCATTTCTTGCACAAAAGCGGAAGAAAAGGCAGACGAGGAGAATAAAATCATTGCTACTGAAGATTCCCAGGTGAAGGAAGTATGGATTGATGCAGACCTTGCAGTGGGAATGATGAGATACCATAGGCCAGGTTATTCCGACGTAGATGACGGCTATGCGATCTTACAACTAATGAAATCGCCCAAAGTCCATATCAATGGCATCAGTGCGGTTTTTGGCAATACTAAAATTGACGATGCATTTCGACTGTGTCAAAAAATGAGTGCCGAGTTTGCCACTTACGAGATTCCCGTATTTAAAGGTGCAGGCGAAGCAATTAACCTCACAGATGTCAAAACTAATGACGGAGTAGAGGCGATGGCAGCCGCTCTGAAACAGAAAAAAATGGTCATTGCGGCCATTGGGCCTGCAACAAATGTAGGTTTGCTTTTGCTAAAATACCCTGAATTAAAAGATCAGATCATAGAAGTGGTACTCGTTGCAGGGCGACGTAAGCCAACCGACTATTTCAACATTGGTACTATGGGAGCAAGGGCAAAAGACCTGAACTTTGATCTTGACAATACCGCTTTTAGAATAATGCTGGAGAACAAGGTGAATGTTACACTTTGTCCATTCGAAATATCGAGTAAAGTTTGGATTAAGTCAAAAGACTTAGATATTCTCGCAACTGGAGGTGCGGGAAATAAATGGCTTTCAGAAGCTTCCAAGCCATGGTTAGCTCAATGGGTTTCGCAAGGAGCAGAGGGTTTTAATCCATTTGATGTGTTGGCTAGTCATTACATCATTGCACCAAATGAAATAGTTTTTGAAGACAGAAATGCCCGCCTAGAAATTCACGCAGACGACACTGTTAAGGAGAACGAGAAGGCAGTGTTTAAATCATATTTGCTTTGTGATGAAGGTGAAGGGGCAAAAGTGAAGTATTGCTACGATGTAGTTGATAACTACAATGAATTACTACTCGAGAGTTTAAAGTAAATGTGTAGAAATATTATTTATAAGAGGTTGTCATTGTTTGAATGGCAGCCTCTTTTTTTGTCGAAGACTCAAAAATGTATCAATTAAACCAAACCGCGTAACCTTGTCTCCGTAACTCAAGAGCTAGTTTTTCTTCCATTTTTAAAGCGTCGGGTCTATTTTTTATAAGATCAATGTGATTGTAAAGACTAGGTCGCAAACACATCCCGTATTTTTGGACTATTTTGGCAGAAAGCTTATGCCCTTTCTTGTTTATGAATCCAGTTTTATGCTGTAGAAAACGCTCTTTTGGCGTTTTACTGGTCATGCCTACATACAAACATTGTAATACGCCATTGAATTGTGGATTGGTATTTCGGAATTTGGCATTTTCTGTATATACCTTTTTTGAAAGTTCAATGACGTAGACGGAGTAGCCTTTTTGCATTACTCAATCACCACTTTTTTAACAACACTCTCTACAGCACTTCTAAAGTGAAATAAATAAACGCCAGCATTCAAGTTTTTGATAGGAATTTGTTCATTCTTATTCTTTAAAAGGTCAAAATGAGAAATTACTTTACCTCTTATGTCCAAAATGTCAAGAGTGTGAAACTTTTCCGCTCCCTCAATGGAGACAAATTCTCTTGTGGGGTTTGGGTATATATTAACTTTATACCCATTGCTTTCAATAGAGAGCGGTTTTTCTTCTATTACTTCTTCAATTCCTTCTAGCAATTCTGACACTTTGAGGTTGCTGAGGTAAACTGTACCTGTGCTAGTTGCCATGTCAAATACAAACCTAGCCTTATCATCATCGGGTGCACTCATAGTAAAAGCATGTTCAAATGACTTTTTACTTGTGCTTAAGCTTATTCCTGTGTAACCAGAGTAGGAATTATATGGATTTACCGATTGCCCAAGGTAGAAGGTAAGTCCCATGTCTTTATCGGCGTAGCCATCAAAAGTAATTAGATACTTTTTGCCAGTTTTAAGGGTGAAGTTGTTTCGTACAAACTGCACATGCCATGAAGATGTAGAACTTGCAGTTATGGAGATTTTAGCGGCGTTATTTTCTCTTGCCAAAGTTGCAATCGCAGGACTTGTCACGCCCAAGTTCCATCCATTGTTATCTGAATTGAAATCCGATTGATAAATAGTCTCAGCCTTTGTTTCAACAGGAGGAGGTAAAGGGTTTTTAAGTAAAGCATCTACTAAATCTTGCTTGTATTGGTTTGTTGATGGGTTGAAAAAACCAAAACCAGCACTGAACTCCCAATATGCCCAGCTAAAACCTTGTTCTTCCATCCAGCGAGCCATAAAAGAGGTCCAAAGGATCCTACTCGCATTATCAGCTTTGCTGTATGCTCCAAATTCGCCTATGTTGATGGGTATATTCTTTTGTTTGGCTAAGTCAATTGCAAACTGAAATTGACTTTTTATGGCATTTTGGTCTCTGTCCGTATTGTCCCATTTGGTTCCAAGCCATGGTTCAGATCCATTCACCCATTCCGCTCCTTGGTGTGTAAACTGAAAAGGATCGTAGTAATGAATAGTAAGTATAATATGGTCGTCTTTTGGGAAAATAAGTTGTGGAACAGCGGACAAACCACCATACTGAGCAACACCCATGAGAACCGGCCGTGTAGGATTTGTTTTACGAATAATGGACAATGCCTCAGCAAAATAGTTATTCCACAAAGCAGGACTCAGTTCGCCATGTGGTTCATTGAGAACCTCAAAAAGTATGTTTTCGTTGGCATCTTTAAAAGCCTCGCTTATTTGTTGCCATTGGCTTAGGAACCGTTGTTTGGCTGCTGCTGGATTTTCAAAAACCTTTTCGTGATGATGCATATTGATGATTGCCATAAGGCCAGTATCTTGAGCTTTTTTAACCACATACTTGATACGATCCATGAAAACGGCATTTATCTTATATGGAGCTTCTTGCTGTGCACGATCAGGAATATCCCAAGTGATAGGAATGCGAACATGTTTAAAACCTAAGTCAGCAATTCGTTGAAAATAATCGTCTCTAAAAGGATTCCCCCATGCTTCCTCCGAAGGAGCTTCAAACATATTTCCCATGTTTACTCCTCGTCCCAATTTATGATTTACTTCAAAAACAGATTGAGCAAAAGCCGTTTTCAGTGCAAGAAATACAATAGTTATAGCAAAAGCTTTTTTCATACGATAATACAGTTTTACGAATTTAAGAATTAAGCTAAACGGTAAGGTTAATATTGAAAGATAAAAGGACCTATAATGCTAAAATAAAATTTGTCAGATTTAATTTAAATCATTTTGAATGATGCTGGGTGTATTTACTTTTGCAAAAAAAACTCACACACAACATGTTTCAAAAATTATCAGCTTTTTCTATTGCCATTTTCTCATTTATTTCCTGCTCTAAAAGCGAAGTGCCAGCTATTCAACTTACTGATGAAGTCTATCAGATCGAAACGGTCAAGGAATTTGATAAAAATATATTTTGTATTTCATTTGACTCAGAGGATAAGTTATGGACAAAATTTGTAAATTCTTCTCATCAAATAGGCTATTTTGATAGTGAATGGAAACTAAATGCTGTTACTGACCCAGATCAACTGTTTAAAACTTTCTCTCTAACGTGGTTCTTCCTCCAAGGTAACGAGCTTTTTGCAATGGGGCCATATCAACCTGGAAAGGATCTATTTTATTTTAAAAACTCTAAAAATGAGTTAAAGCCTTTTGCAAATCCGTTTTTCGATAAGAATAACCCCTTTGGAGGTGCAGCTTCATTTGTAATTCGACAAGGTAAAAGTCAATATTTAGTAGGTTATAATAACGATGTTTTTTTAATGAATGAAGATGGAAGTTCTGAAAAGAAGTTCTCCGAAGTGGAGTTGGATGGAAACCAACTGGAAGCCAATACTTTTGCCTTCAATGGTACTGACCGGATCTATTATAAGCCATATTTTAGTTTTGAAAGCTTGGCATACCTAGACATAAATGTGGGAGTAACAAAAATTAAATCCGGCATTCTTTCAAATTTTGACAATTCGAAGTTTAATTACGGAGATGGGGAGCTACCAAATGCAGGAATTGGCAATGTAGCTTCTTTATGTGTGGACAAAGAAAACAATGTTTATTTTCTTGAGTACAACAGAGAAAACAGAGGAATGAGAGTTAGGATGCTGACAAAGGACAATGTTTTAAAAACACTTGTTGGAGGTTTGTTTGAGGAATCAATTGACGGGAAGAGTGAAGAGGCTGGAGTAGTTTATGCCACAAGCATTGCAGTAAACTCAAAAGGCGAAGTTTACTTAGCAGAACAAAATAGACTAAGGAAAGTTAGCGTAGTCCCATGAAATAGGGTGAAATAAGCTTGACCTGCAAGACCCAACTGCGGTATGGCGTTTTATTCGTCGAACGACCGTTTGACTCTGTTCATGGTCGTTCGATGAATTATTTGGATGGATAGGTGAATTCGATGATTTCGTTTGTTAAGTATGCAAATGGCACCAACTTACAACACGATCTCCAAGTCTGGTTTTTCTTTCAAAATTGCAGAGGTATCCATCCTGCCGACTTTGCTTTGGAAAGCGTAGATGCTTCTAATGCTTGGGAGCTTACTCAGGTTTTGAAGTCCAGTTTTACTTAAATCTGTTTGGTAAAAGTTCACTGCTTGTAAGTGTTTCAATTGTCCCAAATGACTTACTGTCGCATCCCCAACAGGGTTTTTCTCTATTCTTAGCTTTTCTAAGTTGGAGCATTCTTTCAAAAAGGCTAGTTGAGCATCGTTGAGTGCCAGTTCCGATAAGTTTAATAAGATGATGTTTTTTGCAATAGGCTTTAAGAGTTGCAGTTTGCTATCAATTTCTGCTGCTGTGAATGTTTTGTTTGGAGCTAGTTTTACATCAAGCATCATTGGGTTTTGAAGCATGACTCTTACAGTGAAGCCTGCTTCTTTTGCTTTTTCAATGGCAGCTAAGTCTGTTGTTTTTGGAATCTCAGGATTGATATTAGCTAAGTCATCTCCTCCTTCTCCAGCTTCCCCTTTGGCAAAACCTAAGGCAACTGCAAATAGAGTTTGTGTAGCAGGATCTGGTTTTAATTCTGCAATGGATTTTTCTGGAGCAGCATTGGCTTTATTGATCCACCACTCTATCATTTTAACTTCATTTTTGGAGAGTGGAGTTTTACCATCTGTTGGCATAAAGTCTTCGTCACTTGGGTCTAAGGTTATGCGATGGAAGATTTCGCTTTTCTTGGAATCACCCGGTACTATTGCTGGACCAGATTTTCCTCCTTTGAGCATTTCGGCAAGTGAGGTCATTTTTAAGTCTCCTTTAATTTTGGAGCCGCTATGACATTGCTTGCAACGTTTTTCTAATAAAGGCTCTATTACATCTTCAAAAACTAAAGCTTTGTCTAATGTTTCGGGAGGTACTCTGTCTTTTTTTGTAAGAGTTTCCATGGACAAGTAATCACTACCGTGTGTAAGATTGCCGCCTTGATGCCCACTGTATGAAAGCAAACCCATCAGGCCAATCATTAACCCAGTGTACAATTTGCCAGGGAGTACAATTTTTTGCTGAAAATGAGGAGTGGTCAGGTAAAAAAGCAAGAAAGAAATTGCGGCAATGGCAAGTCCTGAGAACTTATGATTTTCAAGCGTTTTGGCACCATAATCGCCAGTTTCAGAAAGTAACCATCCAAATAGGCAAGCCACCGAAGCAGAAATAGCACCAAGCAAAAGTGTAAATGGAACAGCTACTTGTAGGTTGGGTAATTTTTTAAAGTAAACTGTGATATTAAAAATAAATGCCAACATCAAAAATCCAATAGGTAGATGAACAACCAAAGGGTGAAGTCGGCCGAAAAACAATTGAGCGTCAAGTAAAATCATTTATACTCTAGTAAGTTTAATAGGTGAGGTATGATTAGCATTCCATTGACAAACGTACATATTTTTGTCTTCATCTATGCATACATCATGTCCGTGGTCAAAAATAGGATTATTGCTTTGAAGAGTTTGAGCAAGTTTACCGTTTTGGTATATAGGTGCATTTCCACCAGGATTGGAAACAACCTTGTTGTTTTTATCTAAAATAGTAACAAAGCCAGAGGCGTCCCAACGTGTTTCGCCTGCTGCGTTTTTGGACCAACATACACCCGCATAAATATTCTGATCGTCTAAGACCGGTCGGCAAATATGCATTCCAGGCAAATCAATGCTACTTAGATACTTACCATCTAGGGTGAAGATTTTGAAACAGTTTTCGTTTCGAGAGGTACAAATCAACTTTGGGTTGGCAGGGTCTCTCAGGTCGATAGATACGCCATGTGCATTTTGCAAATTATGCTCTTTGTTGGCGTTGTTATGGCCACCAAAATGCCTGATATATTCGCCTTTGGAATTGTATTGAATGATATAGTCTGAACCATAACCATCTGCTACATAAATGTCTCCATTTGGTGCAATGGCGGTTTCGGTGGGCATAAATGGTTCATCGTCTTTATAAATACCAATGGTACGAGGATGACCCAGTGCAAAAATAAGGCGACCGTCAGTCGTAGTTTTTACAACTTGCCCAGCCTGTTTGTTCCACTTGCCAGTTTTGTCTTGGTACCAACCACAATCAGTGATAAGTAGAAAGTCTTCACCGCCTTCTTTGGCAATAGAAAGTCCATGTCCACCAGGATATGCATTTCCCCAATAATCGAGGAGTTTGCCACTTTTATCAAAAATGAGAATATTGTTTTTAACATTATCGCCAAGCATAATCAATCTGCCTTGGCTGTCTTGCACCATCTCATGGCAATTGAAAAGTGGATTGCTGTTTACACTTATTTTCGCCCAAGCACGGTCCACTTTATATTGATAATCTCCATGACCAATGATCAATTCATCGGGCTCTAAATTCTTATGCAAAATCGAAAACCCCTTAAATGGACTCACTGCTGCCAATCCTGTTAAAAGCGATGTGTTCTTGATAAAATTTCTTCTTGTTGTCATTTGTCTTAATTTAGCCACAACGGCACAAGGGCACCAAGACCTTGTATTTCTTTTCTATTTGTATTTTTCTTCGTTTTTTTGAACCTCAAAGTCACTAAGACACGAAGTTTTTTATTCTATTTACTTGTCACCAATAATTTCTTTTTGGTGACTGAGCTTTCATACATACTTATTGTTATTCTTCAATTTGAAAATGTTGTCGAAGTTCGCCACAAGGACACCAAGTCACAAAGAATTTTTAATTAATATCGGGCACCGAGATTGTCGAGGTACCGACTTCTAAAACTACTAATTGCATATCCTGAGTTTATCGAAGGAAAAACTGGCGTAGCAATGCCGACAGAAAAGCTCCTTTCTCCATGTTCCTTTTTCCAAAAGAAAACTTCTCCTGTTTCGATAAAATCAAGCCAATATATCCCTCACCACATGCCCATGTACATCAGTTAATCTGTATCGACGGCCTTGAAATTTGTATGTTAATCGTTCGTGATCTATTCCTAGTAAATGCATTAGTGTAGCTTGGAAATCGTGTACGTGAACTGGGTTTTGGGTGATGTTATAACTGAAATCGTCGGTTTCGCCATAAGTGATTCCTTTTTTTACCCCTGCACCAGCCATCCACATGCTAAATGCCTTTGGATGATGATCTCTTCCATAATCGTCCAACGTTAATTTTCCTTGTGAGTAGGTGGTTCTACCAAACTCTCCACCCCAAATCACTAAAGTATCTTCGAGTAAACCTGTTCTTTTTAAATCCTGGATCAATGCCGCCGTACCTTGATCTGTATTTTTACATTGGTGTTTTATACCTCCAGGCAGCCCACCGTGCTGATCCCAACCTTGGTGATATAACTGTACGAATTTTACATCTTTTTGCAAAAGTTTCCTTGCCAATAAGCAGTTTGCAGCATAGGTTCCTGGATCGCGGCTATCGGGTCCGTACAGTTCAAAAACCTCATCTGGTTCGTCTGCCGTACTCATCACCTCAGGTACAGAAGTTTGCATTCTGTAGGCCATTTCGTATTGAGAAATCCTGTCTTCTATAGCTGGATCTCCAATTGAACTGTTTTGAAGAGCATTTAACTCATTGAGATAAGTAAGCATTTCTTGACGGTCTTTTCCGTCATAACCTTCAGGATTGTTCAAAAATAGCACTGGGTCTTTGCCCGATCTAAACTGAACCCCCTCATGCTTAGTAGGTAAAAAACCACTTCCCCAAAGTCTTGAATACAATGGCTGTCCTGAGGCATTTTTGGAAACCAACGAAATAAAAGTTGGTAAGTTTTCATTGTCACTTCCAAGTCCATAACTTATCCATGAACCTATACTCGGTCTCCCTGGTAGCTGATTTCCTGTTTGGAAAAAAGTAATGGCAGGGTCATGATTAATATGATCTGTATGTAATGATTTTATAAGACATAGCTCATCCACAACTTTGGCAGTATGGGGCAAAAGTTCACTCACCCAAGTTTGAGATTTTCCGTGCTTGTCGAATTTATAAACAGACGGGGCAATTGGTAGGCTACTTTGGTTTGCACTCATTCCAGTAAGTCGCTGACCTTGTCGTACAGAATCTGGCAAGTCTTGCCCAAACATATCGGCAAGTTTTGGCTTGTAATCCCAAGTTTCAAATTGTGATGGACCGCCACTCATGAACAGGTAAACCACGCGTTTGGCTTTAGGTGCAATGTGCGGTAAAGCAGCCAAGATAGCCTCTTGCGTATCTAAACTAACCTCAGGACTTGCTGCCTGAGAAGCTCCAAAAAGTTTTGATGCTCCAAAGAGTGAACCCACAGCCAAAGCTCCCAAACCCATGGTGGATTTAGTAAGAAAATGACGTCTGTCTAGCTTTTTGTTCAATTCATCGAATTCTGGACCATGAAGTCGAAATTCATCGTGATGATGTTTCATTTCTTTTTATTTATTATTTGCCACCTTTCGACCTCGCTCAGGGCAAGCAAAGGCACAAAGTTTTTATTTTTTCTTACTCTTCGATTTTGGGCCACCCTACGACAAGCTCAGGGCAGGCCAAGTCACCAAGACACGAAGTTTTTGTTTCTCATTTATGTTGACTGAGCTTCTATACAATTCAATATTTTAAATTTTCTAGAACTACGTTATCGAAGTCTTTTTCGCCACTAAGACACAAAGTTCAATTTCTTTTTAAACCGCTATTTTTCCCAAAACTTACAAATCCGTTCGGACATCAAGCAAGGCCGAGATGCCAACTTCACCAACACCTACCTCTTCATCAATACTGCATCTGAATTCATAATGGTGCTTGCTACTACAGTATTAGCAGCAACGAGATTTTGGTCTAATGTTTTGTCTACTTTATATTGTCCTACGTCGAGCCACCCTTTGGCTTTGGCAGGTGATTGTCTGAATTTGTTTAATTCATTTTGTTGCATTTTTAGAAGTAAAGCTACTTCCGACTTGCTGGGATTTTTACCCGCAAGCTTTTTGTAAGTAGTAGAAATGGCCTTTTCTGCACTATTTACTCTACTCATTTCCTCACCCAAAACCTTTGCTGCCTCCACAAAAGTGGGATCATTTAGTGTCACAAGAGCTTGTAATGGCGTGTTTGTTTTTTGTCTCCTCACTGTACAAAAACTTCGTGAAGATGCGTCAAATGTACCCAGGGTAGGGTTCGGGACGGATCTTTTTACAACCACATAAAGGCTTCGCTTGTAAATGACATCGCCAGTATCTTGTTCGTATTTGGCTCCATTAATTCTCCAAAGCCCCTCTGGTTGGTAAGGCTTTATACTTTTTCCTCCAATCTCACTATTCATTAATCCAGAAGACGCCAATGCATTGTCTCTCATCATTTCGGCAGTAAGTCGTGCAGAAGGGCCTCTTGCCAAGAAAATATTCTCAGAGTCTTTCGCTTTTAGTTCTTTGCTTGCACGAGAGTCTTGCTGATAGGTATTCGACATAACCATTAACTTGATCAAGGCTTTTACATCCCAATTAGATTCTTGAAAATTTACTGCCAACCAGTCAAGCAGTTTTGGATGAGAAGGCATTTCACCTTGGTTCCCAAAATCCTCCGAAGTTTTGCTTAATCCACGACCAAAAATTAACTGCCAATACCTATTTGCTGCAACACGGGCAGTAAGTGGGTTATCTTTATGTGTTAACCATTTTGCAAGCCCAAGTCTATTTTTTGCATATTCTTCGGGAAAAGGGAATATGGCTTCTGGGGTATTGGGAAATACTTTTTCACCAAAATTATCATAAATTCCCCTTTCTAGAATATAGGCTTGCTTTGGCTTTTTACTTTCCTGAAAAACCATGAGCTCTTGCACTGTTTCTACAGAGTCAGCCAAGGCTGTTCGGTAGTCTTTCAATAAATCTTTGGCTTCCAGTGTTGGTTGGTGGATTGCCGAAAAATAATATTCTTTCAAAATGCCTTTCTCACTAGAATTTAAGGCGGCAGGTTTTTTAGCAGCAATTGTTTTCCACTTACTTTTGCCTCCAATAATATTTATTTCGAACTCCGTGAGTGCTCTATTGTAGACAAGGATATCATCAACTTCCCCGTTTTTGAATCCTAACCCACGCCACCATCCACCAATCTGAAGGCCTGGTTGATTTTTTTCTTTTAAAAGAATGTCTTTGTTCAACTGATCCATTACAATCTCCATTGGCACCTCTTTTCCATCAAGATAAAGTTTCATTCCTTTAGCTTGCGAAGAGCCATCGTATGTCATAGTGAGTTGTACCCATTTATCTCTTGGAATGTCGTTTTTTGAAAGTTTAGTGATCGCATTGGAAGGATATACATGAGCCATGTTTAACTCCAACTTTCCATTTTTGAGGTATAGGTGGTAACCTTTGAAATTGTAAAGCCGCTCCGCCAATGATTTATGGAAAATCACTCCTTCTTTCATTTCAGAAGGGATTTTTACTTTTAAACCTACGCTAAATGGCTCCGAGCGGCGGAAAACTCCTGCAGTTCCACAGTCCAACCAAGCATCACCATCTAGTTTTATTCCAAATCCATTGGGAGAAGCGATAAACACTTCTTTTTCTTTTACGTTGCCCTGTAAGGTTGTATAGGATACATTTTTAGGATTTATCTCATCTTTTAAAGACTTGTTGTTAAAGCTAAATTTTGATTGAAGTCCAGCCTTTGGTATTTCTTCATTTTGAAGTTTGGTATAGCTCTCTTTTTGAACCCAAGCTTCAAAGTCTTTATTTCCTTTTTGTTTTTCTAAATCAACAATACCTTCTTGCTTTTTGGTCTTTGATTCAAGAAAAGCGATTATCCTTTCTTGCTCATCGGTAGGTAATTGTAGCACAGGGGCAGGCATTGACTCATCCCAAGAGATTTGTCCTGCTTCGTCTATATTATTGAAAAAGCTAAAAAGCTCATAATAGTTTTTTTGAGAAAAAGGATCGTATTTATGGTCATGGCACTTTGCACAACCAACAGATAAGCCCATAAATGCATCACCAAAAGTGTTTGTACGATCTACCACATATTCAGTTTTGAATTCATCTTCGATGATACCTCCTTCTAGGTTTTGCTGATGATTTCGATTAAAAGCTGTAGCAATGAGCATCTCTTTGGTAGGTTTTCCTCCATCGGGACCTTTCATGAGATCACCAGCAAGTTGCCAATGAATGAACTTATCATAAGGCCGGTTTTCATTGAAGGACTTAATCACCCAATCTCTATAAGGAGACATATCCCGTAGGCGATCCACCGTGTAGCCGTGAGAATCTGCGAAACGGGCAATGTCAAGCCAATCAGCGGACATTCGCTCTCCATATTGGGGAGTGGCAAGTAAGCGATCAACTACCTTTTCAAATGCATTATCACTTTTGTCTTTAAGGAAATTATCTATTTGAGAAAGGGTAGGAGGTAAGCCTGTTATGTCAAAAGTAACTCTTCGGAGTAAGGTCTCTTTATCTGCCTGTGGCGATGGTTGTAGCTTCTTTTCCTCCAATTTTGCCAAAATAAAGTTGTCAATTGGGTTTTTGACCCATTCTTCATTTTCTACAGATGGAAGCTTTGCTTTTTCGGGTTTTACAAAAGCCCAATGTGGTTTATACTCAGCTCCGTCTTTTATCCATTTTATCAAAACTGCCTTTTCGTGAGTCGTAAGATTTAGGTGTGAGTCTGGCGTAGGCATCACATAGTCTGGATCGGCAGAGATAATTCTATGAAAAATCTCACTATCTCCTAAGTCACCTGGGTCAATAGCTACCTTATCTGGACTTTCGGGCATGGATGCGTAAGCGTATTCTGCCAGATCTATTCTTAAACCAGCTTTTTGTTTTGCTTTATCTGGTCCATGGCAGGCAAAGCATTTATCAGAAAGGATGGGTTTTACATGAATATTGTAGTCTAAATCATCCGGTAAGTCATTCATTGCCAAAGCAATATCCTCAGGAATAGCAGGATTGCACGATACAAGCCATAAGGAGGAAAGAATACAGATATATACTAAAAACTTCATTATTTAGGTAGAATAGGATCGATATAACAAATCTAAATAAATCGCCCGACAAAAAAGAAGTCACTTTGGCCAATGCTAAGATGTTATTAAAATAATATTACTATTTGCCAATCGTAACTATTTGGTTGATCTGTTTTCTATATGATTTAATTTCGGTAGAAAGAAATACTTAGTTTTGTTGAAATTTAATAAGTGGCACCGACTAAAAAACTGCTTTTCTTCTTTATTATTATCTCACTTGACTGCACAGCTCAGTCTAGCCTATCTTTTTATTTTAAGCCAGATACAACTGAGATTAATGGTTTAGGGTATACACTCAGCTACACATCTAGGCGTACTGTAATTGAAAATGAAGTTTATCCTATGAGGGGAGTTCATGGAGGTATTAAGTTTGGACAAAATAGACACAGACTTACTTTTGCCTATTTTTGGAGTAACCTAGATTCAGATATTAGTCTTCTCAACTTTGGAGATGAAAATGCCAATTTGATTGACCTTTCTTCCTATCTAAAAAAAGACCTTCATTACTATAATCTGATGTTTTATCCTTATTGGGTTAATTCAAAGAGATGGAAACTCAGTACGCCGTTGGAGATAGGTGTTGGAACTTCTACAAGTTCCCAAGCGAGTATTTTTAAAGAAATTCAGCCTTTTAGAAAAGATCAATATTTTGTTCCCATACAATTTGGAGCCTATGCGGAATTCAAAGCCCTCCGACATTTTGGGATTAATTATGAATTGGGCTATCGTGCTATCTTGAAAGAAAAAAACATCCCTCTCAACCTAAATGGAATATACTTCGGACTCGGTGCGAACATTTACCTAGGAGTAATTTATAGAGATTTTAAAAACACCCAATAGTTACAGTGCTAAAAATGCCAGCACTTCATCTGAAAATGCTTGGCTTGTATGTGTGGAATTGTGTACTCCAGGTACAGTTTTTAAAACGCCTTTTTTTAGCAAAGCTTTCAGTTCGGCTGGGTCGCCGTTGTCTTTATCTTGATCTCCTGCAATAACTAGAACAGGGGTTTTTATCTTACTCAGCTCTTTTGGACTCGTAACCGGTTGATATTTTTGAGATAATCCAAGAGCTCTTAAATCTGCATTTTGAGTCTTAGCATAGTTTACTGCACCTTCTGTTTGCGAATTGAGTGGTTGTGTCCCTAAGAATGCGTGCATGAACATGATTCTACGATCCCAATCTGGGTTTGTGAAATCTTTACCCATGCCGCCAAGTACGGCTCTGCCGATTCGCTTGTCTTTGGTGAGTAGTTTAGCCAACACAATGGAACCTCTTGAATAGCCTAAGGCTTTGTATGTTTTCAAGTTTAGGTGATCCATGAGCAGCATTAAGTCCTTTATTTCAGCGTTATTGGCGTAGGCTGCTTCATTTTGTGGTTTGTCAGAATCGCCATTTCCTCTTAAGCTAGGTGCTATAACTCGAAACCCACTCTTAAGTAAATCTTGCTTCAGTTTTGTGTTATTCCAGTTTTTGGAAGAGTTAATAAACCCGTGAACAAGTAATACTGCTTCGCCTTTTCCTTCGTCGGAGTATGCGATTTTTGTACCATCAAAACTTTGGAATGATTGAGCAAAAGATGAGCTTCCTATAATGACGAAGCATAGACAAACTATGATTGTTTTCATGATCAATGATAACACTTTTTACTCAAAAAAGCTTCTCAAATAACATGTTACATACTTCAACTAGAATAAGTAGGATGATAATAATCTCAAGGAATTGACTTTTTTCGTGTTGAACCAGGTCTTTAAAAAGGTCTAAGTTTACGGTTCTAAAGTTTTCCTAATGAATTTTATCTTTTGCGTATCAAACAAAAAAAAGTCCGCCGCGAAATTATTATCACGGCGAACTACATGCATTATAAAAAAAAAACTTACTTACTTTTTCGCTAATTCAGGATTCAATAGATCATAGAATTGATCCAATTTTGGAAGAAGGATAATTCTTGTTCTACGATTCATTGCCATGTTTTCTTTAGAGTTGTTTGGCTTTAAAGTATTATACTCACCTCTACCCGCCGCAACAAGTCTATTAGGATTTATACCGTGTTTTTGTTGCAAAGAACGCACTACTGTTGTAGATCTTTTTACACTCAAATCCCAGTTATCGTCAAGGATGGCCGTGTGAATAGGGGTATTGTCAGTATAGCCTTCTACCATTACGTCAAGATCAGCTCTAGCCTTTATCACCTTTGCAATTTTTGCCAATACTTCATTCGCTCTAGGAGTTAATTTATAGCTCCCTGGGCTATACATCATGGCATCTGAAAGGTTAATGAAAACCACAGTTTTGTCAACTTTGATATCTACATCTTTATCGTTGATATCAAGACCAATGCTTGTTTTCAAGTTAAGTGCTAAAGCCAAGTTCATAGAGTCAACTTTGTTTTTAGCAGCAAGAATTTGCTTGATGTATTTCTCTTTGTTTTCGATTTGGCTTAGCGTTTTGTTGATGTTTTCGTTTGCCGCTTTGCTCAATATTGTCAAGCCTTCTACTTGTGCAAATTGAGTATCTCTTACTTTTTTCAAATCTTCAATTTGATTTCGGAAGTTTTGAGCTTCGTTTTCTCTTTGTTGTCTCATATCGCTAAGAGATGACTTTGAAGACGAAAGGTCATTTTGAAGTTTTAACTTCTCTTCGGTAGCCAATACGAGCTCATCCTTGCATTTATTGCTGGCTTGCTCAGCTTGACTTAGTTTATTTTGAACATCTACATACTTCTTTTTTGTCACGCATGAAGCAACTGACACAAGGATTAATACACTGACTATTAGGTTTTTCATTTCGTTTATTTGTTTGTTTTTTTTGTGTTGTAATCAAAATAATTATGCAAATCACACGCTTCGGTCTTCAATTGCTCTTAATTCGAACTTAAATTTGACTTAAGTCGAATATTTTTTCGCTTTTGTCCTGTTTGGTTTTGTTGAAAATCCAAAAAATGATAGGGAAAACCAGCAAAGTGAGAATAGTTGCTGTGATGAGTCCGCCAATGATCACTACGGCTAAGGGCTTCTGACTTTCTGAGCCAATACCAGTGCTAAGAGCAGCGGGTAGTAGCCCTATGGATGCCATCAGGGCTGTCATGACTACTGGCCTAGTTCTTACTTTTACACCTTCAAGTATAGCGAGGTTCAGCTCCATTTTTGCTTTGATATTATTATGGAATTCTGAAATGAGGATTACGCCGTTTTGAATACATATTCCAAAGAGTGCGATGAATCCTACACCACCAGATATGCCAAAGTTTATACCTGTAACGTGGAGTGCTAAAATGCCACCTATTATTGCAAATGGTACATTTGATAAGACGATGAGGGAGTCTTTAATATTTCCAAATAGAATAAAGAGCAAAACGAAAATACCAACCAGGCTTATAGGGACCATACTTGCCAATGTCCCCGTGGCTCGTACTTGATTTTCGAATTCACCTGTCCAACCAATTTTGTATCCATTTGGAAGCTTTACATTTTTGTCCACGTTTGCTTGAGCTTCGGCAATTGTGCTCCCTAAATCTCTGTCACGTACTGAGAATTTTACACCAATAAACCTTTTGGTATTGTCTCTATAGATAAAAGCAGGGCCAGTTTGTTTTTCTATGGTAGCAATCTCTTTAAGGGGGATTTTAATTCCAGTAAGCGTAGGGACTTTGAGGTTTGAAATATCGCTTTCATCCTTTCTGTACTCTTTCAAGTATCTAATTCTAACGTCGAACTTCTTTTCGTCTTCATATTTTTGAGTTGCGGTTTTACCGCCAAATGCCATTTCTAATACAGCTTGGGCATCTTGAACTTCCACACCGAAAGCAGCCATTTTTTCTCTGTCCAACACCACGCTTATTTCTGGCTGACCGAGATTTCTCAATATCCCAACATCTTTTATTCCATCAACATTTTTAATATTTTCCATGACAAAATTTGCCAATTTATTGAGATCTTCAAGATCATCACCGTAGATTTTAACTGCATTGGAGGCATTTATTCCCGCTACACTTTCAGCTACATTGTCGATGATTGGTTGTGAGTAATTATATCCAATTCCTTGATATTTGGTAAGGCTATCGTCCATTTCGCGAACCAAGTCGTCTAGGCTAATTTTCCTTTCCCATTCATCTTTATGTTTTAAGTTCACTTGCATTTGAACATAATAGAATCCACTTGGGTCTGTTCCATCGTTACTTCTTCCAGCTTGACTCAAAACTCCGTTTACTTCAGGGAATTTCTGAAGTTCTTTTCGCAGCTGGGCTGTTTTTTCTACAGTTTCTGTTAGGCTCTGGCTCATTGGAAATTTTGCCTCCACCCATAATGCACCTTCATTTAATTGTGGAAGAAATTCAGTTCCCAAAAAACGCGAGGAAAGCACGGTAAGTACCAAAATGGCAAGTGAAGAAACGAGTGTAATGAACTTATGTTTAAAAGTCCAGGCAAAGCCTTTTTCTACAATTCTGTTCCAAAAATTAACGAATACATTGTGTTTCTCTTTTACGTTTTTGTCCAAAAGTATATGGCATAACACAGGTACTAGAGTTAGGGTAAATAGAAGAGCTCCAAGCAATGCAAACCCAAGTGTATATGCCAATGGAGAGAACATTTTCCCTTCTACTTTTTGGAAAGCAAAAATTGGAAGTAATGCCGTAATTATAATAAGTTTTGAGAAGAAAATAGCCTTTCCAAGCTCAGTTCCTGTTTTTCTGATCACGCTTCCAATGGCTAGCTTGTTGTAACTTGCCATGCCTTTTTTGTGCGAAATATGGTCTAAGGTCACAAAAATACCCTCGACCATAACGACGGCCCCATCGATGATGATTCCAAAATCTACCGCCCCCAACGACAATAAGTTTGCACTCATTCCCTTGAGCTTGAGACATAAAAAAGCAAAAAGTAAAGAAAGTGGAATGATGATAGAAACGGTAAGAGTTGTTCGCCAGTCTGCCATGAAAAGGAACACTATGACAGTAACAAAAATGATTCCCTCCAGCATGTTATGCATGACTGTTTTTGTTGTGAAGTTCATGAGGTTATCACGGTCATAAAAAGTCACCATTTCAACATCTTTGGGCAAAATATTGGCGTTGAGCTCTTCTATTTTCTCTTTTACAAGTGCTAGTACTTCTTTTGGGTTTTCACCTTTTCTCATGACAACTATGCCTTCCACTATGTCGTCGTTTTCATCTAGGCCAACCTGACCTACTCTAGGCATCGCGGCCTCTTGTACATCTGCTAAGTTTTTGACCAAAATAGGATTACCACCTACTTCCTTTACAATGATGTTTTCAATATCTGCGATAGACTTGAGTAAGCCTACTCCACGAACTACATAGGCTTGTTTGTTTTTCTCAATTACATCGCCACCTACATTGAGATTTCCTTTGTTTACCGCATCAAAAACGGCTAGCGGAGTAATATCATATTTGGCCAACCTATTGGGATCAACACTCACTTCATAAGTTTTTTCTTGTCCTCCAAATGCCACCAAGTCAGCGACTCCGGGAACTGATCTTAACTGACGATCAACTACCCAGTTTTGTATGGTCAGCAACTCTTTAGAGTCTTTTTTCTCACTTTTTAAGTAGTATCGGAATATTTCACCTGTTGGGCCATAAGGTGGCTGAATGTCAGGATTTACTCCATCAGGGATAGAGACATTGGCCAACAAGTTGTTCACTTGTTGACGTGCAAATGTATCGTCAACGCCATCTTCAAAAATGATTTTGATGACCGAAAGACCAAACATTGTGATACTCCTAACACTCGTTTTCTTTTGAACAGAGTTCATTGCAATCTCGATAGGAGTCGTTACGAAACGCTCAATTTCTTCAGCACTTCTACCATTCCACTCGGTTACGATAATAATTTGCGTATTTGTTACATCTGGGAAAGCTTCAATCGGCATTTTTTTGAATGCAATGATTCCCGCTATAACCAATACACCCACCCAAAAGAAGGTGAAGGCTTTATTTTTGAGCGAAAAGCCGATGATACTTTTGATTAATTTATTCATTTTTTAATCGTTTAAAGCATCGTAAATAAGTAGCTGATTTTTGGTGATTATGCGTTCTCCTGCTGCTAAGCCAGAAGTTAAATACGCCTTATCCGCAATTTGTCGATAGACCTCTACCTGCCGTGTCGTAATGTTATTTTTTCCTTCAAAAATCATTATGTAGGTAGCATTATTGTCAAAAATTAAGGCCTCAGATGGAACAGTGATCAGTTGCTTGTCTTCAGTAAATGATAGCTTAATGTTTGCCCTCATATCTGGCTTTAATTTGAAGTTTTTGTTTTGAAGTTTTACCCTCGCTTTCATTGCTTGGGTTTCTGGATCAATGATGTTATATATCTTATCAACCTTACCATAGAACTTTTCATCTGGGTAGCTGAGAGTTGTTATTTGGGCATCTATACCAAGTTGTACTGATCCAATATCGCTTTCATTTACGTTCGCAACAGCCCACACTTCATCTATCTCAGCAATGTCGAAGATGTTATCGCTTTTATCGCTTCTTAAGAGCATGTCTTGGTTAATGTTTTTCTGAATTATAAAACCACTTAGTGGAGACCTTACCTCATATATTGCACCCGCTTTTAGGTTATATATTTTGTAGGTTTCTTTTACTCTATTAAGCTGAGACATTGCTTTGTCGTATTGACTTTTTGCTTCAATTACATCTCGCTCCGTATTGAGTTTACCTTCGTATAGCTCTTGAGCAACTTTAAGATTGTTTTTTGTAACGATGATATCGTTTTGTGCATCTTCCATTTCTTTCTCTACACTTGCAACTTCGGTACTTCGAATGGTAGCAAGTAGTTGACCTTTTTTTACGTAATCGCCCAGCTCTACATACACTTTTGTAACGTTTCCACCTACCACAGGAAACACCTCAATCATCTTATTATTATCTGCCGTTATTTTACCAAAAAAGCTAAGTTCGTTTTTTACGAAATCTAGTTTTGCAGTGTCTATTTTAGTGCTTTGGAGCATTTTTTCGCTCATCACGAAGGCTTCTTGCAGCTCTTGTTTTTCAACATTTTCTCTGCAGGAAATAAGCACAAGAAGTAAGAATAAAAGGTTAATTGTTTTCATAATTTGATCTTAAAATATTGAATCATTTACTAAATAATTGATAGTCTCTTTGCTGAGAATAAGGCGTTTTTTGATCTCAATCAGGTATAGCGAACTCTCATGGTAACTCTCCATAAAGTCAGCAAACTCAATCAATGAGATGTTGCTCTTTTGAAAGTTTTGAAAGATTCCATCATAAAGAAGTTCTAAGTCTTGCTTATCGCTGATACTGCTTTTATAATAGGCCAGTTGGTTTTTTAGGTCTGAGTAGGCAGAACTTAATTTTGAAGTAAGAACTAGTTCTGTTTTTTCTTTTTCTACTCTACTTTTTTCTATTTCATATTCGGCAATTTTTATATTGCCTTTATTACTGCTCCACAGTTTTAGTGGCATAGAAAAGTTCATGTTGATTTGGTTGCCAAATGCCCCTCCACGTTGATCATAGCTGAGCCCTGCAGTAAGGTCTGGAATGTCTATTTTTTTTTGCCAGTCTAAAAAACGTTCGTTGCTTTTGATGATACCATTCATCATAGCGAACTCAGGATTGTTTTGAAGTAGTTGTTTAGCTAAATACTCCTCGGATGGCATTACCTTTTGTTCCAACTCGTCAAGCATCTTTTCCTCATCGGCCTCTGGGTTAATACTCAAATCTGTATTGGTTAGTATTTTGAGTATTTCTTGTTGGTTAAGGATTTCGCTCGTTATCGACGCCAAGTCACTTTTGAAATTTATTGACATTGACTGAAGCCTTACGAGGTCTTTGAGTGGGACATTACCTTTCTGTGATTGAATTTTATAAGCACCAATTAATTGATCCAAATTATTGATTTTGGCTTCAATGTTTTTTGCTTTCAGTTGATTGAATAAAAGCGTATAAAAATTGAGATGGAGCTCAAATTTTAAGTTTCGAAGTATGATTTCAAATTCGGATTCAGCAATTGAAATGGTAGATTTGGCAAAATCTATTTCACTTTTTTTCTTACCGCCTAAGTATAAAAGCTGCTCTATTGCAACCCCTTTTTGGCCACGATTACCAGTATCAAATACTCTTTTGTCTTGAGGGTTGATAAAATTGAGATCAAGAGAGGCAACTGGTAAGTCCCAAATCTTAGATTGAATTTCAAAAGCTTTGGCATTTTCAATAGAAAACTTATTGGCAATTAGGTCAAGGTTATTTTGAAGAAATAGGGCTTCACATTGCTCTATGTTCAATAGTTGTTGACAAAAAGCATTGCCGGAGGATAGCGTAATAAACAGAAGGGTTAAACACTTTTTCATTTTGCACATTATATTGATTGTGCAAAACACGATTAGCTATCTTTAAGACAACTTATTTTCAACTTAAAAACTCCTTAAGCCTTAAAAAGATAGGAGGAATTGATTGAAGTGAGGTTTTGATCTATATTCGATCTTGTAGTTGTAGGTGTTAAGAATGCGATGGACTATGCGAAGACCGAGTCCTAATCCATCGGTTCCTTTACCGTTTTTACCTCTCATAAAGGCTTGGAACAAGTTAGATTGTTCTTCTTCGGTGAGCTCATTTCCAGTATTGTTAAATTCTATAACAAGGCTGTTATCGATGTCTCGAATGACAATATTTAGGCTTTTATTGTCGCTATATAAAAAAGCATTTTTAATCAAGTTGCCAAATGCAATCTCCATGAGATTTGGGTTTGCCTTGAGTACCAAAATATTGGGATTATTTATCACCGATTCATCCATTTCAAGATTCACTTTAAGTGATTTATAGTTATCACCAAGCTTTTCAATGCTTCCATAAATCGCCTCGTCAACCCTACAAGTCTCATTGTTTTGTGAGTCGTGAGAGTCTATTTTTGAAAGAAGTAAAAGTGAATTGATCAGCTCCTTTAGTTTTTCAACATCGGCAAACATGCTTTTGATTAAGCCATAACTTTCTTGTTGGGTATGCTGGAGCTGGTTTTCAAGTTGTGCAGAAATCCTTGCAAGCGGAGTTCTTAGCTCATGAGATGCTTGGGCTGTGAATTCTCTTTGTTTTTGATAAACATCATTTATCCTACTCATCATATGATTGAACTCATTGCTCAGCAGGTTGATCTCATTACTTCCTTTTATGGGTAACTCAAGTTGATTGAAAGTATTGAGGTCATTGATATCTCTAATCTTTCTGTGGAAGACAGTGAGTGGAAAAAACTGTTTTTTTACGATGTAAAAAGTGAATATCCAAGAAGTAATTATGAAAAGCACGTATGCACCTAAAAGGCTAAATATAAGAAAGTTGAGTTTTCTTTTTCCATAATTATCATTGGCAGAAATGAGGACGAAATAATTCTCGTCCTTTTCATTA
Organism: Spirosomataceae bacterium TFI 002; assembly: GCA_900230115.1. Classification (NCBI taxonomy): domain Bacteria; kingdom Pseudomonadati; phylum Bacteroidota; class Cytophagia; order Cytophagales; family Spirosomataceae; species Spirosomataceae bacterium TFI 002. Next base: position 1,231,487 of record LT907983.1, on the reverse strand, counting down.
TAGAAGAGTCCAAAAATCTCATTTTCTCCATCTTTACGAAAAAATGACTTTTTGGCTTTCAAATAATCTAGGTCATTTTCGGTCCAGTTGATTTTCGTGTCGTCTAAGCTACTGTAGAGGAGCTTCTTTTCATTGTTGAAAATGAGTGTTTTCTCATTGTAGAGTTCATTGATGGTATTTTGATCAATGATTTGAAGGAGTTCGTTGTCTACTTCCTTTACTTCTACAAGAAGCTTAATGGATGTTAGGGCTTTTTCGGTGAGCCTTTCCTCAAATTCTTGTTTCCTGAAATCGGAGAAGAGTGTAATAATAATGACACAAACTAAGCCAAATAGTAAAGTAAAAAGAATACTTATGTAAAAGGAAAGTTTGCTTTTAATGCTCATTCCGCTTTAAGGAAATATCCATATCCAATTTTAGTATGGATGAGTTTAATAGGGTGATTTTTGTCGATTTTGTTTCGCAAAAAGTTGATATACACCTCTATTGTATTTTGGTTAGTCTCTATATGGTAATCCCAAAGGTCGTCTGCGATTTGTTGTTTGGAGAGAATCCTGCCTTTAGCATTAGCCAGGATCAGAAGCAACTTGAACTCTTTGGGAGTTAATATCACTTCTTCTTCATTTCTTTTAACAATCTTATCTTCAACGTAGATTTTGAGATTATCAATTTCAATAATAGTAGAAGACTGCTGAGGGCTATTTTTTCTTCGTAATAAAGCTTGAATTCTTATGTAGAGTTCTTCTAGGTGGAAGGGTTTTACAAGATAGTCATCAGCACCAAAGTCAAAAGCTTCAACTTTGTCGTCTATTTCTCCAAAAGCCGTGAGCATGAGAATGGGGGTAGACTTATCTACCTCCCTTATGGTTCTGCATACTTCCAAGCCATTGATGCGAGGAACATTTATATCTAACAAGAAGGCGTCGTAACTTTCTCTTTTAGATTGTTTTAGAAACAATTCTCCGTCGTATACATGACTGCAATCCAGTCCTTTAGCGTTCAGGAAACTTGTAATTTCCTTAGAAAGAGTGGCATCATCCTCGAGCAAAAGAACTTTCATGATTGTCAACTACTTTATGATATTTTTCTTAGTTCAAAAACATCTTTTCTTCTGTCTTTCAGGTTTTTAACACTTCCATAATTGTGCAATTCCGTAAGTTGATCAATATCCACATCAGCGATCAAGATCATCTCGGTATTGGGAGTTGCTTCCGCTTTAATACCATTTGTTGGGAATTGGAAATCACAAGGTGTAAACACCATTGATTGAGCATATTGGATATCCATGTTGTGTACATTTGGCAAATTACCAACACTACCAGCTATGGCGACATAACATTCGTTCTCAATGGCTCGGGCTTGTGCACAGTGTCTCACTCTATTATAGCCATTTTGCGTGTCAGTTAGGAAAGGAACAAATAAGATGTCCATACCTTCTTCTGCAAGTAATCTTGATAATTCTGGAAATTCAGAATCGTAACAGATCAATACACCAATTTTACCACAATCAGTATCGAAAGTCTGTAGTTTGCTTCCACCTTGCATTGCCCATACTTTGGCTTCGTCAGGAGTCACATGTAGCTTTTCGTATCTATCCATTCCGCCATCTCTCTTGCACAGGTATCCAATATTATAAAGTACACCATCAACAACCTCAGGCATGCTACCGGTAATAATGTTGATGTTGTACGAAATAGCGAGCTTGGCAAATTCTGCTTTGATGATTGGTGTAAACTCGGCAAGTTTTCTAATTGCTTCAGCCTCATTTAAGTGATTGAACTCGGCCATTAGCGGAGCATTGAAAAACTCGGGGAACAAGGCGAAATCGCTTTTATAGCCACTCAATGCATCTACAAAGTATTCTACTTGGGTCAATAACTCTTCAATGTTTTTGTAAGGTCTCATTTGCCATTGAATGATACCTAAGCGAACAACAGTTTTTATGGTATAAGCCTTCTTGTTAGGTTTTTCGTACCACACATTATCCCAGCGAAGCATTACCGCGTATTCGTTAGATGCTTTATCTCCCGCTAGGTAGCCTTTTAGGATTTTTACTGGGCGAAAATCATTTGACACCTGAAAGTTAAAGACAGGATCATGGATTTCTTTAGTTTTTACCTTCTCTATGTAGTCTTTTGGACTTAAGGTATCAGCGTATTTATGGTAATTTGGTATTCTTCCGCCAAATAGGATTCCTTTGAGGTTTAACTTTTCGCACAACTCTTTTCGATAGTCATAAAGTCTACGACCAAGTCTCATTCCTCTAAAATCAGGTTGTACAAATACATCTATACCATATAACATGTCTCCGTATTTGGTATGCGTACTGAAAGTATGATTTCCTGTAACTTCTCTGTAGGTATGTTGACCTTCGAATTTCTTAGAATCAATGATGATGGCCAATGCACAACCAGCTATTTTCCCATCAACTTTTACTAAAATTTGACCTTCGGGAAACTTCTTTATCAAGGTGGATATTTGCTCCTCAGTCCAATAAGAATTGGGCATGTTTGAGTATGCAGTAATCATTGCATCCTTAAGCTCTTGATAATCATCTATAGTTAAGTACTTTAATTCAATATTTTCAATCCCAGATTCCATTTTTTGAGTTTAAATTAAGCAGCAAAGATGATGGTATTTGCTTAAATTTAAGTGCATAAACGTCATTTTTTTAGACCAACTTAGTGGATAATGGGGGACTTATGGGTAGTCAAATTTAATTTATTGGTTTAAATAGTTCTTTCGATTTATAATTTCCTACTTTTCGCCCAAATTCAAAAAACCAAATAAATGAAAATTGTAATACTGTCTCGTAATCCCAAACTTTATTCTACTAACAGATTGGTGGAAGAAGGAAAGTCACGAGGCCATGAAATGTTAGTGTTGGATCATCTAAAGTGTGATATTGTTATTGAAAAGAAAAAACCAAGCTTATTCTACAAAGGAGAATTGATTGAAGGTGTTGACGCTGTTATACCTAGAATAGGTGCATCTGTTACCTTTTATGGTACAGCTGTGGTGCGTCAATTTGAAATGATGAAAGTATTTACCACAATAGAATCTCAAGCTTTGGTAAGAAGTAGAGACAAATTGAGATCACTTCAAATATTATCAAGAGCAGGGTTAGGCCTGCCAAAAACCGTTTTTACGAATGACTCTAAAACCTCAAGTCAAATTATTGACCAAGTAGGTGGAGCTCCTTGTGTTATTAAACTTTTGGAAGGAACACAGGGTATTGGAGTTGTATTGGCAGAAACAAAAGGTGCTGCTGAATCAGTTTTAGAGGCATTTCACGGACTTAATGCACGTGTTATTGTGCAAGAATTTATAAAGGAAGCTGGCGGAGCAGATGTGAGAGCATTTGTAGTTGATGGAGTTGTAGTAGGTGCAATGAAACGTCAGGGTAAGGAAGGGGAATTTAGGTCAAACCTACACCGAGGAGGTTCTGCATCTATTGTAGAACTTAGCGAAGAAGAAGAAAATGCTGCACTCAAAGCTGCTAGAGTATTAGGCTTAGGAATTGCAGGTGTAGATATGTTACAATCTTCTACAGGTCCTAAGATTATGGAAGTGAATTCATCTCCAGGTCTAGAAGGAATAGAGGGTGCCACAGGTAAGAACATTGCAAAAGCGATTCTGAGGTATATCGAAAGGAATGTTGATTAATCATGGTCATTTTAGGAACAGAAATTGGGATAGGAAAGACAGTATTAAGTCTTGACATTGCCAAACTTCATACACGTACAAGTTTAGATGTCCCCATCATAATTCAAAGATCAAAAACTCCGGGACCTACGCTATTACTTATGGCGGGAATACACGGAGATGAGGTTAATGGAGTAGAAATTGTACGTCAGATCATTCAAAAGAAGTTTAACAAACCAACAAGGGGTACAATCATTTGTATCCCTGTGGTTAATGTTTTTGGTTTTCTAAATCAAGAACGTAAGTTTCCAGATGGTAGAGACCTCAATAGGGTTTTTCCGGGATCGGAGAAAGGCTCATTGGCTGCAAGGTTTGCCAATAGTATCATTAAGGAAATTGTACCTCACATTGATTATTGCATCGACTTTCACACTGGTGGTGGTAATAGGTTTAACTATTCTCAGATAAGGATCGATGGTACTATTCCTGAGTGCTTGGAGCTTGCTACAGCGTTTGGTTCTAAGTTTATTTTAGATTCACCTTTGCGGGACAAGTCTTTTAGAGAAGCAGCAAGTAGGTTAGGTAAGAAAGTACTTCTTTTTGAAGGTGGGAAAAATATCCATTTGGATAAAAATGTAACCAAAAGAGCTATTAAGGGTACTTTGCAGGTTATTCAACATTTGGGAATGAGAGACTTTACTCAAGAGTTATCAGAAATGAACATACCTAATGAGCCACAGTTTTTGATCAAAAAATCAACGTGGATAAGGGCTAACCTCTCTGGTATGTACCGAAGAAGAGTTAGTATAGGTCAAAAAGTATTGAAGGGAGAGGTTTTTGGTAGTATTTCAGATCCATATGGAGACTTTGAGAAAAATGTAAAAACCACACATACTGGATTTGTTATTGGTTCAAGTCATTCTCCCATTGTGAACCAAGGAGATGCTTTGATACATATCAGTACCGAGCATGAAGAAATAGTATAGCACTAGAGTAAAGTTTCAGGCTTAACGAATTCTCACACTTAGGCTTAAACTTCCTTTCGAATAAGACATAAAAAAAACACCTTCTATTACTAGAGGGTGTTTTTGTGGTACTATGTGCAATTATTTATTTTAAAGTGGTTATCCACTTTGCAATTTCTTCAGCCTCAGCTTTAGGAACCTGTGGCATTGCCATCATTGGTGGGTAACCAGGCCAGTTCTTTGGATTTGGCTTGTAAATCAATGCGACAATTTCGCTTGCTTTATATTTTTTCTCCTTCATAACATCCTTGTAAGCAGGACCTACCAGTTTTTTGTCTGGGTTATGGCAAGCTAAACAAGTGTTTTTCTGAAGTAATTTCTGAATTTTTGGTGGAATAGAAGTCTGTGCAGTGGATGCAAATGAAACCGCTGCTATCAAAGACAAAGTCAAAAGTGCTTTTTTCATTATTTAAATTGAATGGTTATGGTATTTACTGGAGAGTAACTAACTGTTGGTTTTCCGAAAGTAAATTTACTAGAAAAAGTGGAATAAAAAGCATTCCTGCCTGTTAATGGGCTGTTAATCAAAAAAAACTCTTAAAACCTTTGCATTGACATTGTTCTCTTCAAAAAAGTGCAACCAGTGCAACTGTCTGTTTGATAAATTATCAGTTGGGGACTTTACTTCTACAAATTCATAAGAGTCATCATCCCACACAAATAGGTCAGGAAAGCCTCTTGAATGCTCACTTAGGTCTTTTGAAATGTAATGGAGGATTTCTTTCATGGTTTCCAAAGGAATCTTTTCTACAATTATTCTAGCAAGGTCCCAGTTATCAGGTAACCAAAACACAAATGGGTTTGCTTTACCTTCATGCAAGTCGTACATAGCACCCATATAGGTAAGTATGCTTTCTAGCGAATCAAAAGAATCTAAATGTTCAATAATTTTATCAGACCGCTTTTCATAAAAATCGGGAAGATGAAGGTCGCTTGGTCTTCGCTGAAAAGGGTGATGAAAAGCAACTAAGTCTGGATCAAAAATGAGCTCCCAAAAAACCAAACCAAAAATGCTTCGCCACAAGTGATTTTCGGAGAAGACCGCATTTTTGCCTTGCTCAAGATAGTAATCGATGGTACCCATTTCTACCTGTCCGCGGTAAATATTCGAAATCGTTATTTGATCTGCTTCATGAAGTTTTGCTGTTGTAAGTTTCTTGTTCTTTCGGGTTTTGGTCAATATTCTGTCTACAAAGTCCTTGGCAAAAAGTACTTCATCGGCGAGTGAACTTGTTGCTTGCATTTCTTCGCATAGAGCGATGGCCTCATCTATGAGCTTCATTTTGTGAAGGCATCGCACTTGGCGTTCTCTACTTGGCAGTGCATTGGTTGTTTTAAAAATTGCTATTGCTTGTTCATAGCACTTATTCCGTTCCAAGTGTTGACCCACCGACAACGTGAGTCTATCAAGAGATGGTTTTGCTGTTTTGCTCAGGTTCTTGTTATTGTCGAGGAATGTTTGAAACCAATCGTAAATTTCAAGTGGTGTAAGCTCCTTTTTGAATTGAAGAAATAGCTCTCTTTGGTCGGTTAATAGCCACTTGTCTTCGGCATCTTTTCTATCGTCAAATTGTGCAACGAGTTTGTCATCATCGTGATGATAATACTGCAAATGTCCTAAGTCTCTCACCACAAACTCGGTCATATCCATGTACCTATTTCCAAAGAAAAGAAACTTGAGAAAGGTAACTTCATATTGAAAGTCCACTTCAATTAAATCGTTGAAGATTTCAGACTTGCTTAATTTGTCCCATAGCTCTTTTTGCTCCAAAAAGCTATTAATCAATTCGCCTTTTTTTACACTTTTGGGTAATAATTCAGCTGCGAAAGGATAAAGTTGTTGCTTATTAAGCTTGGTGAGGATAAGTTCTTTTTCTTGTTTTATAGTAGGGCTAGGTTTTTTGAAAAAGCCTTTTTTGAAAAGCTTTTCTATTTGTACAGGGATTTCTGAAATCTCTTCATACTTTATTTTTGACTCTTCAAAATATAAGCCTCTTCTATTAATAAGTCGAATAAATAGGCATTGTTCATCTTCGCTCAGAGCATAATACTTTCGTAAAAAACGCCATTCTTTTTCTTCTAAGATGTGTTTATATCGCTTCTCAACAAAGTCAAGTAGGTAGGTGAAATACTCCAAATAGTATTTTGGCGGTAATATTATTTTCTCTTCAGACTCCATCGAGCTGAAATTTACTAAACTATAGTGAGATTCTTAAACCATCGTATGCCAAGTGCATACCTTCGGGAAGGGTGCGAGAGACCTCATCGTGCAATCCCATGTTGTGGCTAATGTGGGTAAAGTATGTGTTCTCGGCTCCTATTTCTCTTGCGACTTCAATGGCTTCTTCAAGGGTGTAGTGGCTGATATGTGGCCTTTGTTGCAGGGCATTCATAACCAGTACTTTAGTCCCTTTTATTTTTTCAATTTCTTCTGCCGATATATAGTTGGCGTCAGTAATATACGTGAAGTCTTTAATCCTATACCCAAAGACAGGAAGTTTGTAATGCATCACTTCTATAGGAGTGATTTTTATGCCTAAAACTTCAAAACTTTTATTTGAAATTGCTACAGTTTTTAGCCGAGGAACTCCAGGATAGGCATTTTCGTCAAATGCGTAGTGAAATTCTTGCTTGAGTTGAGCTAGTACAGTATCCCGAGCATAGATAGGTATGAAATCCTTATGCCGTAGATAGTTAAAAGGTCGAATATCATCTAGACCAGCTGTGTGATCTTTGTGCTCATGTGTGAAAATAAGAGCATCAAGGTCTTTGATTTTGGTAGCTAAGATCTGCTGACGAAAATCTGGACCAGAGTCAATGACAATATTCTTACCATCTATTTGGATAAGGGCGGACACCCTAAGTCTATTGTCTTTGGGATTTTGAGAAAGACAAACATTACAGTCACAAGTAAGTACTGGCACACCACCCGACGTGCCTGTACCCATTACTGTAATTTCCATTTTTCGAGTTATTCTGTAAGACTTTTTACAACCATTACTAGCCTATCGAAATTGAGTGGTTTCATCAATACTTCGTTAAAGCCTACTTCTTTGTATTCTTCTTCGCTCATGTTGCGAGCATTTCCTGTGATCGCTACAACTGGAACTTCAGACTTTGTTTTGTCATCCATTGCACGAATTGCTTTTGCACATTCTATACCGTCCATTACGGGCATGTTGATGTCCAAAAGAATGATGTCAAAATCTTCTTTATTTAGCAATTGAACAACTTGCTCACCATTTTTAACAGCTGTAATATTGAAGTTTTGAAACTCTAATATTTTTTTTGCTAGATTTTGGATAACAGAGCTGTCTTCAGCGATAAGTACTTTTTTGGAGGATGCCATATGGGTGTTTGTTCTTTTAAAAAGGTAAATATATCAATTGATAAAGTATAGTCAATATCTACCTACTACTATTTATGCTTTTTTATCAGAAATACAATTTTGAAAGCCTAAAATCCCATTCTTAACTGAAAGAATACACTTTTATTACTGCTTTTGAATAAAGGTGGTAAATTGCCCTCTCAAAACAAAGAGAGTTTACGCATTTGACAAAAATAGAATTAAAGCCTGGCAAGAAAGTGTATTTCGCCTCTGATTTTCACTTGGGTGCACCTGATCATGCGGGTAGTTTGATACGTGAAAAAAAGATCATTTCTTGGCTAGACTCCATAGAACATGACGCTGATACCATATTTCTATGTGGAGACTTGTTCGATTTTTGGTTTGAGTACAATAGAGTTGTTCCTAAGGGCTATGTTCGCTTTTTCGGTAAACTTGCGTCCTTAACAGATAAAGGTATTCGTGTGATAGTTTTCACTGGAAACCACGATATGTGGATGCGTGATTATTTAGAAGTTGAAATAGGTGCAGAGGTGTATCGTGAACCCAAACAATATCTGATAAATGGGAAGAAATTCTTAATAGGTCATGGCGACGGATTAGGGCCAGGAGACTATGCTTACAAATACCTAAAAGTGATTTTTGAGAGCAGTTTTTGTCGTTTTCTTTTTGGTCGTGTTTTGCACGCAAATCTAGGTCAATTTCTTGGTTATAAGTGGGCTAGTCATAGCTGGAAAAAACATTTGAAAGAAAATGATGTTTATAACTATGAGAGCCCTGAAAAAGAAATACTTTTTCTATATTGTAAGGAAATTGAAGCCAAAGAGCATCACGATTTTTATGTATTTGGGCATAGACACTTTAAATTGGATTTGCCGGTAGCTATGAATGCGAGGTACATTAATCTCGGAGATTGGATTAGGTTTTATTCATATGGAGTATTTGAAAATAATGATTTTTCATTGTGTAAATATTGCGTTGACTAAAGTTTTGAATTAACCAATCTAGCACTATTTCAATTAGGACATTATCTAGATGAAATACTTTTAGCAAAAGCTAATGTTTTGACACCAGAACTATCGAATGTTGGTTTTTTGAGCAAATTCGGCTTCAGCAAGAAAGGGGGCTTAATTTTGCTGGGATATTTAGTTTTGGCATCGTTGAGTTTACTCTTAGAGTACATTGATGCTAGGTTAATTGGTTATGTGATTCGAATAAGTTCAGAAGGCTTGCTTGTTTTCTGGATGATAAAAATCGCAAAACTTACCATACTCAACCCAGGTGTCCTAATTCTACTATTTTACATTTTTGCGGACATCCTTAACTTAGTCTTTGCCAAGACAATTGATTTACATCGTTGGGTTCCCGAGCTGCTAGCAAAAACTATCTTCTTATTTTTCATTATAGATCATACCCAGCGGCTAGATTTTAGGAAATTATCTACTGTCATCGCTTTTGTTTTACCTATTCTTTGTCTTAGTGTACCTGCATTTTTATTCTTTGAACCTTATTTTAGTGAAAGTAATTATTTGGCAATGCTTTTATTTAGCTTAAATAATGGTTTTATCATCTCATTCGCGTATTTCTTTAAAAGTAAAAAAGAGGTATTTCCTCACGCAACAATTTATTTAGCGTGCTTTCTCGCAATTACCGAATTTATAGGTGCTAGCCATATCATTGACGAGTCATTTAAGCCTTTGGTCTTATTGTTTTTCGGGTTTTATCTACTCAGTAAGTTATTGATTGCAGTGTATTTTGTCAATTTTAAAAGAAGAAAGCTAGGCGTGTAAACTTGGCATAGAACTTTTCAAGCTTATTTTTTCAAAGTCCTTTTACAATCATACCGCTCGATAACTAAGTAGGCGTAGATTGCTTTTATGGCTTAGTTATTGGATTAACAGTTTCCTGATTTTTTAGATTTCATTCCTCTATCATTGCTGCTTTCTTGTTGTACTATTTACCGCAATGGCATCGCTAGATAAGTTAATCTTAACAAGCAACGATAAGGCACGATTTTCCCATTCTTGTCAATCATACGATTACGATTGAACGGTTTATAAGTATGGGAAAAATGTACTTGATTTTAGGTGTTTTGATGGCAGGATTGGGTGAAACTTTCAAAAAGTTGAGTGCCATTACTGAGCAACTTTTTGACCTAAGTTCTATATCAAATTATATAAACCAAAAAAAGAAGCGTTGTTTATTTTTCGATAAACAAAGTTTCTCAATTGTGTCTTTTATTGCTGCTCTTGTAATTCTCGGCTCATTTGCGAATACTGAAGCATCTGCTCAAACATGTAATGAAAGGTATCCATTTGTAAATGGAGCTACATTTGACAACCTTGTCGCAACCAGTAGTACAGCGGGCATTTGTGTTCCCATTGTTACAGGAATATCAAATACAGGTCATGCTGTTGATGCAGATTTAACTAATTTCACTCAAATTGACTTAAGTGGAATCGGCTGTTCTGGTTCACTGAGAGTTGTAGATACCGATGCGGGTGACGAATATCCAATTGGAACTTTCGCCGGTTTTAGAATTAGCAGTGCAAATCTTCTTTCAGTAAGTGTAGCACCAGTTGTAACGATTAAAACTTACAATAATGGTTCCTTGGTGGAGTCTTTCGTTGCCTTATCTTCATTGGTCAGTATTAATGCAAGTTTAATAAACGGTGACGGTACTACTACTGTCGGGTTTATTACGTCACAAGCATTTGATGGAATAGAAATTACTTATCAAAGTACATTGGGGGTTTTAAATTCTTATCAAGTTTATCATCCTGTTATTCAAGAGTTCTGTGCTGGGCCTTCTTTAGATTGTAACATGCAATCGTTTGTGTCAACTCCAGACTTTCCCGCAATTATAAATACTAAAAATACTGGTATTAGTGGTCTTGCTTGTGTTGGTTGTTCTGTAGTGAATACAGAAAGTGTATTAAGTTCAAGTTCTACGGACTTTGCAACAATAACACTCACTGCTGCTGTAGGTTCTACGGTGTCACTTGCGGTGGAAGATGTAATAACTTCCTACCCTTCGGGGACTTTCGCTGGCTTTGATATTTTAAACTCAAGTTTGGTCGGTGTAGACTTACTGTCTGGATTAACAGTAAGAACCTACTTAAATGGAACGTTTCAAGAAAGCAGTACCTCTAGTTCATTGGTTTCGGTGACTTCATCATTGCTAACTGGTACTGGAAGACAGACAGTTGGATTTGTAAGTTCAATGCCTTTTGACCAAGTTAAATTGGAAGTTACAAATTTGCTCGGTTTACTCAATACTACCCGAGTTTACGCTCTTGTGCTGGAGGATTTCTGTCCGGCGACTATAGCATGTGATTCTACTTACTATTTAACTAAACCTAATTTTCCGACTATTGTCAATGGCTCAAGAACTGGGATTACTGGATTAGCTTGTGTTGCATGCTCTTTGACAAACTCGTCAGTAATTATAGATAGCATTCCATCTAATTTCTCGACAATCAATATGACTGCTGGAATTGCAGCAACAGGTAGAATCTCTGTTCAGGATCAACTTTCGGAATTTCCTGCAGGGAGTACAGCAGGGGTAGTTTTAGAAGATGTAAATAATATACTTCAGGTTGACCTTTTCAACTCGCTTTCAATTTGTACCTATTTAAATGGAGTACAACAGGAATGCTCAAGCTCCTCTGAATTAATTGATTTAGCGGTATTAGCCAATTTAATAGGTACTGGACCCGGAATTTATAACCTTGGTTTTAAAACCTCACTACCTTATGACGAGATTCAGTTAAATGTTGGATCATTAGCCAGTGTACTGAATACTATAAATGTACACGCAATGTATGTTGATACAAGGGGAGCATATGGTTCTGGTTTTAGCTGTGTAGATACAGATGGTGACGGAGTAGCAGATATAGATGATTTAGATGATGATAATGACGGTATACTTGATTCCAATGAGTCTGCTTGTGGAATAAATGGAACATGGACAAATACTACGGGGTCAGTATGGGAATCAAATTTAGCCCCAGACTTCAAGGTCAGGGTTACATTTACTGGTAGTTGGGGTGATATAGCATTAAACTCTAACCAAGATTTCAATAGAGCTTGTAGCGAAAGTAGTTTTACTTCAGCTAATGGTCCCATTATAAGTTCAGGAAAGCCAGATTTAGGATTTGTAATTCCTGCAAATCTAGCGAGCACTAATACTTTTTTAGTAGAGTATTTTGATGGTTCAAACAACCCAATAGCGGTAAATAATCCTAGAATGCACATTGCTGGAATAGGGGGATCTTCTGGAACTTTATTTGGAAGTAAATTTGTGGGTACTAGCGAATGGGCAATTCAAGGTGGATTAACAATGACAACGCTTTCTTCGGATGCTCCAGACTTCGCTAATAATGGAACTACATTTAAGCATGCAAGAGATGGACAAAATAATGGGGTCTCTATGGTCGATTGTGCTACTGGAGAAGGAGCAGCTACAATACAAGTAAATGCTAGCGTTAGCTCCTTTACATTTAGTGTAATAAATCCTGATGGTAACCCAGACGGTATAAAACTTCTTTTTGAAGGTTGCGGAGAGTTAGACTATGATTTAGATGGTATCGCAAACCAATTTGACCTTGATTCGGATGGAGACGGATGTCCAGATGCTTTAGAAGGTGCGGGAACATTCATTCCGAGTGATTTGCAAATATCAACAATGAATGGAGGGAATACAGGAGGTATTTTCACAGGAACAGGATCTCCAGTTTATGTAAATTTAACAGGAGACCTTTCACTTGTTCCTGACCCAGTTGCGTCAGGAATAATAAATGCAAATGGTCTGGTAACTCAGGTTAATGGAATTTCAGTTACGGCTGTAGACCAAGGAATTGGTGTAAGTCGTAATGCTTCTATCAAAAGTGGATGTTATGCTCCCGTTGCTGTTGATGATGATACTACAACTATAGAGGACACTCCAGTAACTATAAATATTCTCGCTAATGACTCAGATATAGATGGAAACCTTAATCCTAGTAGCATTGACACAATTGGTGTATTGCAAGCGAGTAATGGGACTTTAACAATTTTGCCATCTGGTGAGATTATTTATACTCCTAACCTCAATTTCAATGGGACAGATACCTTTGAGTATATTGTTTGTGATGAAAACACACCAATGCCTGCACTTTGCGATACAGCAATTGTTACGGTTACAGTCACAGCTGTAAATGATGCAATCCTAGTAATGGATGATGATACCACGACTTTGGAAGATACTCCAGTTACGATTGCCGTGCTTTCCAATGACGCAGATGTAGATGGCAATGTTAATCCAGCGAGTGTTGATACAACAGGCTTATTGCAAGCAAGTAATGGAACGGTAGGCATTTTGCCAACAGGAGAAATTGTATATACTCCGAACCTTAACTTCAACGGAACAGATACTTTCCAATATAAGGTTTGTGACGACGGTTCTCCAAGTCCAATAACTTGCGATACTGCCATGGTAACTGTTACAGTCACAGCAGTAAATGATGCAATCCTAGTAATGGATGATGATACCACGACTTTGGAAGATATTCCAGTGACGATAGCCGTTCTTTCCAATGACACAGATGTAGATGGAAATGTTAATCCAGCGAGTATAGACACAACAGGTTTATTGCAAGCAAGTAATGGAACGTTAGCCATTTTGCCGTCAGGAGAAATTGTTTATACTCCAAATTTAAACTTCAACGGAACAGATACTTTCCAATATAAGGTTTGTGACGACGGTTCTCCAAGTCCAATAACTTGCGATACTGCCATGGTAACTGTTACAGTCACAGCTGTAAATGATGCAATCCTAGTAATGGATGATGATACTACGACTTTGGAAGATACTCCAGTGACGATAGCTATACTTTCCAATGACACAGATGTAGATGGCAATGTTAATCCAGCAAGTGTAGACACAACAGGCTTATTGCAAGCAATTAATGGAACGGTAGCCATTTTGCCGTCAGGAGAAATTGTTTATACTCCAAATTTAAACTTCAACGGAACAGATACTTTCCAATATAAGGTTTGTGACGACGGCTCACCAAGTCCAATAACTTGCGATACTGCCATGGTAACTGTTACAGTTACAGCTGTAAATGATGCAATCCTAGTATTGGATGATGATACCACGACTTTGGAAGATACTCCAGTGACGATAGCTATACTTTCCAATGACACAGATGTAGATGGCAATGTAACCCCTGCGAGTGTAGACACTACAGGTTTATTGCAAGCGAGTAATGGAACGATAGCCATTTTGCCGTCAGGAGAAATAGTTTATACTCCGAACCTTAACTTCAACGGAACAGATACTTTCCAATACATGGTTTGTGACGATGGTTCACCAACTCCAATAACATGTGATACTGCATTGGTTACGGTTACAGTCACTGCAGTAAATGATGCAATCCTAGTAATGGATGATGATACTACGACTTTGGAAGATACTCCAGTTACGATTACTGTGCTTTCCAATGACACAGATGTAGATGGCAATGTTAATCCAGCGAGCATAGACACAACAGGTTTATTGCAAGCGAGTAATGGAACAATTGCGATTTTGCCTACAGGAGAAATCGTATATACTCCGAACCTTAACTTCAACGGAACAGACACTTTCCAATATAAGGTTTGTGATGACGGTTCTCCAAGTCCAATAACTTGCGATACTGCCATGGTAACTGTTACAGTCACAGCTGTAAATGATGCAATCATGGTGATGGATGATGATACCACGACTTTGGAGGATACTCCAGTTACGATTGCTGTGCTTTCCAATGACACAGATGTAGATGGCAATGTAACCCCTGCGAGTGTAGACACTACAGGTTTATTGCAAGCGAGTAATGGAACGATAGCCATTTTGCCGTCAGGAGAAATAGTTTATACACCCAACCTAAACTTCAACGGAACAGATACTTTCCAATACAGGGTTTGTGATGACGGTTCTCCAAGTCCAATAACTTGCGATACTGCAATGGTAACTGTTATAGTCTCTGCTGTCAATGATGCAATCCTAGTAATGGATGATGATACCACGACTTTGGAAGATACTCCAGTGACGATTGCTATACTTTCCAATGACACAGATGTAGATGGCAATGTTAACCCTGCGAGCATAGACACAACAGGTTTATTGCAAGCGAGTAATGGAATGATATCCATTTTGCTAACAGGCGAAATAGTATATACTCCGAACCTTAACTTCAACGGAACAGATACTTTCCAATACCGGGTTTGTGACGACGGTTCTCCAAGTCCAATAACATGTGATACTGCAATGGTAACTGTTACAGTTACTGCAGTCAATGATGCAATCCTAGTAATGGATGATGATACTACGACTTTGGAAGATACTCCAGTTACAATAGCTATACTTTCCAATGACACAGATGTAGATGGCAATGTTAATCCAGCGAGCATAGACACATCAGGTTTAATACAAGCGAATAATGGAACAATTGCCATTTTGCCATCAGGAGAAATAGTTTATACACCCAATCTAAACTTCAACGGAACAGATACTTTCCAATACATGGTTTGTGACGACGGTTCTCCAAGTCCAATAACTTGTGATACTGCCATGGTAACAGTTACAGTCTCTGCTGTAAATGATGCAATCCTAGTTATGGATGATGATACCACGACTTTGGAAGATACTCCAGTGACGATAGCTATACTTTCCAATGACACAGATGTAGATGGCAATGTTAATCCAGCGAGTGTAGACACAACAGGTTTATTGCAAGCGAGTAATGGAACGATAGCCATTTTGCCGTCAGGAGAAATTGTATATACTCCGAACCTTAACTTCAACGGAACAGATACTTTCCAATACCGAGTTTGTGACGACGGCTCACCAAGTCCAATAACTTGCGATACTGCAATGGTTACGGTTACAGTCACAGCTGTAAATGATGCAATCCTAGTAATGGATGATGATACCACGACTTTGGAAGATACTCCAGTGACGATAGCTATACTTTCCAATGACACAGATGTAGATGGCAATGTTAACCCTGCGAGCGTAGACACAACAGGCTTATTGCAAGCGAGTAATGGAACGGTATCCATTTTGCCAACAGGAGAAATTGTTTATACACCAAATCTAAACTTCAACGGAACAGATACTTTCCAATATAAGGTTTGTGACGACGGTTCTCCAAGTCCAATAACTTGTGATACTGCCATGGTAACAGTTACAGTCTCTGCTGTAAATGATGCAATCCTAGTTATGGATGATGATACCACGACTTTGGAAGATACTCCAGTGACGATTGCTATACTTTCCAATGACACAGATGTAGATGGCAATGTTAATCCAGCGAGTGTAGACACAACAGGCTTATTGCAAGCGAGTAATGGAACGATAGCCATTTTGCCGTCAGGAGAAATTGTATATACTCCGAACCTTAACTTCAACGGAACAGACACTTTCCAATATAAGGCTTGTGACGACGGTTCTCCAAGTCCAATAACTTGCGATACAGCAATGGTTTCGGTTACTGTAATAGCAGTAAATGATGCACCAGTAGCTAAAAGTGATTCAACGATCACTAATTTTAATTCAAATATTACATTTAGTGCGGATGCTAATGACTTTGATTTAGATAGTTTTATCAATCCCTCTTCTGTAGACCTTAATCCTTCCACACTAATTATTGACAACACTTTTATAGATAATTTTGGAAATGTATGGAGTGTAGATACGAACGGAGATGTTACGCTCAATCCTGCGGATCCATTTGTGGGTAGGGCAATTATAACATACACAATCAGAGACAATGGTGGTGCAATTTCGAATGTTGCCGAGTTGATAGTTACAGTACTACCACCAAATTGTCAAGATGTAATAAGTGGAAATGTGGATCTGTGTCCATATTTATTCCAAAACCCTAATAGTCCTCTGGCTCTGTTAGATTGCGACGGAGATGGTGTAAGCAATGGTGATGAATGTGCAAATGGTACACTTACTTATGACCCATGTAGTGTAAACCTTGTTTTTGTTACTAGAGCAGCGACAGATATGGGAGATTGCGATGGTGATGGTGTCACAAATGCTCAGGAAATAAATGGAATTGATGGAAATCCTTTTACCTTAAACGATAATTCAAATCCAAATGACCCTTGCGATTACAATGTGGTACAACAAGTTTTTGCCAATACTTCTCTATTATGGCGAAATGGAGATTGCGATGGAGATGGTGTCACAAACAAAGACGAATTATTAGGGCCAGATGGTATTGCTGGTAATTCGGATGGAAGCGATCCTAGAAATTCATGTGACTTCAAAATATCTCAAATTACCCTTGCTATAACTGCAACTACGATTGATTGTGATGGTGATGGCGTACCTAATAAAGATGAAATATTAGGACCGGATGGTATTGCAAACTCTGGGGATGAAACAAATCCTAAAGATATGTGTAGCTACGATGCTAGCCAGCAATTAATAGCATTAACAAGCTTTGCTTGGAGATCTAAGGACTGCGATGGAGATGGAGTTTTGAATTACAATGAAATATTAGGGCCAGATGGAATCATTGGAACTTCTGATGATACTAACCCGAAAGACGCCTGTAGTTTCGCAATTTCCCAAATTACCGTACCAGTTTTAAGTACACTAGATTGTGACGGAGATGGAGTTCCAAATATCCAAGAATTGGGTGGGTTAGATAATAATCCTCAAACCACGTATGATAATACAGATCCTTTTGATGCGTGTGATTTTAATAAGACCCAGATATCCAAAACAGTAACAGCAACTGTTGACTGCGATAATGATAGTTTAACAAATGCACAAGAAGCGATATTGGGCACAGATCCGTTTGATCCTGATACAGATGGTGATGGACTTACCGATGGTGAGGAGGTTACTGGAATTGATAATCCAAGCACCCCTCTGAGTCCAATTTACCCATTAGGAGATATTAATCCCGGTATTCATACTTCTAATCCTCTTGATAAATGTGATCCTATCAAAGGTGTTGGCTGCGGACCTAGTGACGGTTTGTTGATGGTGAAAGTAATGTTACAAGGTGCTATGTTCAGTGCTAGTGATGGTCTAATGAGAGCAAACTTGAATGCTTATTTACCAACGGAAGAACCGTATACAAATATTGGAGGCAAGTTCAATCACATTGGAGGAGGTGGGGGAGAAACCACTACAACTGGTGTAATAAATGCAAATGCTGGAACTCCTAATGCCATTGTTGATTGGGTTTTAGTTGAGTTAAGAAGTGCTTCGAATAATGCTCAAATATTGCACACTGCATCGGGCCTTGTTCAGCGAGATGGTGATGTAGTATCAATGGATGGACTAAGTCCACTAACCTTTATTGGTCTAGAAGGGCAGGAGTTTTACGTGGCAGTGAAACATAGAAATCACTTAGGAGTCATGACTGCGGCAACCAAAACATTAACAAGCACTGGTACAACAGTTGATTTCACAACAATGACAGATGTCGACCTATATCACAAAGCCATTGGAATAAATGATTATACAAATCTTGAAATGGCCACCATGAATGGCAAGCGGGCATTATGGGCTGGTAATACCAATGGCGACGCAAAAGTGAAATACGAAGGTCCTGCAAATGATCGAATACCAGTCTTCGTAGAAATCTTGGGATTCATTAATAATGCAAATGACTCTTACAACTACAATGATGCATTTGGGTATTACTTCGGTGATGTCAATATGGATGGTAAAGTAAAGTATGAAGGGCCACTAAATGATAACGTGTATATATTTAGTGGAACACAAAACTACCAGTTGGCACAACCAACTCGTAATTATAATTACAATGATATGGTTGAGCAACTTCCTTAAAATCAAATATATATAGGGGTTCTTTTTTTAGAAAATTCCTCTTTTTTTTAAATAAAATAAACAACAAAGAAATGAAAAAAGTATTCGTCGTAGTTTTTCTATTAGCAGGTCTTTCAAGTGCTTATTGTCAAGATACTAATATGGATCTCACTATCAGGTTTAATAGTGTCCAACAGCGATATGAAGTTTATGCAAAACCAGCAACTTCACGAAGCTATAATTTGGGACCATCACAGATTTCCATTGTATTTCCCGCAGCAGTTGCTGACCAAGCCTTGACTTTTGGGAATAATAACTTGACTTCGGTAAATGGTGGAACATGGAGCGATAATAGTAGAATTTATGCTCCATCCAATACTCCAGCAGTGGATTATCATGGTTTTGGTTCAACTGGAAGTCCAATAAACTTAGTTGCAGGTCAGGATTTACTCATGTTTCATTTCACTCTTTCGGGCGGTTGTATCGCTGGACTTAGGATTTTTGAAAATGGAGTAGATCCAGCTTCTAATGCGAGTGCTAATATGAATGGATCCGATTTTGGAAATACATTCCCCGACGCAAATTTCATAGATCATTACAATTCTGTTTACGCAAATACCGGTACTTCTTGTACCGTTGAGTGTAATGTTTCAGCTCCACAGCTTTCACTCGAATAATAGAAAAATTAGTCTTCATTAATTAGAAAATTAATAGAATGAATATTCAACTTTTGCTTACTAGAAAAAAGCCCTCAATTCGTAATAAAATGAGAGGTGCTTTGTATTTATTTACATTAATTTTTGCCGTCCATTATATTGGTTTAGCAGCATCTTCAACTATTCCTAAATTGTCCTTAGCTTTAGTAGATTCGGATAATGATGGTGTCGATGATGATATAGATTTATGTCCAGATACACCTGCAAACACAATAGTGAATGCTTATGGTTGCCCAATTACATCAGCTTGCAATCTTACCAATAATAGCATTTCTTTTATTGCAGCTCCAAGTAATCCATCTCCGAGTCAAGTTACACAGTATATTATGGCTGATTCACTTGGGATAATTGTGGCAACTTCTGCTACTCCTGCTTTTGACAATCTTTCACTGAACAAAAGCTACATGGTAGTTGCAGTTTCTTATGAATTGAATGTTGATAATTTAGAAGTTGGAAACCCAATCTCGGCAATTAGGGGAAATTGTTTTGACTTTTCTAATGCCCTTAATATAAAAGCATGTACTCCTAACCTTCCCCCAGTTATAGAAGAGGAGTCATTTGTATTAGGCAACAATGTAACTAGCAATTCTCCAATTGGCACTTTAACATTTAGAGATCCTGAGAATTTACCGGCCAACATTGCGATAATTTCTGGAAATGGATCTGGTATTTTTGCAGTCGACAATTTAGGAGTTCTCACCGTAACTGATCATACCAAACTTACACCTTCCACTACCTATACTTTAATTGTAGAAGTAACAGATAATGTCGGCCAAAAAGATCAAGCTACTATTACTTTTACAACTAATTTCGCGATACCGCTAGTAGATGGCGACAACGATGGAGTACCCAATGAAAAAGATTTGTGTCCAAATTCACCTCAAAATGTAGCGGTATCTTCATTTGGTTGTCCGCAAACAATCGCCTGCAACCTGCTTTTTGATACTGTGCAAGTTAGTTCGGCTCCCAATAGTCCTACTTTAGATCAAGTCACAAAGTATTTACTACTGGATTCACTTGGGACAATTGTTCAAATATCTGATAATTCAACTTTTCTCAATTTTGGGTTTCAAAAAACTTTCTCAATTGTAGCTGTATCATATGAAGGCACTATTCAAAGTTTAAACCTCGGTGAAAATGTAGGCTCAATTACTTCGGACTGCCTTGATTTTTCAAATGTACAGCAAGTCAAAGCTTGTGAGCAAAACGAGCCACCAATAATTGATGACCTTACTGTTTCAATTGCCAATAATACTCCCAATAATACGGTCATAGGCTCACTTATTTTTTCTGATCCAGAAAACCAACCTCTTACTTTCAATATTGTTTCTGGTAATACAGAAGGCTATTTTAACTTGGATTCCAATGGAAACATACGCCTTGTAAATAATTCAAACTTATTGCCTAATACTACTTTCATTTTTACTGTGGAGGTAATGGATCATAAGGGACTAAAGGACATGGGGGAGGTTATAATAAATATCCTTCCTGCAATGTTGTGTGATTATGTAGGACCCGAAATAACTTTCACTACAACTTTCAATATTGACACTACAAGCCAAAATACTAATTACTTACTGACGGATACTTTGGGAGCAATTCTTCAAATAACCAGTTCACCAACTTTTACAGGTTTACAAGATGGAGGTTCTTTTAATATTTACGCTGTTTCATATCCCAAAGGAAAGACAGTAACTGGCTTAAATGTGGGTAGTAACCTATCAGCTCTTAGTGCGGATTGTTTCGATATTTCTAATAAACTAAGTGTTAAAGTGTGTCCTTGTAAAGGTAAAATTGGTGACATGGTGTTTTTTGATTACAACGTAAACGGAACTTTAGATAATACTGAACCAGGCTTAGCTGGTCTAAAGATTTATCTATTGGAAAATGGAAACATAATAGATTCTACCATCACAAATTCGTACGGAAAGTATCTATTTTCTGATTTGGCAAAGGGAATTTATCAGGTTTATGTAGACTCTACTGACTTACCATTTGCTTATCGTTTTTCAAATAAAAACCAAGGTGTAGATGTTACCAAAGATTCTGATTTCGATCAATTTGGATTCAGTGATTTTATTCCGATTTGCCAAAATGCAAATGGCTCGGATTCATTAAATTTAACAGTTGACTTAGGTATTAGCATTGGTAACTGGAAACCATACGGATACATTTATTGTGAAGAAACTGGCGAAATTCTCAAGGGTGGTAAAGTTACGATTACGGGCCCATCAGGAGCGGTTATTAATTACCTCGCTGATGGCTCAAATGGATTTTATCGCTTTGAGGCAAATGTGAGTGGGGTTTATACTTTGTCATATACGCACCCAGATGGTCATACATTAAGTGATTTAAATCTGCCTTTGACAAGTACTCCCGGCAGCTCATTTGAATTAGATGGATCAGCTTTTGACAAAGATGGAATTGTAAATGGAATCATTAGTTTGGGTTCTTTGGCTAATAGTGATACCACCTTTTTAATCAACCCAAGTGTAGCTTACAATAAGTACTTTTTGGAGTCATTCGTAGATATTGGAATTCCGTGGCTGGGAGAAAATAACCTCCCAGTAAACTGTCATAGAGGAGAAATTAGTGGTGTACTTTGGAATGATGAAAATGACAATGGAATCAATGATTCAGGTGAGTCAGTAAATCCCAATGTATGGGTCTATTTATGGGAAACGGGTATTGCTGGAAACCTAATTGAGATTAAAGATTCAGTTCAAACAACTTCAATTGGAACCTATGTTTTCGATAATTTACCTTACGGGAATTATGTTGTTGCAATTAAAACACAGAGCGTACCTACAAAGACCATTACTACCAAAAAAGACATAGGGGACGACAGTATAGATTCGGATTTTAACCCATTTAATGGTTTACATGTTGTATTGACAATTTCGCCGAGTAGCTTAATTTATCCTAATGTAAGTGCGGGTTTTGTGGATGCTTGCGTATTGCATTGTATTCCGTTTTTAATCACGAAAAATAAACGATAGCCTATCATGAAATCATTATTTAAAACCCTGTTACTTTTAATACCTTTTGTTTCATCAGCTCAAATTCAATTCGAGTTGGACATCAAATTTGATGAGAATTCGAAAACATATAATGTTTACGCCATTCCCAATTTTTCAATGGAAAAATTCTTAATGGGGCCTTCTCAAGTGAGTATAATATTTCCTCAAAACCTTGAAGACATGAGACTAGACATTGAGAGTTTAAATGGTGGACAGTGGGCCGATAACTCTGTAGTTTTTGCTCCCAAAACTCAATCAGAATGTGATTTTCATGGTTTTGGCTCAAATGGTGGAGAAATATTTAATGTTATTGCGGATCATCCAATTGAGCTATTTAAGTTCTCTATTAGCGGTCAGCAACTATCAGGAACTCGTTTATATGAATTGGCAAAAGATCCTAAATCGTATGACGAAGGTATGCAGGGTTCAGATTTTAGGCATTCTTTAATAGCTCACAATGGTGAGGAAATGTATGCAGGTAATGTTGTTGAAATAAATGAGGCACTTTTGGTTTCGGAAATCAGTGCAGCTGTGGATGTCTTTCCTAATCCATCAAATGGCATATTTAATGTGCAATTAAATGGGTTTGAAAAGGATAGAAAATATGATTTGAAATTTTATAACATCTCGGGAACTGAAGTATTCACCGCCTACAAATCTCTAGACGAGCTAGAAAACCAGAAGGTAGAAATACCAAGAAGTTTAGAGGGGCAAAGAATTTACCTCAGAGTAATTGATCAAGAAGGTCAATCACATTCAAAAAGGATACTTTTTAATTAAATGTTACAAACTTGTAGTAAGGAAGTTAGTGTTGATTATTTTTAAGGGAAGAGTTTTGGTTTTCTTCCCGTTTATTTACTGATTGCTCCATATAAAGACGCTTAAAAGCTAGTGAAACGAAATTCATAAAATAGCAATCAGCATTGATTGGCTTATGAATGCTTGTCATGTACTTTATCAAAATCCTAAAAATTGGTTTTGTGAGGTAAAATACATTCTATTCTAACATTGGAATGATCACATTATTGTAAAGTGATTCAAATCCAATTTAAAATTGAGTGTTGTACTTGTAACGGTAAGAGTCTGGGCCAATAGGATGTTTACATTCCAAGCCGACGAGTCATTAAAGCGTCAATAGCTGCTACTAGCTTTTGTGGTTTAACTGTTCGCCAATTATCTAATTGCAGTGTGCCGCCGAGGTTTATGTAGTAGTCCAATCGATACTTTTTCATTTCATCAATGATAAATTCTCTGGCATTTAGCATTGCGATATAGCCATCTTCAATATCCTCAAACCATTCTTCGTAATAGTCGGTATCTCCACCATGAAACTGAAATAGGTTCTCAGCTACCAAGATAAATTTCTCAATCCCGTTTTTGGTCAAAATATCAATTACATTTCTTTTTAAATACATGATATCATTGTACAATGTATCATTCCATTCGCCTATTAACTCTATGATCGCTACTTTCTGACTGTAATCACACCAGAGTAATTTGCAATAAAGTGTTTCGGACTCAAACTCATCCCAATTGGGATCGATATAGTAGCCATAAACATGATTTACGTATGATTCTCCATATTCACGCCCAAAAAATGGAGATCGCAAGTCTTTTTCTGCTCTGTAGTACTTTTGCCAATTGTAATATGGTTCTATCGTATGCATAACGAGTTGTACAACACAAGAAAAGGAAGTTTTGTGTCATTTTTTTCAGGATTTCAATTTTTGACCTGCTAAAAGCTAAGATTCATTGTGTATTTTTACAGCAATGTCGGAGATTCAATACAAGTTCAAAAAAGAGTATCTAACGGTTTCTGAGCCTACCAAATATACAGAGGGGGATCTCAAAACTGAAGAAATGCTCATTAATATTGGGCCTCAGCACCCTTCTACCCATGGAGTACTTCGCCTAGAGGTTGTGACTGATGGTGAAGTTATTAGAGATGTTGTTCCTCACTTGGGTTATTTACACCGATGTTTCGAAAAACACGCCGAGTCTCTTCCATTTAATCAGATCATTCCATATGTCGATCGCATGGACTATGTTGCCGCGATGAATAGCGAGCATGCCTATGTCATGGGTGTAGAGCGTATGCTGGGAATAGAAGGAACCTTGCCTAAGCGAGTAGAATACATTCGTGTTTTGGTTGCCGAGCTTAATCGCATTGCTTCACATTTTATAGCAATTGGAACATACGCCCTTGATATTGGAGCACAAACACCCTTTTTGTGGCTTTTTCGCGATAGGGAAACCATTATGCGAATGCTGGAATGGGTATGCGGAGCAAGAATGCTTTACAATTATATTTGGGTTGGAGGCTTGTTTTATGACCTTCCTGTTGGTTTCGAAGATAAGTGTGGAGAGTTCGTGAATTATTTAAAACCAAAGTTGAAAGAGCTTCAAAACTTAGTCATAGACAATCACATATTTATCAATAGAACAAGTAATATTGGAGTCTTACCACTTGCAATGGCAATAGACTATGGTTGCTCAGGCCCAGTCCTTAGAGGTTCAGGGCTGAGATATGACCTTCGAAAAGTTGATGGCTATTCTGTATATCCAGAAATCGACTTTGATGTTCCAATAGGGAAAGGTGAAGTAGGAACTTTAGGAGACTGTTGGGACCGAAATAATGTGAGAGTGCAAGAGTGCTGGGAGTCACTTAGGATAATTGAACAATGTTTAGTTCAGCTAAAAGGTGACCACAAAAGAACCAGGGACTTTGACCCTCAAGAGATGGTGCCAAAGAAAATTCGTCCTGCAAAAATGGAGTTCTATGCACGAGCCGAAAATAGTAAAGGAGAACTAGGTTTTTTCTTTAAAACCAATGGGAAAAGCGACATTCCTGAGCGTGTAAAAGCTAGGGCATGCTCTTTTAATAACCTTTCGGTTTTGCCTGAAATTTCTCGCGGACTTATGATCGCTGACCTTGTTGCTGTACTAGGCTCTCTAGATGTGGTAATGGGAGAGGTAGACAGGTAAAAATTACAAATCCCAAATAGTAGGATTCTCGTGACGTCGAATATGCTTCTTTGCGTCTATCCAGAAAGCTAGAATAAGATAAATAATAATGGGCGAGCCAAACGTGAAGAAAGAGGCGTATATGAAATACATTCTTATGCTACTTGCCGAGAAGTTGAGTTTTTCGCCCAACTTAGAGCAAACCCCAAAAAGATTGCTTTCAACTAAGTATCTGTATTTACTCATTTTTAATCTTGAAGTGTGTACCTAACAATCAAAACTAGGGGATTTATTATCTATTTCAAAGGAAAGATGACTTTTCTTATTTCACGGAGATCATTAGGTATTTTTACCTCATTTCATAGGTAGAAAACACCTATTATTTAGATATGACACCGTATAATAGCCTAGTAGTTAGGTATTTGCCTTAAATGGCTTAGTTTTTGTATTTGTGTTTTAACTTAAAAATGTTCAATTTTCTCGAAGAAATATCAATCAAAAAATAGAAACCATGAACGAAAGTATTAAAGAGTTCTTTGACGGATCTGAAGGAGAATTTATAACAGCGAAGGAAGCTAAACTAAAACAAGATCAATTTTTAGCAAAATCAAAAAAAGAAGGAGTTGAAGATCCTTATCGTGCTGAGTTTTTTGGAAGGGAACTTTTATTAAGTTTACTTAAAAAACCTGACGCTGTAGGAATCAGAATTTATCATGGTTTGGATGAAGAAAACGAACCTAGACTTATTCTTACTGCGGTAAACAAGGAAAAAAAGAACATTGTAATGGATCTTACGGCCCTTAAAGATATGCCTGAAGGTGATGGCGATTTTGGAGCTAATGGCCCAAGGTGCCCGTTGAGTTGCTAATGTATTTAGATAGAATCATCTATATATTGTCAAATTGGCCAATTTATGGCATAGAGTTTTTTATGCCATATCTTGTAATTTTCTTAGGGGTTAAAAACTATAGATACCTCAATCTGGGTCTTAAATTATTAGCAGGAGCCTTTGTGTTTTGGGCTATTGTCGATCTGTACATTTGGCACCTAGCAATTTTAGAAGAAAACAATTATTGGATTGGCAACATTCAAGAAGCCGGTTTTAGTGTGTTAGTTATTGTCAGTTTTGCCCAACATTTCAAAAAGAAAGGTTTTCTTATTTTCATTATTTTATTTGTCGTCCAAGTTTTGGTTTACTTCTTACCGGAACAAGGGTATGAAAAGTATATGTTTTATACAGTCAATCGGATTATTTTTTTAGGTTATTCTATTTACTTCTTTTTTAAGACTTTAGAACAAATGAAAATTCAAAACCTACTTCAGTATCCTTGGTTTTGGATTTTTGCGGGATTTTTGATCTATTCCGCTAGTACCGTAATTACTTATTTGTTATCTGAGTTTACTATTTCGGTCGTGTCACAGCAAAGTAGATCTCACTTTTTCAAAGACTTTAATACGTTTTTCTCGTTTATTCTTTACATCTTCATAACTATTGGGCTTTACAAAGCAAAGGGGTTTGATCAACTAAATGGACAAAACTAGAATTATTATAGTAGCCGCTATTGCCATAATGTTCCTTTTGGCATTGACGGTGATATTTTTTGTATTTCACTACAGTTCGAAGCAGCTAAAAATGCAACTGGCTCAGCAAGAGGAAATGGAACGAGTGAGAGCTGAACTGCAAAAACAAATGCTCGAAAACTCATTAGAACTACAAGAGACAGTAAGGAAAGCTATAGCAAAGGATCTTCATGACGAAATTGGAGGGCTTTTGTCGGCCACCAAAATGAGTCTATTTGCAGTGGCTAAAAAGTTAAACATTGACAATGAGCAATTCATAACTTCCCAAAGTTTGGTTGCTGAGGCATTGAGCCAAGTAAGGAATTTGTCAAGAGAGTTAGTGCCTCAAACTCTTGAGAATTTTGGTCTCAAAGCAGCTCTAGAAGAGCTTTGTGAAAAAATGAATAGGGCAACAGCAATTAATTTTTCGTGCAAAATGGAGGGATTGGATGAAAAAGGTTCGTTACCGCATATAAAAGCATTAGGTATTTATCGAATCCTTCAAGAGTTAACTAACAATGCAATCAAGCACTCCAATGCTAGTGAAATTGCCTTTTTGTTAAATAAAGTCGATAATAAAATTCATGTTGAGTTTAAGGAAAATGGAGTAGGGTATGAGTTCGAAAAACTACTTGGAGATAATACAAAAGGGCTAGGGCTTACCAATATTGTTTCCCGATTATCGGTTTTAGGTGCAGAAAGAGAGTTCAATTCTGTTCATAATAAAGGAAGTAGTTTTAAATTTACCTTTGAACAAAATGTATAAGAGCCATGGGAAAGATTAGAATAGCATTAGTAGATGACCATCACTTGTTTAGGGTAGGATTAGAGCAAATCCTGAGTACCATAGACGATTTCGAAATCGTATTTCAAGCTTCCAATGGACAAGAGTTTATTGACCTTTATGTAAAAAACAAAATTGACGTAGTCCTCTTAGATATTTCTATGCCAGAGCTTAACGGCATGGAGGTGACAGAAATGCTAAGAAAGCAAGGAAATGATGATCTCAAAATTATTATACTCTCCATGCATGCAGAAGATAAATTCATCTTGCATCTTATGGAAATAGGAGCCAATGGATATTTGCTCAAAGACACTGATCCAGACGAAGTTGAGCTTGCAATTAGAAAAGTTTACGACGAGGGAATATACTTTACTGAGTACGTAGGACGCCTTTTACTAAATAAAGCAATGGTACAAAGTCGCAAACAGCCTTTCAATTATAAGGTTGATCTATCTTTTAGAGAATTGGAGGTCATAGAGCTTATATGCAAAGGATATACCGCTCCTGAGATAGGCTCAAAATTAAACCTAAGCCCCAGAACAGTGGATGGGCATAGAACTAGGGTAATGGAAAAACTCAATGTAAAGAACACGGCTCAGCTAGTAGCACATGCCATTACCAATAAGTTAATTTCCACCTAGAATTACTGTTGCCTCTATTTCTACGATGTAGTCTGGATTGATAAGTGCAGACACTTCCACCATAGACATGGCTGGCTTAATGTCAGCAAACATTTCACCGTGGGCTTTACCTACCAACTCCCATTTGCTAATATCAGTAACGTACACTCTTGTACGAACAATATCTTGCATAGTTGCTCCTAAGCTTTTTAGAGCATTTTCAATACGTAATAATATAAATCTCGTTTGGATGTATGGATCATTGAGGCCAACAACCTCTCCGCTATTATCTACTGATACGGTTCCACTTACTTCAATTGTATTTCCAATTTTTACTGCTCTGCAATAGCCTACTTTATCCTCCCAAGCGGAGTTTGTAGTTAGATTCTGTCTTTTCGTCATAAATAGTTAACACCAAAGCCTAGTGCTAAACCAATGAGTATGATAGCGTAGCTTGGTAATTTGTTGGACAATAATACTAAAAAGGTTGCTAAAACAGTAACAATTGGCAATACGCTCATTGCCATAGGTTCAAAAAGTGATACGCCAGCGGCAATAGTTAAACCTGTACTGGCGGCGTTAATTCCTTCTAGTGAAGCTCTTACGCCTCTATATTGTTTAAGCTGTGTCCAAAATTTTACTACAAAAAATATCATGAGAATTCCTGGGAGGAAAATACCAATTGTAGAAACTACAGTTCCAAGTATTTGGCCGCTAATTCCCCATTCTCTCAGGCTTAAAGATCCTACAAATGACGCAATTGAAAATGTAGGACCTGGTATAATCTCGGCTAGTGCGATTCCTGATAAAAACTCATCAGCTGATAAATAGTGTTTAAATTCTACAAACTCGTTATATAAAAGTGGCTTCAAAATATGGCCCCCACCAAAAGCAAGACTACCGTTTCTGTAAAAATTCTCGAAGAGTAAAACTGGCATGTTACGAGTACTATTACCTACTGCAATAGCAGTAACGAATATACCAGCCCATAAAATAAAGTTACCCCATCTTATCTTAATGGGGTTTTTGTCCATTTTTTCTTGTTGGTTATACTTGAGTGAAGTGATGACTCCACCAATAAGAATAAGAGCCGGCGTTACATAAGGTGATGGGAATAAGTAACCGAGCATTGCCGCAAAAAGCATGAGCACCCAACTCGTTTTTGTTTTTATAATTTTTCGTCCAATAGCATAGGCAGCATAAAAAATAAAGGCAATACCCATAGGCTTTATAAACTGCGTTACTTCAAGAAGCATGTCTTTTTTTACATAGTTCACGCCAATGGCTGCTAAGGTCATCAAAATAGAAGCGGGTAAAATCCAAATGATAAGCGTAACGTACGCTAAAAATGGCCCGCCAAGCTTGAATCCTATGGCTGTAAGGGTTTGAGTACTAGTAGGGCCTGGTAATACTTGACATAAAGCCTGCAATTCCATCAACTCTGCTTCCGTGAGGTAGGCTCTTTTTTTTACAAATGTCTTTATGAACATTGTCAAATGAATCTGTGGTCCGCCAAAACTCGATATGGCGATCCAAAGTACATCTCGTAAAAAGATGAAATATCTTATTTGACGTGTTTTTGACAAAAGAGGATTACTGGTAGTCAATAAATTTATCGAAAAAAAAGGGGCAAAAAAAAGAGCCTTCACAATAATTAGTGAAGACTCTTAAAATAAATTTTATGTTCTTACTTTAATGTTACCACTTTAAGGTCTACATCTGTCCAAGTTTTTCCTAAATGTAATTCCTTGCAAGCGTTATGAATTGCTTCAAATGCAGCATTTCCGCTAAAATCAGCTAGCATGTCAATTTTGCCAGTTACAATTGTAGCAGTATCATTCACCATGTAATCAAAATCGAAAGTTTTCTCAACACCATTCATTTTAAGTGTTACTGGAATTTTATTCGAAGATGGAATTCCATAATGACCTGTAATTAGGCTATCACTCAAATTTGCAAAAAAGAAGTCTCTAAGTTTTGGGTCTCTTTCTTCGTTACCACTGTTTACACTTTTTGTGTTGATGACAAAAGCGTTGTCGGTAAGTTGGATTTCATCAAATGTTCCTGAAACACCAATTTTATCTGGAGTTTTGAAAGCTGTCCATGTTAGTGTTGTTTTCGCTAAATCAAAATCTGGTTCTAATGTAGCGATCTCAGTAGCTTGTTCGTCAGTAGTGCTACTTGTAGAGTTGCAAGCGGCCATTGAGGCTACTAAGGCAAGAAGTAAGAAGTATTTCATTTTTTATATTAAAATTTATTGTTGCTAAATATGTTACGATTTTTTTAAGCCTAGTTCTCTAAGCCTTTCATCCAAAAACTCTCCTGCTGTCATGTCGACATACACTTTAGGGTTTTCGTCGCTTACGCAGGAATCAAGACAAGAAAGGTCCATTTCGCCACGTGGATGCATGAAAAATGGAATAGAGTACCTACTTGTTTTTAATTTATCAATTGGAGGGTTTACCACACGATGTATGGTGGATTTTAACTTATGATTAGTAAGTCTATCAAGCATGTCACCCACATTTATAATGATTTGATCGGGTAGGGCAGTAACTGGAATCCAAACACCATCTTTTCTCAAAACCTCCAATCCGTCTGCCGAGGCTCCCATGAGTAAGGTGATGAGGTTGATGTCGCCATGAGCAGCAGCTCTTACCGCACCTTCTTCCAACAATTCAGGATTTTCGATGGGGAAATAATGAAGAGCACGCAAAATACTGTCTCCATTCTCTACTTTATCCTCAAAATACATTTCGGGAAGTCCCAAATAAAGTGCAATTGCTTGAAGAAGCTTTTTGCCTGTTGATTCAAAAGTATGGAATGTTTCCAAAGTATACTTTTTGAAGTCGGCAATCTCTTCTGGGAATATGTTTTTCGGCATTCCTTCTCGAGGGTTGGGTTGCCCAACATGGTAAAATTCCTTGAGATCAGGTTTTTTGTATCCTTTGGCGGTTTCTTTGTTTTTGCCAATGTAACCTCTCT